>CAWARB010000022.1:0-136878 GCA_963784335.1 uncultured Cytophagales bacterium | reverse complement strand
TAACGCAGCGGTATTGCTCAACAACAATGACGAGCCACGTGGTACCCGGATTTTCGGACCCGTAGCCCGCGAATTGCGCGAGAAGCAGTTCATGAAAATTGTATCGTTAGCCCCGGAAGTATTGTAAGCCATGGAGAAAAAAATAACGCTACCAAAACATAAGTTCCACGTAAAGACGGGCGATACGGTCGTCGTTATTGGCGGGAACTCGAAAGGGCAGCGCGGAGTGGTGCAGGAAGTAATTGTAGAAAAGGATCGTGCCCGTGTTGAGGGTGTAGCTATGATTACCAAACACCTAAAACCAACCGCGTCTAACCCACAGGGAAGCCTGGAGAAAACAGAAGGCTCAATTCATATCAGTAACCTGAAATTGGTTGATCCAGCTACCAGTGAACCAACCCGCACTGGTCGTAAATTGAACGACAAAGGCAAACTGCAGCGCTTCTCCAAGAAGACGGGCAACTTCATTCCTGATCGGTCTGCCGATGCGGGTCGTAAATAAAAAAGGTCGAAAAGATGGCAACGCCAAGACTTAAAGAAAAGTACGTAAACGAGATTGTACCCCAATTGAAAGACAAGTTTCAGTATAAGTCGGTTATGCAAGTACCGCGCCTGAATAAGATTGTCATCAATAAGGGCATCGGAGCCGCGGTCGCTGACAAAAAATTGGTTGACGTAGGGGTAGATGAACTAACGACTATCACGGGCCAGAAGGCTATTCCGACAATGTCGAAAAAGGCCGTTTCTAATTTCAAACTACGGGAGAAAATGCCCATTGGTGCGAAAGTAACGCTGCGTGGTGTAAAGATGTATGAATTCCTCGACCGGTTGACAACTGTAGCATTGCCCCGTGTTCGTGACTTCAAAGGCATTAGCGACAAGGGATTCGATGGCCGTGGTAACTATACGTTTGGCGTACAGGAGCAGATCATCTTCCCGGAAATCAGTATCGACAAAGTAGCACGGATTTCGGGTATGGATATCACATTTGTGACAACTGCCAATACCGATAACGAGAGCTATGAGCTACTGAAAGCGATGGGGATGCCGTTTGCTAAGAGTGGTAAATAATAACCGACACAAAGGCTAAAATAATGGCAAAAGAATCAATCAAAGCACGGGAGCGGAAACGTGAAGCGTTAGTAGCCAAATATGCCGTGAAACGGGCAGCCCTGAAAGCTGCCGGTGATTATATCGGTCTTGACAAGCTACCTAAAAATGCATCACCTGTCCGGCTGCATAACCGTTGTAAATTAACGGGACGTCCTCGGGGTTACATGCGCAAGTTTGGTATCTCTCGGGTTACGTTCCGGGAAATGGCATCAGCGGGTAAAATTCCAGGTGTAACAAAAGCGAGCTGGTAGTTCCAGTTTCCATTTCTATTAGAAATTCAGTTCCCGTAATTTTGCGAACTTCCTCAAAAATAGGGGTTTGCAAGTAACGCAACGCTAAGAATGAATACAGATCCAATAGCAGATTTCCTAACTCGTGTTAGAAATGCCATCCGGGCCAAGCACCGGGTTGTCGAAATTCCTGCTTCGAACATAAAGAAAGAAATTACCAAAGTTTTGTACGACAAAGGGTTTATCCAGAACTATAAGTTCGACGATAGTACTCCACAGGGTATCATCAAGATTGCCTTGAAGTACAATCCTACGACGAAGCAACCTGCTATCGTTGACCTGCAACGCATCAGCCGTCCGGGACTACGTCAGTATCGGGGTGCCGATAACCTGCCGCGTATCCTGAATGGATTAGGTGTAGCTATCATCTCAACTTCTAAAGGTGTGATGACGGATAAAGAAGCGAAGACATTGAATGTCGGCGGAGAGGTATTGTGTTACGTATATTAATTCGAACTGAACGATGTCACGCATAGGTAAGAAACCCATTTCCCTCCCAAGCAACGTTACGCTGTCTGTTGACGCGCAGAACGTGGTTACGGTGAAAGGGCCTAAAGGCACCCTGACCCAGTCGGTTGATCCGGACATTTCGGTAGCAATCGAAGAAGGTCAGATACAAGTATCCCGGCCGACGGAGCAGAAACGCCATAAAGCATTACACGGTCTATATCGCTCCCTGGTAAGTAACATGATACAGGGTGTAAGCGAAGGCTACAAACTTGATCTTGAGGTTATCGGGGTTGGTTATAAAGCTTCCGTTACAAACAACATCCTTGAGTTACAACTTGGCTATTCGCACAATGTGTATGTAGCCGTACCGGGTGAGATTAAAGTAACTGCTGTAACAGAGAAAGGACAGAACCCCAAGGTATATCTGGAAGGTTCGGACAAGCAACTTCTTGGCGACGTAGCGGCTAAAATCCGCTCACTGCGTAAAGTAGAACCTTACAAAGGCAAAGGTATTCGTTTTGTTGGTGAGCAAGTTCGCCGTAAAGCGGGTAAGTCCTCGTCTAAAAAATAAAGTTTGTTGTTTGAAGCTTGATCGTGCAAAAACGCGTTGGCCAAGTTTCAAACGACAAGCATCAAATTACTTAAACGCCTATTTGGTCGGAATCAAATAAGATGGCAACGAACAAGCAAGAAAGAAGACAACGGATCAAGTACAGCATCCGCGCAAAACTGTCAGGTACGGCTGAGCGCCCCCGCTTATCAGTTTTTCGCTCAAATAAAGCGATATACGCCCAACTGATTGACGATATAGGTGGTCGCACATTAGCGGCAGCCTCGTCGGTAGAGTTGAAAAGTGAAGCCGAAGGCAACACGATAGAAACGGCGAAAAAAGTAGGTCAGCGTTTGGCCGAAAAAGCAGTTGCTCAGAACATCAGCGCAGCCGTATTCGACCGCAATGGTTACCTATACCACGGTAAAATAAAAGCATTGGCCGATGCAGCCCGTGAGGGTGGCCTTAAGTTCTAAGCATTAACTGCGAAAAGATGAATATCAATTCAGCAAGACCGACAAAATTTAACGAAGCTGACCTTAAAGAAAAGGTCGTAGCTATTAATCGTGTCGCGAAAGTAGTAAAAGGTGGTCGCCGGTTTAGTTTCTCGGCAATCGTCGTCGTTGGCGATGGTAACGGTGTTGTAGGTTACGGGTTGGGTAAAGCCAACGAAGTAACCGATGCAATTGCCAAAGGAGTTGAAGATGCCAAGAAGAATTTGGTACAGATTCCCCTCTTAAAGCGCACAGTCCCCCACGAGATGGAAGGTAAGTTCAGCGGTGGCTTTGTCCTGCTGAAGCCAGCCGCTCCGGGTACGGGAGTAATTGCCGGTGGCGCCATGCGCGCCGTTCTGGAATCTGCTGGTGTGCATGATATCTTAGCAAAATCAAAAGGATCATCAAACCCGCACAACGTGGTGAAAGCTACGCTTGATGCCCTATTAAAAATGCGTTTACCCCATCAGGTAGCATTTCAGCGTCAGGTGAGCTTGGCAAAAGTGTTTAACGGTTAATAAACGTAGCAACAGACATGGCACAAGTACGCATTACGCAGGTCAGCAGCACTATCAAGCGGCCGTTATCTCAGAAAAATGCCATTAAGTCGTTAGGCTTAGGCAAAATCAACCACAGTGTCGAATTGGAATACAATGACTCGCTGAAGGGTGCTATCAATAAGGTACAGCACTTAGTAAAGGTTGAAGAAATTTAAGTATCTTTGCGATTCTTTTGGCTTCCAGACCGCTCTAACTACCTGTCAGAAACGTTTTGAAAAGCTAAAAGAATCATCTTTTTAATAACAAACACATGAATTTAAGCAACCTTAGACCGGCAAAAGGTTCCGTCACAGAGCGCAAGCGAGTCGGACGCGGGCAAGGATCAGGCATGGGCGGAACGTCTACGCGTGGTCATAAAGGAGCGCAGTCGCGCTCAGGTTATAGCCGTAAAACGCACTTCGAAGGTGGTCAAATGCCGCTGCAACGTCGGGTGCCGAAGTTCGGTTTCAAGAATATAAACCGCGTCGAATATAAGCCTCTCAATCTGGATTCTATCCAAATGTTGATTGATGACACAAATGCAACCGTAATCGATATGAACTTCATGCTCCAGCACGGGCTGGTAGGCAAAAAAGATCTCGTTAAGGTGTTAAGTCGTGGTGAGTTGAAAACTGCGGTTGAAATTCACGCTCATGCGTTTTCGGCCAGTGCCATCGAAGCTATCGAGAAAGCAGGTGGGAAGGCGATAGTGCCTAAGAAAGAAGCGAAAGAGTCAGCAGCTAATTAGGTTGTGATCATAGCAACCACCGACCTACTTTTATGAACCGACTCATCACCACGTTTAAGAATATTTTTGCGATTGACGAGTTGCGGAGTCGAATCCTCAACACGCTACTGTTCATTACGGCATTCCGTCTTGGTTCAGCTATTGTGTTACCAGGCGTCGACCCAAACAAACTAAATCTAAATCCTCAGGGATTACTTGGTTTGTTGGATACTTTCCTGGGTGGGGCATTCAGTAAGGCGTCAATTTTCGCACTGGGTATCATGCCGTACATCTCGGCATCGATTGCCATTCAGCTATTGACACTCGCTCTTCCTTATTTCCAGAAGATGCAGAAAGAGGGGGAGTCAGGGCGGAAACGGTTGAATCAAATAACGCGCATACTGACTATTATAGTGACTGCCGTGCAGGCTCTGACTTATATTCAGACAACAATCCCAAAAGAAGCGTTGCTGATTGATCAGGGGTTGTTTACCATTTCTTCTCTGTTCATCCTTACAGCAGGTACTATCTTTTGTATGTGGCTGGGAGAGCGAATTACTGATAAAGGGATTGGAAACGGCATTTCCATGATTATTATGATTGGAATAGTTTCCCGCCTTCCAAGTGCGCTGATTGGCGAACAACAGTCGAGAGGGTCAGGGGGTATTTTGATTTTTGTCCTTGAGTTGGTAGCACTGTACTTCGTTGTTATGGGAGCGGTTGTACTAACTCAAGCCGTACGTCGGATTCCGATTCAGTATGCTAAGCAGGTTATTGGTAACAAGGTAGTAGGTGGGCAGCGGCAATACCTGCCGTTAAAATTGAATGCAGCAGGTGTAATGCCGATTATCTTCGCTCAGGCGCTTATGTTCATTCCGACGTATGTGGCTGGTCTATTTTCGGAGAACAGCGATTTTGCGGCTGGCATTCAAAACGCTTTCCAGAGTTATACCACATGGCAGTACAATGTGTTGTTTGCTTTGCTGATTATCGTTTTTACGTTCTTCTATACGGCTATATCGGTTAACCCGGTTCAAATTGCTGATGACATGAAGCGGAGCGGTGGCTTTATTCCAGGGGTAAAACCAGGCTTTCAAACGTCGGAGTATATTGGTACTGTTTTGGACCGCATCACGCTACCAGGCGCTATCATGCTGGCTATTGTCGCTATCTTACCGGCCATCGCTAACATATTCGGGATGACTAGTGGATTCGCCCAGTTCTTTGGGGGTACATCACTTCTTATCATGGTTGGTGTAGTACTTGATACACTTCAGCAGATTGAAAGTTATCTACTGATGCGTCGGTATGAAGGTCTTATGAAGTCAGGACGTCTCCAGGGAAGGACAACTGGAGAAACGGTAGCAGCTTAGAAAGGGATGGCTGATTCTGACAAAAAAGATAAAATGGTTTTTATCCGGAGTGATGAAGAAATCGCTTTGATAAAAATCAGTGCCCAGGTACTTGGAAAAGCACATGCCGAAGTGGCTAAGATTATCCGACCGGGCATAACGACGAAGGAACTGGATACAGTGGCTGAAACGTTTATTAAGGATAACGGTGGAACTCCTTCATTCTTAGGTTACAATAAATTTCCAGCCTCGCTTTGTATTTCCGTGAATGACGTAGTTGTTCATGGCTTCCCTAGTCGTTACGAGCTTCGTGATGGCGACATTGTATCGATTGACTGTGGTGTTAAGCTGAATGGATATCATAGCGATAGTGCTTACACGTATCCAATTGGTGAAGTTAGCCCTGCTGTGCGTCGATTACTCAGCCGAACAAAGCAATCTTTATACGTTGGACTTGAAAAGGCCATAGAAGGAAATCGGGTTGGTGATATCGGATATGCCATCCAGACCTACACGGAGAAGTTTGGTTATTCAGTTGTTCGTGAGTTGGTGGGTCATGGAGTTGGGCAGGATTTGCACGAAGCCCCCGAAGTCCCCAATTACGGTAAAAGAGGTCAGGGGCCTCGATTGCATGAAGGAATGATTCTGGCAATTGAACCGATGATTAATTTTGGGAAGAAGGGAGTTGTTCAAGAACGCGACGGCTGGACCATCAGGACGGTAGATCGTAAACCTTCAGCACACTTTGAACATACAGTGGCTGTTCGGAAAGGGAAACCGGAAATTCTGACAACCTTTGAATACATTGAAGAAGTTACTGCCAAAACAAGCCTGATGGTTGATACAGATGAACTGATGGCAGCTTAAAGCGAATATGGCAAAGCAGAATTCTATAGAACAGGACGGCATAATATTGGAAGCATTGTCAAATGCAATGTTTCGAGTTGAGTTGGCTAATAAGCATGAGGTAATTGCTCATATCTCTGGCAAAATGCGGATGAATTACATCAAGATTTTGCCTGGAGACCGAGTAAAACTAGAAATGTCACCTTACGACTTGAGTAAGGCCAGGATTGTATATCGGTACAAATAGGTTGATGGTTGACAGGTTTTGGTTTGTGGTTGCTCGTTAACCAAAGACTGAAGACTGACAATTGAAGACCGAAAACTTTTAAGAAAATGAAAGTTAAAGCGTCAATTAAGAAACGCAGCGAAGACTGCAAAGTGATCCGGCGGAAAGGGAAGCTGTACGTGATCAACAAAAAGAATCCCCGTTACAAACAAAGACAAGGATAAGTATGGCACGTATTGCAGGTGTTGATATTCCAGACAAGAAGCGTGGCGAAATTGCGCTGACGTACATCTACGGCATTGGTCGTAGCCGGGCTAAGAAGATCCTGACCGACGCCGGTATCAGCGTCGATAAGAAAGCTAATGAGTGGTCGGACGATGAAGCGAGCGCTGTGCGTAATGCTATCTCGAATGAGTACAAAGTAGAGGGTCAGCTTCGCTCAGAAGTTCAGTTGAGCATTAAACGCTTGATGGATATCGGTTGCTATCGTGGGCTGCGTCACCGTAAAGGTCTGCCAGTTCGTGGTCAGCACACAAAGAACAACTCCCGTACCCGGAAGGGAAAGCGGAAGACTGTTGCTAACAAAAAGAAAGTAACAAAATAATTAATCGGTCGCTCATCGTCACGAGGTCTATTTGTGGTCATTTAACAGTTAAATGGCAAGTAATGGTAACCCATGACACATTGACGATTACCTACAAAAGATGGCACAAGCAAAACGCAAAGACAAAGCGAAAAAGCGGGTGGTCGTTGTTGAACCCGTTGGTCAGATTCACATTCGGGCTACGTTCAATAACATCATCATTTCGATTACGAACATGAATGGCCAGGTTATATCCTGGGCATCGGCAGGTAAAATGGGCTTCCGGGGTTCAAAGAAAAATACCCCCTATGCTGCCCAGACTGCTGCATCTAACTGTGCTGCCGTAGCCCATGACCTGGGAATGCGCAAAGCAGAAGTGTTTGTTAAAGGTCCTGGTTCTGGCCGTGAGTCGGCTATTCGTACCATCCAGAACTCGGGTATTGAAGTAACAACAATTCGTGATATTACCCCGCTGCCGCACAATGGATGTCGGCCGCCAAAACGTCGTCGCGTATAATTTACGGATGGCATGAATAGGGGCAGGCGACATTTGGTTGTGTCTGTCCAATGTTTCACTTTATTCATTCATTGAAGAATGGCACGTTATACAGGGCCAAAGGCCAAAATTTCGCGCAAGTTTGGCGAACCCGTTATGGGTCCGAGCAAAGCGCTCCAAAAGAAAAACTACGGACCGGGTATGCACGGCCGTGGTCGTAAGCGTAAACAATCCGAATATGCGCTCCAACTTCTTGAGAAACAGAAGGTAAAGTATACATATGGCATTCTTGAACGTCAGTTCCGTGCCTTGTTTCACCGGGCACAGGTTCGTTCAGGGATTACTGGTGAAAACCTCCTCAAATTATGCGAAGCCCGTCTCGATAACACAGTTTATCGTATGGGAATCGCATCTTCCCGCCGGGCAGCCCGTCAGTTGGTGTCGCACAAGCATATCATCGTTGATGGCGAAGTTGTAAACATTCCTTCTTATTCGTTAAAGCCAGGTCAATTAATTGGCGTTCGGGAAAAATCGAAATCATTAGAGGCTGTTACATCCAGCTTATCCGCTCGTAGTACGAAGCGTTATAACTGGGTGGAATGGGATGGTCAACAAATGGTAGGCAAGTTTATCAGCTTCCCGGAGCGGGATCAGATTCCAGAGAACTTCAACGAGCAGGCCATCGTCGAATTATATTCGAAGTAAGCTTTACAGCAGAACCTATTACAGGTTTTACTGGATTTATATAGTTTACGGTTTGAAGTCGATTGGTTGTCGGTAGAAAGCTGGACCTTAGTCCAAGTGAATACCCGGAACCGAAGTATTAAAAACCGCAAACAAATTTCAGTCTTCACGTCAGGCAGAGAACTGCTGTTAAAATACGAAACGTATGTCAATATTAGCGTTCCAAATGCCCGACAAAGTCGTAGTGGAGAAAGCTGACGACTTTCACGGGGTGTTTGAGTTTAAACCCCTCGAAAAAGGATACGGTGTAACAATCGGTAATGCGCTTCGTCGCATTCTGTTATCATCTCTGGAAGGATACACCATTACGAGTGTAAAGTTTCCAGGTGTCCTACACGAGTTTTCGTCTATCGAGGGCGTAGTTGAAGACGTAACAGAGATCATTCTGAACCTGAAAATGGTTCGTTTCAAGAAGATCAACGATATGGTCGACAATAAAATCACCGTCAACATAAAGAAGCAATCGGTTCTTAAAGCAGGTGATATATCTAAATTTTCTCCGTCGTTCGAAGTGCTGAATCCTGAACTGGAAATCTGCCACATTGACGATACCAGAGATTTAGAAATGGAAATTTTTGTGGAGAAAGGTCGCGGTTACGTTCCGGCTGATGAACCACGTGCTAATGAATTACCGTTCGGGCACATCCCCATCGATGCTATTTATACGCCAATAAAAAACGTAAAATACAGTGTCGAGAATACCCGGGTTGAGCAGAAAACGGACTACGAGCGTTTGCTACTGGATATTGAAACGGATGGGTCTATTCACCCAGAGGAGGCTCTGAAGGGGGCGGCCTACATCTTAATTCAACACTTTATGCTTTTCTCAGATCAAACGATGACGTTTGAAACGGCGAAAGCAGAAGAGGAAAATGTAGTAGATGAAGAGGTACTGCATATGCGGAAACTTCTGAAGACGTCGCTGGCCGATCTTGATCTGTCAGTGAGGGCGTACAACTGTTTGAAGTCAGCAGACGTACGGACGCTCGGTGACCTTGTCCGGTTAGAGATTTCGGACATGATGAAGTTCCGCAACTTCGGTAAGAAGTCGCTTACAGAACTTGAGCAATTGGTTGCCGAGAAAAATTTGACGTTCGGTATGGACGTTGCAAAGTATAGATTAGACGAAGACTAAGCTAGTTTGTGATTTGCAGTTTGTGGTTTACGTTTCGTAGCTATAAACTGCAAACTGCAAATCCCAGCGGGTAACCGCACACACTTACTATAATGAGACACGGTAAAAAAGATAATCACCTCAGCCGCACACACTCGCACCGCGAGGCAATGCTGCAAAATATGGCTTCGTCGCTGATCCTGCATAAGCGTATCGAGACAACAGTAGCCAAGGCGAAGGAACTTCGCAAATTTGTGGAGCCAATTCTGACCCGCGCTAAAGATGATACTTATCAGAATCGTCGCATTGTGTTCAGATCGCTGAACGACAAAGAAACGATGAAAGAATTGTTTGGAATGGTAGCTGACAAAATAGCCAGTCGTCCGGGCGGTTACACACGTATCATCAAATTAGGCAACCGGTTAGGCGACAACGCCGAAACCTGCCTGATTGAGTTAGTCGATTTCAACGAGCTGTTAATCGCTGCTGCTGCTGACAAAGCGACTGCTACAACCAAAACCCGCCGGAGTCGTCGGGGCAGTGGTGCCGGTAAGCCTGCTAATGCAGGAGCAGAAGTCACCAGTACGGAAGCATCTGTGGTTGACGAGCAGCCATCTGCTGAAGTCGTTGAAACTGACGTAGTTCCTGCTGCAAGTGCAGACCAGGGCGATGACTTGACGAAACTTGAAGGTATCGGTCCTAAAATAGCTGAGTTGCTGAGTAACGCTGGCATCACTACCTTTGCCCAGTTAGCTTCGGCAGAAGACGCAATCGTACAACAGGTTTTGGCTGATGCAGGTCCACAGTTTAACGTACACGATGCAACAACCTGGAATGAGCAGGCAGCCCTGGCCCGCGATGGCAAATGGGATGAGTTGCAGGCGTTACAGGATCGTTTGAAAGGTGGTAAAGAAGAATAAGTAATTTGACTTATAAGAACATCATATTGAAATGGGTTAGCCGCAAATGGTTAGCCCTTTTTTTTAGTCTTCAAAGCCGGAGAAGTATACATGAAACATACGCAGCAACCTGAAGCAGTATTGGTATTGCAGGACGGAACCGTTTATCGGGGCCTAGCACTTGGTAAGATAGGTACAGCCGGTGGCGAAATCTGTTTTAATACCGGTATGACCGGTTATCAGGAAATTTATACCGACCCCTCCTATTACGGTCAGGTAATTGTAAATACAACGTCCCATATCGGTAACTACGGTGTGCTGGACAACTTGGAACAGGAATCTGGCGGGGTGAAAATTCGGGCTATGGTCTGCAATTTTTTCTCCAACGTTCACTCTCGCTACACAGCCGATGGATCGTTACAGGATTATTTTGAACGAGCTAACATTGTTGGTATCCATGGAGTCGATACGCGTCAGTTAGTACGTTATATTCGCTCGAAAGGGGTAATGAACTGCATTATTTCGTCAGAGACACTCGATCCAGCCATCCTGCTGGCCGAGTTGCAGAAAGTACCGGACATGGATGGACTGGAACTTTCATCGGAAGTATGCACACAGGAAGCTTACGAACATGGAGACCCGGAATCTAAGCTACGTGTAGCGGTACTCGACCTAGGCGTTAAGCGGAGCATTCTGAGCAATTTTAATCAGCGGGGCGTCTTTTGCAAAGTATTCCCAGCCCGTACGTCACATGCCGATTTAGCTGCCTGGAAACCTGATGGTTATTTCATCGCCAATGGGCCCGGAGACCCGGCTGCTATGCCTTACGCTGTCGAAACGGTTAAGCAGGCACTAGAGACCGAGAAACCATTGTTTGGCATATGTCTGGGTCATCAGATTCTTTCATTAGCCAGTGGTATTTCGACTTTCAAGATGCACAATGGGCATCGGGGTTTGAATCACCCGGTCAAAAATCTGATTACCGGCCACTGTGAGGTAACCTCACAAAATCATGGTTTCGCTGTTAAAGCTGATGAAGTGATGGACATGGATAATGTGGAACTAACCCACATTAATCTAAATGACAAGACGATAGAGGGTATCCGGCGGACAGATAAACCTGCTTTTTCGGTACAGTATCACCCCGAATCATCCCCTGGTCCCCACGATTCGCATTATTTGTTTGACCAGTTTATCGGTATGATGAAGGAATAGAAAAGCGGCCTGGGTTTCCTCAGGCCGCTTTTTTTACAATTGTACGACACTACTACCCTACATCTCCTTTCGCCAGAACTCGCGGCTCCAGGTGCGTTGGAAAGGCCAGTTGCGTGCCCGAAGTGCGATGGGCAGATAGGCATGCGCCTGTTTGTCTGTTTGCTGATAGTAAACATCGTCGTCCGTCAGGATTAATGATTCGTACCTTTCACCGGATTTTACCGTCAAATCGGCGAAGGGAAGTTCTGGTTGCCAGTCAGGATGCTTAGCAGCCAGTTTAGTCTTGAGCAAGGTGGTTGCCGTTAATGCCTGTTGTCGTTGGAGAACCGGCTTAAACTGCTCCTGCGCAACAGTGAGTGCATATGAAAGATAAGCTTTCAGGAGTTTCGGGCCCTCATTTGCGGTATCGGTCACGTTTAGTTGTTCTGGCCATAGACTAGTGACAACGTAAACCCGCTCCCGCGCCCGCGTAACCGCGACATTTAACCGATTCCCCCCCCCTGCCTGTTCAAGCTCCCGAACTGCATGGCCAACCGTCCACGTTCATCGACGGCATACCCGACAGAAAAAATAATGATATCGCGTTCATCGCCCTGTACGTTTTCAATATTTTTAACGAAAAGACCGGGGGGTAACTCTCTCCTATTCCCGGCCGGTTCTACCTCGTCCCTACTTTCCAGCATATCCTGAATCAGTTGTTGCTGCTGGTAATTGAACGTTACAATACCGACCGACTGACCGGGTAATTCGGCACTCACCTGATCCAGTAGTTGCAGTACCGCTTCCGCTTCTATCAGATTTGTGTTCTGCTGCCATACGCCTTTAACATTGTGGTAACGAATAGCAGGCTGCTGATGGTTAATTTCATCAAAGTGCGGTAGTAGTGAAAGCTTGCCTTGATAAAAATACTCGTTTGAAAATGTAATCAGGTCCAATGAGCGACTGCGATAATGCTCTGCCAATGATAACTGTGGCAGATTTTGGGCCGCCAGTTCGAGCAACGATTCTACCTCAAGAGCCGCTGGTATTTCTTCTTCTGGTTCCACGTCGTCCAGACGAGTACGGTATAAATCGCTGGGTCGTAACTGATGGTTGTCGCCTGTAACTACAACCTGACGACCACGAGCCATAGACGGAATACCATTTTCAGCAAAGCACTGGGAAGCTTCGTCAAAAATTACCAGGTCGAATAAATCTTCGCGCAAGGGAAACATGGCCGAGACTGACTCAGGAGATGCTAACCAGCAAGGTACCAGCTTAAATACCTCATCAGCAAACGATTCCATCAGTTTACGCACTGGCCAAATAGTCCGTTTTTTGGTTGTCTGATGCAACAAGTCTCTGTACGTAACGACATTGTTCAGTCGATTGAGCGTTAAATTCCGGTAGGTCTGCTCACGTAGTTTGACTAACAAAATATCCCGACTCAGCGATTGCTTTCGTATGACACTTTCCTGCAATTGTTGTTCCCATTGACCCATTTTGAGCGATGAAACGCTTCGCAATTCAGGGTGTAGTGTTTCAATATGGTCGAGCCAGGCACGACGGATACTATTTTGAACTAAGTCGGTCCAACTTTCTGGAGAGTGCGTAACGAGTCGCTGGATTATCGTCTTCTCTACTTCCGAAAACCCTTCATACAGTCGGTCAGCTTCGACCATTAGGTCAAAATCACTCTGAAGCGATTGCCGAAGTGGTTTAAGCCAATCGTATTCCTTCCAAAGTTTAATTAATTGGTTTGTCGTTACGTATACCTGAGCCTCCGTTTGCTGCCGGGTTACAGTAGTAGCCAAGTCCAGAATAGTTGAAACATCATCAATGAAGGCCGTCTGGTTTTTTTTCCATATGGAAGCGGGTAGTTGATGAAACGGTTCAAGGGCATTTATTCGTTTTGTCAGGTGCCGGGCACGCGAGAGTAACCGTACTCCTTCAGGCGATTCGGTGAGTGGCAAATCAGCCAGTAGCGGTTGCGCTTCGTGGCGTATCGTTTCCAGCTTAATTCGTTGGTTGACCTTAGTCATCAGGATTTGCAAATCCTGTTCCGAAGTGGTCAATCCATTAGCTACCGACACCCGCTGTAGTTGAGATTTGCCCGGATTCCTGAATTGCCACCAGTTCCACTGTATCCAGGAAGGACGTACAGCTAACACCCCCGCCAGCAACTTATGGAATGCGCGGAGATCACCAGCAGATAGCGAAGATTCGGGGCCGGGCGAAACCAGCATGTCCTCCCAGGAATCGGCCAATTGTTCTAGTCTACCCTCGGCATCCGTCAGGACTGAATAAGTCGGCTTGTTCCGTAGCTGATTGACAACATCCCAAACCGTTTTATTGTCTGGCGTTTCATTACCTATTAACCCTAAAACCAAAGTAATTTCCTCGTCGTGAGCCTGCCACTTCGTTAGCTCATCAAGAGAAAGTTGCTCGCCTAGTCTTGTTTTGCATTGTTCATTCGTTTTCCTCCGCAATTCGTCCCAGCGAGCGATGACATTATCTATTTTTCCTAAGTCGGCATTCACAAATTGAAAAAAGCTCACGCGTTCAGCCCAGTGATGTCCAATGCCTACCCGTTGCTGATACGCTGCGTAATCGGTTAGTCGACTGGCGAAACCGTCTACCTCTGCCAGGTTGAACTGCTGATATACGTCATCCAACGCCAACAACGTGTTACCCTACCGTGGTGGTCAGGTATAATTCTTTGGCCGAAAGGCCGCACTCGTTGGTACCAAATAAAGCGGCTTTGAATGCTGCTAACTCCCCTACTATCGAATCAATCCGGCGGCTCTCCACATCAAAATCCCGCTCAAGCAATACCGTATTCAGGCTATTATTCTGTTGCCGATACGTATCCAGCTGATCAATCTGGACAGCAATCTGAGCATATAAGGCCCGGCGGTCTTCCTGAAAATCGTGTATCAGAGCCAGAAAGGGGGCCATTCCTACCTGCCGTAATCGTTCCTGAACGACATCGAGCGCAGCCCGTTTCTGGCATACGAGCAATACGCGTTTCCCCGACGCAGCAGCATCGGCCATAAGGTTGGCGATCAGCTGGGATTTCCCCGTTCCGGGAGGCCCCTGTACTACCAATGATTGACCTGCTTTTACGGCCCTTAAAGCAGCCTCCTGGGAGGCATCCATTGGCAGTGGCGTATGGATGCTTTTTTCCGGTAGCGTTGGAAAAGAGAACGAGTTAGAAAAAGAAACTACATCCACTCGTTCTTCCGCAATTTTCTCCTGCCTGGTAATCAACTCATCATAGTCTGGTACGAGGAACGACCCAGCTTGCGGGAATATGCCCAGTACGGCTTCAGGATAAAGTTTTAATTCTCCGGTCCGTTCCAGCTGAGCCAGATCTTTCGCTGATTGTTTATTAAAAAACTGGAGTTTATCCGTAAACAGGTCCTGATTAAAGTTGATTTCAAGGGCGGTAGTTTTGAGCCATTCGTATAATTGTGTGCGGAAAGCCAATGGATCACGCTCGAAGTCATCCATCGTTTTTTCCACTACCTCATCAAGAAGCTTTACCTGGTTAAATTGCCCATAAGCCAGTGCTAAGGTGGGGTTCAAAAAAGCTACCTCATCACCCCGACGCGTAAGTTTCCAAGACTTCTCCTGGTGTGAAAGCTGCACCGGGAAGAACAACAACGGCCCATGGACAACAGAATCGTCCATGAATTTTCCTTTCACAAACGGCCAGCCAACGTACAAATCCTCCGTGCCACGTTCTTCTTCAATAAACCGGGTTGTACGGGCAATTCGCTGAAGTTTACGACTCACCTCATTACTACGCTCCTGACGGGCATCCAGTACGTCGCATAGGGTAACCGATTGTTTTCGGCTAATCAGATCAGCAACCAGGGTGAACGACGGTTTGTTGAGCAGGAAATCCGTTTCGTGCAAATCCAGAAACTGACTGGCAGGCAGGCTGGTCAACAAAAGCGAACGGTTTCGACTACTTAAATTGGTTAAGCGTCGACGGAACGCTTTAAGAACAGGTGTAGATAGTGTCAGGTGGTCTTGCGAAATTTTCACAGGATTAGAGGGACTTACTGCATTATAACGCAAAATCCAGAAAACCGTCTACATTTTACCTATTCCATTGGCTCACCCTCCAACTTGGTCCTTTTTCTCGGGGATAAGCCACGAGGCAAGGATACTGACACTTAAGATGCCAATGATAATGTACAAGGAATAAACGGGCTTGAAACCGTACTCGGCCAGCCAGTGTTCGGCCAGCATTTTAGCACCAATGAACGTTAGTAATACCGCCAATCCTATTTTCAGGAAACGGAATTGACTCATAATGCTCGACAGGAAGAAGAACATAGAGCGCAAGCCCATAATGGCAAACACGTTCGAGAAGAAGACGATGTAGGGGTCCTTCGTAATGGAAAAAATAGCCGGGATAGAGTCAACGGCAAAAACCAGATCGGTTACGGCAACAACAATAACAATGATAAAAAGAGGCGTTACAAATAGCTTTCGGTCAGACTTCCGCCGAATAAAAAAATTGTCGGTTACGTTGCGTTGGTACACATTTAGGTATTTGCTGACAAACCGAACGACGGGATGCTTCTTGGGATCAATTTTTTCATCTTCCTCTTTCTGAAAAAATAATTGAACACCCGTATAAACCAGAAAAGCACCGAAAAAGTAGATAATCCATCCAAATTCCTGAATCAGTGCCGAACCCAGGAAGATGAAAACAAAGCGCAGCACAATGGCGCCCAGAATACCATATACCAGAATTTTTTTGTAATACCGCTGTTGAACGCCGAACGAGTTGAAAATCAATATAAATACGAAAATATTATCTGCCGAAAGTGAGTACTCAACCAGGTAGCCCGTTATGTATTCGAGGGCCATATTATCCTGAAAACGAGCAAGACTGGCTGGAAAATTGCCCGCCACTAGCTGGACATGGCCGGCATACGTATCGCGTACTTCCGTTAACCGGGCAAACGTGTCGATACCATGAACTAAGTAGCCAAAATTCTTGAGGAAGAAATAAAAGGAAATGGATAATGCCACCCAGATGGCACTCCAAATAGCGGCTTCTTTAAATTCTACAACGTGACTTTTACGCTTTGAAAAAACGCCCAAGTCCACAGCCATAATAACAAGCACAAAGGCTGTAAAAGCAAGAAAAAATATTGTTTCGCTGGAATACATAAAGAAAAATAATGCCGCTACCCAGGGCTTTTGCTTGGTAGCAAGTTGAGTTAAAGAACAAATTTACGCTCAAACTGGTGATGGAAATGGTTGAGATTACTAAAATTATTGGCAGACTGCTATCGACAGCTTAATTTTACCCCATGTTTAACGACAAGAAAGTTATTGTGGTGATGCCGGCCTACCGGGCAGCACTAACGCTGGAGCGAACCTACCGTGAAATTCCGCTTGATTTAGTCGATGATATTATTCTGGTCGACGATGCCAGTCCGGATAATACCGTGGAAGTAGCCCGCAACTTAGGAATCCGGCACGTCATCCGACACGATAAGAATAAAGGATACGGAGGCAATCAGAAAACCTGCTATGCCAAGGCAGTTGAACTTGGTGCCGATATCGTTGTCATGCTGCACCCTGATTATCAATATACGCCTTTGCTACTGCCTGCCATGATTTCCATCATTGGCAATGGACTATACCCAGTGGTATTTGCCTCCCGTATTCTTGGGAAAGGGGCATTGAAAGGCGGAATGCCCATGTACAAATACGTGGCGAACCGCTTCCTGACCCTGACGCAAAATGTGCTCATGAACCAGAAACTATCTGAGTATCACACGGGTTACCGGGCTTTCTCAGGCGAAGTGCTTCGTAGCCTGGACTTCACCCACAACTCCGACGATTTCATTTTCGATAACGAAATGATTGCCCAGATTTTCTATAAAGGATACGAAATTGGCGAAGTGACCTGCCCAA
Source organism: uncultured Cytophagales bacterium (assembly GCA_963784335.1). GTDB lineage: Bacteria > Bacteroidota > Bacteroidia > Cytophagales > Spirosomataceae > Spirosoma. The sequence continues at coordinate 119,315 of CAWARB010000022.1, read as the reverse complement.
CCAAGTATTTTGACGAAGCCTCGTCCATCAACTTCCGGCGTAGCTCCATTTATGGCCTTGGCGTTCTACGAACCTCCGTGCTTTATTTCTTCACCAAGCTGGGTCTTATGCACTGGAAAATCCTGAAATAAGTGACGTTATAACACTAAAATAGCCCGGTCAGAATATTCTGACCGGGCTATTTTAGTGTTATAACGCTGCTACTATAAGTGAATAGCCTCGCCGTAAGCTGCTTCGGTGGCATCTTTGATGGCCTCCGACATGGTTGGGTGCGGGTGAACGGCTTTCAAAATTTCTTCACCCGTCGTTTCCAGTCTGCGAGCGGTTACTACCTCGGCAATCATTTCGGTGACGTTAGTACCAATGAAGTGGGCCCCCAGGAACTCACCGTATTTAGCATCAAAAATAACTTTAACGAATCCCTCGGGCACGCCGGCAGCTTTGGCTTTGCCCGATGCCGAAAACGGGTACTTACCTACTTTCAACTCATAACCAGCTTCACGAGCGGCTTTTTCCGTATAACCCACTGACGCAATCTCGGGCGTACAATACGTACATCCCGGAATGTTGTTGTAGTTCAGTGGCTCAACATGCGGTTGACCCGCAATTTTTTCCACACAGATAATACCTTCTGCCGAAGCTACGTGTGCCAACGCCTGCCCTTTGGTACAGTCCCCAATGGCGTAGTAGCCTTCGATGTTGGTACGATAAAAATCGTCCGTAACAATCTTGCCCCGGTCAACGGCGATACCCGTTTCTTCCAGGCCAATCTTTTCGATATTAGCGACTACACCGGCGGCAGAAAGTACAATGTCAACATCGAAGGTTTTTTCGCCATCGGGCGTTTTTACGAATACCTTACAACCCGCACCGCTGGTATCTACTTTAGTCACTTCTGACTTTGTGTAAATATCGATACCAAGTTTTTTGTACTGTTTGGCCAGTTCCTTAGATATATCCTCGTCTTCAACGGGTACTACGTTTGGCAAAAATTCAATGATGGTTACTTTAGTACCCATGCTGGCATATACGTAGGCAAATTCGACCCCGATAGCCCCGGAACCAATGACCAGCATTGTATCCGGCCGCTTTTCCAGCGTCATGGCTTTCCGATACTCGATTACCTTCTCCCCATCAATGGGTACACTGGGCAATTCGCGGGCGCGGCCACCGGTAGCGATGATAATATGTTTTGCAGCGTATTCGGTAGCTTTACCCTCCGCGTCCGTCACGTTTATTTTTTTACCGGGCTTCAGTGTAGCAAAACCATTGATGATGTCGATTTTGTTCTTTTTCATCAGGAACTGAACACCTTTGCTCATGCTGTCTGCTACACCCCGGCTCCGCTTGATAACCGCACCGAAATCTGCTTTCGACTCCCCTGAAATAGTAATACCATAATCAGCCGAGTGCTTGATGTATTCAAAAACCTGCGCTGATTTTAGTAATGCTTTGGTGGGAATACATCCCCAGTTCAAACAAATACCACCGAGACTTTCGCGTTCAACAACGGCGGTTTTCAGACCCAATTGCGAGGCACGGATAGCAGCTACATAACCGCCTGGCCCGCTACCCACAACGATTAAATCGTACTGTGAAGCCATTTTTCTGTTTAGTTGATTTTTGTCAATCCGGCGATAAGGACAACCTGAGGAGAGTGAAGCAGTTATTCATCCTTTCGCCTGTATAGTACACTTACTCCCTCTGTAAAGAACGCAAAGGTAGACTGAAAAGTTGATATGTATCGGCCATGATTAAATCTACCGTTGCTGGGTTTGACCTATCTCTCATGCCTACCGGTTCTACCTATCTCGTTATATTTAAGGCTCACAGTTTATGCCGTACTCACTACGCCTTTTGGTTACTTTTTGCGTATTTTTGAGGTATACGCCTTCATTAGCTCATGAAAAAATTCTGTTTCCTGTTACTCTTTTCCCCCCTCTCCCTTTTTGCCCAGACCCTAATTATTCTTAAACCAGATCGGGTTTTTGATGGTGAAACCATGCATGAAGGGTGGGCCGTTCGGGTAAAGGGCAATGTAATTGACGCCGTTGGGCCTGCAAACTCTTTCTCTACCAATGGAGCCAACTCATCCAGTACGTCAGTGGTAGAGCTTCCGGGAACAACGTTAATGCCCGGTCTGATTGAAGGCCATTCTCATTTATTACTACACCCGTATAATGAAACTCCCTGGGATGAACAAATACTGAAAGAATCGCGCTCATTGCGGGTGGCACGGGCAACAGTCCATGCCGAAAAAACACTACTGGCCGGGTTTACCACTGTCCGTGACCTCGGCACCGAAGGAGCGGACTACGATGATGTAGGCTTAAAACAAGCTATCGACCAAGGTATAATTCCGGGTCCTCACATGATTGTTGTAACGCGGGCGCTCATCGCTACGGGTAGCTACGCTCCTAAAGGCTTTAGTCCCGATATTGATGTGCCACAGGGGGCCGAAGAAGCAGACGGTCACGATGCCCTTATAAAAGCCGTAAGAAGGCAGATCGGCAAAGGAGCAGATGCCATAAAAATATACGCCGACTACCGGTGGGGATTAATGGCTGAAGCCAGGCCAACGTACACGCTGGATGAAATAAAACTTATTGTTGAAGTCGCTAAAAGCAGCGGTCGGCCAGTAATTGCTCATGCCAGCACCGCCGAAGGAATGCGTCGCGCTATTCTGGGCGGTTGCGAAACGATTGAGCATGGCGATGCCGGAACCCCCGAAATCTTTGCGCTGATGAAAAAACAGGGAACAGCCTTATGCCCGACGCTGGCGGCTGGTGATGCCGTGAGTCAGTATCGTGGCTGGAAAAAGGGGCAGGAGCCGGAACCGGAACGTATCAAACAAAAGCGGAATACATTCAAACAGGCCCTGGATGCGGGCGTAATTATCTGCGCTGGTGGCGATGTGGGTGTGTTCAGCCACGGCGATAATGCCCGCGAGTTGATAATGATGGTCGACTATGGGATGAAGCCACTTGATGTGCTGCGTTCAGCCACCTCCGTTAACGCCGATGTATTTCACCTTGCCAATAGGGGGCGTATAAAGCCCGGCTTGCTGGCCGACTTAATAGTGATTAACGGTGATCCGATAACAGCAATCGCCAGCCTCAGACAGATTCGGATGGTCATGAAGGGCGGGGTATTCTATAAGAAATAACCGAAAAAACTTATTGCCTAAATCACCTGTTACCCCTTAATACAAATGTAACGCGGCTTTTTTACGACAAAATCGACTGTCATTTGGATTTTTAGTCTAATTTCGCCCGGATGGTCTTATTGCGAAGCAAAGTCATTAGTCAATACCCCAGATTTATTCTACCCTATCTTTTATATGGCAAACTCTGCTGATTTAACCGTCGATGGTAAAACCTATTCATTTCCAACATTGGAGGGAACTGAAAACGAAAAAGCTTTCGACATTTCTAACCTACGCGATCAAACTGGTTATGTTACCTTAGATCGTGGCTACAAAAATACCGGTGCCACTAAGAGTGCCATTACCTTTTTAGATGGCGAGGAAGGTGTTCTTCAGTATCGGGGTTACTCCATCGAAGATTTAGCTGCTAAAGCATCATTCCTGGGCGTAGCGTACCTGCTTATTTATGGTGAACTACCTACGCAGACCCAGTACGATAAATTTGAAAGCGATATTCGTCACCACACCATGGTGAATGAGGACATGCGGAAAATCTTTGATGGTTTTCCCGTCGATGCTCACCCGATGGGCGTTCTGTCTTCACTGGTTAGTGCCATGAGTGCCTTTTACCCGGATGTAAATGATGAGGACAATACCGACCTGCACATCATCCGATTGCTGGCCAAGCTGCCAACCATTGCTACCTGGTCTTACAAGCGGTCCAAGGGGCACCCGATGAACTACCCGCAAAACAAGCTGGATTATATACAGAACTTTCTGAATATGATGTTTGCCCTGCCGGTTGAAGACTATACCGTTGATCCAGTAGTGGTTGAAGCGCTAAACGTACTGCTTATTCTGCACGCCGACCACGAGCAAAACTGTTCTACCTCCACGGTACGATTGGTGGGTTCGTCGCAGGCCAATATCTATTCGTCTATTTCGGCGGGTATAAGCGCTTTATGGGGTCCACTTCACGGCGGAGCCAACCAGGAAGTTATCGAAATGCTTGAAAAGATTAAGGCCGACGGTGGCGATGTCAGCAAGTACGTAGAGATGGCGAAAAACGCCAAATCGACTGGTTTTCGGTTATACGGTTTTGGGCACCGGGTTTACAAAAACTTTGATCCCCGGGCCAAAATCATCAAGAAGGCTGCTGATGACGTGTTGAGCAAACTGGGTGTTAACGACCCTATACTCGATATAGCCAAAGGATTGGAAGAGGCAGCACTGAACGATGAGTATTTTGTATCGCGTAAACTGTACCCGAATGTTGATTTCTATTCGGGTATCATTTACCGGGCGCTGGGCATTCCGACCAACATGTTCACGGTTATGTTCGCCATCGGCCGCCTACCGGGCTGGATTGCCCAGTGGAAAGAAATGCGGGAAAATAAGGAACCCATTGGTCGTCCCCGCCAGATTTACACAGGCCCTACTCTCCGGGAGTTTGTACCCGTCGAGAAACGATAATTTCAGGCATTACCCTCTATCAACAACAAAATCGGCAACGTTCACACGTTGCCGATTTTGTTGTTGATAGAGGGTATAAAAAAAAGGACAGGAGATTTACCTGTCCTTCTCAAAGGCTTGCTAAGCTTAATTAATCATCAATTTCTCCCTCGTCGTCACCTCCAGTGGCGGCAAGGACAGGATCAACCAAGGCTTCGTCGTCAGAAGCGATTTTTGCCCGTATTTTCCCTTCGATTTCGTTCATCAACTCAGGATTATCGAGTAATAACTCTTTCACGGCATCACGGCCCTGCGCCAAACGGCTGGTACCATAAGAAAACCACGACCCCGATTTTTTGACAATCTCCATCTCAACACCCAGGTCAAGAATTTCGCCTACTTTCGAGATCCCCAGCCCATACATAATGTCGAATTCAACAACCTTGAAAGGGGCCGCTAATTTATTCTTCACCACTTTAACTTTCGTGCGGTTTCCCACTACGTTATCAGTTCCTTCTTTGATCTGGCCAATGCGCCGGATATCGAGCCGAACCGATGCGTAGAATTTGAGGGCATTACCACCGGTAGTTGTTTCGGGGTTACCGAACATCACACCAATCTTCTCACGCAACTGGTTGATGAAAATGCAGCAGCAACCCGTTTTATTGATGGTACCGGTCAGCTTCCGTAAAGCCTGCGACATCAAACGAGCCTGTAGACCCATTTTGCTCTCCCCCATTTCACCTTCTATTTCGGCTTTGGGTACAAGGGCAGCAACGGAGTCGATAACGATAATGTCGATGGCACCGGAACTAATCAGGTGTTCGGCAATTTCGAGTGCCTGCTCTCCATTATCGGGCTGTGAAATCAACAGATTTTTCGTGTCGATGCCCAGCTTTTCGGCGTATGCACGGTCAAATGCGTGCTCAGCATCAATAAAGGCAGCCAGGCCACCTGCTTTTTGTGCTTCGGCAATACAGTGCAACGTGAGCGTTGTTTTACCGGACGATTCCGGTCCATAGATTTCAACGACGCGGCCACGGGGCATACCGCCGATACCGAGGGCCAAATCAAGCCCAAGCGAGCCAGTCGAAATAACGGGAATATCAACAACTTTCGTTTCGCTCAGGCGCATAACCGTGCCTTTGCCAAACGCCTTGTCAAGTTTCTCGATGGTCGTTTGAAGAGCTTTTAATTTACTGTCATTAGCAGATGCTGTGGCTTGCGCCGTATCTGATTTCGCCATATTAGGATGGTTGTTTAAACAGTTAAAATTACCCAAAAATGGCTGAATTTCCTAACGGATTTTGAAAATAGAAAGGTGGTTTTCATCAATAATTTTTGGGTTGGAGAAAGCCAAAATTAAGCCTGCCAATTGCTTAGAAACGAGCTAATTGGCAGGCTTAACAACTTTCCCGAATTACAACGTATCAACACGCGTGGGTTGTTGTGCGGGGGCCGGTTGCGGCACGTCAGGTTGTACCGGTTGTGGCTGAGGCTGAACGGGCTGCTGCTGCCCCGGTTGATAGCCAGGATAGCCTGATGAATCACCATATGGGCGCGCTGGTGGCCCTACTATTTCTACCCCCGTGATGTAGTATTTTGTTTCTCCATTCCAGGCAAGTTTCAGGATTTTCTCTTCATAATGAAGCGTTACCCGTTGCCCGGTTTTTACGGCTTCAGTCACTTTAGCCGCTACGGCATCATCTTTCACCGAGAAATCAAAATACTGGGGTGTCAGTGAACCTGTTTCACCCGAAAAGCCGCCCACGTTCAAGACACCTTCGTACGTTTTGAAGATGAAACCACGCCGACTGAACTTAGACACGGTACCGGCCCGCTCGCCATCGCTATAACTCCAGCCCGTTAAGGCATAGAGCACACCAAGGACAACTAGTAAAAACAATAAAAAATACAATAGCCCACGCATAGACAGGGTTGGTTAGTTTACGTCCGATTTATAAGTCTACAAATAGACAAAATTTTCCGATAACTTCCGTTTTCGGGATACAAAGTCCATGAATAATTCAGGAAGTCACCTACCATTCCCATTCACACTCTTACCTTTTGTTCTGTATTTCGTTACTTTGCAACGGGTTAGCTACTTATTACCATCCTTTAGCAGCCAAACCCGAAAACCCGGCGCGCCGGAGCGATAAATTTTTCATTGTTAATCCTTCTTATTTCTTTACGATGAGTACCATTCAAAGCATTCATGCCCGACAAATTCTGGATTCACGCGGCAACCCAACGGTGGAAGTAGACGTGCGTACCGAAAATGGGTATCTGGGCCGTGCCGCTGTTCCATCGGGTGCATCAACCGGCACCCATGAAGCGGTTGAACTTCGCGATGATGACAAATCTGTGTATATGGGAAAAGGCGTGTTGAAAGCCGTTTCAAACGTTAACGAACTGATTTTCCCGGAGTTGGTAGGCATTTCAGTTTTCGAACAAAGTATGATCGATAAAATCATGCTGGAACTGGATGGTACACCCAATAAGGGGCGTCTGGGAGCGAATGCCATTCTGGGCGTGTCGCTGGCAGCCGCTAAAGCTGCAGCGCAGGAAGCCGGTTTACCACTCTACCGCTACATTGGGGGCGTTAATGCCAACACCCTACCTGTACCGATGATGAACATTTTGAACGGGGGTTCGCACGCTGACAATTCCATCGATTTCCAGGAATTTATGGTGATGCCAGCCAACGCAACGAGTTTTTCGGAAGCATTGCGGATAGGTGCCGAAATTTTCCATACCCTGAAGGGAGTTCTGAAAAAGATGGGCCTGGCTACCAACGTGGGCGATGAAGGTGGCTTTGCGCCAAATATAAAGTCGAACGAAGAAGCGATTCAAACCATTATGCAGGCCATCGAAAAAGCAGGGTTTCGCCCCGGCGAAGATGTCTGGATTGCCATGGACGCTGCCTCTTCTGAGTTCTACGATGCCGAAACGGGCGTTTACCATTTCAAAAAGTCAACAGGTGACAAGCTCACTTCGTCGGAAATGGCTGGTTTCTGGAAGGATTGGGTCAGTAAGTATCCGATTATGTCCATCGAAGACGGTATGGGCGAAGACGATTGGGCGGGCTGGAAAGAGCATACCGACGTGCTGAAAGGCACCAATACCCAACTGGTGGGCGACGACCTGTTCGTAACTAACGTAACTCGTTTGCAGGAAGGTATCGACAAAGACATTGCCAACGCTATATTGGTAAAAGTGAATCAGATTGGTTCGCTAACCGAAACCATTGACACGGTTAATCTGGCAAAGCGAAATTCGTACAAAAACATCATGTCGCACCGTTCGGGCGAAACCGAAGATGCTACTATCGCCGATCTGGCCGTAGCGCTTAACACGGGGCAAATCAAAACGGGTTCTGCTTCCCGCTCCGACCGGATGGCTAAATACAACCAACTGCTTCGGATTGAAGAAGAATTAGGCGAAACCGCTTATTTCCCGGGGCTTAAGTTCTAACTGAATGAAGAGAGTAGCGTGACCAGTGACGGATAATGCATCATCGCACTAGTACCCGTCCCTGGTCACGCTACATTTCTCCCTATTTGCTATGCTCTACCGTCGCCTTCTGCGTTACCTCCGTAATTTCTACGTTGCTACCGGCCTGGGCCTTCTGGGTTGGATGACTTTTTTTGATGCGAACGATCTTCCTACCCAGATTCGGAACCGGTGGAAACTGTATGAGTTGGACGAAGAGGCCCGATTTTATCAGGAAAAAATAAAAGCAGTTGAAAACGAACGCCGAGAAGTGTTGGGTAATGACCGGTTGCGGGAGAAATTCGCCCGGGAAAAATACCTGATGAAAAAAGAAGGGGAAGACGTGTTTGTGATCGTTGACGAACACAATGATCCACTAGAAAAATAGCGTAGGGCTGACACCATGGGGTATAATCCACGCCCTGCCCCCGAAGCGCCACGCCCAAAGCAATATGCTCAATATTCTCTTCGTCTGTTATGGCAATATTTGTCGGTCGCCGGTAGCGGAGGGAGTTTTTCGTCAATTGGTGGTCGAAGCAGGTGTTGAGGAACAGATAAGCTGCGATTCGGCAGGCACGGCTTCGTTTCATATTGGCCAGTTACCCGACAGACGTTCCCGCGAAAATGCCCTCGAACACGGGTTAACGCTATCCCACCGCGCCCGGCGGCTTACCGGCGATGATCTGGCTCAGTTTGATTACTTCGTGGCAATGGATGAAACCAACCTCGAAGCCATTGAAAAGTTAAACTACCGCAGTACAGGCCTGTATTCCAACGATACAATTTTTCTACTGCGCGAATTCGATCCGGACGTAAGTGATCAGCCCAACGTGCCAGACCCCTATTACCAAGGCCCGGAAGTTTTTGACGAAGTATATCAAATAGCACTTCGATGCTGCCGCCAATTACTTACCTATTTAATTCAACAGCATAGTCTAACTGAGAAAAAGGGCAAAGAAGCGAAAGAATGAATGTACCGGCAGGTTTTCGTTCTTTCATCTCATGGCCCTTTTCTGCTTTACTTATGAACAAAAAAGTCATTCTCATTATCCTCGACGGCTGGGGAATTCCGCTCAAACCTGACGTGTCGGCCATTGCCTCGGCTTATACGCCGTTCATGAACTCGCTGTATCCAAAATACCCCAACAGCAAACTCGAAGCATCAGGACTGGCTGTTGGTTTACCAGCGGGTCAGATGGGAAATTCTGAAGTAGGCCACATGAATCTGGGAGCCGGTCGGGTGGTTTACCAGGATTTGGTGAAAGTGAACAAAGCGGTCGAAGAACACACGCTCGATTATGAACCCGTTTTGGTTGATGCCCTTACCTACGCCAAAACGACTGGCAGAAAGGTCCATTTTATCGGCCTGGTATCGGACGGGGGTGTTCATGCACATATTGACCATATAAAAGGACTACTTTCCATTGCTCACGCCCATGCCTTGACCGATGTGTTCGTTCATGCATTTACCGATGGCCGGGACACTGACCCTAAAGGCGGCATTAATTACCTTATCTGATCTTCAGGCCCACATGGTGGCTACAACCGGCCAGATTGCTACGGTCGTTGGTCGTTATTATGCCATGGATCGGGATAATCGATGGGAGCGCGTCAAAGTAGCTTACGATGCCATGGTGAAAGGGGTAGGCGAAAAAATAGCCCCCAGCCATGTGACTAAAGCCTTGCAGGAATCGTATGATGCCGGTATAACTGATGAGTTTATCAACCCACTCATCGTGACCAACGCTAATGGAGAGCCGGTAGCCACAATTGACGATGGCGATGTAGTGCTCTGCTTCAACTTCCGCACCGACCGGGGCCGGGAAATTACGCAGGCCCTCACTCAGAAGGACTTCCCGGAGCAGGATATGCAAAAGCTCAACCTGAATTATATCACTATGACCAACTACGACAATGAATTTGTGGGGGTGAGAGTGATTTTTGACAAGGACAATCTGGAAAAAACGGTAGGTGAAGTCATTTCCCAGGCAGGTCGCAAGCAGATACGAATTGCCGAAACGGAGAAATATCCGCACGTCACGTTCTTCTTCTCGGGTGGCCGTGAAGAGCCTTTCTCGGGCGAAAAGCGCCTGCTGTGCCCCTCACCCAAAGAAATGACAATCTACGATGAGACAGGCGAACCAACCGTTGTTCCCGTAAGAACGTACGACCAGAAGCCCGAAATGTCAGCCTACGACATTCGGGACACCATCATTCCCGAACTGGAGAATGAAGAAACGGATTTCATTTGTCTGAACTTCGCTAATACGGACATGGTGGGTCATACGGGCGTATTCGAGGCCGTTGTAAAAGCTGCCGAAACGGCTGATGCCTGCGCGAAAGCGGTTACGGAAGCCGCGCTGGCTCATGGGTACACAACGATTATCATCGCTGACCACGGCAATGCCGAATTCATGAAAAACGACGACGGAACCCCCAATACGGCGCACACCACGAATCTGGTACCCTGCATTCTGGTTGACAAGGATTACCACCCAGCCCTGAATGATGGTAAACTGGCAGATATTGCGCCAACTATTCTGCAACTGATGGGTATTCCACAACCACTAGAAATGGGAGGAGTGAGCTTGATCAACGAATAGGAGGAACAAACAAAAAAGAGCCGTGCCGATTCTGTCGCGCACGGCTTTTTTGTATCCGTTCAGTAGTAGACGGCACATCTTGTTCTTTAGGAAGGAGAACCAATACAAGGCTGCCCTTTTAGTACTATGCAGATTGATAACTCGCTACAACCCACCGACCTCGCACCATTACTTACCCACTTCTGGGAAGTTTCTGGCCAGAAAATCCACCTGATTAATACTGAATACGATGTAACGAAAGGATCCCCCGTTTTCACGGTAGCCGGAAAGTATTCAACGCGCGGCTGGACGGAGTGGACACAGGGTTTTCAGTTTGGCTCCGCTATTTTACAATTCGATGCGACTGGCAATACTGAATTTCTGGAAATGGGTCGCCAGAAAACATTATCGGTTATGGCCCCACACATCAGCCATATCGGGGTACACGATCACGGCTTCAATAATGTCAGCACGTACGGAAACCTACTTCGGCTGATGCGCGAGGGGCGAATTACACAGAATGACTGGGAGGCTAATTTCTATGAATTGGCCCTGAAGATTTCCGGGGCAGTACAAGCGAGCCGATGGACGTCCATCAAAGACGGGGGGTTCATTAGTTCATTCAATGGGCAACACTCTCTGTTTGTCGATACCATTCGTTCCTGCCGGGCATTGGTGCTAAGTCATGCGCTGGGCCACGTGTTTCAAGGTGAGGGCGACGTAAAAATCAATCTACTGGAGCGCGCCTTGCAGCATATGAAAGCCACCGCCGATTATTCTGTATTCTATGGTGAAGGCCGCGACTCCTACGACGTATCGGGCCGTACCGCTCACGAAAGCGTATTTAACGTGAAAGATGGCAACTTTCGCTGTCCTAACTCCCAACAGGGCTATTCGGGTTTTACTACCTGGACACGCGGGCTGGCCTGGGCTATGTGCGGCTTCGCCGAAGAACTGGAATGGCTCGCGGCTTGTGACAGTACAGAATTAGAGGCTTTTGGCGAGCGCGATGCTATCGAAGCGTTTATGCTGAAAGCGGCCACCGCCACCTGCGATTTCTACATTGACCATACACCTACAGACGGTATTCCCTACTGGGATACGGGTGCACCGAATCTGCACCGTCTGGGCGATTACCTAAACCGACCCGCCGACCCCTACAATGAGTTTGAACCTGTGGATAGTTCAGCAGCGGCCATTGGCGCTCAGGGTTTGCTGCGACTAGGCCATTACCTGACCCAGCGAGGGAAATGCAGAACAGGGCCAGCGCTACTGGCAGGCTGGCTTAACGGTACTCAAAACATTGTTCACCGAGCCCTATCTCAGTACAAGTTCAGTCCATCAGGGATTGATTTTACACTCCATTTATCACCAGCCCAACGGCTGGGATTATGTGCCCCCCGGCAGTAAAATTGCCAATGGCGAATCCAGCATGTGGGGCGATTACCATGCCCGTGAAGTGGCGCTATATCTCCAGCGAATTATCCGTAACGAACCGTACTATACTTTCTTCAATCGAATCATCGAACCGACGATTGCGGAACCTCGGCTTGCCTAATCGCAGACCGTCTGACTGTAACTACCTCAATGAGCGAGAAATACAAGCCCCAATTCACCCGCATGGCCCAGTTAAAAACGGCTGCTGACCTGCGAACGCACCTGGATAAGAACGGCATCGACCTGCCGTTTGATGATACGCTACTCCCTCCTTCTGAAAGCCCATTTAATCAACCGATTCCGCTTAAATCAGGTAAAACAATTGGCAATTGCCTCTGTATTTTGCCTATGGAAGGTTGGGATGGTACTACGGATGGTCGGCCAAGTGAACTTACAAAGAGCCGCTGGAAGAAATTCGCCATTAGCGGAGCCAAACTCCTGTTTGGCTGTGAAGCGGTAGCCGTTTGCCATTCGGGCAAAGCCAACCCAAACCAGTTAGTACTGAACACCGAAACGTTTCCTGATTTTGTCGAGTTACGCCAATCGCTTCTCCGCGACCATGAAGAAGTATTCGGGCAAACCGATGATTTATTGATTGGTCTCCAGCTTACGCATTCCGGGCGTTTTTGTAAGCCCGCTAGTCATAAGACCTTTGAGTCGAAAATTCTGTACAGCCACCCGTTTCTGAATAGTAAATTCGGTATGGCTGCCGACTATCCGCTGCTTACGGACGCTGATATTGACCAAATTATCCAACAGTACGTTGATGCCGCTGTGCTGGCTCAAAAAGCAGGGTTTGATTTCGTGGATGTAAAACATTGCCATGGCTATCTGGGGCACGAGTTTTTGAGTGCAGTCAATCGGGAGGGACGCTACGGCGGTTCGTTCGAGAATCGAACCCGTTATTTGCGGAACATCGTAGCCGGTATTCGGCAAGCGGCTCCGGGCCTGGAAATCGGGATTCGCCTGAGTGCGTTTGATATGGTACCTTTCAAAAAAGGGGACACGGGCGCAGGCGTTCCCGAACAGGCGGAGCACTATCCATTTGCCTTTGGTGGCGACGCCAATGGATTAGGCATTGACCTGACGGAAACGAAAGCGTTGCTATCGCTGGCCGAATCGCTCGGTATACAACTGGTATGCATTACCGGCGGCAGCCCTTATTACAATCCGCACCTGATGCGTCCGGCTCTGTTCCCTCCATCCGATGGTTACCTGCCACCCGAAGACCCACTCCTGGGCGTAAAGCGGCAAATTGATGTAACAAACGAGTTGAAACAGGCTTTCCCTGAGTTAGTGATTATTGGGTCGGGCTATTCCTATTTACAGGAATGGCTACCCAACGTGGCGCAGTATGTTCTGCAGAACGGTATGGCCGATAGTGTGGGCTTTGGGCGTATGGTATTATCGTACCCAACTATGCCGGCCGATATGCTGGCCGGTCAGGCACTGGTCCGCAACCAGATTTGCCGCACGTTTTCTGATTGCACAACGGCTCCCCGGAATGGGCTGATTTCGGGTTGCTACCCGCTGGACCCATTCTACAAAAAAAGGCCCGAAGCCGAGCAGCTTAAAGCGCTGAAGACCGGTTTATAAAAAACGCAAAGGGCCGCCCTGTGACATCCATTATCGGTGGTAGCCGGGGTATTGGATACGGTATTACCGAGCAGCCAGTTGATGCCGGTTTTGATCTGGCCATCAATGGCCTTCAGCCGGAAGGAGCCGTTCGGTCGCCATTGGATGAATTGCCTGGTCGGGGTATCCATGTACTGTATCGCCCCGGTGATATGGCGCTGGCAACGGCTCGGAATGAAATGGCAATCGCCATCAACACGTATTCCGGGCGATTGAACGTGTTAGTGAATAATACCGGAGTGGCAGGGTATAATAGTCGATGGCGGCCTGATGTTACCCATGTTTTAAGTAGTTCAGTCGGTATTTCCTGTTTTACTATCACGTTAACCCTCAAGCAGTTCCTAAATCAGTTACACTCATGGATCCAAAACAAGTTTCCCGGCGCGATATCCTCAAGGCAGGTGCTGTCGGCTCATTAGCCGCTATTGGCTTGCCCACCTATGTTCCAGCACATGCGTTTGGCGCTAACGACCGCGTGCGGATGGCGGTCATCGGAATCAATGGTCGCGGTAAAGACCATATTCAGGGGCTTTCGAAGCAAAAAGACGTAGAAATAGTTACCCTATGCGATGTCGACAGCGATGTTTTGCAAAAAGGAGCGACAGACTTCGAGAAGAAATACAACCGAAAGGTTCAGATGGTGGCCGACCTTCGGCAGGTCTACGACGATAAAAATATCGATGCGGTAAGTATTGCCACGCCGAACCACTGGCACGCGCTGGCCGCTATCTGGGCCTGTCAGGCGGGTAAAGATGTGTACCTGGAGAAACCGGGTGCTCACAATCTTTACGAAGGGCGTAAATTAATCGAAGCCGCCACCCGCTACAACCGCATTGTGCAGCACGGTGTACAGTTACGCAGTTCAGTAGCCATTCAGGAAGCCATCAAACACCTGCGCGACGGATTGATTGGCAACGTATACATGGCCCGTGGACTGGTCTACAAATGGCGGCCCGACATTGGCAATAAAGGCACGTCGCCGGTACCATCGGAACTAAACTGGAACATGTGGCAGGGACCGGCGCAGGAGAAAGAGTTCAGCAAGAACTACGTACACTACAACTGGCACTGGTTCTGGGACTACGGTAATGGCGACATTGGTAACCAGGGCATTCACGAAACCGACCTGTGCATGTGGGGACTGGATGTAGGACTGCCCGAAGAAATCACGTCAGCCGGTGGTAAATTCCTCTGGAAAGACTGCAAGGAAACGCCAGAAACGCTATCATCCATGTATAAATACCCGTCGCAGGGTAAAGTCATTCAATTTGAGGTCCGCCCCTGGATGACCAACAAGGAAGATGGCGTTGAGATTGGCAATATTTTCTACGGCGACAAAGGCTACATGGTTATCAATGGCTACTCCGATTACAAAACCTATTTGGGTAAAGAACGGACACCCGGCCCAGCCCGTAACGAAGGGGGCGATCACTACGCTAACTTCATCGAAGCGGTTCGGTCAAGAGACAAGTCGAAGCAAAACGGGCCGGTCGAAACGGCGCACCTTTCGTCGGGTATCGCACACCTGGGCAATATCGCTTACCGGTTGGGTCGTACACTGCATTTTGATCCAAAAAACGAAGTATTCGTGGGCGATAAAGAAGCGAACCAGATGCTTACCCGTAAATACCGCGCTCCTTTTATAGTGCCAGAAAAGGTATAGTTTTTTTTAAGGGTACAGAAAAAGGGAGAGGGCGGTTGTAGTAACCGCCCTCTCCCTTTTTCTGTACCTTTCTGCAGTTATTACATATCCAAAATAATCCGGGTAGGGTCCTCCAGAATCTGCTTCACGCGTACCAGGAAGCTAACCGACTCTTTCCCGTCGATAATGCGGTGGTCGTAAGACAGTGCCAGATACATAATGGGCCGAACCACAATTTCGCCGTTGACCACAACGGCCCGTTCAACGATATTGTGCATACCAAGAATGGCCGATTGCGGGGCATTAATAATGGGAGTCGAAAGCATCGAGCCAAACGTACCCCCATTTGTAATGGTAAACGTACCACCGGTCATCTGGTCGATGGTCAGTTTATTATCGCGGGCCAGACCAGCTAACCGGACGATTTCCTTCTCAATACCAGCAAAACTGAGTTGCTCGGCATTCCGGATGACCGGAACGACAAGACCTCGCTCCGTTGAAACAGCGATGGAGATATCGCAGAAGTCGTTGAAGATCATCTGGTCACCATCAATCTGGGCATTTACCGCCGGAAAATCCTTGAGTGCAATACAAACGGCTTTTGTAAAGAAGGACATAAAGCCAAGCCCAACGCCGTTCTTCTCCTTGAATTTATCTTTGAATTTATTCCGTAGGTCCATTACCGGCTTCATATCTACCTCATTGAAGGTAGTGAGCATGGCCGTCTCATTTTTGACCGCTACCAATCGACGGGCAATTGTCCGGCGTAGTGAGGTCATTTTCTCCCGGCGCTGATTCCGGCTTCCCGGTGCAGCACTATCCGCTGGCGGAGCAGAGGCTGCCGGAGTGGCCGGTTTAGGCGCTGAAGCGGGCTGGGCTGGAGCAGCCGGCTGAGCCGGTGCGGGGGATGCTTTCATGGCGTCCTCTTTCGTTAAACGACCACCAACGCCAGAGCCTTGTACCTGCTGAGCATTAACGCCTTTCTCGTCCAGAATTTTGGCCGCTGCGGGTGATGGATGATTGGCAGCATAACTGCTGCCGTTCTGCCCATTGGTCGATGCATCGGCGGCAGGGGCCGACGTTTTCGGTTGAGAAGTTGGTGCGGTAGCCGGTGCGGCTGCGGTAGCACCCGTTTCAATCTTGGCAATTAAGGCGCCGATGGGTAATGTTTCGCCATCCTGAGCCATGATACGAAGTATTCCGGCGGCTTCGGCTGGTAGCTCAAAGGTAGCTTTATCCGATTCCAGCTCGCAAAGCACCTCATCCAGGGCAACCTGATCGCCATCTTTCTTACTCCACGACGCGATAGTTACTTCGGTAACGGATTCCCCTACCGCTGGCACTTTCATCTCAACGACGCTGGCGGCCGATGAAGCAGCGGGTGCCTGTACTGGCTCAGCAACAGACTGCATAGCAGGTGCCGGTTGCGAAGCTGGGGCAGCTTGTGGAGTTTCGGCTTTGGGAGCATCTGCTTTTGCCGGTTCAGGCACAGCTGGAGCTGCGGACGCACTACCATTATCATCAATCGTGCAGATACTGGCTCCAATGGGCAACACATCGCCTTCCTGTGCCAGAATGTGCAGAATACCGTCGGCTTCAGCCGTTAACTCAAAGGTAGCTTTATCGGAATCGAGTCCACACAGAACGTCATCCATCTTTACATGGTCACCCTCTTGCTTATTCCAGGTACCAACAGTTACTTCAGTAATGGATTCCCCCACGGGAGGGATTTTCATGTCAACGGCCATAGTGATTAGTCATAAGGGGTAGAGGTAGAAATTATTTTTAGCTGTACGTGGCTAACACGATGGTACCAGCCACGTACAGCTTTACTACTTACTACTGTTTTTAGTCAAACGCTCTGCGAATAATATCCGCTTGCTCTTTAGCATGTATTTTCGGATAACCCGTGGCGGGTGAAGCCGCAGCTCTACGGGAAATAATGGGCAGAATCATACCAACACGAAGTAAATAAGTCCAGGAACCCATATTTTCTGGCTCTTCCTGAACCCATACAATTTCGGCTTTCTTGTATTTCGCCAGTATGATATCCAATTGTTTCTTGGGCAACGGAGCAATCTGCTCTAACCGAACGATAGCGACATCATCGCGCTTGTCGGTCTGCTGTTTCTCCAGCAATTCGTAATAAATTTTACCCGTACACAGTAATACCTTCTTCACCTTTTTTACCTGCGCGTAGGTATCATCGAGTACCTCCTGAAAGGAACCTTTGGTAAGGTCTTCTAACGGAGAAATACATTTTGGATGACGCAACAACGATTTTGGCGACATAATGATCAGCGGCTTGCGGAAATTCCAGGTCAACTGCCGACGCATAATGTGGAACAGATTCGCGGGCGTGGTTATGTTAGCGACCACCATGTTATGCTCTGCATACAGTTGCAGATAACGTTCCGGCCGGGCGTTCGAGTGTTCAGGCCCCTGCCCCTCATATCCATGCGGCAGCAGCATGGTAACTCCGTTTTGAATACCCCACTTCGACTCGCCAGCGGCAATAAACTGGTCGATGATCAATTGGGCACCGTTCGAGAAATCACCGAACTGCGCTTCCCAGATGACCAGGGCATGCGGGGTAGCCATTGCATACCCATACTCAAAACCTAGTACCCCATACTCGGAGAGCAACGAGTTATAAACCTGAAACTTCTGCTGCCCATCCTGAATATAATCGAGAGACGAATAAGACTCGTTCGTTTCTGAGTCGTGCAAGACGGAATGACGGTGCGAGAACGTACCCCGTTGTACATCCTGACCACTCAACCGAACGGGCTTCCCCTCAACCAATAATGACCCGTATGACAGTAGTTCGGCCATGCCCCAGTTCACCATTTTGGTGTCAAAAAGCATAGCTTGCCGATCTTTCAGCAACTTATCAATCTGTTTCAGCGGTTTAAACCCTTCGGGGATTTTCACCAGTGCTTTGCCAATCGTTTCCAGTACTTCAGCTGGAACCCCGGTTTCGGGCGACTGGTCAAAATCACCAGGCTCGCTGAATCGTAGTTCGGCCCAGCTGAGGTCTAATCGGAGTGGTTTGTACGGAATCTCAGCTTTTTGCTTTACCCGGTCGAGCCGGTCCTGCAACTGCTGCTTAAATTCCGTATCCATACGCTGCGCCAACTCAGCATCCACGTCACCCCGTTCAATAAGTAGTTCTTTATAAATTTCGCGGGGATTCTTATGCTTGTCGATGATATTGTACATCGTTGGCTGCGTAAACTTCGGCTCATCGGCTTCATTGTGGCCATAGCGACGATAGCAAACCATATCGATAAACACATCCCGATTGAATTTTTCGCGAAACTCTACCGCTAGTTTTGCGCAGAAGATAACGGCTTCGGGATCGTCGCCGTTGACGTGAAAAATCGGTGCATCGATTATTTTGGCAATATCCGAGCAGTATATTGATGACCGGGCATCGTCGAAATCAGTGGTGAAACCAATCTGGTTGTTAATCACGAAGTGGACCGTACCGCCGGTTTGATAGCCCGCCAGTTTCGCCATCTGTGTCACTTCATACACAATACCCTGACCCGCTACGGCCGCATCACCGTGAATAAGGATGGGCATTATCTTCGTAAAATCACCGGCATATTCCTCATCGGCCTGCGCCCGTACAAACCCTTCAACCACGGGGTTTACGGCTTCCAGGTGCGACGGGTTCGGAGCCAGTTTCACGCTGATCTGCTTACCCGATTTTGTTTTTGTCAGGCTTGAATAGCCGAGGTGATATTTTACGTCACCGTCGCCCTGAACCTGGTCGGGAACATTTCCTTCAAAGCCATCAAAGATGGACTCGTACGACTTACCCAGAATATTGGCCAGTACGTTCAGTCGCCCCCGGTGGGCCATACCAATCATTACCTCCTCAACGCCCATATCGGCGGCCTGGCTTATGATGGTGTCAAGCGCGGGGATGGTCACTTCGCCCCCTTCCAGCGAAAAACGCTTTTGACCCAGGAACTTGGTAGCCAGAAAGTTTTCAAAAACAGTGGCTTCGTTGAGTTTTTCGAAGATTCGCTTCTTCTCATCCAGCGTTGGCATAAAAACCAGTGCTTCTTTCTCGATTTTATTGCGAAGCCAGTTTTTAACATCCAGTTCGCGGATGTACATGTATTCAAAGCCAATATCACCCGCGTAAATCTTGCGCAACGACTCCATGATGACACGAAGGGTTGCGGGACCAATGCCAAGTAGTTTGCCAGATTCAAAAGTTGTATCCAGGTCCGCATCAGAAAGGGCGTAATCAGGCAGGTCAACGCGGGGTTGCCGGTCTTTTCGTTCTCTGAGCGGGTTCGTTTTTGCCAACAGGTGGCCACGCGAGCGATATGCCTTTATCAGACTGGCAACAGACACTTCCTTTTCGGCATGAGTAGCGTCTACCGGTTTAGCAACCTGCCCATTTCCGTTGGCAGAAACGCCATTCTGAGCCGTTGCTGCCGATTTTCCATTGGCTTTCTCACCGTAAGCGAGTGAAAACTCGAATCCTTTAAAAAACTGTTGCCAGCTTTCGTCAACTGTCTGTGGGTCTTGCTTGAAAGACTGATACAGTTGATCTACGTAAGCGGCATCGGAGTTAGCGATATATGAGTACTGATCCATGACGGGGCGCGTCGTTGTTTTGACCCACAAAGTTAGCTTATCATGGCAAGAGTTAGCCCAAAAATTGTTGTTTTTATCCTACCTCGTACCGGCAACAGTGCTTTGTTCAGGCAGAATTACCCGAAAGTAACTTATTCCGACAGTACTGATGCGTTATAAAAAAGCCGGGGTATCCATCAACGTATAAGCGTCGCTCTCCTGCGCGGGATTTCTGTTGGTCTGATAGAATGAATGATCAAACAGATACAGGGTACAACTTTTGCAGAAGGCAGCGTTATTGATCAACAGACGAATAATCTATGATCTGTCGGTAATAGCAGTACTGCAAGGCGACAGATGTCAAAAAACGACTTGGTAACACATATAGGTAGTTGACTATTGCTACTTTTGTCCATTAACTCCCTTCATTAATGCGGTTAGGTGCTTATTTTCTTCTTCTGGTAGCTGTTTTAGGATGGGATGGCTGTCGTCCGGCCAAGCCCGTCGTTATCAAAAGACCACCCGTCAGTCCTACCCGTCCGGCGGTTGCTGCCAAACCGATGCCGCAAAAACCGGTAGTTGTCAAACGGCCGCCACCAAAGCCGGTTCCAGCCATTGTTGAATCACCCATAGAACCGGTTGAGTTTGATGAGGTAACTGACCTTACACCACCACCGCCCAAGCGTGAATTTCGGGCGGTCTGGATTGCCACGGTCGAAAATATGGACTGGCCCAGTAAAAAAGGCCTACCGGTAGCTACCCAGCAGCGCGAGCTTACCGATATGTTCGATATGCACCAGCGCATGGGGCTAAACGCGGTCATTTTTCAGATTCGGTCGGCAGCGGATGCGTTTTATGCGAAAAGCTCTGAACCTTGGTCTGAATGGCTGACGGGTCAGCAGGGGCTGGCACCGGAGCCATTTTATGACCCAATGGAGTTTATGATTGAGCAGGCCCACCAGCGCGGGCTCGAATTTCACGCCTGGTTTAACCTGGACCGGGCTACGTTTGGCAAGACGTCGAGTATAGCGCCTACCAACATTATTTACCGAAAGCCAGAGTGGATACTGACCTACGGAGGACGCAAGTTATTTAATCTGGGCGTGCCAGCTGCTCGCTCGTACATTGCTGGCATCGTAGCCAACGTTGTGCGCGAATACGATGTGGACGGTATTCATTTCGACGATTATTTTTATCCCTACGCTGAAGCCGGGCAGACATTGAAAGACGATGATACGTTTAAGTCAAGTCCTAATCTTGTGCCCGGTATGAGCAAAGGCGACTGGCGACGGGATAATGTGAACCGGCTCGTTGCCGAACTACGGGACTCTATCCGGGCTAACAAGCCCTGGGTAAAATTCGGTATCAGTCCATTCGGCATCTGGAAAAACAAAAGCAACGACCCCGAAGGCTCTGCGACCAACGGTGGGCAAGCCTATTACGACAATTATGCCGACACCCGGAAATGGGTGCGCGACAGTTTGATCGACTACATTGTTCCGCAGGTCTATTTCAGTTCGGAATTTGGCCGGGCACCGTACAAATCACTCGTAGAATGGTGGACGCGCAACTGCACCAATAGCAACTGCCAGTTGTACATTGGACATGGAGCTTACCGGGTTGGGCGGGGTTCTGACCGTGACCCCGGTTGGTGGCGACAGACGGAGTTCCCGAACCAGATTCGCTATAATCGGGATCAGCAGCTTGTTCAGGGGAGTGTTTTGTTTAGTGCCCGGAATTTAAAACTCAACCCCCTGGCCATTCGGGACTCGCTCCAGACCAACTTCTATCGACATCCGGCCCTGGTGCCTACCATGCCCTGGCTCGACAGTATCCCCCCCTACCGCCCCATGACCTTAAAGCAGCCATAACTCCCGAAGGGGTAGAGCTATTCTGGCAACAGGCGGCCGAAGCACGCGATGGCGATGTAGCAAATGGTTACCTTGTTTATCGGTTTGAGGGGCAGCGGCCACGCCTGCGTCTGGATGATCCACGGTGCATTGTAGCGCGCTGCATTGGGGAGGAAGCCACCCGATACGTGGATAAAACGGCCGATCCTGCCAAGAAATATGTGTACGTAATAACGGCGCTGGACCGGCTGAATAACGAGAGCCGTGAAGTTGTAGTGAAAGTAAATCCGCAACGCTAAAGCAGAGAGTCTGCCTGCTCCATCATCCTTTCCAGGCTTGTTTCTATCGATTCTGCATCAGGAAAAAACTGAATCAGTTTCAGCAAGATACCTTCAATAACAATATCAGGACAGGAAGCCCCACAGGTAAGAAGCATCGTAACGGGTCGGGTATTCGGTATAAAGTTCTCCGTAACGATTTCCTGCTTCTGATGCCCATCGAAATGGCGAATCAGCGAATCAGACAAAATCTTCTGTTCTGACTCGATAAAATAAGTCGGCAACTTTTCTTCACAGAGTTCAACAATGTGCGATGTATTGGAGGAATTATACCCACCGGCTACGATGGCAAAATCCGCCGGATACTTCAGCAGGGCATACGTAGCGTCCTGATTATCATTGGTAGCGTAGCAGAGCGTGTCGCGGGTGTTGGCAAAGTGCGTCTCGTCCGTCTCTCCGGTTGAACCGTACTTACTGGTCATCACCTGTTTCAAGTAATCAGCAATACCCTGCGTATCAGAAGCCAGCATGGTTGTCTGATTAACGACCCCAATCCGTTCCAAATCACGAGCGGGATCAAACCCAACCGAGTATTGTCCGGCAAACTCCGTGTAGAAGCCAGTGGCAGGCAATTCACCTGTAATGTATTTGGCTAATCGGTGGGTTTGGGTTATATCTCGCACCACAACCGTTGGGGCGGCTTCTTTACTATGCGAGAAAGTAGCGCGGGTCTCCTCGTGGCTGGGCTTTCCGTGAACGATGACTGTGTAATTTTTCCGACCAATCTGACTGGCTTTATTCCATACCTTCTCCACAAAAGGGCAGGTGGTGTCGTATTTAGCCACATCTAACCCAATAGCTGACAGCTGACTCTGTGTTTCCAGTGTAGTACCAAAAGCCGGTATAATCACAATATCATCCGCCGTTAGTGCCGACCAGGGAATGAATTGATTCCCCTTCGTGTCCATGATGAAACGCACCCCCCTTTCCTGTAAATCAGCGTTAACATCGGGGTTATGAATCATCTCACTAAGCAAGTAAATTTGCTTATCGGGGTTTTCGGCAATGGCTTTATACGCAATCTCAACGGCATTTTCGACCCCGTAGCAAAAACCGAAGTGCCGGGCGATCAATACCCGGATTGGGCCGAAATCAAGCATTGTAGGCGTGAAATCCCGCTTTAGCTTATCCCGCTTCCGTCGAAATTCTTTCAGTGGGGTAATGATGCTACTGCGGTAGTATCCGGGGATGTCGAATGATTTCATAGATGAGGGTAGTGAGTCAGCCAGTCGGAGAGTTTATCGGTTAGATAAGCAACAATGTCTTTTTTACCTTTGTTCACTACTCCCCCACCCATCTCCCTAAACTCACTATCCCCCACCTGACAAATAGTGGTATCATGGCGAAGAAATTGTTAAAGTACAAAAACTACGACGTTCATAGCATCACTACCCGAACGGCCGATGGTCGGCAAAATGCAAATATTGCGACCTGGGTAATGCAAACGGCCATGGGCGGCACCCATCTCGTAGTGGCGCTGTACAAACCAGACTATACGATTGAACTGGCTCGGGAAAGTGGCCTCTTAAACGTCAACTTACTGGCAACAGACCAGACTGGCCTGATTCGTAAACTAGGCCAACAGTCGGGCCGCCCACTCCAGAGTGGTCCGACTGTTGGCCGGATGAAGGATAAATTTAAAAACTTGCCTCACGCACTGGATTCGCGGGGTTGCCCCTACCTTACGGAAGCCATTGGCTACGCTGAGTGTCAAGTCTTACACACCACCGATGCTGGCGACCATGAATTATTTATCTGCAACGTATTGAAGCAGGTTGTTTTAAATCCTGATAAAACCGTAATGACCAACGACTTCATCAGAGAGAGGAAACTGATTCGGGGGTAATATCGCCATTTTACGGACGCTGGTATCTGGTTAGCTGGGCCAGAATATCATCTATGTACTCGCGCGTATTGGCCAGCCGGGGCACTTTATGCTGACCACCCACTTTGCCGCGTCGTTTCATCCAGGCGTAAAACGTACCCGCTGGTACAACATGAATACGAGGTCGTTTCAACACAATGTCTTTGTACCGTTTGGCATCATAGTCGGAGTTTATTTGTCGAAGCGTTTCGTCCAGAATCCGGCTAAACCGTTCCTGTTCGTCGGGGCCCTGGGTAAACTCAATCACCCATTCGTGGCAACCGTTTGCCCCGTTACTCATATAAACCGGACCAGCCGTGTAATCTGAGATAACAGCGCCGGTTGCTTCACAGGCTCGGGTAATGGCTGTTTCGGCGTTTTCTACGATTACCTCCTCACCAAAAGCATTGATAAAATGCTTGGTTCGTCCGCTCACCTTGAGCCGATGCGGATATAACGACGTAAACCGAACCGTATCCCCCACCCTGTACCGCCAAAGACCACCGTTGGTTGAAACAATCAGTGCGTAGTTTTTGTCCAGTTCAACTTCATCAACAGTCAACGCGGTTGGAAAAGGCTGCTCGATTTCCTGGAGGGGAACGAACTCGTAAAAAATGCCGTAGTCGAGCATGAGCAGCATTTCTCCCACCCGGCTCAGGTCGTCCTGAATGGCAAAGAATCCTTCCGAGGCATTATACACTTCCTGATACCGTACCCTTGCCGACGGAAAAACCTGTTGCTGAAACAACTCCCGGTAAGGCTGAAAATTGACGGCCCCGTGCATCATTACCTCAAAATTGGGCCATACCTCCAGGATATTCGATTTGCCGGTACAGGACAGAATTTTATCAATAAGCACCATACCCCAGGTGGGTGTTCCCAGCATACTGGTTACGTTTTCCTGGGAGGTAACTTCGGCCATGCGTTCCAGTTTTGCCTCCCATTCATCCATCAAGGCAATGTCAATGGATGGCGTACGGATATACTGTGCCCAGCTGGGCAGGTTTTTCATCACCACGGCCGATACATCGCCAGCCGCACTATTCGTACTGTAGGGGTTTTGATGAAGACTTCCGCCTATGGATAGTCCTTTACCTTCGAAAGCCCGGCTATCGGGATTGTTGGCGATATAGAGAGCCATCATATCCTTCCCCCCCTTGAAATGGCTTTCATCCAGCGACTCAGTAGTAACGGGAATAAATTTGCTCCGGGCGTTAGTGGTACCGGAGGATTTGGAGAACCAGCGAACGGGCGATGGCCACAACACGTTGTTTTCCCCTTTCATAACCCGCTCAATGTACGGAAACAGGTCTTCGTAGCTCGAGACGGGAACCTGCTGTTGAAATTCGCGAATAGTCTGGATTGATTTGTACCCGTATTTTCGCCCCCACTCCGTTCGTCGGCCAGCCCGAATAAGTTGGTTGAAAACAGTATGCTGTATGGCACCAGGGTTTTGCATCATAGCCTCAATGCGCGGCAGTCGCCGTTGCAGGAGCCATTTAAGCGTGGTGTTGAGAACAGTCATGGGGGCTAAAATACAATAAACCAACTAAATTGACGTAGTTACCGGTTAAAACTCAATCCAATGGTTTAGGTTTATAATCCAATAGTGCGGTCGGGGTAGTCGGTGATCAGACCATCAATACCCCATTCCTTCAATCGGACCATATCATCCCGCTGATTCACTGTCCAGGGAATAACCCTGATGCTTTTTTCGTGGAGCCGGTTAATCTTGTCCTGACTCAGCAACTTAAAATAAGGGCTATAGATGTCGGGTTTGAAACCCAGCTCCTCCAGATTTTTTTCCGGGCTGCGCAGATTCTCGACCAGAGCCGACAGTCGTACGTTGGGGTATTTTCCCTCCTCAACCCCTTTTTTCCACTGTTTTAATATGGCAAAGTCGAAGCTTTGAATGATTACCCGTTCGGGGGGTAGCTGTTTGGTAAGGATTGCCTGTACGAGGTCACAGAAGGGAGCCGGTTCAGGCTGACTTATGTTGTATTCCGACGGTTCACTTTTTAGCTCGATGTTATACGAAAAGGCAGGCAGGTTTTTAACTTTCCGATAGGCTTCTGCCTGCTCAATTACCTCGGTCAGCAGCGGTTTATAGGTCTTTACCTTTTGCTGCTCAGGATAGGCAGGGTTACCGTTGGAACCCGTGTCATACTGCCTGATGTCGGCGTAATTCATCTGGTACAGCACCAGGCCTTTCTGCTCTTTTTTATCGACGGGCGTTCCATCGGGTTTAATACTGAAAGCTGCGTTGAAGTACGGCTCGTGCGAAACAACTACCTGCCCGTCTTTGCTGATAACCACGTCCATTTCGAGCGTTGTTACGCCAAGGTCCAGTGCCTTCAGGAAAGCGGGTATGGTATTTTCGGGCATTAGCCCCCGGCAACCCCGGTGGCCTTCGATATCAAACCTGGCGGGTGCCGAAGAAGAAAGGGTAGTAGCAATCATGCAAAGTAATAGTAGACCAACGCGCATACAGCTTACTGGAAGTGGGCCCTAAAAATACGCTTTCTTTTTGAGTTCGGCTTATCTCCGGACTTTGTTCCTCCCTGTAAGAATCTTTTTGACCCGCTACAAACGGCCTAATCATTCAGTAAAACGATGAGAAACTAACTTCGCGAAAAGAATTGCACGGATGGTACTGAGAACACTTTTTATTTGCTTGCTGCAATGGTAAACTTGCATACCGAAAAACCGGCTTCCTTCTATTTCCTCATGCGTTACGCAAAAGCTGTTGTCCTCCCCGTTTTCACGCTTTTACTTATTTGGGCACTAAACCGCTCCTGGGGCAGCATTCCCGCTTTTGGTCCTTTACTGAGTCCATTCGTTGGTTTCTGGCAAAATGCGGAGTCAGTCAACACGTCGGATGAGGAAATAACCCTGAGTGGCACCCAGGCGCCCGTTACAGTGGTAATAGACGACAAAGCGGTTCCGCACGTGTTCGCCCAGAATGACCACGATGTGTATTTCGCGCAGGGTTACCTAACGGCCCGTGACCGGCTCTGGCAAATGGAGTTTCAGACCCATGCCGCAGCCGGGCGGGTGTCGGAACTGGTGGGGGAGCGGGCACTGGAGCTGGACCGCTACAACCGGCGGCTTGGTATGGGATTCGGAGCGGAGAAATCTGTAAAGGCAATGATGCAGGACCCTCGCTCCCGCGAATCGGTTGAAGCGTACACGGCCGGTGTCAACGCCTGGATTAGCCAGCTAAAACCGGCGCAATACCCGCTGGAGTACAAACTACTCGGCTACGCGCCGGAACCCTGGCAACCCATCAAATGCGCATACTTCCTGAAGTATATGTCGGGGGTGCTGGCACTGGGTGCTGATGACCTCAACATGAGTAATGTTCTTCAGAAAGCTGGTCCCACCGTAACGGCCGACCTGTTTCCTGATTATCCCTTTCGGGAAGACCCCATTATTCCCGTTGGTACGAAATGGGATTTCAAGCCGGTTAAAATTCCCGCCGTTCCACCTCCTTCGGTATCAGCAGTTGGTTCGATAAGCATGAACTGGGCCGAGCACGACCCGGCCATTGGCAGTAATAACTGGGCCGTTGGGCCGCAGAAATCAGCCACGGGCTACCCCATTCTGGCTAACGACCCGCATCTGACGCTAAGTTTGCCCTCTATCTGGTACCAAATGCAGCTGGTAACACCAACCATGAATGTGTACGGTGCTACCATGCCGGGAGCGCCGGGCGTTATTATCGGCTTCAATAAACAGGTGGCCTGGGGTGTCACCAACGTCGGAGCCGACGTGCTGGATTTTTACCAGATTCAGTTTCGGGACAGCCGCCATCAGGAATACTGGCACAACAACCGCTGGAAACCCGTTACCCGCCGGATAGAGCGGATAGAAATTAAAGGGCAACCAGACAAAATTGATACCGTATTATACACCCACCACGGACCGGTCATGTACATGGCAGGGCAAAAACCGTTCGCTAAAAACGTGCCGGTGGGGTACGCTGCCCGCTGGATTGGCCATGAAGAGTCGAACGATTTCCTGACTTACTACCTGCTGGACCGGGCTGCTAACCACGCCGATTACCGTAAGGCACTAAGTTACTACGGCGCCCCGGCACAAAACTTCGTGTTTGCCGATGTAGCCAAAGACATCGCCATTTCACCGAATGGTCGTTTCCCGCTCAAGTGGAAAGACCAGGGCAAGTTTTTGCTGGATGGAACGAATCCCGCCCACGACTGGCAGGGATGGATTCCGGCCGAGCAAAACCCACACGTCAAAAATCCACCCCGGGGGTTTGTCAGTTCGGCCAATCAGTCATCTACTGACACTACTTACCCATATTATATCAACTGGCAGTTTGCTCCCGCTGAGCGTGGCAGGCGCATCAATCAGCGGCTGACGGCTATGCAACAAGCGACTCCCGACAGCCTGCGCCTGTTGCAGAATGACAACCTGAATTTGCGTGCTCAACAAGCCCTGCCCGTTTTTTTACCCTACGTTCGGGTGCAGAAGCTTACCGCCAGAACAGAAAAAAGCGTTTGATATCCTGAAAAAATGGCGGTACAACCACGATATTGCCGAGATAGGCCCGACCCTGTTTACCGAATGGGTGCAACAGTACATGGAGGGCGTTTGGCGGGACGATTTCCCCAATACCGACAGCACCACCCTGCGGTATCCCAGTTTTGACCGGACAATCCGGATGGCCGAGCAGGAACCCACCGCCCATTGGTTCGATAATGTAACCACTCCCACTCGTGAAACGATTGGTGACGTGTTAACCCAAACCCTGCAAGTAGCGGTTGACTCACTCGCCCGGCAGCACGGCCCCATGGGGGACTCGTGGCAATGGGGCAAACACAAAGCGACCCGCATTGCCCACCTGGCCCGACTCGATGCGCTCAGTGCCCTCAACGTGCAGATTGGCGGAGGGGCAAGTATTGTAAACGCCACTACTGAGCGAACAGGGCCATCCTGGCGCATGGTCGTTGCCCTCGGCCCGCAACCGAAAGCGTACGGTGTGTATCCGGGCGGGCAGTCAGGTAATCCGGGCAGTCCCTACTACCTAAATATGCTGGAAACGTGGCGCACCGGTCAACTGAATGAACTACTGTATTTACAGACGGCGCAGGATAAAAACCCGGCAATCAAACGGCGTATCACCATCAAAAAGTGATGCAGATTTTTTGATTCAGTGTCGCTTTCCAGGAATGTCACGTGGCCCAGGAATAAATTATAAGGTGGTTTTCACCCAAAAAAAATCATGATTCAACTTATTCTGATTGTCATTTTGGGCCTGTTGGCTCAGTTGGTACTTCCCTGGTGGAGTGTCGCCATTGTAGCATTTCTGGTATGCCTTTGGCGTTCCCAAAATGCAGGACAGGCATTCACGTATAGTTTTTATGGCTGTTGCTCTTGTATGGATGGGCTACGCGTTACTCATCTACGCGCAGGCTGGCGGAGACTTCATTGGTCGAATGGGCGAGTTACTCTTTAAAGTAAACAATGCGTCCCTTCCTATGCTGGCAACCGCTTTACTAGGCGGACTGGTAGGTGGACTAAGTGGTCTATCGGGATTCTTTGTTCGCCAGGCATCCAGAACTCAGGTTGCCTGACAGGCTACCAGGCCACCTGAGTTCATAATCCAACAATTCCCTATACCTTTGTGAAATAAACTTGTAACTAACTGATTTATTTACTGTGAAGAATGCCTCGTTGATTCTAAATGTCATCCTGACCATTGCCGTAGCTGTACTGTACTACCTGCATTTTAAAGGCACCCAAGCGGAAACGTCCTCGGTTACCAAAGCACCGGTTGAGGCCAAAGGAAAAGCGATTGTCTACGTAAACGTCGATTCGCTGTTAACCAAGTATGAGTTTTTCAAAGACACACAGAAAGTACTGGAAAGCAAGCGCTTTCAGTTGGAAAATGACCTTACCAACAAAGGAAAAAACCTGCAGAATAAAGTTGCTTTTTTCCAGCAGAAAGCGCCGACCATGACGCAGGAACAGGGTCGCGCTACCGAAGCATCACTCCAGAAAGAGCAGCAGGATATTATGGCTTATCGCGACCGGGCCGCGCAAAATCTGGCAACCGAAGAGCAAAATAAAAACCGGCAGTTGTACGATCAGATTTACGATTACCTGAAAAAGATAAACGGGCAGAATAAATATGAGTTTGTTTTGGGCTACACAAAAGGAGGAGGTATCCTGTTTGCCGACCCATCTGCCGACCGGACAAAAGTTATTCTGGATGGGCTGAACAAAGAATATGAGGCTAAGCAAACGCCTAAGCCGAAAAAATAATTGTATTCTGTTTCTTTTTGTGCAAAAACCCGGCTTACTGAATCAGTAAGCCGGGTTTTTGCATTCGGCGCATTTCACTCTCAACTCTACGCAGACAGACAATGAGGATTAGTGAATTCCTGTCAACTCCGTTGATCCCGCTGGTACATCAACGTCTGCTTTCGCCCACGCGCCACAGAATTGTCGCCAACCCCACAAAAGCCAGCGCGCCCAGTAGCATGTATCCCCCTTCGCCTAACATACCAACCAGGGCGGGTTCCAGCGTTAAGGAAGCCAGTCCGTTGTAGACGGTTTCATTAACCGATAATAAAGCCACGAGCACTCCGGCTAGTGCCCCACCGGCTACCAGTCCGGTGGCAAACAGGTTACCTTTACCGAGGTCGGGGTCTTCTTCTACCGTACCCTTTCCGCTTAGCGTTCCAGTCGACAATCGACTTTACCAGGCCACCCGCAAAAATGGGCAGGGTGGTAGAAAGGGGAAGGTATAGTCCCACCGCAAAGGCCAGCGCGCTAACGCCCACTAGTTCGAAGACGAAGGCAATAAAGGCCCCCACCAGCACAAACTGCCAGTCGAGGTTGAACGATAACAGGCCCTTGATGAGGGTAGCCATCAGCGTACCCTGCGGAGCCGGAAACTTGTCCGAACCGATGGCGTGCGTAATGCCCTGCGCCAGTAAATCGGGGGTGGGCGTATCCAGAATTTTTACCGTTGCGCCAATGACCAGCGAAGAAACAATGACACCGATGAACAGCGCTATCTGCTGGTATTTGGGAGTTGCCCCCACCAGATAACCGGTTTTTAAATCCTGCGAGGTAGCCCCGGCGTTGGCAGCTGCCACACAAATCATACTACCTACTACCAGTACGGCCGGTTCGAACGCTTTACCGGTCAGGCCGAAGGCGATAAAAATAAGCGACGTGCCCATGATGGTCGCGATGGTCATACCCGACACGGGCGATGAACTGGACCCAATCAAGCCAACAATCCGACTGGCTACGGTGACGAAGAAGAAACCAAATACCAGCACCAGAACAGCAATCAGCAGCTTGGTCAGGATTGAATCGCCGGGAATTTGCGGGAGTACAACCATCAGCAGGGTAAGCACTACGCTCCCAATAACCACAATCCGAACACTCAAATCCTGTTCGGTACGGGGGGTACGACTTCCCGTACTTAATGCATCTTCCTCTTCAATTGCCTGAACGGACGACCGGCTAAAGCTTTGTTTGAACGAGGAAATAATGGTAGGAATCGTTTTGATCAGGGTCATAAAACCACCCGCCGTAACGGCCCCGGCCCCAATTTGCCGGATATACGCCCGATAGATAGCAGCTGCCGTATCGGCAAAGGTGTGGGTTGTGGGATTCCAGCCGCCCGGTCCACCCGCCGTCTGAAGATTATCGAGGTAGCCGAGTTTTTGCAGTTGCAAGGCAATGGTATCACCCGGCACAACGGATGCCAGCAGGGGAATTAATCCTAACCAGGCCAGAATACCGCCACCAACCAGTACCGCCGAAATACGAAAACCAATAATATACCCTACACCCAGGTACTCCGGGGTTATTTCTCCCGCCACCTGGGCCGATGGGAAGTACCGATTCGTTTGGCGGGTAGCCCAGACTGGTACCTCGGCAACGACGTGTAGTACTTTCTGCAACAGCGCATACAAAGCCGCGGCTCCCAGACCCTGGTAGGCCGTTTTGGCAAAATCGCCCCCGCGTTCACCCGCTATCAGCACCGACGCGCAGGCTGTGCCTTCCGGGTAGGGAAGAGTACCATGCTCCTGCACAATCAATGGCCTCCGCAAGGGAATCATCATCAGGGTACCAATCAGCCCACCCAGAATGGCCAGTGTCAGAATGGTCCAGTAATTGAAGAAGTCGGCGCCGGTTCCGTTGGTCAGAAACAGAAAACCCGGCATCGTGAATACAACGCCCGACGCAATACTCTCCCCCGCCGAACCGGTGGTCTGGATGATGTTATTTTCGAGAATGGTGGTGTTCAAAAACCGGCGACCCAGCGAAATGGCCAGTACCGCAATGGGAATAGAAGCGGATACGGATAGCCCGGCTTTTAGCGACAGATAAACCGTTGCGGCTCCAAATAGTACTCCGAAAACGGACCCGGTAATGATGGCTTTCAGGGTAAACTCAGCCGGCGATTCGGTGGCAGGTATGAAGGGCTTATGCGTGGGTAAGGGTTGAGACATAGTCTGACGATTTGTGAAGGGCTGTAATTGAATTTCACAAAGTAAGACATTCCGGGCTTATACCCAATCCCACTATATAGGCCGGGTTGTGTACTGGTCCATTACATCACTGGGGTGAATTTCGAGCACATTAGCCAGTACAAGCAATACCAGTGTTCGGGACGCTATCCGGCGCGAAATACCCGCAATAGAGGCAAATAAATCGACCGTAATACTATTGTGCTCGCCCAGGTGCTGCATAAGCCGGTGCTCCTTATCGCCATACGTAAAGCGAATATGCCGTTCGGCCTGTTCACCTTTCAGAATTTCGCGCACTTCGCGGCTGGCCTGCACCGATTTGTCGGCTACGCGTACGTAAACCTTTTTATCGTCGGGGTTATCCGGGTCAGGAATAAGGTAGTGAGGCCGGGTGGGGCTGCGGGGCACGCGAATAACGAGAACTTCCCGTTCATCCAGCAGTTGTACCCGGTCGATGGTGTAGGAAATGCGCGGAAAACAGAATCTGTTGAGGGCCCGGACGAGCAGATATTCGTCCTCATCGGCATATTTCAGTCCCGGAATCCGTTTATCGTCGGCGACGCCGATAAGCATGATACCGCCGTTTGTATTAGCGAAGGCTACCACGCCCCGGATTATTTTCTCGGGATGATTGGTTTTCAGCTTAAACTCTAAACTACTACTCTCTCCCCGTCTGACCAGGTTTTTGAGCGCCTGATAGTCCATAACCGATGGGTTCATCTGGTTGAGCACTGACTTGCGTTAAAGATACTACTTTTGACTAAACTGGCAACTATTCGGTCTGTATCTCTACTTTTCGGTAAAAAGTTAGCCAGCAGAGCCAACTTTGCAACAAATCAATCTATTAATAAAACGAATTACACCATCTCAACTAACACGAATGTGTTGATAAACATTGCGCTGGTTGTGGGTACTTTCCTTTTTATAGAAGAGGCTGTCCAGTTTACGCACAAGTAGTGTATGCACGTTTTTTGTGGAGTTGGCACCGCAATCACCCTAGTGGTTTTTTCCAGCTGAATTATCTTTTTGCGGCTGTCTTCGCCATTACGGCCATCCATCTGATTGGTACGGGTCTCGCATTTCGTGAACGCAAATCTGCCAATCACCATACGAATTGCCGAATGGTACAGGTCAATCAAAAAGGCGGAGTTCTTGCTGAACTCCGCCTTTTTGATTGACCTGTACTCTGGGTGTCCTAGTATTCGTCTTCGTTGAAGAAGAAATCGTCTTTGGTTGGATAATCAGGCCAAATCTCTTCAATGCTTTCGTAGGGTTGACCATCGTCTTCAAGTTCCTGAAGATTTTCTACTACTTCAAGGGGGGCACCTGAGCGAATCGAATAGTCAATTAATTCGTCTTTTGTGGCGGGCCAGGGGGCGTCTTCCAGGTAGGAAGCTAATTCGAGTGTCCAGTACATAGTATGTCTTTTAGTTAATAGCGATTTCCAATGAGGGTGCAAAAGTAAAAAAAACGGTAATATCCAAGCTATTTTCGCCAAAAATGTTTGACGTATCTATTTTTGCCGGGATTTAGGCGATTAACGTGCTGCAAGTTTTTTTGTTTTAGGTTTATTCGTTTGCCTGACAGAAAATGTTCTCGATTATTATTCTTTCATACAATTATTACCGAATTTAATGATGTTTGTTGAAGTTTGTGTGTACTCGCTAGAATCATGCCAGACAGCACAGCGGGCTGGCGCCAGTCGGGTGGAATTATGCGGTGGAATGGCCGAGGGCGGCACTACGCCCAGTGCCGGATTAATTCAACAGGCCCGGCAGCATTTATCCATTCCAATCCATGTAATGATTCGGCCTAGAGGAGGTGACTTTCATTATTCAGAAACCGAATTAGCGGTGATGAAAGCGGATATTGAGGTGGCTAAAACATTGGGAGCGGATGGGTTAGTGTTTGGTATATTAGCTGCCGATGGCACCGTAAATGAACAACAAACAAAGGAATTAGTCGATTTAGCAGAACCACTACCCGTCACGTTTCACCGTGCGTTCGATATGACCCGCAACCCATTGGAAGCACTGGAAGCAGTAATCAGAACCGGAGCCACCTGTATTCTCACTTCTGGCCAGCATCAAACTGCCGAACAGGGATTTTCTGTTCTTAAGCAATTAACTAAACAAGCGGCTGGCCGTATCACCATTATGGCCGGAGCTGGGGTGAATGCACACAATGCGGGTATCAGTTGGCCGAATTGGGTGTAGCGCTGCACCTGAGTGGTAGTCAGAAGTTAGATAGCCGGATGACGTATCGACAGCCAGCTGTATCCATGGCTTCGTCAATACCGGGCGAATATGAATACATTAGAGGCTAGTGAAGCAAGATCAGAGCCTGCTCACTCGTTTTCGATGCCAAAGTGTAATTCGTTATGAACCGAAGAGATGAGAAAACGACTGCCGCAGTACCGCCAACCCCGACACATTTTATACACCCGGCGAGGAGGGCTATACCGATTACCGGCCTTACAAGACGACCGTTCGGTTACCGTATATGAAAACGCGGTCGCTGAAAACTAACTTCAATGCTCTGGCCAGTACCTGCTTTTCTACTTCGTGGCCTTCCGTAGCCATGTCGGCGGGCTTATACCGGTGATTTACCTCTATCACGCTTTGCGCAATGATGGGGCCTTCGTCCAATTCGTTATTCACGTAATGGGCGGTGGCCCCAATTATTTTTACTCCCCGTTCGTACGCCTGCCGGTACGGATTAGCGCCTATGAAAGCGGGCAGAAACGAATGGTGAATGTTGATAATCCGGTTTGGAAAGTGATTGACAAAATCGGCAGTCAGCACGCGCATATACTTCGCCAATACCACGTACTCCGGTTTGTAACAGGAAAGCGTTTTCAGCATGGCGTCTTCATGCTCTTCGCGGGTTTTATCTTCGTGCGAAACGTGATGGAACGGAATGCCAAATTTACTGACCAACGGTTGCAGTGTATTGTAGTTGCTAACAACCGCCATGATATCGGCATCCAGTTCATCGAACGCGTAGCGAATTAGTAGTTCGCTCAGGCAGTGATGTTCTTTGGTGACCAGTACTACTATATTTTTCTTCTGTTTTGGATTCAACCGAAACGTAATGGCCGACGGGTTTGATGAATCGGGCAAAGTACTTCTTAACTCCCGCAACAACAGCTCCGCCTATCGAAATGCCCCTTCAAACTCAGTGCGCATAAAGAACTGACCAGCGGGGGTAACGTACTCATCGTTATGAATTACATTCAGATTGTATTTCAGCAATACGCCCATTACGTGATAAATCAGCCCCTTACTGTCGGGGCCATCCATGAGCAGAATA
Organism: uncultured Cytophagales bacterium; assembly: GCA_963784335.1. Lineage (GTDB taxonomy): Bacteria > Bacteroidota > Bacteroidia > Cytophagales > Spirosomataceae > Spirosoma. Next base: position 83,451 of record CAWARB010000022.1, on the reverse strand, counting down.
TGTTTGCTAAGAACCATCCTTTGTACTTTTGAATAATTCCCTTAAAAGTAGTAATTGCCACCTGTTTATTCGTTTATTTTGAGCCATAAGCAAACTACTTATGCTAAATCGTCGCCGTTTTCTTACGCTCAGTTCTCTGGCTGGGCTTATACCTCCTCTGTCATTTGGCCTTGCGAAACCAGCTATTAGTACGACCAGGGATAATGCTCCAGTACCTGTTCCATTAATTACTGAGCCCTCCGTTAATCGACCATTCGTTATCTCTACCTGGAATCAGCCCAAAGCTAACGCAGCCGCGCAGACGGCTTTGGATAAAGGGGGTAGTGCCCTGGATGCCGTTGAAGCAGGCGTTAAAATTCCAGAAGCAGACCCCAATGACATGAGCGTTGGCTATGGTGGCCGACCCGACCGCGACGGTCATGTTACGCTCGATGCCTGCATCATGGATGAAAAGGGTAATGCCGGTTCCGTAACGTTTCTGGAGCATATTAAACACCCGATTTCTGTAGCCCGGGCCGTAATGGAGAAATCGCCCCACGTCATGCTGAGTGGCGAAGGCGCACTGGCTTTTGCGCTGGCAAATGGGTTTAAAAAAGAGAATCTGCTTACGACAAAAGCCGAAAAAGAATGGCGCGAGTGGCTAAAAACCGCCAAATACAAGCCTATTGCCAACATTGAACGGCACGACACGATTGGCATGTTGGCCATCGACAGTAAAGGTAATATCTCCGGGGCTTGCACTACCAGTGGACTGGCATACAAGATGCGGGGCCGGGTCGGTGATTCACCCATTATCGGAGCGGGTCTGTTTGTCGATAACGAATTTGGCGGTGCCTGTGCTACCGGTTTAGGTGAATTGGTTATGCGTACATGCGGTTCTTTTCTGGTGGTTGAACTGATGCGGCAGGGGCGTACACCTCAACAGGCCTGCGAGGAAGCCGCCCTGCGCATTGTTAAAAAGCAGGATTTCAAGGATATACAGGTTGGTTTTCTGGCAATAAATAAGAAGGGAGAATATGGCGCATTTAGTATTCAGACGGGCTTTAACTATACAATGTCCCTCAATAAAGAGACACAGGTAACTGACGCAAAGTCATATTTAAAATAAACAAATTTATCTTTTATTGTTTATACTGTTTATTTGCGACGTGAAAATGTACTTAAGTACCCACACTAACCATTACTCTAAAATTATAACTACTTTGGAATCGGTATTTTCAACATCGAAGCGGAAATTACTACTCGAAATCGCCTGGGAGGTGTGTAATCAGGTAGGCGGAATTTATACCGTTATCCGGACCAAAGTACCTGCCATGGTGGAGAAATGGGACGATAATTATGTAGCCCTGGGCCCTTACTTTCCTCAGCGGGCCGCCGCGGAATTTGAACCCATTACCGATCTGGACGAAACTGAATCGGGCAGACCGTTCGTAAGATGCGGCAGTTGGGCTATGGGGTCGAGTATGGCTACTGGCTGGTTACGGGCCGGCCCCGCGTGGTGCTGTTCGACATCGACAGCATCAATACGGACCAACTGAATCAGATAAAACCAACTTTGGGAAACCACCAGTTTTCGACGCTGAACGTTGAAGAACTCGTGAATCAGACGATTGCATTTGGCGACATGGTGCGGATGTTTAAATTACCCTGCTGGCCGAAGTCATGCCAAACGAGCGGATTTTGTGGCCAGTTTCACGAATGGATGGCCAGTACCGGCTTACCCGAGCTGCGTCGTGATAATGTTAAAATCGCTACCTTTCACCACGCACGCTACGATGCTGGGGCGCTATCTGGCCCAGAACGAGCCGGGCTTTTATGGTAAACTCCCCTTCTTCGACTGGGAACGCGAAGCCCAACATTATGGCATCGAGACGCAGGCCACCATCGAGCGGTTGGCCGCCCTTAAAGCGCACGTGTTGACCACGGTAAGTGACGTTACGGCCCGGGAATGTGAAGTGTTTCTGGGGAGGATTCCTGACCTTGTTCCACCCAATGGCCTTAACGTGACGCGTTTTCCGGCTGTTCACGAATTTCAGAATCTGCACGTGAAGTACAAGGAGAAGATTCATGAGTTCGTGATGGGTCATTTTTTCCAGAGTTATTCGTTCGATCTGGAAAAAACCCTGTATTTCTTTACCTCGGGTCGGTTTCGAATTTACCAATAAAGGATATGACCTGACGCTCGAAGCCCTGGCCCGCCTGAATGATCGAGTCGGGAACCTAATATGGACATGACGGTCGTGATGTTTATTGTTACCAAGCAACCTTACATTCCATTAATCCCGACGTACTTCACTCACGGGCATTTCTTGACGAAATTCAGGAAACCTGCGAAAGCATTGAAAAGCAGGTAGGTGAACGACTGTTTCAGGCGGCAGCCCCGACACGCAGAGTACGAAATTCCCGATCTGAACAATTTTGTGGACGAATACTGGCGGCTTCGGCTTCGGCGAACGGTGCAGAGCTGGAAAACGGAAGCCCTGCCCGCCTTCGTCACGCACGATCTGGTGCAGGAGGATGATATGACCGATTTTTCCGAAAAGCCAACCTGGTCAACAATGAATACGACCGGGTCAAAATCGTCTATCACCCCGATTTCGTAGCCTCCACCAATCCCCTCTTTGGACTGGATTACGGCCAATTTGTGCGGGGCTGTCACCTGGGCGTATTCCCGAGCTATTACGAGCCATGGGGCTATACGCCGCTGGAATGCGTTGTGCGGGGGATTCCAACCGTCACCAGCGACCAGTCGGGTTTCGGCGACTTTATCATGCAGATTATGCGTGACTACGAGAATCGGGGTATCTATGTTATCAACCGCAGGACCCAATCCTTCGAGAAGCCGCCGATCAGTTGGCCGATGTACTGTTTCGGTTTGTGAGAATGGCCCAGCGCGACCGTATCATGCAGCGCAATCACGTGGAAAATATCGCCGATGTCTTCGACTGGAGCAGCCTTCGCTCGTACTACGATACCGCGCATGATCTGGCGTTGAAGCGCAAGAAACCTTAACCTAGTATGGTTTGACCATGTCAACGGCGGATACACAGGTCAACCTATCTTCCATGATCAAAATTGGTATCATTAACGTTTCGGACCGGGCGAGTGCGGGTATCTACGAAGATATTCCCGGAAAAGCCGTTGTTGGTTTTCTGACCGAATGGCTCAGTTGCGACTGGCAACCCGTTTACCGCGTCATTCCCGATGAACAGGACCAGCTGGAAGCTACCCTGATCGAACTGGCCGACACGGAAGGCTGCTGTTTAGTCGTTACAACTGGCGGTACCGGCCCTGCACTGCGCGATGTAACGCCCGAAGCTACGGAGGCCGTCTGCCAGAAAATGATGCCCGGTTTTGGGGAATTGATGCGACAGGAAAGCCTCAGGTATGTACCAACCGCTATTTTATCCCGCCAAACGGCCGGAATCCGGAACCAGACACTCATGCTGAATTTGCCGGGAAAGCCGAAGGCTATTGGGCAATGCCTGTCGGTTGTGTTTCCCGCTATCCCTTATTGTATCGACCTTATCGGCGGACCGTTCCTACCACTCACGAAGACAAAATGGCCGTATTCAGGCCAAAACAATAGCGTCTACTGCCCGCTAAGCACGTCACTTTGGGAAACTCACTTTCCCCATCGTTACACTGGGTACGCCCTGCCTGTCGCCGAAAGATGTATGCCTCCGCCAGCCAGACTTTCATTGGCTAACACGGCAAACAAAACAGCTTCTTTCGCATCACCATTGATACCCAGTTCGTTTGTCCGACCAAATGTACAATCGGGAGTAATGTCTGGAGTGTACGCGTCAGCACTGGGTTGTGCACCCCTCCCCCACTCATATAAATCCGGTAAGTTCGGGTATCGGCATTCCGTACGTCTCCTTTACCTGATAGTGCGACTGATGGCATCCGCAATCGTATCGGCGCTGAACTGAACCAGTGTTGCCATCAGGTCGGCGGGCGATACGTTGGTGGTCTGGCTTCGGGTTTGTGCTTCTTCAACATAACGCGACATTGAATACTTCCGGGCCAGTTGTTTTAGGGAAAGGTGCATCGAAAAACGGATTCATTTTCAAGGCCTGAAGCAGTGCATTATTTACTCGTCCCTGAGCCGCCAACAGTCCATCTTCGTCGTAGGGTTTATTCAGGAACTTTCGGGCGTAGGCGTCCAATAGTGTATTTCCTGGCCCGGTATCGGTCGTAAATACGTTGCTGGCGTCGCCATCGGCCGGCAGGTAAGTGAAATTCGCAATACCACCCATGTTCAGCAAAATACGATTTTCACTCGAGTTGGAGAACATAAAATAATCGCCATAGACGGCCAGCGGTGCCCCTTCGCCCCCGTGGGCTACGTGTTTCTGCCGAAAATCGCTGAAGGTAATTATGCCCGTTACAGCCGCAACGTGGTCACCATCGCCAATCTGGAGTGTAGCGTTAGGAAACTTGTCCCTCCGATGCTGACTTTTGGGGGCGTGATAAACGGTTTGCCCGTGACTGGCCACAATATCTATTTCAGCTGGCTGAATGCCCCAATTCTGCAGACAATCGAGAATCATCTGCCCGTGTAGTCCGACCGATGTATGGATTTAGCAAACAAAGTTGCTCGAAATTCGATTCTGTCTTTGGCAAATATCGCGCGAATGTCAGCTTTTAACTCATCGTTATAGGGTACAGTAGCGAATGCGTTCGAGTGTAACGCTGGTAGCGGGACCGCTACCCGAAATACGGCATAGCGCTACGTCGAGACCATCGAGCGACGTACCCGACATCAGGCCAATGATCCGACGTTCAGATTTTCGGGCAATATCGTATAGATGCTGAATTTGTGCATTCATAACAGAGAATTTATTGATAGAGGTTTATGCTGCGTCCATTAGGTCCCTTTCACATGGCCAACAAACGGTGCCGGGGAAAACGTTGAACGGCCAAGTAAAATCGGAAATAACGTATGGATTTTTGGGGTGACGAGCAATTTTCGTTTTTTGAAAGCATTCTGTTTTCAGCCTTGGGGCAACCAGTCGAGGTGATCGAAGCACAATTTGTATCCGGAGGCAATATTAATACGTCTGCTCAGGTATTTTCTTCGGAAGGTGTCTTCTTCATTAAATGGAATCCGTTCGGCCAGGATGAGTCGACCGGACATGTTCGAAACGGAAGCTGAGGGGCTGGACCTACTACGTCAGACCGATGCGTTTCACATTCCACAGGTAATTGGCTACGGTCAGCACCTGGGATAAATCGTATCTGATTCTGGATTATATTGATCCCGGTAAACCCGACTAAAACCTATTGGGAAACGCTTGGTCAGTCGCTGGCCGTTCTGCACTCGCATACGCAACCGACATTTGGCTTACACTTCGACAATTATATTGGTTCATTACCCCAAACCAATACGCTGACAGCCAACGGGTACGATTTCTTCTTTGAGCATCGGCTGCTGCCCCAGGCTGGTCTGGCGCTTTATAAAGGTTTGTTGTCTAAAAAATCCTACGATGCTCTTTTTCGTCTCCGTGACCGTTTACCTGAACTATTCCCGAACGAACGGCCCGCTCTGCTTCACGGCGATTTATGGTCGGGCAACGTCCTGATTAATGAAGACAATAAACCCGCTCTTATCGACCCGGCGGTTTATTATGGGTTTCGGGAAGCCGAACTCGCCTTTACCAGATTGTTTGCCGGATTTGACGACCGTTTTTATGATGCTTATGATGAAGCGTTTCCGCTTCAGAATGGCTTTAATGAGCGTGTAGCTATCTATAATCTGTATCCATTGCTGGTTCATGTGAATCTGTTTGGCTCAGGCTACGTTAGTGGCGTAGAACGGGTACTAAAACAGTTTTAAATCAGTTGTAATCGTGAAAGTCATAGTGGCTGATGAATGTCCTGGTTATCAGCATTGGCTGCTTATGATGTGTACTACTTGCAACTGACCACGACTATTTTCTTTTATGGAAATTACTTCTTTTGAGCAGTTCGAGCTGAACCGGCAATTGCTAAACGCCGTGGCCGAACTTGGCTATACAGAGCCGACACCCATTCAGCAGCAAACGATTCCGCTGAGTCTGGGAAACCACGATGTACTGGGCATTGCCCAAACCGGAACCGGCAAAACGGCGGCTTATCTGCTGCCGTTGCTCATGAAGATCAAGTATGCACAGGGCAATAATCCCGCGGGCGCTGATTCTGGCGCCAACGCGCGAATTGGTCATGCAGATCAATCGAAGCCGTCAGCGAGTTGGGGAAATACACGGATCTACGCCATCTGGCGCTTTTTGGCGGTCTCGGCCCAAAAACACAGATTGAAACCCTGCGGAAAGGCGTTGATTTAATGGTAGCCACACCCGGCCGCTTTATGGATCTCTATCGGCTAGGCGAGATTGTGACGAAAGATATCCAGCACCATGGTGCTCGACGAAGCCGACAAGATGATGGATATGGGCTTTATGCCGCAAATCCGGTCTATTCTGGAAGTTATTCCAACGAAACGGCAAAACCTCCTGTTTTCAGCTACCTTCGGCGGACGGGTAGAACGGCTATCGGGCGAGTTTCTGGAAGCGCCCATCAAAGTAGAAGTAACCCCACAGGCATCCACTGCCGACATGGTCAATCAGATCATTTATGAAGTACCGAACTTCCGGACCAAAATTAATTTGCTGGACTACCTTATCACGAAAGACGCATTTGAGCGAGTTATCATTTTTGCCCGCACGAAAGGCACTGCCGAGAATATCTATAAATTCCTGGTCCGTAAAGTGTTGAAACCGATAAGGTCCGGGTTATTCACGCCAACAAAGGGCAGAATACCCGCATCAATGCGATGGAAGCCTTTAAGGAAGGCAATGTTCAGGTACTGGTTGCAACAGACGTGGCGGCACGGGGAATTGACGTAGCCGAGGTAAGCCATGTTATTAACTTCGATTTGCCGCTGATTTATGAAGATTATGTTCACCGCATTGGGCGGACGGGCCGCGCGAATCATACGGGCGAAGCCATTACGTTTCTGACAATGGCCGAGGAATACCATGTGCAGAAGATTGAAAGAATCATTCGCATGACTATTCCCCGCCACCGTTGCCGCGCCAGGTTGAGGTTACCGAAACGCCTTTTGATGAACAGCAGGCCATGCTGCGCGAAATTGATGAGCAACGCCGAAAAGAAGACCCAGACTTTTTAGGCGCTTTTCACGAAAAAAAGACTAAGAATACGCCCACGGGCAAAAGTACGCTCCAGTGAAAGGTCAGGAGCAAACTGACCGGCGCGAATAAAGCGCCATCGAACGGCCAGGGCGCGGTCCGGGTAAATCTGACCGCAAACGCGGTCGGCAAAGGAGCAAAACAGGTGGAGCCAAAAGTCAGGACCGCGCGGAGGACGTCGGTAATTTGCCGACAATGTACTAACTTGGATTCCCCTTTCGTTGTATCGAGACATAAACCGCCTGTGTAGTACTTTTCTATGATCGTTCGGATGAATCTGATACAGTGGACTTTAGTTGTGTTACCGTTTTTGTCGGCAGCGCAACCAAAGCAATTCATTATATCGGCACGTTCGGGCGATTCGGTTCGGCAATCCAACGCCACCCAGTGACGCATTCCGAAACAATTGCCCATGCGACAGAAACCGTTTCAGCTGACGATTAGCCGACTGCAAGCGGCCCGGTCAACACACTGCCTCTTTTTGGCGAACGCCCCAAAACAACCGCTCAGATCGATGCAGAAATTCACTTTCTGAACGACTGCGATCGAAACTTCGCCAGTCGCCCCGAAGCCAGTGATTTTTTTGCAGCTCGTGGCTGGGATTATGTCGCCGATGGCCAATTGGATACGGCCACTCATCGGTTCAATCTGTCCTGGCTGCTTAATGACAAAAATGCTGATGCTTATTGGGGACTGGGCGTTGTCTGTTATCAGAAAAACCAATTGCCGGATGCCATCCGAATGATGCGAAAGGGCCTGGCCGTTGCCGATAGCAACGTTGTATTGACTGACGGATCTGGCTACTGTGGAAATCAAGCAGTATCAGGAGAAGCCAGTAGACGAGTGTTGGCCGAGGCAGAAAGTCATTTACAACGAGCGGTAGCGGTAAACCCAGCCAATGCTCCAGCCTATCAGAAACTGTCGGTTGTGTATTACCTGAAAGCCGATTACGGCAAAGCCTGGGAGTACTTTCATCAGGCCCTACCCTCGATCTGTCATCACTCGATATTGGGTATTTGAACGAGTTGCTGGCCAAACAACCCGACCCTAAAGGGAGTTTTTAAGTAGGCCAGGGAAGTAACGAAGCAGACCTAGTTCTCGGTTTCTTCTTCCTCAACTACCTTCTCCTTCGACCGCTGGTACGTCACTTTCCCTTTCTGATCCCATTCCGTAATTGTGTACGGGTCAAACTCGGTATCCCACTGATCAGCCGCGTATTGCGTGAGCTTTCGACGCATCCGCCGGCCGCTGGGACTTAATGGGGTAGTACTCCGTCCATCGGCCTATTTTCACTCCGCTATCATACTTACCTTCTTCGGCCAGCAAACCATTTTCATGAAAGGCCATATACGTGCCATTCACTTTACCATACGCTACAGGCAAAACTTCCTTAATCTTTCGGTGCGTTGAGTCATAGTACGATAGTCTCGATCCAGACGGAACGCCCTGATGCCAATGGCTTTTATCAAGCAGCATAAAATTGGCATCGTACTTCTCCCAGCGCCCATCTTTCATACCGGCATAATAGTAGCCCTCTTCCACCAGATCGCCGTTCTGGTAGCGTTTGTAGGGCCCGTGCAACAACAAACCTACTCCTTCGTCCCGCACAATCGAGCTTGTCACCCGGGCCGAACGCTGATAATACCGGACAATATCCCGAATGTATGGCAGTGGTTTAGTCGCATCATTGTCGCGCAGTACATAAAACTCCTCCACAATGGTTCTGTCGCCACTACCGAACTTGGTGTATGCTTTCACCATCGATAACCCTTCGTATTCAGTTTTCGACAGTTTGCTTTTCGATTTCCGGTCGGCCTTCTGTTTTTTAAGCTGTTTCACTTTCAGGCCTAAATCCGGCATGATACCCGCTACGTAATCATCCTTCTGCTTCTTTAGTGACGACATGGTTGGCAAGCCAAGCGTTGTCAGGGATGAAGGAATAGAAGAGAAGCCTGAGAGAGGTGAAGCCGGTGCGCCAGAAGGGGCCAAAACAGGCTTTGATGCCGTTGTAAGGGATGCAGGGGCGGCTGGTGCAGGGACCGTTTGTGCTCGTAATGAAGCCATCAGCGCCGTTAAGACCAGTAAGGAAGTGAATCTATATACAAAAGCAAACATGGCTGTAGAACTGTTTGATGCCCGAAGTTTGTTAAGTTTGCAACTTTAAGTTTGCAACGCTGTAAAAAGCCTTATTATTTTATCCATTCATTCGTCTGGTTTTCAGGCGGCTAAGTTTAGGTTCAATTTTCGTGGAAAAACAGGCTCGTATTTATGTTGCCGGACACCGGGGTATGGTCGGCTCAGCTATCGTTCGGAAGCTTCAGGACGAAGGGTATACTACTATCCTTACTCGTACATCATCGGAACTGGATTTGCGAAATCAGGCAGCAGTAGCTGATTTCTTCGACCAGGAAAATCCCGACTATGTTTTTCTGGCCGCGGCTAAAGTTGGCGGCATCTTAGCTAATAACACCTATCGTGCCGAATTTCTGTACGATAACCTGATGATTGAGTCAAATATTATTCATAGTGCGTACAAAACGGGCGTTAAGAAACTGTTGTTCCTTGGCTCCTCCTGTATTTATCCCAAGCTAGCCCCCCAGCCACTCAAAGAAGAGTATCTGCTGAGTGGTTATCTTGAGTCAACCAACGAGCCGTACGCCATCGCTAAAATTACGGGAATCAAACTGTGCGACGCTTACCGGAGTCAATACGGCTGTAACTTTATTTCGGCCATGCCCACCAACCTGTACGGCCCGAACGACAATTACAACCTGCAGGGGTCTCACGTGTTACCCGCTCTCATCAGGAAGTTCCACGAAGCGAAGGTAAATGGTGAGCCAACCGTTGAGGTTTGGGGTACCGGTTCACCCATGCGCGAATTTCTGCACGCTGATGACCTGGCTGATGCGTGTTTTTTCCTGATGGAAAATTACAATGATGAGCTTTTCGTTAACATTGGAACGGGCGAAGACGTGACCATTCGTGAGGCTGCCGAGCTGATAAAGGACATTGTAGGTTTCGAAGGTGAACTACGCTGGAATACCGACAAACCAGATGGGACTCCACGCAAACTCATGGACGTGTCCCGACTGCACGAAATGGGCTGGAAACACAGTACAGAATTGCGCCAGGGCCTTGAAACTACCTATCAGGATTTTCTGGCGAACGAAGTACTTTATATCGAGTAAATCCCTTTGCGACTCCTGCGTAACAGGAGTTTACAGCGCTCTGCTCACTACATTTTCTTTGCCGGGTTGCCAAAAACGGTAGTCCCGGTAGCTACGTCTTCTACCACTACGGACCCTGCTCCAATGCGTGCATTTTTGCCGATTTTAACACCGGCTATGATAGTGACGCCCGTGCCAATAAAAGCCCCTTCTTCTACTACGGCATTACTATTGACTATACTCCCGGTTCCTACCATTACGTAGTCGCCCACTTTTGCCCGGCTTTCAATAATGGCTCCGGCCTGAATAATGCAATGCTGTCCTACTTCAGCAAAAGGATTAACAACGGCCCGGGCGGCTACTAAATTACCATGCCCGATAGCGGCTAGTGCCGAAACGGTTGCCGTATCATGGATTGCATTTACCGGTTGTACTTTACGCCGTTCATTCAATAGTTTAACCAGACGTTTACGGACACGGGTATCCCCAATGGCAACAAATGCTTCGCATTTTTGTCCGATCAGCTTCAAAAAGCCATCATCATCCGTTTCGCCCATCACCGATACATCGCCAAACTCCTGGCCGTGTAATTCTTTGTTATCATCCAACAGGCCGTAAACAACAACGCTGTTACGTTGGAACAGGTCCAAAACCGTTAGGCCTAAATTTCCTGCCCCGAAAATGAGCACTGGATTTTCCATTTATCGTGGTTTATTAAATCAACATGAATAAGTGCTTCCCTGGCGCTATAACCTTGTCAATATGGTAACACTTGAGTAAATCTTACGTTACAATCAGCCTGTATTTTTGCCTATGCAATCAGACACGCAATTCCGAACGATTGTCCTGTCTGCCACACACATCGGTACTACCGGAGCGAAAGAATCTGCTGAATTTTTGCGCTACGAATCGTGTCAGAACCCTATTCTTAATGGCGACATAGTGGATGGCTGGCAATTGAAGCAATACGGCACCTGGAAGAAGAAGCTACTGCCTTTTTTAAAACAGTTTTAAAGCAAATCGTTCGTCATGACACGAAAGTTATTTATCTGCAGGGCAGTCACGATGATTTCTGTGATCAGATAATGCCCTGAAGTTAGGCAAGAATTTTCTATCTGTGGGGATTAAGATGACTGGAGCCTGCTTTACTGCACGCCAGACTTAACGGGTAGCGTGTTTAGTATTACGAAAAAACTAACTGATACAATTGACCAATTTACGGATAATGCAGTCCCGGTTCAGGCTCACAAAATGCTTCTTGTTATGCGTATTCTGTTTCTGGTACAAGGTGAAGGTCGGGGGCATTTAACCCAAGCGCTGTCGCTGTCCCAAATGCTACAAACGGCAGGCCATGAGGTTACGGGTGCTATTGTTGGGGTGACGACTGAACGCAACGTTCCTGCTTTTTTCAGCGAAAAGTTCATGGCTCCGGTTATTCCCATTTTCAGTCCCGGTTTAGTGTACAACGCAGGAACCAACGCACTGGAACCCACTAAAACAACCCTACGGGCAATTCGGACTATCCGTCCCTTTTGGAGAAGTCTGAAGCAGGTACGGGCCATTATTGACAGACACCGACCCGATGTGGTAGTCAATTTCTATGAAATGCTGGGAGGAATGACGTATGCCCTACTCCGCCCATCGGTACCTATGCTATGCATCGCCCACCAATACATGGCCTTTCACCCCTATTTTCAGCGGCCCAAAGGACAATGGTTTTATCGGCAGGCTTTCAAGTTCAACACGTTGTTAACCTGTTTTGGTGCACATGAACTTTTGGCCTTATCGTTTGATAAACAACCCGATGCACTTAAACAACGTGTTCGTATTGTACCACCCTTACTACGGAGAGAAGTCACTGAATTAAAACCGATGGCAGGAGATTTGGTACTGGCTTACGTTACGCAGCCTGGCCTGAAAACAGAATTGCTTAAGGCCCACGAGCAACACCCGGAGATTCGGATGGAAGGCTTTCATTCGGGGGTGAGTGTACCGGATCAGCCTGTTGATGATACCCTGAGTTTTCACGCTATCGATGGCCAGCGTTTCCTGGAGTTTATGGCGCGGTGTAAAGCTATTGTTACAACGGCTGGGTTTGAGTCGGTTTGTGAAGCGGCTTATCTGGGTAAGCCTGCCCTTATGATACCACAACCGAACCACTTTGAACAGGCCTGTAATGCCATTGACGGGCAGCGTGCCGGGGTTGGAACGGCCGCTGACCGATTTGATCTGGATCAACTACTGGCTTACCTTCCCAACTATGATACGCACCTAAGCGAACGCTTCCGAGTGTGGCATGGGCAAGGGCACTTTATGTTCCTAGCGGCTATTAATCGGGCGGCTGCGTCGTCAAGTAGCTCGTCGGGTGGATTCTTCACAACACGTATGCGTCATCTACTTCATTCCTAATTGGTAGAAGAACTGTAACGGGTCCGGATAGCTAAATGTGTATTGTATGGCTTGGAGCAGCTTTTCTACACTAACAACTTTGTACGGAATGGGTTGTTCCATCCGCTCAAACGTTGGCCGTTCGTAACCAAAATCCGCACAGCTTTTCAGGTAGATATCCTTACGGGGTGGATGCTCCGGGGCTACGGCATTGAATACCCCTTCAAGGCGTTGCTGAGTCAATGCGAGCAAAATCATCACGGCATCGTCCTGATGCAGGTAATTAACGGGTACATCGCCACTATTCACTGTTTTACCCGCAATGTATTTACCAGGAATCCGATCATACCCCATCAATCCACCACAACGCAGCACAGTAACGGCTTTTTTTGGTGCCAGTGCCAATACAAGTTGTTCAGCCTGTACCAACGCAGGTGCAGTTGATTGCTCGGGTGTTATTACATCACTTTCTACGACGATGCGATTCCACTCTGGATAAACTGACGTGGAACTAACATAGATAATATGCTTCACATCCGATACGTCAATAGCCTCCGTCAGATGTCGAATTTGTTGCGGGTGGAAATCTTCGCCAAATTTCCCCGCTTTGGGAGGTATGTTTATGATAAGTGTATCGGTATCCAGCAAGTCTTTTAAACTACCCTCTGGTGCAGGATTCAATTGTAGCTGATAAGCTTCGATACCTACCCGATTCAGATCAATAACCTTATTAGAGGTAGTTGTACTACCTTTCACAGTCAAGCCTACACGCTGTAGCTGTTTTGCCAGGGGAAGCCCAAGCCACCCTAACCCTATGATGGAAACGGTTGTATATGACATCTATTAAAAGCCAATTCCAAACGTGATCGTGCGAACATCCGGCCCTTTGTCGGGTTGAAAAAGGGGATTCAGGTCGTATTTCACGAAAAAATTCAGGCTTTGAAGCCCAATGTGCGCTACAACACCATACCGGAAATCATTGAGATAATAATCCGCATGCCGCCGGTCTTTGCTGCCATCGGCTTCTTTTAGCTTCCGATAGCTGTCAAGCCGGTAATTGGCGTAGCCTCCTATTCCGATGTGGCTTACTTTCCGACCATCGTTGTTGTAGAACGTAACGCGTGGAACCACCGGGATTCCAATTGTACATACAGTCAGTTTACTTTTTTGCAAATCCCGGCCTGCGTCGGGAAAAGCAACGGCAGCAGCTCCTTTTTCAACCACATTGTTTCCCTCCAGCATAAAATTGTTCCAGGCTACTTCAACACCATAATAAAGCTTCAGGGATGCATATTTACCCCGAATTATCGTCGGCATAGCCCCCACCGATAAAGCAATGTAGCGGGAACCAAGGGGGCGTAGATCATAACTACCTTCCGGATAGGCAGGATTGGCCGATTGTTGAATAAGGTTATTGAGCCCTATGCTTATCCCGTATTCAAAACTGTTCTTATCCCGTTTCCGGCGTTTTTCCTGTACGTAAGCCCGATTACTGCTATCCTGCGCGGCTGGTTTTGTTTTAACAGTGTCCCCTTTGCTATTGATGACGATTGTAAATCCATCTTTCCTCTTTGTCACCACAAGCACGGTATCTTTCAGAAAACGTTCGCCATCCTGCGAAATGGCCGTTTGACCACCCGGAACAGAATCGAGTTTCATGCCCATTTCCCGGACGATTTTATTTAAATCGTAGTTCGACAATGCCTGTATACCGGCTTTATCGGGGGCATAGATGACCAGTCGGGTACGATTGGCAAATCGAATCACCAATGAATCTGTCGGGCTTACGGGTGCTGCCCTGGCTTCTGTAGTGACAATTGTCAACAGCAGTGCAGCGGTCCCGACTATGGTGGTAAACAGCCTGTTCATCATTTTTCGGATTTATCTTTTTCAAAACTCTGTTTCAGCCCGCTGTAAGCACGGCCCAATAGCCCCTGGTCTTCATTAACGGGGTTATCGCGTCGGGCAAACACTTCGCCCTGTTTGATTCGCTTGACCTGCTGCCACAGGCTGCCTTTTGTTTCATTATCGGCTTTTTCCGCCGACGCGGCCATTGCAGGAGATTCTTTTTTAGGTGTCTGTCTGGCAGCTTTCAGTAATGTGGGTTCTTCGATTGTAACCGTCAATACACGTTCGGTCAGAGCAGCGGGTTTTATCGCATTCCCAGCAACTCGCTCCGCGTTCGCATCGGCTGAGTTAGTTGTATTCCCAGCCGGTAGTGTTGCGTCGATCACGTTTGCCTTATCATCGTTTTGTACTAGTTGATTTGTCACAGACTGCTCATTTTCAGCAGCCGACAGTATACCACTTTTTTGACCCAGAGTGTATTTTGACGGGTTATTCTTCTGCGTAATCTTTACAGGCTTATTAACGGCAGCTAACTGATTTTCCATCGCTGCCTGAACAGGCTGTTTATCGATCCTATTATCCATCGTGGTTTTATGTAGGGGATTACCACTCTGGGGCACTGCTGTATTTTTTTGTTTGCTGATGCTGTTCGCTACCTGCTCCCCCCTTTGTATCGACTCCGAATCAGCGGACTGCCAGTACAGCCAGCCAAACAGGCAAACCAACAGTAAGCAGGCAGCTATCGCCACATACCGTTGCACGACTGCATTATGCCAGATTACAGCCCGCGCTTCCGGTTGTGCCTTATTCATTCGTGCCTGCAAGCGCTCAAAGCCGTCAGGACTAGGCGATAGTGAAGCGTTGCCCAGTTTGCGGGCAAACAACTCATCAATCTGCGAACTTTCTTCCTGTTTCTTCATCGTATGTGGTTAACTGGCCCGCCGTTGTAAGGAGGGCTCCTGTTCTAATTTCTTCAAGTTAGCCTGCAACAACAATCTTGCGCGGCTCAATTGGGACTTTGATGTTCCCTCCGAAATCCCTAGCATATTGGCAATTTCACCGTGATTATACCCTTCAATTGCGTAGAGGTTAAATACGGTTCGGTATCCATCGGGCAGCTGATTAATAACCCGCAACAGGTCGTTCTCATTTAACGATGTATCCACCCAACCGTAATCCGGCTCTACCTGGATTTCATCAATGGGTATTTCCTGCCGCCATTGTTTATTCTTTCGCAGAAACATTAGCGACTCTGTAACCATAATGCGCCGTATCCAGCCCTCAAAACTGCCATCTTCCCGAAATTGTTGAATCTTCTCGAAAACGCGCATAAAGCCATCAATCATGACCTCTTCTGCGTCATCCCTATTGGCACAGTAACGGACACAAACGGCTAACATCTTGCCCGAAAATCGTTCATAAAGAACCTTGTGCGCACGACCTTCTCCCCGTTTCAAGGCAACTATCAACTGGGCCTCAGTCGAAAAGAAAGGGATAAGTCGAAGCATAACTGTCTATTTTCATTGGTAAGATGCAAATCAACCGGGGGACAGTTGCATGAACAAAAAAAATATTCTCATAAAAAAAGGGCTCTTAAAGCCCTTTTACGTAATCGATACCTGCCACATAATGCAACCAGACAACGCGTGATATTCGAAAGTTAATGGGTGCTATCAGTATCATTGCGGGAGCAATAACGGCGGCATACACCCAGCCTTGGGGATCTTTTCCCAGATAGAAAAGCAGAAAGCCCAATACCAGCGCAACTCCTCCAGAAACGGCATAGCTTACATACATAGCCCCAACAAAGTAACCTGGTTCGACTTCGTAACGCAATCCGCAGTGCGGACATAGTTCATACATGTCATCAAATTTCCTCAGAGAATAGAAGGGGCTTTTAAATATTTTCCCTTTTCTACATCTAGGACATAGCCCGTTTGACACGGCCTGCAATTGCGAGACGTCTTCCATGCTCCAGTTTACTATTACGATACCATAGGTAGCCAATGGTGGCAACAATTAGGTAAGGAGCCACGAATAAATATAAGATACCTAGATTAAGATTCGACGCAACTCCGCTTCGCCCATTGCTTATTGTACTCTCCACCGATCCCCGGCACATAGCACACTGAGCCATTAGGTCCGGAGTGATAACCAGTAGCATACCTATTAACAACCACACTTTCCAACTTCTCATCTTTTGAATCAGGTTAATGAATGTAATAAGGCTTGATCAGCAAATACACGATCACACCTGTAATACTTACATAAAGCCAGATTGGAAAAGCATACTTCACTGTTTGCTTATGCCTGGAAATCTGACCACTTATAGCAAAGTATACAGCTCTTAATACGAACCACACAACAACAACCGATAACACAATATGTGACACCAGTAAAAAATAGTACACGGGGCGGATCCAGCCCTGCCCGCCAAAGGCAGTTGACTCGTTAGTCAGGTGATATAGCACGTAACTAACCAGAAAAAGAGACCCAAGCGTAAATGCCATCAGCATGGTACGTTTATGGGCTGCTATGTTCTTTTGCCTAATGAAGTACAATCCAGTCAACAATAGAATGGATGTAATGGAATTGAGAACGCCATTGATGTGCGGCAAGTAAGTTGTCCAGCTGCCCAGATCAACTTTCTGACGAATGCCCAATAAAACTGCCACCGCAATAGGAATCACGATGGACAGAACGTTTATAATCTGGTTCGCTTTCTGCTCCTTAATTGGCTGCAATGCTTCCATACCTGTTGCTCATTCTTTGTTGTAGATGTCAAGTAAAACCCGAATCTCGAGCACCAATTTATCGACATCTTCTTTGTCTGTGCCATCGTAAAATCCGCGCACAATACCTTCCTTATCTACTAATACCAACTTCTCGCTGTGGATAAAAGTTTCGTCAGGATTACCTTCCTTTAAGCCCGCATCAACCGTTGGCAAATAATAGCCTTTCATAGCCAAATCATAAATTTGCGCCTTACTGCCCGTCAAAAAATACCACTTGCCGGGTATAGCATCATACTTCCGGGCGTATGCCTTTAATTGTTCAGGGCGGTCGTGAACGGGATCAACTGTGTGTGATAGAAAAACGATATCAGGATTGCTTATAAATATATCCTGTACTCTGGTGAGCTGCGACGAAATGCGTGGGCAAATGGTAGTACAGCGGGTAAAGAAGAAATCGGCTACATAAATCTTACCCTTTACAATCGATTGGTTTACCGTGTCCCCATCCTGATCGATGAGTCGGAAAGGAGGAATATGATTGTAAATCGTATCGGTTATCACGCTACCATCGGGTAAGCGAACCTTCCCCATCAGGGGTTCACCTCTGGTTGAGTCTATTTTGGGCAAATAGCGGGACAATACATAATGATTTTGCGTGCCATACCGTAGAAAAAGATACAGCAAAGCCGGAACCAGCAGCGTAGCGAGCAGGATTCCGGCTTTCCTAAAAACCTTCATAATTTACCTTAACTGAAAAATCGATCCGCCTTCCATTAAGAGGGCAGTCAGCAACCATATTATAAACGCTATTGGTACCACTATTGCCCAAATCAAGCTTTTCACTTCATGCTTAAGGTGCATAAATTCAGCAACGATGTAGAAGGCTTTCACCAACGTCATGATAACGAAGAACGAGGTTCTCAGGCCACCAGCTTTCATCACGTAAGCAAGCGTAA
Source organism: uncultured Cytophagales bacterium (assembly GCA_963784335.1). Lineage (GTDB taxonomy): Bacteria > Bacteroidota > Bacteroidia > Cytophagales > Spirosomataceae > Spirosoma. The sequence continues at coordinate 65,164 of CAWARB010000022.1, read as the reverse complement.
ACTCAACTACGGTGATGCCTAGCAAAATCCAGAATGTGCGCCAGATAGCTCCTGTATTAGCGGGTGGAATCTCGCCAACTTCGTGGGTTCCGTGTGTGTGATCACTCATCAGTATAGGATTTATTAAACCAGATAAAAGAACGTGAATACAAATACCCAAACGAGGTCAACAAAGTGCCAGTAAAGGCCTACTTTCTCAACCATTTCATAATGACCCCGTTTTTGGTACAAACCCGTTGCCGACCGATAGAAAATCAGGATATTCAGAATAACGCCACTCAGTACGTGCGTTCCGTGAAAACCGGTAATGAAGAAAAACAAATCGGCAAATGCAGGTGGGCCATACTGGTTTTCTACGAGATTAGCCCCGAAAATAGTACGTTGTACATCCTGCCCGTTAATAATCTCCGTTATCGTTGTCCCTGTTTCTGTACCATGAATAAAGTGCGACCACTCCCAAGCCTGACTACCAAGGAAGGCCAGCCCGCCCAAAATTGTCCACAGCATGTATTTCTCCACGTCAGCCTGATCCATCCGGTGTCCTGCCTCAACAGCCAATACCATAGTAACGCTGCTGAAAATAAGGATAAAGGTCATTATGCCCACAAAAATGAGCGGAGCATTTACCCCGTGTAAAAACGGGAGAGAGGCATAAACCATCTCAGGCGTTGGCCAGTACAAGTTAGAAAACTTGAATACCTCGCCAAAAATAGCAGGATCCCAGGAGGGATAGCTGTACCGAATCAATCCGTACGTAACCAACAGGGCCGAGAACGTAAATGTGTCGGAAATAAGGAAGAACCACATCATAAGCTTGCCGTAGCTCACTTTCATGGGTTCGACACCGCCCATCCAGGTTTTTTTGTCGAACGCTTGGTCCGACCCAGTAGTTAGGGTATCTTGGGTTACAGTAGCCGCCATGCGTCTAAGAAATTATCAATGAAAATAGACTAAAAAGAAAAACAAATACAACCACAAAATGTCTAAAAAATGCCAATATGCGACTGCTATCTCAATTTGATTCAAGCTTTTTGCATGTATTCGTAACCTGAAACAAGCGATTAGTGCTACCAGTAACACCACCAGACCCGATATTAGGTGAAAGCCATGCAACCCGGTAAAAATATACATAAATGAACCGGCTGGGTTTCCGACAAAAAATACATTTTGGTCGACCAGTTCTACCCAGCCCTGAAACTGCATGTACAGGAAAATCACTCCGAGCACAAAAGTAATAGTTATCGCTGTTTTCAGTGTACCAAACTTATCTTTTTTTGCCGCTATGTAAGCCCAATGCATGGTAATACTACTTAATACCAGTACAACCGAGCTGTAAGAAAAAACTAGCGGAATATCATACTCCAACCAGTTTCCTTCTGCCCTCCGTACCAAATAGGCACTGGTCATTGCAGCAAATAGCATGATAATGCTGACGATGAATAACCAAAGAATAAACTTCCGTGGGTTCATCGAGAGCGTCTCCTGCGGCTCTTCTACTACTGGCATCTCACTAATTAATTCGCTCATGATTCTGTTGTTAGACTTTATCAAAAAGATAAACAATCTGTACCAGAGGCAGGTATAACAACGATCCAAACATCATTTGCAGAGCTGCCTTGTCGGTACAGGTTCTCATTAAGTGAAACGTTTGGGCCAGAAACAAGATTCCGCCAACCATAGCAACCAAAGCTGAATTTATACCAGTCATCCCTAATAAGTATGGCAACCAGCCTACTGGAATGAGGAACAGCGTGTAAATCATTATTCTGAAAGCGGTTTCAGTTGTTTTTCCTTCCCCTGGCATCATTTGAATACCTGCTTTCTTGTACTCGTCAAACGCCAGCCAGCCTATTGCCCAAAAGTGAGGAAATTGCCAAAAAAACTGAATGGCAAATAGAATTCCAGGCTCCCAGCCAAAGTGGCCCGTAGCGGCTACCCAGCCAATCATAGGTGGGAAGGCGCCTGGCAAAGCACCTACAAATACGGCAATCTGTCCCTTACGCTTCAAAGGAGTGTAGACAAACCCGTATAATAACAGGGATAATACAGCCAAAGCAGCAGCCCTGATGTTGAACACGTCCACGAACAAATAGCAAGCAATTCCAAAAAGTAAAAACGCAAATACGGTAGCCTCTTTAACTGAGAGCCTGCCAGTGGGCAATGGCCGAACGGCTGTCCGTTTCATTACCTTATCCGAGTCCTTTTCAATAATTTGATTGATGATGTTGGCCGCTCCTGTGATACTGATTGAAGCAATGACCAGCACAACTATTTTCCACCAGCTGACCTGATCAACGGCTAAACAGTAGCCAAATACCCCGGAGAATACAACGGCAAGTGTCAACTTCAATTTTATCAGTTCGATGTATGCCCTGATTTTGTCACTTATATCAGTTAATGCTATCGAGTTCTGCATGCTATATTTCTATTAACCGGGATTTGTCCGGCACTCGGTCAAAATCCACTCTGGATTCATTAAACAGCAATACGGCCAAAAATTGTAATCCGTACAACCACGATTGACAGTAGTAAGTGAATGGGTTGTAGAAAGGCTGGTACACCGAAATAAGCCATCACCACACCGGTTAGTATTTCGAGTAGGATAAGCACTGCCAATGCATTTGGTACCCACTTAAACCAACCTGCTGTATCAATTTTTCGAAGCTGATAAAGCAGGGCAAAGTTGACCGCCAAAATTACCAGGGAGAAGGAACGATGGATGTAAAATTCCAGCCCTAACTGGCTGATCCAGTCTTCACGTTGGCTGTAACCAACTTGTTTTATTGCAGCATCAAGTGCTGCTCTTACCTGCGTGCCTAACAGCAACTGTATGAGGGTAAGACTAATAGCCCCGATTAGTAACCAGCGTACTTTGTTTGGCTTACGGTTTTGACCTTTTACGATTAAAAAATCCCCTCTTGATCGTACCAACGCAAAAAGGAGTGCGAATACAACTAAAACGGCTAATAGTAAGTGGGCCGTTATTAAGTATTGAGCCAGCTCTGTAGCCACCACACGCGAGCCAAGCCACCCATTCGCACCGACTAGGACGAACGCAGCCAAACTGCCCCAAACGACTGTTTTTTTGTTTTTCCAGTAGGTTAAGGATGCAAGTAAAGTCCCAAAAACAAAAAAACCGACCAGTACACCCAACAACCGATTGGCGTACTCTATCCAGGTTTTTACAGCGTTGAATTCAACTTCGCCTTTGAGTTTTGCTCCGTAAATTTCCTGGTAATTGGAAGGTAATTGAGAGAATTGCGTTGGAGGAATCCAACGACCGAAACACTTAGGCCAATCTGGGCAGCCCATTCCAGAACCTGTAGCCCTAACAATGCCACCTGCTAATATCAGCAGATAGACTAAAATTATCGTTAGGAGTAACAAGTTCTGGAACCGCTGTTCCCGTTTATCAATGAGGCTGGCTGAATTGATCATTCAAATTTTGGGCCTCTATTTCTTTTTCCAGACCAATCAGCTCATTCTCATGGGGCAAATTAGATTCTGGGGTTTGAGAGTACGGTACGTTTTGAGGAATAAAATCATCCTTTGCTCCCGGCTTGCTGTAATCATAAGGCCAACGATAAACAGCAGGAATTTCACCAGGCCAGTTACCGTGCCCAGGATTTATAGGAGTAGTCCACTCAAGCGTATTTGATTTCCACGGATTCTGTGGGGATTTCTTACCTCTGATAAGGCTATTCACAAAGTTATAGATGAACACCCACTGAGCCGTGAAGGTAAAAATGGCCGCAAGACTAATGAAGCTATTCATGTCAGCGAAGATATTCTTCGTGAAGTCATAACTCGTAAATGCATAGTATCTGCGGGGAAAGCCCGCTATACCAATGTAGTGCATCGGGAAAAACACTAAGATATATACCAATGAACGTCAGCCAAAAGTGAATATAACCCAGCTTCTCATCCATCAGCTTACCGAACATTTTGGGGAACCAATGGTACACGCCTGCTAACAAACCGAAAGCAGAAGCGGCTCCCATTACCAGGTGGAAGTGAGCTACCACAAAGTATGTGTCGTGCAACTGAATATCCAGCGCTGAGTTACCCAGGATAATCCCGGTCAAACCGCCTGAAATAAAGAATGATACTAAGCCAATAGAGAATAGCATTGCCGGTGTAAACCGAATATTACCCCGCCAAAGTGTTGTGATATAGTTGAATGCTTTCACCGCCGATGGAACAGCAATGATCAGCGTCAGGAACATAAATATCGAACCAAGGAATGGATTCATTCCCGTCACAAACATGTGGTGAGCCCATACGATAAACGCCAGGAAAGCAATCCCAATCATTGATGCAATCATCGCCCGATAGCCAAAGATTGGCTTTCGTGAATTAGTTGCAATAATTTCGGAAGTCATACCCAGAGCAGGCAACAACACAATATATACTTCGGGGTGGCCCAGGAACCAGAACAAGTGCTGAAACAAGATTGGACTACCTCCCACATTAGGCAATGCCTCCCCCTTGATGTAAATCTCTGATAAGTAAAAACTCGTCCCGAAACTACGGTCAAAAATCAGTAGCAATGCTGCTGATAGTAATACTGGAAATGAAATCAGCCCCAGTATTGCCGTTAGTAAAAACGCCCAGATCGTAAGTGGCATTTTACTGAACGACATACCGCGTGTACGCAAGTTAATTACCGTTGTAATGTAGTTAATACCTCCCAACAGTTGCGACACAATAAAGAGCGCCATGCTAATTAACCATAAGGTCATACCCAATTCTGAACCTTTGTGTGCCTGCGGTAATGCACTTAGTGGCGGATATATTACCCATCCTCCCGCTGCGGGACCTGTTTCGATAAAAATTGACGAAAACATGATAACGCTGGCAAGAAAAAGAACCAATACGAAAGCATGTTCAGAAATCCGGAAGCCATGTCCCGTGCTCCAATCTGTAATGGAATCAGGAAGTTTGAAAATGTTCCACTCAAACCGGCAGTCAATACAAAGAATACCATGATGGTTCCGTGCATTGTTACCAGAGCAAGATAGAAGTCGGGGTCTAGCTTACCCGTTCCATCGATCCAAGAACCCAGAATTGGGCGCAGGAACTCCATCTTCATGTTTGGGAAACCCAACTGAAGACGGAAAACAACCGACATCCCAATACCAATAATGGACCAAAAAATACCTGAAATCAAATACTGTTTGGCGATCGTCTTATGATCTTCCGAAAAAATGTATGTACGCCAAAAACTTTGCGGTTCATGGTGATCGTGCTCTACTGCATGAACCACGGTTGCCGAGTTAGTTGTTACAGTCGACATAGTATTTTGTTGTTGTATTGTAGTTAAAATTAACGAAGTGTTGAATTCGCAATCGTCTCTCCGCCTTTAATTGCAGAAGCGGTAGAACTGTCAGCCGGGGCTGCTGTCGCGTCAGCAGGCAAGTATTTAGCCGCCTTCGCTTTCAGGTTTGCCGGAATTCGGGCAGCTAATTCAGGTGTTAAACTTAGCAGTGGCTTCTGCTCTTTGCACCAGGCAAGCCACGATGCTTCATCTTCCACAATTAGCCGGATGCGCATTGAGAAGTGTCCCTGACCACAGACTTCAGTGCAAGCAATTTCGTACGTAAAATTTGGGTTGCCAGTAATATTTCGCATTTCGTCCGTCGTTTTATCGGCGGTAAACTGAAAACGAGTTGGCATTCCAGGTACAGCATCCATCTTAACCCGTAAGTGCGGTATAAACACACTGTGCAATACATCGCGGGCACGAATCTTTAAGAGTATTGGTGTATTGGCAGGAATATGCAATTCGGACGTAGAAGTGAAATCATCAAACGACGCTTCATCCGCGTAGTCAATACCTGTGTCGTTACTATTGTCGATCAATTTGTAGTTGAATGCACCTAGTTTGTTGTTGTCAACCCCTGGGTAGCGTACAATCCAGTTAAATTGCTTACCAACTATTTCAAACACTTGAGCATTTTCTGGTGCTTCGGCCATAATATCGCGCCATGCCCTCCAACCGGTGAATACTAGCAGGGCCATTATGACGGCTGGGATGACAGTCCAGATTAATTCCAACTTGTGGTTTTCTGGATAGTACGAAGCCTTATGACCTTCCTTGTACTGGTAACGCCAGGCAAAGCCAAATAGCAACGCATTTGTTACAACAAAGGCAATTGTAATGATGCTCATGCCCAGCCAGAACAAAAAGTCGGTATGACGACCGTGTGGTGAAGATGCTTCTGGCAAGAAAAACTGCTTTGCGTATAAAAAAGACCATACAGCTCCAATCAGGCCAAAAACCAAGAATGCTAGAAACAGCATTCCATTGATTTTATTACTCATGCCAATGCGCCCCTCTTCAACGGGGCCACGCGCTTTTCGGACTACCTTACCCATTCTGGAAACTACCAGTGCAGCTAGTCCCAGAAATATTATCGATAACAGTGCGACTATATAAACCATTGTCTTTAGCAGTTATTATTAAATATCATGATGCAGGCTTTCTTCCAGCATCGGGTGGTTTTTCGGAACCAAGTTAGCCTTCGCCAATTGGGAATAAATTGTCCAGATAAAACCACAGGCAAAAATCAATATCATCCCAAACTCCATCGGCCCAAATCCTGCATGCTCACCTACCGTACCGGGCATTATATTGACGTAAAAATCAAAGTAATGACCAATTATGATACACCAGGCAGCTAGCTTCAGGATGCTATATGTGCGTTTTGCATCTCTGGTCATCAGAATCAAAAAGGGAGCAACGAAACATAGGAATATATTTACCCAAAATGGAATCATGTAAATCCCTCCATAACCACTAAAGCGTTCGCGGTAGTAAATAGTTTCCTCTGGCAGGTTGGCGTAATAGATAAGCATAAACTGCGCAAACCATACGTAAGTCCAGAAAATGGTGAAGGCAAACATGAACTTACCGAGATCATGCAAATGGCTTTCATTTACCCAATGCATATACCCCCGTTCCTTGAGCGTAACCACTGTCAGTGTAATTATTGCCAGGCCCGTAACGTGCCAGCTTGCCAGTGTATACCAGCCAAACATGGTACTGAACCAGTGCGTATCGATGGACATGATGAAGTCCCATGCCGACGTAGACGAAGTCACACCAAAAACTAACAGAAAAGCAGTACCAAATTTCACACTCTTTTCGTAGTACTCAGTTCCACCGTGCAAATCCTCCTGCAAAGAGAATTTGCGTAGCATTTTCCACAGACCGTACCACAAAGCAAAGTACAGGACTATACGTGTCAGGTAAAATGGTGTGTTCAGAAATCCAGCCTTTCCAGCAATAATTGAATCATACTCAGGGCTGGCTTTATCATACAATCCTGGATTTGTCCAGTGAAATAAATCGTGGCCTGCAATAAAGAATGTTGCCACCATAACAAGACCCATAATAGGAAGATAGGCAGGCAACGCTTCAGAAACACGTTTGAACGCAACAGACCAACCGGCCTGTGCCAGGTAGTTGTACGACATAAAGAACATACCAATAACGGATGCTCCCGTGAAGTAGATGCTATTTAGCCAGACATTTGCCCACAAGCGATTTGTCCATTTGTAGGCGTGATGACCTGCTTCCTGGGCACCACCTTCATGAGCAACTGATGCCGTTTCGTGAGAACCAACACCTGATGCCAACAGGAATGCTCCTATGGCTACTAATGCAACCCCAGTGCCAATGCCAATTAAAAGCCGACGCTTGGTCTCTGCAGTAAATTCAAATTCTTCGTCTATGGAAGCTATTGCGTGAGCCGATGCCATTCTTAACAGTTTTCAGTTAGTGGTTATCAGTTTGGGGTCGATACATATCTATCGAAGACCTTCAACTAAAAACTAAATTTATTCTTGTTGTAATTTGTGTACATACTGCACAATTCTCCACCGATCATCCGGTGTAATTTGTGAGCCATGAGGCCACATACGTCCTTTCCCATGCGTAATCACATGAAAGATATGACCATCGTTCATTGTCTTGTAGGCATCCGCCGAGTAACTAGGAACCCCTTTATACTCCTTGGCAACCAAGCCATCTCCCTTACCGGTAGCGCCATGACAATGGCTGCAATAACGGGTGTACAAAACCTTTCCTTCGGCCAGTGCTACTTCTGAATCTGGTATAGGATTGGTTAAAACACGCTCTGCAATGCCTATACTATCCGCCGGAATATTATACATCATCATGTCGGTCGTTTCAAACGCTCCTTCACCAAATGTTGTGCGGTAGTTTGGACGGGCAACCGTTCCTTTAGCAGGAAGGCGCATGTTCAAGCCGGCCGGATTTACTGAATTTGGTCGAACCTGGCGATACGGCTCATATCCTATAGCGTCATACATCTGCGGGGCAAATTCAAGACCCGTGTCATTATGACCCTTCTTACAAGAAGTTCCCCCAAGCATCAATCCAACCACTGCCAGTGCTGTTATGCCTGTATGTTTAGTAATCATTGCCATCCTTACTGTTAAAACTGCTTAACGTTAACTTCTGCGGCCCCTGAATCTTTCAGTATCTTTTCGATATCGCCCTCAACGATATTGTTTTTGCTCAAGTCAATAGCCATCGCAAACTTGTTATCGGTCGTTCGCAAATCGTACATAAGCGGCTTAACTGTTGGCCCCATACCATTTGATATCAGGAATGTGCCAACCATGCCAAGCGCACAGAAAAGGACGGTCAACTCGAATATAATTGGCACGTAAATAATGGGCGAGTACGGGTTTTTACCCCCTACAATCATCGGCCAGTCGAAACCCTCGGTATAGTACGTTAGCGCTAATGCAGTGAACGTTCCTGACAAAGCGAACATGAACGCAGCTATTCCCAGGCGACTACGGGGATGGCCAAGCGCAACGTCGAGACCGTGAATTGGGAATGGTGAATAGACTTCATGAATCCGTACGCCTGCATCTTTTACTTCCCTAACGGCTTGTAGTACTACATCATCGTCATCGAAGATGCCAACCAAAAACTTACCGCCACTATGTACGTCTGACATACTTTTTATCTATCTCAGTTTTTACCTAAAACGTTTGTTCTTCTTATTCTACGCCTTTGTCGAACGTTGGATTAGCCACGCGCTCCCCTTTAGCAACCCCCGAAACTGATACTGGTAACCGTTCTGACGACGACTTTATCACCGTTTTTACTTCGGCCATATTAATCACAGGCAGAAACTTGGAAAACAGCAGGAACAGCGTGAAGAAAAAGCCAAAGGAAAAAATGTAATCGCTGATGTCAAATAGCGTCGGGTGAAACATGGCCCAGCTTGATGGCAGATAATCCCGGTGTAGCGAGGTTACAATAATAACGAACCGCTCAAACCACATACCGATGTTCACAACAACCGACAACACAAATGTCCAGACGATACTTCGGCGGATTGCCCGCGACCAGAAAAGCTGTGGTGTAATTACGTTGCACGTCATCATCGTCCAGTAAGCCCACCAGTATGGGCCAGTTGCCCGGTTGATAAACGCGTAACTTTCAAATTCAACTCCCGAGTACCAGGCGATGAAAAACTCAGTCAGGTAAGCAACACCCACAATTGAACCAGTCAGCGTAATGACTTTATTCATTGACTCAATGTGCTCAATCGTAATATAGTCTTCGAGCTTGAATACGACGCGAATGATCAGAACCAGGTTCTGCACCATCGCAAACCCAGAGAAAATGGCTCCTGCTACGAAGTATGGCGGGAAGATAGTCGTGTGCCAGCCAGGAATAACGGATGTAGCAAAGTCCATGCTCACAATGGTGTGTACAGACAGTACCAATGGGGTCGACAGACCAGCCAGAATTAAGCTCATGTACTCATAACGTGCCCACGTCTTAGCTGAACCGTTCCACCCCATAGCGAAAGCACCGTAGATATAACGTGATACTTTGCTTCTGGCCCGGTCTCTAATCGTAGCCAAATCAGGGATAAGGCCCATGTACCAGAATACCAGAGATACCGTAAAGTAGGTACTGATGGCGAATACGTCCCAAACGAGCGGAGACTTGAAGTTTACCCAAAGCGAACCAAATGTGTTCGGCAGCGGCAACGCCCAGTAAGCCAGCCAGGGCCGGCCCATGTGCATCAAAATAAAGCTGGCAGCGCACAATACCGCAAAGATAGTCATGGCCTCAGCAGCCCGGTTAACAGCGGTCCGCCACTTCTGACGGAACAAAAGTAGGATAGCGGAAATGAGCGTACCGGCGTGACCAATACCAACCCACCAAACAAAGTTTGTGATGTCCCACGCCCAGCCAACAGTTTTATTCAATCCCCAAACACCCAATCCTTCCCACCACGTCCAGAAAACGCAGGCGGTTCCGTAGATGAGCACAACTACCGCAATGGTAAAAGCTATAGTCCACTCGCGGGTGGGGGCGCCTTCAACCTGTCGGCTAATATCCTCCGTGACGTCGGCATAAGTCTTGCCACCGGTAACGAGAGGAGGTCTTACGGCTGATGTAACATGCGACATATATCTACAATAGTTATTATTTAAAACTTACGATCTGTGGAAAAATAATGTTTTACTCATTACAATTCCTGTACGTACATCCTGGTTAATTTATGCGTGAGCTTCTTTAGCACCTTCCTTCACAGGTTCTTCGTCTTTGTTCCGAATCTTCGTCAGGTACGATATCTGTGGTCTGACATTGATTTCTTCCAGCACATGGAAGGCGCGACCCTGTTGCTCTACCATCAGCACTTTAGAAATGGTACTCTCCGGATTGTTCATGTCCCCAAAGGTGATAGCATTTGTTGGACAGGACTGCGAACAGGCCGTTTGTATTTCATCCGGATCCAACCGACGACGCTCCTTCTTAGCTGTCAGTTTGCCTTCCTGAATTCGCTGAACACAAAATGAGCATTTTTCAATTACCCCACGCGACCGGACGGTTACATCAGGGTTGATGCTCATCTTGCCCAAATCGTTGTTGTAATGGTAGTCGAAGTTGTCGTTATCAGTGTATTTGAACCAGTTGAATCGGCGAACTTTGTAAGGACAGTTGTTAGCACAATACCGGGTACCAACACAACGGTTGTATGTCATCTGGTTTAACCCTTCCGTACTGTGCGTAGTAGCTAAAACAGGGCATACTGTCTCACAGGGAGCGTTACTGCAATGCTGACAAAGCATTGGCTGGAAGGTAACCTCCGGGTTGGCCGAAGCTACTTCAAGCGCAGAGAAATCCTCGGCCTCTGCATCACTGCTGTAATAGCGGTCAATCCGCATCCAGTGCATCTCGCGCCGATTGATTACCTCCTGACGACCTACTACCTGAATGTTGTTTTCTGCATTACAGGCAACAACACAGGTACCGCAACCAATGCAGGAGTTAAGGTCAATGACCATACCCCAGGAGTGGTTCGGTTTGCCATAGCCATCCCAGAGCGAAATGTTGGTGGCGTCGGTTTCCCCTTTCGATGTCTGCACTTTTGGTTCATGCCGACCCGCTTTAGGATTCTTCTGGTACGAAGCCAGCCGTGACTCCTGCAATACAGCCGTACGCCCCATTACAGTATCGTGTGTTTGCGTTTGGGCAATAACGTGGGAGCCACTCGCTTTTTCAACCTTTGCGTTGAAAGCGGTGTACATAACAAATCCATTAGTTACAGTGGCTAGCGGGTAGGCATTTTTGCCAACACCGTTGGCTGACTTTCCCCCCTTCTCACGACCATACCCAATAGCGACTGAAACAGTGTTATCTGCCTGACCGGGTTGAACTAACACGGGCAGATCAATAGACTTTCCATTTACAGATACCGTAACCATGTCATTCTGAGCAAGCCCCATATCGTGGGCTGTCTTCTGCGAAAGGGCTGCGTAATTATCCCAGCAAGCTTTCGAAACCGGATCCGGTAATTCCTGAAGCAATGGGTTGTTAGCCATTGCACCTGTACCGATGCCTACGGATTCGTATAAAGCTAACTCCATACCCGTAGTTGGCTTATATCGTTGTGCAATGGCCGCACCAGCAGCAGCTACATTACCCGCAAACGGAGTACCAGCCCCGGAGGCCTGATCCTTGTTGGGCTCAAATACACCAGCATTCAAACTTTGTACCCAGAACTTCTCGAAGGAACTAAACTCTTCTGTTTCGGGGAAGTAGTTAGCCTCCCAGTAGTTCTTCAGGTATACCTGATAATCGGCTGGCTTACCAGCCCAAGTCAATAAGCTGGACTGGAACTGGCGCGTTTTGTAGATATTGGTAATGGCTGGCTGGGTAAGGCTGTAATAGCCTTGTTTTGGCTCAGCATCATTCCAGCACTCCAGATAATGAGGAGCGGGGGTGATGTATTTGGCCAACGACGCTGTTTCATCCGCCCGATCCGAAAAAGAAACGGATAAGGCTATTTTAGGCAAAGCCTCGGCTAACTCAGCACCGCGGGGATGATCATAAACTGGATTAGCACCGAAAAATAGAACAGCACCGATCTGACCTGCTTTTGCCTCATTGATGAAGGCATTCATCTGCTGGTCACTACCCTGACGGTAATTAACAGGCGTACTAAAGTCAATGGTTGTTCCGTAGCTACCTAGCAAACCGTTCAAGGCGTTAACGACGATTTGAACGTTCGGATCATTCGAGCCGGACACAACCAATGCTTTACCGCGTGAATTAACCAGGTCAGAAGCAGCTTTGTCCAGATTCGCAACCTCGACTGACGAAGTACCGATGCTGGTACCACCTAATTTGGCCGCTACTTTATTATAGAGTGCCGCAACAACCAAGCCCTCTTGAGAAGGCTTGATAGCAGTACGATAGTCAGCATTGGAGCCGGTCATTGAGAGACCTGTCTCAAATTGATAATGCCGGGACATCGTTTTCTTACCACCACCGACAGCACCAATCTTACGCCCTTTGGCGTATGCACTCATGAATTCGATAGGGGCAATCCAGGAACCCAGAAAATCAGCGTTAACACTTACTATGGTATCTGCTTTGCTGAAGTCATACGAGGGGATACCTGCTACACCAAAAGAACTTTGGTTAGCCTGAATTAGGCCGGCAACTGAATAGGCATCGTATGTTATGTGCCGGGTGGTGGGGTACCTGGCAACGAAATCGGCCACAACCGCTTTAGTTGTGGGACTTAAAATTGTCGAAGTAATAATACGGATTTGGCCATTTCTGCCAGCGACCGAGTTAAGCTGATTCCTGATCTCCTTATCAGCCGTTTCCCAGTTGATATCAGCATCACCACGCTTGGGGCCTCTTAGTTTATCAATATCATACAGGGAAAGTACGGATGCCTGAACACGGGCAGTTGTTCCCCCCTTCGATATGCTTGATTGCTGATTGCCCTCAATCTTAATTGGTCTCCCTTCGCGGGTTTCCACCAGCACCGCAGCGTAATCGCCCCCCTCACTAAAGGTTGATGCGTAATAATCAGAAATCGATGGAAACGTAAACTCTGGCTTATTGATGTACGGTATTGCCTTATGAACTGGTGTTTCGCAGGCTGCCAGTGTAACAGCTGCCATACCAAAGCCCATTACTTTCAGAAAGTCCCGGCGTTGAGTGTTTGAACCCCCGAGCAAACCATCCAGCTCGTTCGACGATTCACTCAGGTCAGGATTGGCAAATTCGCTGTTGGCGTTCTTCACAAACGTCGCATCATTGCGTAATTCCTCAACCCCTTTCCAATACCGTTTAGATGTTTTTTCCATGCGTGTTGTATGCGGCAATGGTTAAGATAAAATGTATGGTATACGATAAGTGCTGTTCAATGACCGACTTACCGCCATTATACATTGCTTATTATTCAGTAAATTAATAGTGACATTTCGAACACTCCAGACCACCAATATTGGCAACTTTAAGTGGCTCCCGGCTTTCCTTCCGGTGGAGAGCCACCAGTTTGTCGTAGTATGCGTTGTCTTTAGTGTTTACTTCCGAACGACGGTGACAGTCAATACACCAACCCATTGTTAATGAGGACCGCTGCTCTACAACTTCCATTTTTTCAATTTCACCGTGGCACGTCTGGCATTGCACATTACCCACGTTTACGTGTTGAGCATGGTTGAAGTAAGCCAGGTCTGGCAGGTTGTGAACCCGTATCCATTCAATCGGGGTATTATTCTCAATAGCTGCGTAAATCTTTTGAATCTCTGGAGACTCCTTTTTAATCACGCCATGACAGTTCATGCAAATGTTTGCCGCTGGTATAGTAGCACTCTTACCTTTCTGAACGCCCGTATGGCAATAGTTACAATCGATCTTATACTGACCGGCGTGTAACTTATGCGAGTAAGCAATTGGTTGCTTTGGTGCGTACCCCTTCTGAATACCAATACTATATGCACCATCAATTGTTTCTTTCGTGGCCACCAATAAAAACAGGACGATAACAATTGAGCGAAGTGTTGGATTATTGAACGTGTCGGACAACCCCGTTTTGAGCCGCTGACCAAAGGACGACGTCTGGATACTTTCCGTTGTAGTAGCAGGAGATACTGCTTTAGACAGGATTGTTACAATGACCAGTAAAACACCCAGTACCAAAAGCATAACAATCAGCAATGCGACCAGCACAAAAGTAAATAACTCCGAGGGGCCTGAGGAAGCTACTGCGGCCGTGGTAGTAGTGCCACCACCAACTGTTGTGGGCCCAGTGGCTGCTGCAACAGGTTTGTTGTTAGCCTGGTCAATATAAGCAAGTATGCCATCAATGTCGGCATCCGACAAACTCGGGAAGTTAGGCATTTGCACCTTGCCATTGGCATTAAATACCTGGTTTGCGTACGCGTCACCGGTAGCAACGAGAGCCGATGAATTCCGAATCCACTTATACAACCAGTCTCTGCTGGGGGCGCGCTCTTCAATCCCTTTTAGCCCTGGTCCAACTATTTTCTCTCCATTTACCGCGTGGCACTGGGCGCAGTTGTTGGTGAAGATAGTCTTTCCTTTCTCAACATCACCACCGCCGGCTGGAGCCGCAGCGGCCGGAGCGCCACCAGCCGTTGAGTCCTGCGCTTTTACCTGATGGCTGAAAACCAGCAACACCAAGGATAGAAAGGCAATACCACAAAGCTTATATACATAACTCATTTTACGAACTACATTAATTGAGTGAATCAACATAATCACTACTGCTTTTTATTAGTCCCCAAAAGTACGACACGATTGCTGTATAGGCAAAAGTTGGGGTTTAGTTATTTTTCAGGCTTTTTTATTTATATTGTTTCTAATTAATTGATTAATCCAACGCTTTTCTTTCAGGCAGAATGACTTAGCGGCCTCTGTTTTCATCACAAAAAAATGCCATTTCGCTGACCCCAGGTGTGGGTATCAGTAAAATGGCATTTTCGTTGGCTGAAGAGAGGTTCCGAGCGGATTCGAACCGCTGTACGAGGTTTTGCAGACCACTGCCTAGCCACTCGGCCACGGAACCTTATCTAACCCATAACACATGAATTTCTATGCATTTGGGAGTGCAAACATACGACTTAATCTGATACAGGGATAAGATATAAGCAAAAAAAGCCCCTGGACTCGAAAGTCAGGGGCTTTTGATAAGGAGGAATATAACAATTAGTTACGTCCTTCCAGTTGCTCTTTCAATGCGGCTAGTGCATCAATGTCACCTAGGGTGGCACCACGCTCCGGAGCCGCAGGAGTAACCTTCGCGGTTGCAGCTTTTGCAGCTTTTTGCTCCTTCACTGGCTCATTTTGCTCTTGCCACGTTTTCGAATGCGATAGCATAATACGTTTCTCATCTTTCGAGAATTCAGTCACTCTGAAGTCAAGTGATTCACCGACTTCGGCGAATGTGCCATCTTCTTTGGACAGATTCTTCAGGGACGAGAAACCTTCGATACCATAAGGTAACTCGAGGGTTGCCATCTTATCGTTCTTGCTCAGAATGGTACACCGGTGAATCGTTCCCGTTGCAAATACGGTTTCGAAGGTGTCCCATGGATTTTCTTCAAGCTGCTTGTGACCCAATGCCAGACGACGGTTGTCCACATCCAGTTCCAGAACAACAACTTCCAGTTCTTCACTAACTTTAATAAAGTCAGAAGGATGTTTGATCTTCTTCGTCCAGGAAAGATCCGATACGTGTACCAGACCGTCAATTCCTTCTTCCAGTTCAAGGAACAAGCCGAAGTTGGTCAAGTTACGCACAGTGCCTTTGTGCTTTGTACCAACGGCATACTTTGCCCGCAGTTCCGGACGAGTCCATGGATCTTCGGTAAGCTGTTTGATACCAAGCGACATTTTGCGGTCGTTCCGGTCAAGCGTGAGTACCTGAGCTTCTACCTCGTCACCCACTTTCAGAAATTCCTGTGGGTTACGCAGATGCTGTGACCACGACATTTCCGATACGTGAATAAGACCTTCAACGCCAGGCTGAATTTCGAGGAATGCGCCGTAGTCAGCTACATTAACGATTTTGCCCTTCACTTTAGAACCAACCTGGATTTCTTCAGCCAAAGCATCCCAAGGGTGCGCCTGTAGTTGCTTCATGCCCAGCGAAATCCGCTTTTTGTCTTCGTCGAAGTCAAGTACAACAACATTGACTTTCTGGTCGAGATTGAGGACTTCAGATGGGTGACTGATACGACCCCACGAAATATCCGTGATGTGCAACAGACCATCCACACCACCAAGGTCGATGAACACACCGAAGTTGGTCATGTTCTTGATAACGCCTTCCAGTACCTGACCTTTCTCAAGGTTATTCAGGATCTGAGCGCGCTGTGCTTCAAGATCTTTCTCGATCAGGACTTTATGCGATACAACGACGTTGTCGTTGGCATAATTGATCTTAACCACTTTTACTTCCATTTTCTTACCGACGAAGATATCGAAATCCCGAATCGGCTTCACATCGATCTGTGAACCGGGCAAGAAAGCTTCAACACTATAAATATCGACGATCAGACCACCTTTCGTCCGGCGTTTTACGAATCCATCAATAACGAGGTCTTCGTCCAGTGCCTTCTGAATTTTCTGCCAGGCGGTGATTACTTTCGCCTTTTTGCGCGACAGAACCAACTGGCCATTGGGGTCTTCCTGATTCTCTACGTACACTTCTACTTCGTCACCCATCTTCAGATCCGGAATATCCCGAAATTCAGAAGCAGGCACCAAGCCATCCGACTTAAAGCCAATATTAAGCAGTACTTCCCGATCTGTTATCCCAACGACGGTACCCATTACCACTTCTTTCTCCTTAACCTCCGACAATGTATTGTCGTACAGTTCCAACATCCGGTTGCGCTCGTCATCCGAATAACCAGTTCCAAATCCTTTGTTGTCTGCCCGATCCCAGTCGAATGCCGGCAGTTCGCGTTGCTGCGTTTTGCTCATAAAAAAGTTTCCTGACCCACTCAGTACATCAGCCCGTAGGTCAATGGCAGGCTGACTTTTAGTTATAAAAAATGATCCCCTCGAAAAAGGACTGCAAAGATAGTAATTGCTATCCAATAAAAGCGCTGAAATTGAGAATAGCCGTTGAAATTGAGGGGGTAAGGTGTCAAAACAGGCAAAAAGTCGGGGTGGTATACCAGTTGGTATGCCACCCCGACTTTGTATGGTTTACCCGTTCAATTGAAGGCTTTTTCCTTCTTTGCGAGAAAAGGCATCCAGCTTTGCTCAATAGTACCGGAAAATTCGCGTAAAAAAACCAGAAACGTAGGTCTGAATGGTTTCTGGCGCAGTTTTATGTTGGCTTCTTCAGGAGTGAAGTCTCCTTTCCTGGAATTACACCTTTTACAGGCCGTTGACAAATTGTCCCAGCTGGTTTTTCCACCCCTCGACTTCGGTATTACATGATCGAGCGTCAAGTCATCGGCGGTACCGCAATACTGGCAATGGTAGCCGTCCCGTTTGAAGATATTCTGCCGGGTAAGCATTACCCCTTTGTACGGCAGGTTGATGTAGCGGTGAAGCCGAATGACCGTCGGCATCGGGAACTCGGCGGATACAGTCCGAAGCATAAACTGCTCTGATTCGGCCACGAGTTCAGCTTTGTTCAAATAAACCAGCAGGAATGCTTTTGGAACGGAGCAAATGCTGAGCGCACTGTAATCTTGATTTAAGACTAATACTTTCCTGCCCATGTTACGTCTAGATGCCACTGTACGGTAGCAAGTTACAGAGTTATCCACATAAGGCCAAGAATTGTGGGAAATTTATCAGTACCGCTCGCGCTGCATATCACGCTCTACTTCACGCTCTTTAATACTGTCACGTTTGTCGTATAACTTCTTCCCTTTAGCCAACGCAATATCCACTTTGGCAAATCCACGTTCATTGGTAAATAAACGGGTTGGCACAATGGTAAGACCCTGATCTTTCAGCTTTTCGTTTAGCTTCCGTATCTCCCGTTTGGTAAGCAGCAGTTTTCGGTCCCGCAGGGGTTCGTGGTTGTAATGGGTTCCTTCCGTATACACCGCAATACTCATCTGTCGGATGAATAACTCATCGTTGATAATGAGACAGTACGCATCCTGCAAATTCACTTTCCCCTGCCTAATAGACTTAATTTCGGTGCCGGTTAAGACAATACCAGCCGTGTAGGTCTCCAAAAATGCGTATTCGAATGAGGCCCGTCGGTTTCGGATATCGACTTGTTTAACAATAGAGGCAGAAGCCATAAAATTATTTTTTAGTACGCAGTGAATTGCGCTCTGTTGAATGCCTAACGTAACCGCCTTAGTAAGCTCTCCCCCAACACCAGCACGACTAACCCTGGCAGTAGGATGGCTCCAGCCCGAAACCCCGCCCCAGTTAGTTTATATATACCCGTATTATACTGAGTAAAGCTTTGAAATAAATAGTAAACCGACCCGGCTAGCAAGGCGACGGTGATGCCGATAAACAATGGCTGGCTCAGTTGCCGGATTCCCCACGCTACGAACGCTGCTACAACCACAACCAGCGAAACGGTACCCAGTGCCTTCGGAAAGGTCTCAATAGCACCGTAATCAAACAAGAATATACCCGCCTTACCGACGATATTTGGGTGTGCCAGTAGCCAGGCGTCAAGCACAACGAGTACGGCAAGAAAGATGTAAAGAGAGGAATTACGCACGTAGTAATGATTCAGGTTGTGGCTAAACCAACGCCCCATGGCGTTCATGTATTGTTACCCCGCCAACTCCGCCTTCAAAAACTTTCCGGTGTAGCTTCCTTTTACACCAGCCACTTTTTCCGGCGTCCCTTCGGCAATGATGTAACCGCCTTTGTTACCACCTTCGGGGCCCAAGTCAATGAGGTAGTCAGAAACCTTAATCACATCGAGATTGTGCTCAATGATAAGTACCGTATTGCCTTTGTTGGTCAGTTTATTCAAAACGTCGAGCAGGTGCGCAATGTCCTGAAAGTGTAGTCCTGTGGTCGGCTCATCGAGGATGTACAACGTTTTTCCCGTATCTTTTTTAGACAGTTCTTCGGCTAGTTTCACCCGCTGCGCTTCGCCACCCGATAAGGTTGTAGCATGCTGACCAAGGGTGATATACCCCAGACCAACGTCGTTAAGGGTTGTTACCTTGCGCAGAATTTTTGGCTGACTGGCGAAAAAATCCAGTGCCTGCTCAACGGTCATATCCAGCACATCGGCAATGGATTTCCCTTTGAAACGAACTTCCAGCGTTTCCCGGTTAAATCGTTTACCCTTGCAGGTTTCGCACAAGATATGGACATCCGGCAGAAACTCCATTTCTATCTTCTTCATGCCCGCGCCTTCGCAGTCCTCACAACGGCCACCCTTCACATTGAACGAGAAACGACCGGGTTTATAGCCCCTTATTTTAGCTTCGGGTAGTTCGGAGAAGAGTGCCCTTATTTCCGAAAACATGCCCGTATACGTCGCGGGGTTCGAGCGAGGAGTCCGGCCAATGGGTGACTGGTCCACCTCAATTACCTTGTCCAAAAACTCAAGCCCCTCTACCGTTTTAAACGGTAACGATTCTCGCTTCGACTTATAAAAATGTCGATTCAGCACGGGAAAGAGGGTTTCATGGATGAGCGATGATTTACCACTACCGGATACTCCCGTAATGGTAACCATGCGGCCAAGCGGGAGTTTCAGTGTTACGTTCTTCAGGTTGTTGCCCGTAGCATTCTTTATGACCAGGAATTTGCCGTTGCCTTTACGCCGTTCTGTAGGTACTTCTATTGCCCGCCGACCGCTCAGGTAATCGGCGGTGGTGCCACCGTTACGAATGAACTCTTCCGGTGTTCCAATGCCAACCAACTGCCCCCCATGCCGACCTGCGCCGGGACCAATGTCCAGGATAAAGTCCGATTCGAGCATCATGTCTTTGTCGTGCTCAACCACCAGAACCGTATTGCCCAAATCGCGCAGGTTCTTCAACGAGTCAATCAGCTTAACGTTATCGCGCTGGTGCAGTCCAATACTCGGCTCATCCATGATGTACAGAACTCCTACCAGTTGCGTTCCAATTTGGGTCGCTAGCCGAATCCGCTGGGCTTCGCCACCCGATAAGGTTCGCAAAGGACGATCGAGGGTGAGGTAGTCAAGGCCAATGTCCATCAGGAAACCGATACGTTTACGGATTTCCTTCAGGATTTCTTTGGCAATTATGTTTTGCCGGTCCGTCAGGCGATTCTCCAGTTCGTTAAACCAATCGGCCAGTTCCGAAATATCCATCCGGGCCAGTTCAGATATGTTCTTCTGGGCGATTTTAAAATAAAGAGACTCCTTCTTAAGCCGGGCACCTTCACATTCAGGGCAGGTTTTTACGACCATAAAGTCTTTCAGCCATTCCTGTATCTTGTCCGTGCTATTTTCCTGTTGTCGCTTCAGAAAGTGAACAATACCTTCAAACTTGAAACTGTAAGTGTCGGCAGTCGCTTTTTCCGCCGACTTTGGCAGATGCCCCCTCCGTTGGTTCTTCCGTTCCGTACATGAGTGCGTACAGCAAGTCGGCCGGGAATTTAACGACGGGTGTGGTGAGATTAAGTTTGTACTTCTTCAAAATAGCCTCAATCTCCTTGAAAATCCACAGTTCCCGATACTCACCCAGGGGAGCAATGGCACCCCGGCTTATACTCAGAGACTTATCCGGAATAACCGACTCCTCTGTTATCTCCTCAACAACGCCCAGGCCATTGCAAACGGGGCAGGCCCCATAAGGCGAATTGAACGAAAATGAGTTGGGTGATGGCTCGTCATAGCTAATCCCCGATTCGGGGTCCATCAGGTTTTGAGAAAAGTAGATTAGTGTCGGAGTCGCGTTCGACCCTAAATCAGCAAGCATTTGCATGGCTCCTTTTCCCTGCTTCAACGCCGTTTGTACTGACTGGCTTAATCGATACCGGTCGTCTGGTTTTGGCAATAGCCGGTCGATCACAATTTCGATGTCGTGGATTTTGTAGCGGTCCAACTGCATCTTGGGCACGATATCCTGCACCACCCCATCCACGCGGACCTTAGTATACCCGGTTTTGGCAATCTGCACGAACAGTTCCCGGTAATGCCCTTTTCGGCTTTTTATGATTGGAGCCAACAGCGTCAGCTTTTGCCCGGCATACTGCTCCATAATGGTATCGATAATCTGGTCCTGCGACTGACGCTCCATTTTGCGGCCTGTCAGGTAGGAAAAGGCTTCGCCAGAACGGGCGTAAAGTAGTCGCAGAAAGTCGTATATCTCGGTTGTCGTACCTACTGTTGAGCGAGGGTTTTTGGACGTCGTTTTCTGCTCGATGGAGATCACCGGGCTCAGGCCATTAATCTTGTCCACATCAGGACGCTCCATATTGCCAATGAACGAGCGGGCATAGGCGGAGAAACTCTCCATGTAACGCCGTTGTCCTTCCGCGTAAATCGTATCAAAGGCCAGCGACGATTTGCCGCTACCGCTAATACCTGTTATCACCACCAGCTTATTGCGGGGAATGGTAACGTCGATGTTTTTAAGATTGTGTTCGCGGGCACCCAGTACTTCAATTTGGTTGTGTCCCGTCAGGTCAATATCAGTAAGGCCGGACTTCCGGGTTGTAGACTTTTCTTCTGTCGTCACGCAGCGTTGGATTATTCTAAACAACAACGAAAAGGAAAGAAGTAGAGTTTCCCGAAAAGAGAATGGATTTGTACGTATGGCTTCTCTCACGAACGCCTAACAGAAAGGGTCTGGATAGAACAACTATGTTCTATCCAGACCCTTTTTCAACGTATCCAGCCTTAGTCAAGCTGGCTTAAAAGAACGATAAGCGGAGAACAAACGGACTACCGTAAATGGTACGGGCCAGGTTGTTATCACTGTAGTTGAGATTGTACAGTGCAGTCAGGTTAACCCCAAACCGGCGCGAAATGGGCTGCGAGTACGTCACGCCGACCAGTGGAGAAGTGAGCGCAGCACGTGTTGTGAATCCTGTTTGGTTTTCGGTTTGCTGAACAGTGGTACTTTCCAGTTCACCATGCAGAAACAGATTGGGCAGTATGGATGGAATAAACTCATACATCA
The DNA here is from genome assembly GCA_963784335.1 of uncultured Cytophagales bacterium. Classification (GTDB taxonomy): domain Bacteria; phylum Bacteroidota; class Bacteroidia; order Cytophagales; family Spirosomataceae; genus Spirosoma. The sequence continues at coordinate 42,724 of CAWARB010000022.1, read as the reverse complement.
CAAAGCCCCTGCCACCATACTGATTGTAAGTCAGATAAGGTACCGTGGCCCCTGTGTTAGTGTACGCTTTGTACCGCGTATAGGTATAACTCCCCCCAATACCAACAATCATCCGCTCAGTAGCCTGATAGGCGATAACCGGCGAAATACCCAGGCTAAATGGATTGCCAAAACGAAATCCATTGATTCCACCGCCAAAACGCAACCGCTGGCTAAATGGTAACGGACGTCCTTCGGGGGTTTGGGTTTTTAGTGGATCGCGGCCCTGGTCCCGACGGTCTTCGGGATCTTCAGTCAGTTGGCCGTACGCCAGACTACTGCTCAATAAAGCCGTGATAAACAGTACCTTTCGAATATAATTCATAGTCTCTTTAACTGAAAATTAACGTATACTCCTTAACGAATTCAGAACGTAAATTCTTTTACTTCGGGGTCATTCAACAGGCGTTTTATGCATTTTTCGTGGTTTTTCTCTGACCCGTTAACGCTCCAGTGCCCAATAATTTCCGTACCAATTCGCTGCTGCCGGCTGCGGGTTGGCGACAAGCCGCACTCGTCAAAGAATTCTTCGTACCTTTTTAGGGTCTTGTTATGAAAGGCCGTTACAATCTTATAGTCACGGGTTTGATTTAACCGCTGAATTCGATTGGAAAACCGAACCAACAATAACAGAGAACCCAGCACGAATACAAAACCAATGATGGCAATTTCATATTGACCAGCCCCTATACACATACCTAACGCAGATACGACCCAAACCGTTGCGGCCGTTGTCAGACCTTTGACCCGACTCTCCTCCCGAAAGATAATGCCCGCCCCCAAAAAACCGATACCGTTAACAATGTTGGCTGCAATCCGGTCGCCAGAGCCGCCAATGCGGTTAGACAACATCGTAAACAGGGCCGATCCTACGCAAATCATAATCATGGTGCGTAAACCAGCCGCCTTACTGTGGTATTCACGTTCGGCCCCAATAAGACCACCAATCACCAAAGCGGCACTCAATCGAATAATATCTTCTTCTGCAAATACCATAGCCGTAAAGTACATGTGCCCGATGACGGAATCAGCCTTAAAACCTTATCGTTTCTGAGAAACCATATCCCGGAATAAACCGTTAAATTCCAGATAGAGTTTACCCTCATTACCAACGAATGATTCAGACCACGGAAAACGGCCATGCCGGTGTAATACCTTCTGTTGACAATCTAGACCCCAGGCAGTTTATCATCATTAAAGGGGCTAAAGTACATAATCTAAAAGGAATTGACGTTGCCATCCCCCGGAACAAGCTGGTCGTGCTTACGGGCCTGTCAGGTTCCGGCAAGTCATCGCTGGCATTCGATACCCTGTTTGCCGAAGGGCAGCGTATGTATGTTGAAAGCCTTAGTAGTTACGCCCGGCAGTTTTTGGGGCGCATGGAAAAACCCGAGGTTGAATACATCAAAGGCGTATCACCAGCCATTGCTATTGAGCAGAAAGTATCGACCCGCAATCCGCGCTCTACGGTTGGTACCTCTACCGAAATATATGACTACCTGAAATTGCTTTTTGGCCGGGTGGGAATCACCTATTCTCCCGTTTCGGGTCACGAAGTGCGTAAGGATACCATTACCGATGTGGTCAACTTTATGTATGATTTCGAGGCTGGGCAACGGGTAATGATTATGGCTCCCCTGCTTGTTCGGGAAGGGCGGACGCTGGCGTACGAATTGAATATATTACTTCAGAAAGGGTATACAAGGATTGTAGCCGGTGGCGGTCCAACAGGTCGGCAGGTACTTCAGATTGAAGACGTGCTGGAAAACGGTGCCCAGATTGACACAACAGACAGTAATGCCGACGACCCCTATTCGCTGGAAATCCTTGTTGACCGGGGTACGGTGTTATACGACGAAAACGGTCAGCCGGATGAGGACAACCAGTACCGTTTTTCTGACTCCGTACAAACTGCTTTTAGCGAAGGCGAAGGCTCCTGCCGAATTGATATTGTAGGCAAAGAGTCGCGAATATTTTCGGACCGGTTTGAACTGGATGGAATCGTTTTTGAAGAACCCAGTGTCAACCTGTTCACCTTCAATAATCCATACGGGGCCTGCCGCCGGTGCGATGGGTTTGGTAAAGTACTGGGTATTGACCCGGATCTGGTCATCCCCGACAAAAACCTATCCGTTTTTGAGGGTGCCATTGCTCCCTGGCGCAGCGAGAAAATGAGTGAGGAGTTCCTGAAGCCGCTGCTCAAAAATGGCATTCGGTTCGACTTCCCCATTCATCGCCCGTACAAAGACCTGACTTCGGCAGAACGGGACTTACTCTGGACCGGCAACAAGTATTTTGACGGGATAGATTCATTTTTCAGCTTCGTCGAAAGTCAGACGTTCAAGGTACAATATCGGGTGATGCTCTCCCGCTACCGGGGCAAAACCACTTGTCCCGAGTGCCGGGGGACGAGGCTGCGTAAGGATGCAGGCTACGTAAAAGTAGGCGGCAAGTCGATTACCGATCTGGTTCTGCTACCGATCAAACAGGTTACAGCGTTCTTCCACGATCTGGAGTTACCCAGTCAACTAGCAGCAGGTTGCCAACCGTATCTTGATTGAAATCAGGAATCGGCTGGATTATATGGAGCGGGTGGGGCTTGGTTACCTAACCCTCAATCGACTCACAAACTCGCTGTCGGGTGGTGAATATCAGCGCATTAAATTAGCTACATCGCTTGGTTCGGCCCTGGTTGGCTCTATGTATATTCTGGACGAACCCAGCATTGGTCTGCACCCGCGTGATACCAAACAGTTAGTGAGTGTACTGGAGTCCCTGCGCGACATGGGCAATACCGTCATTGTGGTTGAACACGAAGAAGAGGTTATGCGCTCCGCCGACCAGCTCATTGACATTGGACCCGATGCCGGTTCTTTGGGTGGCCACCTTGTTTTCCAGGGTACCTGGTCCGACATTGAAAAACTGGAAGGAAACCCTTCATCTGCCTATCAAACCCGCTACCCATCGCATACCCTCGATTTTTTGACCGGAAGAGAAACGGTACCAGTACCAGCTTTTCGGCGAAAGGGGACTAATTTCATTGAACTGAAAGGGGCGCGTGAAAACAACCTTAAAGCCGTAGATGTCCGGTTTCCGCTTAACACGCTAACCGTAGTGACGGGTGTTTCGGGTTCGGGGAAGAGTACGCTTATTCGAAAAGTGTTATATCCGGCTCTGATGCGAAACAGGGGTGAAGCCGCCGAAGAAGCAGGGAAGTATGACTCGCTGGAAGGTTCGCTCAACCGGATTGCGGCCATTGAAATGATTGACCAGAACCCTATTGGCAAATCGAGTCGCTCCAATCCGGTTACCTACATTAAAGCGTACGACCACCTGCGGCAGGTTATGGCCGAGCAGCCCGTATCAAAAGCAAGAGGCTACAAACCCAGCCATTTCTCGTTCAACGTAGATGGTGGCCGCTGCGAAGTGTGTCAGGGTGAAGGCGAAGTAAAAATCGAGATGCAGTTTATGGCCGATATATACCTCAAATGTGAGGGCTGTGGCGGTAAACGGTTTAAGCAGGAAGTACTGGAAGTGACGCTCCACGATAAAAACGTGGCGGATATGCTGGATATGACCGTTGATGAAGCCATTGCCTTCTTCCGCCTGGTAGAACCAAAAATGGCCGACAAATTACAACCATTGCAGGATGTAGGGCTGGGTTACATAGGCCTGGGACAGTCGGCCAACACCTTATCGGGTGGGGAAGCCCAACGGGTAAAACTGGCTTCATTTCTGGGCAAGGGCAATCCAAATAAAGGCGGGACGCTATTCATTTTCGATGAACCGACCACGGGGTTGCACTTTCACGACATTCGTAAGCTGCTCTCCGCCATCAACGCGCTGGTTGACCAGGGAGACTCGGTCATTATCATCGAACACAATATGGAGGTCATCAAAAACGCCGATCATATCATCGACCTGGGGCCCGAAGGGGGCGAAACGGGTGGATACGTGACGTTTACGGGAACCCCGGAAGAGATGGTAAAATTAACGGATGGTAACTACACGGCTGAGTACCTGAAGGGAAAGGTATAGCTGGTCAGGAAGGACCATTAAGCCAATAAAGAGTATGGGAATGATTGTTCCTTCATACATCTGATTAACTTCCCGCTTATTTTTGCCTGCATCACCGTATTCTGCTGTTTCATGTCCACCTCAATCAAGTGGGTTTTTCTTCTTATTCTCTGCTGGCCGGTCGTGGCCACTGCCCAGCTCCAGATTTCGCACCCAGGAACCCGATTTGTGATGCAACGTGGGGCTAACGGAAACGGACAGCTGTACATAGCAGGGCGATTTACGGGTTTGGCAGACCGGGTAGAGGCCCAACTGGTACCAGTTGTAGCGGGTCAGGGGACGGCTACGGGTTGGCAAACGGTACAGATCAATCCAGCCAACAATATTTTCCTGGGTTCCATTACCGGTACTGGAGGCTGGTATGTGCTGGTGGTCCGAACCCTGCAGAATAATGCCGTAGTGGAGCAAACCTCTGTTCAGCCGGTGGGCATTGGTGAAGTATTCGTTACCGCCGGACAGTCGAATGCGCGGGGCCTGGGTATTGGTGATAATGATTTGGGTACCAACACCGACCGGGTAAACGCAATAGACTCTATAAATCATTATTATCCGCCGGGCAATTCTCCACTCGTTTCATCCGGTGCCCCTTCGCCCGTACCTCGATTTAAAGCGTTAACCGCGGCTAAGCGCGTGTTCCCGATGGCGGAGAGTTCGTGGGCCTGGGGGGAGTTGGGCGACTACATCGTTAACCGATACAACGTACCCGTTGCATTCTACGTAACGGGCTGGGATGGTGCGACTATAGCAAACTGGTTTGAAACGGCCAACGGTCAATCTGCCTGCAACCGCTTTAACTGCACGGCTGGAGACTGGCCCAATCTGCAACCGTACACCAATCTAAAAAATGTAATGCACTATTACCTGTCAGTAGCCGGAGTCCGGTCCGTCTTATGGCATCAGGGTGAATCCGAATTTGAATTTGAAAATAATACTAGTATTCCTCCCTACGCGGACCAACTGACCAATGTTATCCAAAAATCGCGACAAGATTTCGGCGGGCGAAACGTGCCCTGGATGGTAGCCAGAGCCTCCTTTGATGGTAGTGTAACACGTCAGGCCGTTATCGATAAACAGAACCAAGTAATAAATACACCCGGTTTAAACGTATTTCCAGGGCCGAACAACGACAGTTTTACGCTCCGTAATGCCGGTTCCAATGATGTACACTTCCGCAACAGCAGCCGTCCCTCACCCAATCCGCAGTATTACCTGAACAACAATACCATTCCGCCAGATATGGGTTTGTCGAGATTAGCCCGTAGCTGGAACAACAGTCTGGACAATGCTTTTTTTCAGAATGCTCAACCCATAACCCCCACTCAATTTGCTGTAACGGGCAATCTGGCTAAGTTTGTTTTACCTGGTTCGGCCCTCGCCGTGCCTTTTGCTACGGTTGGTTCATTCAATGGCGACAATCAGTGGCAGGTGCAGTTACTCGATTCGTTAGGCCAGTACCTAAGTGTTCTGGGAAGTGGCGCTGCCAGTCCTATTCAGGTAACACTGCCCGGCAATCTGCAAAGTGGTCGCTTCCAGATTCGGGTAGTGGCTTCATCGCCCGCCCTGCCAGCCGTACCATCTAATCTCTTCCGGATAACGAACCAGGCAGATGTCAGTCTGGCAATGGCCATTGACCAGCGAATACCGACTATCAATACACCCGTCACCATTAGTCTTACCGTTCGGAATGAGGGTATTGGTCAGGCAACAGGAGTCGTCGTCCGTAATCGGCTTCCGCCAAATCTGACATTTATCTCCTCGGCCGACTTCTCAGCTAATGAAGGCGTGCTGACCAGTCCGGCCCTTACCATCAATGTTGGTGAAGCCAGAGTTCTGCGTTTTATCGCGCAGCCAACGGCAGCGGGAATCTATCAAAACGCGGCTGAAGTGGCTCAGGCAGCCACGACGGATAGCGACAGCCAGCCTAACTCCGGTACGGCTGATGGCCAGGACGATGCTGCCCAGGTAGATTTCCGGACCCGTCAGGACGGCAATGCGCTTTTTGTGTCGCCCAATCCGAATCAGGTACCGCTGCCCGCTGTTGCCAGCAACCAACCTGCCCCCGACCCTACCAAGGCCGATGTTAGCATTGCGCTGTCCGTCAGCACCCGAACACCCCGTGTAAATGAAGTAATCACCTACACGCTCACCGTAAAAAATCAGGGCGGCTTATCGGCCACAGGCTTATTTGTAACGGCTTACCTACCTGCCGGACAAACGTTTGTACCGGGCGATGACTTCGGCCTATCGGGTGGCAATCCGGTTAGCGGCATAAGCAGTCTGGCGGCTGGCAGTAGCGTTTCTGTTCGATTCCGGGCTACCGTTACCACCGCTGGCCATGGCACCTGTAGTGCTCAGGTAACCGCTGTCAATGAAGGCGACCCCGACTCTACGCCTAATAATGGCATAACCAATGGGGAAGATGATACCGCACAGGTCGATTTAAGGGTGCAGTAATGGCCCTGCATGCCTAGTATAACCTTGCTCATTATGAACAGTTTATGCTGAGTGCACGTTAATTTCACGACAATCAGTACTTTTCTTAGTACAAAACTCCCTTATCCTGCTTTTAGGCTCAGGAGACAGTTGTCGTATAAATCGCATGAAATCACACAGGTTTTTCATTGGCGTAGCAGGAGTTGGTATCGCCATATTCCTGTCATCATTTCTCGGCATTTTCGAGAAGCGGGTGGACTACAATACTCAGATAAAGCCATTGCTAAACACAAATTGCATCACCTGTCATGGCGGAGTAAAAAAAGCGGCTGGTTTTTCCTTACTCTTCAAGCATGAAGCATTATCGCCCGCAAAATCAGGGAAACTGGCTATTGTCCCCGGTGATGCCGATGCCAGCGAGATGATTCGTCGATTGACCCTGACAGACCCCGACGAACGAATGCCCCTAGACCATCCGGCCCTGAAACCCGATGAAATCGAGTTGCTTCGCCGGTGGATTGACCAGGGGGCCCAATGGGGTGACCATTGGGCTTATCAACCCGTCGAAAGACCCGAGGTTCCTGCTACGGGCAGCCTCTGGAGCCGCCTGATATCCTATGTTCCGGGGCATGGCAAGGACGGTTGGGCAACCGATGAAATCGACCATTTTATACTTAACAAACTAGAGCAGGAAAGTTTGACGCCTTCCCCCGAAGCAGACCGGGCTACCCTACTCAGACGAGTTTCCCTCGATTTGACGGGCCTCCCTCCTACACAAGCGGAAGCCGCTAATTTTATCAACGATACGTCACCAAACGCATTCGAAAGAGTAGTTGACCGCTTGCTCAAGTCCCCGGCTTATGGCGAACGGTGGGCCGGAATGTGGCTCGATTTAGCCCGTTATGCCGATACTAAAGGGTATGAACGGGACCCGGGGCGCAAAATATGGCGATACCGTGACTGGCTGATAAAGGCATTTAATGACGACAAGCCCTTTACTCAATTTACGGTGGAGCAATTGGCCGGTGATTTATTACCTGCCCGCGACAGCGGGCTGCCTACCGATGACCAGTTCACCGCCACCGGTTTCCATCGAAACACGATGAACAATGATGAAGGAGGTACGCAGGATGAAGAGTTTCGGGTAGCCGCTGTTATTGACCGCGTTAACACGACCTGGGATGTATGGCAGGGGACAACGTTTGCCTGTATTCAGTGCCATAGCCACCCGTACGATCCTTTCACGCATGATGAATACTATAAGTTCATGGCGTTTTTTAACAACACCCGCGATGAAGATGTAACGAGTGACACCCCTACGCTCCGCTTCTACAAGTCTGCCGATTCGCTCAAACTAGTTTCACTCCAGCAATTCATCAAAACGACCGTCACCAACCCTAAAAAGGCTCAGCAAACAGCCAGTAAGGTTACAACACTCGTTCGCACGATAGAGCCCAAAATCAATTCGCACGATTTCGATCAACTGGTCAATGCCTCACTGCTGGATGCCAAGTACGTTGGGTTTCAGGATAAAGGGTCTACGCGGATTAAAAATGTAACCCTCACCGGGCGGCCCCGGTTGCTGATAGCGTGGGGGACCAAAGCCACCAACGCTACCGTTACCATTCGCCAGGACAAACTCGACGGACCGGTTTTAGCACAGGTACCCGTACCCAAAACGGGTGGCTCGGGGAATGATACCATCCAGATGATTCCGTTGCCAGCCGTTCAGGGCAAGCATAACCTCTATTTATCCCTGAACAGCCCGACATCGCCCAAAGACTGGGTACAGATAAAGTGGGTCTCCTTCCAGCCCGTGCTACCCGGACAACCGATGAATTCGTTAGGGGAAAAAGACCGGCTTTTGCTCGATATCCTGAATGCCGATGCACCCCAGACGCCCATCATGCTGGACGGAACCGGCGATTTAGTCCGCGAAACACACGTTTTTGAGCGGGGAAACTGGTTGGTGAAAGGCAAAAAAGTATCACCCGATGTACCGAAATCGTTTCCGGCTATGTCGCCTGATTTACCTAAAAATCGGCTCGGGATGGCTCGCTGGCTGGTAGACCGGACTAACCCGCTTACGGCGCGTGTTGTAGTGAATCGCTTCTGGGAACAGTTATTCGGAACGGGGATTGTTGAAACAGTAGAGGACATGGGAACGCAGGGGATCCCCCCAACCCACCGCGAACTGCTTGACTATTTAGCCGTTGAGTTCATGGAAACCCACCAATGGAGCCTGAAAAGGCTACTAAAAAGGCTAGTCATGTCGGCTACGTATCGGCAGCAATCCAGTGCCTCACCCGAACTGCTGGCCAGGGACCCTTATAACAGGCTATTGGCCCGTGGGCCACGCGTTCGTCTGTCGGCCGAAGCAGTGCATGACCAGGCCCTGGCGGTAAGCAACTTGTTGAGTCAGAAAATGTATGGTCCCAGTGTGATGCCCAGTCAGCCGGATGGTATCTGGCAATCACCTTACGATGGCGACAAATGGAAGCAGAGCACAGGCGAAGACCGGAACCGACGCGCTTTGTATACCTACTGGAAGCGCACCGCCCCTTACCCGTCAATGGTAACGTTTGATAGCCCTAGCCGGGAGTTTTGCCAGCTTCGGCGGTTACGCACCAACACGCCGTTGCAGGCGCTGGTAACGCTTAACGATCCTGTTTACGTGGAAGCCGCTCAGCATTTGGCCGACTATATGAGCACCCATGGCAAGACGCCGGAAGGGCAGATTCAGGCCGGTTTCCGACAGGTCATGCTGCGCGATCTCCCGTCAAAAAAGCTGGCGGTGCTGGTTCGGCTTTATCGTACAACGGAGCAGCACTACCGGGAGAGGCCGGGGGAGACCGAAAACTTGCTGGACAGACCCGGCTTCGACTGTACGAAGGTGTCACCCCAACTAGCGGCCCTAACCGTAACGGCCAATACCATACTGAACCTGGATGAAGTGCTAACGAAGGAATAGAAATAAAGGCCATGAACAAACTCCTGCAAGAACTTCAGCAAGCCGCTGCCGAGCGCGAAACCCGGCGGCATTTTCTGCACACCTGCTCAACGGGTCTGGGTGCAATGGCATTCGGCTCTCTTCTGCAGGGATGTAACTTCCTGACTAGCAATGACCGGAAAAATAATACCGTTGGTTCGTCAATTCAATCCGACGAACCAACGGCCCCGCATCCATCAGCTTACCTGCCTAAAGCGCAACGGGTCATTTATATCCATATGGCCGGGTCCCCGAGTCAGTTGGAATTGTTCGATTACAAACCGGAACTGGCGAAGTACGATGGGAAAGACTGCCCGCAGGAACTACTAACGGGTAAAAAATTTGCGTTTATCCGGGGTGTCCCTAAAATGCTGGGGCCGCAGGGCAAGTTTGCTCAACATGGTAATTCGGGGGCATGGGTATCCGACTATTTACCTCATTTGCAGGGCGTAGTCGATGATATTACGTTTCTGAAAGCCATGCATACAGACCAGTTCAACCACGCCCCCGCGCAGTTGCTAATGCACACGGGCAGTGCCCGGCTGGGTCGCCCCAGTATGGGGTCGTGGGTGACGTATGGATTGGGAACAGAGAATGACAACCTGCCGGGTTATATCGTGCTGGCATCGGGTGGAAAACAGCCCGATGCAGGGAAATCCGTTTGGGGCAGTGGATTTTTACCAACTGTTTATCAGGGTGTGCAATGCCGCACCGATGGCGACCCGGTCCTTTTCGCATCAGACCCGTCGGGTATGAACCGCGACATTCGGAAGCAAACCATTAACGCCATCAGCGAAATCAATCAGCAACAGTACGACGACGTAAAAGACCCCGAAATTCTGACCCGTATTGCTCAGTACGAACTGGCCTTTCGGATGCAGATGTCGGTGCCGGATGCGATGGCCATTAAAAACGAGCCACAATATATTCTGGACAGCTACGGTGTTGACCCAAACAAAGGATCTTTTGCCCGAAACTGCCTGCTGGCTCGTCGATTGGTAGAACGCGGTGTTCGCTTCGTACAGCTTTTCGACTGGGGCTGGGATACCCACGGCACCAGTTCCGACGGGTCCATTGATATTGGACTGAAAGATAAATGCCGCGAGTCGGATCAGGCCGTTGCCGCGTTGCTGAACGACCTTAAACAGCGGGGATTGCTGGATGACACCCTGGTTGTTTGGGGTGGCGAGTTCGGCCGGACACCTATGCAGGAGAATAGGGATGGGCAGGTATTACCCTTTATGGGCCGCGACCATCACCTCGAAGCATTCACTGTCTGGATGGCTGGTGGTGGCGTAAAGAAAGGATTTTCCTTCGGGGAGACTGATGATATTGGCTACTACGGCGTGAAAGATAAGGTACACATCCACGATTTGCAGGCTACTATACTACACCTGCTTGGCTTCGACCACACGAAGTTAACCTATCAGTTTCAGGGACGCCCCTTCCGCTTAACCGATGTAGCGGGAAAGATTGTTAAGCCCATCCTGGCCTAAGAATCTGTTCGGACCAATAAAAGAAGTGTTTTAGTCTCAGGCCAGGCACTTTCCAAGCCGTAGTATTAGGTAGCTACAGCTTGGAAAAGAACATAGGCTATTGAAAAAGAGGCATCTTGCAACCAAAGCGATTGCCGCAAACAACTGCTAGACGACGTCCTGTACGTTTTCTTTGATCCAGACTAAACAGTCCCGAAAGTCATCGAACACATGCTCCTTTGACACAAGGTGAGGAATAAGATTTATTTGTTTAAGCATAAGCCTGGGCTGCTGCTGTATCCCCGCTATCAGAACGACTTTACCACTGTTTACCAGACCAGTCACCACCTCTTCCATGGCGTACAGACCTGATTGGTCCATGTAGGGCACCCGACTCATCCGCACAATAACCCACTGCGCTGTAGCGGGAATCTGTTTAGCCAATTGTTGAAAATCGGAGGTGGAGCCAAAAAACAGCGGACCGTTAATGTGCTTGATAAATACTTCTTCTTTCAGTTCTTCCGGAAAATCAAATTCGTCGGCCCATTCTTCTTCAGCCAGCGGAATAACATCCGAGTTCTTCGTGGTAAGATCGCCGATCTTTTTCATGAACATCAGCGAAGCGATTACCAGACCAATACCAACGGCGTAGACCAAATTCCAGAACGTCGACAAAATAAGCACGACCAGCATAATGACAACTTCACCCCTTGGCATGTACGGAATAGCGCGCAACCCCCGGTAATCCATAACCCCAATACCAACCGTTATCAAGATACCGGATAGCACAGCAGCAGGAATCTGGGAGGCCACCGGACTCAGAGCCAACAAAATTGTAAGCACCAACACCGCCGATAGCATACCCGACAGGCGGGTTTTGCCGCCAGAGTTGATGTTGACCACCGTTCGAATAGTAGCACCAGCTCCTGGCAGACCGCCGAAAATAGCGGCCATACTGTTGCCAATACCCTGCCCTATTAATTCGCGGTTAGGATTGTGCCGGGTTTTAGTCATGTTATCGGCAACCACGGAGGTAAGTAAGGAATCTATACTGCCAAGCAGTGCCAGCGAAAGAGCGGTAAATACGTACGGACTTAAGCTGGTTAAACTAAACTCCGTAAAAATTCCAAATATCGGTTGCGGCAGACCCGATGGAATGGCTTCAATGGGTTTGTAAGGCAACCCAAATCCATACGCAATGCCAGACATGAGCAAGAGAGCCACCAGTGTACTCGGCACTTTTGTCGTTATCCGCTTGAAGCCATATATAATAAAAATAGTCCCCACAGCCAGTATCACTTCCAGCCAATTGATGTTTTTTATGGCACGGGGTATCATTTTCACGGCACCGATCACCCCGCTACTTTCTTTGGCCGCCAATGATTGCGACTCCTGAAGTATCTGCTCCGTTGTTACCAGATTAGCCTTGCGTATGGTTTCCCTGAAATCTTCGATGACGTTTACGTTTTTTCCAGCTTCCTCTTTCAGAATATCATCCACAATAACCTCTTCAGCTTTGGGTTTGAACTGACTGACAAAGGCAGCATCTTCTTTCGGGTAGTAGCCTAATGTGGGAATAATCTGGGTAATAATGATGATGACGCCAATGGCCGTCATAAACCCCGATACCACAGGATAGGGTATATACTTGATGTATTGCCCCATACCTACGCTACCCAGCACTACCTGAATTAGGCCAGACAGCAGGAAAACGCTCATTATAAGCGGCAATGCTCTGGCTACATCACCTTCGTTAGCCGCCACAATGTTGGTAATAACAACCATACTGATGGCAGTCATTGGGGCCGTCGGACCAGAAATCTGGGTGTTTGTACCGCCAAGCAAAGCCGCAAAAAAGCAGATAAAAATAGCACCATACAGACCGGCACTAGGCCCGAGTCCTGAGCTTACACCAAAGGCCAAAGCCAGTGGAAGGGCCACGATACCAGCCGTAATACCGCCAAAGAAATCGCCCTTGACGTGGGTAAAATCGAACAATTTATCCATTGAAATTAAGTGGGTTTAGTTAACAAGAGCATTTTATCGATCCTCAGGTTCGGATTAAAACAGGATTAAAATAAGGTTCTCATTTTTAAACCCGAAAAGTGCAGTATACGTTACAAACAATGTAGAATAGTGCACCAAAACAGAAATATCAGGCGCGGGAATGAATCAACACTAGTTGTTAATGCCTTCTGACCGAACCGATTTATTGTGGTATAGCAGGAATTATTTCCTTTGCCCCGATGGATTAACTTTACTTGCGATGATACCTCAGACTGTGCTTTCGTGGTTATATTTGATCGGGGCAGCCATCGCGCAGACGGGCTGGGCCTATTCAATCAAATACATCCAGTGGGAGGCTTTGAAAACACTGCGCTGGACTACCTTCTACCAGCCGGATGTTGGCCTGCCAGCCCTGCTTCCCTGGGTAGGTTACGTGTTTTTTGGCATTGTCAACACCGTGTTGCTGGCAGCCTCCATGCGTACCATCTCAACCACTACTGCCTTTGCCGTATGGATGGGCTTATCGCTGATTTTCCTGAAAGCTGCGGATGTGATGTGGTTTAAAATAAGCTGGTCGTGGAGCGAGCTTTTTTTCATCCTGCTCATCACCATCAGTATCGTTGGCCTGAAACTAACCGGGCCGGCAGACTAGTAGAACCCACGCTAGTCCATCACTTTAGGCACTTCAAAAAACTGGCCATCATGCTGGGGTGCATTAGCCAGTGCCTGTTCACGGGGCAGTTGATTAGCAACAATGTCTTCTCTCAACACGTTCATTTCATGAGAGATATGGGTTAGTGGTTCAACGCCCGTTGTATCCACTTCGTTAAGATGCTGCATCCAGGTTAGTACTTCGTTCAGGCTATTCAGCAGGTCAGTTTCTTCCTCAGGCCGAACTTCCAGCCGGGCCAGATGCGCTATTTTTTGCAATGCTTCCTTATCTACTTGCATGGTTCAGTGGGAGAATAGGGTCAGGGAATCAGATTCTTTTCATCCATCAATTCGCTATCAATTAGCTTATACGTTTCGTGTTTCAGGGTTTCCATATTGGCCTGCGTCATACCTACCGTTTCAATGGGTGGATGAACAACCGCCCGCAATGGATGCCAGTGAAACCGAACTGGGTTTTTGTCGGGTAGTATCCGATAGTTATCCAGCAGCGTGATAGGTACGATGGGCACCTGCTGCTGAATGGCCATCGTAAAGGCTCCGTCTTTAAACGGAATCATTTGCGGTAACTCTTTAACATGAATTCCTCCTTCGGGAAAAATCATGATACTTCGTCCCGATGCCAGGGTGCGTATAGACTTGGTCAGTGAGTAAGCCCGGCTAGTTGATTGACTCCGGTCTACCTGAACATGCAGTTTGGCAAACATGTACCCGAGTAGCGGAATATGCTTTACCTCACTTTTCCCGATAAAAGCGTAGTAGTTATCCACAACAACACCCATCGCGGCAATATCCAGGTACGAAAAGTGGTTCGAACAGAAGACGTAGACTCCTTTCGGATCAGGTCGAAACCGGTACTCTATCCGAATGGGCATTCCTGCACAAATAAAGAATAGTTTCCCCCAGATACGATTGATTTTGTGCGCCATCGGCTTCCAGCTATCCCGTTGCAAAAACACAAACTGAACGGGAAACAACACTAGGTATAGAATGACAAACCAAAAGGCACACCAAATCGTGTAAACCATAGTCAGAACCAAGATTTTACCGGGATTTGACTGACTCGACAAGCGTCGCTTGCCATGAATTTTGGTCCTGAAAATCGGTCAAATCCGGATAAAATCTTGCTTTGAATTAGTGTTTAAAATGCCTGATGCCCGTCGTTACCATTGCCAGGCCATGTTGGTCGCAATACTCAATTGAGTCCTTATCGCGAATAGACCCCCCCGGCTGAACGACGGCCGTGATACCCGCGTTTCCGGCGATCTCAACGCAATCGGGAAAGGGAAAGAACGCATCCGATGCCATAACGGCACCGGTCAAATCGAACCCGAAGGAATGGGCTTTTTCGATAGCCTGCCGTAGCGCATCAACCCGTGAGGTCTGCCCTACGCCACTTGCCAATAGCTGCCCATACCCATCACCGGCTTCTTTGGCCAGTACAATTGTGTTCGACTTGGTATGTTTGCACACTTTCAGCGCAAAGGCCAACGCCCGGTTTTCACCATCAGTCGGTGCTTTTTTGGTGACGGTTGTAAACTGCTCAACACCTTCAGTTTCGGTATCTTTATCCTGTTCCAGCACACCATTCAGGATTGTTTTGAACATCACGGCTGGCAACTCAGTAGCATTGCGTTTCAGCAAAATCCGGTTCTTTTTCCCCTGTAGCATTTCCAGCGCGGCTGGTTCGTAACCGGGAGCAATCAGAATCTCCATGAACAGCTTGTTCAGCTCTTCGGCCGTTGCTTCATCTACCGGCTTGTTGGTGATAACAACACCACCGAAAGCCGAAACCGGGTCGCAGGCGAGTGCATTCAGGTACGCTTCTTTCGCTGTTGGGGCTGTGGCAATACCACAGGCATTCGTATGCTTGATAATGGCAAACGCGGCTGTACCTCCCTCCTGAAATTCGTCGATCAGATTTACACAGGCATCCACATCGACCAGGTTGTTATAGGACAGCTCTTTGCCGTGAAGCTTGGTAAACATAGCAGCCAGATTGCCGTAAAACGTGGCCTGCTGATGCGGATTCTCACCATACCGCAGGTGGTTGGCGGGTAATTTCCTGAAATCATAAATTGGCCCGGAGAACTGGGCTTCCGGGCTTTTCACCTCTGCTCCACTGAAGTAAGTCTGTATGGCCGTATCATAGTGCGACGTTACAGTGAAAGCTTCCCCGGCATAACGCCGACGGTCGCTTAGTTCCGTTTTTCCTTTTTTATCAGTGAGCAGATCAACCACACCGGCATACTGGCTCCTCGACGAAACGATTAGTACGTCGTTGTAATTTTTGGCGGCTGCCCGAATCAGCGAAATACCCCCGATGTCGATTTTTTCAATAATATCCTCATCCGACGCACCCGATGCTACTGTTTCCTCGAACGGATACAAATCAACAACAACCAAATCAATCGGTGGAATACGGTGCCGCTCAGCCTGGGCCAGGTCTTCGGGCAATTCGCGTCGGTACAGAATACCGCCCATTACGGCGGGATGCAGCGTTTTTACCCGGCCACCAAAAATAGACGGATAGCCCGTGAGGTCCTCTACGGCCGTAACCGGAATACCAAGCTGTTCGATGAATGCCTGCGTACCACCCGTTGAATAGAGTTTAACGTTTTGCTCGTGCAATAGCCGGACTAATGGTTCGAGGCCATCTTTATAGAAGACGGAGATTAATGCGGAGGAGATTGGTTGGGCCATGAAATATGCCGAAACAGGCGCCGACTGTCTCAATCAATAGTTGACAAGTTACTCCGAAACAGCCGACGCCTGTTTCGGCCCGAAGTGCAAAGATAGCCAAACGTCTTAACTTTGCACTTCGGGCTGAAACCAGAAGACCGTATCGGTCAAAACCAACTCAGGGTAGCCATTTTCACGAGTCAATGAGTACGTTAAAAAAACTAGCTGGCGACACGGCACTGTACGGGGTCAGTACGATTCTGGGTCGACTGCTGAATTACGTTCTGGTACCGATTCAGACATACGCGTTCAGTCAGCCTAAAGAACTCTCCTCGAACGTTACATTTTACAGCTATATCGCGCTGCTGCTGGTTATCTACACCTTTGGTTTAGAAACGGCTTTTTTTCGTTTTGCTGCCCGCAAGCCTGAATCACTGACTAAAACGTTTAGTGAAACGCTGAGTTTGGTCCTGCTGATTACGTTGCCATCAACGGCCCTGTTGCTGTATCTGGCACCAGACATAACGGTTTGGCTAAACTATCCCGGCCAGACAACCTTCATTCGATGGTCGGCCCTGATTGTCGCCATCGATGCCATTATTGCCATACCCTTTGCCCGACTCCGGGTTCAGAACAAAGCCCGGCAGTTCGTGAAAGTAAAAATGCTCAATATTGGGCTGGTTGTGCTGTTCAACATTTTTTTCCTCGTCATCTGCCCCGATATCAGTCAGGGTAAATACCTGACCGGGTTACAGCCGTTTATTAACCTGGTTTACAATCCGGCCATAGGTCCCGGGTATATTTTCCTGGCCAACCTATTAGCCAATGCGGGCTATTTTATACTGCTGCGTAATGCGTTCCGGGGGTTTCAGTTTCGCTTCAACTGGGCCGAAGCGCGGGTATTGTTCGTGTACGCTTACCCCATCATGCTGACTGGGTTAGCCAACGTCATCAACATCCTAACCGACCGGCTGTTTTTGCGGCACTACCTGCCCGAAGGTTTTTATACGAGCGCCAGCGGAGCCGCACTTACGAATGAAGATGCCCTGGGTATTTATGGTAACTGCTTCAAATTATCGGTATTCATGGCCCTGGCCACGCAGTCGTTCCGGTTTGCCGCCGACCCGTTCTTTTTCTCCCGCGCCGATGATAAAAACTCCCCCGAACTGCTGGCTCGGGTAACCAAGTGGTTCATTATCGTGTGCGTGCTGATTTGGGTGGGCGTTAGTCTGAATGTCGATATCATTGGGGTAGCTATGCTGGCTCCCGCCTATCGGCAGGGGTTAGTCATCGTTCCTTTTCTGCTGCTGGGCAACCTGTTTCTGGGCGTTTATCAGAATATTGGTTTGTGGTTCAAGCTCACCGATAAAACGAAATTTGGGACCGTCTTCACCGTTATTGGTGCTGCCATCACTATAACGGGCAATATTCTTCTGATTCCTGTTATGGGCTACATGGGTTGCGTCATCGCTTTTCTGGCGTCAAGTTTCGTTATGTTGGCGCTATGCTACGGTTTTGGCAACAGGTACTACCCCGTTCCCTATAACGTACGGTCTGCAACGCTCTATATTCTGGGGGCGGGTCTGCTCATTCTCGGCGTCTGGCTGTTCCCGATTGCCAACTTATGGCTGGCAGTACCCGTACACATGGCCCTTTTCGGTTTATTTACCGTGCTAGTATTACTCGCCGAACGGGACACGATTCAGCCCGTATTACTCAGGCTGCGGAAAAGACGGGGCTAACACTAGCCTGCCTATTCTTTTATCGATAAATTTGTAGATTATTCTCCGTAACGTGTACGTTCATCTCCTATGAAACTGTCTTTCCAAAACGGTACGTGGCTGTGGCCCGCTGCGTTTTTGTTTATACTAACCTCCTGCCGGGAAAAAACCCTGTTCGACCGACTCGACTCCTCCGATACGGGTATAACCTTTGCCAATACCATTACCGATACTGACACACTCAACATTCTCAATTACCAGTACATCTACAATGGGGGTGGGGTGGGCATCGGTGACTTCAATGGTGATCAGAAACCCGACGTCTTTTTTGCGGGTAATCAGGTGTCGAATCGGCTGTACATCAACGATACAGAAACCGGAAATGGAGATCTCCACTTCAACGACATCACCCAGTCGGCCGGTGTTAGCGGGGGTGGGCGGTGGTGTTCGGGCGTATCAGTCGTTGATATCAACGCCGATGGGAAGCAGGATATTTACGTATCGACAACCCTCAAAAAAAGTGCCGCTCAACGGGCCAATCTGTTATACGTCAATCAGGGAAATGGCGCCGATGGGCAACCGACGTTCCGCGAAATGGCTGCCGACTACGGCATTGCCGACACAACCTACGCAACGCATTCGGCCTTTTTCGATTACGATAATGACGGTGATTTGGACCTTTTTGTACTGGTCGATCAGATTGATGACCCAAAAAACCCAACCAACCTGCGTGCCCGGGTAAATGACGGTACTTCTCCCAATACTGACCGGCTTTACCGCAATGATTTCGACGCGAAACGAAGGCATGCCTACTTCACCGATGTAACGAAACAGGCGGGTACGCTGGCCGAAGGTTTTGGCCTGGGTGTGAATATCTGCGACATCAACCGTGATGGCTGGAAAGACATTTACGTAACCAACGATTTCGCTACGAGTGATGTACTCTACATCAATAATCATGACGGGACCTTTACCAATCACGCCCACGATGCGTTCAAGCATACCAGTTCATCGGCAATGGGGAATGATGTCGGCGATATCAATGGCGACGGGCTGGCCGATATTATTGCCATGGACATGCTGCCCGAAGATAATTTGCGGAAGAAGAGCCTGATGGGGCCAAGCAGCTATTTTGCCTATCAGGAATGGGATCGCCTGGGGTACGAACATCAATACGCCCGCAATACCCTGCAACTGAACCGGGGCGTACACCCTATGGATACGTCCCGCGTTGGGATGCCGGTTTTCAGTGAAATTAGTATGCTGGCCGGGGTAGCGGAAACGGAGTGGAGCTGGTCGCCCCTGCTGGCAGATTTCGACCAGGACGGCTACCGCGACCTTTTGGTGACGAATGGTTTTCCGCGCGACATTACCGATCGGGATTTCACGAACTATTACAGTTCCGTAAATACCTACCTCACCGATGCGCTTCGCAAAGACCTGACGACTAAAATGCCGCAGGTAAAAGTGAGCAACTACGCTTACCGTAACAAAGGCAACGCCACCTTTGAGAACGCTACGGACCGCTGGGGGATGAACGAGCCGAGTTTCTCCAATGGTGCGGCATACGCCGATTTTGATGGCGACGGTGATCTGGATTACGTGGTTAATAATATCAACGATGAAGCCTTCGTCTACCGTAACAACCTGACCGACCTTAAGTCGGAAACGGCTCATTCGCTGCGCATTAAGTTTGAGGGAGATGGTGCAAACCCGATGGGATTGGGCGCAACCATAGAGTACGAGTTACCCGATGGCCGAAAGGAGTTTTACGAGCACACACCCTACCGGGGCTTCCTCTCCAGCGTTGACCCAACCGCTCATTTCGGTCTCGGCAAGTTCACCACCATTAAGAACTTGACAGTAACGTGGCCCGGCGGCCGGATGCAGGTTCTGCCAACCGTTAATGCCGACCAAACGATTGTTGTCAGGGCAAAGAATGCCCGGCCAGGGGGGGCGGCTCCGGTTGCGACGTCCGCCAGTGCATTGTTTCAGGACGTAACCGCCGATCTCGGCATTACGTACAAACACGAAGAAACAGACATCATTGATTTCAATCTGCAAAAAACGCTGCTGCACAAACTGACGGAATATGGCCCGGCGCTGGCCGCGGGCGATGTTAATGGCGACGGATTGGTGGACATGGTTATTGGCGGTAGTTCGAGGTTTTCAACGGGTATTTTGTTACAACAACCCTCAGGCCAATTCGTCGTGAAGGCGATGCCGACAAAACTATCGGAAGATGCGGGCCTGCTCTTATTCGATGCTGACGCCGACGGTGATCTGGATTTATACGCAACCAGTGGTAGCCCCGAATTTGGTGCCAATGAGTTAGCCGAGGCTCTGCGCCATCGGCTTTACGTAAATGATGGAACAGGGAATTTCGCGTTAGCAACCAATGCGCTGCCAGCCTTCAGCCTGAACGGGTCGTGCGTGAAAGCGGCCGATTTTGATGGGGACGGCGACCTCGATTTGTTTGTTGGAGGCCGGGTAGAACCATACAAGTACCCTATGGGTGTACCGAGTTACCTACTCCGGAATGACAGCAAAAAAGGGGAGCCTCGTTTCAGCGACGTTACAGCGCAGATGGCGCCCGCTCTGGCTAAGGGAGGCCTGACGTGTGATGCCCTCTGGACGGATTTTGACAAGGATGGCGATGTTGATTTGTTACTGGCCAGCGAGTGGGCACCGCTTATGATGCTGCGTAATGACAAAGGCCATTTGCAACCCGTAGAAAATAATGGGCTATCGGGTAAAGCTGGTTTCTGGAACTCCCTCACGCCCGGTGATTTCGATAATGATGGCGATATTGACTATCTGGCGGGTAACATTGGTCAAAACAACCTCCTCCGCGCCACTACTGAGCGGCCCGTTCGTATTTACGCGGGAGACTTCGATAACAATGGTTTCTACGATGCATTCCCATCGGTCTATTTCAGGAACGCCAAAGGACAGTATGAAGAATATCCCTATTTCGGCTGGGACGACATGGTAAAGCAGATGATTGGCATCAAAAAACGCTACCTTGAATATGCTCCGTTCGGTCAGGCGACTATGAACCAGATTCTGACGGAGGAAGAACGGAAGCAGGCCCTGAAGCTATCAGCGAATTACCTGTCCAGCAGCTATATTGAGAACAAGGGGAATGGCCAGTTCGAAATAAAACCGTTGCCGGTACTGGCCCAGACCGCGCCCGTATTCGGTATGCTGGCGCAGGATGTGGACGGCGATGGCAACCTGGATGCCGTGCTGGTAGGTAATGAACACGGCAGTGACATGGTTGGTGGCCGCATGGACGCCTTTGATGGACTGATATTGAAGGGCGATGGAAAAGGCAATTTCATCCCGTTAACCATTGGCCAGAGCGGCTTCTACGTTCCGGGAAACGCCAAAGCGCTGGTTAGCTGGCCCGATGTGAAGGGTAACTTGAAAATGGCCGTTACGCAAAACCGGGGGGCATTACGCGTATTTGCTGTCCGTCAGCCGCAAACCTTTACTCCCATTGCGACAAAAACGACCGCCGTTACTGTTCGCCTGAAAGATGGCCGCACCCGCCGACAGGAAATTCCCTTTGGCACGTCGTTTTACAGCCAGTCGGCACGGGGTGTCTGGCTGTTGCCGGGTGAGTCGATAGTGCAGTAAGTTAATCCGCCCGAACACGAATATTAGCATCGGATACGCTGGCCGTTCGGCTGCTCGCAGCAGAGGTGATAAAAAAGCCCGTTGCGGGTCGACCGTTGGGGTTCGTGTTGATAATATTGGTCGGCACATTGGCGGGTGGGGTAGCAAATAGCCCCCCGTTTGTCACCTGTGTTCGGACCGCCTGCCAGAATAGGAAAGCCTCAGCCGTTAGGGAGTGTACTTCTACCTTTACAATATCTTTCAGCGCGTACAGGCTATCCGGATTGATAGACCGGCGAATTGGCACGATGAATGTCAGGCCATCGGCAACCGACGAGTTGCCCCCAAACACGCCATCCTGCGAGGTGATGATATTGTCTGGTTTGTTTTGTAACGTTCCATTACGAAAAAATCGAATCCGGTAATAGTCTAGCTGTTTAGGTATGTCGACCGCATAAAACTCCGCCCGGTAGCCCTGCGTTGTCGACAATGGATTGAGTGCCCGCTTCACAAAAATGAGTGAATCGATGGGTGGTACAGGGTTTATTTTTGAGATGGCCCGGAACGTATCTCCGCCGTACAAAATGGTTAGCTGATAGGTCCGGCCAATGTGCCCCAGTGTATCTTTTCCGGTCGGTTTCCACACGTAATAACCCGTATTCGTAGAGTCGGCAAACCGGTACGTTTTTCCACCATTGTCGGTAACGGTAACTGTAGCACCGGTAGCAGCTGGTGTTGTGTTGCTATCGAAGTAACCCGCTGTGGTCGTAAGCCGTATTGTCTGTGAACCGGGCTGGGTGGTAAGCAGCGCATCCACCGAAAGCTGAGTTGGTCCGGTATCGAGTTTGGCATCAATAACGGTTGTGCAGCCGCTTAACCCCGACAAATCCCCCCAAAATGTACAGTAACAGGATGTGACGTTTCATGGCGTACGGCTAAAATTTAAAGTTATAAGTGACCGATGGAATGATCGTAGCAAAAACCGAGTACTTGATGGCTTCCGTTACGCGCGAACTGCTGGCTTCACCTACGTTATCTGCATTTGGCTGGAAGTAGACGGAAAAGGCGTTCTTCCGGGCGTACACGTTATAAACCGAAAACACCCAGTTATCGTCTTTACGCTTCCCTGTGCGTTTTCGGCCCTGCAGCGTAGCGGCTAAATCCAGTCGGTGATAGGCAGGAATACGGTAGTTGTTGCGTGTATTGCCGAAGGTTTGCGGCACCACAATGCCATCGTATTCAAACCGGTTTGTGGGAAAAGTAGCGGGTGTACCGGTGGCAAGGGTGAACGTAGCCGAGAAATTCCAGCGTTTTGCCACTGCGGCACTACGGCCAGGTGGGTCAATTAACAGTACGGACGTTAGTACATGTCGCTTGTCGAATCGGGTGGGATACCAGTTACCATTATTAATACCCGTCACCTGCCGTTCTGTTTTAGCCAGGGTGTAACTGATCCAGCCATTTACAACGCCGGTATTCCGCTTTACATAAAACTCGGCTCCGTAAGCACGGCCTTTTCCCGGCAGCAAATCCCCTTCCAGGTACTTGTTCAAAATCAGACGTGCTCCATCAATGTAGTCAATCTGATTCTGTAGCCACTTATAGTATACTTCTACCGATGCTTCAAACTCGCTGCCAGTTCCCGTAGAGCGACCAAAGTTTTTGAAATAGCCCCCGGCAATCTGGTCCGCCAGTTGCGGCTTAATATTGTTCGTTGATGGAGTCCAGATATCCAGGGGCGTTGAAGCCGACGTATTGGAAATCAGATGAACGTACTGCGCCAGGCGATTGTAACTGGCTTTGAGTGAACTGGTATTGTTGAGTTCATATTTGGCCGAAAAGCGGGGCTCCCAGTTACCATAGGTCGTAATAATCTGGTTGCGTTTGTAGGTAGTGGTCGATGCTACCGCCCGGGATTTCCCTACCGGGCCATCGGTTGCAAATGTGTAGGCTTCTCCGGGACCGATGTAGTTGAACAACGAGTAGCGTAGTCCGTACTGCACCTGCAGTTTGGGCGTCAGTTGTTGTTCGTTTCCTACGTAAAGGGCATTTTCGAGCGAATACTTGTTTTCCAGCCCGAACGTACGGACGCTTCCCGAACTAGCCGCCGTAGCCGTGCCGGGCTGAAAGTTATGGAAAATTGCCTGACCACCGAAAGTAATGGTGCTCTTTCCCAGAAAGAGCGAAAAATCGGGTTTTAGGCTGTAATCAACAATTCGGGAGTCGGTACGAAAATAGTCATTCGGATTTTTCTGTTTCAGGTCGCTATTGAGCGAGTAGTCATAATTACTGTAGTAGGCCGTTGTATTCAGGAACAGTCTATTACTAAACACGTGGTTCCAACGAGTAGAAACGGTAGTGCTACCCCAGTTAAACCCAAAATCGGCCCCAAACACATCGCGCCCCAGATAACCGGATATAAACACCGTGTTTTTATCGTTGATTCGGTAGTTTGCTTTAGCCGTTAAATCGTAGAAATAGAATTTTGAGCCTTTAAGATCATTTTTAAGGAAAGGCTGGGCTAGAATATCGGCGTACGAACGCCGGGCAGCCACAATGAATGACCCTTTACCATTAAACAGGGGTCGCTCGTACGATAGCCGACTAAAAATAAGCCCAATACCTCCGTTTAGTTCGGGCTTTTTGGCGTTTCCTTCTTTCAGCCGGACATCCAGGATGGAGGCAATCCGACCGCCGTAGTTAGACGGGACACCACCCTTAATCAGTTTTACGTCCTTAACGGCATCGGGGTTGAATACGGAAAAGAAACCAAACAGGTGCGAGGAATTATAAACGGGTGCTTCATCCAGGAGTACCAGATTCTGGTCGATACTCCCCCCCCGAACGTTGAATCCCGTTGCCCCTTCACCCACGGTCGAAACGCCCGGCAAAAGCTGAATACTCCTGATTACATCGACCTCGCCCAGCAGGGCCGGTATCCGTTTCAACGTTTTCACGTCGATCTGGTTGACACTCATCTCAATGCTTTTGATGTTGTCGTCCTCCCGCTTGGTCGATACAACTACTTCCTGGAGTTGCTCGCTATCCTGTTTCAACTCCAGGTTAAGGCGCACATCGGCCCCACTTAGCTCAACAAATTTCGACTGTTTGGTGTAACCTACGTAGCTGATAATTAAGTTGTAGTTTCCGGCGGGAAGCGTAACAGCATAAAATCCGTAACTATTGGTCACGGCGCCGGTACCGGTCTCTTTAACGTAGACCGAAACGCCAATTAAGCCTTCCCCGTTGGCGGCATCTTTGATGTAGCCACTGACAGAAAAGGTGGCTGCCGATTGATCTTTATCGAAGCGACTATTTTGCGTTTGTTGCGCCTTAGCCTCCAAAGGAACGAATGCAGCTAAAAACAAGCAGAGTAGCCAATAATGTATAGGGTATTTCATTCCGTTATCGATAGTGTTCCCTGGGGATGAACACGCAGGTTGTTTTCTGATAACGTAAAAGTAATCCCGTGTTAGTTCAGCCCGGGAGGAATTTAGATAAACCAGCTGAATAGTACGTTGAACGGTAGTCAGTTACCGTTCAACGAGCGCAAATCACCAGATGACAGGACTCTATTGTGCCCTGATAATTGGGATGAGTTTCTGCAACGTTTTGAATCGTTCGGGGTCGGATTCCGGCTCTTTAATGGGCAGACTCTTGAGATGTTCGATGATAATTTTCCCGACAATTAAGCGCATGTTTTTCTTATCATCGGCTGGAATCACGTACCACGGAGCATCATCCATAGCCGTTTCGGCTATGCATTCCTCGTACGCATGCTGGTAATCATCCCAAAATTCGCGCTCTTCCACGTCGGCGTCCTGAAACTTCCAGTTCTTATCGGGGTCTTCAATGCGGTCAATCAGCCGGTCGGCCTGTTCTTCTTTCGATACATGCAGGTAAAACTTAACCGTCGGGAAGCCGTTGTGGGACAGAAATTTTTCCATATCCCGAATGGCGTCGTAGCGATGTTTGAAAAGTTTATCTAAGTCCTCGGTCATCTTTTCGGGTAACCGCTGACTTTGGGTCAGTATTTCCGGGTGAACTTTAGTAACCAGTACTTCTTCGTAATAAGAGCGGTTAAAAACACCAATCGTACCGCGTTCGGGTAGCTCCCGCCAGCTACGCCACAAAAAGTCATGGTCAAGTTCCTGATCAGTAGGGCGTTTGAAGGAATAGATGCGAACACCTGCCGGGTTAGTACCCGTAAATACATTCTGAATAGTACCGTCTTTTCCGGCCGCGTCCAGCGCCTGAAACACAATCAATAAGCCGTATCGATTATGCGCAAACATCCGCTCCTGCCATTTGTCTATTTCAGAAGCCTGCGACCGAAGTAAAGCCTCGTAATGATCACTGTCTTCGTACAGATCGTCAATTTTGGTGGGTGCTTTTTTAAGCTTTACCTTATTGCTGCCGTCATAACGGAATTGCTTTATATCGAAGTCTTTCATAGTGTGATGACGCAAACTTTACGCGGATTAGTAATGTTCTTACTGTAAGAGTTTATAACCACAAATACAGCGAATGGTTACCAATACCTGTGGTAACTCATTTTCGTTTCAACAAGTATGACAACAAATCAATCGGACAATGTGGCTAAGGCAACCTTAGGAACGGGTTGTTTCTGGTGTACAGAAGCGGTTTACCAATCGCTTAATGGGGTTATTTCAGTTGTATCGGGTTACGAAGGCGGTCATAAAGTGAACCCAACGTATGGCGAAGTATGCACGGGTAATACCGGCCATGCCGAATGCGTGGAAATTACGTATGACCCTGCCAAAATAACGTACCAGGATTTACTCGAAGCCTTTTTCCGGAGTCACGACCCAACCACCTTAAACCGTCAGGGTAATGATGTCGGTACGCAGTATAGGTCGGTCATTTTTTACCACAACGACGAGCAGAAACAAATCGCCGAAACGGCCATACAGGAACTGGATAAGTCAGGCGCTTATAACGACCCCATTGTAACGGAAGTTAGCCCTGCTGAAACATTTTTCGAAGCCGAAGCCTATCACCAAAACTACTTTATCAACAATCCAAATCAAGGCTATTGCGCCTTTGTGGTTGCCCCCAAAGTAGATAAGTTCAAGAAAGTGTTTAAAGACAGATTAAAGCCGGAACTAGCTCACTAACAGTAACTTTCGGCAGAATTTTGTCACAAAAAGAATCTCCTCATGGGGGATTCTTTTTTGCGTTCAGCTTGAACGAAACTCAAACTACTGAATTGAGTAATTATCTGACATTGAGAAACTTACTGTGATTAAATTTCATTTAATGTGTCAATAGTAGGAGTCAGATTGTTATGTTTGTTTCGTAATGGATAATATGACCGATTAATAAGTGACCAGGTTATTCGTTTGCTACGCCCATTGTTTCATCTTTACTTTGCTCCATATTTCAACGCACAACCCCCGAATCAGATGAAAAAAATCAACTTATCTGTCTTGCTGGTACTTGGTCTGTTAGCCAGTACCCAATCGTTTGCCCAATACGTTCCGGACAAAGGCACTAAGCTGCTAAACGCTGGGGTTGGTGTTGGTGGCTACGGTATTGGATTAGGATACAGTTCTGGCGTGGCACTGGGAGCCTCACTGGAATTTGGTATCATGAAAAACCTGACGGTTGGTGGGTTCATTGACTACCGCCGACTGAGTTACAGCGGGATTACAGGCATTAGTGGTGATGGTATATCCTATTTCTACCTTGGTGCACGTGGTTCTTACCACTTTAACGAACTATTAAACCTCTCGACCGATAAGGCTGATTTGTATGTTGGTCTTGGTTTAGGGTATCTGGGCGTTTCGGGTAGTTATTACACAGGGTACTCAGGCGGTGTAGGCGGCATCATTGTACCACTTCATTTAGGAGGCCGTTATTTCTTCAGCGAAAATGTGGGCGGCTTTGCCGAACTTGGCTCTGGCGTGGCCCCCCTGAAATTAGGCGTTACGTTTAAACTTTAAGGGAAAGTTTTCTTCAACAAAAAATGCCAATCCTGATTCAGGATTGGCATTTTTTGTTGAAGAACGCGAATTTATTTAGCAGCTACCTCCTTCAGGCTCTTGACGCCCATGTTCCAAAGAATGAATGAATATATATCGGCCGCCGTCTCGATGTTCTTCTTGGTGTTACTCGCTCCATGCCCTGAATTGGTATCAATCCGAATCAGGACGGGGTTGGCGCCTTTATAGATTTCCTGCAACGTAGCCGCGTATTTGAACGAGTGCGCGGGCACAACCCGGTCATCATGATCGGCGGTGGTGATGAGCGTAGCTGGATAGTTTATACCGGACTTGATGTTCTGAATCGGCGAATACGCGTAGATTGCCTTGAACTCCTCAGCATTATCACTGCTACCATAATCGGCGATCCAGTTCCAGCCAATCGTGAATTTGTGAAACCGCAACATATCCATAACACCCACCTGCGGAATGGCTACCCGAAACAAATCAGGGCGCTGATTCATTACGGCACCTACTAACAAGCCCCCATTTGAGCCGCCCTGAATCGCCAGTTTGGCCGTGCTCGTATAGTTCTGCGCAATCAGGTACTCGGCAGCCGCAATAAAATCATCGAATACGTTCTGCTTTTTGAGTTTCATACCCTGCTCGTGCCATTTTTCGCCGTACTCGCTACCACCGCGCAGGTTAGCCTGGGCATACACGCCCCCCTGCTCCAGAAAGGGAATCCTGAACGGACTGAACGCGGGTGGCAAACTGATGTTGAAACCGCCGTACCCGTAGAGTAGGGTCGGATTTGTGCCGTCCAGTTTCAGTCCTTTCCGGTACGTCAGGAACATGGGCACTTTTGTACCGTCTTTACTGGTGTAAAAAACCTGTTTCGTTTCGTACTCAGCCGGCTTGAAATCTACGTCGGGCGCACGAAAGACGCTGCTTTTACCGGTACTAATATCATAGCGGTAAATGGTAGGTGGAAACGTGAACGAGGTGAAGGTGTAAAACACAAATTTGTCGTCTTTTTCCCCACCAAATCCACCGGCAGAGCCTAGTGCCGGCAGTTGAACGTCACTTTCTTTTTTCCCCTGGTAATCGAACACCGCTATTTTTGAGGTAACATCTTTCGAGTACTCAACGAATAGCCTTCCACCAGCAGCACTAACACTGCCCTCCGCAATGGGTTCGGGTTTTTCGGGAATAAGTGTCGAGAACGTCCCTTTCTTCGTGTCAAAGGCAACTACCTTACTGTTGGGGGCCTTTTCATTGGTCAGAATCAGCAACCGCCCACCGTCATTATCCACTACATTATAGCTAAAATCGGTCACCTCAGCCACAACGGGCTTGAACGGGGTATTGGCCGGCATCGATTGGGTATCCATAAAAAAAAGGGCATTCCCATCTTTACCCTGCCCCCGGTCGCTCACCGTTAGTAGCACAAACCGCTCATCATCGGTCGTACTAACCATGTGAAATCGTTGTGGGTGTTTAGCATCTTCAAATACCAGCCGGTCGGCCGATTGCGGGGTGTTTAGCTTGTGATAATATACCTGGTGGTTTTCGTTTTTAGCCGCCAGTGCGCTTCCTTCGGGTTTAGGATAACGACTGTAGTAAAAGCCATCCCCCTGCCAGGCTGCCCCCGATACTTTTACCCATTCAATCTTTTCGGACAGGTAGTTTTTTGTGGCCAGATCCATTATCTGGTACTCCTGCCAGTCGGAACCACCTTTCGATAAACCCACCACGGCATACCTGCCATCTTTCGAGAGAGAGAAGGCCCCCAGGCGGGTGGTGCCATCGGTCGACAATTTATTGGGATCAATAACTATTTCGGGCTTCGCGTCAAGTCCTTTTTGCCGGTACAACACCGCCTGGTTCTGGAGGCCATCGTTTTTGGAGTAATAATACCAGTCTCCCCGGCGGCTCGGTGCCGAGTATTTAGGGTAATTGTACACCTGCTCCAGCCGGTCCTGCAGCTGCTTCCGGTAGGGAATCTGGGCCAGATAATCGAACGTAACGGTGTTTTCGGCTTTAACCCAGTCGGCCGTTTCTGCCGAACGGTCATCTTCGAGCCAGCGATAGGGGTCCGCTACCTGCGTACCATGATAGGTATCGACCTGATCTGTTTTGCGCGCATTGGGATAGGTAAGAGGCTGGGTATTCTGCCCCATACCCACTGTTGTACTAACCATAAAAAGCAATTGAAATGACGAAAAATAACGCATAGTTTATCAATGAGTATACGTGAACTGTATTTCTGCTACGAATTACGCTCCAAAGCCTCAAAAACCCAATTCCAGGGTATAATCAACTGGAGATGACAGATAGGTAGGCGTATTTGTAGCCGATGCGCTTGGATATTCACTAAATAGATGGCTCATTTACAATAACTTCCCAAAGCGTCATGTCAATGTCCTGGCTTTGTTGTCTATGCCTGTATCTACTCTCCTGTGGCCTATTGTCCTCAGTTGGGTGGGCACAGCCAGGCATGGCACCTTCGTTCCGGGTAGACCACATCGGAGTCCGCGACGGATTGACCCAGGGTTCCGTGTATTACATGTTGAAGGATAGTCGTGGCTTCTTGTGGTTTGGTACGCAGGATGGGCTGAACCGGTACGATGGACACCGATTTCGTACGTACCGGCCTGCATTGGATAAAGACGGGGATGTGCTGCCCGGCTCCATTCGGGGAATCAATATTTTCGGCATCGTTGAAGACCCCGATGGAAACTTATGGATTGGTACGGAGGATGGACTAAACCGATATGACCGGCTACGCGACCGCTTCGATTGTTTTTTTATCAATCCTCCCCGGAAAGGTCAAACATTACTGACCAGCCGTAACATGCCTTTTTTTATTGACCAGAACGACCTGATTTACCTCAGCGACGCAGAAGGGTTAGTACAGTATAATTACCGGAAGCACCAAAAGACAATTCTGGCAGCGGATATTCACCCTACGAAGGAGTATGACCTGCCAAGCTCGGCAGTCCGAACCCCCACGGGCGATATCTGGCTACACGCAGCAACGGGACTACTGCGCTATAATCTCAGGACGCGCACTGTTTCGCGTTACTTCAGCAATCATCCCGATAATCTATTCGGTTCTTCACAAACCGTCTTCTCATTTTATCCCGATGGGAACGATATGATTTGGCTTGGCACCGCCACCGGTCTGATTCGATTCAACTATCAACAGCTTGCCAGTCAAACGTATAGTACGTTCAACACCAAACCTCTCAGTACTATCTACAGTATAGCGTCCGATAAAAACGGTCGATTATGGCTTGGCACCCAAAATAACGGCGTTATTTATGTAGACAAACAGTCGATGCAATTTGGCAAGGTCAACGATTTTGTGAAGAGTGTACGACAACTGAGTGAGTTCAGGATCAGTAAGGTTTACGTCGATAAGCTGGGTATTATTTGGGCCAACACCGATCCTGATGGGTTAGCCCGTATTATTCCCGATGCCTTTTTATTCGGAGGATTCACAAAGAATAGCCCTTCTGATAAACTGCCTGACCAGCAGAAACTGAGTAATTACACAATTCGGGGATTCCTGGAGGAGCAACCTAATCGCCTATGGGTAATTACCCAGAACGATATTAATGTACTGGATCCAAACACAAACCGAGTCGTTGATCGCTACCTCACACCTGAGGCAGTGCCTGGTGGGTCAAACCGGGGTACACCCAAAAGTATTTACCGCGACCCGCAGGGACGTATCTGGGTGGGCAAGGTAGGCGGAGCGATGGCCTTCAATCAGCAATCCAGAACATTTGAATCGATTCCATTTCCACCGGCAGCCAACCTGGTCGGTGATAATTACGTGCGCAACCTGGTTAGCATTTCCGATACCATGCTCGTTGCGGCCACAGAAGATGGTATCTACCTGTTGAACACGCTCCGGCGCGAGTGGTCGAAAGCACCGGTTTTGGCGAGGCAAAATATCTTCAGTATCTGGTACGATAAAACTGCCCGCCAGCTATGGGTAGGCACTTACCTGAATGGGTATTATTGTTACCAACTAGCCCGATCCAATCCTACCGATCCGTATATGAGCTGGCACTTCATTAAGTCCGGGTTGAAAGGTTACATGATACTCAACATCCGGCCAGATGAAAATAAGCCCGTCATGTGGCTTTCCTCCAACCGGGGTCTGGTAGCACTACATACCAGAACGGGTACATTCAGATTATATACAGAACAACAGGGGCTGGCCAACTCGTTTGTATACGGAACACTTACAGACAGCCGAGAATGCTATTTGGATGAGTACAAACCGGGGCATTACCCGGCTGGACCCTGTTACTGGAAGAACAAAAAACTTCACCCCCAATGATGGGCTACAGGGGTACGAGTTTAATGGCAATGCATTCGTGCGAACAGCTACCGGAGAGATGTATTTTGGCGGAGTGAATGGCTTTAACCGATTTCACCCCGATGCCTTTCGGCGTAGTTCCTTTGCTCCGTATGTACATATTTATTCACTGACTATCAATGAAGAGCCTTTCAGCCAAGATACGAACATTGGCGAGGCTACCCTCATTAATTTGACTCATAAGCAGAACACCATTGCGCTGGAATTTGCAGCCCTCGACTTTTTCAGTAGCGGCCGGAATATGTATCAGTACAAACTAACCGGCTACGATAACCACTGGGTAATGGCGGGTGAACGGAACTACGTCCGGTATGCCAACTTACCCTCTGGCAACTACTCGTTCCAGGTAAAAGCGGCTAATCAGGATGAATACTGGAGTTCTCATGTTCGTGAACTACTCATTCAGATTAACCCTCCTTTCTGGCGAACCTGGCCCTTTATACTGCTCATGGTTCTATTTTTTGCCCTGCTGGTATGGGCATGGATTCGTCAGCGCGAAAACGCTATCCGCCAGCAGGAAACCTACCGACTACAACTAGCCTACGACATACAGGAACAGGTAAAAAAGGACATTGCCCGTGATTTGCACGACGAGATAGGCACTCGCCTGGCAACAATTAAACTCTACACGACTCAACTGACACAACAGGCCGGAGAAACAGCCATGATTTTGTCCCTCAAAGCCACCATATTTCAGTTGATTAATGATACGATTAGCGATATAAGAAACCTGCTTCGAAAATTGAATCCGCAAACGCTGGAGCAGCATGGCTATGTAGCGGCCGTCGAAGAACTATTTTCCCGCATTAGTGACAGTGGGGTTGTTGATGCCCAGTTTCTTTTTAGCACACCCGAAGTTGCTC
The DNA here is from genome assembly GCA_963784335.1 of uncultured Cytophagales bacterium. Lineage (GTDB taxonomy): Bacteria > Bacteroidota > Bacteroidia > Cytophagales > Spirosomataceae > Spirosoma. The sequence goes on along the minus strand of CAWARB010000022.1, from coordinate 9,807 downwards.
AGTATCGACTGCCAACTAAAACGGAAGTGATGCTTTATCGAATTACGCAGGAACTGGTCAGTAACTCCCTAAAACACGCCAATGCCACGCAAATCAGTCTACACATGCTGGAAAAACCTGGTTATATTGTGCTGACTTATCAGGACGATGGACAAGGCTTCAATTATGAACAGACAAGAAAGGAAGTAGCTGGTTTGGGCATCGGTAATATCGAATCCCGGGTAGCCATTTTGAATGGCCGAATTTCGTGGCACAGTAAACTGAAACAGGGTGTTCAGGCGGTCATTGAAATTCCAGTCACCGAACTTAGCCGGTTTGCGTTAAAAAAGTACCAACCAATGTCCCTTAATCAAGTCAGGGAGTTGGATGGTTAATGCTTGTTAACGGATGGAATCAATCCCTGAGAATCATGCCGGAGCAACATCTCAAACAGCAGGACGGTAGCCGCAGCATCGCCTTGAGCACGGTGCCGTCCGTTGAGCGGAATACCCAGCGAGTAGCAAAGCTTTCCCAAACTGTAGGAAGGATGTCCCGGAATCAGTTTCCGACTCGTTCGGACGGTACAAAGGGTTCGCCGGAAAAAATCGTACCCAAGCCAATTCAATTCCTTCTGAATGAAAGCAAAGTCGAAACTAACGTTGTGTGCCACAAAAACAGCCCCTTCCGTAATGGAAAGAACATCATCTGCTACTTCGGCAAAAGTGGGTGCGCCCTGCACCATTTCATCAGAGATACCCGTAAGGTGGCGAATGAAGGGGGGAATAGGGCAACAGGGATTTAACAGCGAATGGAAGGAGTCGACGACCTGTTTTCCGTCATGGCGGAAGATAGCAATTTCGGTAAGGCGGCCGGGACCTTTTACATTCCCGGTTGTTTCAACATCAACGATACAATACACAACTGGTAATTTAGCAGTACCTCATAAACAGTTTTTGTGAGGTAATGAGTTCGATATAGTAAACGGTAGACCTTATTCCTGAATTCTATTCAAAGATATAGAAACAGGCACTACGGGAGTATGAGCTCGGCTTTCGAACCACGATGCCCTCACGAATCAGGCGAAGCGCATGGGCCAGTACGTAGTCTCGGTTAGTCATCAGGTCGTCGTAACTGCGGGTGATGGCGAAATCCGGCTCAACGGTAAATCCATTGGCCCGGTCGGCGACGACGGCATGGGTCATTTTTTTCAGTGGAATTCGTACCTGTAGTTTGGAGTACGGCAGGGTCACCGTTTTGAAATGACCCGCAAAATCACCCCAGTACGCGCTGCCACTGGCCTCGCCAATGAACGTTCCCATGCCCGCGTCCAGCGTTTTGGCTAATACGGTAGTTGTTGCGGAAAACGAAGCCCCATTCATCAGGAAATACAGGTTTCCTCTAAACGCATTTTTGTGGCGGGGACGAAAGCGCTTGTGCGACAAACGGCTGGAGAAGCCCCCTGCCTTATCTGTTTTATATTGCAGGCTGAAATTCAGTGCCGAGAGTGGATTCCAGCGATTAACCAGTTCGGCGCGGGCACCCTTTTTCATAGCTTCCTGCTCCATGAGTCGGAACGGCTCAGGCATCCAGTAGCGTAGCAGTCGACCAGAGTTAAGCACCACTCCTCCCCCGTTTCCCTGCATGTCGATAATGAGGTTTTGCACATTTTGCTGGCGTATTTTTTTGAAGGCGTGTTTCAGTTGACGATTAAACGCCCACTGAAAAGGATCTCTCTTTTTTAATCCCATGAATGACGACACCCGTAACACCGCCGTGCGCGTAAGTGTATCAGCCATGTTTACCGACAAATTTGCCGGCTGATTCAGTTCGACACCATATCGTCTTCGAATAGTTTGCCGGAAAATACTGAGCGTTGGACAGGGCAAGGAAGCTTCTCGAACCACCGTATCACCAGCCAGTCGATAGGTAATTGCAACCGTACTGGATGAACCATACCAGGCCGCGTAATAATCAGCAAACTGCACCAGGCTCCACTGTCGGCGACCGGTCAGATTATCGCCATCAGAGCCAGAGTGATCGATACGCATCAATTCACGATGCAGATCACCAACGGTACGGCTATTGATTGTAAGCAATTCCGTACCTCTTACCAGACTCGTATCTGCCGAAACATTATGACTGATATAATACTGGTCCTCTACTGGCCGGATATAAAAGGGGAGGAAGTGCGTCTGCTTCCCAATGTAACTTTTCCGATGATTGAGGTTTGTATGGCCATCCTTTACTGCGGCCACCAAGGGGCTGATATGGCGAAAGAACGTGCGATAGTCCATAGGCCCGGTCAGCCCGTTGTATAACGAATCGTAGAGTTGCTCCATTCGCGCATGGGGAGTATAATAACCCATACCTGGGTGCAGCAAATCAAGTTTCCGCTTCAGAAAAGTAAGGTCAGTACGAGTCTGTACATCGGTAAATACCTGAGCAGAAGCTGTCAGGCATATCATTCCCGTTAGCAGACCCATCACGAATAAGTTTAGGCCAGTCTTCATCAATACAAGTTACGGTAATGCTCCCGCCTTTTGGTCGGAGCAATTTTTGTACGGTGAATATAAAATCTGGCGTAACTGTAGTCAAGTTAAAGTGTTTAAATAGTGAATAAAATTTCGCATTTAACCCCAAACGCAGCCTATTGGCTCACTAAAAGCTAATCCTGTACCCTTATCCTTGATTAGCGATCCTTGCGATGGGGGATTATAGTCCAGTGTTTGACACCTGGCCAATGCTCCCCTACGATAACAACTGCTACCTCTTCTAAATTTTCTTCATTCGTGACGAAAAACAAGCTTTCAGGGTCTTTCTCACTTTGTGTAGTACGTACCTCAAAATACTCATTGTGATGCTCGATAGCGTGTTTTTCGACAAGTTGGTACTGGGCCATAGTTTTCAGCGGTAGATGAGTAATCTTAACCCTTTCCAGTACAGTTAGTTTAGGGGTTCCCATTCCTAGAAGGGCGAGACGCCATCGAATTACCCCCCCCGGCAGGTCGTTGAAATATGGTATAAACGGTAAAGGTTAAAAACCTTTTTCACTTCACTTTCCTGATTGACAAACATTTCGTACCTTTGCGGTCTTAATTTTTGACAGCAGACAAGAGGTGACTCCGTTACGCGCATACGACATCCACATCGTTGGATTAGACAACAAACTATACGAGTACGACTTTACGTCGGACAACTCGTTTTTTGCGTCGCTGGATCAGGAGCTGATTGAAAAAGGCACCGTTCAAACGCATCTGATACTCGATAAATCAGAGACGATGATTCGGCTGGATTTTCACATTACGGGTTTCGTGGAGCAAACCTGTGATAGATGCCTTGATGCCTATGAGGAGCCGGTTGATACCAGGCAAACTATGTTGTTGAAATTTGGCGACCATAATGAAGAGTTGAGTGATGAAATTGAACTCATCGAGCGGAACACAACGACTGTCAACGTAGCCCGTTATATTTTTGAGTTCATCAGTTTGTCTTTACCCATGAAACGGCTTCATCCCCGTTTTCGGGACGAAGAAGAGGGCGACGACGAGAATGGTAAGATAATTTACCGTTCTGACCCAGACGTAACCGAAGAGGATCAGTCGGGTATTGATCCCCGGTGGGCCGCTTTGAGAAAGTTGAGTGATAATTAGGATAATTAATTAGTTCGTGCCGGACACCGGTGCGATTTGACGCTTGTAGTGGCTGCTACGGCTTCTACAGTGAACTATAAAACCGCGCCGGCGAAACCGGCTTAAACTACAAACTGACCAATGGCACATCCAAAACGACGCCACTCCAGCACCCGGCGCGATAAGCGCAGAACTCATTACAAAGCGACACCGGTAGCACTCTCTACGGATGCTCAGACGGGTGAAGTGCATCAGCGCCACCACGCCCACATTTTTGAAGGAAACCTATTCTATAAAGGGCAGATGATTGTCGAGAATTACGCCAAAACGGCCTAAATCTGATTCATTCTTAAGGAGTATTTCGTTGACGTCTTTCCCAGGATGAACGCGAAATACTTTTTTATTGCCTGTCACCTCCCTATTTTTACGCATATTTAGTATACCATTCAACTTACCTGGGAGGTATTGAACAAACCGAGTCGATGAAAATTGCAGTGGATGCAATGGGTGGCGATTTTGCCCCCGAAGCAATTGTAGAAGGAGTACTGCTGGCCGCTGCTGAATTGCCGGAACACGTGACCATTGTACTTATCGGCAAACAGTCTTCTGTAACAACCCTGCTTCAAAACCGCAATGCCGAAGCAGTTGCCCGTATTGAACTGGTTAACGCCGACGATGTGATTGACATGAGTGAGCACCCTACCAAGGCGCTCTCTCAGAAGCCCAACTCCAGCATCGGAGTTGGGTTTAGGCTTTTGAAGGATAAGCTGGTTGATGCCTTTTGTAGTGCCGGAAATACAGGGGCCATGCACGTTGGTGCTCTGTTTAGTGTCAAAGCAATTGAAGGTATTCTGCGCCCTTGCATTGCAGGCTTTGTTCCTCAGGTTACGGGCGGGTACGCCATTATGCTTGATATCGGGGCTAACGCCGACTGTAAACCGGAAGTATTGGCGCAATTTGGCCACGTAGGGTCAATCTATGCTAAATACGTATTTGGTATCGACCGGCCTCGGGTATCCCTGATGAATATCGGTTCCGAAGAACAGAAAGGCTCCCTCATCGCGCAGGCAACTCATCAGTTACTAAAAGACAATCAGCACATTGACTTCGTTGGCAACATAGAAGGCGGAGACTTATTCGAGGGGAAGGCCGATGTTATTGTAACGGATGGGTTTACGGGCAATGTCCTGTTTAAATTGGGTGAATCCTTTTACCAGGTAGCCAACAAGCGCGGTATACAGGATGAATTCCTCGCTAAAACCAACTACGAATCGGTCGGTGGTAGTCCAATTCTGGGTGTCAATGGTAACGTGATTATTGCTCACGGCATCTCCTCCCCGCTGGCTATAAAAAATATGATTGGCCTGGCCATTCGGCAGGTGGAGTCCGACTCATATGTCAAAATTGCCCAGGCATTGAGTTAATTTATGCTTTACGGTTAATGGCAGATTGTTGACCCATACTTCATTAAGCGTAACTTTGTACCCCAACTTATGAGTAAAGCTGCCATAACAGGAATTCACGGCTACGTTCCCGACTACATACTAACCAATGCAGAATTGGAGCGTATGGTGGATACAAATGACGAATGGATTACGAGCCGCACCGGCATTAAAGAACGGCATATCCTGAAAGGCGAAGGTATGGGCTCCTCTCACATGGGGTCAAAAGCAGTAGCAGGCCTGCTCGAAAAGATGAACATCAAGCCTGAAGAGGTTGATTTGCTCATTTGTGCCACAACCACCCCCGATTACGTTTTTCCCTGTACTGCCAATCTTATTTGCGATATGGTGGGCATTCGTAATATTGGAAGCTTCGACATTCAGGCGGCCTGTTCCGGTTTTCTATATGCCCTTACCATTGGAACGCAGTTTATTGAAACAGGGAAATGCAGGAAAGTGATCGTAGTAGGTGCCGATAAAATGTCGGCTATTACCGATTACACAGACCGTACTACCTGCGTTTTATTCGGCGATGGGGCCGGAGCCGTAATGCTCGAACCAAACGATGAGGGCGTAGGTGTTCTGGACTCCATTATTAAATCGGACGGCAGTGGTCAGAATCATCTGTTGCAGAAAGCAGGGGGCAGCCGCTATCCACCCTCGCATGAAACAGTAGAGAAACGCTGGCATTACGTTTATCAGGATGGACCGTCCGTATTTAAATTTGCAGTCAAGAACATGGCTGATGTATCCGCCGAAATCATGGAGCGTAATCACCTTTCAGGCCCTGATGTGGCCTGGTTGGTGCCACACCAGGCTAACAAACGCATTATCGATGCTACCGCCCATCGTATGGGTATCGAGTCAGACCGGGTAATGCTCAATATTCACAAGTATGGCAACACAACAGCGGCTACTATTCCTTTGTGTCTATTTGATTATGAGTCGCAGTTAAAAAAAGGAGACAACCTGATTATGGCTGCTTTCGGGGGTGGTTTCACGTGGGGAGCCGCTTACATAAAGTGGGCCTATTAGAACTTTATGTATGGTACATAGCCCAGGAGACTATACTTTCCTTTGACATATACCATACATCATATATCATACATCTTTATCAATGGCAACAACTGCAGATATCCGAAATGGATTGGTCCTGGATTATAATAACGACCTTTTTCAAATCACCGAATTTCAACACGTTAAACCTGGGAAAGGGGCTGCATTTGTGCGAACAAAGCTAAAGAGCCTTACGACTGGCCGCGTCATTGACAACACCTTCAATTCAGGTGCTACAATTTTCCCGGTCCGTGTTGAACGTCGAAAATTCCAATACCTTTACAAAGACGAAGCCGGGTTTAACTTCATGGATCAGGAAACATTCGATCAAATCAATCTGGATGAGAAAATCATTGACGGGGCGGATCTGATGAAGGAAGGTCAGGAAGTTGAGATTCTTATTAACGCCGAAAGTGACACGCCCCTCTCCTGCGAATTACCCCCGTTTGTTGAACTGGTGGTAACTTATGCAGAGCCGGGTATTAAAGGCGATACAGCCAATAGCCCTAAAAAGCGGGTAGAAGTAGAATCGGGTGCCAAAATTATGGTTCCACTTTTTATCGAGTCAGGAGCAAAAATTAAGGTTGACACCCGAACACGCGATTACGTAGAACGAGTGAAATAAGTCTTTGACTGATCTATTATAAATGATGAATGATGAATAAATAGCCGCTTCGGTTATGGTTGATGTATTTTCAGGATGCATCATTCATCATTTATGGTTCAAGCACTATGAGTACACAAGATATACAGCAACTTATTGACTTCATCTCCCAATCAGGCCTGGATGAGGTTAACATCGAGACAACCGACCTGAAGATCAGCGTTAAGCGCTACGGTCAAAATCCGCCATCGGCTCCGGTAGCGATGGCGGCCCCAGCCGCTCCTGCCCTGCAGCCACACGCGCCGATACCCGTACCGGCGGCTTCGACGCAGGTAGCCCCTTCGGCACCACAGGCTGATACATCGAACTACGTTACCATTAAGTCACCGATGATTGGTACATTCTATCGGTCAGCCAACCCTGAGTCACCAATGTTTGCAGAAGTTGGTGACAGCATTAGTGAGGGTAAAGTAGTGTGTATCATTGAAGCCATGAAACTGTTCAACGAAATCGAATCAGAGATTTCGGGACGCATCGTGAAAATACTTGTCGAAAACGCAACGCCCGTTGAGTACGACCAACCGTTGTTTTTGGTAGAACCGATTTAATTGCGAATGAGCGAATCGGTACGCCGAAGCGGATGAATGAACAGTTGAGCAATCCTATTCATTCATCCGCTTCGGCGTACCGATTCGCTCATTCACTCATTTACAGAGCCATGTTTAAGAAAATATTAATTGCCAATCGGGGTGAGATAGCATTACGCATTATCCGTACCTGCCGCGAGATGGGTATCAAAACGGTTGCCGTTTATTCGACGGCCGACCGCGATAGTTTGCATGTGCGCTTTGCTGATGAAGCCGTCTGTATTGGTCCTCCTGCAAGCCGCCAATCGTACCTGAGCATTCCCAACATCATTTCAGCAGCCGAAGTAACCGGAGCCGATGCCATTCATCCTGGTTACGGTTTTTTGTCGGAGAACGCGGAGTTTTCCCAAATATGTGCTGACTACGGCATCAAGTTTATTGGGGCAACCGCCGAACAAATTAATGGGATGGGCGACAAAGCTACGGCTAAGGCGACCATGAAATTGGCCGGTGTGCCGGTCATTCCCGGTTCTGAAGGCCTGTTGGAGTCCATTGAGCAGGGCCAGAAGCTATCCGCTGGTATGGGTTATCCAGTCATTGTGAAGGCAACGGCCGGTGGTGGTGGTCGCGGCATGCGCATTGTTCGGTCGGAAGGAGAGTTTGAGAAGGCATGGAATGATGCCCGTACAGAGGCCGCTGCTGCTTTCGGCAATGATGGATTATACCTGGAAAAATACGTTGAAGAGCCGCGCCACATCGAAATCCAGATTATTGGTGATCAATTTGGTAAGGTATGCCATTTATCAGAACGGGATTGTTCCATTCAGCGCCGACACCAGAAATTAATTGAAGAGACGCCATCCCCAATTGTATCGGATGAACTGCGGCAGCGCATGGGCGAAGCCGCCATCAAAGGCGCACAGGCTATCGGGTACGAAGGAGCCGGAACCGTTGAGTTTCTGGTGGATAAGCATGGCGATTTTTACTTCATGGAGATGAATACCCGGATTCAGGTAGAACACCCGATTACGGAAGAAGTAACCGACTTTGATTTAATAAAAGAGCAAATTAAAGTGGCAGCGGGATCTGAAATTTCAGGGCGTAACTACACCCCTAAGCTGTTTGCCATGGAATGCCGCATTAATGCCGAAGACCCGGCCAACGGGTTTCGGCCATCACCGGGTAAAATTACAAACCTGCATTTTCCGGGCGGTCACGGTATCCGGATTGACAGCCACGTATATAGCGGCTATACGATTCCACCAAACTACGACTCGATGATTGCCAAATTGATTGTATCGGGCCAATCACGGGAAGAAGTGATCACACGGATGAAACGGGCTTTACAGGAGTTTGTTATTGAAGGCGTAAAAACGACCATTCCGTTCCACATCCGATTGATGGATGATCCTAAGTTTCGGTCCGGACAGTTTACAACCGCCTTTCTGGATACGTTCGATTTCAGCAAGTTATAGGCTATTAAGGGCTTTAGTTCCTGATACCTGATTAGAAAATACGAGGTGGTCTGCTTTACTGGCAGGCCACCTCGTATTTTTTCTATATACCCCCTGCATGAATCACCTCGCTACCGCCGATTATCTGGTTTTCCTGGTTTACTTTATTATCGTTGTTGGGTACGGTTACTGGATATACCAGCGGAAGCGTTCATCCGAAATGAGCACCACCGACTTTTTCCTGGCTGAAGGGTCGTTAACCTGGTGGGCCATTGGTGCTTCACTTATTGCGTCTAATATTTCGGCGGAGCACTTTATAGGCATGGCTGGTTCGGGTTTTGCTATGGGTTTAGCCATCTCGTCATACGAGTGGTTTGCTGCGGCTACGCTCATTATTGTGGCGGTATTTTTTATTCCCATTTACCTTCGGAACCACATTTATACCATGCCCCAGTTTCTGGCACAACGGTATAGTGATACGGTTAGTACCATTCTGGCCGTATTCTGGCTGGTCGTTTATGTGCTGGTCAACCTGAGTTCCATTTTATACCTGGGTGCAATAGCCATTGAGTCGCTGGTCGGAATTTCGTTTAATGCCTGCACCATTGGACTGGCGATATTTGCTATTTTTATCACGCTCGGCGGCATGAAAGTTATTGGGTATACGGATGTGATTCAGGTAGTTGTACTGATCTTTGGTGGCCTGGTTGTTACCTATCTTGCCTTGCAACTGGTAGCGCAGGATGCCAGTGGTTCAGCCACAGCCAGCGTTTGGGATGGATTGCTTTCACTCCGACAGAAGGCTGACAGCCATTTTCATATGTTTTTCCCGAAGGGCAATCCCAACTATGAAGTGCTGCCGGGGATGGCGCTGGTAACGGGCGGGATGTGGCTCAATAACCTTTATTACTGGGGTTGCAACCAGTACATCGTGCAACGAGCACTGGGAGCCGATTTAAAAACGGCTCGTACCGGAATTCTGTTTGCAGCCTTCCTGAAACTGCTGATTCCCCTCATTGTTGTTATTCCGGGCATTGCCGCTTACGTATTATACCA
>CAWARB010000021.1:0-66227 GCA_963784335.1 uncultured Cytophagales bacterium | reverse complement strand
ACGCGGCAAATCGTTGCTCAACTTTCTGCAGATAGCGATTTTGCTCATTGATCCGGAATGGATCGTGGGTAGACACCGTCAGCAGCACCTGGAGCTTCGGTTGCGTATCGGTGGGGGAATTGACGGCCAAGTAGTGCCGGAACAACTCTTTGTCGCCATACCCCCAGGTAAACCCATTGGCACCGGGCATAATCTGGTAACCGGCACCGAAAGTCGGCTCATCCACAATGCGGGCCACACCCTCTCTGCGGAGAAAGGCACTCATGTTGTCGAAACTGGCATTGCCACCGTAGTAAAAAGCCGACTCGTAGCCATTTTTCCTGAGAATACCCGGCAGTGAAAGGTGGTCTGGCATCCGGCTTCCCCAAATCAGCAAACCCCTGCTGCCCAAATGGCAGTGACCCCAGAATGGACGGTAACACCGCGAAGGTTCGTCCGCCTTCGCTCAGGAAATTCTCCCAGTACAGGCTCTGCTGCGCCAGGGAATCAACAAACGGCGTAAAGCTACCCAGGTACGCATTGGGTCCGGTAAAGGCCCGTCCCAGCCCTTCCACCAGGATAATGACTACGTTGGGTGGGGTGGACGCGGTAGTAAAAAAGGGACTCAGCACGTCCGGCGTTTCATCGGTGTGTAGAAACGGGTACTGATTTTCGGCCAGGTAATTAACGGGGGTGATGCCAACGGCGCTGGCCATTTCTCCATAATCGCCGATGTAGGCGTCGGCGTAAATATCCACGCTGTCATCCGTTTTTCCGCTAAATCGGGTCAGGGTTGCCCGGGCCAGGTAAGCGGGTTTATTAATGACCAGATTGTTGGCATAATCCGTTTCCAGTACGGGCATGGCACTCCCCTCACCCACATTAAACAGCAGGGTCAGTGCGCCCAGCCCTGCTAACCCATACGACCAGCCTGGCCTGACCTGAACGCGATTGACCAGAAACCGAAAGATAAGAATGACCAGCCCAATAACCCCGGCCATGCCGCCAGCAAGCCGATACTCAGCCCCCCGGCCGCGCCAACCGTCTGGCTGATTTCTTCCGCTGAATAGCTGTACAGGTCTGCCCCCAGCAACACGGACGTTTTCCCAAAATAGACCGTTAGCCCTACCTGTACCAGGATCAGCCCAAACAGAGGAATACTATAGACCACCCGTGCCAGCTTCACCGACAGGAAAGTCAGCATTACATAGATGACGAACAGTATGCAGGAACTTTGCAAAAAATAAACGAGATCGGCCAGAAAGGCAACGGCTACCGTCTTTAGCCAATTGCCGGGTACATCGTGAATCACACTGGTGTAGATCAACTCACCAATTCGGCAGCTAATAATGCTGATAAACCAAGCTACTGAAAGTCCGGCAAGCGGGGTATTACGGACCGATTTTTGCATATATTATTGAGTCGGAAGCAAATTTAATATGTAGTACAGCCAATGATAGATTGAGCTAGTTGGAGTTACCTTTTATCTGGTAAAATCAGGGCTCAAGCATCGAAAGTAAGGCTATTTTACAACGTCTGGAGCGCAAGTACCCAACGCTACGCACGCGTCTTAAACAGCTGTCTCATAAGACAATCTGTTTCCCAACGTTGGTGGTAGTTCACGAAAAGGTGATTGGGCTATTCATCAATCAGTTTTTCTTTGGCATTCAATAGTATTGAGCCATAAACCTTTATTTCATATCAATAGAATGCATTTACTTGAATAAAATTGCATTATAAGTCAATAAAATGTATATCATCTTTAATAAATTTAAACAAATTTACTCAACACACACAGAAGTACGCCCTTCTGGTTCAGTTATAGTTTATCCAGCGATTATACCCATAAGAAACCACCTTTTACACTGCGTACATGTTAAAAAATAAACCACTGTCCAGCTACCTTCTCTTCGGATTCATTTGGGGTTGCCTGGTTTTTTTTCTGGGGTGTCTTACCTTACTGGGGCCCGTTCGCTGGGTAGTCACCTGGGCTCGTGATAATAAGTTGTCTGAATCTGCTGAAAACTGGTCTGTTCGGGCAGTTATTATTTTGTTCGTAATCTTCTCCTTCTGGCTGGCCAGAAAAGTATCAGGAGCCGCTGAGAAGACAGAAAAAAGAGTTTTAAGGTGGGGAATTCCTGCTGGTGTTTTGGTATTGGCACTGTTGTCCTTATCACTGTTTATGAATCCTGATTTTATAAACAAAATAACTGGCGGGAGCATCGATACCTCAAACAGCGGAAGCATCGATACCGCTAACAAGGGATTTACTTTTGGTCCGTATCCAACCGCTGAGATGCTTGCTGAACTAAAAAAAGAAGGTTACGCGGGTGTTATTTCGCTACTTCATCCAGCCGTCACCCCCTTCGAACCCGTATTATTGAGTGATGAGCAAAAGACAGGTAAAGAAATCGGACTCGCCATTATCAGCGTTCCGATGCTACCCTGGATTAGCCAGAATGAAGAGTCTATTCAGCGGATTCGGGCGATTGCAGCCCAGCCCAAAGGCCGTTATTATGTTCATTGTTATTTGGGTAAGGACCGGGTTAATGTGGTAAAACGCATTATTGCCGGTGTAGATAAGGCGCTGGTCAATAATCAGACAACCACCTCGGCCCGCCGTTTGGATGAGACTGATCGATTTGAACGCGGTCCGATTGTTGTCTTAGGCGATGAGGTATACTTGACGCCCTATCCGACCGACGAAGAATACCTTGGCTACCTGATAGCGGCTGGCGTTAATCAGGTAGTTTGTCTGCTGGACCCCACTGATCCTGAAACGCAGCAGCGGATTAAGGATGAGAAGAAATTTTTGGATCTCTACCATGTTGCTTATCTCACACACCCAATACCGGAAACCGGAAACGATGAAAAAATTGAGGCTTTGCTCGATAAGATAAATGGGTTACCACGGCCATTGGTTATCCACCGCTTTTTTTCCGACAGTCCTGTTGAGAAAAAGTTCTTAGCGGCTTACTGGAAGCGCTTTGGCAAACCGGCTTCTTCAAACTGATTTGTTAAATCATCATCTAGCCAAAAAAGCCTATACTCTAGCCACTGGCTTAATTTCTACAACACAACATGACTACGGCACAGGTGTTTATAATTTACGGTACAATCCCTATTATAAGCCAGGACCAAAAAACCGTTATTAACTGATGAAGTTTTCGTTACCAAACCGTTTGTACATAGGTTTTTCCGTTGCTATTCTGCTCGTCTTCCTGAGCGGATTACTTTCCTACCAGACTTTTCAGCGGCAGTTGGAATCAGCCAACTGGGTAGAGCATACGTACCAGGTGCTAAACCAGGCTCAAACCATCGAGAAACTGATTGACGACTTGGAAACCGGTCGCATTCGCTACCGTAGCACGGGCTTTAAGCAGTTCCTGAATATGTACAACAATGCCTTACGGAGAATAAATCCGACCATCAACGAACTAAAGGCACTTATGGTCGACAACCCAACACAGGCTGATAGGGTAAGCTGGATTGAGGCCAATGTCGAAACGTTGTTAGTGTTCTGGAATAAACAGACTCGCAATAGGCCTGTTCAGTTCAATCAGGAAGAGTATGTTGATTTGATTGTTCGGCAAAAGGCCTTTAGTGATAAGATTAAAAGCGAGTTAGCACGGGTTATACAAGCGGAGCGGCTGCTACTGACCCAACGAAAGATCGAAAATAAGGCATCGGTTAAGCTGGCTACCTACAAGCTTATCCTGAGCACTTTACTAACCTTACTTGTTGTCCTGTCACTTATTTATTTTACCATTAAGGGGTTTAGTAGTAACCGGAGGGCGCAGGCTGCATTACAGGAAAACAACAAGAAACTTGAACACCTGAATGAGCGTAGTACCGACAAAAACTGGCTGCTCACGGGCATGTCGGTTATCAATGATAATCTGCAACAGGGGAGCGACGTGACGTCACTGTCTCAATCCATTCTAACGATACTAACAACGTACCTGGATTTGCCAGCCAGTGGTTTTTACTGTTACAACGAAGAAACCCATAATCTTCAGTTAAATGCATCCGTAGCACTGCCGGGTCATATTCAGAAAACCTATGAGTTGGGCGAGGGGCTGGTGGGTCAGGCAGCTCTGGAACGGACCCTAACCGTGGTGAACGACGTACCCCTCAACTTTTGGGCAATTCAGGCGGGTAGTAGCAAGGCTCAGCCAGGGCAGGTTGTTTTGTTACCACTCTGGTATAACAAAGCCCTGAAGGGCGTTATGGAACTGGCTACTTTTAAGCCGCTTGGCGAGCAGGCCCTTTTGCTGCTCACCTCCGTGGCCAACAATGTTGCCGTGGCTATCAATGCAGCGGATGATCATGAAAAAGTGCGGAACTTACTGGAGCAGGTTCAGGAACAAAAAGAAGCGCTCGAAAATCAGCAGGATGTTCTCCAGCAATCCAATAGCGAACTACAGCGGCAGGCCGAAGTCCTGCAGGTATCAGAGCGGGAATTAATCGTTCAGGAAGAGGAACTACGCCAGATTAACAGTGAATTACGGGAGCGCAACATAGCCGTTGAGAGCGCACAGCAGGAGCTGACAAATAAAGCCCGGGAACTGGAAGTAAGCAGTAAGTTCAAGTCGGAATTCCTGGCCAATATGTCTCACGAACTCCGTACCCCGCTGAACAGCGTGTTGATTCTGGCCCGGCTCCTGGCCGAAAACAAACAGCAGAACCTGGTAGACAAGCAAATTGAATACGCCAATATTATTTATAAATCCGGCTCCGACCTGCTCGAACTCATCAACGACATTCTGGACCTGTCCAAGATTGAAGCCGGTAAAATAGAATTCCTGTTCGAGCAGGCTATCATTGCCGATATTGCCGACGATATGAATCAGTTGTTTGGCGTAATAGCGAATGAGAAGGGGATACACCTATCAACGAAAATCGGCAATCAGGTGCCGGATACAATCTGGACGGATAAACAGCGCCTGGAGCAAATCATTAAAAACCTACTTTCCAATGCGCTGAAATTCACCCCCAAAGGCGGTTCAGTTAGTCTGGTCCTGGACGTAGTCAATCAGCCTGCCGGGCGTCTGGCAAACCACTCATCGACCCCTTACCCCCTCCTGTCTTTTTCCGTTACAGACACGGGCATTGGCATCTCGCCGGAAAAACAGCAGATCATTTTTGACGCCTTCCAGCAGGTCGACGGCTCCATTAGCCGTAAATTTGGTGGTACAGGCCTGGGCTTGTCCATTAGTAAAGAACTTGTTCGGCGGTTAGGTGGCGAATTCAGCTTACAGAGCGAAGTGGGCGTTGGCAGTACCTTTACCGTGTACTTACCCGTGGGTGTAGGGCCAACTAGGGAGCAAGTCCCAATCAACGGCTCCCTGTTAAGTACCATCACCTCGCCCGCAGTCCCAACCCAACCAGCTCCACCCGCCGATGACCGGGCTAATCTGGAGCCGGGGGACAGCATCATCCTCATTATTGAAGATGACCCGGCTTTTGCCGGTATTCTTCAGGAGTTTGCCCGGGACAAAAATTTCAAAACGATTATTGCCTTACGGGGCGATGAGGGCCTGCAGTACGCACGGCAGTACAAACCATCGGCCATTATTCTGGATATGGGTCTTCCCATTATGAATGGCTGGGACTTACTTAAAATAATCCAGCATGATGACACCCTGAGTCAGATCCCCATTCATATTATTTCGGCAACGGATGAGCCAGCAGCGTCAGGTAATGATATCCTGTCCTATACGACCAAACCCGTTGAGAAAAAAGAACTGGAGCATGTACTGTCTACCATTAAACTTTACCTGAGCAACGGGGGTACAAACGCGTTGGTATCATCAAACAACCTCTTATCTGGTAAGACAGGAAACGAACCCGTTCGGAGCCTCCTGCCCCAGGCAGGCCCGATGGTTGTAGCCGCAGCCACCAGGCCTGCCCTAAATCAGGTAGCGTTTCAGGGTCAGAAAGTACTACTCGTGGATGACGATATGCGGAACGTATTTGCCCTGACTACCCTGCTGGAGGCAAATCAACTGACTGTGGTTACGGCGGGCGACGGACGGGAAGCCCTCGATCAGCTGGATGCGCATCCCGACACGGCCATTGTCCTGATGGATATTATGATGCCCGAGATGGATGGCTATGAAGCAACCCGCCACATTCGGGCCAACGCCCGGTTTTCATCCCTGCCGGTAATAGCCCTGACGGCTAAAGCGATGACGGGCGACCGGGAAAAATGCATTGACGCCGGTGCTTCCGATTACATTACCAAGCCCGTGGACAGTACCCAGTTATTTGCGCTGATGCAGCTCTGGCTGTCCAGGTAAAGGCTGTTTTGTTTAATTAACCTCCCTCTCTCCCTGTGAACATACCTGACCAACTCAATGAATTCACCATCCTGCTGGTAGACGACCGCCCCGAGAACCTGATCTCGCTGGAGGAAATGCTGGCTCAGGAGGGACGAACCTTTATCAAAGCCTTATCGGGAAACGAAGCCCTGCGGCAGGTACTCAAAAACGACCGGATTGGCCTGATCATGCTGGATGTACAAATGCCGGATATGGATGGGTTTGAGGTAGCCCAGCTGTTGAAGTCCAATCCTAAAACAAGGGATATCTCCATCATTTTTGTTACGGCACTCAGCAAAGAAGATCAGTACATACTGAAAGGATTTCAGGAAGGCGCGGTCGATTATTTACAAAAACCCCTGAATATCAATGTAACCAAGGCCAAAGTAAACGTCTTCGAGAAAATCTACCTGTACCAGCAACATCTAAAAGATACCGTCGCCGAGCTAGACCGGATCAATAAGCAATTAGAGCGGTTTGTTTATACCGTTTCCCACGACCTCAAGTCGCCCCTGACCGGTATGATTGCCATCCTGTCGTTGTTGGAAATGCGCCAGGAAGAAGGGGCGTTCGTGCAGGAAGAAGCGATTGAATACATGGGGCTGGCCAAGTCAGCGGCTTATTATATGTCTACCATGATTGATGACCTGTTAGCCTACTCGCAGAAGAGTGTCAATCAGCAAACGGTTGAGCGGGTTGATACCAGGGAGTTGACCCAGCAGATTACCCGGTTATTATTCCCCCCTCCGCATATTCAGATTCAGATCAGCGAGTCAATGCCGACCTTACAAACCCGGCGGCTAAAACTCCAGCAGGTATTCCAGAACCTGATTAGCAACGCGGTCAAATACAATGACAAAACCAATGGCCTCATTGACATTGGCTGCGAGGACAAAGGGGAGTCGGTAGAGTTCTTTGTAAAAGACAACGGCCCCGGCGTTTCTGAGGACGACCAGGCCGTTATGTTTAACCTGTTCCAGCGGGGCAAGGCGGAGTCGACCCGTCAGGAAAGCAGCACCGGCGTTGGGTTAAACATCCTGAAAATGCTGGTTGACGAACAGGGAGGAACCCTGCGAATCGACTCCAGCCCGGGCCAGGGAACCACCTTCTATTTTGAGTGGATGAAGTAATACCCCGCCGAAGTTCCTGCCCTGCCCATCGCTAGGAAACCAGCGTTGCGGGTTGGCTGCTGGCTACCCGCTCTATCTTGCCGACCAGAAAAATATAGGAACAGGCACCAATAAAACCCAGGGTACCAATAAAGACCAGCGCCGGTTTAAAATTGCCGCCCTGTACCAGGTAGCCGATTACGATGGGTACCACAATAGACGCCAGGTTACCCATGAAGTTGAACACACCCCCCGTGAGCCCGATCAGTTCCTTGGGCGAGAGTATAGACACGAACACCCAGGAAATCAGGGCCATGCCGGAGCCAAAAAAGGCCAGCGACATAAAGAAAATGACCAGGGCAGTATCATTGGTGTAATTGGCCCCTACAATGCTGACCGATAAGAGCAGCCCCACAATGATGGGTGCTTTACGGGCCATACTCACCGATTTCCCCTGTTTGACCAGCCGGTCGGACAGGAACCCCGACAGGAGCAAGCCCGCACAGGCCGCCAGAAACGGTACCGAAGCCAGGTAGCCTGATTTGATAAAGCTCAGGTGCCGGAATTCCACCAGATAGGTGGGAAACCAGGTCAGAAAAAACCAAAGGGTGGCATTAACGGCAAACTGCCCGATGTAAACACCCCACAGCGTCCGACTCGAAAAAATCACTTTAATATTGGCCCATTGCCATACGTTTCCCTGCGCCTTGCTCCGTTCTTTTCCTCTGAACAAGCCGCCCCCTTCCTCAATATAATCCAGTTCGGCTTTATTCACCCGGGCATGTTCCAGCGGGTCGCGGTAAAAGATGTACCAGACAATTCCCCATAGTAAACCCACCAGGCCGGTACCGATAAACAGCCCCTGCCAGCCAACGTAAACCTGCATGATGGCCAGCACCGGACTCAGCAGGGCCAACCCGATAAACTGCCCAGACACATACATGGCAATGGCCGACGCCCGCTCATTGTCAGGAAACCAGCTGGTAACCACCCGGTTATTGATAGGATAAGACGGAGCCTCCAGGGTACCCGTAGCCAGCCGAAGAAAAAACAGGCTGGCAATGCCCCGAACCAGCACGTGCGCCACCGTAACAATAGACCAGGTAATCAAACAGAAAGCATAGAGGATACGCGGACCAAACCGGTCGGCAATTAGCCCACCGGGAATCTGCAAAGCGGCATACGCCCACCCAAATGCCGATAAGATGTACCCTAACTCAATCTTTGACAGCTGCAGGTCTTTGCCAAGTGCCGAAGCGGCAACGCCTATATTGGCGCGGTCCAGGTAACTAATGGCGACGTTGACAAATACCAGGGCTAACATCCCGTAACGAACCCGGGTTGGTTTGGCAAGGGAGGTGGTAGAATTCATGTGTAGGTTTAGGATTTACGGTATTCAGTATTCGGTTTACGGTATTCAGGCATCAAAATCCACTTGCATCCGTAAACCGAATACCGTAAAACTATCTGGCTGTCCAGCCGCCGTCGACGGTAAGCATGGAGCCAACCATGTAGCTACTTGCCGGGCTGGCCAGAAAAATAGCCGCTCCCTGAATTTCCTGCATCTCGCCCCAGCGCCCCAGAGCGGTAGCGCCCACCACAAATTTCTTCCCCTCTTCGGTATCGGCAATGGGCAGGTTCATTTCAGTCAGGAAGGGGCCGGGACAAATGGCATTGACGTTGATGTTGAACGGTGCCAGCTCCAGCGCCAGGGCGCGGGTCATCTGGACCACGGCTCCCTTGCTGGCGGTGTAGGGCGTCCGGTTAGCCAGACCAACCAGCCCCAGGGTACTGGCCAGGTTGATGATACTACCCCGACCCGCCTTTTTCATGTACGCCGTAACGGCCCGGCAGCATAGCCAGGTACCTTTTACGTTCACGTCCATTACCTGGCTGAACTCGTCGGGTGTCAGTTCATCAATGGGGCCGCGGATGTTGATACCCGCGCTGTTGATGAGTATATCAATCTGGCCGAAGGCATCCATAGCGGCCTTGGCCATAGCTTCGGTTTGTTCGTGGCTGCTGATGTCGGCCGCAAAGGAGATGGCTTTGATGCCATAGTCCTGGCTCAGCTCCCGAGCGGCTTTTTCGCCTTCTTCGGCATTGCGGTTTACCAGCATCAGGTCAGCACCGGCCGAGGCCAGTCCGGCCGCCATGGCCAGGCCAAGGCCTTTTGAACCACCCGTAACGATGGCCACTTTATTACTCAAATCAAATTGACGAATTCCGGGAAGTATTTCTTTTTGCATGTAACAGGTTGTAGTTCAGAGTTTTTAGCAGAGTCTGTTTAAACTTTTCAATGTAATCGCAGAGAACGATAAGGCAAATCCGCAAAAGTCTCAAAGAAATCAGTCAGTCACTCAGTATTCTTTGCACGTTTACCTTCGTGGCCTTTGCGGTTAAGTACTTTTTTTTCTCTATGTCAGTCGCAGTTTGTCCCGGCTGTAGGCCAGACATTCGAGAATGTTGTTTTCCTCGAATGCCAGTTTCTTTTCGGCACTCATCGGTGTTGTTCGGGGCAGGCCGGATGGGTACGCCTGTTGCCTGACCAGCCGGAGCATCTGCGCCAGTTCGGCACCGGGCACACTGGCCAGCGTTGCCCAGTAGTCGTTCGTCAGGCAGGGAATTTCCAGCGGGTCGCGGGTAATCATTTCCAGACTGAAGGTGACGGCGGGGTTGTGTTTTTTGCAGAGTTCAATCATCTTGGGCACATCAGAAATACCTTTCCCCAGCGGCACTTCCGACAGCAAAAACCCGTTAGCGTACCCCTCAACGGCCATGTCTTTCACGTGCGTGCTGACCACGTAGGGAGCCAGCGTTTCCACAACGGTCATTGGGTCTTCCAGCAGGGCCATGCTATTGCCAAAGTCGAGGGTAACGCCAATCCACTCGCTGTTCAGTTCTTTCAGCAGACCGACCAGTTCCGGTGCCCGCCAGTCTTTATGGTTCTCGACGCCCAGCTTTACCTTATGCTTTCGCAACACCGGTTCGGCCAGTTTCAGCGAGGCCAGCGCGTTTTTACGCAGGTCCTGAAAGGCTTCGGCGGAGTGATAAGCCTCGTAGCGTCGCCCGCTCGAACAGACCGTTCGCAGAATCTGCGCGCCGGCTTCTTTGGCGTTACGAACATCCTGCTCGAATTTCGACACGTCCTCCGGTTTTTTGGGCAACCCGATGGAGCCTTCCAGATACATGTCCAGTTTCTCCCGTCGGGTCCTGACTTTTTTAGCGAAGTCGTCCGACCAGCCGTTTACCACTACCTGCACCCCACCCGCGCCAATCTGATGGCAGTGTTCGAGCAGGCTGAGCGCATCCGTAAACGCGGGATAGGTGGCACTGTCGACTTTCGAATTCCAGCGGAACCCGTACGAGTGAACCACGATGCCCATCCGCTGATTCGCGACGTACTCCGGGAAAACAGGCAGGCTGAGCGCCATCGCACCCAGGGTCGTTTTTTGCATAAAATCTCGTCTGTCCATCGGTTTTTTTTAGGGTTTAGGGTAACGTTCATTAACGGCCGGTGAGCCTTGTATCCATCAACACGCCCAGCCCCTTATTTGCCGTCTGTGGTAGTGGTTTTGGCTTCGAGCATGTATTTGTTCAGTTCTTTGGCCGTCCAGGGAATCACCCGTCCCTGCGACGTGATTCGGGTCATACCCACCGTTCGTTTGCTCATGGGTCCGGCGTTGTTTCCCCACTCGTTGCGGATGTAGGTCAGAATGGCGGTAATGGACCCGTCGTCCATCGTCGAGTGGGCAGGCATAACGGGTAGTATGTCCGGCGCATCGTACACGCGTTTGCTAATTTCGATGGGCCCCTCCATGCCCTGCAACACAATCAGCGCCAGGCGTTTCTCGTCGCCCAGCACCCAATCGGAGCCGACCAGCGGGGGCGCAAACCGGGGTAAGCCAGCCCCATCCGTTCCGTGACAGCCGGAGCAGGTGTTCAGGTACAGCTGCCGGCCCGAAGCGAACTGCTTCTGGTCATCCTCCGACAACAGGCTCTTTTTTACCGCGCTGCCCCTGCGGGCCACGTGACCGGGCCAGTCAAAAAGGGCCGTCAGGGCATCCCGGCGCGACGGGTCTACTTTGGCAATAGAACGGGTCAGCAAACCGGGAGTCGAGGCCAGTTTGATCGGTTTCATCTTGTTGGTACTACCACCAATCGCCAGCCCGTTCACAATGGCTTTCATATGCCATGCCAGGGGCGGCTTGGCGGCATCGAGTTTGGTCAGCAAGGCGGTTAGCTCGGCCGGATTGCGGTTTCGGATAACGGCGGTGGACAGCATCTCCAGGAATATCTCCTTGGCCGGGTCAGGGGTTTGCCATTGGGAAGCCACCAGTAAAGGCTGCAAAAAAGCAAACTCCTGGTGCTGGAGACTGCTCAGGGCGGCATCCCGAATCAGGGCCGACGCTCCGTATTGACCAACAATGCCCGCCAGCAGTGGCCGTGCAACCGACGGGTCCAGCACGCTGGCTGCCAGGGCCATCTGGAGAACCTGCTCAATGGGTGCCTGCTGCCAGCGGCTGAGCACGAGCTGACCCAGCTTGGCCCGAACGGTTTTATCCGCACTGGCAAATGGCTCAAGCAGCCGTAGCGCCGTAGTATTGATAAGCGCATCCGGGTCGGTCACTAAGGCCAGCAACACATCGGGCCGGTTACCTTGTAGACCATCCAGCGTCCACAGGGCATGAAACCGACCTAATGCACTGGTCCCCGTCTGGGCCAGTTTCACCAAAGCAGGCAGTACGGTACGGTCATTGCGCTCAACCAGCAGTCGCTGGGCCATGTCCCGATGCCATCCGTCCGGACTCGACAGTTCGGCCACCAGTTCATCGGCCGACGCGTTGGATAGTTTCTTCGTATTCCGGGCTTTCCAGTTCTGGGGAACAATGCGCCAGATGCGCCCCATATGCACCGGGCTGACCAGATCGCGCGACAGGGTCTGCTCCCTTAAATAGGGTGTCATGTAGGCTTTATGCTGAACGATGCCATGATACATATCGGCCACGTACAGCGCCCCGTCGGGGCCGGTTGCCAGATGAACCGGGCGAAAACGCTCATCGGTGGAAGCCAGAAATTCGCGGCCGGGGTGCGGGTCATTCGCAGACATCATCAGCCCATCTTCCACCAGCTGGTTCCGCTTGACTAAATTACCGGCGGGTTCACAAACGAATGCATTGCCCCGATAGGCAGCGGGAAGGGCGGTGCCCCGGTACACGAGCGGGGAGCAGGCAGCCGTGAACTCCAGCAAACGGCCTTCCTTATCCAGCGTGCCGGGTATGTAGCCCCGGTTAATGGCCGGGTTAGACCGGATTGGATAAATTCGTCGGTCGACGGTCAGGCCGTGATCGATGCCGGTTGTGGGTTTGTGGTTTTTATTGCGGGAGAGGTAGTTGGGAGGAACCAGATCGGCATGCAGTTGCGACCAGTTGTAATTGTAGAACAGGTGCCCTTTATCATCCTGACTAATTCCCCATTGCCCCCGGAACTCCGTACTATCGTGCAGCCACGTGTTCTGCTTACCCCCCTGCAGTCGGTAGCGGCTGCGTGATTTGGCATTGTAGTACCAGTTATCAACGTTTCTCCACAGGCCATTGGGTGCGTGTTCGGGCAATCCCTTATCGGCATAGTGAGCATCGACAAGGGTTTTGGTATCGGCTTTCAAATCACCGTTCTGATCCTGCGTGAGCCACAGGGCACCGTTTTCAGCCACCAGAGCCCCTCCCGGCACCAGCGCCAGGGCGCGGGGCATCACCAGGCTATCGAGGTAAACGGTACTGGCATCCATCTGCCCATCCCCATTAGTATCGGTCAGTACGGATATTCGCCCCATCCGTTTCCCTTCCTCCTCCCCGTCAATGTCCGTCATGAAGCCCCGCATCTCCACTACCCAGAGTCGGCCGTCTTCGTCAAACGTTAGGGCAACCGGCTCCTGAACCATCGGCTCAGCCGCCACTAACTGAATAGTCAGCCCCGGCTCAAGCTGGAAGGTAGCTAGTTCGTCGGCGGGCGTTTTGGCGGGCGACGGACCATCGGCAAGCGTAGTCCGTACGTTGGCTTTAAAACTCAACAGGCATAAAAAACCGATACCAATCAGAAAAAGACGATGAGCGGGCTTCACCATGAGGCATGTTCAGGTAGTACTAGGGAATAAAGCAGCATTCTAAAAATCCTACTTTATCACGGGTCCGTTATCGCTTCGATCGTTCACCGCACTACCCGTTACGAGGGGGTACATCACTGATATCATTCGGGCGAAACAAAAAAGTGGCGCGTGGTACCCGTTTGGGTACTACGCGCCACCGGTAACGAAGCTGCGTGGTTAAAACAGATTCGGATAATCCGTAATGATACCGTCTACCCCCAGCCTGACCAGCTGCTCGATTTCAGCTTTCGTGTTAACGGTCCACGGAATAATCTGCATGTGCTGCTCGTGGCAGGCTTTAACCGTTTCGGCCGTTACGGTCTTGTAGTGAGGACTGTAGATGGCGGGCGTGAAACCCAGGGTCTGTATATTTTCCTGCACCGATTTTGGATTGGCCGTCAGGTAGGCCAGCGCGACCGATGGAGCCTGTTTGATGAATCAATTGCAACGGCCGCGCATCGAATGACTGGATGTTGAACCGGGTACCGAGTTTCTGCTGGCAGATGGGCAGTACCAGCCGGACAAACGCTTCGGGAGCAGGATGATAGGTTCCGTCTGTGGCCGGTGCCGATTTGATCTCAATGTTATACTTCGGCAGCGGCAGTTTTTTGGCCCGGGCATAGGCTTCCACCGAATCGATCAACTCCGTTAGCAGGGGTTTATAGGTACGCATTTTCTGCTGTTGCGCAAACTGCGGGTGTGGTTTGCTGCCCACATCGAACTGCCGGATCTGATCATACGTCAACTGATACAGGTTGATCGATTTCTGCTCATCCGCCGTCACCGGCGTGCCATCGGGTTTGGTGGCAATGTCGGCCGACATATACGTATCATGCGAAACGACTACCTGATTATCGCTGGAAATAACCACATCGAGTTCCAGCGTATGTTACGCCCAGGTCGAGGGCTTTTTTCATGGCCGGGATGGTATTCTCCGGCATCAGCCCCCGCGCACCCCGGTGTCCCTGCCGATTGAGTGCGGGCTGCGCCCACAGCAGCTGCGTACTGCTTACCAGTACTGCAATAAGAAATGCTTTCATTGGTATATGCGTTCCGGTGATTTTAAACAGGCTGCCGTGGGCGGACGTATCGTGTCCGTTACCGACAGCCTGCATTTATGAACGAAAAGAGTACTTTTTAAGACGTTTAGAAGCTATACCGCGCGCCAAGCTGAATCTGGAACGGATCACCCGATGGGGTTACTGCCCCCGTATTGTTTACCCGGTAGTTGTACCGCTGCGTCGCTTGTGAGAACCCCGGAACCGTAGCATTCCCCCCGCTGGCCGGAATACCCAGGGCATACAGGGCCTGGGCTCCCAGCGATTTGTTGACACCCCGGCTCCTGTCGATCAGGTTGACCAGGTTAAAGACGTCGGCCGATAGTTCGATGGCGTGGGTTTTATGGATCCGGAACCGCTTGAGGGCCCGCACGTCGAGCACACCGTAGAAACCGTTGATGCCCCCGTTGCGCTCGGCAATCTGCCCCGAATAGGCATTGATGTAATTCTTGAGGCTCTGGCTGGCATTGGGATTATCGAGCAGCGTTTGCAGCCCCGTCCGGACGTTGGCAGGTACTTCTCGCTGTTAGCAGGGTCGAACACAAACGCCAGATCGTTGGTCGCCACAAAGTCGGCGTTGGTATTGGCTCCCGAAATCAAGGAGTAGCGCGTACCGCCCACACCCGAATACCGGACCCCGATGGTGATGCCGTAGAAGGAGGGCAACGTACCGTAGAATACCACCTTATGGCGGAACTGATTGTCGGAATAGGTAATCTTGTTCAGGTTGCGCGGGTCGTCTTTTACGGGCAACACCAGCGTGGCCGTGTTGGCCACGTTACCGTTGTACGAAACGTTATCGCGGGCGTCGTTCCAGGTATAGCTGGCCGTAATTTCCGCGTCCCGGAAATACTGCCAGGTGGCATCGGCCACCACGGCAAACTGATTGACTTTACCCTCGCTGTTCAGTTCCAGCACCCGGCCCAGCCGCTTGCTGATACGTCCCTGCTGCCAGTCGCCCGCGCCGTTGGCCGGCATGGTAGTCAGTGGCACGTACACGCCCCGGTTGTCTTCATTAGCCAGCCGGAAAAACGGCTCGGCTACCATGTTCCGGTCGACGTACATGTAGTTGTTTCGTCCCAGCGACATGTACCCGGCAATACCTACTTTCAGCCTGTCGGTCAGGAAGTGGCTATACGACAGGTTGGCTTTGAACAGGATGGGTACGTGCACGTTTGGTCCGGTCATGTTGATGGTTGGCACCTGAAACGGCGTCAGCGCGGGGATACTGGCGTAGTTCTGCCGATAAGCGGCAAAATCGGGAACCGGTACGTTGGGAGCCCGCACGTCGACGGTGGCGAAGTGCTTACCATCGAAGGTCAGGTTATTGATAATCATGTAGTTGTTGATATCGGAGGCAAAAACGCCCGCGCCAAACCGGATGAAATCCCGGTGCTGCTGGTTCACGTCCCAGTTCAGTTGCAAACGGGGTTGCACAATAAACGACTTAACCTGATTATCAGTGCGCAGGCCCAGATCATCCAGCACGATCTGATTCAGCGGGGCTCTGGGGTAGCGGGCGTAGTCAAACCGCAGTCCGGCCGTCATCTCCAGCCCCGGCGCCAGCTGCGTGGTCATCTGCCCGTACAGGCCGGCATTCAGGGTGTTTCCCACCACGCTGGGATCGGCTACCAGCGGTACCTCGCGGTAGTAGCGGTACGGTTGCTTGAGGTTGAACTTGTCCAGCGCCGTCAGGCCCGCAGCGGCATCGACCGTGTAATGAAAACGGCCGTTCACCTCACTACCGTACAGCGAAAGCGCGCGGGTGTACATCAGGTCTACGCCAAACGTGTACTGCACCTTATCGGTGTTGTAGTAGAAATTATCAACCAGCTGCAGCACATTGTTGGTGAAGCCTTCCTGCGCAAACCGGTGCCCGCCCATCTGAATATTGGTCGACACGTTGGCCGCGTTTACCGTTGATACCACGCCCTCCACAATATTGCGCGGAATGTTGTCGGCCGGGAGCTGATCGCCGGGGCTGCTTTTCTGGTAGGTATACAGGTGCTGGAATTTCAGCTCGTTCGTAATTTTTGGATTTATCGTGGTGCGGAGCGTGGCCAGCAAACTGTTGTCAACGTTGTAGTCATTGCCGTACGATTCGAAAACGTTGATCGCCGTGTTGTCGGCCAGTCCCAGCTTGTTGCGGTCATTGGTATAGTTGTCGCGGATGGTCAGCAGGTTGTTCCGATTAATCTGCCAGTCGATCCGGGCAAAACCGGCGTCGGTGCCCCGGTTTTTGGGGAAGCTGCCATACTGCTGGGTGCTGGCCGCGCCGTATTTGCTGCGGGCAATATCCACAAAGCGGTCGAGCGTGGTCGTCGTTACGTTGAACCGGCTCTCATCGAGGGGCGTCCGCACATCGGCGATAATCAACGGACGCGAGTCCTGCTGATGGTCCCAGACAACAAAGTAGTGGAGTTTGTCTTTGATAATCGGGCCACCCAATGAAAAACCGAACTGATTGGTGGAGAACGGTACGTTCCGCACGTTGCCCCGGATATCGTACTTACTCGACAGCCAGTTGGCGCGGGTGTAGTTGAAAATACTGCCCGTCAGTTTGTTGGTCCCGGCTTTGGTTACGGCACTGACAATACCTCCCCCGGCACGCCCGTACACCACGTCATACTGGTTGGTAATCACCTTAAACTCCCGAACGGCTTCAATCGAGATGGAATAGGGAGCTCCGCTGCGGCTGGTTGTCGACCCGGCAGAGGTGGGATTCTTGGCCGTCATCCCGTCGATGGTGAAATTGGTCGATGAACCCAGCTGCCCCGACAGGGTACCGTTGCTGGCGCTGAGGGGCGACAGGTTAACCAGCGAGGTGAAGTTACGGCCATTGACGGGCATAGTCGTGAGCGTTTTTGCCGTGATGGCCGTAGCCGCTCCGAGATTTTCGGTCTTGTTTTTCAACCCGGACGCTACGACCTGTACCACTTCCAGGTCCTGACCGGCTTCCTGCATCGTCAGGTTTACCCGAATGGCATCGCCCTGGTTCACGGTATAGCCGGTCCGGCGTTGCTCCCCAAAACCCAACCGACGTTGCCCATACCGTGTACGGTCCACCCAGCGGTAGCTCTTTAAACAGGTATTCCCCCTTCAGGTTGGTGACGGTTCCGGTCGTGAAGCCGGTTGACTCATTGCGGACCTGCACGGTGGCTCCCGGCAAGGGTGCAGTCTTGTTTTCTAAGATAACCCCCGAAATGGACGCCTGCGTCGTTTGGGCCGTTGCCCTGGTACTGCACGTTATACTGGCCAGTAGCAGTAGCGCGAAAAAATAGAGTTTATTCATGAAGCGGTTTTTATAAATTCCCCGCAAAAAGACAAACCTTTCGCCAGCTTACTGTTAATTCATTATTACCAATTTGTAATCTTAAAAATTCAGTTTACGATACGGCTGATAGTCAGTCTATTTCGAAAAAATTCATGTAGATGTACCTCGTTTTTACCGTCAATAGTAAAACCGGTAAGCGGGCAACCAGACGGAATTTCCTTAAAAACAAAACAGGCCGGGCATTACTGCCCGGCCTGTTTTTGTATAAAAATTTCCCGTTAGTTACTCCGTTACTTCTTCCGGCTTCTTCACCGTAATCGTCAGCAGTTCACCTTCACCACTGTAGTCGGCCATAATCACATCACCGTCTTTCAGTTCCCCCTTCAGAATTTCTTCGGCAACGGGGTCTTCCAGATAACGCTGGATGGCGCGGCTCAACGGACGGGCACCATACTGGGGATCGTAGCCTTTCTCGGCCAGGAAGTCCTTCGCTTTCTCCGTCAGTTCAACGGTGTAACCCAGGCTGGTTACCCGGCCCAGCAGTTTGCCCAGCATCAGGTCAATAATATGGTGAATGTCTTCACGCAGCAGCGAGTTGAACACAATCACGTCGTCCAGACGGTTCAGGAACTCCGGCGAGAACGCTTTACGCAGGGCACTCTGAATGGTGCTCTTCATCAGCTCATCCTGACTTTCGGCGTTTTTCTTGGTAGCGAAACCGATACCGGCACCGAAATCTTTCAAATCACGTACCCCAATGTTGGAGGTCATGATGATGATGGTATTCCGGAAATCGACCCGGCGACCAAGACCATCGGTCAGGATACCATCGTCAAGCACCTGCAGCAGGATGTTGAACACATCCGGGTGGGCCTTTTCGATTTCGTCCAGCAGCACGACGCTGTATGGCTTCCGACGAATCTTCTCGGTCAGCTGACCGCCTTCTTCGTACCCTACGTAGCCCGGAGGGGCACCAACCAGTCGGCTAACGCTGAATTTCTCCATGTACTCCGACATATCGATCCGCACCAGGGCATCGTCTTTATCGAAGAGATAAGTAGCCAGTACCTTGGCCAGTTCGGTTTTACCAACGCCCGTAGGGCCGAGGAAAATAAACGAACCAATGGGCTTCTTTGGATCTTTCAGACCAACGCGGGTACGCTGGATGGCTTTCACCAGTTTGTCGATGGCCGACTGCTGACCGATTACCTTGCCTTTCAGTTCGGTACCCATGTTGACCAGTTTCTTACCCTCGTCGTTCGACACGCTCGTGACCGGAATACCCGTCATCATGGCCACTACTTCGGCTACGTTCTCTTCCGTTACCGTGTACCGGCGCTTCTTGGTATCTTCTTCCCAAAGTTGCTTGGCGCGGTCAAGCTGGTCAATGAACCGCTTTTCCTTGTCACGCAACTGGGCGGCCTCCTCGTACTTCTGGCTCTTGACAACCTGGTTTTTCTCCTTCTTGATATTCTCGATCTGCTCTTCCAGCTTCAGGATATCTTCGGGAACCGTGATGTTCGAGATGTGTACCCGGGCACCTACTTCGTCCATGACGTCAATGGCTTTATCGGGCAGGAACCGGTCGGAGATGTAACGCTCCGACAGTTTTACGGCTGCTTCGATGGCTTCTTTGGTGTAATTGACGTGGTGGTGCTCCTCGTACTTATCCTTGATGTTATTCAGGATTTCGATGGTTTCGTCAATCGACGTGGCATCCACCATCACCATCTGGAAACGACGGGCCAGGGCACCATCTTTCTCAATGTACTGACGGTATTCATCCAGGGTGGTGGCACCGATGCATTGAATGTCGCCCCGCGCCAGCGCTGGTTTGAACATGTTGGAGGCATCGAGTGAGCCAGAGGCCCCACCGGCACCCACAATGGTGTGCAGCTCATCAATGAACAGGATTACCTCCGGCGATTTTTCCAGCTCGTTCATCACGGCCTTCATCCGCTCTTCAAACTGACCCCGGTATTTGGTACCGGCTACCAGCGAAGCAAGGTCAAGGGTAACAACGCGCTTGCCGAACAGCACCCGCGATACTTTCTTCTGCACAATGCGCAGGGCTAAGCCTTCGGCGATGGCCGTTTTACCAACGCCCGGCTCACCAATCAGAATCGGGTTGTTCTTCTTCCGGCGGCTCAGAATCTGAGCGACGCGTTCGATTTCTTTTTCGCGACCAACGATGGGGTCCAGCTTGCCTACTTCGGCGAATTTGGTCAGGTCCCGGCCAAAGTTATCCAGCACCGGAGTCCGCGATTTCTCGGCTCCTTTTGGATCTTTGCCCGAACTGGAACCGCTGCCACCAAACATGCCCCGGTCGTTGTCGTCATCGTCGGTTTCGGGTCCCATCACCGGGCGGGTTCCCGAAGATTGATATTCCAGCATCTCCTTAATGACTTCGTAGTTGATATTGAATTTGTTGAGAATCTGCGTGGCGACATTGTCTTCATCGCGCAGAATCGATAATAACAGGTGCTCCGTACCAATGAGTGGGCTCTTAAAGATTTTGGCTTCCAGGTACGTGATTTTCAGCGTCTTTTCCGACTGACGGGTCAGCGGGATATTCGCCAGGTTCTTCACGTTGTTCGTTGCCGTTCCTTTCGTTGCCTGTTCAATGGTCACCCGGAGTTCGTCGAGCGAGATGCCGAGTTTTTTGAGTAACCCGACGGCTACACCCTCACCTTCACGAATCATACCCAACAACAGATGTTCTGTTCCGATATAATCATGGCCTAAGCGCAAGGCTTCTTCCCGACTCAGCGTGATGACTTCCTTGACGCGATTTGAGAATTTTGCTTCCATTCGTTTTAGGGTCTCCTTAGGTATGCGTGCTATACTGTCCTAACGAAGAGTTTTAAGGATTTGTTCACTCCCGAAGGCCAGCCATCAACACGTCCGCAGCGGCCGGTCCCTGGCAAAACAACAGGTCTATAATACTAAGGTTGGGTACAAAATCTTGGCCAAAGTTTTGTCGATAACGGATTGGCTGATGGAATATATACGTTTCCTGCTTATTAGTTGGTTTCACTTTCGACCGCCCGTCAAATAAGCCGACTGGCGCAGTTTTCTGGTACCATTTTGTCAGGTTTAGGGGTATACGTACCTGCATTGATTTCAGACAAATTGTCAGCAGCTCGTAGGTTAAATCAAACAAAAAAAGCCAGTTCTTCTGGTAAACAGGGGCAAAATCGGGCGCATAGTACTCAAAAAAGGGAGCCTTTCCGTAGGCCGCCTGTAAACTGCGCCAATGGTGCAATTGCCAGGAATGACCCGTTGCCAGTTTCAGGTCGCGGATGGGCTGGTGATGCGTTCCCTGTTGAACGGGCACCGTCAGCACATCTACTTTGTTGGCCGTCTGGATGTAGCACCGATTTCTGTAACTTTGCTTCTGATAATGTTCATGGGCTTCCAGTTGCACCCCTCCCAATCGCATTAACCCCGACAGGTAATCCAAACAGGGCAAATAATGTAATTCAATGAGTAAATTCGTCGATGAAGGGGCTAACGGGTACGTTTCCAATAACTAGTTATCTATCCGTTCACAAATAAAGCAAAATTTCAATACGACCAACGGACTTTAGTATTTTTTTAATGTATGGGCAAAACCGGTATCAGCGCTATTGCCCGGAATATGTTTACTGAATGATATTTTTTCGATTTTTATCCCGGTTGCCGTTTGGTGTCCTTTATGGCATTTCCGATGTGCTGTACTTTTTGATGCGCCACGTGATCCGGTATCGCAGGCAGGTTATTCTGACCAATCTGCGCCTGTCATTTCCCGAGAAATCAGACCGTAGTATCCAGCAACTGGTCAATGGCTTCTACCACAACTTAGCCGACATTATCGTTGAAACAATTAAGATACCGGGCCTGTCTGCCGGGGAGATGCGCAGGCACGTACGCATTACGAACGCCGAAGCCATTCGGTCTCGTATACAAGCCGGTGAAACCATCATTGCCATGGGTTCGCACCAGTGTAATTGGGAATGGTATGCGCAGGCGATTCAGGCACACGATATACCCATCGACATTGTGTACAAACCCCTGACGAGTGAGTTTTCCGGAAAATTACTGTTTTATATTCGGTCGCATTTTGGCGGCAATGTTGTGTCGATGCACAGCCTGCCCCGACATATGGCGGCCAACAGACATACCCCCCGCCTGATTGCCTTGGGCTCTGACCAGGTTCCCGACGTACCTGAGCAGTCATTCTGGACCGACTTCCTGCACCGCGACTCCCCCTTCTACCCCGGCTCCGAACGGCTGGCCCGTCGGCAGAAGTTCCCCGTCTATTACCTGGATATTGCCCGCATCCGGCGGGGGTATTACGAGGCAACCATCCAGCATCTTGCCCAACCGCCCTACGATGAACTGCCCCTGGGAACGATTATGGAGCGGTATCGGGATGTCATTGAAAATACCATCCGGCAGAATCCTTCGGACTGGCTTTGGTCGCACAAACGGTGGAAACACTGGCGCGGAAAATACGCCAAGATTGAGGTTAAACTAAAGTAGAGACGCAATGCCTTGCGTCTCTACCTGAACCTGTATTATCCTGCGTTATCATCTTAACGTATCACGCCGGGCTTTGGCAGCCTCGGTCGAATCCCGTCTGGCTTTTAGCTTGTCGGCTTCGGTAACAATGGCATTTTCAGCTTTGTCAAGCCCTTTATTAACCGCCCGGCCTACCTTCTGAGCCGTGGTATCCACAGCCGCACCGGCCACTTTTGCTTTGCGCTTCACTCCCTTCCCCATTTCCTCCGTGGCCTCGTCAATGTGTTCGCCGGCGTTTTTCAACTCTGATTTCACACGGGCTTTCCGTTCGGCCTTCACTTCCCGGCGCATCTCCTTTCGTTCCTGCTTGCTCATGGCTGAGTTCTCCTGAGCATAGGCGCCAACGGTGATTAGCAGACTTAATGCCAATAGCACTGAATAAGTTGGTTTTCATAATGTTGTTTGTGTTAGTTAATTGGTTGTATGGCAAACTTCTGGCTTGATTCTGATTTCGTATAGCACGGTCCAGTTCTCGAATGAATTAACTGAGGATGGACTCTTTTGTTTCCCCCTTGTTATCTAATGGACTCAGTGTCAATCTTATTTCTACCGATGCTCTTTACCAGCAAAAGCGAACATTTACGGAATGCCTTACGTTTTCCCGTTGACCGGCTACCAAACTGAACAGCGGCTTTTTCCGTACTTTTGTTTATCTAAATGGCCCCGTCGCTACCTGTATGCTCGATTCGCTGCTTACCCCTTCTATTGCACCCATTGCTCATTCACTGGAACAATCCACACCGGGTGCATCCACACCGGGCGTCCTGTATACTCCGTCGCTAACGCAGTACACCCGCCGGAAAACCATACCCGTTACCATTGGCGATGTACCCATGGGGTCTGATTATCCGATTCGGGTGCAGTCCATGACCACCATTGACACCATGGATACGGCGGGTTCGGTAGAGCAGAGCATCCGGATGATTGAAGCCGGTTGCGAGTACATCCGGATTACAGCTCCCAGCGTAAAGGAAGCCCAGAACCTGGAGAACATCCGTAAGGCGTTACGGGCGCGGGGCTACACAACTCCGCTGGTAGCCGACATTCACTTCACGCCCAACGCGGCTGAACTGGCCGCCCGGATTGTGGAGAAAGTCCGCATCAATCCCGGCAACTATGCCGACCGCAAACGCTTCGAGTTCATTGACTACACCGATGATGCGTATGCCGCCGAGTTGGAGCGCATCCGGGCCAAGTTTCTGCCGCTGGTGCGAATCTGTAAAGAATACGGTACCGCCATGCGTATTGGCACGAACCACGGCTCCCTCTCCGACCGGATTCTGAGTCGCTACGGCGATACGCCGGTGGGCATGGTGGAGTCGGCGCTGGAGTTTTTGCGGATTTGTGAAGACGAGCAGTATTATAATATCGTACTGAGTATGAAGTCCAGCAACCCGCAGGTGATGGTACAGGCGTACCGGCTACTGGTGCAGCGCCTGGACGAAGAGGGGCTAAAGCCGTACCCCCTCCACCTCGGGGTAACCGAAGCGGGCGAGGCCGAAGATGGCCGCATCAAGTCGGCGCTGGGTATCGGTACCCTGCTGGAAGATGGCATAGGTGATACCGTTCGGGTATCGCTCACGGAAGAGCCGGAGCGGGAAGCCCCCGTAGCCCAGGCCTTGATTGATCGGTATACGAAGCGGGCAGACAGGAGCCAGCCAATGCCAGCTATTATGACTTACCCGATTGACCCGTTCCGGTATACCCGCCGAACGACGCATTCGGTCGCCAATTTTGGCGGGCAAAACGTGCCGCGTGTCATCGCCGATTTCAGTCAGACACCTATTACGGAGCATGACGACCTGAAGCCCATCGGGCATTTTTACCTGCCCGTGCCCGATAAGTGGCGGATGAATGACCTGGGTGCCGACTACGTGTATACGGGTGCCCATCCGGCGGCATTCATGCTGCCCAACGGCTTGAAACAGATTCTGGATTACAGCGTCTGGCAGACGGTTACTGATACCCTCAATACCTTCCCGCTACTAACCGTAGCGGAATACACACAGGCCGAAACGGAGAAGACATCCCTGCATACCCGGCTAAACTTCGTTCAGCTAACCCTGTCGGCGCTTTCGGAAAGTCTGCTCGACAGGCTGCGGAACGACCAGACCGTTGTGCTGCTTATCAGCACCAGCAATGCCCATGCCCTGCCGGAACTGCGCCGGTTGTTTGTGGAGTTGATCAACCAGGGCACTAACGACTCCAGTTGTGGTGATGCGAACTTATGCCACTATACCGGATGACGACATTCCCCTGTATGCCGCCACCGACGTGGGAGGATTGCTGATTGATGGACTGGGGGATGGCATTCTGTTATCACAGCCCGAAAGCGGAAACCTAAAAACGCTTAATAGTCTGGCCTTCGGCATTTTGCAGGCCGCCCGTACCCGCATCACCAAAACCGAGTATATATCCTGTCCATCCTGCGGCCGTACGCTGTTCGATTTACAGGAAACAACGGCCCGCATCCGCCAGCGCACCGATCATTTGAAGGGGGTTAAAATTGGCATCATGGGTTGTATCGTGAATGGACCGGGCGAAATGGCCGATGCCGATTACGGCTACGTGGGCATCGGTCGCGACAAGATTGCCCTGTATCGGGGGCAGCAGGTCATCAAAAAATCGGTTCATGCCGACCGGGCTGTCGATGAATTGATTGAACTCATCCGGGAAGATGCGCGGTGGATTGAACCAAGCCTGGTGACCGAATAATGTAAGGAAGAATAAACAATGTGGGTACACGATCTGTAATGTTTTTACACCCGTATTTGTTACTTAGTTGTGTAGTTACATAGTCCATTTCATTCCTTATTCGGGGCTGCCCGTGCGGTCCATTATCCGTTAATTACTCGTGAACAGATTCCTGGATTACCTCAAAATTGGTCCCGTCTTTTCTTATTTCCTGCGCGTGTTTCGCAAGCCTGACCCAAACCATCCAACCAATGTTAACCTGCGCATGATGCACGGCATCAACCGGATCTCGATTGTCATGTTTCTGATAGCCATCGTTATTTATACCGTCCGACACTGCGTGCGATGAACATCGAGACACTGCGCGAATACTGCCTGGCCAAACCCGGCGTTACCGAATCGTTCCCGTTTGGCGGTGATGCGCTGGTCTTCAAGGTGGGGGCTTCCGGAACGCCGGGCAAGATGTTTGCACTGCTGGCTACGGAGCGTATGCCAACGACAATAAACCTGAAATGCGACCCCGAACGAGCCATGCAGCTGCGGGAAGAACACTCCGCCGTAACGCCCGGTTACCACATGAATAAGGCTCACTGGAACACCGTCACCCTCGACGGCAGCGTTAGAACGGTCGACGTTCACGAATGGATCGACCACTCCTATGAGCTGGTCAAAACGAGTTTACCCAAAGCCATTCAGGCCGCCCTAACCTAACGGTGCGGTTTGCAGAAAAAGGACACTTTGCCTTACATTAGTAGCAGTAGGAAAATCAGACGGGGATATGGAAATTGCGTTGTTGTGTCTGTTTTTTGGTGTTTATTTAACCATTCGGTACTACATGGTCGACCATGATACCGATGCCGACAAAGACCGGAAGCGGCTCAAAAAAGGCATTGACCTCTTCCAGCAATCAGCCATCACCGAAGCGCATACCTATTTCGACAATGTGGTACGGCAACACCCAAAATCGGCCATTGCGTACGCCTACCGGGGAAAATGCCAGCTCGCTCAGGCAAACTACTATTCCGCCATCTACGACCTGACCGAAGCCATCAGCCGCGACAACACCCTGGCCGACTGCTACCTGGATCTGGGTCAGGCTTATTACCGGACGAATCAATTTCAGTCGGCCTTCCGGGAGTTCGACAAAGCCGTCTGGCACTTTCGGGATGAGCAGCCCGATGCCTACCGCTGGCGTGCCCTGGCCCGAGTTGAACTCCGCCAGCTCCCCCAGGCCGAGAACGACCTCCGCCGGGCCATTGCCCTGGGCGACGAAAACTCCTTCCACCTGCTCCTCCAGCCACCCTTTACCCGGCCCGTTTATCAGCCGAAATAGTTTGGTGCATCTACCTAAGCAGAGCTGAAAACTGATACCAGACGGGCACGGGATTTTGCTGGATGCTTAACGTGATTTTGACTAGTCAAAGCAATATTGAACTGGGCGTATACTCAACTTTACAGTACTGTAAGAATATCCCTCCAAACCGTTGTGTACTTTGGGGACATCCATTGCCGTTTATGGTGCCAACTTACATCATAGCCAGCCCCCGCCAATCGAACCCGGTCCCGCCCATATCGGCAGTTAAGTTTGTCTACAGCAGCTGATAGTCTGATTAATCGCTCGTCAGGACCATTCGTAAATAATCCACCCTGCCGGAAGTTCCCCGGTACTAACCCCGTTAATAGCACACCCACTTTCTGGTATTCGTACCCAAAGCGAAAGATTGATGTTAAAAGCTCATGAGCATACCGCGTTAGTTCAGCCGTGCTACTGGTTGGATGAGGAAATTCTACGGATCTACTAGTGTAATACTGCTTTGCTAATTCCCCATTCATAGACCGCTTATAGCGGTTAGTGTGCAGAAACACCGTAACACTACTAGCCGCTGATTGCTGCTTCCGTAGCTTTTCAGCCGCCCGGCCTACATGAGTAATAAGCGCCTGACTAATGGTATCCAGATCGTGAACCCCACGCCCAAAACTCGGAGCGGTGCAGATCGTCTTTTTGGGCTTCGATTCAATCTCCAGCATCTTACAGGGCATCCCCCGCAACTCATAAGCCAGCCGGAGACCATTAACCGTAAGGTTGGCATTAATCCAATCATCGGGTAAATCCCGAAACTGTGCGGCCGTACGGATATTATTACGTTTCAGCATCCCCGCATACCGCCACCCTATCCCCCACAACTCCGCTACATCGAAATCAGCTAACGCAGAGGCAATCTTTGCATCCGTATCGAGTAACAACACACCACCGTATTCAGGTAACCGTTTAGCGTAGTAGTTGGCTACCTTACACAGTGTTTTAGTGGGAGCAATACCCACCGATACCGGTATTCGGGTCCACTGATTTACCGTCGAACGAATCTGACGGGCCAACATTTCCAGATCTGGATAGATAGCGTCATAACCCGCTAAATTCAAAAACGCTTCATCAATAGAATACACTTCTACCTGTTCCACAAATCGCCCCAGCGTAGCCATAACCCGCGCCGACATATCACCGTAGAGGGTATAATTTGACGAAAAAACCGCGATGTCGTGTTGCTGCCGTAGTTCTTCAAGTTGGAAGAAAGGAACCCCCATTTTTATGCCCAGGGCTTTCGCTTCATTACTACGGGCAACTACGCACCCATCGTTATTACTAAGCACAACAATAGCCCTCCCCTCTAAAGAAGGGTTAAAACTACGCTGGCAGCTAACATAAAAGTTATTGCAGTCCACCAACCCCAGCATATTACCGCGCTTTTTGAATGACGAACGTAACGACCCCAAACACCCTAAAATCATCCCCCGGATGCACATAGATAGGGTCATACTTTGTATTTGACGGAACCAGTACAACCATGTCCCCGGCATAATGAATACGCTTCACGGTATGTTCACCATTATACCAGACCACGGCAATTTTCCCGTTAACCGCTTCCCGAGACGAATCCACAATTAAAACATCACCTGGTTCAATCCGGTCCCCAATCATACTATCACCGGTTACCCGGACAAAGTAAGTGGCTTCCGCATTGGTGATACATAGGTCATTAAGATCACAAACCCGCTCAACATAATTTTCCGCAGGAGAAGGAAACCCGGCCTGAATCAGTGATTGAAAAAAAGGAATTTTGAGTTTACTGGTTATGGTGGCACCCACCATAAAACTATCCAAATCACATTTAGAAGTTACCCCCATAAAAAAGCCCTATACAAAATGAAAAATATATAGGGGTCCAATATAATACAAGTTTTATATATTGTTATATACCGTGGTAATTTCAGTCCACTAACGTTTATATCAAACCGGGGACTCGATAGGTTCAAACCAGATGAATGAGCACAAGGTAACGGGATCTTGCTTGGTATGAATAAAACCAACCCGTCACATTCATTACAGAAGTGATTTATCCGATCCGTAAAATTTGGAATCGACTAACGAGCCACTACCGTACCACCCCGAGTGATTGCCTAAAGCGATAAATGAAATTTTATCTGTAGATGGGAAGTCAGCCCCAAAAGATGAGTTGTGTTAGTAGAAACGAAAAAAGCACTTACCATTTCTGATAAGTGCTTGATTTTCAGTGTCGGGGTGGCAGGATTCGAACCTACGACCTCCTGCTCCCAAAGCAGGCGCGATACCGGGCTACGCTACACCCCGAAGGTTTACTCTGTACTCAGCGGAGAGAGAGGGATTCGAACCCTCGGTACCGTTACCAGTACGACAGTTTAGCAAACTGTTCCTTTCGGCCACTCAGGCATCTCTCCGAAGCCCAATCATTCCCTTCTTCCTGAACGATTGGGACACAAAGATAGGGTAATTCATCGTTTAGGTCAATAGCAACCCTATAAATCTTTTTGTAATCATTAATTTTGCCCTTCCGTTTGGGGATAGTTTCCTTACCAAACCAAGTCAGTCTCAGCCTGATACTTTACTGAATGAACTGGTTATATCATTTTTCGCGTACCGAATTTATTTTCATTTTTCTCTTTATCAGCCTCTACACGCTGTACGTATGGCGTACTTTTCGGCTGGCCCGCCAGTTAAATACGTCGGCCTGGGGTGTAGTGCCTAAATTTTTTCTGCGGGGCAGCTACCTTACATTATTAATCATTGCGCTGCTGGGCCCTTCCTTTGGCGAAGCAGAAAACGAACTGACCACTACCGACCACGATACATTCCTGCTGGTTGATATCTCGCGATCCATGGATGCCAGCGATGTGGTGCCAACCCGTTTAGAACGGGTAAAGTACGATATTCAGCAACTGTGCGACACGTTGCCCACCACCCGGTTCGGCTTGGTTCTGGCATCGTCTGAGTCCTTCGTTCTGTCGCCACTCACGGCGGATCAGGATGCGCTCAAGCAACTTATCCGCGAGGTGCATTCCAGCATTGTTCCAACCGGGGGAACGGACCTGTGCAGTGCCATCGAACTGGCTTACCAGAAATTACTGACCGACTCGTCTACCCGTCAAAGCGTCCGGTCCATCGTTCTGTTCAGCGATGGGGAAAATTTCGCCCCCTGCGAACGCAATGCATTAGCCCGGCTTCGTACGCAGAATATGCCCCTCATTACGGTGGGGGTCGGTACCGAAACGGGGGCATCCATCCGTAATGGACGGGATTTTATTCGCGACGATAACCGCCAGATTGTTCGCAGCCGCCTGAACAGCGAGTTTTTAGCGAACCTCGCACGGGATGGTCGGGGGCACTATATTCAGGCCGACGTCAATGGCCGGTACGTAAATGAACTGGCCAGTGTTTTACGGTCGTTGAAAGGAGGAGCCATCAACCAGCAGCGCATAGCAGTTTCCACGAATAAGTACCATTATTTCCTGCTGGCTGCGCTGGGATTAATCCTTCTGGACTTAATTGTGACCATCCGAACCTTTCGGTTGTGAGTTGGTCTCAATGTTTCGTCTTATTTTTGACCGCCCATACGGTATGCTATTATGGTTTATGTAGTCATTGCGGCCTGGCTTTGGTTGAATAACTTACTCGCACAAAATCAGGTTTCGCAAAATAATCAGGCTCGTCAGGATGCACAGGCCGCCTACCAGGTTGGTCAGTATCAGCGTGCGCTGGAATTGTATGCTTACCTGAGCCAGCGAACAACCACCATTGATCCAGCCGTACGGTTAAATCTTGGGCATACCTATTTCAACCTGAAACGGTATGCAAAGGCAAGACCTCAGTATGAAACCCTGCTCCAGTCCGACCGGGCCGACCTTCGTACCGCGGCTGCGACACAATTGGGTGTAATGGCCTGCCTGGAGGGTGACAGTGCGAAGGCACTGGTCCTGTTTGAAAAAGCACTGCTCGAAAATGCCGATAATGAACCGGCCCGGTATAACTTCGAACTGGTAAAAACCCGTTACTCCGGCAAACCGCCAGCCGCAGAGAAACGTCCGCAGGGCGTTAGTCAGCAACCGAAAACCAGTATGAAACCGAAACCGGCAGGCGGGCAAGAGGTCGAACGATCAGACCGGCAGGATGAGGTGTTGCGTCGTTTCCAACGGCTCAACCTGAATGAAGCGCAGGCCATGCAGCTGCTCGATGCCATGCGGGGTGATGACCTGCCGTATGCATTGACGCGGGCAGCCCGCCGAACGGGGGCCAAACCTAAAGAAAACACGAATCGGTGGTAAAAGGCATTCGGTTCGCGGTATTCGGTTTGCACTATATGGTTTACGGTGGCGTAGTGCGGTCTTATAGCTGGCGCACCGAATAGGCTCTGACCGCTTTGCGCAACCGCAACCCTGGAACCGTGAACAATAAATCGTAAGAACATGAACGAAGTTGTTATCATCACTGCTGTTCGCACGCCCATTGGTAGTTTTGGGGGTGTATTCGCTACCCTGTCGGCCATTGACCTGGGAGCAGCGGCCATAAAAGGAGCCCTGGCCCGCGCCGGTATCCAGCCCGACCAGGTACAGGAGGTATACATGGGAAATGTCGTGTCGGCTAATCTGGGTCAGGCACCGGCCAAACAGGCTGCCCTGAAAGCAGGCTTACCGGCCACCATTCCGTGCACCACCATCAATAAGGTTTGTGCATCGGGCACGAAAGCCATTATGCTGGCAGCTCAGGCCATTCAGCTTGGGCAGGCCGATATCATTGTGGCGGGTGGCATGGAAAGTATGTCGAATGTCCCCTATTACGTACCCAAAGCCCGTTTTGGGTATAAATACGGAAATGCCGAACTGGTAGACGGGCTGGCCCGCGATGGGCTGGTGGATGTGTATGATGCGTGCGCTATGGGGTTATTTGCCGATAGAACGGCCCAGAAGTATACCATCAGCCGCGAAGAGCAGGATGCCTACACGGTTCAGTCCTACCAGCGGTCGGAGGCCAGTACGAAAAATGGTCAGTTTAGTGCCGAAATCGTACCCGTCGACGTGGTTGGGCGTAAGGGCACCGTGACCGTTAGTGACGATGAAGAATACAAGAACGTTATCTACGATAAAATCCCGACCCTGAAAGCCGCTTTTTCCACGGACGGTACGGTAACAGCGGCCAGTTCCTCCCCCATCAGCGACGGCGCATCGGCGGTGGTGGTTATGAGCCGACGGAAAGCGGATGAACTAGGCCTGAAGCCACTGGTACGGATTCTGGCCTACGCCGATGCTGAGCAGGAGCCTCAGTGGTTTACAACCGCCCCTACAAAGGCGGTTCCTCTGGCGATTGAACGGGCTGGATTAACGCTGGATGACATTGACTTTTTTGAGGTAAATGAAGCCTTTGCCGTTGTGCCGCTGGCGTTCAGCAAAGTGTTGAACGTGCCCCAGGAGAAAATGAACGTGCTGGGCGGAGCCGTTTCCATTGGCCATCCGCTGGGCGCATCGGGTGCCCGCATTTTTACGACGCTTACCAATGTGCTGCAGCAGACCGGCGGCCGCTACGGGGCAGTCGGAATCTGCAACGGGGGCGGTGGAGCGTCCGCCATTGTTGTTGAGAAATTATAAACGTTTACGGTTTTTTGTTTACGGTTGGCTGACGTATCATTAGCTTATGTGTCGGCCAACCGTAAACCGCAACCTGATTACCCAAAGCTGACAAAACCCCTTCTGATGAACGCCATTCAGGAAACCAATTTTAATTTCCCCGGTCAAACGGGCTTTTACCGCGGCAAAGTGCGGGATGTGTATTCTTTTTCTGACCAGGGCAACGGCCCGAGACTGGTGATGGTTGCCTCGGACCGTATATCGGCTTTCGATGTGGTGCTGCCCCGGCCCATTCCATTCAAAGGGCAGGTGTTGAATCAGACAGGTGCCTATTTCCTGCGGGCCACGGCCGATATTGTTCCCAACTGGCTACTCGATGTACCAGACCCCAACGTGAGCATCGGCCTGAAATGTGAACCGTATGCCGTGGAGATGGTCGTTCGGGGCTATCTGGCGGGGCATGCCTGGCGGCAGTATCGGGATGGACACCGGCTACTTTGCGGGGTACCCCTCCCCGACGGATTGCGGGAGAATGACCGCCTGCCAACGCCCATCATCACCCCCTCAACCAAAGCCTACGAAGGACACGACGAAGACATTAGCCGGGAAGAAATCCTGAAACAGGGCATCGTTTCGGAACTGGACTATGGCCAGTTAGAACACTATGCCCTGGCCCTGTTTGCGCGGGGAACGGACATGGCAGCCCGTCAGGGACTCATCCTGGTTGATACCAAATATGAATTTGGGAGTCTGGATGGTACGGTTTATTTGATCGATGAAGTACATACGCCCGATTCTTCCCGGTATTTTTACGCCGATGTGTACGAGCAGAATCAGACCGCCGGACAGCCGCAGAAACAATTGTCCAAAGAGTTCGTTCGGGAATGGCTCATTGACAACGGCTTTCAGGGCAAAACCGGGCAGTCTGTTCCGGCCATGTCCGATGAATGGGTGAGCCAGATAACAACCCGGTACATTGAACTGTTTGAAACCGTAACGGGACAGGCTTTCCAGGCCGACGTGGTTGCCGACCCACTCGTACGTATCGAAAAGAACATCTTACAGGCAATAAATAATTAAATTCGACCTGATTATCCGGCAGCTCATTGCCCGGTAATCAGGCAGTTATCAACCATTGACGGATTATGAATTACACAATCGAAAAAAACGAACAGTTTGCGCTGCTTCGCTTAACAGAAAGTGCCTTTTCGGACGAAGTGCCTACCGAATTTGAGACGATTAGCCAGGTCCTGTTTCGGGAAGGGTATAGCAACATCATTATGGATATGGACCCGGTTCAATCCGTGGACCAGGGTGGAGT
Organism: uncultured Cytophagales bacterium; assembly: GCA_963784335.1. Classification (GTDB taxonomy): domain Bacteria; phylum Bacteroidota; class Bacteroidia; order Cytophagales; family Spirosomataceae; genus Spirosoma. The sequence goes on along the minus strand of CAWARB010000021.1, from coordinate 32,831 downwards.
CACTACCCTGCGAAAAACAAGTCGGCTGTGTACCAACGAGGATGGGTTATTTATTGCCGTGACCAAAAACGACGCGCTGATTGAATTGCTGGACAAATCCAATCTGAGCGAACTGACGATCATGCCCACCGTAGAAGAAGCCATCGACGCGGTGTTCATGAATGACCTGGAAAATGATTTCCGCAGCGAAGAAGATGATGAATATGATCTTGGGGGCAGTGTGGAAAACTAACCTGACCACCCATCCCGACCCGCATCAGTGAGTATCATCCAAACCCGACCAACCGCACCCCAGGCGTTTACCCTTCACCCTGACTGTTCTGGGGGCGGGTTCGTCTACGCCCACGCTCCGGCTTCACCAAACGGCCCAGCTATTGACCATCGGTACCGATTATGTACTGATCGACTGCGGGGAGGGCACGCAGTTCCGGTTGATTGAGCAACGTATCCGACCCGGCCGATTACGGTATATTTTTATCAGTCACCTGCACGGCGATCATTACTTTGGACTGGCCCCCCTGCTGTCGACGCTGAATATGGCTGGGCGCACGGAGGATTTATACCTGTTCGGGCCGCGGGGACTGGATGAGGTGTTGACCACTATTTTTCGCGTATCGAACTCCCGGCTGGGGTTTAAACTACATTTCCAGGCAGTTGACCCCAGCCAGCCGGCGTTTTTGCTTGATCATCCGCTCATGCGCGTGCAGTCCATTCCCCTTGAGCACCGGGTTGACTGTACGGGCTACCTCTTTCAGGGAAAACCGGGTAAGCCCCACCTGCTCCGGGATAAGTTACCCGCCGACATTCCGGTAGCGTACCTCAAACAGTTAAAAGACGGGGAGGATATTCTGGCTGCGGACGGGTCGGTTCAGTACGCTGTTGCTGACTATACGGAGCCGGCACCCCCTCCCCGCTCCTACGCCTACTGCTCCGACACCCGCTATTCCGATGCGATAATACCCCAGCTACAGGGCGTTGATGTACTGTATCATGAGGCCACTTTTCTGGAGGACAATCGGGCGCGGGCAGCCGAAGTTTATCACTCCACCGCCCGGCAGGCGGCTACAATTGCCGAAAAAGCAGGTGTCGGCCGATTGCTGATTGGGCACTTTTCGTCCCGGTACAAAGAGTTTGAGCCATTTCTGGGCGAGGCCCGGGCTGTTTTCCCGCAAACATACCTGGCCACGGAAGGAGAAACGATTGATATCTGAGCCTTGAAACGTCCGCTGGTTCAATCGATGCACCGAGTAGCTACCGCTCCTTTCGCTGCAGAAAGTAAGGGCATCGGATGATTCTGTTTATATTTAACCCGGAAACTCTCTCTACTCCGTACATGCTGGCTTTTCGCCTGGGATTTTTAGACATCGGCTGGCTCGACCTGTTCGATATTGGGTTGGTAGCCCTGCTTATCTACCAGATCTACAACCTCGTTCGGGGCAGTGTTGCCAGTCGGGTATTTATTGGGTATCTGCTGGTGTATCTGGCTTATCTGCTGGTTAAAGCCCTCGGCCTTAACCTGATGACTACCATTCTGGAGTATTTCATCAGCGTTGGTGCCCTGGCCCTGATTATCATCTTCCAGCACGAAATCCGGCGTTTCCTATTGCTCATCGGAAAGTCGACGAACCTGACCAACAGCCGTCTGCTGCGGCAGTTGCTGTTCCGGGATATTAACAGAACCGATGTAAGCACCCCGCTAAAACCCATTCTGGAAACCTGCAAAGCGCTGAGCGGTGAATTTTCGGGGGGGCTGCTGGTGTTGCAGAAAAACGATGACCTGGAAAAATTTGCCGAGTCGGGCGAGATAATCGATGCCAGCGTGTCCAAACCACTGTTGCTGGCTATCTTCAGCCAGTATAGCCCCCTGCATGATGGGGCGGTAGTGATTGGAAATGGCCGCATACGGGCAGCCCGTTGTATTTTACCCGTATCGGAAGACGATGAACTGCCGCCTTCGCTGGGGTTTCGCCACCGGGCCGCACTGGGAATGAGTGAGGCCACGGATGCGGCCGTTATTGCCGTTTCGGAAGAAAGTGGCCGCCTGTCCCTGGCCATCAACGGCGACCTGTTCATCAACCTGAGCCTGGGCGATTTAGAAGTCAGACTGGAAGGCTATCTGAGGGAGTCAGGCAATTATCTGTAAGGGGGAGTTGCGTTCTGACTGGACGATTTGAAACCAGCAACCAGGGTATGTGCTTCCCGGCCAGGCAGTACGCGGGGCAAACCTTTGCCAGACAAGGCGTTAATTTGGCAGGATTCAACGCAGCTATGTGACCCGCCTACCTTTCGTGGCTTAATGCTACCCTTCCCTTTTTCTCTGCTCTGCCCGCTGCCAGGGCAGTTTCAACTCGACCTGGCAGCGGGCAGACGCGCTGGGGGTCAGGCCGGACCGAAGACCTATCTAGGGTTACTAATCAGTCTACAGGAATCGTGGGGTCATGCGAGTCTGCCCGGTAGCGGACTCGCATGACCCCAGGCAGTCAGTATTCCAGCATCCTGGGCAGGAGCTTTGCCTGGTCCACAAAATCCCCAATCTGCTCCACGGAGGGCGGCCGCTGGGTAAACTGCCGGACGCTGTTGATTTCTATCAATTTGGCGTGCAGGTTTTTGGCGGCTCGCTGCGCCAGTTCCTTCACGGTATCAACGCCTGCTTCTTCCATCAGATCACTGTATACCCGGCCAATTCCCTTTATGCGGGCCAGGTCGGCCCGATTGGCCAGTTCCAGGATAACGGCGCCATCAACGCCGGAACTGGCAGCCAGTTCTTTGCGGTCTTTGGGGGTCCTGGCCGCTTCGAGCAACGAATCGCTATCACTAATGCCCTGGGCCTTCAGGGCATTCTGTACGGCATCGGTAATGCCCCGTAGTTCTCCTAATGTAAGGCTCATATACTATCTAACTAATGAGATGGGTTGGATAAAACAGAAGTCCGACCTTCAGGCTTCTAACTATACTCTAACGGACAAGGTACTTCCTTCGGGTATCATTCAAAAGAAATTTTTTCTGAACGGTGAAGCTTTCAGGATGCATCTGGGCAAATTCGCGTTGCCACTCCCTGAACCGTTCGGGCTCTGCCTGCTGAAACCGGTCAGCATCAATTTTCTTCTGGATTAAGTAGTCGTCAAATGTCATAAGGCAGCCTGGCTCTCGCCCGCAGAATCGGTTGGTCAAGGCGATCTGTCGGGGGTATGTACGGAGCAAAGGTAACCAAAATGCATCCGGCGGCCGACGATTGTAATCAGCCAATACAACCGTATGTTTGCAAATGACTACCACAGAAAAGTTCTGCTCGCTATGCTGACCAAACATTCAATCCTGCTGCTGTTTGCGCTTGTGACCCTCACGGCTACCGCGCAGGAGTTCAAGCCGCTCAAGGTAAACCTGTCCGCTGGCTACGCACTTCCCATTGGCCAGAGAGCATCGGGCGGACTGCTGTTATCAGTAGAGCCTAAATACGGACTCAGTGACCGGATTGATCTGGGGCTGCGTTACGAACTGGGCCTGCTTATTAAAGCCTACACCCTGAACAATGAGCAGGGAAGCACCGAGCTGAAAGGGTCTAATTCGTTCCTGCTTACCGGAAACTACCTCCTGTCGGACACTGATTTCCGGCCTTTTGTGGGGGCCGGGGCTGGCCTGTTCAATATCCTGAGCGTCAATCTTGCGCAAAATGGAGGAGGTGTCAATGGTGGCGTATCCGGCGGCACCAAACTGGGGGCTATGGTACGGGCTGGTTTTAAAGCGCGCCACTTTGTGCTGGGGGCCGAATATAATCTGGTGCCCAAAACCAGAGGAATCGTTGTAGGATCATCGGGGGCTAACCTGAACTACGAAAGTCCAAACGCTTACTTCAGCCTTAAACTGGGGCTGGATATTGGCGGGGGGCGTTACGAATAACCGCCCCCGGTCAGCACGCTACGGCCATACGCACAACACGGTTCGCCATAACTCAGTACATTACTCCTTTGGGAGAATAAGCGGATGGAACCGGAGCCCTTTTACCCGGCTGAACTCCAGCGACGGGGCCGGAATCTTGAAAAACTGAACCGTACCAATAAACCGTTGTAAGGAAGGAGTAAGCGTACCAATGCGGGAGAAATCAGCATCGGGCGAGATAAAAAACTGCCGGTATCGGGTAAATTTCACCTCTTTGCCATCCGCATCATACACCACCGGATTGTCGTGCCCGCCAATCATGCCACTGCCACTGTAGCCCACGTCCAGATTCAGCCAGCGCGGAAAACGCTCGCCCACCGGCAATACCGACGCCAGGTTGACCGATAGCCAGTACTGTTGGCCGTTGTAATCCTTAAGCAGCTGCTGCCCGGTGGTTTTGCCCAGAAGATTGGGGCGGTAGGGTGGAAAAATCGTTTTCCGAAACCCGTATTTCATGCTCACCACCTGCTGGCCAGACCCAAACTGCTGCCCCATAAACAGCGCTGTCCCGGCTACGTTGGCCAGCATGTCGCCTTTGGAGAATCCCCACTCTTTGGCGTGGCCGTCGTACACTTCCAGCGTCGTCTGGAACAGCAGGGCCAGCAAACCACCCGTCAAAATACTGGCCCGTTCGTTAACACCACTCCAGCGCATGAGTTCGTATCCGCCCCGGCTCATGCAGTAAGCCGTAGCCACGTGACCCACTTTGTCCATCTGGAGCCACTCCCGGTTGTCGTTGAACGAGTGAAACGGCACCCGTTTTTTGTACCACTGCTTCCGCAACACCAGCATCGTAATGGTGTAAAATGCCGCCGTACTCACTACCACGCCAATAAAGCGCCCGTTGTTTATGCCGGGCGGGTCGGGGGTAGTGGGTAGGCTGGGCAGTGGTTGCGCCCGCACGGACTGGCTCAGCAGCAACCCGGTCAACCCAAGAAGAACAACCGCCCGAAATGGGATTTTCATAGGCCAAAAGTACCGTAAAATCACTAAAACCGCGCCCCTCACCCGGCTTTCGACCCGGACGGTGTACTGCTTTTGGCCGGTGTAACCGTTTCCCGCACGGCATCCCCCTTTCCCGAAGCCCGCACCATTGACCCGCAAACAGCAATTTTACGGTCTGCTGCCCGCCGGTACCAACCAGACCGCGTAACTTGCGGGTCAATACGCTACCCAACATTCATGAACGAACAGTCTTCCCCTCCGCTTACCCGCGCCCAGGAATCGCGCGCGGCCATCGAACGGCTTTACATTACCATGCGCCACCTGTTTAACCGGGGGTTTTACAAACCATCGGGCGTATCGGGCGAAGAAATTCGCCGGGCGTTACTGACCCTGCAACCCGAAATCTACGGCTTCGTGGGCGACCCGCAACGCGTGGAACTGGACGGGCTGGTGTACGTAATGGATCGCCTGCCGAAGGGTATCGAAGCCTGCCGGGTCGTTACGCTGGCTTCCCGCGAGGGCTTTGAGCACGCCCATTTTCCGGTGCTTGTGCCAGCCAAACGTCGGCGGAACTGCTACCGTATTGACCAGGATCAGATGGTGATTGAAGTGACCAATGGCCGCAGCGAAATCTACGACATCCTGACCCACCTGACGTTTATGTTCATGGAAGCCGACAAAATCCGGCGGAATGCGTTCCAGGAACGGGGCAGCAAATCGCGGGAGTGGGAAAAACTTGAAGCCATCATCCGGTCGGGGGGTACCGTTACCGATGATGAGCGCGAACTGGCCCTGACTTACCTTAGTTCCATTCTGGGCCGGACATTTGAAGAAACCCAGCGCGCCTATCTGCGTTTCGAAGAAACGGGCAACACCAACAACGGCCTGTTTCAGATTGTTTATAGTCTGGGGAGCGTATCCATCAGCGAGGTGCGCGAGTCCAACCTCGACCGCGAAATCAATTTCACGCCCATGCTTCGCGAACGGGTTGGTCAGCACCTGTATGGCGAACGCTGGGCCACGCGCATCAAGGCTTACATCTGGGCAAACGGGCTGCAGGATCGGCCCCTGCACATCATCAGTGCCAACCCGCACAGCGTGATGAACTGCCTCTACGCCCCGGCGGCTCTGGCCGGTGCTACCACCTGGGATGACCTGTACGACCTGGCCATGACCCTGAGCATGTCGGCCAAACGCGACCTTCGGAAGCAGGTTGTGGGTTACGCGCTCGAACACGGGATGCATGTACTGGAAGACACCGCCGGTACCAGCCTGCAGGTACAGTTAATTGACCTGGCGCAGTGCGACGTAACGACGCTGTCGCCTGAACTCAGGGCCGACCCGGAGTACGTTCGGGCCACCCGGCCGTTGTTACTCGTAATGGACTACGCCTTTGGCGAACAGGCGTTCGAGACGATGGACGAACTGTTGAAACCCTACGAAATAAACGATGAATCATTCCCACTCAAGGTAGCCTCCATCACGCTTATGGGGAAGGCGGGTATCCTGACCGGCGACAAAGGCGATTTGATGATTCCGACCGCACACATCTTTGAAGGTACGGCCGACAACTACCCGCTGGACAATGATTTCCGGAAAGAAGATTTTGAGGGCCACGGACTGGCGGTGTTTGAAGGAGCGATGATTACGGTGCTGGGGACTTCGTTGCAGAACAAAGATATCCTGAGCTACTTCTGCAAATCATCCTGGAAAGCCATTGGCCTGGAAATGGAAGGAGCGCATTACCAGAAAGCCATTCAGGCGCACCTGAAAATCCGCAACAGCGTACCCGCTGACGTGAAAGTCCGCTATGCCTACTACGCGTCGGACAACCCCATGCTAACGGGTGCCACCCTGGCATCGGGCAGCCTGGGGACGCTGGGCGTGAAACCAACATACCTCATTACCATGAAGTGGCTGGAGAAGACCCTGCGGGCAGGGTGATTATAACCGTTTTCCGCCCTGGCCAGCGGCATCATAACCGCAGGGAGCACAAAAAAGTAACCCGCAAAGGTCGCAAAGACAACGTCGCGGCCTTTGCGGGTTAACCGGATAGGTAACGATCACATCAGCGCATAAAAGCTTGCGTTGTTAGCATTTTAAACAACCAGACCACCAACGTTGTATCCTGAAATACACCCTGTAAAGTGAGTTATGCCAAAAAATAAAAAACCGACCGAAAAAGGCCCCGACGTTATCCTGATTGGCGCGGGCATCATGAGTGCCACCCTGGGTGTACTGCTCAAAGAACTACAGCCCGACCTCACCATCGACATCTACGAACGCCTGGACCACGCGGCTGCCGAGAGCTCCGATGCCTGGAATAACGCGGGTACCGGTCACTCGGCCTTCTGCGAACTGAATTACACCCCCGAACAGGAAGATGGTAGCATTGACCCATCAAAAGCCATCAAGATTGCGGAGTCGTTCGAGCAGTCGAAGCAGTTCTGGTCGTATCTGATTCAGCAGGGGTTCCTGCGCGATGCCCCCAACTTCATCCGGTCCATTCCGCACATGAGTTTCGTGTGGGGAGCCGATAACGTGGATTACCTCCGTAAACGCTACGATGCGCTGCAGCAGAATTACCTGTTTCATGGCATGCAGTACTCCGAAGATCCGGCCCAACTGGCCCACTGGATGCCGCTGGTCATGGAAAACCGTAACCCGGCCCAACCGGTAGCCGCGACCCGGATGGACATTGGTACTGACGTAAATTTCGGGGCCTTGACCAGAGCCATGTTCCGCCGACTGACCGATATGCCGGGCGTTAATATGCACTTTGCGCACGAGGTGCGCGATTTGTGGCGTTCAAAAACACTGGGCGGCTGGAAGCTGAAGATTGAAAACGTAACGACCAATAAAGAGCGCGAGGTGCAAACCAATTTCCTGTTTATCGGAGCCGGGGGCGGCTCGCTGCGCCTGCTCGAAAAGTCAGACATTCCCGAGAGCCGGGGCTTTGGTGGCTTCCCCGTGGGTGGTCAGTGGCTCAAATGCACGAACCGCGGGGTGATTGACCGGCACCAGGCCAAAGTGTACGGCAAAGCATCGGTTGGTGCCCCGCCCATGTCGGTACCCCACCTGGACACCCGCATGATTGACGGCAGGCGCGAACTGCTGTTCGGACCCTATGCCGGGTTTTCCACCAAGTTCCTGAAAAGCGGTTCGTACCTCGACCTGCCCAAATCCATTCAGTTGAGCAATATGGCCCCCATGCTCATGGCCGGGCTGCACAACATTCCACTCACCCGCTACCTGATTCAGCAGGTGATGCAATCACCGGACGACCGGATGGACGCCCTGCGCGAGTATTACCCGGACGCCCGTCGGGAGGACTGGGAACTGGAAATTGCCGGGCAGCGGGTACAGGTTATCAAAAAAGACGAGGAAGAAGGGGGCGTGCTGGAGTTTGGTACGGAAGTCGTCAGTGCCGCCGATGGGAGTATTGCCGCGTTGCTGGGCGCTTCGCCGGGGGCATCCACCGCCGTATCCATCATGCTCGACCTGCTGAAACGCTGCTTCCCGGAAAAACTCGCTACCGCCGACTGGCAGCAAAAACTGACCAATATCATTCCGAGTTACGGGCAGGTGCTGGCCGATAACCCCGAACTGGGCATTGCTCTCCGTAAGCAAACGAGCGAAGTACTGGGGCTTGGCGAGTATGAGTACACGTCTGATTCCGCCCCATAACCAGTTCGAGCCATCAGAACGCCGGGGTTTTCCGGTTGCGTGGGAAAACCCCGGCGGGGCTTAATACAACCGGTTTTACGGAAGAGGAACGAGAAAGTTTAAGCCCTATCGAAGAAGTCGGTCGATTTATCTGGTCCCGTTTGCCCTTAAAAGGCGAGTTTTTGCTGGCCGTTGCACTCACCCAAACGGTACTGATTGTATCTGGGCTGGTTGAAGTACTACTGCTATTTACCTCCCTGTCCTCTGGTGCGTTTCTTATTTACCTGGACCCCAGCATGGTACAAATAGTATTAGTACGCTGGCTTTTTAGCCGGTGATAGCGGCTGGTATTGAGTTGGTGATGTACCTGCTGCTGGATCCGGGTACACATCGGGCGGCCTGGCTATGCTTGTTTTCGACGTGATTCACCCACCCGCGGTGCCCACCTCCATTAGCTTTGCCTTTAGGGCGGGAAACGAGTCGAACTTACTGCTGTTCGTTATGGCGCTGAGCAATATTGTACACCTGATTTGTTGCAGCGGGGGCTGATGTGGCTGCTCACACGCCTGTAGAAGAAGCAGTGAATGTTAATAAAATTATATTTTTCTTCTTGCGTCACCGGCGTTTCCTGAAGGCTCGCCACCGTTTTACACCTGGGTGATCCCCGGCGGTTGTTTCAGCCAGCATTTCGGCGTCATCCGTTAGCACCCTTCCATTGGCAGCAGTATTGGACGGACGCATCCAACCCTCAACTAATCAGCTTACTTTCAGCATAATACAACTTCATTTTCAGTAATACGGCTGTCCCTCCCCTTACCTACCAGGACAAATGCAGGCGTTAACTAATCAATTCCTGACGGTTGCAGGGCAACATAATATGCCGTTATTCACCGCATCCTGCCAGGCATTTCAGCCTTATTATGCCCTGCCCCCGCGCGTTCGGTATCGTTATTTATTCATTATTTGAGTAAAAAATCTAAACAACCTAATTCCGGACTCAGTTATGATTCCAGGTTTTTTACCAGATTCGTTTCACAATTCACTAATCACCTAATTACAACACAAGTATGAAAGTTATGAAAAATTATCTCGCCGGATTGTTCGTACTGGTCGCCTTATCGGCTACTGCGCAGGAGTACAAACCATTCAAAGTAAACGTATCCATTGGCTATGCCAAGCCGTTCAATGCTGGTACATCGGGTGGTTTTCTGGCAGCCGTTGAGCCTAAGTATGGCCTTTCGGACAACTTCGATCTGGGTCTGCGCCTGGAATCAGCTTCGGTAGCGCGGGGCATCCAGTACAATGGCAACACAACCACCGGGGATGTAGGCACCTACACCTCTGCCTTGCTGACGGGTAATTACCTGTTCGGAGCGGGTAACGTACGTCCTTTCCTGGGTCTTGGCGTAGGGCCGTACTCGATTGGTGCTGGTGGGACGGTGGTTATCGTTAGCAATGGCCAGACAAATCAGAATATCGAACTGGTTAGCGATACCAAATTTGGCGGTATGATTCGGGGAGGTATTAAGGCAGGTCACTTTGTAGCGGCTGCTGAATTCAACTTCATCCCCTCCACCGATCGGTCAGTATCGAACCAGACCATCACCAGCAACAATGCCTACTTAGGTATTAAAGTGGGTGCCGACATTGGTGGCGGCCGTCGGTAGAGGTTATCAATCCGTACTAAAATGCCCGCTCAACCTGCTTGAGCGGGCATTTTGTTTTTAAACGGCTCCTCCGATAACGGTAATCTCATCAAACGGGCAATCATAAAAAAACAAGCTGGATGTAGTATCTTGTGCCACTGTGTACCGTGTCGTCTGCAAATAAAACCCGTTTATGAAAAAAATCTTCCTGCTTAGCTGTTTCCTGATACCCGTTTTGCTGCCAGCCTCCGCTCAGGACCGGCTGATGGGTAAAACGTTTGCTACCCGCGCCGTGGTGATGGCTAAACATGGTATGGCCTGCACCTCGCACCCACTGTCGACCCAGGCCGCTATCGATGTGCTTCGGTCGGGTGGAAACGCTATCGATGCGGCCATTGCCGCCAATGCGATGGAAGGACTGGTGGAGCCCCACGTCAACGGGATTGGGGGCGACCTGTTCGCTATTGTCTGGGATGCCAAAACCAAAAAACTGTACGGCCTGAATGCCTCCGGCCGGTCGCCCTATTCGCTTACCCTGGCCGAATTTCAAAAACGGGGTCTCACGCACATTCCCTCCGACGGTCCGCTGCCGGTGTCCGTACCGGGTTGCGTGGATGGCTGGTTCACCCTGCATAAACGGTTCGGCAAGAAGCCAATGCCGGAGATTTTATCGCACGCAATCCGCTACGCCCGCGAAGGATTTCCGGTTCATGATGAAGCCGCCTTCTACTGGCCCTCCATGATTGCCCGGTTTAGTAAATACCCCAATGTAAAGGAGACCTACGCGCCAACCGGAGCGGCCCCCAAACGGGGTGAACTCTTCAGGAACCCCGCCCTGGCCAACACGCTCGAAAAAATCGCTAAAGGAGGCCGCGACGCTTTTTACAAAGGCGACATTGCCCAGACGATTGACGCCTTCATGAAAAAAATGGGGGGTTACCTGAGCGCCAAAGACTTGGCCGACCACACCTCCGACTGGGTAGAGCCCGTATCCACCAACTATCGGGGCTACGATGTGTGGGAATTACCGCCCAACAGCCAGGGGATTGCCGCCCTGCAAATGCTGAACATCCTGGAAGGATACGACTTCTCGAAAATTGCCTGGGGTAGCCCCGAACACATCCATAAATTTGTAGAAGCCAAAAAACTGGCTTTTGAAGACCGCGCCAAATACTACGCAGACCCGGCCTTCGCCAAAATTCCCGTTGCTGAACTTATCAGTAAGCCGTATGCCAATGAACGACGCAAGCTCGTTGACACGACCCGGGCTGCCAGCCGGGTCGATGCCGGGAACCCCGCCCTGAAACAGGGCGATACCATTTACCTGACGGTGGCCGACGAGGAAGGTAATATGGTTTCGTTGATTCAAAGCAACTACCGGGGCTTTGGCTCGGGCATGGTGCCGGATGGACTGGGCTTCACGCTACAGGACCGGGGCGAACTATACAGCCTCACCGACGGACAGAATAACACGTTTGCTCCCCACAAACGCCCGTTTCAGACCATTATTCCGGCTTTTATAACCAAAGACGGCCAGCCCTTCATGAGCTTTGGGGTCATGGGCGGAGGGTTTCAGCCGATGGGCCACGTTCAGATCGTCATGAACATGATCGACTACGGCATGAACCCGCAGGAAGCGGGCGACGCGCCCCGCATTGACCACGATGGCTCCTCGGAACCCACCGGCGAGCGCATGATTGATTCCGGCCGTATCAGCCTGGAGTCAGGCTATTCCTACGAAACTATCCGCGACCTGATGCGCATGGGCCACAAAGTAGGCTACGGACTGGGTGGCTACGGCGGCTATCAGGCTATTATGTACGACGCTAAAAACAAGGTGTATCACGGCGCCACCGAATCCAGAAAAGACGGGCAGGCAGCCGGGTTTTAAGCTCATAATACCAACGGACCGCATCAAAACGGCACTGCCCTAAAAACACATCAGTGCGCCATGTATGAAGAAAGTTAGCGGCCCGGCAACCGGTTTGTAAACCAGAAACCATCAAACGAACTGACCAATAATCGTCACTGACAAAAAGCATCGATATGCATGGATGATTATTTCATCAATAGTCCGGGTAACACGATACGCCCAAATCTGACATCAGCTATTTTGGGGAAAAGCCATGCAATCGACTATCATAAATCACTATCAATTTATCGGCCCACACCCCTTATCAGTCTGCCGAATTTAGCGGCCAGCTATAACGTCGGCGCTATTTACATCAAAGATGAAGCACATCGTTTCGGACTCAACGCGTTCAAAGGGTTGGGGGCATCGTATGCCATTCATAAAATCCTTGAACAGCATCCGGGCATAGCCACTTTTTGTACAGCCACAGATGGAAATCATGGAAGAGCGGTTGCCTGGGCGTCAAAAATTGCCCATAAAAAAGCCGTCATTTTTGTTCCGAAAGACACCACAGAAAGTAGGATCAGGGCAATAGAGGGCGAAGGGGCGAACGTGGTACGAGTAGATGGTAACTACGATGAAACGTGTGCTTTTGCCGAAAAAACGAGCATAGACGAAGGGTGGCAACTGGTACAGGATACAGCCTGGGAAGATTATGAGGAAATACCGGCCCAAATAATGGCAGGGTACCTGACACACTTTCAGGAATTAGAAACTACCCTGCACAGCCTGCCCATGCCTAACATCGATGTAGTTTTCTTACAGGCCGGAGTGGGAAGCTGGGCAAGTTCAGCCATTTGGTACTACCTGAATCGCTATGGAAACAATCGGCCTAAAATTGTTGTAGTAGAGCCTTACGAAGCAGACGGAATTTTGTCATCATTCAAAGCCGGTAAACGGATAAAGCCAACCGGTACGTTCGAGACAATTATGGCCGGCTTAAACTGCGGAATACCATCATTGACTGCCTGGGACCTTATAAAAGACGGGGCAGACGTGGCAATCAAAGTCAGGGACAGTTTGGCGAAGCGTGCTATTCGTGCATTGTATTATGCCAATGGCACTGATGAACGGGTTATTGCGGGAGAATCGGGCGCGGGGGGATTAGCCGGTTTTATAAAAATCATGACCACGGGTGCAATGCAAAAGGTGAGAGACCATTTAGCCATTTCCTCGAATTCGACCATGCTGTTTTATAATACCGAAGGAGCCACTGATTTGCCCAGTTACAGGAAAATAATAAGGGCCAGCCCGGACTAGATAAAGAACGACTACCAGCCTCAGGCGTTGCGCAAGCGGAGCACAGTGCTGTGTGAATCGCTGCTGTACCGGGGCCAGCCAGAAGTAGGTGGAGCGCTAACCGTGTACTTACCAATCCTCCTTGGGCTCTAGCGGCTGGCTTAACATCCGTGTTCTGCCAGCGAAAAGCCACGCTCTTAGGATACTATACCAGTAGCAAACACGCTGAACAGTAGCTAATTAAAACCAATACTAGTAAACCTAATCATCACTGTCAATGAACACTACCGTAACCGATGTGATTGTAGTTGGGGCGGGTCATGCAGGACTTTGCGTTAGCTATTATTTGACCAGAAATGGAATCAACCACATTGTTCTTGAGCAGGGTAAAATTGGCGAAACGTGGCGTTCGCAGCGATGGGATTCCTTCAAGTTGAACTCGGCAAACAAACTAAATCTGCTTCCAGAACAACGGGTGAACTTTGATGATCCTGATGCATTTTCTTTTGCCAACGAATTTGCGTTATCCCTCGAAACGTACGTTAAGCAACTGAACCTGCCGGTAAAAGAACACTGCAACGTTTTGGAAGTAAAAAAAGAGGAGACACAACCCATTTTCCATATTACCGTTCTAGAAGAGGGTAAGGAGCGTACCTACCTGAGCCGACAGATTGTAATCGCTTCGGGAGGCCAGAATAAAATCCGGGTACCTTCCTTCGCCAAAGATGTGTCGCCCCGTATTTTGCAACTACACACGTGTGACTACAAAAACCCCGGCCAGCTTCCTGATGGCAATGTGCTCGTAGTTGGCAGTGCGCAATCGGGGACCCAAGTTGCCGACGATTTGGCAGGAGCAAACAGAACCGTTTTTCTCTCTACGGGAATGACCGGACGGTTTCCCAGACGATACCGGGGTAAAGACATTTTCGACTGGCTGTTTGGCATGGGTTTTTATGATGTCCTGACGGATGATATAACGGACCCTTCCCTCCTGACGATGAAGCCTCCCCAGGTATCGGGAGCCGGGGAACGGGGAAGAACGACGAGCTTACAATCGTTGGCAAGACGAGGGGTTAAGATACTGGGAAGAGCGGCCAGTGCGAATCTGGAAACTATGTTTTTTCAACCTGATGCCGCATCGCACGTTAGGTACGCGGATGAATTTTCCCTGACAATTAAACGGCTGATCGACGAGTACATTAAAGAAAATAATTTACTATACCCTTTGCCGGAACTGGACCCGGACGATGTTTCCGATGAGGATGCATCTTGTGCATCTGACACGACCCAGCTTAATTTAAAGGATAACAACATTAATTCTATCATCTGGACTACAGGCTTTAGCGGTGACTTTCAATACCTGAAACTCCCGGTTCTCAGCGAAGAAAAAACGCCAACCCATCGCAATGGTATTTCAGCCGTTCAAGGGCTCTACTTTATCGGGCTTCCCTGGTTACGAAAAAGAAAATCGGCAGTCATTCCGGGCATAAGTGACGACGCCGAATATATTGTCAATCAAATTGTCAGAAATACACATCTATAGACTAAAAGTCATTTTTCATTATTGGCAAAATCCCGCTTGCATCGCCTGTTACGGTGGTGTGAACAACAAAAAAAATGAATTGGATAATCTTGATTTGTGCGGGCCTTTTTGAGGTAGTCTTCGCCTTCTGTTTAGGAAAAGCCAAAGAAACAGTCGGAAGCGACATGTATCTATGGTATGTAGGTTTTCTCGTTGCCCTGGGTACCAGTATGGCACTATTGATCAAAGCAACGCAGACATTGCCTATTGGAACAGCCTACACCGTTTGGACGGGCATTGGCGCAGTCGGCACTGTTTTAGTGGGCATTATAGTGTTTAAAGAACCGGCCACCTTGCTGCGGATACTTTTTCTTATTACGCTGATAGGGTCCATTATCGGGCTGAAAGCCGTCTCTCACTGAAGTTTGACCCGCATGAGCATTGCTGGTTGGGCACGGCATTAGTCGACTTCAAGCAAGCCCGAACGAACACTGATGCCCGCGTTCTCCTGTCACTCATTGAACCAGGACTACCCCGGAATGCGTACCATACCCAGGGGCGTTGGACCGCTCTCCGGGGCAAGTTAGGGGGTTACTTCTCCACCGCTGCTAATGTGCCTCGACAGGTTATTCCAGTCGAAGAGGAAAACCTCCTTGTAATACTGCGCAATAGGACGCGGGAAAAAGACAAGACTGGTATCCCGATTGAACGGAGTACCATCCGACGACCAGATACGGCAAGCCTGAAAACAGCACTGCCCGGTACCCTGTTGAAAACAGATTACCGGGCAGTGTCAGGGTGATGAATCCTGTTTCTGGCTGACCTCTTTTATGCCAGCACTTTTTGGGAGCGCAGCCACTCGGGCTTGGTCGTCACGACGTTTGCTTTCAGGTCATTCAGCATGGCATAAAGGCCGTAGTAAGTTCGGTTCACGTACAAACCATCCTGCGAGCCACGGGCTGCTTTCGATTTTTTCAACTCCTGCACACCAGTCAGCCCTTCGGCAAAAGCGTACACTTTAGCGAAGTACGAATCATCGCCGAAGTCAAATGTCTCCACGGCAAACGGCTCGGCCAGCATAAGCGTCATCTCTTTAAACAGATTCGAGAAGAAGACGCGCTCCTTCGGTGAATCATCGTCGGTCAGAAATTCCAGGTTGTTGAAAATTTCTTCCGTCAGTACAGGGTCTTCCAGCGTATCGGGGTTAACGAGCCGAAAGTAGTTATCGTAGTAAAAATCGGGAATAACCTTCACACAACCGAAGTCAATAACGCCCATCGTACCATCGGCCCGCATCAGGAAGTTACCGGGGTGTGGATCGGCGTGGACCTGCCGAAGGGTATGAATCTGAAAATCGTAGAAATCCCACAACGCCTGCCCGATCCGGTTGCGGACCGCCTGCGATGGGTTTGTTCTCAGAAACTCTTTCAGGTGCATGCCATCGAGCCAGTCCATGGTCAGGATACGCTTCGACGAAAGGGCGGGGTAGTATTTAGGGAAGACCAGGTCCGGAATATGGGCGCAGGCTTCCGATATTTCGATGGAACGCCTTAGTTCCAGTTCATAGTCAGTTTCCTCCAGCAGTTTAGATTCTACCTCCCCCATGTACCGGTCAATATCGCGCTCGTTCAGGTTCAGCAGCCGAACGGCCAGTGGCTTGGCGATTCTCAAATCCGAACTAACGGCATCGGCCACGCCGGGATACTGCACCTTTACGGCTAGTTTCTTCCCGTCTTTCCAGGCCTGATGCACCTGCCCGATACTGGCCGCGTTGACCGCTTCGATATCGAACCTGTCGAACAATTCCGAGGGCGATTTACCAAAATGAGTCCGGAATGTTTTGGCCACCAGCGGCCCCGACAGCGGAGGGGCCGAGTACTGGGCCATCGTGAATTTATCGGAATAGGCAACAGGCAGCAGTCCCCGGTCCATACTCAGCATCTGCGCCATTTTGAGGGCCGATCCTTTCAGTTCACTCAGGGCATCGTAAATGTCGGCAGCATTGTCCTTATGCAGTTCGTCCTTCGACAAACTGGGGTCCATAATTTTTTTACTGTAATGCTTGATGTAGTTCCCGCCAACCTTTACCCCGGCTTTCATGAACTGACTGGCACGCGCAACTTTGGTAGTCGGTACGGATGTTTGGCTTTTCATTGGTTGATGAATGAACGAGCGAATCAGCGAGTAGCGGCCGCATGGGGTCCACGTACTCGCCGTTCACTCACTTATTTTGGTACATAAATTTGGCGAAGTCGAACAGGGTATCCAGCGGAGAACGACCAATAAGGTCGAAGGTAGTATTGACCGATTTTTCGATGGCAGAGTCCGTTTTTTCGAAGTTTTTACTCACGTCACGCACCCAGAAATCGAGCAGGTAGAGCGTTTGTCCCCAGAGTGCGTTCGGATAACGGTCGGTTACAAACGGGCGGGGTTCCACTTCTTTGCTTTCGCGCCCCTCGGCCAGCAAATCGCGGGCGTAGTCGAAGAACGATTCCTTAAACAGACTCATCACTTTCGACGATGACTGCGCCATCCGGCCCAATCCCCTCGACCGGCTATTCGCCTGCGCTTCCCGCATCTGACCAACGCTATAAACCACAAAACTGCGTTGGGCTTTCAGCAGCTCAATCCAGGTGTAATAAAAGGCCAGCAGTTTCTCCCGAACGGAATAGCCCTGGTAGGTTTCGTCGGCTTCCACGGTGGTCATGGCTTCCGCAAAAAACGTTAGCCATATATCGGCCTCGATGGCCTCGAATGAAGCGTAATGGGTATAAAAATCCGCTTCGGCCATTTTCAGTTTTTTGGCAAACTGGAAAATAGACGTGGGTTGTTTTCCGTTTTCAAGTACATACTCCGTATAAGCCTTACGGATTTTTTCGAGCGTCTCCATACAAACGGAACGGCGTGTATCAGATAAAAGTTTAGCGGTTTTCTGACAATAATGGCTAATATATTCTGGTTTTCTTTCTAAATTTCGGGCTATACCTACTCCCCCTCACTCGATCATGTCTAATCGTTCGATTTGTCTGCTAGTAATGTTGAGTATTGGCCTGGTTTGTTCATCAATCGCTCAATCTATTTATGAAATTCCCGGCAACAAACCCGTTGAGATCGACGGTATCGAGTACGGGTATTCGGTGCGCAACGAATGCACGAAGGACTTCATCAACCTGGGCACTTTCAAACGCTACGAACTGATGGTGTATGTGACCAACCGGAGTGGCAACTCAAAAGTATTCAATCCCCGGCAAACCTCCTTCGGTACCCGAGACCGGGATTTGCTGGCTCACTTCGACTGTTTAAACGCCACGGGAGCCAAATTGACATCCAAATCCATAGCCGTTCGCGCCAGACCCGCAGCGGCTCCCAGCGAAGCATCGGCTAAGCCTGTCACCGGCGAAGCTGTAGCGGCCAAAACCACTGATTTGTTACAGGCCGGGCACCTGCTGGAAGAAGGGGAAACCATAACCAACAATATCATTGTTATCGTGCCAGACGGGGAAAGCCCTCAGATGCGCGTTCGCGTTCGGAAACCGGATAAATTACTTACCCGATAGCCCAGTATTCGTTAAAAAAGTGTTGACCAACCTGTATAAGTACGTATGAATTTGACTGTTCGCCAAACCCTGATTTTTTGTTTCTGCCTGATGAACGGGCTGCTGCTGAGTTCGCTCAGTTTTGGTCAGTACGGGGGCTACGGAGGAGGCTATGGCGGCATGGGTGGACGCCGGATGGGGGGTATGAGTCAGATGCAAAACAGCAGTCCGACGAGAGCCTCGGTGCCTAACATTGCCGGCGATATGGCTCAGAAGGAAACGAAGTGGATGAAAGAAAACCTGTCGCTCAGTAAGGAGCAGTTAAAAGACCTCAAGCACCTCAACAATGAGTATGCCAGCCAGCAACAGGATGCCATCAAAGATATAATTGGTAAGGAAACCGGCCGCCCCTCCCCCGAAGTCATCACCCAGGTTCGGGAAGTGATGCTGATGTTCAATGAAGAGAAGGAGGAGAAAATAAAGCCTATTCTTACCCCGGAGCAGTGGGACTTGTACCAGTCCAAAAAGCCTGATATGCAGAAGGAGATTGGCGGTTTCCGACCACCGGGTCCTAAAAAGGATTCCCTCAACAAAGCGGCTGCCAACTAGGCGGGGCCATACCGTTCCTCACTCCAGCTCAGCCAGATAGGCACCCATCTGCCGGACAGAATAGCACGTTATCCCTTTCTTTTTTGCCTCAATCAGCAGCCTGTCCGTCAGAGGTGTTTTGTTGGAATCATCGAAGATAATGTGCCGGGCTACCACGCGCCCGTTTAGCTGCTCCCACTCATACAGGGCATTCCGGCGGATAACGAGGTAGTCGACAATGGCGGGTAGCCGCCAGCGATTTCGGCCGGACAGCTTGTTCACCAGCAAAACCGTTTTGCCCTGCCATACCCAAAGGGCATAGGCTGGGGTCTGGTAAAAAGCGGGCATACGTTGCCGGGCAAGGGTCGAATCGCCGGGCCGCTTCATGCGCGTCAGCGTCAGGGCAGAAACGCCCCATATTCCAAACGTATTTTTCAGGTAAAAGTCGAAGGAGCGGCTATCGGTCGAGTCGAGGTCGGTCAGTAATGTACTCCGGTTCCCGCTGGTCAGGCTTACGGCCGTTCGATGCGGCAGGAAATGCACAGCCAGTCGTTGCTGGTGGGCCTGCCTGTAGTCGCCCCACAGAGTTGTACCCGCCAGCAGCACCGACGTCAGGCACGTAGCCCACAGATACGCCCGGTTGCGGGTTAGCAGCAGGGCCACTCCACATAGAATAAGCGTATAGATAAGTAGCAGCGCCAGGGGTGAAAGCCAGAGCCCGTCCCAGGCGGCTCCAGGCAGTTGACTAGTCTGCATCACCGACCCATTGAGTAGCCAGGCCGTTTTTTGCAGCAGCCAGCCCAGCCCATCGCCCAGGTACGGTACCCAGCACAGAGCCAGCGCTGCCATTGCCAGGGGCAGTAATAATTCCGACAGCACAATAACGACGGGATTGGAAAGCAGGAAGTACGTTGGAAACTGATGAAAATAGAACACGCCCACCGGAAACGTAATCAACTGAGCCACCAACGCCACCGCGGTTAATTCCCAGAGCCGGTTGGCCCATTTGTTCCGAAACGTCAGGGACTGATACAGGGGCGCGTGCCAGGCACTGATGCCCGCAACGGCCAGGTACGACAACTGAAAACCAGCCGAAAACAGCGCGTAAGGGTCGAAGCACAGAATAAAGAAAGCCGATGCCCCCAGGGTATTCGGTATCTGCTGCTGCCGACCCAGTGCCCGGGCCAGAATAACCATCGTAAACATCCCCGCCGAGCGAAGCACCGGGGGCGAAAAGCCCGTAACGAGGGCGTAAAACCACAGAATAGTGAGTTGCAGCCCGGCCATTATCAGCTTCCCACCCCGCCGTTTAGCCAGAAATCCAAGCAGCACCGTGAGCACCTGAAACAGGATACCTACGTGCAGACCCGATACGGAGAGAATGTGAACGGCTCCGGCGGTGGAGTAAGCCCGGTAAATATCGGCGTCCAGGTCATCCCGAACCCCCAGAATCATGGCGTTGACAAGGGCGTACTCGGCGCGGCTCCCCACCTGCTGCGTAAACACACTATCGGCCCAGCGGTTTACGCTGGCGGCAATGTTGGTAATGGGATTGGGCGGGTCAATACCCAGAATATGCCGCTGAAACGAACGCAGGTACTGCTGATACCCAATATTCCGGTAACTTAGGTAGCGTTTGTAGTTGAACTCGTCGGGATTGAGCGGGGGATCGATCGGGCGGGGAGCACCCGACACCAGCCATACTTCCCCGTACACCGGCCGGGGTGTAACGGAATCGGACTGGCTGGCTTTATCCAGGTAAATAATGACCCGGCCCCGGAGTGGCTGCCATGCATCGCCGTTCGTTTTGCGCTGATTTGTGGAATCAGTCAGTCCCCGCCTGGCCCGGCGAATTTCCAGCTCGACCCGGTAGGTTTTTGCCCGTTCTTCGGGCTGAGCCGCCACCACGCCTTCGTAGGCCTGCAACGGTCCGTCGTTACGGCTATCGGTCAGGTGGCTGATGTGATTAGGGTGGTTACGATCGGTGCGCTGCCAGGTGATAAACCAGCCCAACCCCAGCAGAATAAGCAGGCTACCGACCCCCGCTTTCTGCTGGATGGGTTTGATAACCTGCCCGGCACTGCGGACAAAACTCCAGACCAGCAGTAAAAAGCCAGCGCCCAGACAAACCAGGGGTAAAACGGTCCAGCCAGGTTCCGCTACGTACAGCAGGATACCGCTAATCAGAGCGGCCACGTAGCGCACGAACGGGGCGCCTTTCATTCGGTCGTGTAAGCCGAACCCGGTAGTACCATTTTGTAGTGCTGAATACCTGCCTCCTCGAACATATGACCGACCGCAACAAAGCCAAAACCAGCGTACAGCGGCATAGCTGGTAGCTGGGCGTGCAGATAGATACGTTGGATTGGCTCCGGCTGCTGACTGAACACATCATCCAGCACGGCCTGAACCAGGGCCTTGCCTACACCCATTCTGCGGCAGGAGGCCAATACCGCAAAGCGTTCCATTTTTATCCCGTTCGATGTGCGTCGCCACCGGGCTGTACCACAGGGTACGTCATCGACAAAAGCCAGAAAATGAGCACTGCTATCCTCAAACTCGTCGTACTCTTCCCGGGCATCGACCCGTTGTTCCTCCACAAATACCTGTCGGCGAATGGAAAAGGCGGTTTCGAGGTCGGTAGGGGTTGCAATAGGGAGAACTGAAATCATGACGGTTTATTATCGTTTACGTTTATACAGTCCGGCGTTCCGGTTGCGCGGGGCAGCAGCGATGGCGAGTGTGCCGGACTACACAGGAGTCTGGCATACACTATAAACCTGTTTACTGCACCAGCAACCGTTTGCTGACTGTTTCACTGCTGGTTTTGACCCGGACGATGTACAAGCCGGGGGCCAGCCCGATTACAGGCAGTATAACCCGTGTACTTGGCACGTCGGTGTAAGAAAGGGTGCGTATCTGCCGGCCCGCCATATTGAGCAGACTAACGCTGAATGACTGAATCCCCTTCAACTGCACATCCACAGAAGGATCAATGCTGGTAGGATTGGGGTATACAGACATGGTCAGGTTTTCTGATTCGGGCAGAAATGACGCCGTACTGGCTACTTTAGCCCGGCGTTGGTTAAGCACCAATACAGCCCGCATCCGGGCTACCTGCCCGGCGGTAAACATATTCATGCAGGCATCGGGCCAGTAGTTCATGTAATTTTCCATCAGGTCGCGCACCTGCCCTTTTCCGTCGCAGTTGGAAAAGGTTTGCCGACAGGATAGCTGAGCCGTCGAGCCATCTGCCATCGGTGGTGTGTCGGCTACGTAATCGTTCCCACAGTTGGCATCGCCCCAGGGGTGAATCAATCCCAGCCAGTGCCCGATTTCGTGGGTTACGGTGCGACCCAGCAGGTACAGTGAGCGATCTACCGTACCTGTCTGCCGACCAAAAACCCGGTAGTCAATAATTGACCCGTCGGTCATGTTATTCACTGCGGAAGGAGAAGGCAATCCTTGCAGCGTGTCGGTTGCCGTTGGAAACTGCGTGTAGCCCAGATAGTTATCCTGGATACTGGTAACCCAGATATTCAGATACCTATCGCTGGGCCAGTAAGCAATCTGCGACAGCAACAAATCGTCATTAAAAATACTGAACGACGGTTTCTGGGCGTAATAATGGCGGGTAATACCATTGGTCGGCTGCCCGTTGGGATCAACGGTAGCCAGGTAAAATTCAATGCCCGCATCGGCCCCAATGGGGCTGGTATTGAATCCGCTGGTACCGGGCTGACGACGGTAATCTTCATTCAGCACCTGAATCTGAGACTGAATCTGGGCTTCGGAAATGTTTACGTTATTCGCCCCGCCAATGGTGTTGGATGCGTTGTTATGTACTACGTGTACCACGATGGGAATACGGTAGATTACGTTGGCGGCAGGCTGGCGCAGCGATTTGGCCTGTTCCCAGATACTGGTCGATCTGACTGTTCAGTTCATTGAGCTGGCGGAGCCGGTCCGGATTGCGTTGCTGCAGGATGCGCTCATGGTCCATAACGCCACAGCGGTTGACCAGCGAATCCGGGGTAGTTTGGGCACTGGCCGCTGAGGTCAGCAAACAAATAAGTGAACCGGCCAGCCAGAGCCAGCCGGTTCGTTTTTTAGTAGTCAGGCTCTTATTGCCCCGCTTTGTCATATGCTGTAATAATTTCCCGAACCAGCCGGTGGCGCACCACATCGCGGCCGTCCAGTTCCACAAAGGCAATCCCTTTGATGTTTTTCAAAATATCGACCGACTCGACCAAGCCCGATTTTTGCCGGTTGGGCAGATCAATCTGCGACCGGTCGCCGGTAATGATGGCCTTTGATGTTGGTCCCATCCGGGTCAGAAACATCTTCATCTGCATGGATGTTGTATTCTGCGCTTCGTCGAGCAGAATAAAGGCATTGTTCAGCGTGCGCCCCCGCATATAGGCCAGGGGAGCTATTTCAATGATGCGATTTTCGGTGTAGAACTTCAGCTTCTCCGCCGGAACCATATCGTCGAGTGCATCATAAATCGGGCGCAGATAGGGATCTATTTTTTCTTTCAGGTCACCCGGCAAAAAGCCCAGATTTTCGCCGGCTTCCACCGCCGGACGCGTAATGATAATTTTCTTGACTTCTTTGTTTTTCAGCGCCCGTACGGCAATGGCTACCGCCGTATAGGTTTTACCCGTTCCTGCCGGGCCAACGGCAAACACCAGATCATATTTCTCGGCCGCTTCTACCAGCCGTTTCTGGTTATCGGTTCGGGCCCGAACCACCACGCCCCGGTTTCCGTACACCAGCACCTCATCATCATTAGGCACCACTGGTGGCGTACCGATGGCATTTACCGGTTGTCCGCTTTGGCTAATGTAGGTTTGAATCGTTTCCTGGGTTAGTTTACCGTACTTCTGATAATGCGCCATCAGCGATTCCAGAATGTCACTGATTCGGCTGATTTCCGGCGTTGTGCCTTTAATTCGAATCTCGTTGCCACGCGAGATAATCTTGCTCATGGGAAACGCAGCCGCCACTTCTTTGATGTTGTGGTTTTCTACGCCCAGAAAGTCAATGAGCGATACATTGTCGAGGGTAATAACTTTTTCGACCAAACGATGAATAGTTTAACGTGTGTATTTCCGAAAAGTAAGCGATTTCTTTGCTTCTACAACGCGTTTAATGAAAAAATTATTCCCTTGCTCGGTTTCCATACCGGTTACTACTTTTTAGCGCAAAACGGGCATTTAATACGGATAAATACCTATCTTGCTGACACACAGTTCACTGTCAGACTTCCTTAATTAGTCCGACAATTTACCCTCCTTCCGTTGCCTAAAAAAAACGTTTTTTTTTCGATGGGGTAGCAACAACATTACCAGAATGTTACGCAAACATTCCTCATCCTGACCGGTATACGTCATGTTCAGGAACTTGGCTTATGGGGGATGATTGCGTAAACTTGCAGTGAGACAATGGACAATAACGCACGCCCCAATCAACATCTTCGGAAACCGTCTGCCTTTGCCGGCGGTCGTCAGCAAGCGGGCAATCACTGGCTCGATACGGGCCTTGGTAAGCTCCCTCCTCAGGCCCTCGACCTGGAAGAAGCGGTACTGGGAGCGCTGATGATTGAGAAGGATGCACTCTCCTCGGTAGTCGATATTCTCAAGCCGGAAACATTCTACAAAGAAGCACACCAGCGGATTTACAACGCCATCCTGACGCTCTTTGGCAACTCCGACCCCATTGACCTGCTGACGGTTACGAACAAACTCCGGCAAACCGGCGAAATTGAACTGGTTGGTGGCGGTGGCTTCGTAGCGGAACTAACCTTCCGGGTCAACTCGGCGGCCAACATCGAGTACCACGCCCGGATTGTATCGGAGCAGGCCCTCAAACGGGCACTCATCGCCATGTCGTCTACCATCCTGCGGGATGCGTATGAGGATACCACCGACGTATTTGAACTCCTCGACCGCACGGAGCAATCGCTCTTCAAGATTTCGGAGTCGAACATCAAGAAGAATTACGCCGACATGAGCACCATCGTTCGGATGGCGCTCAACGAACTCGAAACCAAGAAGAATCAGGAAGGCCTGACGGGTGTACCCTCCGGCTTCACCAACCTGGACCGGGTCACGTCGGGCTGGCAGCCGACCGAATTGATTATTCTGGCAGCCAGGCCAGCCATGGGCAAGTGCCTCGGAAAAGGCACAAAAGTCGTTATGTTCGACGGCTCACTTCGAAAAGTAGAAGACGTTTGTGAAGGTGATTTGCTGATGGGTGACGATTCAACGCCCCGCCGGGTGTTGTCTATTGCCCGTGGCCGTGAGCAAATGTACTGGATACGCCAAAATAAAGGTATTGACTACCGGGTTAACGAAAGCCATATACTGTCGTTGAAACGGTCTCGCACCGAAGGACCACATCAGAAAGGCGACATTCTAAATATCAGCGTCCGTGACTACCTAACAAAAGCCGATAAGTTTAAAACTAATTATAAGGGGTACAAAGTAGCCGTTGAGTTTCCAGCCCAGTCCCGTTCCACTCGACCCGTATTTTGTTGGGTTATGGCTAGGTGATGGTCATGCTTACAGTTCGCGTATTACCAATACCGACACCGAAGTAGTTGACTATCTCCAATCCTATGCTGATGATCTGGGCCTGAAAATGGTTACCTATCAACAGGAAAACCGTACAGCTAACTATGCCATTACGTCGGGGAAGCGCGGGGGTGCCCAATGGGGAAACCGACCTTTTGTGTTTAATATTCAGGAACAGCTAAGGGGCTTGTCAGTTATCGAAAACAAGCATATTCCCAAATCGTACCTCATAAATTCTACTGAAAACCGGCTAAAACTATTGGCTGGCCTGATAGACAGTGATGGCCATTATCAGGAAGCATTCAATTGTTACGAGATTACGCAGAAGAACAAAGAACTGGCTGAACAGCTGAAATACCTCTGCGATACACTTGGATTTAAGTGCTCGCTGAAGGAAAAACAAGCCGTCATTACGTCGCGGGGTTACATTTCAACCGTGTACCGTCTGCGTATCTTCGGCAATCTGGATTCTATTCCTGTACGAATTGAGCGGAAGAAAGCACGACCACTCAAAGCCCGTGCCGATTGGCGGGTCACCGGCATTAGCGTCGAAGCGGACAAAGTGGATGATTATTACGGCTTCACCATCGACGGAAACAGTTTGTTCCTGCTCGAAGACATGACCGTAACGCATAACACCGCTTTCGTGGTTTCTGCCCTTCGCAATGCGGCTGTCGACCATGGTAAACCGGTGGCTATTTTCTCGCTGGAGATGTCGTCCGTGCAGTTGGTCAATCGTCTTATTGCGGCCGAAGCGGAGATTGACTCCGAGAAAATCCGGAAGGGAACGCTGGCCCCGCACGAATGGACGCAGTTGCACCACAAGATTCAGCGGCTCACCGAAGCGCCCATTTTCATTGACGATACCCCTGCCCTATCCATTCTGGAACTGCGGGCCAAGTGCCGCCGACTGAAAGCTCAGCACGATATTCAGATGGTGGTCATCGACTACCTCCAGCTTATGTCCGGCGACACGTCGGGACGGATGGGTGGCAACCGGGAACAGGAAATTGCCTCTATATCCCGGGCTCTTAAAAACCTGGCGAAAGAACTGAATGTACCGGTCATTGCCCTGTCGCAGTTGAGCCGGGCCGTAGAAACGCGGGGGGGTGACAAGAAACCACAGCTTTCCGACTTGCGGGAATCGGGATCTATCGAGCAGGATGCCGACATGGTATGTTTCCTGTATCGCCCGGAGTATTATAACATCACGCAGGATGAGAACGGCAACTCGACGGCGGGTATCGGTGAGGTAATCATTGCCAAAAACCGGAGTGGTTCGCTCGATACCATCCAGCTTCGATTTATCAATAAGTTTACCAAATTCTGCGACCTCGACTCCTACTTCGAGCCGGTAGCTACGCAGGGCTTTGCGCCCGACGTGAATGGGCTGAGCAGTTTTGAGGCACCTCCCTCGGCGGGTAGCGTATTCAAGAGCAAGGCTAACAACATGACCAACTTCGGCAACGCCGACCCCAGTCAGGAAACGCCCTTCTAGCCAAACAGGTCACGGCTACAACGCGGCTAAACGAGGGGCTGGCTGTTTGTCAGCAGCGGGTACCGGTACGGACAATGGCTCCCGGGCAGCTTCGATAAAACCGACCGGGAGCCATTGCACCTATTAAGCCTACAAACAGCCAGCATCAGCAACGCGTTAGCGGGCCACAATCAACAGGCCAATGCCCAGTATGTAGCAGAGTAGCATCCCGTTCAGCAGGGCACTGACGCCTTTAGGGGCGTCCCGAAACTCTTTCCAGACGTAAATGCCCCACAGAGCCGCGACTACGGTAGCCCCCTGCCCCAGCCCATAGCTGATGGCCGGACCAGCCTTGTCGGAAGCCAGGATGCTGAACAACATCCCCAAACACCAGATCATCCCGCCCAGTACACCCGTCAGGTGATCGCGGCCACTACCCCGAAAATAGTCGGTGTAGCTCACCGGTGCACCAACGAAGGGCCGACGCATGAGCAGGGTGTTGAACAGAAAATTACTACCCAGGATGCCCAGGGCAAAAAAGACCACGGCCGTGTAGGGGCTCAGTTTGCCCGGCTCGGGCTGCTCAAAATTCGGAAACATCGACTGCGCCACGTAGCCGTAAAACAGGCCCATCAGGCAACCCGCTACAACCGACAACACTAACCCTTTGGTAGACAGACCACTACTGGCGCTACTCGTCCGGCGGTAGGCAATGGCGTTGAGCAGGATAGCCACCACAATCAGGGCCATGCCGCCAAACAGCAGACCTGCGCTCCCCACCGGGGCGTTGAGGTAATTGACCACTACCCCAATCACCAGCGCCAGTCCGATTCCCACCGGAAAAGCCACCGACATGCCCGCAATGGCGATAGCTGCGCCCAGCAGGATATTAGCTGCGTTGAACAGCACCCCGCCCCACAGCGCCGACCCGATGTTTGCCGGATCGGCCTGTTGAACGTCGGCCAGGAACGAGCGGCCCCCTTCGCCCAGGCTCCCTAACGTGAGGGCGGCAATCAACGCCAGGCCAACGATGCCGAGCACATAATCCCAGTAGAACAGCTCGAAGCGCCAGCTACCGGCGGCCAGTTTCTGGGTATTGGCCCACGACCCCCAGCAAATCATGGTAACGATACAAAACAGAACGGCCGTGCCGTAAGTCTCGATGATAAACATAAGGTAGTTGGGGTTAGTAGCGGGTTTCGGTTGGTTTACTGCTGTACACGATCAGTTCCTGTAGCCGCAGGGTGTAATCCTTGTCGGGATTCTGCACCTGTAGCCGAACGGTATGCTTACCGGGCGTTAACTGGTATTTCCAGGTCAGTTCGTGCCGACGACGGGTGAAGCTGGCAGGCAGCTTCACCGTTTCCAGTTTCTGCCCATCAACGTATACGTCCATCGTGTGCGAAAAGTCGCTTTCGTAGCGGCCGTTCGACTGGCTTTTAGGGGTTGCCTGACCCAGAACAACGAAGCCGTTCCCATCGAACTCAGCGGTGTATTCATCGGCCAGGTTTTTATTGATGCTTCGCTTTTCGGTCGGGAAGTGACCGGCGAAGCTTTGTTCGAGCCGGACGGGTTTTGGGGTTTGTACCGCAATGGTCACCTGATCGGCGGTTACCTTGCCGCCGTTGCGTTCAATTACCTGAAGCGCGTGCTTCATCCCGATGCCGTACACGTCGTTGAGCGACATGGTGGTGTATTTGAAGTCGATATCTTCGGCTTCTTTCAGGCCCAGCTTCCAGT
This sequence comes from uncultured Cytophagales bacterium, assembly GCA_963784335.1. GTDB lineage: Bacteria > Bacteroidota > Bacteroidia > Cytophagales > Spirosomataceae > Spirosoma. The sequence continues at coordinate 4,046 of CAWARB010000021.1, read as the reverse complement.
AAGCCGGAATTTTGTCGTAGCCCAGCATGGTTCCCAGAATACCGCCCGCCGATGATGGGTTGCAGTCGGAATCCTGCCCGGCGCGGGTGCTGATCTGCATGGTTTTGGTATAATCGCCCTGGCCGTAGAGCAAGCCCATCACAATGTAGGCCGAATTGAGTTTGGCATCGATGTTAAACGGCGCAAACACCCCGTCCGGACAGCCAATATCGTCCGACCATTTGCGCTGCACTTCGTACCAGGTGCGTTTCCAGTCGGTTGGGTACTGATCGTGCCACTTGATAACATCAGCAATACACTGGTAAAAAGTGCTCTGGGCCGGAACGGTTTTCAGCCCCTCGCGCACCACATAATTTACGTCGTCGCTCACAAAAGCCAGCGCGTACATGGCGCCCACGTACACCCCACCGTACCAGCCGTCGCCGTAGTTCATGATGTGCCCGATGGGGTCGCCAATCTGCACGGCCGAGTTGGGCATGCCGGGGGCCATCAGCCCCGAAAAATCGGCTTCGATCTGGAAATCAAGATCGTCGGCGTGGGGGTTGTTGAGCCAGTGGCCCGACTCCGGGGCTTTCATCCCGTTGAGAATGTTGTAGCGGCCCGCCTGATTGGCGTGCCAGAGCATATAGTCGGCTTTGGCAAAAGCATTGGCGTGTTCACTCACGGGTGCATCGAGGCCCTTTTTCTCGAACACATCCACAAACGTCAGGTCCATGTACAGGTCGTCGTACAGGCCAAAATTCTCGACCATCGTTTTCTTGATGTAGCCGTCGTACCACGGAATCGGCTGGTAGTCGTTGATCATGGTCCCGTTGAACCGGAATTCGGTGGGGCCGCCAAACGTAACGCCAATCACCTGACCGGCCCAGCCTCCTTTAATCTTGTCCTGCAGCTTGCCTTTGCTCATGGTGACCGTAGCGGGCGGGTTCAGGTTCGGTTGGGGCGCGGGAATAAAAGCCAGCAACGCCAGCAGAGGGAGCACCAAATAACTTTGTTTCATTGGTTTTATTCGGAGAGTAGGATTCAGTGGGACAGTACCGGTAGGGCCTCAACTTCGTGGCGGTGGGGCAGTGATGCCTGCGCGCCCATGCGGGTAACCGAAATGGCCGCGGCTTTGCAGGCGAAGGCCACAGCCTCGAACAGGCCCTGCCCTTCGGCCAGGGCCACCGCCAGGGCACCGTTGAAACAGTCGCCAGCCGCCGTGGTATCAACCGCCGTTACGGGCGGGGCCGACACCAGTTTCGTTTCTGCTCCGGAGTCTGTAGACACGTAAGCCCCGCGTGAGCCGAGGGTAATAACCACATTGGGTACGCCCGCATCGTGCAGAGACCGGGCGGCCTGCCGGGCGGTGGTTTCGTCGGTAACGCGGATGGCGGTGAGTAGTTCGGCTTCGGTTTCGTTGGGCGTAATGGCATACAGGCGGGCCAGCAGGGCGGGATCGACGGGCTGCGCCGGGGCGGGGTTCAGCACTACCCGCATCCCTTTTTCGGAACATGCCCGGATGGCATAGGCCACGGTTGGCATGGGCGATTCCAGCTGAAGCAGGGCAACCGTATGGGCGGGGTCGGTAATGGAGGCCAGGGCGGTAGCTACCTGCTGCTCGCTCAGCCGGGCGTTGGCCCCGGAGGCTACCATGATGCTGTTTTCACCCTTACCGTCGACGCCAATCAGGGCTACGCCCGAAGGGGCGTCGGTATCGGTCGTGACAAAATCGCCCCGGATTCCCTCCCGCTCGAACTGCTGCCAGGGCCTGCCGGCCAAACACGTCGTTACCCACGTTGGCCACAAACGTGATGGCGGTAGCTTCCTGCCGCCCGGAACCGGGCATTGGTACGGCCAGCCGGGCTGCGGCCACGGCCTGATTGGCCCCCTTACCACCGGGATTCATCAGAAAGGTGCCGCCAATAACCGTTTCGCCGGGGGCCGGTAACTTATCGGCTTTGATAACCATGTCGGTATTGGAACTACCGATTACGCATACCGCAGAGGCCATATAGTTGCAAGAATAATTTAGGACAAACCTATTAAATTTTTGCATTAAATAAATGCCCTGTTTTTAGCGTATCATACTTTACTAACGAATATATTGTCAATAAAAAGTAGTTATCTAAGGCTAACAATGCTGTTGAGCTATATATAAACGGCAACCTGCAACAAAGCTACGTATACCACCCGCCCACGAACAGCACTTCTCTGACGGCGATTCACATCACGACCTACCCTGCCAACGAGGGACCGTTCCCTCACTTTTTATGGCTTTGAAATCAGATTTACCTGCCTGTCCGTTTTTCTGAAAAGTTTTTGGATTGAGGTTAATTACACAACAAATTACTCTTACTCTTATGGAAAAACTTAATGAACAGCAACCCGTAAAAAGCAGGCCAACGATTCCGGCTATTCCATCGGTAGAACGACGGATGTTCATGCGTCAGCTGGGACTGACGGCGGCCTCCGTTACGGCACTGATGACGGCCTGCACCCGCGAAGTAACGGATGTTAACCCCGTAACCGGTCGTTCATCGGCCCGGATGGGGGCGTCGGTACTACCAGATGGGACCATTGATCTGGGCTCCGGTGATATTGGTATTGCCAATCTGGCCTACTCACTGGAACAACTGGAAACCGCCTTTTACGCAACCGCCCTCGAAAGGGCAACTGGCCTGAGTGCACAGGATCGAAAAGTACTGGAAGAATTACACGACCACGAATTGGTACACCGCGAATTTTTCAAGGGGATTCTAACCAACAACGCCATTCCGATGCTGGATTTCGATTTCAGCGTCATTAATTTCAATGACCGGTATGGCGTGTTCGATGCGGCTCAACAGTTTGAAAATTTGGGTGTAGCAGCCTATAACGGTGCCGGACCTTTGCTGGAGGATGTGGAAATGCTCAAACTGGCGGGTAAAATTGTTTCGGTTGAAGCCCGGCACGCTACGCTTACGCTGAATATGCTTCGGCCCAAAACGTATTTTTCTCTGGGCCACGAACTGATCGATGTGCTGGGCCGCGACTGGTTCAGAACGCCCGTTGAAGCCGCGATGAAAGCCCAGCCTTTTATCAAACAGAAACTTAGTTTAGCTAATCTCCCAACCTATTAATTCAGCCATCGTATGAACTTATTTGCCATCTTATCGGACATTGAAAAACGCGACGCTGAAGCCTACGAACGAATCGCATTTTCGCGTCGTAAATTACTGAAAACAACGGCGTATGCCGCTGTTGGCACCACTACCTTACTGACTACTACGCTCAATAAAGCCTTTGCTGCCAACAGCGAAGTGGTAGATGTATTCAACTTTGCCCTGCTGCTGGAGTACCTGGAAGCTGAGTTTTACGCGATGGGCCTGGCCAGGCCGGGACTTATTCCGGAAAGCGACCGGATGGTGTTCATGAAAATTGGTGAACATGAACAACAACACGTTCAATTACTGAAGACCCTGTTAGGTGCGGATGCCATTGCTAAACCCATGTTTGATTTTACGGGCGGAGGGAAGTACCCAACCGTTTTCTCCGACTACCAGACTTTCCTGGTCTTATCCCAATCGTTCGAGGATCTGGGCGTAAGAGCCTACAAAGGGCAGGCACCCCGGCTAAAAGGAGACAAACAAATCCTGCAGACGGCCCTGAGAATTCACTCGGTTGAGGCCCGCCACGCAGCTGAGGTACGGCTGATTCGTGGTTTGCGCGTCTGGGCATCGGAGCAGGAAACAGGGGGCGCACCCAGGGCCATTTATGAAGGCGAAAATCTGGTGCGTCAACACGATTTAATTGACCTGGTATCCGTTACCAAACCGATGATAAAACAGCAGGGGGGTAACACCGAACAGACGGATACAGAGATTGTTCGTGAATCGTTCGATGAGCCGTTAAGCAAAGAAAAAGTACTGGCTATTGCCGGTCCGTTTGTCAAGGCAACACCGTAAAAAAGAGCAGGTAACGTTGTGGTGACAGCAGGGTAGCTTATGGGCTACCCTGCTGTTTTTTTACCCCACCTTCAGCACTCAGAAGGCTTCCAAAAATTGAAGCGTTTCGTACCAAACTCT
>CAWARB010000020.1:0-56756 GCA_963784335.1 uncultured Cytophagales bacterium | reverse complement strand
CGACCTGCACACGGCAAGGAGCGAATGGGGCCCTTCGCTATATCCCTGCGTTCCCGGTCACGAGATTGTGGGTAGAGTTGTCCATGTGGGCAGTCATGTGGGCAAATTCAAGGTAGGCGACATGGTGGGCGTGGGCTGCATGGTCGATTCGTGCCAAGAGTGCCAGTATTGTAAAGAAGGACTGGAGCAGTATTGTGAACCCGGCATGACTGGTACGTACAATTCACCGGACCAGCATCTACCGGGCAATCCAACCTTCGGGGGCTATTCAGAAAGCATCGTGGTGGATGAAAACTTTGTCCTGCGCATCCCGGATAACCTCGATCCTGCGGCAGCCGCGCCTGCTTTGTGCCGGTATCACTACGTATTCACCCCTGCGGCACTGGAATGTTGGCCCGGGTAAAAAAGTGGGTATCGTCGGCATCGGCGGCCTGGGGCATATGGGCCTCAAGATCGCTAAAGCCATGGGCGCCCATGTAGTGGCGTTTACCACATCGGAATCGAAATTTGACGAAGCCAAACGGTTAGGTGCTGATGAAGTGGTCTTATCGAAAGATGCCAAACAAATGGCTGCCTACCGGGGTAAACTACACTTCGTCCTGGATTGCGTTTCGGCAGAGCATGACATTAACGCATACCTCGGCTTGCTTCGCGTAGATGGTTCGCTGGCCCTCGTAGGCGCACCCGAACAGCCGCTTCCGGTTGCTGCGTTCAGCCTGATCCCAGGCCGCAAGAGCTTTGCCGGCTCCATGATTGGCGGCATTGCAGAAACCCAGGAGATGCTGGATTTCTGCGCCGAGCACAATATCCCAGCCGATATTGAGCTGATCAACATCGGGGAAATTAATGAAGCCTATGAACGCTTACTGAAAGGTGACGTCAAATACCGGTTCGTCATTGACATGGCTACGCTGTAGCACCCTGGTGGTTTGCGCTGACACAAGTCCTGTCAGTAAGTAGTCACGCAAAAGTAGATTACTGCATTTTCTGTCATTCTGAGGCACGAAGAATCTTCGGGTAAGTTCGAAGCCTTACTTGCTCTCACCGAAGATTCTTCGTGCCTCAGAATGACAGAAATCACTAAAAAATATACTTCAGTTTAGTTCTGCACAATGCGGAATACAGCGCGTGTTAATTCAATTTTTCGGGCCATCAAATCACCCAGTCAACGGTAAAGCCATGAAGAAACGGTTCAATATATACCTAGTGCCACTCCTACTATTTTTCATTGGTAGTATGGCTTGCAAATCGAACGACAACCCCGTTTCCGATACGACTGGATTAGGAAACAACAGTAACAAGGATACCATGAGCAATCAACTCAGAATTAAGATTGGGTCCAAGACGTTCAGCGCCACGCTCCTAAACAATGCAACGGTAACGGCATTCAAAGCCAGACTACCGATGACGGTTGCTATGAGTGAGCTAAACGGAAATGAGAAGCTATACAATTTTCCCACCGGCCTGCCGACCAATGCATCGAACCCCGGAACGATTCAGACCGGCGATCTGATGCTGTATGGTTCTACTACGCTGGTACTGTTCTATAAATCGTTTCCAACGCCCTACAGCTATACCAGGCTTGGCCGCATCGATAACCCGTCCGAACTGGCAGCTGCCCTGGGTGCTGGAAACGTAACGGTTACGTTTGAGTCGCCGTAAAGCAACAAACGATAAACCGGGTTGGGGCATCATGGTCAGCAGATTAAAAAAAGAGATGAGTAATCAACCAGAACGGAAAGGCATTTTTGAGAGACTAAGCGCCGGGGAGCCACTCCGCAAAGATGATCCTGAATACGCCCAATTTGGAGCGGTCGTGTCGCGCACCATCCGGCTATGCGTCGAGATGAATGCTACAGCCACCGATGTGGACCAGATACGCGTGAGTCGTTGAGTGACATCATCGGAACGGAGGTGCACGCGTCCACGACGGTGTTCCCGCCGTTTTATACCAATTTTGGCCGGTTCATTCGGCTGGGTAAAAACGTCTTTATCAACCACGGCTGCTCTTTTCTGGACATTGGCGGCATCACCATCGAGGATGATGTCCAGATTGGTCCCCGGGTTAATCTGACGTCCGAAAATCACCCGCTCGACCCCAGCGACCGCAAAACAGTCATTCTCCAGCCTATTCTCATCAAACGGAATGCCTGGATTGGCGCGGGAGCCACCATTTTGCCGGGCGTTACCATTGGCGAAAATTCGGTGGTGGCAGCCGGAGCCGTGGTGAGTCGGGACGTACCCCCTAACACGGTCGTTGCTGGCATTCCGGCGAAGGTGGTGAAGACCATTTAACGCCGGGCCATCGCCCAATACGTAGTGTCGTAAAGCCTGTAGTTGATACCCATCGCTACCGGGCTGTTTGCGGGTACGTTTATAAAGGGCATAGGGTAACGTTGTGGCTTGCTATGGGCAACGCTGACAAGGCAAGCTGAATGGCGGTCCAACCGTAGTCAACGTACCCGTTAAACCAGCATTATTTCCATAAACCAGTAAGTAGAAAGGACATGAAAACGAACAGCCTAAACGTACGATTCGTAACCGCCATTGCTTTTTTGGCCTTGATTTCAGGCAGTTGTGGGAAACGAAATCCCGAGAAATCAGAAAGGGATGACTTACAGGCCATCTTTCCAAAAGGCGAATTAGGGGCAGCCGAAAACTTTACCGGTAAGGCCTGGCACATCGGCTTGGTCAGTACTGATACAGTCTACAATACGGTTGTCGGCAATGTCTATTTCGAGCCGTCGGCAAGAAGCAACCGCTTCGGCGGTCCGATGGCACGCATCCGGGTGGTCAGATCCTGGTTATTACGGAGGGCATAGGCTACCACCAGCTGAAAGGCGAGCCCAGACAAACGCTGAGAAAGGGCGATGTGGTCAAATGTCCGCCCAACGTGATGCATTGGCACGGGACAAGCCCGGAAAGCGGCATGCAGCAACTGTACATCGTGACCAATACCGACAAGGGAATTGTGAACTGGTTGCAGCCCGTTTCGAATGAGGAATATAACAACGCGAAGTAGACTAATATGGGCTCTTCGAGCCCAGAATTGTATATTTTGCTCTTGCTATCGTTCATTGGCCATTATGATAAGCGAGTTTATTATTGAGGTTCAGTAAAAAATAGTAATTACACCCCGTCGATGATCGCCATGATACGTCAGGCGAATAAGAAGGATACCGAATCTCAGCCGAACTAAATCGGTCAGGGTTCCGTACATCGAAAGGTGGTCCGTTTCACGCTCCCCCCGTGATGCAATTAAGTGAGCAGTAATATGGCTGAATTACGCTGGATTGTATTGGGGTTGGTTGTTAACGTTTCTCCTGATTGGTGGTAAGCTCAGGATTGAATCGACGGTACGATCATAGTTTCTCAAACTAAGTATGTCCATGAACTACTGGATCGTCATAGGTTGTCTGCTGGTGGGCATGTTCATCAGTGTAAAAGCGAAAAAACTCAACGTAACAGGGGCGCTGACGGGTGGCGTACTGGGCTTTGCTATCTGTCTGGGCGCTGGTATACCAGGTCTGGTTATGTTGGGTACTTTTTTCATAGTTGGGTCAGTGGCCACTAGCTGGAAGCTAACCGATAAAATAGCGGCTGGATTGGCCGAATCGAATAAAGGGCGACGAACGGCTTCTCAGGTAATAGCTAATGCAGGGGTAGCTGGTTTAGTCGGGTTGTTGGCCTGGCTTTATCCGACTAAAGCGGATTTGTTTCAGCTGATGTTGGCCGCCAGCTTCGCATCCGCAACCGCCGATACCTGCGCGTCAGAATTAGGCAACGTGTATGGCCGTCGTTTTTACAATATTCTCACCTGGCGTAGCGACACCAAGGGCCTGGATGGGGTAGTTAGTCTGGAGGGGACGCTACTGGGTTTTCTGGGAAGCTGCCTGATTGGGGGTATCTATGCCCTGGGCTGGGGTTGGGGCTGGTCTGTAATATGGATTCTACTGGCCGGCACAATTGGGAATCTGGTTGACTCGATGCTGGGGGGTAGTTTGGAGCGGAGTGGTTATCTGAAGAACGACGCGGTGAATTTCCTGAATACGTTCGTAGCCGCACTGGTGGCCCTGCTGCTCGACTTCGTGAGCTAATGAATTCAAATTATACCCAGTTGCCCGAAGCCGATAAAATAAAAAGGAGGGGTAAACGGGACGAAGTTGTTTAAGTGTATGTATGTAAGGCAAAACGGATAGCTCTGTAGCTGACAGAAGCCAAACAGAACAGCACAATTCTACTTTAGTCGTTACTGAGTCATTTTTTAGGACAGGAAACCGGGCCCGGGAACTCGCTGATATTTATTGGACCAATCAGACCGCCAACTGGCAGGATGATGGACTGGCCTATGATTCGAATAAGGTCACACCGCAGGAGGGTAAAATGCAGAAACTCTTGTCTTACGGTACACAGTGGCACTTCTACAATGGTTTCGCTACGTTCTTACCCCCCTCTTGGGCCAGTTTTAACCGGCGTTTAAGCCGCCTTTGAGGTAGTCAACCGAAACGGGGGACCGTGAAAGTAATAAACGTCAATGCCTGGTGATGTCGTCCCATACTTACTTCGGGCGTGCTGGGTGATAATCTGAAAAGTTAAAAGTTGCTTTCAACGGTTAGTCGTGCTTTAAGTCGACTACCTTTACTGGCTCCTTCATTCTGTTCCCAAAACCATTCCAAATAACCTCTTAGACAGAGGAAGAATCAACGCTGATGCTTTCCCCCACTGTTCGAAACCTCACGCTCCTTTCCTTACTCTTGCAATCGGCCTGGCTATTCGCCCAGACCAAGCCCGCACCAAACCGAGGCCTGGCTAAAACGAATACGATGAATACCAGGACTATGGGGACGTTTATGTCGTCAAAAAGATTACTAAGTCCGTGCCGTTCCTACCAAACCTTCCTCACGGACAAAAACGGACGCAAACTAACCCCCGCCTACCGCGACATTGGGGACTTCGAAGAAGGGCTGGCCGAGTTTGTTCCGATGCAACTTAGTCAGCAAGGGCATGGGCTGCACGGATTTATCGATAAACAGGGGAAGGTCATCATCGAACCTAAGTACATCTCCACCGACCAATTCCGCCAGGGCAAAACCTGGGTCATTTACCCCGCCGACACCCACTATGGGCTTTCCTATATTGATCGGACCGGAAAAGAGGTGTATAAGATCCCTATTCAGCACTATTCAAAAGACTATCTGATTAACGAATCGACGATCGATTTTGCCTGTAACCACGACACCCAGGAAGATGTGCTGTGGTGGAGAGGAGCTGAATTCTTTATTCTTAACTTCAATTTTACCCCCTTTGTCACCGAGCAGATCCAGCAATCCAAACACGTTACTCCGTTTAAATACCAGGGAAAATTTGGCATCATCGACCAGGATTTGGTACTGAAAGTTCCGGTGGCGCTCGATGCCATTGATGTCGATTACACCTATTCAGGCCAGGGCATGCAACGGGTGCAATATGGGAATAAGTACGGTTACGTTAGTCCCTTAACGGGCGAACTGATCGTTCCCTTTAACTATACCGATACCCGCAAGCCAACCAACGGCCTATTTTGGGTCAAAAAGAATGGTAAATGGGGGTGTATTGACAAAACGGGCAAGTTGCGTATCCCCCATTTGTACGATGAAGCTACCGGCTTTACCGCTGAAGATAGGTCAGCCGTGGCCATTCAATGGTAAGTTCGGCCATATCGACAAGTCGGGTAAGGTGCGCACGCCGTTGAAATATGATTTTGCTTCCTATTATCATCATGGCCTCTCGATGGTTCGTATGAAGGACAAATATGGCTATATCGATACGAGTAGCCGGTTATTATCCCAACTCATCTACGACGAAGCATTCCCCTTTGACCATGCAACGACGATTGTTGAGCGCTACTGGCTCCGGTATGAACTCTCGCTGGATGGCAGGGAGCAATTTGTGGGCTTCTCCTTTAAGCTGAATGCGCTGTTGATTATCGCTGGCATGCTGATATTTATCGGGCTGAGTAACTTGTTTTACCAGGTAAGAAGTAAGTTACGGTTCAGGCCTAAAAAAACTCACTGAAATCAAAGCCGTCAACCATTAAAATGGTACCCGTATGAAAAAGTACGGTACGGTGATGGGCAGTATCAAACTGATACTCCGTTTTGTTCCCTTTGTAAACTTATTCCAGTAGCATACGCTGACACGGCCCGATTGACTACCAGCCCAGGTAGCCTTCGGGCGTTACGCCCTTCAGCCGAAGGTAGACCATGCACTGCCCCCGATGGTGGATGATGTGATTCTCCATTGCGTACAGATACCGCCAGTGAGGGATTTTGCCCCCTACAAACTCCGCCTGTTCGAACAGTTTCGCGTCGGGTGTCGTCGTGATGGTTTGCCGCATAAAGGCGTAGAGTGCTTTCACTTCCTCAACTACCTCCTGTTTCGTCACGGCCTTCGACAGGTCACGGCCGTTTTTGTAGGGATTGTCAATGTCAAGCCGGGCGGCCAGCAGCGTTGTCGTGAACTCGCAGCAATGCCGCCACTGATCGGCAAAGCTCATGGCTTCGGGCGTATATTTAAAATCGTAGGCTTCGGCTGGCATCTGGTTGGCCGTGATCAGGGTAAGCTGTTCGGACCTGGCCCAGGCCTCGAGCAACTCCCGGCGCACGCGTTGGGCTTGGGATTCGAGATCGATGGTGGCGGGGCGGGCCATGGCTGATGCTGGCAGCAGACTGGTGCCTAGCAGGTTCTGGAGGAAATGGAGTCGGTTCATGAATGTAAGTTGCCAAAAAGTTGATTAGGATGCAAGTAAAGTCATTATACGGGGTTTGGCCGCGTCGCCATTGAAGACCGGCTACGTAAAATAGCGACACCCGTTCCTATTGTACGGTTGAGAAACCGATGAGCTTGACCGGCATCTGAGCTGACTACTAGCCGGTTTGCATTGACTGGTAAAATCAGGCGTTGCTGAGCGACGAACTGCGTGTGTTGACCGTCTACTGAATGCTGCTTTTCCTGAACGCTACCGATGAAAAGTATAAAGCCTTGACAAAGAAGGTGTAAACCTTTCCCCCCCGAAATACGGCGTTGGCAAACCTGGGAGGTCACCGCCAAAGCAGGTCATGGTTTGATACCCCATGGCCTGGTTCGGAAAAGGTGCGCGGCAGCTTCGCAGCAAGCTGGTTTAGGGGGTGAGTGATGTGGAATCAATGACCAACGGGTTTGGATCGATCAGGTCAGCAGTTTGTCGGGCGTAATGGGTAACCCGGTAATGCGCCGGCCGGTGGCGTGGTAGATGGCGTTGGTGATGGCGGCTGACAACCCCACCATGCTGATTTCGCCGAGACCCTTTGCCCCAATGGGGTTCAGGATGGTGTCGCTCTTGTCCATGAAAATTACCTCCATGTCGGGCACGTCGGCAAACACCGGCACGTGGTATTCAGCCAGGTCCTTGTTCATGTACCGGCCGTACCGGTGGTCGATGACTCCTTCTTCCATCAGGGCCATGCCGATGCTCCACACGGCCGCGCCCAGTGCCTGACTACGGGCGGTTTTGTGGTTAAGCACCTTGCCGGCGTCAATGGCCGATACCATCCGCATTACCCGCACCATGCCCGTCACCGGGTGCACGTGGACTTCCACAAAATGGGCCGCAAACGATTTTCGCGAGTAGGTCTGCTGTTCCGTTCCTCCTTTCGACTCCGTCGTGACCGACAGCTCCGGCAGGTTGTTTCGTTTCAGGATTTCGCCAAACGACAAGCCTTCGGTACGTCCTTTGAGCCGGACAGCCCCGTCGGCTACGGTCAGGTTGTCTGCTTTCGCGCCCGAAAAAGGCGCGCCTTCCTGCCCGACCGCCAGTGTGCGGAGCTGTTGGGCCAGCGCCTGACACACGTCGTGAACGGCCGACCCGACCGACATCGCCGTGTGGGAAGCGTATTGAGGTGGTGCCTGGGGAAAGACCGAATCGCCCAGTTCAACCCGCACTTTACCCGCATCGAGGCCCATGACATCAGCCGCAATCTGGGTCAGAATAGTGTAGGTGCCCGGTCCAACGTCGGCCGCAGCCGTTTGGATAATGAGCGTACCATCGGGCAGCAGCCGGGCGCGGGCCGAAGCGGCCGACCGTTCGGCTTTATAGATGCCTGCCGCCATACCGGTACCAACCAGCCAGTCGCCCGCCCGGGTAGCGCGCGGTTCAGGGTTCCGCCGGCTCCATCCGAAGCGTTTGGCACCCTGCTCGTAGCAGTCGCGCAGGTAGTTGCTCGACCAGGGCTTATCGTTTTCGGGGTCCACCTCGGCAAAATTTGTGAGCCGCAGTGCCAGTGGGTCCATGCGGAGGGCGTAGGCCAGCTCGTCCATGGCCGATTCCAGGGCAAACGACCCCGTTGTTTCGCCGGGACCCCGCGCCCAGGCGGGGGTGCTCACGTCGAGGGGCACCAGCCGGTATACCGCGTTCAGGTTCGGGCAGCGGTACATCGATTTGGTGGGATGCACCGTGCGCTCCGTAAACTGTTCGTACTGCGAGGTCATCCCAAACACCTCATGGGTGATGGCCGTCAGTTTCCCGTCGCGCGTGGCGCTTAGACTTACTTTCTGGATAGCCTCCGGACGGTAGCCCACCATGTTGAACGCCTGTTCCCGTTTGAGGACTACCTTCACCGGCCGGTTCACTTTTTTTGCCCCCAGAATTGCGGCCAGTTCCTGGGGCCAGATGCGCGACGCACTGCCGAAGGCACCACCCACAAACGGCGAATACACCCGGACGTTTTCTGCCTCCAGGTCGAACAGCCGGCCAATGTCCTTCTGCGCCAGTTTTACGCCCTGCGTTTTGTTGTACACCGTCACGCTGTCTTTATCGGTCCAGACGGCGGTGGCCGCGTGCGGCTCCAGGGGGTTGTGTACGTGGACGGGCGTGTGGTAGGTTTGTTCGATATAAACCGGCGCTTTCTGTTGGGCCGCAACGTTGCCCCGGCTGTAGTCTTCCGGTCGTTCGGGTTTGTAGGCCCGGTTGGTTTGCGATTCAATTTCCGTGTGGTGAGCCTCCTCGCGATACCGCACCTTCACCAGCGAAGCCGCATAAGTAGCCTGCTCCAGCGTATCGGCAATGGCCAGCGCCACGGGCTGGTTGTTGAAATGAACCTGGTCGTCCTGAAAAACACGCAATTCCTCGCCCGCTACCCGCTTGCCGGATGGGTCTATGCTCTGGGTGTAGCCGGGTACTTTGGGGGCGTTGCGGTAAGTCATAATGGCCACTACACCGGGTGCTTTTTCGGCCGCTTTTGTGTCGAGGCTACGAATGCGGCCCCGGGCAATGGTGCTGGTGACCAGTACCCCATACGCCAGGTTCGGCAGGTTGTGTTCGGCTGCGTACCTGGCCTGCCCGGTTACTTTGAGCCGACCATCGACCCGGCTGAGCGGATCGCCGATTCGGACAGGGCCCGTTGTTGCTTTGTCTGGATTCATCGGTCTATACAGCCGCAGCCGCCTGTTTGAGAGCCTCGACCAGGGTACGAGGGGTCAGGGTGAGTTTGAATCTGTTATGCTCATAGGCTTTTGCTCCCTGCATGGCCAGCTGAGCCGCCTGGGTAAACGTAGCGTCGGTGGCCGGTTTGTTCCGGAGGGCCGCTTCAACCTCGGGCAACCGCCAGGGCTTGTGGGCTACCCCGCCCATGGCCAGCCGGGCCTCCCGAATGGTGTTTCCCTCCAGCCGGAGCGCAGCTGCTACCGACACCAGTGCGAAGGCGTACGATGCCCGGTCCCGGACCTTCAGGTAATGGACGTGTTGGCCAAATCCATTGTCGGGTATGTCGATGGCAACGATAAGTTCGGCCCGCTGCAGGTTGGTATCCAGTTGGGGGGTGGTGCCGGGGAGCCGGTGAAAGTCGACGAAGGGAATCTGGCGGGCACCGTTTGGTCCCGCTACCAGCACCGTAGCGTCGAGGGCTGCCAGGGCTATGCACATGTCGCTGGGATGCGTGGCAATGCACTGCTGCCCGGCCGGCCGCTCATCAGTGCCAAAGATGGCATGGATGCGGTTGACCCCCCCAACCGCCCCGCAGCCCGTACCCGGACTGCGTTTGTTGCAGGGCATGGCGGGGTCATAAAAATAGTAGCATCGGGTGCGTTGCAGCATGTTGCCCCCCACCGTGGCCATATTCCGGATTTGGGCCGAGGCTCCGGCGTTGAGGGCCTGGGCGAGCAGCGGCTGCCGTTGCCGGATAAGTTCATGTTCGGCCACGACGCTGTTCAGCGCCAGCGCACCGATGCGAACGCCATTTGCCTGTTTGTCAATGGCCCGCAGCGGCAGCGCGTTGATATCAATCACCTTATTGGGGGCCATCACCTCCCGCTTCATCAGGTCGACGAGGTTGGTGCCTCCCGCAATGAACTGGGCCGTAGGGTCGGCCACGAGCGCGTCGATAGCGGCCTGCTGCGTGGCGGGGCGGATATACTGAAAGTTGATCATACCCGTTGCCCTCCCTTTTTTACGGCCATAATCGCCATCACAATGTTGGCATAGGCCCCACACCGGCAGATATTCCCACTCATGTACTCACGGATTTCAGCTTCTGAGTCAGCGTGCCCCTCCCGAACGCAGGCCACCGCCGACATGATCTGGCCGGGTGTACAGTACCCACACTGAAAGCCGTCGTGTTCGATAAAAGCAACCTGCATCGGGTGCAGCTGATCCGGCTCAGCACCATTCCGACCGGCCAGCCCTTCAATGGTGATTACCTGCTGCCCATCGAGCATCACGGCCAGGCTTAGGCAGGCCAGTACGCGCTGCCCATTGACGTGCACCGTACAGGCTCCGCACTGCCCATAGTCGCATCCTTTTTTGGTACCCGTCAGGTCGAGCCGTTCACGCAGCAGGTCCAGCAGGGTTACCCGGGGTTCAATCGTTACGCTGCGTGGCTGCCCGTTGATGATCAGGCTTACACCGACCGGCTCTGTTGGGGGTGTTTGCCTGGCTGGTGCGGTGTCCACTGCTTCGACAAGTGTGGTGGGTGTAAGGGCTAAAGCCGTCAGCAGCGACGACTGTTTAAGAAACTCACGGCGGGCTTCGGGCAATGCGTCCGGCCTGGGGTCGTCGGGCGAACCGATGGGACTATCTTTCATAACGTTGTCCATTGCGTACACCGCTATAACCATCCGTTCGGCATTTGGTTAATCAGCTTGGGAAGTGTAGCCACCTGGTTTGGCGCTGGAGTCATAATCAGCGCCAGCAAGAGGAGGCAGAGTAGCTGTTTCATCGCTAATGCCGTAAAAAAACGAAAGCGGGTATGGCCACTTACATCAGCACCGCGCAGCTATAGGGGGGTAAGTCGAGCCGGTCGTTACTGAAAACGGTCCCGGCTACCGTGGCAAACTCAATACGCCGGCACCAGCTTTCGCCGGGGGACAAAACAACCTCAATGGGGTTTCGTGTCAGGTTGTGCACGACCAGTACGCGCTCCCTGCTGGCCGACTGCCGGATAAACGAGACAGTGCCTTTCTGCCGGATACCCGTTTGTTCCACTCGGCTGAGGTTATCGTTCAGTACGGAGTGACTGTTGCGGAAGTGGATCAGTTGTTTGTAGTGGTTCACCAGCGAATCGGGATTGGCCAGTTGCCGGGCCAGTGGTTTAACGGTTTGGCTGGTAGTGTAGGTACCGCGTCGCCAGCGGGTACGCTGCTGGTCGCGGTCGCGGGTGTCCCACAAAAAAGGCTCCCGGATGTGTTCGTCGGGTTTCATGCCCAGCATCCCGATTTCTTCGCCGTAGTACAGGTAAGGCAGGCCCGGCAGGGTCAGGAGCAGATTAGCCGCTACTTTCAGGTGGTTCAGGTTGCCTTTCAGCAAACTGCCAATGCGGTTCTGGTCGTGGTTCGACAGGATAAGCCCGTCGATAAACTGCGGGTTGACGTTGGCAAATGCTCCGTGAACGTAGGCCAGAAATTCGATCAGGTCTTCGGTATCGTCTTCCCGCCGGATAATGGTGGGAAGCATCAACTGCAAATCGAAGTTGAAGTTGGCTTTCAACCCCCGGAAGTAAGGCGCAATCCGTTCGGGGCGGGTCCAGACTTCACCCACGGAGTAAGCACCGGGTTTGGCTGCTTCCACCACCCGGCCAAACTCTTCCCAGAACTGATGATTTTTGGGCTCTTCTGCTTCCCGGTACAGGTGCCGGGCCGCATCCAGCCGAAACCCATCTACCCCCACGTCGTTGAGCCAGTAGCGAACGATGGTGAAAATTTCTTCGCGCAGGGGCGGGTGGTCGAAATTCAGGTCGGGCATGGCGCTCCAGAACATGCCGTAATACTGCTCGGGACTGGATGCCCCTTTCACTGTGTGCCAGGGGCTGCGTTCGCCCGAATCGGCGGTGATGTCGCGGGTGGCCAGTTTGCGGGCTTTGATTTCGTCGGGATGGAGCCAGTTGTAAAACCTTCGATACGGGTTATCCGGCCCTTTGGCCGACTCCTGAAACCAGGGGTGCCGGATGCTGGTGTGGTGCAGCACCAGGTCAATAATAACCGCGATACCACGCCGGTGCGCTTCGGTAAGCAACCGCCGGAAGTCGTCCATCGTGCCGTACTCCGGGTCGATGCCGTAGTAATCCGTCACGTCGTACTTGTGGTAGGTCGGCGAGGGGCTGATGGGCATGAGCCAGATGGCCGATACGCCCAGGTCCTGGAGGTAATCGAGGTTGTTGGTTACCCCGTTGATGTCGCCGATGCCGTCGCCGTTGGAATCGGCAAAGGAACGAACGAAGATTTCGTAATGTACCCCCGTCTGGCCAACGGGTACTAAAACAGATGGGGAGACATCCGCACTAACTGCCAACATAGATTAATTCTGTTTAACGTTTTACTACTTTTAACAAGCGCTGCCGCTTACCCTGCTGTACCTGCAAAAAATACACGCCCGAAGGCAGCGATTGCAGACTGATGGGCTGACTGAATGCATCGACCGGTTTGCGAACTTGGAGGGTCTGGATGGGTTGCCCGTTTACGTTACGAAGGCTAAAGTCAACCAGGCCCCGGTAGCCGCCCGTTAGCTTCACGATCAGGTAGTCATCTGCCGGGTTGGGGGAGAGGGTAATCTGGTCGATGGGTTCGTCGGTGAGTGCCGTTACCTGACCCGGCACCACGGCAAAAGGCACCAGTCCTGCTTCGGGCGTGGGGAGTTTGGTGGTCGAATACAAATGAAAAGCACCCGGCTCCAGCGTAACCGACCGGTTCACATCATCCACCGGCACCTCCTGCCCCGAAAAGAAATGATACCATTTTCCCGCGGCCGGAAACCCGGGGTTAACCGTTTGCGGGTTGGTGTCGAAATTGCCGATCAGAAACACCGTTCCCGATGCACTCCGCAACGTCAGCCGCTTCACAGCGCCACTGTAGTCAGCCGTGAAATCGGTGGTGGCAAAGGCGGGTACGGTAGTTTTCAGGTTTGCCAGGGCACTGTACACCTTGTAAAGTTTCAGCCGGTCTATATCCTGGTAGTAGTTCCAGCGAACGGGTTTGGCGGCTGTGCGGCATCCATCGTTTACAGTGGTACCATCGGAGCAGGTGTTGATGGACAGGTCGTAGCCCAGTTCGCCGAACTGCCAGATCATTTTGGGGCCGGGCGTGGCCAGCAAAAAAGCAGCGGCCAGTTTGGCCCGGTTCAGGGCGGTGGGTAATGACTTTACGTTGTAGTTGGCCGTTGTCTGGCCGTTCTGCCGCATATCGTACACCAGCCGTTCTTCGTCGTGGCTCTCGGCGTACCCCACCAGGTTCGGTTGCTGAAAATTGCGTTTCTGGAATGATATACCCGATAAATCGCCCTGTGCCGAGCGGGTCGCTCCCTTAAAATCGCCGTTGTGATTGCCCCAGAGCAGCATGCCGTAGTTAGCCAGTTCGGTTTCTTCCTGCCCATCGGCAAAGTGTTCGAGAATGACGTAAGCGGTGGGGTCAATGGCGCGAATCTGGTCGTAGATGCGTTTCCAGATGGCAATCCGGCTGGCATCATACCTGCCCCAGGCCCCTACGTCGTTGCCCGTGTTTTTCTGGGTAAACCCTTTGGAGAGGTCGAACCGAAACCCATCGACTTTATACTCCTGCAACCAGTGGGCACAAACCCGGTCCACAAAGGCCCTGGTATCGCGGCTCTCGTGGTTGAAATCGAAAAAGACACTGAAGGGATGCGTTGCCTGCTGGTTGAAATAGGGACTGTCGGCGGAGGGACGGTCACCGTTCCAGTACATTTTTACGTAGGGGAAGTCGTAATCCGCCTGGTTCAGCACCATATCGAGCACTACGGCGATACCCTGTTTGTGGGCTGCGTCGATAAACCGCTTTAAGGCATCTTTGGGGCCATATGCTTTGTCGGGCGCGAAGTAATAGATGGGATTGTACCCCCACGAATCATTGCCCGAAAATTCGGTAACCGGCATCAGTTCGATGGTGTTGATACCCAGCCGTTTCAGGTAGGACAGACTATCCATAACGGTCTGGTACGTCCGGTTCTGCACAAAATCGCGTATCAACAGCTCATAGACCACCATCGTGTTTACGGCGGGTCGCTTAAAGGTGGTGGTCTGGAACACAAAGGGCGTTTGCCCCGGCTGCAATACGGACACGATGTTGCCCTGCGCTTTCGGGGGAAACGGCTTCAGGCCCGGATAGGTAGCGGGGGAAATGAAGGGGTCGTTGTTGCGGTCCAGTATTTTATCCGCGTAGGGGTCGCCCACCGGAATCAGCCCATCCACGAGGTATTGGAAAGCCGTTTCGCCCGTCGGTAAATTGGGCAGGTCGAGCCAGTAGCGGTTGCCGTCGGGAGTCTGGTTCATCAGATACGCCGGGCTTATTGTCCAGTCGTTAAATTCGCCGAGCAGGTACACAAAACTCTTTTTGGGCGCGTACAGCACCAGCGTAGCCTGGTTCGGCCCGGTATAGTTAATGCCATCCTGCAACCCCAGCGTCAGGGCGGCTACGGGAGAACGGGGCTTGACGGTGAAAAAAAACGTGTCGGCAATCGTTGTGGCAGAAGCGGCACTCAGCGACGTTGCCCGTACCACAACCGTGCGTTGTAAGCCGGCCTGATTGCCCGTGTTCAGCGTCGTGCGGAGCGAATCGGTGCCGGTTGAACTGGCGGTAGACTGACCATCTACAAGCACTGTAAATGCAGCCGTTTGCGATGCTTTGTACCGCACCAGCAAATCGGTATTACCATCGACGTAGAACTGCTTCTGGCCGGGGGTTAGCCGGGAGAGGTTAAAGCTGTTGTCGTAAACCGGAACGGTAAAATCCTCCGTTTGCGCTTTGCCATCGCCACTTTTGAGCAACACGCCCAACCGCCGGATGGGGGTACCGACGGGAACCCCAAAATAGGTACGAGGTCTGAGTTTTATCTGCCAGCGGTCGTTGCCGAGGGCCGTCATCAAGCCCGGCGTGAACGGTTTGGAAAAGTCAGTTTGTCCGGCGGGCTGAAACTCAAACGCATTCCCCGTTGCCGTTGAACCCGCCCCCGCCCACAGGTACACGTCGTTTGTTTTCCCCAACAGACCAGCCGCCCGGCCGTCTTTCGCCAGTTTCAGGTCGAAGATGAGGGTTATCTCCGCATCGGCCGTCGGGAAAGTAGGCTGGGTCGTAATAACCTGACCAGCAGCGGGCCGGTACAGCCAGCAGCAAAGAAAGAAGGCGTAGATATGTAGTCTCATCTCGTTTTCAAGAAAAAGCATGGAAAAAAAACCTGTTAGTGCCCCGTACGCTCGTACGCTTTCAGGGCCTGATAAACGCGGTGCGTGGGTAGGCCCATGACGGTATAAAATGAGCCATCCAGCCGTTCGATACCGACCAGGCCAATGAAATCCTGCGCCCCGTAGGAACCCGCTTTGTCGAAGGGCTTGCATTCGCGGATGTAGTAGGTAATTTCATCATCCGTCAACGGGACAAACTGCACCCTTGTTTCGTCGGTAAACGAGTGCAGGGCAGGCTTACCGCCAGGGTCAGGTGCCAGAATAGCTACGCCCGTTTGAACACGGTGGGTCCGGCCCGATAGTTGTTGCAGCATCTGTCGGGCTTCGGCTTCGTCCTGCGGCTTATTCAAAATGTGCTCATCTACGATAACGACGGTATCCGCGCAGAGAATAATTCGACTGGTCAAATCGGGTACGAATTGCGCTGCTTTCTGCCGGGCCAGGTATTCGGCTACGGCGTCGATGGGCATCGTTTCGGGGAAAAGTTCGTCGGTGGGGCGGGTTTCGATGGTGAACGAAAAACCGGCATCGGTCATGAGTTGTTTCCGGCGGGGCGACCCCGACGCCAGCACCAGTGGATAGCGTAATGTGAGCATATAAATAGACAGGCGAATCACAAAAATAACCCAAACACAGGGTTTTTACGTAGATTAGTCAGCTTCGACCTCAAAACCTATGACCATTCGATTCGCTACCCCCTCCGACGCTGCTGTACTAACCGAACTGGCAGCAACGACCATGCGTGAAGCCTTTGGGCCACCCCATAACCCGGCCGATTTGGTAGAAGAGTACCTTCTGTCAGCTATTACGGTGCCCTTGATGGAGGCCGAGCTAAAAGACCCCCGCGCCACGTTCTTTCTGCTGGAACAGCCGGATCATACGGTTGTTGGCTACGCCAAGCTGCGCCGACAAGCCCCGCCCCGCCGGATGCCGGAGCGAAATGCCATTGAAATTCAGCGCATTTATCTGTCAACAACCCAGACTGGACAGGGGCAGGGACGAAAGCTGATGGAAGAGTGCCTTGGTTGGGCCCGCCAGCAGGGGTACCGTGCCGTTTGGCTGGGTGTGTGGGAACGAAATACGAGGGCACTGGCCTTCTACGAAAAAATGGGTTTTGTCCGATTCGGTTTCCATTATTTCCAGTTTGGCTCGGAGCGGCAACGGGACTACTGGCTTTGGAAACCATTAATCAGCTGACCCATTGTGGTTTTAGTAGATACAGTTAATCCGGAAAAGGGCGGGGTGAAATCAGTACCAGTCAGGCAGAAAGGCTGGGTTTGTTCGTTACTTAAACCATTTGTCATACGAAGCGTCTAACCAGCGTTCTATTTATCAATGCACCAACTACGCCCAGCCCGACAACTCATCCGACTGCGTCATTTCCTGACGGGGTGGCTGTGGGTGTTCGGGTGCGGTGTGGCCGCCGGTCAGGCAGATACCACGAAGGGAAACCCGTCGTCCATTCAGATTGATACATTGCTGTCTGGTGGCACGCTGGATTCTACGGCCATGCTCCGTTCGATAGCCATCAGCGACAGTATTCTGATGCAGCGAGACAGTGTTTTTTATACCCGGCTGAAAACCAAAATGTACAAACATCGGGTCACCCGCCAGATTTATGATGCGCTGTTTCAGGATGTGTACAATAGCCAGGTCAGAACGGGTGAGGTAAGCCAGATTGAAGTAAATCCGTTCAGACTCTTTGAAGGGCGCATCATTGGTGATATTTACTTCCGCCGACTGGGTGTATTTGGCCAGACGGTGTATGATACCCTGCGAAAACCGAACAACTGGGTTGAGCGGGTGGGGACCCGCCTGCATACCAACACCCGCGAACACGTTATCCGCAACTCCTACCTGCTGTTTCAGCAGGGCGATTTGCTGGACCCGGTTGTGCTGCGGGATAACGAACGGTTGCTGCGTAGTACGTCCATTTTTCACGATGCCCGGATTCTGGTCGTGCCCCGTACCGGCAGTCGTCAGTTTGTTGACGTGTACGTGATTACGCAGGATGTCTGGTCACTACTACCGAACGGGGGATTTGGTGGTTTATCGAATTTCAGCGTTGGTTTCGACCAGGTCAACTTTCGGGGATTGGGCCACCAGCTTTTCGCGCAGTTTGCCTATTCGGGCAACGATCCCCGACAAACAACCGAATATCAGGCCCGCTACAAAGTGCCGTTCATCGGCAAAACGTTTCTGACGGCAGAGGCCAGCAAACTGTATCTGCGCGATTTAAAACAAACGTCTGTTAAGCTGTACCGGCCTTTTATAACGCCCAACACCAAATACGCCGGCTCTGTTGAATGGAACCATACCCAACTCAATAACCGGCTTGTCACCCGTACCGATAGCGTTGTGCTGGTGCCGGTCAGCTATAATCTAATGGATGTTTGGGTTGGTCGCTCATTTCGGCTGTTTTACCGCCAGAATGATTCCGAAGAAAAAGGTCGTTCGCGCCTTATACTGGCCGCCCGATACACGAATTATGATTACCGAAATCGCCCCAATATAACAGCCGATACCAACCAGATTTACCAGGATAGCCGTACCCTGCTGGCGAGCGTTGGTTTCTCCCGGCGGAAATATACCCGCGATGTGCTTATTTATGGCTTTGGCCGTACCGAAGACGTACCAATCGGCCAATCGGTGGCAGCGGTGGCGGGTTTCGACAATGCCGAACTGGGCCGCCGGATATACCTGGGAACGAATTTCTCGCAGGGGCGGTACGTCCGGCACATTGGGTACGTTTATGGGCTGATTAACATAGGCGGATATATTCGTCAGAACAGGATAGAGCAGGGTGTTTTCTCCTTCGAGTCAAATTTCTTTAGCCCGCTCATGAAAACGAAGTGGGGAAATATGCGGCACTTTTTCAACACACGCTACACGACAGGGATAAACCGGTTCAGCAATGAATATATCGTGCTGGGTAGTAGTGGTAGTGGCATCAATACCGACGGAATCGGGGTCAACAGTGATGCCCTGCGGGGAACGAAACGGTGGTTTGTCAACTACGAGAATGTACTTTTCTCCCGGCTCAATCTGATTGGTTTCCGGGTTGCCTTCGTTACATTCGTAAATCTGGGGTTGGTCAACTTCCCCGACCGTCCCCTGCTGAATGGGCCGCTTTATCAGGGCTATGGTCTTGGTTTCCGGCTCCGAAATGAGAACCTGACGTTTACCAGCTTTCAAATTCGACTGACATATTATCCCAATATCCCGAACAACACCATACCCTTCCGGCAGGCTTTTGAGGGCGTTCCGACACTACGTTTCCGCGACTTCGATTTGTCGGCTCCCCAGATTATTCCGTATCAATAGCAGAAAAAGTTTAATTAAATGTTGTTACATTAAATGTAATTGTCTTATCTTTGTGGCATGTCTATCGAAACCGACATTAAACAGACCACCCCATTCCGATCACCGTATCAGCGGGTAATGGTCAACCTGATGTACACCAGCAACTGGATTTCAACCAACCAGACGCAGCTGCTGAAACCATCGGGATTGACCCCGCAGCAGTACAACGTGCTGCGGATACTGCGTGGGCAGTACCCTAATCCGGTTAAGGTAAGCGACATTACGGAGCGCATGCTCGATAAAATGTCGAATGCATCCCGTCTGGTCGATAAACTCGTCATCAAAAAACTGGTATTACGCACCGAGTGCCCCAGCGACCGTCGGGCAGTTGATGTTGTTATTACCAAAAAAGGGATGGAGTTACTGAGTAAAATAGACGTGCTTATGGATGAGTTGTCTGAAAACCAGCGCCAAAAGCTGACGGAAGAGGAAGCCATCCATTTGAGTCAATTACTTGACCGGCTCAGAGAATAATTCCTGAATAATTAAGTACAGTATAATCAATTAACCATTTACAACCAGAATTAATGAAAAAAGTAACATTATTTGCTGCCTTGTTTTTCGCTTCAGTAAGCGCTTTCGCTCAAAACTGGACGCTCGACAAATCCCACTCCAACCTGGCTTTCACCGTCACGCACATGATGCTGTCGGAAGTGGATGGTAAGTTCCAGGATTTTGACGTAAAAATGACCTCGGCAAAACCCGATTTCACCGATGCGCAAATTAACCTGACTGCCGATGTGAACAGCATTTATACCAACCAGGAAAAGCGTGACGGCCACCTGAAAAGTGCCGATTTTTTCGATGCTGCCAAATACCCTACTCTGGCGTTTAAAAGCAAGTCGATTAGTAAAGTATCCGGCAACAAGTACAAACTGATGGGCGATCTGACGATGCACGGCGTAACGAAACCCGTAACGCTCGACGCCGTAATTACCGGTCCGGTTACCAATCCCCAGAGCAAGAAAACACTGGCAGGTTTCAAAGTGAGCGGTGAAGTAAAGCGGGCTGATTTTACGCTGGGTAGCGCTCCAGCCGCCGTTGTAAGCGACGAAATCACTATCCGGGCTACCGGCGAACTGGTGAAAGCGAACTAAGCTGTTTTGCCCCCCTATAACAACCCGGTTTCCTGATGGAGGCCGGGTTTTTTTGTGGGCTAAACGCCCGGAAAAGCGCCGTCTACAACAAACAACCTGGCTCCGGTTTGGGTGGGAGAACGGTGGGAACTCAGGTTATCCGATCCTTCATACGACATCCCCGGCGTCATCTGGAAGACCGCTCCATTCTCCGGCTCGGTATTTAGCAGGCCGGAAATAACGTACAGGATATGCCCTTTCTGACACCCATGATCTGCCCTATATCCAGGGGGGGACTCCACTGTCCGAACGCGCAGGGTGCCAAACTCCAGCGTCCGCCAATAAGCCCTTCCCGTTTCGCCCGGATGCTCGGTAGCTGAAATACTGCTCTAATCGGTCCGTTGAAAAGGAATAGGGACGGGTACCATAGCGGGTTGGGCCTGTTAGAGGAAGGCAGGAAAGTCGTCCATAAAGGTTATTTCGGCCGTGGCATGGTTCACGCAACAGCAATAGTGGACCAGGCCGTTTGAAATAACGATGTACGGAGCCTGATGGACGTGGTTGTACCGGGCAATCTGGTCGAAAACAGCTTGCGTGAGCGGGATGTGCGGAGCCTTGCACTCGACCACCAGAAAAGGCTGCCCCTGTCGGTCAAAGACTACAACATCCGTACGTTTCTGGGTTTTATTCAGCGTCAGGCTGCCCTCGGCCCGGATGAGGGCTTTAGGGTAGGCATAATGCGAAAGCAGTAAATTGACGATGTGTTGCCGAACCCACTCTTCGGGCGATAACCGGACGTACTTCCGGCGTAACAAATCAAAAATGTACGGTTTCCCATCGACTTGCTTAGTTTTGTAAGCAAAGGCCGGAAGATTCAGCGCAACCATACCTCAAATATAAAGAGCGAAGGAGTGAATCGGTACGCCGAAGCGATGCGGATGGGTTAATCTTTTAACCTTCTTTTCACGCTCTATTTCTTTACCCACTCACTTTTCAGTCCTATGAAAACGAAAGAAGAAATCGTTCAGAACTGGTTACCACGTTACACCGGTACACCCATCGAGCAATTTGGCGAATATATATTGCTGACCAATTTTATCAATTACGTTGACCTGTTTGCCCGAAAATTCGATGTAGAGGTATTTGGCGTTGGCCGGGCCATGCAAACGGCTACTGCCAACAACATAACCATCATTAATTTTGGCATGGGCAGTGCCATGGCGGCTACCGTTATGGATCTGCTGTCGGCGGTATCCCCGAAGGCTGTGTTATTTTTGGGAAAGTGCGGGGGATTGAAAAAGACGCAGGTCGGGGATTTGATTCTGCCCATTGCGGCCATCCGGGGCGAAGGCACCAGTAACGACTATATGCGCCCCGAAATTCCGGCTCTGCCTTCGTTCCGCCTGCAGCGGGCGGTGTCGTCGACCATCAAAAAATACGAACTGGATTACTGGA
Organism: uncultured Cytophagales bacterium; assembly: GCA_963784335.1. GTDB lineage: Bacteria > Bacteroidota > Bacteroidia > Cytophagales > Spirosomataceae > Spirosoma. The sequence goes on along the minus strand of CAWARB010000020.1, from coordinate 35,167 downwards.
CGGGTACCGTTTATACCACCAACCGGCGAATCTGGGAACACGACGAAGTATTTAAGGAGTACCTCGTTGAACTGCGCGCAATGGCCATTGATATGGAGACGGCAACCATCTTTACGGTTGGCTTTGTAAACTCCATTCCGCACGGTGCCCTGCTGCTGGTATCCGATAACCCACTGGTTCCGGAAGGAGTCAAAACCGAAGAGAGCGATAAAGTCGTTACGACCCAATTTGTAAATATTCACCTGGAAATAGGCATCGACGCTCTGCTCGAACTCGAATCCTCCGGCGATACGGTGAAGCACCTCCGCTTTGAGTAGTCAGTTGAGCAACAATACGGGCAGGCAACCATTTGTTGCCTGCCCGTATTGTTTTAATTGCAATAATCGCTAATCACTTTATAGACTGGATTATAGCCAAGTTCACCCGCTTTGGAGAGGTCGAGACAGCCGCCGTTTTCGTCACCAAGGCTGTGTTTGATCAGTCCCCGAACATAATACACTTCGCCATAACGGGGGTTCAGTTTAATGGCACTGTTGCAATCCATAATAGCCCCCCGCTGATCGCCCTGGGCTGACTTGATCAGGCCCCGGCTAAAGTAGGCTTCGGCGTAGGTTGGATTAAGCTCAATGGATTTGTTCAGGTCGGTAATGGCTGACTTCTCATCGCCCTGTTTACTGCGGCTAACCCCCCGGCTAAAGTAAGCTTCGGCCCGTTCGTCGCCCACGTCGTTGATTTTGTTGCGTTCCTTTACCAGTTCGCGCAGGTTGTCGAGCGTAGCCCGGTTGATGCGTCCGCTGTACACAACTTTTGCATCGCTGTTGGTATTGTTCGTGCCAATAGCCTGGTTGAAATCCTGAACAGCCCCTTTCTGATCGCCCAGTTTACTGCGGCAAAAGCCCCTACCGTAGTAGGCCTTGTAATTGTCGCCCCGGAGCGCGATTGCCTTATCGTAGTCGGGTAATGCGCCTTTGTAGTCGTCCATTTTCGCTTTGGCGAAGGCCCGGTAAAAAAAAGAATCCGCATCACCGGCATTGAGTTCAATGGCTTTGTTAAGGTCAGCAATCGCGCCGGTAAAATCCCCCAATTCTACTTTTGCCGTACCCCGGCCTGCATACGCCTGCGGACGCTTGGGTGTCAGTTCAATTACCCGGGTGAAATCCGGCAGGCTACTGGCGAAGTCATCCAGTTGCTGTTTGATGGTACCCCGTACATAAAAGGCCTGGGCATTGGCCGGGTCAAGTTCAATCGTCTTGGTGAGATCGGCCAGGGCACCCCGGTACTGATCAGTACGGGTACGACTGATACCCCGGTTATAATACGCCTGTGGATCATCGGGATTTAGTTCGATAGACCGGCTGAAGTCGAGCAATGCACCACGGTGGTCTTCCTGTATGCTTTTGCTAACGCCCCGGCTCAGGTAAGCCAGTGCATCTTTTGCGTTCAGTTCAATAGCCCGGTCGTAGTCCAGAACAGCACCCCGATGGTCTTTCAGGTTAGCCTTGGCCAGCCCTCGGTTGTAGTAACTGGACGAATTTTCGGGATTCATGGTAATGGCCATACTAAACGCCTGGAGGGCACCCGTAAAATCATTGGTTTTGGCTTTGGCAACACCGCTTTCAAAAAAGTCGACGGCAGTCTGTTGAGCAGTGGCAGAAAAATGGAGACTGGTATACACAAATAAGGTTACCAGCGGCAGTATATGTCGCTTCATAAAATAGGTACAGGAATTTTGGTGAGATTTTAGGGCCGTTGAGAGGGCTAAAATTAGGACTTAGTTGCCGTTTGGCCAAGTTGGCGAAATGATAAAATCGAGAAATAAGCCTATTTAGGCCTATTTTACCGCCAATAAAGTGACAAAAGGACGCAGCTACCAACTTGATTCTCAACTGTTTTGTCATTATGTCAGTATTGGTTTTGTGTAACTGGTAGAAAAGAGACAAAATGGCATACTTAGGGGTTGTCTTGCGCGTTGGTACAGGATTTGACTTAATGGTTTATGTGTTTGACTAGTAAACAACAATTTAGACACTATTAGAAATCATGGCAACCTTAGCTCGTTACAACCAACTCCCAACTTTCTTTAATCCGTTTTACAGTCGTCCGGTAATCCATCGGCAGTACAACACGGCACCTGTCGTACCAGCCGTGAATGTAAAAGAGACCGAAACGGCATTTATTATCGAACTGGCCGCTCCCGGCCTGAAAAAAGAAGACCTGAAAATTCAGGTGGAGAAAAATACCCTCACGATCGGGTACCAGTCTGAGCAGAAAAATGAAGAGACGGCGGACAGATTTACCCGTCAGGAGTTTTCCCTGAACTCGTTTGAACGGAGCTTTCGGCTCCCCAAGAACGTGAACACCGACGAAATAAAGGCCGCTTATACCGACGGAATTTTGACGGTTGAACTACCAAAAGTTGAAGCAAAAGAAGAAAACTCAGTGAAGGAGATTACCGTTGCCTAACGGACTCTTTCCTTAACTGGAAAGCCCGTGCTGATTAGCGCGGGCTTTTTTTGTACCCTGACGTGCCGTCACTGAACCACCCGCATAAACGCTTCCAGTTTGTGTGCATCCAGGTGCCCATTGGTGCGAACACCACTACAACTGTCGAGTCCGTAGGGCTGCACAGTATCCAATGCCTGTTGTACATTGTCGGGACTCAACCCACCCGCCAGAAAAACCGGTATCCGTGATTGCAATACAATCTGCCGGCTCACCTGCCAGTTATGCACGCGGCCCGTACCACCCAGTTCTTTAATGGCAAGCATTGGATTACCTGAATCCAGCAACAACGCATCAATGCCGTGTTCAACCACCTGTAGTGCTTCGTCAATGCTTCGTTCGTCGATAACGTGGACGACCTGCACCAGCTTTATAGCGGGTAAAGCCGCCCGAAGTTGAGCGTAGGTCCCGGCAGGCACGGTATCTACCACTTGAATGGTATTGGCGCCAACCCGCTGCTGGTGGGCGATGATGCCGCTGGCGGTGATTTCGCTGGTGAGCATAAACGCGGCTACGGGCGGAGGGGTGGCTAGCACCAGGTGTGCTGCCATAGCATCGCCCACTACGCCGGGGCCACTGGGCATCTGGCCGACCAGCCCGAGCGCATCGGCACCAAACCGGACGGCTAGCCGGACTTCTTCCAGGCTGCTGATGCAACAAATTTTAACCCTTACTCGGAACGGAGATTCCATTGTTTTCGGTTGAATAGGCAAAAATGTTCGTCGTAAACATACGACTTGTGTCTGCATGGTGCCACTGACCCCTTCCGATTCGTTTGCTTCGTTGCGTATTCCCGATTTTCGTTACTTCGTCATGAACAGTTTCCTTATCACGGCTGCGCTGCTGATTCAGGAGGTTACGCTGGGTTACGAATTATACAAAATGACGCATAACCCGCTGGCATTGGGTCTGGTAGGACTGGCCGAAGCGCTACCGTTCATTGCCATTTCGCTCTTTGGCGGGCATCTGGCCGACCGGCGCGATAAGAAACGTATTTTGCAGTGGAGTCTGCTGGTTATCCTGCTTGGCTCCGTAATCCTGTACCTGGCCTTTCAGCCGTCCATCGTTTCCGGTCTTTCACAAACCACACAGCTGGCTACTATCTACGGGACAATTATGCTGATTGGTACGGCCAAAGGATTTTACTCACCAGCCAGCTCCTCGCTGAAGCCGTTTCTGGTGCCCCGTGAACTATATACCAATTCGGCCACCTGGAGCAGTTCATTCTGGCAGGCCGGGGCCATTGCCGGGCCGGGCATCGCCGGGTTTCTGTACAGCTGGTTTGGCTTCGACAATACGCTGGTTTTTGTAATCGTTCTGCTGGCCATCTGTTTCGTGTTGCTTACCCTGATTGAGCGCAAGCCCGTACCCGTAAACAACGAACCCGCAAAGAATTTTCTGGAGAGCCTGAAGGAAGGATTTCGGTTTGTATTCGACACGAAAATCGTGTTCTACGCCATCTCACTCGATCTGTTCTCGGTGCTGTTCGGGGGCGTGGTGGCTATCCTGCCGGTTTTTGCCGAAGATATTTTAAAAGTGGGGGCCGAAGGGCTTGGTTTCCTGCGGGCGGCTCCGTCCATCGGGGCTTTGCTAACAATGGCGTACATGACCAAGCACCCACCAACGCACAATGCCTGGCGGAACATGCTGCTGGCCGTGCTTGGTTTTGGGGTGACTACCCTCGTTTTTGCGCTATCCACTAACTTTTATCTGTCGCTCGTGATGCTTGCCCTGACGGGGGCATTCGACAGTATCAGCGTTATTATCCGGCAAACGATTTTGCAGATTTTCCCACCTGATCACATGCGTGGTCGGGTAGCGGCCGTGAATGGCATCTTTGTCAGTTCATCGAACGAAATTGGTGCGTTTGAGTCGGGGTTGATGGCTAGTTTGCTCGGCACGGTGCCATCCGTAGCCTTAGGCGGTTTGGTTACGCTAGTGGTCGTGGTCTATGTCTACGCCAAATCGAAGGCACTATTTTCGGTTCGGCTGGACGATACGATGACGGGTTGATAGCTTAAACAGGTAAGCCTGCTGCTGTTGAAACGGGCCTTGCTAGCTGACTAAGCAGTTAGAAAACCCGCCTTTCCCCTTTTACTTAAACCTGCAACAGTTTATTGTCCGGTTGCCGGCATAACCAGTTGCTGAACTAATTGAAAACCAGTCAAACCATGAAACGTACATACCTGTTGGCAACCGCCGTGCTTGCTGCTTTCAGCTTCATTGCCCTGACACCGGCCACCGCTCCCAAGCCAATGAAACTCGTGAAAGCCTGGGAAACGGATACCACGCTCCGAACCCCCGAATCCGTTCTGTACGACGGCCGTAGTACGTTATACGTTGCGAATATGGACGGACAGGCAGACGCACTCGATGGGAGTGGTTTTATCTCCAAAGTATCCCTCGATGGCAAAATTGAAAACCTGCGCTGGACATCGGGCCTGAACGCACCCAAAGGAATGGGTCTGTATAAAAAACGGCTTTACGTAACGGATGTGTACCGGTTAATGCCATCAACACCGAAACGGGGCAGGCTGAAAAGACCTGGGACGCGATTGGTAAAGGTTCCTTCCTAAACGACGTAACAATAGCTAAAGATGGCACGGTGTACGTGTCGGATAGCCGCATCGATAAGATTTACCGCCTGAAAGACGACAAGTGGGAGGTGTTTATGGAGGGCGAACAACTCAACAAACCCAATGGCTGCTAGCCGTTGGTACCGATAAACTTATGATAGGGAGTGGCTAAAATTGGTGCCCTGCGGTCGGTGGATGTAGCCACGAAAGCCATCACCACCCTGGCGGATGGCATGGCCGCTACCGACGGTATTGTGCCGGAAGGAAAGGGGAATTACTTCGTGTCGGACTGGAACGGGCAGATTTTCCATGTCAATGCCGATGGGACCAAAGAGCAACTACTGGACACCCGGGCCGGAAAAGTAAACTCGGCTGACATTGACTACGTCGCAAAGAAAAAACTCTTGATTGTTCCTACTTTCTACAAAAATAGCCTGGTTGCCTATAAGGTGGAGTAGCAGGAAGATTGCGGTTGATAGCAGTGGAATCGGGGCAAAAAATCAAATCGCTAAGTCTTCCAGTTGTTGGGCCAGTTGCTGCCGTTTATTGGCGAAGCAACTGGCCCAATCCGTTAGCTGGCTAACAGCCTCCTGGGTATCTGACTAGTGGGATGCTGGTAGGTTCTTCATAGTAAAATTCTGCCCTTGACCCTAATTCAGCCCTTTTTCGGTTTGTCAGCAACAATAGCGGATAAAACCCTTTCCCCCTCCATCTTTGTTATCCAGATAACATACAATCTAACGGCGTCGCCTTAAAGAACTGAAGTACTTATTCGCTCTTTCACTCATTCGCTCTTTTACTCGTTGACTACATGAAACTCCTGAAAATTGCCGCTGGCGTTCTGAATCAAATTCCCCTTGCCTGGGAGCACAACAAGCAAAATATTATCAGTGCTATTGAGGAAGCGCAACGGCAGGAAGTAAGCCTGCTCTGTCTGCCCGAACTCTGCATTTCGGGGTATGGCTGCGAGGATGCTTTTTTTGCCCAGAATACGATGGATCAGTCCATTGAATCCCTGCTGGAGATTGTCCCGCATACCAATGACATTGCTGTGGCTGTCAGCCTGCCGATGCGCCACAATAACCGTACGTTCGATGTGGCCTGCCTGATAGCGAACAAGCGGATTCTGGGTTTTGCGGTGAAGCAATACCTGGCCAACAATGGTGTCCACTATGAGTCGCGCTGGTTTCATCCCTGGAACCCGTACCTGCGCGACGAAATCAAGGTTGGCGAGTTCTCCTACCCGTTTGGTGACGTAGTATTCGATTTGTCGGGTATTCGGATTGGATTTGAAATCTGCGAAGACGCCTGGGTAGCTAACCGGCCGGGCCGGATGCTCTACGAACGGGGTATCGATATTATCCTGAACCCAACGGCCAGCCATTTTGCCTTTTTGAAATCGCAGGTGCGGGAACGGTTTGTGGTCGACGCGTCCCGGTCGTTTGGGGTGAGCTACGTGTATACGAACATGCTGGGTAACGAAGCGGGCCGGATGATTTACGACGGCGATGCCATGGTGGCCTCCAACGGCGAATTGCTGGTGTCGGGGAACCGGCTTAGCTACGAAGACTTTCTGATCGTTCCGGCAGTGGTCGACGTGGAATTGACCCGTCTGAATCAAACTCAGAATCGGGCTAATCTCGCGCTGGTGTATCCCAATTTACGCGTATCGGAGCGGTTCGACTGGCCTGAGATCGCGCCCGTTATCCAGAAGGCCGAACTCGAAGCCTGGGAGCGGGGCGGGTACCTGAAAGAAGAAGAATTTGCGCGGGCGGTGGCCCTGGGACTGTTCGATTACCTGCGAAAAAGTCGCTCGCACGGGTATGTACTATCCCTCAGTGGGGGGGCTGATTCATCGTCCATTGCGGCACTGGTTTTTCTGATGATTCGAATGGCGGTGCAGAATATCGGCCTCGACGGCGTGAAGAAAAAACTGGGGCACATCAAAGCCATCCAGTCCTGTAAATCGCCCGAAGAAATGCTTGGCAAACTACTGACCGTCATGTATCAGGGCACCGAAAATTCGTCCGACGATACCTTCAATTCGGCCAAAGAACTCGCTGACGACATCGGGGCCACCTTTCTGTCTATCAACATCAACGGCCTGGTGGAAACCTACCGGGGGCTGATTGAGGGGCAACTGGGGCGGGAACTGACGTGGGAAACCGACGATGTGGCCTTACAGAACATTCAGGCACGGGTACGGGCTCCGGGTATCTGGATGCTGGCCAATATCAATAATGCTCTGTTGCTCAGCACCTCCAACCGCTCGGAAGCGGCTGTTGGCTACGCTACCATGGATGGCGACACTGCGGGGAGTATTTCGCCGATTACGGGCATCGATAAGCATTTTCTGCGAAAATGGTTGCGATGGCTGGAAACCGTTGGCCTGAACGTTAAAAATGAGCCGACCCCGGCCGACCGGACGGGCGAAGTGACGACGCCGGTTACGGATGATGAGCTAATCAAGGTGAAGGGACTAAAAGCCGTTAACAACTTACAGCCTACGGCGGAGCTGCGGCCGCTGCACAGAAAGCAGACCGACGAGGAGGACCTGATGCCCTACGATGTGCTGAACTCCATTGAAGAGGCCGCCATTCGCGACAAGCAGCCGCCGGTGGAGGTGCTCAAACTGGTATCGGTTCGGTACGCCACCGCTTACGACCGGGACAAACTGGCTGGCTGGGTGGAGCGGTTTTTTAAACTGTGGAGCCGTAACCAGTGGAAACGCGAACGGTATGCGCCCAGTTTTCACCTGGATGACCATAACCTCGACCCCCGTTCCTGGTGTCGTTTCCCCATTTTATCTGGTGGTTTCGAGAAAGAACTCGCTGAAATGCGCGACTGGGCCGCCGAACAGAAGCCAAACGGCCGAAAGGGGAAGATTGGGTTTTAGGATTGCCTTTCCGCCCGTTCTGCTAAAGAATAAGAATTTTGTGAAGGAACATCAGGATTGGTTCGCCTAGTCCTGAAGCCGCTCTTACAAACGCGCGTAACAGGCCAACGATTCCTGGGCGGTTTGTAAAGGCAGGCGAAGCGGAGACCGACTCTGCACTTAAGCTTACAGGAACTCCACAAAATGCATTGGTAAGCAACTGACGATAATGGAAGCAGGCAGAAGTGAGAACAAGGTGATGGACACTATCTACGAACCGAGTTCGCAGCCGTTTTATCATGGCACAAAGGCCAATTTGAAGCCAGGAGACCTGATTGAGCCCGGGTTTAAGTCAAACTATGGTAAGCAGAAGAACGCATCTTATGTTTATCTAACCGCCACGCTGGATGCGGCTGTCTGGGGAGCTGAACTCGCTCTGGGCGAAGGACCGGGTCGAATTTATATAGTAGAGCCGACTGGTCCAATTGACGATGACCCTAATCTGACGGACAAGAAATTTCCGGGCAATCCAACTAAATCATACCGCTCCCGTAATCCCCTTCGTATCTGTAGTGAGGTTATGGATTGGGAAGGGCACTCCCCCGAAAAAATTGGAACAATGAAGGAGCATCTGGAGCGACTGAAGCAACTTGGTATCGAGGCAATCGAGGATTGAGTCAATAGGGGACAATCAAGTAGATATGTTAAATAGGTAAAAGGCCAAACCGCCTGCTAATGGTTTGGCCTTTTGATGCTGCCCCGGCCAATTTATCCGGTCAGCTGAAGTTCTGGCTTGACCCTATTCTACTGAACAGTGGAATGAATTGGCCTATTGGTGCTGTGACCAGGTTTCAGTAGGCGTAACACCCAATAGTACAAGAACGCCAGGGCGAAAAAGGTAGAATTATATAATTCCCGTAATTTGTTGTGCTTTATCTTTGTTAAGATCAATCAAACAAGTTGGGATGCGCTACGTGGGCTTTTTGTACGGGTTAGCTCTTTTGGGGATAGTCGGTTGTCAGCCTGACCTTCCCCAGGAGGTGAACAGCGCCATGACGTTGCTGCCCGCCGAGTTGGACTATAATCAGCACGTAAAACCCATATTATCGGATAAGTGCTTCGCCTGTCATGGTCCGGATAAAGCCAAACAGAAGGCGGGTCTGCGGCTGGACCTGGCCAGTAACGCCTACGACGACCTGCCCGAAAGCCCCGGCAAAGTAGCCATTGACCCCGGTAGTCTGAAAAACAGCGAGGTGTTCCGGCGCATCCTCTCCACCGACCCCGATGTGATGATGCCCACGCCCGAATCGCACCTGAGTTTGACCGCCTATGACAAAGCGGTGCTGGTCAAATGGATTCAGGAAGGAGCCGAGTACAAACCCCACTGGGCATTCGTAAAACCCGAGCGGCCAAAAATCCCGTCCATCGACAATGAAGACTGGGCCGTAAACCCCATCGACAATTTTGTGGCGGCCAAACTGGCCGAGAAAAAACTACGTCCGGTCCCCCAGGCCAGCCCCGAACTCCTCATTCGACGGGTAACGCTCGACCTCACCGGCCTGCCACCCACACTGGCAGAAATTGATGCATTTGTGGCCGATAAGCGCGAAAACGCCTACGAGAAAGTAGTGGACAGGTTGCTGCAATCGCCCCACTACGGCGAACGCATGGCCGCCGACTGGCTCGACCTTGCTCGCTTTGCTGATTCGCACGGTTACACCGTAGACCGACTGCGCGACATGTCACCCTACCGCGACTGGGTCATCAACGCATTCAATAAAAATCAGCCCTACGACCAGTTCATCCACCATCAGTTGGCAGGCGACCTGATGTCGAGCCACGAGGGCCGGGCCAGAAAGGCCGGGCAAGGATGGGGCAAAGCCCACAAAAGCCATGCTGATTGCGACAGCTTTCAACCGTAATCACCAGCAGAATCTGGAGGGAGGGATTGTGGAGGAAGAGTTTCAGCGCGAGTATGTTTTAGACCGTACTAATACCCTGGGGGATGCCTTTCTGGGCCTGTCGGTGGGGTGCGCCCGTTGCCACGACCATAAATACGACCCTGTTTCGCAAAAGAACTATTACCAGTTATCCAGCTTTTTTAACAACGTGGAAGAGGCCGGGCAAATTTCCTGGGATGATGCCATGCCTTCGCCTACCCTGTTACTGCCTACCAAAAAGCAGGAGCAGTTGACGCGCTTTATCCAGACCAAAATCAGTCAGCAGAACGCACGGGTTTCGGCCAGCCAGGCAGCAGGGAGCGGCAGACTTTACCCAGTGGCTGAACAAGGGTGACTATGCGGTGTTGGAAGGGGATAATTTTCCCAGAAAGGGACTCATGGCTCGGTACAGTTTCGAGGGGAAACAGCTAATCAACGAAGTCAACCGCAGGGATACGGCCCAGACCAAACGAGAAACCGGCAAAGAACCGGAACACTGGGTTACCGGCCACCACGGGTTGGGCCTGAAACTTAACGGCGATGCCTGGCTGGACCTCGGTAAGGTCGGTATTTTCAGGAAATCAGCGCCGTTCACCGTGGGGCTTTGGGTATCTATTCCGAAGGACATGAAAGAGGGCGTACTGTTTCATAAATGCCAGGCCGAACGGCTCTACAACTTCCGGGGCTACCACGTATACCTGCGAAACGGCAAACTGGAACTCAGCATGGCGCACGTGGCACCAGCCAACGCCATCACCAAAATTACGACCCGGCTCGTTCCCCGCGACCAGTGGCTGCAACTTACTATTACGTCCGATGGGTCGGGCAAAGCGACCGGGCTGCGGCTCTACGTAAACGGTACCGACCAGCCCATGTTTACGAAAATGGATCAGCTCACCAAAGACATTCTCTTCGACGAGAAAAAAGTAAAACCTCAGCCGGGTCTGCAAATTGGTGGCTGGTATCGGGGAACGGGTTTTAAAGATGGCCTGATTGATGACATTGTGGTCTATAACCGAACACTCACGCCTTATGAGATTGCGGTTCTGGCCGAACAGGCCAACTGGCTTGCCATAGCCACCAAACAACCTGCCCAACTCACGCCCACCGACCGGAACATACTGCGTGAGTACTACTTCTCCGCCGTTCACGAGCCGACGCTACTGGCCAGAAAGAGCCTGATGGAAACCCGCAACGTGCTGGCCGACAGTACGGAGACTGTACAGGAACTGATGGTGATGCGGGAGTCGGCTACGCCCAAACAAACCTACGTGCTGGAGCGGGGTGTTTATGACGCGCCGGGCGAAAAAGTGTACCCCAACACACCGGAACGTATTTTTGCCTTTCCGGAAAACCTGCCTAAGAACCGCTACGGACTGGCGCAGTGGCTCACCGATGCGAATAATCCGCTTACAGCACGGGTAGCCGTCAACCGATACTGGCAACTGTTTTTTGGTACCGGCATTGTGAAAACGACCGAAGATTTTGGCAATCAGGGCGAACTGCCCTCGCACCCTAAACTCCTCGACTGGCTGGCCATTACCTTCCGCGAAGGGGATAATGAGTCGCCGGGGGGGGCATCATCACCCGGCTGGAATGTGAAGCGGCTGGTGAAAATGATGGTGATGTCGGCCACCTACCGGCAGGACTCCCGCGCCAGTCGCGAGTTGCTCGAAAAAGACCCGCAGAACCGGCTGCTGGCTCGCGGCCCATCCCGCCGACTGTCGGCGGAAATGATGCGGGATAACGCCCTGGCCGCCAGCGGGCTGATGAATTATGAGGTGGGTGGGCGCAGCATCAAACCCTACCAGCCCGACGGTTTGTGGCGCATCAACTCGGCTACGTACGTACCCGACAGCGGGTCCATCATCTACAAACGAAGCGTTTATGTGCTGGTCAAACGCTCGGTGCCGAATCCTACACTGGGCACGTTCGATGCCCCATCGCGGAGTTTCTGCACCGTTCGGCGGCAAAAGACCAATACGCCGTTGCAGGCGTTGGTCACGCTCAACGACCCTACGTTTGTGGAAGCCGCCAAGGTATTGGGCGAGCAGATGACCCGCCACAAAGACGAAAAACAGGCTATCATGCTGACCTACCGAAAGCTGACCGGTCGGCGGCCCACCCGCCCGGAAGTAAACCTGCTGACAAACATGCAGGCTGCCCAACTGAACCGGTTCAGCAAGGCACCCGGCAAAACAAAAGGCTGGCTGGCAACGGGCCAGTACAAAGTAGATAGTACGCTCAATGCCGCACAGGTAGCCGCCAACGCCGTAGTAGCCAGCACCATCATGAACTCCGACGCAACCCTTACGAAACGCTAAAATTATGGACCATCAGCACGACGAACGAGTTTCGGCCGGGCCACGCCGGGTTCAACACGCCGGAGTTTGCCAGCCTCAATGAGCGACTGGACCGGCGACGGTTTCTGACCAAAACCACCCTGGGTTTGGGAGCGTTGGCGGCTGGCTCACTGTTCGGTAGTCAGCGGCTGTTTGGCGGGGCTGCTGCCACCGCCCCCAATGAACTCAACGAAGACACGCAGGAAGCCATTTTGCGCGCTCTGCCGCACTTTGCGCCCAAAGCCAAGCGGGTGGTGTATATGTTTATGAGTGGCGGGCCGTCGCAGTTTGAAACCTTCGACTACAAACCAAAACTGGCTGACATGTTCGGTCAGCAACTACCCGATTCGGTGCGGAAGGGGCAACGGCTCACGGGCATGAGTGCCAACCAAAGCAGTTTGCCCATTGCTCCGTCGGTGTATAATTTCAGTCAGTATGGCCAATCGAATACGTGGGTGAGTGACCTATTGCCCCACACGGCAAAGGTGGTCGATGAGTTGTGCATCATCAAGTCGCTGTATACCGAGCAGATTAACCACGACCCGGCCATCACGTTTTTTCAGACGGGTAACCAGCTTCCGGGTCGCCCGTCTATTGGGTCGTGGGTTAGCTACGGGCTGGGTTCCGACAATGAGAACCTGCCGACGTTCATCTCGATGATTTCCAAAAATGGCAACGGCCAGCCCCTTTACTCGCGGTTGTGGGGTAGCGGTTTTCTGCCCACGCGCCACGAGGGCGTTCAGTTTCGGTCGGGTAAAGACCCGGTGCTGTTTCTGAATAACCCCGAAGGGTACGACGGTGCCGACCGGCAGGAGATGCTGACCTACCTGAAACAGCTCAACGACTTACAGCAAAGTGATTTTGGCGACCCCGAAATCGAAAACCGCATGGCGCAGTACGAAATGGCCTACCGGATGCAAACCTCTGTGCCGGACGTAATGAGCGTAGCGGGCGAACCCGACGAAGTGTTTGACCTCTACGGCCCCGACAGCCGGGACCCGGGCACATACGCGGCCAACTGCCTGCTGGCCCGTAAACTATTGGAGAAAGACGTGAAGTTTGTGCAGTTGTACCACCAGGGCTGGGATCAGCACGGCGGCTTGCCGGGGGGCATCAAAAACCAGTGCAAAAACGTAGATCAGGCTACCGCAGCCCTCGTCACCGACCTCAAACGGACGGGTTTGCTGGAAGATACGCTCGTGATCTGGGGCGGTGAGTTTGGCCGGACGGTGTATTCGCAGGGTAAATTGACCAGAGAGAATTACGGGCGCGACCACCACCCGCGCTGTTTCACGATGTGGATGGCCGGAGCGGGGGTAAAGGCCGGTATCAGCTACGGCGAAACGGATGATTTTAGCTACAACATCACGAAGAATCCGGTGCACGTCCACGATTTTCAGGCCACGATGTTACACCTGCTGGGTATCGACCATGAGCGGCTAACCTTCAAAAGCCAGGGTCGGCGCTTCCGCCTGACCGATGTGCAGGGCAAGGTGGTACACGACATACTGACCTGATGCGTCAGGCGGGCGGTTGCGGGTGCATGGGGAAGGCGTTGTAATCAAATTATTCGAACTTAGTTGAGTAAATCAAGGGTGAAACTGGCTATACTATATATGAAAAAGAATCGCTTACTCATTCTCACTGCCTGCACGGTACTGCTCAGTGGCTTCGCTCAGGCGCAGAGCCTGGATAGCTTCGCGGCAGATGAGGTCTGGAAGGCAAAAATCAACCAGATTGCCCCGGCTAAGACTACGTATCCCGCGAAGAAGAAGCATAAAGTGCTGCTCTTTTCGCTGTTTACCGGCTTCAACCATTGGGTAGTACCCCATACCAACGCGGTTATGGAGATTCTGGGAGAGAAGAGCGGTGCCTTCGAGGTTGTTCAGAGCAACGATATCATGCTGTTCCAAAAGGATAAACTGAAGAACTTCGACGTGGTTGTGCTGAACAACAACTGCTCAATCGGCACCAACCGGGATTTGTTTCGGGATAAACTAAGCGAAGATAAATCGCTGACCGAAGCTCAGACCATTGCGGGGGCCAAAGAACTGGAGCAGAGTCTGCTGAATTTTGTTCGAAAAGGGGGTGGATTGATGGTGATGCACGGCGGTATTGTGATGCAGAACAAGTCGGCCGAATTCAGCGAGATGATGGGCGGCAGCTTCGATTACCACCCCAAACAGCAAATGCTTCACGTTAAACTCGTTAATCCGCAGCACCCGCTCGTACAGGCTTTCGGGGGGGAGGGTTTTAGCCACGTCGACGAAGCGTACATGTTCAATATGGCCTATAGCAAGCAGAATTTTCGGCCCCTGCTTTACCTTACTACCAGCGAGATAGAGGGCCTGAAGGGCGCCAACCCTGAACCGGTAAAGTACATTTCCTGGATTAAACGATACGGCAAAGGGCGGGTTTTTTATACCTCTCCGTCGCACAATGCCCAGAGTTTCGACAGCCCCAAGCTATTGCAGTACTTTCTGGATGCTATGCAGTACGTGGCGGGCGATGTGAAAGTAGACGATTCTCCCATGGGCAATAATACGCCCTAATGTTGACTAATACTCCTGAAACCAATAACGGATAAATCCATGAAAAAAACAGACGAAACCACAGATCAGGGCCGCAGGGCATTTATCAAGTCAACCGCTGCCGGAACCGCCGGTATTATCGCTACGGCGGGCTTCCCGACCATTGTACCATCGAGCGTGTTCGGCAAAAATGCCCCCAGCAATAAAATCAACATCGGCCAGATTGGCTTTGGGCGGATCGGCTCTACGCACGACCTGCCCGAAGTGCTCAAGAACGACGTTGCCCGCGTGATAGCGGTGGCCGATCTGGACAAAAACCGGCTGGCAATGGGCAAAAAATGGATCGAGAAAAAATACGCCGACAAAACCGGTAAGGACAACTACGTCGATGTGCAGATGTTCGACGATTACAAGGAGTTGCTGGCCCGTAAGGACATCGACGCGGTCATTATCAGCACACCCGACCACTGGCATGCGCAACCCGCCATGGAAGCAGCGATAGCGGGCAAACACATCTACATGCAGAAACCTACGTCCCTCACCATTCAGGAAGGCCGTATGCTCAGTGATACGGTGCGCAGGAAAGGGGTGAAGTTTCAACTGGGCAGCCAGCAGCGTTCTACCACGCCCTGGCCGCAGTTCAAACGAACCTGCGAACTGGTACGCAATGGCCGGATTGGTCAGCTCAAAAAGGTGTACGTGGGTCTGCCCGGCGACCCCGCTGGTGGCAGCACGGCCAAAATGCCCGTACCGGCGAACCTTAATTACGATATGTGGCTCGGCTCTACCCCGGAGGTCCACTACACGCTGGACCGCGTGCATTCGCAAACCAATATCAATGACCGGCCCGGCTGGTTACGCCTGGAGCAGTTTGGCGCGGGTATGATTACGGGCTGGGGATCGCACCACGTAGACATAGCCCACTGGGGAATGGATACCGAACTGACCGGCCCCGTCGAAATTGAAGGGCTGGGTGCTTTCCCCCTGCCTGGCTCGGGATTATGGAATGTGCATGGCAATTTCCTGGTCATGGCGACGTATGCGAACGGGGTGGTGATGGAAATAGGGGGTAACAACCCCAACGGCGTGATGTTCGAGGGTACCGATGGCTGGATATTCGTATCCCGGGGTAATGTGGGCGTTACGGCTTCTGACCCCGGCGCAGCCCAGGCAGCCAAAGAAAATGAAGCGTTCAAGGCCAGCGACAAGAAAATTCTGGGTTCGGTAATTGGCCCCGATGAAATCCATCTGTACGATAGCCCCGAACAGCACCGGAACTGGCTGGAGTCCATCCAGAACGACAAGCAAACCATCAGCCACGTAGAAATTGCCCAGCGTTCCTGCTCGGCCTGTCTGCTCGCTCATACCGCGATGAAGCTGGGCCGCAAGTTGACATGGAACCCTGAAAAAGAGCAGTTCCTGAACGATAAAGAAGCCAACGCCACATTGTCCCGACCACAGCGGGGCCCTTACGGTACTACGAATGTAAAAGGGTAGTGGCTTTACCCCATTCAGTTGATTGGCTGGTGCTCAGGCGAAGACATAGGCTGGGGTAAATGTTTGTAGTGAAGCCAACGCACCTGACATGATTTTAGGAGATATCACTACGTTTTTTGGGCGAATGCATCCGTTGGTGGTGCATTTGCCCATTGGTTTTCTGGTGCTGGCAGCTCTGCTGGACTGGGCTTCATACTGGCCGACATACAGAAACGTGCAGGCTGCGGTGCCGCTGGCTTTGCTGGCCGGGGCCGTTTCGGCGGTGGTGGCCTGTGTGCTGGGCTGGCTGCTTTCTACCACGGGTGATTATGCCCCTATCCTCCTGGATAATCACAAATATTCGGGGATTGCGCTAGCCGGGGTAACCCTTGTGCTATACGCCCTGACCACCCCGATTGGTACTCGCTACCGGGTTCTGCCCAGAAAGATTTTCTCTATCGCGTTCGTGGGCGTTTTGGGGTTGATGAGTTATGTCGGGCATCAGGGGAGTAGCCTGACGCACGGCAGCGATTACCTCTCGCTGGCTACCCTGACCAAAACCGAGCGGCCCAAACCAGCTAGTATAGAGCAGGTCTTTGTGTTCGAGGATGTGGTGCAGCCCCTGCTGGAGAAACGGTGCGTACAGTGCCATGGGGCGGGTAAACTGAAAGGGCAATCTCCGCCTGGAAGCGCACGGCGATTTGCTGAAAGGAGGTAAGCACGGCCCGGTCGTAGTAGCGGGTAACCTGACAAAAAGCGAGTTATACCGGCGCATTACCCTCGACCCTGCTCACAAGGAATTCATGCCGACCGATGGCAAAACACCCCTCACCAAAACGGAAATTTCCCTCATAAAGTGGTGGATTGAAAAAGCCGCTGCCGCCGAAAACATCAAACTGACCGATGTGAAAGGCTATCAGGATGTGCAACCCATGGTGGCGAGCGTACTGGGCTTTGCCGGGCCAACCGACGCCCTTGTTGCCGACGCAGGTAATGCCAATCACCCGGTCAATCCAAACATTCCCCCGTTGGGCGATACTGCGCAGATAACGGTGGCCCGGCAGGAAGGCTTTATTATTCGGGTGATGAACCACCAGCCCCTGATGCTTGATGTAACGCTGACTCCGAAAGCGGGTAAGTCGGGGGGCAATCTGGCCGTGCTGAAACCACTGGCCAGGCACATTATCTGGCTCAACCTATCCGACCTGAACCTGACCGATAGTCAGCTCAGTATCGTTGCTACGTTCAGCAATCTCGAAAAACTGCGGGTGGAGAAAAATCCCATCAGCAATGAGTTTCTGAAAAGCATTGCGGGCCTAACCCACCTGCGCGCCCTGAACGTATACGGTACAAAAATTACCCCCGCCGGGCTGGAAACGCTGAAGCATATGAAACAACTCGAAAACCTGTACGTCTGGCAAACGGGTATTACCGCCACCGATGTGAAAAAAGTGTTCGGCGACAGTACATCAATCCGGGTTGCTTACTGACGTATTTCTCCCGTGGGTCAGGGTATTTAACCGATTAAAGCTACTCTTAACTTTTGTTGACACCGCTGCTTAGCCTGCGGTCAACCGTCCAACTAACTTACCGCATGAGACGTTACTGCCTTGCCCTCGACCTTATTGACGACCCGGCCCTGATTGAAAAATACAAGTGGCACCATGCGCCCGAAAATCAGTGGCCCGACTATTAATCAGAGTATCCACGATGCGGGTGTGGCCACCATGGAGATCTACCGGTTCGGCAACCGGATGTTCATGATTATGGAGGTGGATGATACCTTTTCATTTGAGCGGATGCATGCCATAAACCAGAACCCCAAATCGGTGGAGTGGGAAAACCTGATGTGGGGATTCCAGCAGGCCGTACCGGGCGCAAAACCCGGCGAAAAATGGGTGCTGATGGAGCAGATATTCAAACTGCCACAGTAAACGTATGGCCATCGCATAAGGATGATATGCGTTCAAAAGACAATGATAAATTCCTGATAGATAACACGTAACAATTGATGACTTACCTTACGACCAAAAATTACCCCAGTCCAGCCGTACTCGATTATCCGGAAAAAGCCTTATTCTTCGGCACGGGCGTATTGCTGCGCGGATTGCCCCTCTTTTTTATCGAAAAAGCTAACCGGCAGGGGATTTTCCGGGGCCGGGTAGTGGTAGTGAAATCCACAACACGGGGCGATACGACGGAGTTTGACCGGCAGCAAAACTGCTATACCACGCTGGTTCGGGGTATTGAAAATGGGCAGGAAGTAAACGAGGTTTCTATCAACTGTGCCATCAGCCGGGTATTGACGGCCTCAACCCAATGGGCACAGGTGTTAGCGGTAGCAGAAAGTCCGGCGTTGAGTCTGGTTGTGTCCAACACCACGGAGGTAGGCATCCAGTACGTTGAAGAATCCATCTTCGCCACACCACCGGCGTCGTTTCCGGCCAAACTACTGGCCGTGCTGCATCAGCGTTATGAGGCTTTTAACGGTGACCCGGAGAAAGGGCTGGTTATTATACCCACCGAACTTATCTCCGAAAACGGGGATAAACTGCGGGCAATTGTGCAGCAACTGGCCGTATTCAACAACCTGAATGCAGCCTTTGTAGCCTGGCTTAATGAAGCCAATGATTTTTGTAACTCGCTGGTCGACCGGATTGTGCCGGGGGTGGTTACGGGTGCGTTGAAAACCAGCATGGAAGCCGAATTGGGCTACCAGGACGATCTGATGATCATGGCCGAGCCGTACCGCTTGTGGGCCATCGAAGGAAACGAGCGGGTTAAGCAGAAACTGGCCTTTTCAGCGGCTGATGCCGGGGTTAAAATTGAGCCATCTATCACTAAATTCAAGGAGCTTAAACTAAGGCTACTCAATGCGCCCCACACGTTGTGTTGCTCCGTTGCCCACCTGATGGGATTTGTTACGGTGAAAGAAGCTATGAAAGATGCGGAGTTTCTGGCCTTCATGCGGGGAATTATGTTCGATGAAATCAGTCCCTGTCTGGGTAAATCCATTGAGCAGGACGAAATCCATGCCTTTGCCAATGCCGTGCTGGACCGCTTTCGGAACGAGAATCTGGACCATAAATGGCTGTCCATCAGCATGAACTATACCGCTAAAATTGCCATGCGCTGCGTGGGACTGCTTGAGCAATGGTACCAGCAGCAGACCATCGTTCCGGAACACATGGCCTTTGCGTTTGCCAGTTATCTGTATTTTATGCGGGTTCAGAAAACGGACGATGGCTCGTACGCTGGCTTTGCCAACGGGGCTTCGTATTCCCCCAACGACCCGGATGCCGATGTGTTGGCGTCTGCCTGGGAAACGGCGGCCAACAGTGACGAACTTACCCGCCTGGTACTGGCGAACCGGGATTTGTGGTCCGTAGACTTGAGTGCCCTGCCCGGTTTTGCGGAGGCTGTGGCGCAGTATCTGAACACGCTGCTCACGTCTGACTCCTTCACGCTGCCCGACTTTACTCCGGCTGTTCACTGAAATTCATTCTGCTGAGGCTAATTTTATCAGACCCCGATTTCAATCGGGGCTCAGTTTCAGAATCATATACGCGGCCTGATTGGGCTGCCGGGTGCGGGTGCCAATGGTGGTTGGCATGCGGTCGTCATCCGCGATTAACAGAAGCTGGTTATCAGGCAGTAGCGTAACGTCTTCTGCCTTATGCCCCGCTGTGTGCAATGGTTTGCCCTGCGAATCCCGGATGAGGGCAAAGGGCTTACCGGCGTACACATCGCTGAGGGGCGCGGCCCATATATAAGTATCCAGCTGGTTGTCGACTTCCTGTGAGGTAAGCATCCAGACGAGCTGACGGGTGGGGTCATATTCCAGACTGGACAAACCCAGCGGTTGCGGTAATGTGGTATCGGCTTTGGCAATCACGAAGTCGTTGATAACCTTCCAGTCGTTCTCCAGCCGGATTCGTTCGCCATTCGCCGTTTTATCAATCCGATAGGAGACACTGACCAGCTGTGCCCGATAGTTGAAATCCTTGTAGTCTTTGCCTACTTCCCGGATTCCGAACAGCAACTGACGGTCAGTAGCAGCCAGCCCTTCCACCTTGAAATACGGCATCTCGCCCGGAAATTCATCGTTGGCCAATACCCGGGCAAGCTGTTGCCGATACCCCATCGAGGTTCGGCTGGTGTCGTCGGGAGCCAGTACGTGCGGGTGTTGTTCGTCGCCGGTGCGCCAGTACAGAATCGTGTTGTATCCGTCCCAGTCATGACTGTTGGGTTTTACCCGGTCGAAGGCGGTGGTGAGTAATACAAAACGCCGGTTGGGCGTCTGGGCAAAATCTTCGTATTTATGAGCTGCCGAAAAAACGGGCTCCGTCAGGTACGACGGCGGTGGTGTCGAGTCGCCCAGGGTAGCCGGTGTTTTCATGAACACCGGACTCAAACCGGCGGGCATGTCTTTATCATTAGCAAAGAGTACATTTTTGCCATCGAATGCCACCGCCGACGCTTCACACCAGACGGCCTGCCCGTTCAGGCTGGTGCCCGGCGAAAAGCAATCGAGAAAACCTTCCTTCGAGATACTCGCGGTAGGCAGCGTTTTAGTCGCAGGAAGTTTGGCTGTTTTGCAACCAAAAAACAGCAACAGACTGGTTAGTGTGGCAAGGGATAATCGGTAGAACATAGTTAGTCAAATTTGGCAGGCCCTACTGGAAAAGGCGCAAGATACAGACTAGCTGTCTTGCGCCTTTTCCAGTAGGGCCTGGTATCCTTTATCTATTTAGCTATCGGCTATTTGTCCGATACGCCATACTTCATTTCGCCCCGGTCTTTCTCCACGGCAGAGCGGCCATCTTTCATCCAGACGGGCTCCGGCGCATCCTTGAGGTAGTGATCGAAGAACTGATACATCCGAATGCTCAAATCCTTGGCATTGTGCCGCCCCACCAGGTTGTGGGCTTCGCCGTTGTATACCACCATCCATACGGGTTTATTCAACCGGCGTAACCCCGTAAATAGCTCGATGCCCTGCTGATGCGGTACGGCTCCGTCGGCATCGTTACTCATAATCATCAGGGGTGTTTCTATCCGATCCGCATAGAAAAGGGGTGAGTTTTCGATGTAGTTCATTGGCTTTTCCCAAAGTGTACCCCCAATCCGGCTCTGCGTTTTTTCGTACTGAAACTGGCGCACCATGCCCGTTTCGCCCCGGATACCACCGTAGGCTGAAGTCATGTTGGCTACGGGCGCACCTGCTTCGGCCGCCCGGAACAGATTGGTACGGGTAATGATAAACGCCGTCTGGTACCCGCCCCAGCTTTGGCCCTGAATGCCCAGCCGGTTACGGTCAACAAACCCCCGGTCCAGCAGACTCAATACGCCCGGTACAATACAGTCGTACGCATCGGGTCCCGGCTGCCCCACGGTGTACACAATATCGGGTACGAAAACCAGGTAACCATTCGATACGCAGTACGGAATATTAATGGTAGACCGGCTGGGTGCCGGTGCCCGGTAATTATTCAGCGTCTCTACGTTGCGCTCGTAGAAGTACGTCAGCATCGGGTATTTCTTTGCGGGGTCGAATCCTTCGGGTTTGTAGAGCAGTCCTTCCAGTTTAGTACCGTTGGTGCCGGTCCACTTCACCAGCTCCACGCTCCCCCAGCGAATGCTGTCCTGCTGTGGATTGGCTTTGGTGAGTTGTTTTGGATTGGCGAGAGTCGTGTCTGTACTGAACAAGTTGATTGGTTCCTGAAAATTACCCCGGTAAAAAGTCATGGTCGGCGCATTTTTAGCTTTGCTCAGGCCGGAGTACTGGTGGTTGCTTTGCTTCAGCACCGTAGGCGCTAGTGCCGACAGCCCGTGGGTACTTTTTAAGATTCCGGTCGATTTATCACTCTCCCAGATGCCGGTCAGGAACAGGGCGGCTTTGGGGTCAATGGCTTTTTCGGTGCTCAGACGGCCGCGTGTGTTATCCTCGTCCAGTTCAGCGCGACGAAGCCGGACGTTGTTTTTGCGTCCCCAGCCAGCGGTCAGGTTTACGGGTTTCTCTTTGCCGGTGGGGTCAATCTGCCAGATGTCATAGCGGTCATAAATCCAGACGTAGCGGTCGCCGGTAGTCCAGCCCGCCGAACCGTAGGAGCCGGGAAGGCTGGGTGTATCGTGCTCCTCGTCGAAAAACTTACTGGGTAAGCCACGGGTCAGGTCGATGTGTTTGCCCGCGGCCACATCCCACGCCCGCCAGAGTGAATCGGCCTCATCGAACCAGTAGGCATACTGTCCACCGGGCGATAGTTTCGGTTGTGACGCCATCACATCACGGGCAATGCGTTTTTTATCACCCGTCTGGGTATCAATCAGGTACAAGTCCGTGTGGCCGGGGTCCCAGGATGATTGCACCTGGTAGGGCAGGTCGCTCAGTCCCAGTACATAGCGCGTTGTCACTTCGGGATCAAAGGCAACCGTCGGAATTTCCCGGTTGGCCAACGGAATTATTTTGCCGGACTTTAAGTCATACATGGCCAGAAACCCACGCTCCTTTTCTTCCTTGAGCCGCTTTTGCTGCATGGGTTGTAACCGGCTATCGGTCCAGGTCCAGATGTCCATTCGTACCTTCTCGTCATCGGGCGTCAGGGTATCTTTCGTCGGTTTTGGCGGAATGGGGGAGGTAGAGAAGTAAAGCCGGCTGCCATCGTCGGCAAACTTCGGTTCGCGAAACTCGTTCACCGACCAGCCTTTGGGCAGGGCCGCCGTTGTGGTATCGGCAATAATAGTGAACGGAGATTCGGGGGCTGTTGCTTTGGCGCGTTTGCCTTTAGCCGGAGTGGCTGGCAGCCTGTTTTTGTAATAGAGCGAAAATACCTTTACGTCGGACCCGGCACTATCGGCCGAGGCCATCCAGGCCAGTTTTTGCCCTGCTTTATCAATGGCCAAGTCCCTTATAAATTTTACGCGCCGAACTGGTATCGACCAAACTTACCTGACCCGTCTCCGTATTGAACAGAAATACCCCCGGCACGGCGTTCGCGCCCGCTTTCAGCGAGTCGATGGCTGATTCCCGGCTGTAAAAAACGGCTTTGCCATTGTCGGACATCACCATATTGGACACGTACCGGACTGTTTTCCGGGTGCCATCAGCCAGATTGAGCAACGTCATATTATCGCCCTTGATTTTTTTTATCGGTCCCTTCCGGGTAGCTACCGTTGTGGTTGAAACGACGGGCGTTGGGGTGAGGGTATCACTCTTCGACTGAGCCGGTGTTTTGGCGGTTACCTTCTCTTTTTCGTCCTGACTTGTCTGAAGCACGGCCAGCCAGGAGCCAGCCTCTTTTCCGAACGAAAACGATTTAACGTTGGGAAGTTTCGTCGTTTTGCCGGTTGCCAGATTGAGGGCCAGCATGCTGTCTTTCGGCATCTCGTCGGGCTTTTTCTTCTTGAGTTTAGCCTTCCGGGTGTCAGCAATTGGCACTTTCAGGCGCATCACCAGAAACTTGCTGTCGGGGGTAAACTGCGCCATGTAGCCGCGCTGGAAAACGTAGCGCGTCGGGGTGCCAGTCGGACTGCTGCTGACCACTTCCAGGCGACCATCGCCTTCCTGCGGGTCAACCTGATAAGCCACCCAGCGGCCATCGTCGGAGATTTTTTCGGATCGTACCGCTTGCCAGCGGTCATAGTCGGATGCGTTGAGCGGCCGTTTCTGAGTTTGCGCAAAAAGCGACGTTGAAACGAGCAGCGCGAGAAGAATTTGATACAAACGAGTCATTGATGAGTGAGATTGAGGCTTACCAAACCACTAAATTACTCATCAATTTTCAATACTGGCTGTAAACTCACCGCTATTCTGTTGACGTAAGTCTATTTTGCCATAGTTTATGGCAGGAAAAGGCTGGAAAGCGGTTCTTTTAGGGCAGATTTCATTCGTACGCTTATTATGTTCCGGTTAGACTTCAGGGATATGCCATTAACTCATGAATAGGCAAATCGACTTGTCCGGTAATTAGTACGCGGCTACTTCTTCGGTTACGAGTTCCCGATTTATACCAGCCCCGGCTGCCACACCGCTGGCGCTGGCAACCGCTAGCTGCCGCATTGGCGAACTGGTATCGCCAGCGGCAAACAGGCCCGGTACACTAGTTTGCCCCACTAGAGTAACCTGAATCAACCCGGTTGGGGTAAGTGTGCAGCCTGACTGCTGGGCCAGGTCGGAGTGCTGCCGGAAGGGTACTGGAGCAAACAGGGCTCTCAAATCGACCTGTCTACCATCCTGCAGCATAATGGCGTTCATCAAGCCATGTTCGTGCTTAATCCGGGCAATCGGTGTTTCTATGATAGGCACGTTGAGCCGGTTTAGTGCGCTGCGTTGGTCAGGTGCCAGTGTACCGGTACCGTTGGTAAACAGGGTGAGGTTTTGACTCCAGTGGTGGATTAAGCCCACGTAATCAACCGTATGCTCGCCGGTTATCAATACGCCTAATGGCTGATTGCGTACCTCGTAGCCGTGGCAGTAGGGGCAATGCAACACCGATATACCCCAGCTTTCGGCAAAGCCGTCAATAGGGGGCATGATGTCTTCCAGGCCAGTGGCTAATAACACTTTACGAGCCTTGATACGGATTTGGCTGTCGGTAGTCAGGTCGAAGTCGGCGGCATTTTTCGACAGCGTGTTCACCCGACCGTTCAGGTAGTGTACTGTCTGGTAAGCGAGGGCCTGCTCGCGGGCAAGTTTGGTAAGCTGGGCCGGTGTTTCGCCGTCACGTGTTATAAAGTTGTGCGAGTGGTGGGTTTGGCGATTGCAGGGCTTGCCACTATCGACCACCAGCACGCTGCGTGACGACCGACCCAGTACCAGGGCGGCACTCAGTCCGGCCATGCTTCCACCCACTATGACAACATCATACGCTGTTTGTGTATCCATCTGTAAACCAGGTTAACTAGAATGAGGGGGTTATATATGCAACATTGTTGCATATATAACCCCCTCACGTTGGAAAGGTTCCGTAAGAACAGCTGTTAAATCAGCCTGGCAGAGATAAGAGCTTACTTTGCTTCGGCCACTTCTTTGAGAGCCTGGAGCCAGCGGTCAGTGGCTTTATCCATACTTTTCTGTAAAACAGGGCCTAATACGCTTACCAGCCAGCCTTCCATGCTTTCGTTCACCCGTACTTCCGTTGTGCCATCGGTGAGGGGGATGAAATGCCAGTTGTGGACCGCGAAAGCACCGAAGGCTTCACCCGACCAACTCAGCGTTTCCTGGGGGGTAACCGTATGCAGCGTTGACTGGATAGCCATACCACTGGTACTCCAGTCGAAGGTGGAGCCTGCCTGAAGCGGCCCGTTTAGTTTGGCCTTACTAATATCCGGTTGCCAGTTGGCCCACTGGTCAATTTGGCTCATTGCCTCCCACACCCGTTCGGGCGAGGCCGCAATTCGAATTGTTTTCTCCGTACTGGCCGGGGCATCGGGAGCAGGCGTATAAGACTCCGGACGGTTGGTGAACTTTTCGGCGATGATAACGGCGGCTACGACGGCACCCAGCAGAACAGCTCCGTATAGGAATGGCTTCTTATTCATAGATTCTGAATTGATTTACAAACGGTTAACTGGTTTTGAAGCTTCGCGGTTGTCACAATTAATTTTCGGGTGGTATGGTACCGTATAACCACTTTCGTTCGTGCCAATCAGCACGGGCCGGGCACTGTAACCAGTTCTGCCAACCCCACGCCCGAATCGGCGGCCCCGTAATATACCCAGATTTGCCCAGCCTTGTCGCTGCCATCGGGCCACTGAATCCAGCCGTTCGAGAAAACTACGTTCGGGAAGAAGCCATCGCGCTCCCAGGGTAGCTCAGGCGTAAGCAGGGGCAAGGCCGAGCGGTCCAGAACAACAGATGGGTCATCTTTATCCAGCAGGGCCAGGGCCAGTGCGTAGGCGTGGGTAGCATCGGCCCCGTGGTAACAAACCAGCCAGCCTTCATCCGTCAAAATCGGTTCGGGTCCGGCCCCGATTTTGGCTCCTTCCCAGGCGTATCGTTCATCCGTCAAGGCCCGCCCCCCGAACAGAAAGCGGTGATTACCCCAGTGTATCCCATCCTCCGACTCCGCCAGCCAAACGGATGGTTTGCCAATGTCCGATACCATGGGCCGGTGCAGCAACCAGTAGTTGCCGTTGATCTTTTTCGGGAAAAGGGCTGCGTCTTTGTTCGGTGGAGGCAGTATCAGACCCATCCGCTCAACGGTCACGAAATCAGTCGTGACGGCCAGGCCCACGCCGGGGCCGTGTTCCGATACGGCGGTGTAGGTAATCCAGTACCGGCCTTCCAGAAAGGTAATCCGGGCATCTTCTATGCCGTATGACTCGTCCATCCGGGCCGGAAACAGAAACGGTTTCTCGTCGATGGTGAAGTGAATACCATCCCGGCTGCGCGCCAAACGAAGGTGGCTCATCGACGTTAGGTAAGTTTTTCCTTCGATGGTAACAACTCGCGGATCGTAGGGGTGCGTTGGTTCGGGAAGGTAGTAGACGGTGAGGGTTGGTACGCCATCCTGCTCCACCAGCAGGGGAATCGCTAACTGACCCACTTTTGGGGTTGGGGCTTCGGCTATGCGCACTAACAGTATAATTTCATCGCCAAAAAGACAGGCTGCCGGGTTGAAAGCCCCCAGTACCGCAAAACCGTCTATAGCTGGTTTTACGTCGCTTGTTTTCAGAATAGGCTGGTTGGCCAGTCGGCGTAGTTGATAATTTTTCATGGAAAAAGAAGCCCGTGGGGCCAGTGATTTCCTGGTGAATGGTTAGGGAAGTTCGGTAATGCGGTGTCAACTGCCTGATTGCAAAGGTGAAGAGAGCAGGGAGGTGACAGGCACGAAAGAAAACGACCTGATACCGGAATGATTAATGAATAAAATAACCATTAATTTGTTTCGCTTACTTTCACTGAATACCTATTTCCATTAGTTTTGACGCAGGCTAAACCTTCCGGGAAACAGCCGAGTTATGACGATCAAACCAATTATACTACCTTTCAGCCATGATTTACCAGCCAACGTTTGATCAGGACGAAGACGTGCTGATGCTCAACCCCGATCCAGAAACAGCCGCTCTGGATGATGATGAAGATGACTTCGACAATGATGGGGCCGAATTCGACGATTTGGGTTCAGGAGCCGCCAGTGGATACGGAGCCGATGACATTGACGACATCGACGAAGAGTTCAGTGACGATGCTATCGACGAAGAGTTGGACGAGGATGACATCGACGATGATTTAGACGACGACGACAGTTTATAGTATATTCCTTTTCGTGGAGTCAACGGGATCGAACACTAGCTGATTACCCTTTAGCAAAACCATTACTTATGAAAAACGCAGAAGAGAGTACCGATCCCGAAGACGAGTTAGTACGTCACGACTGAAGACGCCGTGACGGAAGGTACCGCACCCGATGCTGATACCCAATCGTCGGCCGCCAGCGAAGCCGGTGACCGTATGACAGAAGAGGGTTCCCGCGCACCCAGCGACCCCGCCGAAGGAGCTTAAAAGAATGATAAATTATAAATGATGAATGAGTTCACAAAACATAATTCATCATTTATAATTTATCATTCATCATTACCTTAAGCAGTGTCTGGCATTTCATTTCGGTTTCCAGCCATTCCCGCTCCGGCTCTGAATCCTCCGTTAGCCCGGCACCGGCGTAGAGGGTAGCCATCCTGCCTTCCAGCTTCATACAGCGGATATGAACAAAAATACCGGTTTCCGGTCCTTTACCATCAGCATCGATATTTACTGGTCCCAGAAAACCGCTGTATAGTTCGCGGTCGTGGGTTTCGCGTTGCTGGATGAAGGTGAAAGCCGCATCGCGGGGGGTACCACAAACCGCCGAGGTAGGGTGTAACAGTTTCAGCATCACCGTGCCCAGTTGCGGGTATCGTACCGCTTGGGTATCAACCGTAAAGGAGGTGCCGAGGTGCATCAGATTCCCGGCCGTAATGGTTTTTGGGCCTTCTTCGCTGTATTCCCGCAACCGGATCCTCTTGAAACATTCGATAATATACCGGCTCACCAGGGCCTGTTCTTCAATCTCTTTCTGCGCCCACATCGCCTGTGCCGGGCGTTTAGCCGTTCCATCAGGATGGGTAGCCGACTGAGTGCCCGCCAGGGAAGCCGTTCTGAAAATACCGTCGGCATCCACGCTCACCAGTCGTTCGGGCGTAGCACTAATCCAAATCTGACCCCACTCCGGAATAGAAACCGCCGATACAAACGCGTTGGGGTACGCTATGCAGAGTTTGTCGAACAAAGCAACGGCATTGGGCGCATCGGCAAATTGCACCCGTTTGGTCCGCGAAATGACAACTTTTCGCATCTCCCCCCGCTGAATCGCTTCGACCGCTTCGGTTGCGTTGCGGACATACGTAGCCTCCGCTTCCGGATCGCTCCAGGGGGGTGGGTGGCGTTGAAACCGCTTGTGGATGGTCGGCGAATCGGGGCGACCTATTGAGTGTTTTCCAAAATAGATCAGCCTGTTTTGTGAAATCAGGGACAACGTCGCCTGCCGTTGATACGAACTGTGTGGTTACAATCTGGTTTGTTTCCGACATAACAGCCTGAATGTCGGCGCGTATGAACAGCGTGCGGGCTGTGTGACTCGTTTCATCCGATAGGGGGGCGAGATTGTCGAACGGACTAACCAGGAAACCCGCCGGTAACTCATCAAAATCAGCCGATACACGGGGAAGTACCTCATCAAAGGAAACGATCAGGTGTTTGTTCCGCTGGGCGGGAAGTCGCCACAGAGCGGCTGGAACACCAAGCGTATGTGCTGTTTCCCAGAGGTCGATGCACCGGGGTTCGGGTGAGGAAGCGCCTTGCTCGGTAAAAGGCACGGCTAAATCGGTATGACGCTGAGCGGGTGAATACATAAAGCATAAACAGCCGGATTCGGGCTGACTGAATAGATAACAAGGATGACCGCTAATTTGTGCTTGATGACCTAAAACACTTTTTTGGGGTAGCTTAGTGGCTACTGAGTACAGCTTAATCAGACCGATGAATGCGGTCACGATGGGAAATAACAAACCCTGCATTCGTCAGTGCCCGTATTTTCTGCGAACTTTACGGTTCGACCAACTACTCGTCATTGTATGATTCGCATCTTTCAGCAGGACGAAACCTCCGTTCGTAAAATCCGGGATATTGACTCGTTTTCCCACTCTGCCCGTACCCTCTGGGTGGACCTGCAAAATCCAACGGCGGCTGAAATTAAAAGCGTGGAGGAGAAATTCGATGTCGATTTCCTGAGTCAGCAGGAGCAACTGGAAATTGAAAGTAGTTCGCGCTACATTGAGGAGGATGATTTTTTGATTGCCAACTCCAATTTTCTGGTACCCGATTCAGAGCATCGCTACGCCAACGTTCCCGTGAGCTTTCTGCTGAAAGACGATATGCTCTTTACGTACCGCAACGCCGACCTGAAATCCTTTGCCGATACCGTAAAGCGGATTAAGTCCAAACGGGCGGTATTCAGCGACGGCGCACAGATTATGATTTCCATCTTCGAGTCGCGGATTGATTATGATGCGGACCTGATCGAAATGGTGTCGGGCGAGATTAAAGCCATCAATAAAATGCTGGACCTGGATGCTAACCTGGATAAGGAAATGCTGCTGAACATCAACGATTACCAGGAACTGACCATGTCAATCCGGGAGAACGTGGTAGATAAGCAGCGGGTAATCTCGTCCATGATTCGCTCCGACGGCTGGTTCAACGACCTGGAACAGCAACGGCTGCGCACCCTTATCAAAGACATCAACTCCCTGATAGACCACACCAACTTTATTTTCGAACGGCTGGAATTTCTGCAAAACACCTACCTCGGTCTGATTGACCTGGAGCAGAACCGGATTGTTAAAATATTCACCGTGGTGTCCCTGGTGTTCCTGCCGCCTACACTGCTGGCCAGTATATGGGGCATGAACTTCGACTATATGCCGGAGATGCACTGGAAATACGGCTATGCGTTTGCCATTGCCATGATGTTCCTGTCCTCCGCCCTAACGGTGTTTATATTCCGGCGTAAAAACTGGCTGTAATGGCTTATAATGCAGCCGCTGAAACACCCGAAAAATGCGGTCCCTGAACTTCAGCCCCTACACGTTGCGGTTCTACACCGACAACCCGGTCATCACCCTGAAGGCGAGTCAGCAGGGTACGGCGGGTGAGGTGAGCTTTCCTTACAAGTGGATTGGGGCCTGCCACAGCGGAAGTAGTGCGCGGGTGGCCTCTGAGACTGGTGGCTCCGCTTCAGGTACGGGTGCCGGGTAACCCCGCCGAACATGGGCAAGTATCGGTAGAAGTGCGGGGTGCTGGCCGGTCAGCCATTACGAATTAACCTGACCAATATGGGTGGCCAGACCGTCGGCTCGTATCAAATTGAATGGGCGGGTCTGATTGAGCAGCACACCTTCGAGATAGGTCGTCAGCCAGTTAGTCAGCTGTTGCTTCGGACTACGATACCTGGTCAGTCATAGACCGTGAAAATTATCAAGCCAGATTAGGCATTTGATCCAGTTTACTGAAAGCGCCCCGGTCAGTTCTGATCGGGGCTCTTTGGTATTTCAGATACTAGGTCATTCGACTCGCCCGGGACAATATCGACCACAACCAGCCAACATAGACTTATTAAACTACGTACGAATCAGTTGATACCGTAGCGTGGGTGAAATGCTGGGGGCTACTGGTGTTTGAATCTGCGTTCATGAAAATCAGGCAGGACTACATTATTTTCCGCTTTCTAGTCGCTGGGTTGGCCGAGACGGTAAAATAAACGGGGCTTTGCCTTATTTGTGCACAATTCCTACTTGCGCTTACACCACTGTCAAATCAGTGGGGGCATAGGGATTGCGCTTAATGATATGGTCTGACTGTTCCTTCCTAAATCGGGTAAAAATGAATAAAAACGTACGCTATCTGTTAATCGGCGGCCTGTTTCTGTTGGCCACCACTGCCTGGGTATCCGCCCCCGACCTGAACCCGACGGTGCCCACTGCATCAAAAACGGCCCCCAATGTACAGCGCTATTTGTATGTAGCCACGCCTGGCATCCGTAATTATCTGGGCTATGGCGGGCATGGCATTCAGGTGTTTGACATGGATAATAACCACCGGTTTGTGAAATTTATCAAGACTCCCGGTGGTATGATGAAAAAGGGCATACCCTCTAACGTGAAAGGGGTAGATGTGAGTTTAGCCACCAACTGCATTTATATCAGCACCCTGGAAGCTATTCAGTGCATTGATCTGGTAACCGAAAAAACATTGTGGGAGAAACAGTACGAGGGGGGCGTGGACCGCATCTCCATCTCGCCCGACGGGAAAATCATTTACGCCCCTTCGCTGGAGAAAGAGTTCTGGACGGTTATCGACGCCAAATCCGGGGATGTAATCAAGAAGATCGTTACCAACTCAGGAGCGCATAACACCATTTACGGACCCGATGGTAAGTATGTGTACCTGGCCGGACTTAAATCGACCATGCTCAACGTGGCCGATACCAAAACCCACACGGTAACCAAACAGGTGGGACCCTTTGGCGCCGACATCCGCCCCTTTACCATCAATGGAGCACAAACGCTTGTTTACGTGAATGTAAATGGCTTGCTGGGCTTCGAAATCGGCGATTTAGTGACAGGTAAATTTCTTCACCGGGTGGTGGTGGAAGGCTGGAACATCGGTGAAGTGAAACGGCATGGTTGCCCAAGCCACGGCATTGGTCTTACGCCCGATGAGAAAGAGCTCTGGCTGTGCGACGGGGCCAATCATCGCATTGCATGTATTCGATAATACGGTGATGCCCCCGGTTCAGAAAACCTCCATCCTGCTCAAGGACATGCCGGGCTGGATCACGTTTAGCCTGGATGGCAAGTATGCATATCCCGCAACGGGGGATGTAATTGATGTGAAGACCCGTAAAATCGTTGCGTCGCTGGAGGATCAGGAGCATAACGATGTACAGAGTGAGAAAATGGTCGAAATCCACTTTAGTGGGGGCAAGCCTGTAGCCGCCGGGGATCAGTTTGGTATCGGTCAGGTGAACAAATAAGCCGTCTGGCCACCGTTGTAGATGGTAGAATAACGCAGTTGTCACTTTTGTAGGTGAACCAATGCTCAGGTTATTGCCTGACCGTTTCTGATTCCTTTCAAAAATGATAAACGTAAAACGAACTCTTCTGACCTGTTTAACGAGCCTGACGCTGGCCATCGGCTTTTCTGCACTGGCTCAAAATCCAAATCTGGGCATATTTACCGGCCACAGCGATATTGGCGCGGTGCTGAAGCCCGGCTCTGCCAGTTACAATCCCCAGAACCGCACCTATGCCATGTCCGGATCGGGCTATAATGTCTGGTTCGATCACGATGAGTTTCACTACCTCTGGAAACAGATGAAGGGCGACTTTATTCTGTATACCCGGGCTGAATTACTGGGTAAAGGTGTCGATCCGCACCGGAAAGTAGGCTGGATGGTACGCAGCAGCCTGGACCCCAAATCGGCTCATATCAACGCCGTTACGCATGGCGATGGCCTGACCTCCCTGCAATACCGGAAAACAACCGGTGCCAACACCGAAGAAATTCGTTCAAAACTAACCCATGCCGATGTCGTCCAGCTGGAGCGCAAAGGCAACACCTATACCATGCGGGTAGCCAAATTTGGCGAACCCTTCGTAACCGAGCAGGTGACTGATTTACCGCTGGGTGAAGAGGTATACGTGGGGCTGTTTATCGGCTCGCACAACAAAGATGTGCTGGAGAAGGGCGTTTTCCGGGATGTACGCATCAGCGTACCCGCCACCGATGCCCTGGTTCCGTACCGGGACTATCTGGCCAGCAACCTGGAAATTCTGGACGTAGCCACCGGCGACCGGAAGGTTATTTTCAACCATCCCAAGTCTATCCAGGCACCCAACTGGATGCCCAACGGCAAAACGCTGCTCTACAATGGCGATGGAAATATCTACACCTTTAATCTGGCCAAAGGGCAACCAACCCAGTTAAACACGGGTGAGGTGAAGAATAATAACAATGACCACGTACTTTCCTTTGATGGGAAGATGCTGGGCCTGAGTAGTGGCGTAAAAGAACTGGGCGGCTCCATCATCTACACCGTTCCGGTAACGGGGGGTAATCCCAAACAGATTACGCCCCAGGGGCCTTCGTACCTGCACGGCTGGTCGCCGGATAGGAAGAACCTGGTCTTTACGGGCTCCCGCAATGGTGACTACGACATTTATACCGTACCCTCGGCGGGTGGCCCAGAAGTGCAACTCACCGAAGCCAAAGGCCTGGATGATGGTCCGGAATATACCCCCGACGGGAAGTACATTTATTTCAACTCCGCCCGTACCGGCACCATGCAGCTCTACCGGATGAAAGCCGACGGCAGCGAAGAAGAGGCCATCACCAATGGGGAATTTCAGGACTGGTTCCCCCACATTTCGCCCGATGGCAAGTGGATCGTGTTTCTGTCCTTTTTGAAGGAAGAAGTAAAGGCTGACGAACACCCGTTTTACAAGCACGTTTACCTGCGGCTGCTGCCCATTTCAGGGCAGGGTCAACCCAAGGTGATTGCCTACATCTACGGCGGACAGGGAACCATCAATACCCCCTCGTGGTCGCCGGATAGCAAGCGGGTGGCGTTTATCAGCAACACCGCCGAGAGCAGCATGAGCCCTGTTGACAAATAGGACCGTCTTATTCATGCATCCTAACGACAAAGGACTTATGCGTATAATCGCCCTGGCAGCTCCTTATTGCGGCTACTGCCCTGATAAGCAGCTTCGAAACCAGCCAAAATGGTTGGCGTTTTCCAGCAGAGTGTGGATGTTGGTAGTCCTAAGCTGGCAGGCTCGGCCCGGAATAACAAACAAACGAAAGAATATACGCTGACAGGATCGGGGTATAACATCTGGTTTGAGCGCGACGAGTTTCATTACCTGTTCAAAAAGTTGAGCGGGGACTTTACCGTAACGGCTGATTTTGAGTTTGTAGGGAGCGGTACGGACCCGCACCGCAAAGTAGGCTGGATGGTCCGCGAATCCCTCGATGACAATGCGTCTCACCTGAGCGCCGTAGCCCATGGCGACGGTCTGACGGTGCTGCAGTGGCGGGTAACCAAAGGTATGGCCATGCGCGACCCCGAAGACGAGATTTTTAGTCCTGAAAAAAATGTTCATACCATCCAGGTAGAACGGAAGGGGAATGAATACACCATGCGCGTTGCCCCGAAAGGGGGTGCCCTGCAAATGGTTGGTGCCCATACCATGGCCAATTTATCCGGTCCGCTCTTTGTCGGCTTATACATCTGTTCGCATAATCCTGCGAAAGTGGAAGAAGCCATTGTGAGAAACGTACAAATAATTCAGGATAAACCCTAATACAGGCCAGCTTTATGGCCCTTAACTTTGAGCAGCTTTTGTTGAGACTACTGGTTGATTCTCAGTAGCCTCAACAGAAACTGTGTCAAGCCTTGCACTAGACTTTATGGAATACAGGAAAATTGGCAATTCAGATCTGGAGGTTTCCGTCGTTACGTTTGGTGCCTGGGCAGCCGGGGGCTGGATGTGGGGTGGTACCGAGCGGAGCGAAGCTGTAAAGGCAATTCAGGAGTCATACAATGTAGGTGTAACCTCCATCGATACCGCTCCGGTATATGGCCAGGGACTCAGTGAGGAAATCGTGGGTGAAGCCATCAAAGACCTCCCCCGGGATAAGGTGCAGATTCTGACCAAATACGGCATGCGCTGGGACCTGGAAAAGGTAAGCTGGCCATGCACAGCAAAGACAACAGTGGGAAAGCCATTGACATTTATAAGTATGCAGGCAAAGACAGCATCATTCAGGAGTGTGAGAACAGCCTGAAGCGCCTGGGTACGGATTATATTGACCTGTACCAGA
>CAWARB010000019.1:0-70067 GCA_963784335.1 uncultured Cytophagales bacterium | reverse complement strand
ATCCACTCCATATTTCAACGCCAGTTCGATGTGCTCCGGTGTGGCTACTTCAACTGCGAAGGGCAGACCAGTTTCCGCTTTGGCGCGCTGAATCCAGGGCAAGGCTGCCTCGCCCATACCCTCAAAGCTGCCAGGCCGTGTGCGGGGCTTCCACACACCCGCCCGTATTACGTGCACGGCTCCCAGGTCTTTCAACTGCCGGGCGGTTTCTACTAACTGATCTTCCGTTTCGGCACTACAGGGGCCGGCAATGATCAGTGGTTTCCCGTTGGTGTCAATCCACGACCCAAGCGGCTCTACAGCTAATTCAACTTTCATATATTAGATACTTATTCTACGAGTAATCCTACTACTCTATGGGGAACTTTCAAGTTAAAATTATGGTATCTTTGCAGAGGGAATTGGCTGTTTTTCAAGCCGGTTCCCTCATTTTATCTAAAACAGTTTTCAGTTTACTAAAACGAGCTGTGGCGGTAAATTAATCGTCAGACCGAATTTTCGTTCTATATTTCGGTCGTCTTTGCCGACACAAATTTACGCTATGTACGTAGCACCGCCCAAACGGAGCACTGATATGTCGAACCGAAGTAATCTAATGCCGGAGGCAGTCCAAGGCTTTACTAACGTAAAACCCGTTTCATTTGAGGACACTTCCATTGCTTTCTCAAGCCAGTCGGACTTTAAACTCCGAAAAACTTACTGGTTATTTGCGTTGATGAATAAGGGATGGGTTGTAAAATTAGGTACTTTTTTCATAAAGATTGCCTTACGACTGCATCTTCCCATCAAATCGCTCATCAAGAATACTATTTTTGACCAATTCTGCGGGGGCGAAAGTATCCGTGATTGTGAAAAAACGATTCGAAATCTGCACGATGTTCACGTCGGTACAATTCTGGACTACTCGGTAGAAGGAGAGGATACCGAAAAAAGTTTTGACGAAACAACGCTTGAAATTCTCCGTACCATAGAGCGTGCCAGTGAATCCAAAGACATTCCGTTCTCCGTTTTTAAAGTAACGGGTATTGCTTCTACAGAATTACTGGAGGCTATACAGATTGGCGATTCATTGAATAAAGAGCAGAAGGCTGAATTTGACCGGGTCATGCATCGGGTTGACACACTGTGTCGACGTGCTTATGAGCGAAATGTGCGTATTTTCATAGATGCGGAAGAAAGCTGGATTCAGGATACCATTGACACACTGGCGTATGAAATGATGGATCGCTATAATCATGAGCGACCTGTTGTGTATAATACCTACCAGATGTACCGCTGGGAAAGCTTTGCTCACCTCCAGCGCGATACGGCTGAAGCCCAGGCTAAAGGCTACTACCTGGGTGTGAAGCTTGTTCGGGGTGCCTACCTGGAAAAAGAACGGCTGCGAGCGCACGAGGAAGAGTATCAGGACCCCATTCAGGCTACAAAAGAAGATACCGACCGCGACTTCAATATGGCTATTGAGTTCTGTTTGGAACACAGGGACATTATATCCATATGCCTGGGTACGCATAATGAAGAAAGCTGTGAGTATTGTATGGAGCATATGAAGGAGTTGGGCATCGAGCCAGGTGACTCGCATATCTACTTTGCTCAGCTACTGGGTATGAGTGACAACATCTCCTATAATCTGGCCAATGCGGGCTATAACGTAGCGAAGTACGTGCCTTATGGGCCGGTTGACACCGTGATGCCTTACTTGTTTAGGCGAGCTGATGAGAACAAGTCCATTGCCGGACAGAGCAGCCGTGAGTTCAATTTGGTTAGTGACGAATTGAAGCGCCGGAAAAATTGTCGGTCTAATTAAGAACGCTCATACATGAAATAAGGTCGCGGCCAGTAAACAAATCCTACGTATAACTGGCAAATTCTCTTTACTAGCACACCCGACCGGACACCCACCGGAATACCGGAACGGAACCCTGGTGTGCCGATTTTTATACCATGATTCAGAAAAGTCCCTTCAAATTTTTCCTGCTAACCCTGGTTTTAATCGCACTTGACCAAAGTGTGAAACTGGCCGTTCATTTCTATATGGCTCCCGGCTTTGCGGGGCAGGTCAAAATCGTTGGTGACTGGCTCAAACTGCATTACGTATTAAATCCGGGTATGGCTTTCGGGATGCAGTTAGGCCATGAATATGGGAAGTTGCTGTTGAGTGTATTTCGGTTATTTGCCATGGTCGGTATTGGCTACTATCTGGTAATGCTGGCTCAACGGGGCGCCCCTAATGGGCTGTTGTGGGCAATGGCAATGATTCTGGCCGGTGCTGTTGGCAACGTAATTGACAGTACGTTTTACGGGGTTTTCCTAAACAATGCCCCCTATGGGTCGCCAACTCCCTGGTTTCATGGGCAGGTGATCGATATGGTTTTTGTGGACGTTTGGGAAGGGTTTATTCCCGACTGGGTACCACTTTGGGGAGGTCAATATTATTCGACACCTATTTTCAATATTGCCGACTCCTGCATTTTTGTCGGCGTTTGCCTTATCCTGTTTTTTCAACGTCGTTTTTTTGGTGATCAGTCCGTTAACGATAGTATGTTGCCAGCTTTTGGCTCAGACCCGGTAGAGGCATCTGTATTACCGGCTACCGATTTTATTAATGAAGAACCGCAGGATATGGATCAGCCTGACGATCAAACAGAAGCGCGCGCACATACAGATGAGGGCCAAATCATTGTATCGGAGTCGGGTTCAACAAACGAGGAAAAAACTACGGAATAAAGACTATTGAATTGCATAAACGAAGCGGGCCAATCTGATATAGATTGGCCCGCTTCGTTTATGCAATTCCGTTACTATTACTTGCTGCCGCCAGCCTGACCGCTTGACAACAAGTTAAAAAACTGATCCATTTTTGGCGTAATGATAATCTCCGTCCGTCGATTTTGCTGACGACCGGTAGAGGTTGCATTATCATCTTTCGGAGCAAACTCCGACCGACCACCAGCCGTTAAACGACCGGGAGCAACGCCAAATTTGTTCTGCATTGTTCGCACGACCGATGTAGCACGCAGTGCACTTAAGTCCCAGTTATCTTTGATTGATGAAGTTGAGATGGGGACTGCATCCGTATGACCTTCAACCAAAATGTCGAGCTCTTTATGGTCATTGACCACCTTCGCTACTTTCTCCAGCACGATTTCCGCAGCAGGCAGAACCTCGTAGCTACCCGATCTGAACAACATTTTGTCTGACAGAGAAACATAAACGACACCCTTTCTTCACTTCAACCTGAACGTCCTGGTCATTGATGTCATCCAGCGACCGTTTCAGGCTCATCACCAATGCCAGATTCATCGAGTCTTTACGCTGAATAGACGCATTCAGGTTGTTCGTGTACTTGGTCTGCTCGTTCAACGTTTCCAGTGACT
The DNA here is from genome assembly GCA_963784335.1 of uncultured Cytophagales bacterium. GTDB lineage: Bacteria > Bacteroidota > Bacteroidia > Cytophagales > Spirosomataceae > Spirosoma. The sequence continues at coordinate 66,690 of CAWARB010000019.1, read as the reverse complement.
TCTTGATGCTCTCAGCACCTGACTTACTCACAATCGACAAATCCGACATCCTGTCGAGGAGGTTCGTATTGGTTTTTTTGAGGTAGTCAATCTGTGCCTGCAAATCAGAAGCCTGTTTAGTCCTTGCTTTGCAGGTCGGTATCTTTTGCCGTTAGCTGAGTACGAAGATCAGCCGTGCGCTGGTCGCAATCGTTTAGTGAGGCAACGGCTTTATCACGGGCTTCCTGTAGGGTTTTAATTTCGGCCAGGCGCTTTTTACTATTGCAGGAAGCCAGCATAGTTACAGCGGCAATAACAATCAAAATTCGTTTCATACTGATTTGGGAAAAATAACGTGTACTGAAAAAATTAGGTTAACAAACGTTTTGTAGACTAAAACGCACTGAATCGCACTGCAAAATTAAGGGATTCTGGCGAACCGTTTTGCTACTACCATCCATATATAACGGTTATGATAGCATTATTTCTTTATTTTTTTGAAAAAACTTTAAATTTTTACAGATTTTCGAGGGAGAAAACTTGACCTTCGCTCATTAGTTTTAATCTGTTTTTGCCTTATCAAGCTAACTCATCCGCGTTTTATGAAAAAAACAATTGCTATTCTTTTGTTGAATGTAAGCTTAGGTGCCATGGCTCAGCCTACCAAAGAAATCATGTATGTCGGCACCTATTCAGTTCGGGGTAGTGAAGGTATATATGTGTTCGAGTTTGACCGGAAAGCGGGTACAATGCAGCAGGTACAGTCTGTTTCAAATGCCAATAGTCCATCGTTTCTGGCAGTCCATCCGTCGGGTAACTACTTATATTCCGTCAATGAGGGAGCTGATAAAACAGGCGGTGTGAGTTCGTACGCTATCGAAAAGAAAACAGGCAAACTAACCTACCTGAACAGTCAATCATCAATGGGGGCAGGCCCGTGTCATATCAGTGTGGATCACACCGGCAAAACTGCCTTCGTCTCTAACTATGGGGGTGGCAGCCTGACAGTACTGCCCATTAAAACTGATGGCACATTAGGTGTGGCAACGGATACGGTGCAGTATGCAGGCAGTGGCCCAAACGCACAGCGGCAGGAGAAAGTCTCACGTTCACTCGGCTACACTGGCACCCGACAATCGGTTCGTATACGTGGCTGACCTGGGTCTCGACCGGCTCAATATTTTTGCCGTTGATTCTAAGGCAGCTACGGTAAAGCCGGCCGCTATACCCTATGCCACGGTAAAGCCAGGTTCGGGGCCGCGCCATTTTACCTTCCATCCAACCGGTAAATATGCCTATCTGGTAGAGGAAATAACTTCGGCCGTGGCCGTGTTTTCACGCAATACCAAAACGGGGGCACTAACGATGATAGAGGATAATGTAAAAACGTTACCCGCCGATTTTAGTGGCCAGAATACGAGTGCCGACATTCATATTGACCCGTCCGGTAAGTTTCTTTATCAGTCGAACCGTGGCTACAATTCGCTGGCTATTTTTGCCATTGGAAACGATGGAAAACTAACCAAAGTGGGTGATCAGCCGACGGAAGGGAAAACACCCCGTAATTTTCTAATCGATCCCAAGGGTGAATTTATCTTCGTAGCCAATCAGGAATCCGATACGATTACCATTTTCAGACGTGACCAGAAAACGGGCAAACTAACGTATACCGGTCAGTCCGTAAATGTACCCGCTGCCGTTTGCATCATTATGCCAAACTTGTAAATTTTACTAATCTCGACACTCTTAAATATACATAGTTAATGAAATACTGCCTTGCTTTTTGCCTTATAATCAGTGTGTTCGCCTTTGTTGCCCCTACCAAAACCATTAATCTGTTTAATGGTAAAAACCTGAAAGGGTGGAAAATTTACGGCACCGAAAAATGGTACGTCAAAAATGGTGAGCTCATCTGCGAAAGTGGCCCTGATAAGAAGTACGGTTATCTGGCAACCGAAAAATTCTACAAAAATTTTGATCTGACACTGGAATTCAAGGAGGAAGCCAATGGTAACAGCGGTGTGTTTTTTCGCTCGACTATTGAAGGAACTAAAGTGAACGGCTGGCAGGTGGAAGTAGCCCCTCCCAACCATGATACGGGGGGGTCTATGAGTCGTATGGCCGGGGATGGCTTGTACAGATTCCCGATGAAAAAGAAACGGTTTTAAAACCCGACGATTGGAATACGCTTCGAATCCGGGTGGAAGGTGATCATGTACAAACGTATCTCAACGGCACAGAAATGGTGAATATGCACGATGAGAAGATTGGTCAGGCCGATGGCTCTATTGCCCTGCAAATTCACGACGGGGGCGGCATTAAAGTACGGTGGCGAAACTTTAAACTACAACCACTCTAATCAAAACGGGAGCGAATCACTGCGATTCGCTCCCGTTTTGATTAGAGTGAGTTCTCCTCTTGCTAAATCGATGTAAGACCCTCGATAAACCTTATCCACTTGGTAGCAACAAGTATGGTAGCCCTGATGATTACACATAGCAGATGCAGACTTTCGGGCATTACATAAGCTATTGGTATCAACACTTTTGGCGTTCTCCTTTTTCCGGCGTCCTGCCTCCAGGCCTACTTCAGATAGAATGGGTATAATAAATTGTTTCCTGCATTTACATTAAGTGCGTTGTTTATCGGGTCATAACTGGGTGACCCCTAAATGGCCACAAAAGGTTTAAAACTTACTCTTTAACGTTCTTTTCCATGAAGTCAGTGCTTTTCACCGTCTACGTAGTGCTGTTTGGTATCGGCTCCCTTTTTGGGCAATCGGCCAGTCCGGCTGGTTGGCAATCTCTTTTTAATGGAAAAGATTTTACGGGTTGGGAGACGTATCTCGACCGCCCGTATGCGAAAGATGACCAGCCAAAAGGAGTAGCCTTGGGGTTGAATAACGACCCGAACCGTGTCTTTTCAGTTGTTCAGGAAGATGGTAAACCCGCTCTGCGTGTATCGGGTGAAACGTTCGGGGGTATCAATACCCTGGCTGATTTTGAAAACTACCACCTGCGGCTCGAATTCAAATGGGGAACGAAAAAATGGCCGCCCAAGCTTGACCGCCCCCGCGACAGTGGCTTACTTTACCACAGTGTCGGCCCGCACGGAACGCCTATGCTCTGGATGGAATCGTTTGAATTTCAGATTCAGGAAGGCGACACGGGCGACTATTGGGGCGTGATGGATGTAATAGCCGATATTACCGCGCAGAAAAATGAAAAAGGTAGTTATGTGTATCGCCCTGGTGCCACACCCATAACATTTCAGGATAAGACAACGGCTGGACGGTGGTGCATCAAAAGTCCAGACAGCGAAAAACCATCGGGTCAATGGAATACCCTTGACCTCTACTGTCTGGGTGGTACCTGTGTTCATGTGCTCAACGGTAAAGTCAACATGAAGGTAACAAACACCCGTCATCTGGTCGATGGGAAAGCCGTACCCCTCACCAAAGGGAAAATTCAGATTCAGTCAGAAGGAGCAGAAGTATTTTATCGAGCCATTCAGGTTGAGGGAATAACTGCCTTACCAAAAATCCTGTAATTTAGCGAAAAGGCCTACCAACCATCTGGCTCAATAACTGGCGAGTCGTACCCATATGTTTTCCGGCAATCGCTGGGTGGGATGATCTGACTGCTGATGTAGCTTAACAACGCTGGCTGAAAAACGGCTTGGGGGAAGCTCTGCTGTCGGAGTCGTTTTCGCGTGATGGAGGTTACCGCAAAGTAGCCCCGTGCCCGGTCGGAGGGGTCATCCGCGTTGACTACATTGCCAGTTACGGGTGCGGGTAAGGGATCAAAAATGCTGCCGGTACGGGCGTTTTGCTGCTGGAATAACTTCCAGAACTGATAATTGGCCTGGGTCATGCTGTATTGCTGTATCTCTACCAACTGTGGCCCAAGAGCATAAACCGGTACTTGCAACACAAACCGGTTTCGGAGTGGATTCCCATTGATAGCGTCATCATTATAAACGTTGACATCGTTTGTAGAAACCAATGTCCAGCAGCGGTAGTTGCAAAAGCTAGGGCTTCCCAAACTACAGGGATCACCTATCGAAAGCCGGGTCGTGTAACCGTAACCCGTCCAGCGGTAATAGTTTTTCTCCGTTGCGGGATCAGATGTGTTAACCGAATAGTCGATAACAAATGGTTTGATCGCGCTGGTTGTCCTGCTCAGTCTCGCCGACACGCTATCGATGACCGGTACAGAAGGCATTTTTTCCGGCGTTGTTAGGTACCGCTTGCCATTACCGAGCGTAACGGATAAACCATATGTCCGGCCCACCTGCCCGCGAAACGTACTATCGACTGTGCGGTAAATTCCCTGGCCAATAGAAATAAATTGTACAGCTCGGCCCTGATCATCAGCTAAGATTACCCGTGCCTGCTGCACGTACTGATCGTTGCTGTTCTGGCCATTCTCACCACCGTATTTCCCGGTATACGTCAGTCGAATTGTATAAGGAGGGGCTTCATTCGTTAGCTGTCCCTCTACAACCAAACGAGGCTCTTCAGTACGAATAGGCAAGTCGACCCTGTCAATGCAGGAAACCACAATGGCAAGAAAGAGTAGGGAAACGATGAGCCGGTACATAATCAAAAATAAAAATTATAGGCAACAGACGGAATTAAGGTGCCAAATACCGACAGCCTGTATGATTCTGTTCGCTGATTATGGCGGGTGAAATAAATGGAATAAGGATTCTTGTGGGCGTAGAGATTGTAAATTCCCAGTGTCCAGATACCGTACCGTTTTTGGGCTTTGTTGTAGCGGGTATCTTTCGAGAAAGCTATATCCAGACGATGGTAATCAGGAATACGGTCTGCATTACGCCGGGAGTAATCCTGGACAGGCTCACCATTATAAGTATATTGTCCGTCAGGATAAGTAGCAGGCACGCCGGTATAATAAACGAAATTGGTAGAAAACGTCCAGTTGTGTGAAAGGGCCACCCGAAGCTGAGCATTTAGGGTATTAGGCCGATCTATATAAGATGGGTAGTAGGCTCCTGCGTTAATACGCAATTCATCGAAGGGAGTCTGTACGGCAATCAGTGAGCGGGCGTAGGTATAATTTAACTGGCCTGTCAGTCGTCCTTTGTTCTTGCTAATACCAAACTCCACGCCATAAGCCCGGCCCGAAGCCGGTACCAGAGCGGTTTCGAGCATTGGATTCAGAATCAGATTGGCCCCATACCTGTATTCAACCTGATTTTGTAAACGCTTATAGTAGCCTTCTACACTTAACTCGTACGTATTATCCCGAAGGTTCTGAAATAAACCTACCGAAACCTGATCGGCAATTTGAGGAGGGATATAAGAGTCACTTAGCTTCCAGAAATCAAGCGGAGTAATGGCGGTCGTATTGGAAATAAGATTGAGGTACTGACGGGTCCGGCCTGCACTTGCTTTTAAAGCCATGTTCTTTGCCAATTGTACGCGTAACGCCAGCCTGGGTTCCAGTCCACCATACGTCTGTGCCGTTTGCCCCTTCCCGTAGCGTATTGAATCAACTACCGTTTCCGGTGAGGTGGGTACGTTTTCGGCATACCGGTGCACCGTTTTGGGGCCCAGCGAAACAAATGCCGAATACCGGAGTCCAGCCTGTAAACTGATTTTAGACGTTAGCTCCCATTCCGTATTAAAGTAAGCACCTAATTCCCGACCCCGTTCAGGATTGATTTGTTTCGCGTTTATACTGGAGTCATCGCCCGTTGGCTGCACATTTCCTGTTTGAGTGTCGTATCGAATGGCATTGATGCCCACGTAAATTTTATGCTTTTGATTTAGTGTGTAAAATAGATCCGCTTTCCCTTCGCGCTGCTCAATAAATGATCTGAAGCGGAATGTCAGGCCTGGTGTTACCCCATCTACATTGAGGTGATAGCCACTGTACAACGCTGTTAAATTCACCTGCAGGTTAGACCGGATAAGGTAACTCCAGTGCCCCGTTAACACACCCGTTTTCCAGCCGTAGAGCGTATCGCCAGGAAACTGAAAATTATCCTGGCTTTGGTAGCCCGACAGAGAAATGGTGTTTCGTTCATCGGGCGTGTAAGTCAATTTCAGGCTGCCATCGTAAAAAAATGCCCGGCTGTTTTTTACACTTGCGGTCGGAAAAAGCTTCAGCAAATAATTGGGAAAGGCAATCCGTCCGGCGGCTAGCAAGGTCAGTTTTTTATTTACTGGCCCGTCTGCCAGTACCCGCGCACTCACGGGGCTAAGCCCGCCCGATACCCGCCATCCTTCTTTATTGCCATTTCGGCTGCTCATTAGTAATAGGGAAGAAACCCGACCCCCGTATTGCGCCGAAAAAGCTCCTTTGTTCAGGCTAACATCCTGCACAAAATCAGGGTTGACGTTAGTATAAAAGCCAAGTAGGTGCGATGTGTTAAACAGGGGTGCTCCATCGAGAAGTACTAAATTTTGGTCGGCCCGACCCCCCCGAACGTTAAATCCACCGGCTCCTTCGCCCGCCGTCGTCACGCCTGCCTGTAGGGACAGCGCTTTCAGGATATCCGGTTCACCTAGTATCACCGGCATCCGTTTCAGTTCAGGCATACTCAGTTGAATTTCACCCATCTGGATCGCTTTGATATTTTTGTCCTCGCGGATAGCCCTTACATCCACCTCATCAAGATTGGTTGATCGGGGTTGTAGTGAATAATCGACCCGTTTATTGAAGTCAAGCGTAATTGTTTCACGTCCCCGAATATACCCCACAGCCGAAATATACAGCGTTAATACGCCCGGAGGATGGCTAATTGAAATAACCCCGGCGCTATCAGCCCGTGACCCGGATTTCGTTTCGGCAATAAATAAACTGGCACCAGGAACAGGCTTTTTCGTTACACCGTCGCGCACAACAATGCTTAGCCGAAGTCGCTGCTGGGCGAGCGCGGGCAAAGAGCAGCTAAAAAGATAGGCAAGAAGAAAAAAGCGCAGCCTCATGATGGTATGCCCTGAAATGATGCAAGTATACTTGCAAAGTACAAAAATGCGGGTAGGGTAATACGTTTGTTTGATGGCTCGATTACTAAAGCAATGCCCCCTTTACGTGATATGCATATTTTTTTTGCTACCTGCTTGCAAAGAAGAGTGCGATGCCATACTTTTGTGCCACGATTAAGAAAACGGCAACGTTATCCGAAAGATGGTTCGGTAGTTCAGTTGGTTAGAATACCTGCCTGTCACGCAGGGGGTCGCGGGTTCGAGTCCCGTCCGGACCGCCAACAAAGTAAGAAAGCCTCTAATTCACAGCGAGTTAGAGGCTTTCTTACTTTGTTGCTTTTCCTATTGGTTAACCAAAAAACGGAAGCCATTATAGAAACATTGTCTTCCCTGCAGGCACATTGGTACGCTAAAATCCTTTCTTCCAGTCCCACAAAACAATTACCCAGGTTTCGCCAATAGTCGGGTCATGAAATTCATGAACTGGCTCAAATCCTACCCGTTTGTGTGCTCGTAACGAGCGAGTATTGTTGGCTGATATATCCGTTATAAGTAGCTGGAAACGATTGCCATACACCTCGTAGTGATGCTGAAACATCCGGTCGAACACCTGCTGCCCCCGGTAGCCTTCAGCGACGCAGACCTGCCCCATCACGTAAAACGGGTAATCACGAATTGGTTTTTCCTGATAAGTCAGGGACTCAATCAGGGTGAACAGGGGTAGCAGTTCAGGCACATCGGCTCCAAACTCAGGAAGCATGGTCAGCGCGTAACCAACTACGGTATCATAATCTTTGGCAATAATACTTGGTGCCGCCTGATTCATTCGACTCAGGACCTGCGGGTCATGCTCCACCGTCACAAAACCCTGCTCGGCCTGAACGTGAGCCGGTATATTTTTACGAAGGTTAGCCTGTTGTAATGCGAGAATGCCGAGTACATCAGCTTCGGATTGAACGGTGGTAATGGTGAGCATGATGTCAGGCAACAGTCTTCGCTGGCCTATTTCTTAAAAAGGCTGAATCTACTTCCGCTCCGATACCGGGCGTTTCGGGTAGTTCGATCTGATAACCATCGTATCGAATACCGCCCTGAACGGGGTCAAGGGCATGCTCAAAGCAACCATCTAAATCACAGAAACGTACGTTCTGGCGGGCGGCTGCGAAATGGGCATTGGCCGTCAAGCCCAGCCTAGATTCCGACATGCAGCCAATCATACAGGGAACACCAGCCGCTTCGGCGATGGCGTTGATGGCTATTGCTTCAAAAATGCCCCCGCTTTTGGATAGTTTGATGTTGAAGTAATCAACCGCTTCTTCGCGTATGAGCCGAAGGGCATCGCTAGCATCGAACAGGCTCTCGTCGGCCATAATGGGTACGGACGAGTGCTGACGTAAGTGGCGCAGCCCGGCATATTCTGGCGTTTGATAGGTTGCTCGCAGTACTGAACGTTGTAATCACCAAGGTCACGCAGTATGGCCGATGCCGTTACGACATCCCAGCCCTGATTAGCATCGGTGCGGATGGGCGTTTCGTGGCCGATGGCATCACGAATGGCTTTGACGCGGGCAATATCATCCCGGAAGTTGGTACCCAGTTTTACTTTTATGGCTTCGGCACCCTTCGCCTGAATTCGCAGGGCATCCTCAGCCATCCGTTCGGGCGTGTTGATATAAATCGTTTCGTCGGTAATAAGCGGTCGTTTCGAGCCACCCAGAAACTGGTAGAGGGGCATTTGAGCCGCTTTGGCGGCTATATCGTACAAGGCCATGTCGAAGGCCGAGCGCGTTGTAGGGTGTCCGGGCAAATAACGGATAAGGATATGCAGGCATTGTTCGATGGCAAGTGGGCTTTCCCCAATCAGGAGCCGGGCCATGTCCTCGGCTGCGGCCAGACCCGAGGCCTGTGTTTCGCCCACAATCATCCAGAATGGAGAGCCTTCACCCCAGCCTGTAATACCCGCATCTGTCTGAATCTCAACCAGTATGTTCCGGGCGTGTTCGATGCTACCCAGCGAGATAGTAACAGGGGCTTTGAGCGGAATGTCGTAGCGGTAAAGTGTAATGGACGTGATTTTCATGGTTCAGTCAAGGCCATACGGAGATAATAAACATCGGCAACACCAATAATCAGAAGATAGAACAGGGGAAGACTCCGTGTTCTACAAGATCACAGGCTATTTTTGACGCAGATTCTCATCAAACAGGCTTGCCAGTGTTTCCTGCGTTTGAAAGCCAATGAATCTATTTGCCACACTGCCCTTCTTTATAAAAAGCAGCGTTGGGATTTCGTCAACTTGATACGCCTGCATCAACTCTTTGCTGGCATCCGCATCAACTTTTACGATGGTCACCTTACCGGCATACTTCGTTTCAAGCTGCGCCATGATGGGTAACATTTTCTGGCACGGAGCACACCAGGACGCATAAAAATCGACCAGTACCAGCTGGTTCGAAGCTAGTACCTTTGTCAGCTCATTCGAGGTCATAGCTGTAGCCTTAGCCGACGATGTTGCGGGTACTCCCTCAACTGGCTTCTGTTGCGACGTCCATTTCAGGTAGCCACCCTGTAGTTCGTAAACCTGAGAAAATCCATCCTTCCGCAACACTTCGGCCGCCTGTGCCGACCGCCCACCCGACAGGCAGTACACAAATACCGGCTTGTTTTTGTCCAGGCTTGTCAGGCTATCGCGAAAGGCTGCGTTCCGATAATCAATATTCTGGGCGTTGGGCAGGTGACCACCACCAAACTCGCCCGGTGTCCGGACATCGAGCAGTTGAGGATTGGCCGTTTGCCGGAGTTGCTGGTCGAAGGCTTCGGCGGGTAGTACCTGCGCCGACACAGCTGACAGACAGAATACCAGGGCAAGGGATAAGAGGGATGTTTTCATGATTGAATTAGTTTGGAAACTGGCTTTTATCCAGGCCAGGAATGATACGCAGCGCGTTTTTGTAATATACTTTTTTCAGCACCTCGTCGGGTAAGCCCATACCGTACATGCGCCAGAACGCGTGGTATTTTTTGTGGTAGGGGAAGTACTCGTCATTCGTTTCCAGCACGCGGAAGTAAGTTGCGTATTCGGAAGGAACCCAACTATCCTTACCGAATAAAATCCGGTCCTGGTACTTCTCGAAAAATGCCCGGCCGGCCCTCGGCTGCCGACCCAGTTCGGCGATTACGGCGCCAATCTCGACGTTCATATTCGGGAAAACCTGCATCAGGCTGTCCAGCTTGGTAAGGTCGTTAGGATACCAGCCCATGTGTGCAGCAATAAACGTCGTTTTAGGGTGCTTTCGAAACACGTTATGCTGCTCGGCAATGAGTTTGTCCCAGGGAACGGGGTTGGTAGGAGACCGCTTGCGGCCACCGTGCAGTTTGAGTTCGAGCCACCGTTCGTTATACCGATCCATTGGGTCCCAAAATGGCTTGGGGTCGGCGGTGTGAATCAAAACGGGGATGCCCAGTTCTCCACACTTTGCCCAGATGGGGTCAAGACGCGGGTCATCTACCTGAACGCGATTTCCTTTGTCATCTTTAACGCTGAAGCCCAGGCTCTTGTAAATTTTCAACCCTTTCGCTCCTTTCTTCACATCGTCTTCAAGCGTTTTTACGGCTTCTGCTGTCCAGCCTTTATCGTTCACGCTGGAGAAATTGATATTCGTAAACAAGGCTAGCCGCTTCGGGTCAGTCTTCTGAATATTCGTCAGCGCGTTATCGAAAAAGGCGGTTGCATCACCGGTATTACTACTAAACCCACGGCCGCTCAGGTTAACCATCAAGCCCATGTTCATCGAGTCCATGTCGGTGAGGAGCTTGTTCAAATCGCCTTTATCCATCTGATACTGATGATTATGCACATCAATGAACGGGTATTTGGACCGTGTTGGTTTATGCTCCGGCACTTTCAGCGTAGACACAGGGTCGTATTCCTCAAAGCCAAGGGGCATGTCGATGGGTTTATTGGCAGGTGCCGATTGACCGCAGGCTACCAAGCCGGGCAGTATCAGGACGAAGGCGTAAATCAGATGCTTCACAGATAGTTTTTGTTATGCTGACCGGTACGCCGGCGCGGGAGGAAGCATCTTCGCTAACAGCGGTTTAGTTATACACAGCACTGGGCACTCAACGAAGATGCTTCCTTCGTTAGCCTACTAAAAGTCAACGGTAAATAAGGGCTACGCAGTGCGCGGCAATGCCTTCCCCCCGACCCACAAAACCAATGTGCTCGGAGGTGGTGGCTTTAATCGAAATGTCGTCCTCCGGAAGGTTCATAACCCCGGCCAGACAGGTTTTCATGGCCGGGATGTGCGGGTTGAGTTTGGGTTCCTGCAACACCACCGTTACATCCACGTTCGAAACCTCGTAACCTGCTTCCCGAATCATGCGGAGCACCTCAGCCAGCAGGATTTTACTATCTACCCCTTTCCAGCGCGGGTCCTTGTCCGAAAAATGGTACCCGATGTTCCGCATGTTGGCCGCTCCCAGTAGTGCATCGCATAACACGTGACACACTACGTCCGCGTCCGAATGGCCCACCGGTCCAAACGGACTGTCGAGCTGAATGCCTCCCAGCCAGAACGGTCGACCTGCTTCGAGCCGATGTACATCATAGCCCTGCCCTACGCGAATTTTCATGATTCTGTGGTCCGCCGGTAATACAACGTCGAGCAATTATCCTGGCGGAGTACCTGCCGGGCCATCGCCTGCACATCATCCGCCGTTACGGCCTGAATCAGTTCAGCTTCCTTGTTAACCAGGTCTGGGTCACCGGCATTAGCCGCAAAGGCAAGGTTCATGGCCCGATTCAGTAACTCCACTTCAGAAAAAGCCAGCGTTGCTTCGGCCTGATTTTTTACTTTAGCCAGTTCCTCTTCTGGCACCGGTTGGTCCATAAACTCCTGTAGGAGAGCCTCCACGGCTGCATCGGCTTCTTCGAGCGATACACCTTCATTAAGTTTGCCCTGCACAACCAGCAGACCCGGCTCAACGGAGGCCGTAGTGTAGGCGTTGATGCTGCTGAACAGGGGATTATCCCGTAGCAGCTGCTGGTACAATCGGGACGATTTACTACGGCCCAGCATGTCTCCCAGCAGGTCGGCAGCCGGGAAGCCATCATCAAAACGACCCGGCATATGGTACGCTTTGTATAACCCATTCAGGGGAACATTAGCCGACACTTCCAGCTTTCGGGCCTCGGTTTGCACCGGCTCCCGCGGAAGTTGGCGCGCATACGCATCACCCGCCGGTATAAGCGCAAACCATTTGTCGCACAGCTGTTTTACCTGCTCTACTGTTACATGCCCCGCAACGACCAGAATGGCATTGTTGGGCAGATAATACTTGAAAAAGAACGTCTTCACATCATCGAGCGTAGCTTCTTCGATGTGACTTATATCTTTCCCGATGGTTGCCCAGCGGTACGGGTGCTGCTGGTAAGCCAATGGGCGAAGTTTGAGCCAAATGTCGCCGTAGGGTTGGTTCAGATAACGCTGTTTAAACTCCTCTATCACTACTTTCTGTTGCACATCAAGCACCTGCGGATCGAAGGAGAGACTGAGCATCCGGTCTGATTCGAGCCAGAAAGCCGTTTCCAGATTAGCCGCGGGGAGGGTAATGTAATAGTTAGTAATATCGGGGCTGGTAAAAGCATTATTCTCGCCCCCTACTTTCTGCAAAGGTTCGTCGTAGTTGGGGATGTTTTTTGAGCCACCAAACATCAGGTGTTCAAACAAATGGGCAAAACCTGTTTGGGCCGGGTCTTCGTCGCGGGAGCCAACGTTGTATAAAATATTAACAGCCGCAATGGGCGTAGACGCGTCCTCATGAACAAACACCTGCAGCCCATTGTCTAAAACAAATTTCTCGTAATGAATCATGAATAAAACTTTTGCGTAAAGCCCTCGTTAGATAATACGCCACGAACAAAAGTACAGTTCCGACGGTATAGAATCAAACGACGAAATCTGGTCATCTGCTTTGTCTATTCTGAAATGTATTTTCCCGGTTTTACTCGGGCTTTTGTTGCCACTGCTGGCTCCGGCGCAGGTAATGAATGACCCGGCTTCGCAGAAACTGGTTCTAACAATCCTCGACAATATCTATAACCTGGAATTTTCGGAAGCTGATGGCCTGATTAAACAACTGCAGGTACGCTATCCGCAGCACCCCGTTGGACCGGTTCTGCGGGCTACGCAGATTGAATTACAGCACCTGACCCTATCGGATAATAAAGCCGCTACGGCGCAATTCGAGCAGGCCGTGGACCAGGGAATGCAATTGGCCAGGCGCATGCTCGATAAAAATGAGAACGACCCGGAAGCGATTTTTTTCATGCTGACCTGCCACAGTTACCTGGCTTCGTTTACAATAGCCAGGGCGAATCGCTAAAGGCCGTTGCGGAGTCCAAAAAGGCGTATGATTACGTAAGGAATGGCTTTAAACTGGCTGATAAAAACACTGATTTTTACTTTACCAACGGGCTCTACAACTACTACGTCGAACGCTATCCGGTTGACCACCCGATTGTGAAGCCATTCATGTTCTTTTTCGCGGATGGCAACATGGCTAAGGGACTACTGCAGATGGACATAGCTACCCGGCGGGGGGTATTCATGCGCACGGTGGCAAACTACTACCTCGCTCACATCCTGCTCAAGTACGAGAGTAATCCCGCGAAAGCCGTTGGATACGCAAAGTATTTAAGCGATAAATATCCGGCCAATCCACTTTTCACTATGAATTATACGGAAGCCCTGTTGCTTTCGGGTCGTTATAACGAAGCCCGTCCTTATATACAGCGGCTGAAACAGATGCCCGACAAACTGGTGCCGTTGGCGGTCAACACGTTTTCCGGTCTGCTGGCAGAGATGGCCGACAAAAAAGATAAAGAAGCTACTGAATTTTACGAAGCGGCTCTCCGATTGCCCGTCAATGTGACCTATACAAAGGAATATCAGGCCTTTGCTTACGCGGGTCTGGCGCGTATTGCCTCCCGCGCCAACAACCGGAAGAAGGCCGATATGTATTACAAGAAAGTGCTATCCATTGCTCAGTATAAATCGTTACTACGTGAAGCGAGGGCGTATTGACCTTCCTTTGAGCACTTCCTTTACCCGTTGTACAAAACGCTTCACATTTCGCTAACATTGACTGCTTTACGCCAGCCAGTTTGGTACTGTAGTAGTGGAGAGCTTAGTAGCTGATTTAGGCGGCCCGTACCGCCAGCAACTGCCACAAAAAATCCTCTTAGTCAATCCTCTACAATCCTAAAAAATGTTGCTATTTTGCAAAAAAAATAGTAGCGTTTTAAGATTCTGTTAAGCTTAGGAAACGGAGTTTATTGGTTGGCCGAATGAGAGAGTTTTGTATCCATTAACAATCCCCCCACTGATATGGTATTTCTTTACTTATTTCCCCCTCCATTTATAAGAAAATGGAGCCTGATGCTCTGCTTGTTTTTAGCCATCAATTCGCTGGCTGTTGCAGAACAGAATCGCTTGCTGGCTGATTTGACCGTCAGCGGGCGCGTTACCGATGCAGCAACAAATGAAGGACTCGCCGGAGCCAGTGTTGTATTGAAAGGGACTCAACGAGGTACAACGACCGATTCTAATGGTGAATACAAAATCGTAGTGCCAGACGGGAATGCGGTGCTGGTTGTCGGGTTTATCGGATTTGTATCCCAGGAGGTAGCGGTCGGTACCCGCAGTACCATCAACGTATCCCTGGCTGCGTCGGCCTCCGATCTGGCACAGGTGGTAGTGGTCGGATATGGCAGCACGGAGAAGAAAGATATTACTGGTGCCGTTACATCCATTAAAAGCACCGAGTTCAACCGGGGCGTTATCAACTCACCGGAGCAACTTATCCAGGGCAAAGTTGCCGGGGTAAATGTAACCTCGGCCAGTGGCGAACCGGGTGCCCAGCAGCGGATTACGGTGCGCGGTCCAGGGGGCGTTCGCACGGGGAGTACGCCGTTGTTCGTGCTCGACGGGCTGGCCCTCGACAACTCCAGCACGGGCGGCTCAACCAATCCGCTCACCTTCCTGAATCCGCAGGACATCGAGAGCATCGACGTCTTGAAAGATGCATCGGCAACGGCTATTTACGGGTCGCGCGGGGCCAATGGCGTCATTCTGATTACAACCAAACGGGGCAAATCGGGAAAGGCAACACTTAATGCGTCGGCCAGTATCGGCATCTCGAACCTGAGCCGCCCACTGGGGTTGTTCACCGCTGACGAGTACCGTAAGCAGGTAGTAGCCCTGGGCGGGGTGCTGGACGACAGAGGAGCCAACACCGACTGGCAAAAGGAAATTACCCGTACGGCCTACACCAAAAATTACAACCTGTCATTTGGCGGGGGCAGCGACAAAACAACCTATTATGGTTCGGTGGGCGTTCAGCGGCAGGAAGGTATCCTCAAAAACAGTAACCTCGACCGCTACACGGGCCGCATCAACGTATCGCAGAAACTGCTCGAAGACCGGCTGACGGTGGATGTTAACCTGAACGCATCCTACACGGATAACCAGCGTCCCCCCATCGACAACTCGTCGGGAGGCTCGGCGCCGGGCAGTCCGGGTAGTTTGGTCGGTGGTGCCCTCGCGGCCAACCCCACCTACCCAGCCTACGATGCCGATGGTACGCCGTTTAAGTACCAGAGTGGCAACCCGTTGACCACGCTGGCGTTGCAGAAAGACGTTGCGTCGACAACCCGCATTATTGCCAACGTCAGCCCATCGTTCAGAATCATCGACGGGCTGGTTTATAAACTGAATCTCGGTGCCGATTATTCGACGGCCACGCAGGATTTGCAGTCGCTGGCGAGTGCGGTGCCGCAGCAGGATGGCCGGTTTGAGACGGTGTCGTCCGTTAACCGCAATACGCTGGTGGAGAACTACCTGACCTACACGCTGAATAGGACCAATCATGACCTGACGGCTTTGGTAGGGCATTCGTACCAGAAGTTCTTTATTCAGGGCCGGAACTTCAGCATCAACAAGTTTCCTATTTCGCCCATCGAGCCTATTTATAACCCCGGTCTGGGGCAGGATTTATCGCTGGCTAATAACAAACCCGCCGGTTTTGCCATCCAGAATGAACTCCAGTCGTTTTTTGGCCGGGTCAACTACCAGTATCGCGACAAATACCTCGCTACGGCAACCGTCCGGGCCGACGGCTCGAGCAAATTTGGGTCTAACAACAAATATGGTGTGTTCCCGTCTTTCTCGCTCGGCTGGCGGATTTCGGAAGAAGCGTTTCTGAAAAACGGGCCCTTCACCGACCTGAAACTCCGAGCGGGCTATGGGCGCACCGGCAATCAGGAAATTCCGGCGAAAATTACGCAGGCTCTGTTTACCTCGCAGGTTGGCCCCACCACCAGCTACCCGCTCGACAACGGTAACACCTATCCCGCCGGCACGTCCTACACCCGGCTGGCCAACCCCGATATTCAGTGGGAAGTATCGAACCAAACCAACATCGGACTTGATTTTGGGCTGTTCAAAGGGGCATTGTCCGGCTCAGTCGATTACTTTAACAAGATATCGAATAACATTCTGCTCGAAGTGATCCCGGCCGACCCCGTGCAGCCCGCCAGTACATTCTGGACTAATGTGCCAGACATGACCATCACGAACCAGGGGGTGGAACTGACGCTGAATTACCGCTATGCCAGTTTGAGCGGCTTCCGCTTCGACATTGGTGGCAACATGACGTTTATCGACAACATCGTTCGTAACTCGCCCTATTCGGTTATTCAGTCGGGGTCGGCTTCAGGATCGGGACTTTCGTCGGCGACCATCAACGGCTACATCAACGGGCAGCCTATCGGTACGTTCTTCCTGAAAGACTTTACGGGTTTCGATGAGAAAGGTATCAGTACCTTCCGCGACACAGACGGCGACGGCATTGTGACGGATAAAGACCGGGTTGCGGTTGGCTCGGCCCTGCCCACCAAGCAGTTTAACATTAACACCAGTACGTCATGGAAAGGCTTCGACCTGTCGCTGAACTTCAATGGGGTGTCGGGCAACAAGATTTACGACAATACGGCCAACGCCAATTTTTACAAACTGAGGCTCTCGAAGGGGCTGAACACCACGCCCGAAGCCATTCAGAACGCAAATGAGTCGGTCAATAACTCGGCTCCGGTGTCGAGTCGTTACCTGAAAAACGGCTCGTTCTTTCGGCTCAACAATGCCACGCTGGGTTACAGCCTCAGCCCCAAACTTATCGGTATGGGGCGCTGGATTCAGGGCATCCGGTTGTCGGCAACGGGGCAAAACCTGTTCGTGATTACGAAATACGATGGTTACGATCCCGAAGTCAGCACCGACCGCACCGTTAACGGCATCTCGTCATATGGCATCGACTACCTAAGCTATCCCAAACCCCGCACGTTTGTGCTGGGTTTAAATCTGACATTTTAATGAAAAAGAAACTGACTTCCACGCTGGCTCTGGCTGGCTTATTGTTCCTTGGTAGTTGCACAAACTTAGCCGAAAAAGTATTGGATGAAGCATCGGTATCGGGTCTGTCGGATCGGCAGGCGGCCGATGGCATCCTGGCTCCGGTATATGCCCGACTACCGGATTTGTATAACCACACGACGTATTTTGCCTTGCAGGAAATCTCGACCGATGAGGCCATTCTGCCGTACCGGGGTGGTACCGACTGGGGCGATAACGGTATTTACCTGGCGCTGCATCAGCATACAACCACCAGCACCGACCCCAACGTCAGGAACGCCTGGCTACTGGCGTTGCAGGGCATTTCGCGGAGCATTACGGCCCTCACCACGCTGCCCACGCTTAATGACCCAACAACCAAACCATATATAGCCGAAGCGCGGGGGATGCGGGCATTTTATAACATGCTGCTGCTGGATATGTTCGGTCTGGTGTTTGTGAAAGAAGATGTGAATGCCACCTCTGCCATTCTGCGAGGAAACGATGCTGTTGAGTACATTAAAAAGGAATTCCTGGCTATCGAACCGGATTTAACCAACGTTGCCGATCCCGGTCGGTTGAGTAAAAACGCGGTTTATGGTCTGCTGGCCCGGCTGCATTTGAATGCGGCTGTATATCGTGACCGCTACGCCACGTCGCTCACCTTCAAGCCGGAAGATATGGATAAGGTAGTCGAATACACCGACAAGATTATCAACTCCGGGCAGTACCAGCTGGCTCCCGAATATTTCTCGCTCTTCGATTCGGACAACCATACCAACAAAGAAATCGTGTTCGCCGTCGATCAGCGGGCCGAACTGAACGGGCACAATCGCCTGGCTTATTTTTCGCTCTCCGGCGATCAGTTTCCGCTGCCCGCTTTCCCCTCGGCCAACGGTACCGACGGACCGGCCATCACATCGGATTTCTACCGATCATGGGTAACGGCCAATGAGACTAAAGACCCAGCGGTAGACCCGCGTTTTTACAAGCAAAACCTATCGGTTTACTCCAATCCGGGCGATTCGTGCGTGTCGGCCAGTGATTTCAATATCAATCGGGGCATTTTGCGCGGGCAGCAATACGGTTTGTTGCGCGTGAACGGCGCGTTTGTGAAGTGTGCCAACGGCAACTTTAAGGTTGGTAAACTCTTTAACGTGACCCGCAACCGACCTACGCTGGCGGTTAATTTTACGGAACAGATCGACTATACCGTGCCGGGCAGCGACTACAATACGGGCTACCGGGTAGAGAAGTACGAGTTCAGCAAGAAGTCGACCAGCGGGCGTAACCTCGGAGATGCCGACATCGTGATTTTCCGGGCCGCCGATGCGTATTTGATGCGGGCCGAAGCCAAACTTCGCAAAGGGGGCGACGCTGCGGCTGCCCTCGCCGACGTGAACACCGTCCGGGCCAGCCGCACCGCCCGCAAGCCCGCTCCGATTGCCTTGACGACGATGAACCTGGACTTGCTCCTGCGTGAGCGCGGGTTCGAATTCTATTGGGAAAGCCAGCGCCGGACGGACCTGATTCGCTTTGGTAAATATGAAAGCACCTGGACCGAAAAAACCAACGCCGACGTAAAGAAGCGCATTTTCCCCATACCACAAACCGCCATCGACGGCGCGTCTAACTTGCCAGGATATCTGGTTCAGAATGACGGGTATTGACCCACTTATCCTTTCTTTTAAAATCGGTTTTTCAGTTGACTATCATTACATTGCGGTAGTCTACTGAAAAACCGATTTTAGTTTATAGCCTTACAACCATTCCTATAATGGACAGTCTACAACCCAACCGAAGGGCCTTTTTTAAAACGGCTGTAGCCAGTTTGCCGCTAATAGCAGGTGTAAGTGAACTACCTGTAACCGACAGAACAGAAAGGCAGGGGGAATCAGACCATCTCCGGTTGAGTTGCAACCTGTATTCGTTCAATGAACCCCTGATGAGTGGGCAAATGACGCTGGAGGAAGTAATCAAGCTTTGCGCCGAGATTGGCTTCGACGCCGTTGACCCAACCGGCTATTACTTCCCTAATTACCCAACCATCCCGGATGATAGTTACGTGTACCAGATTAAACGAAAAACCTTTCGTCTGGGCCTCGACATCAGCGGAACGGGTGTCCGTAATGATTTTACGCTTCCCGACCCCGCCCGCCGGGAAGCGGAAGTGGCACTGGTAACGAAATGGACGGACCTGGCCGCTAAACTGGGGGCACCCGTTATCCGAATTTTTTCGGGTACCGGTAAAGAACTACCGGTGGGCTACCGCAGGGAAGAGGTTACGGGGTGGGTAGTTGAAGCCATTCGGAAATGTACGGACTATGCCGCTAAACGGGGCGTGATGATTGTGCTGCAAAACCACGCTGATTTTATCCAGACTGCTGACCATACCCTGGAAATCCTGCAACGGGTCGATTCCGAGTGGCTGGCGGTCAATCTGGATATTGGCAGTTTCAAAATAGGGGACCCCTACGAACAGATTGCCCGCGTTGCCCCGTATGCGGCCACCTGGCAAATTAAGGAAAACATGTTCGTTGATGGCAAAGAGGTTGAAACCGATTTGGCCAGGATCATGACGATTGTGCGCCAATCGGGTTACCGGGGCTACCTGCCCATTGAAACACTCGGTAAGGGAGACCCGCGCCAGAAAGTACCAGCCTTTTACGAAAAAGTAAAAAAGGCGTTGCTGACTGCTTAATAGTCCACATCCAGGTTCAGCACCTTCCGAAGCTCGTGCAGGGCGGGGTTTTTCTCGGCCAGGAAGTTGTATTTATCCTGCGAACTATAGATCATTTTCTTCACTTCCTGCTGGGTTACGGTGTGTTCCAGTTGAATCTGGCCGTTCTGAAGTTCATTTCGTAAATACCCCAGTAATTCGGGCTTCAGTTCGGTCAGGTACCCTACCTGAAGGGTATTATCGAGGTTGATACGGATAATGGCTCCCTCCAGTACCAGCTCCCGGTTAAGTACCAGCTGTTCGGTTGCCGAGTCGTTCTGCCGTTGCCGGATTTTGGCAAACGATACCCAAACATCCTGCAATTGCTCTGAATCAAACGGTTTGTCTGGGCGCGCCGGAGTTGCTATCACCGGGGTATCATCTGCCTGAGTCGTCTGCTTTATTGCTCCTGACGTTAGCGGTACCGTTGAACGCAGTTTGCTGGTTGCCGGGCGTTGCAGCGGGGTGATTGTCGGTTTAGCAGCTGGTCCCTGCGTCGTAATCGTACCAGTTGCCGCCATTATGTCTTTTACACTGGTCGCATCTGGATAGTTAATCTCGGCTACTGGCAACGCTTCTGCCGGACTTTCAACCAATACGGGGGTGTTGGCTACATAGCCGTTAATCGGTTCACTGGTGATTGGGTGGCTTTCGGTTAATGGGGGTCCAGGATCAGGCTGGGGAGAGCTGGGGTTCGGACTGGCGTTTTTTTTTTCGGGACTGACCAACTCGACAGCCCCCGACTCTTTACCGTGAAAACCATTCAGCGGCAGTTCGGGCAGGGTCTCCCAGTTGAGCAAATTGCGCAGGTTGGCCAGTTTCATCAGCCACAGTTCCGTGTGCAACCGCTGGTCTTTGGCCTGCTTGTAATTCATATCGCACTGACCGCCCAGGCTGAGGGCCGACAGTAAAAACGACATCGGTGCGCGGGCCGACTGGTCGAGGTACTGCCGACGGACGTTCTCGGTTACCTGAAGCAACTGAACGGTAGCGGCATCCTTGCAAACCAGCAAGTCCCGGAAATGGCGGCACAGCCCCACCACAAACTGGTGCCCGTCGAAACCCTTACGCAGTATTTCATCGACTGTTAACAGGCTTTGGGGCAGGTTACCTGCCAGCAGTAAATCGGTCAGTTTGAAATAGTAATCGTAATCCAGAATGTGCAGGTTGTCCAGCACCTCTTTATAGCGAATAACCCGGTCGGCGGCAAAGGTCACGTTCAGGTCGAACATGCTCAACGCATCGCGCAGGCCGCCGTCGGCTTTCTGGGCAATCAGGTCGAGGGCTTCGGCTTCGGCGACGATGCCTTCTTTCCCGGCAATGCTGGCCAGGTGCCCGGCAATGTGCCCCGGCTGAATTCGGTTGAAATCGAAAATCTGACACCGCGACAGAATTGTGGGCAGAATTTTGTGTTTTTCTGTGGTGGCCAGAATGAAAATGGCGTAGGAAGGTGGCTCTTCCAGCGTTTTCAGAAACGCATTGAAAGCCGCCGACGAGAGCATGTGTACCTCGTCAATGATATAAATCTTATACTTGCCCGACTGGGGCGGATAGCGTACCTGGTCAATTAAATTGCGGATGTCCTCAACAGAGTTGTTGGAAGCGGCATCCAGCTCATGGATATTGAAGGATGCGTTCTGATTGAAGCTCACGCACGACTCGCAGGTATCGCAGGCTTCGCCTTCAGCATTGAGATTTTGGCAGTTGATGGTTTTGGCCAGAATGCGGGCACAGGTGGTTTTTCCGACGCCCCGTGGCCCGCAGAACAGGAACGCCGACGCTAAGTGATTGGTCTTGATAGCGTTCTTGAGCGTCGTTGTAATGTGTTCCTGCCCCACCACCGTATCGAAGGTAGCCGGGCGGTACTTGCGGGCCGAAACCACAAAATTTTCCATACCGCAAGTTAGTACGGACGGGGCGGATTTCAAATGAATGTCGTGCCGGAACTACCCTTTACTAGGCAAATGTCGGTTCGTTGTCATCAATGGAAATCAATGGAAATACGGCTAAATTTCCTGCCCACAGTGCGGGCATATCCGCTTCAATGGGTCTTTTCTCGTGCGTACCTGCTCCGTGAATCCCGACACCAGGATACCCGTGGGTAAGGCAAACAGACCGATACCGACGATGGCCGAAATACCTCCCAATAGCTTACCAATTGGTGTAATAGGGAGAATGTCACCGTACCCAACAGTGGTCATGGCACTTATTCCCCACCACATGGTGGCTGGAATGCTGGTGAATTTGTCGGGTTGAGCCGGGTGCTCAACAAAGTACATCACGCTGGAGAGGATGATGAGCATAAATACCACGAAGGAGAGACTCAGCACGAGTTCCTCCTTTTTTTCTGCTACCACGCGCTGAATCATTCGGAATGCCTGAGAATAACGGGATATACGGAATAACCGGAAAATGCGAAAGAGCCGTAAAATGCGAACCACGCCCAGATCAGTAGCGAACAACGAGAAATAGAAGGGAAAAATAGCCAGGAAGTCAATAATGGCCGAGGCCGAAACCATAAAACGCAGTCTCCCTAAAATGGGGTGGTGGTATTTCTCGTTCTCCACACAAACCCAGACCCGTAACAGGTACTCGATGGAGAAAAAAATAACAGAAAAGAGCTCGAAATCGATAAATAGCTGTGCGTATCGCTGATTGTACTCGGGCACGGTATGAAGCACAATGGCAATGGCGTTCAGGGTAATAATTGTAATGAGAACCAGATTGAAAACCAGACTGATGCCCCGGCGTTTACCGGCAGACGTTTCGAGTACACGGTACAGGAGCTTGCGTAGATGCAGCATGGTAGATTGGAGTCGTAGGGCGATGGTGCAATCTACTCACCAAAACCTAAAATTGTCCTACCAGCCATGCCTGATTAAGACAGAGAAGGAGGTTTGCCATTTTTCCAAATGCGTCGATAATGCCATATAGTTACCCAGGCAACGACCATCGCAACAAGAACCAGGGCACCGGCAAAGAGACCGATGGTGGGAGCTTTAACAAGGAGCAGGGCACGACCAGCGACATACGTGCCCCCAATATCGCACAGGTTAACCAGGGCCATGTAGGTCGTAAACTGGGAGCCCTCCACCCCTTTGCGGCAAATACCCATTAGTACCGGCATGGCCGCGGCACTCACAGCGGGGTCCAGGAAAAACAGCGCTACCAGTCCATTTTGCGCCACTGAATGATGGCCCCAAAGGGTAGAACTCATGTTGAATACAAGCAGGTAAACGGCAATAAATCCCAGCATAATGATCAACAGCCGCTGCGGCCCAAACCGATCGGCTATATAGCCTCCCGTTAGTGCAACCACCGTTGCCAGAATCATGCCGTATGTTCCCGTCAGTACTGACACATCCGTATCCTGCCAGCCAAGTTCATTGATCAGATGGTAGTTGTAAGACCGTATAAACAGAGAGTTGCTGGTATAGACCAGTAGAATGGCCCCAAAAAGCAACAGGCTGCGCCGGGCAAGCAGGCCCCGGAATAGTTCGGTGAATAGCCAGCGGAAATCGGGTACGGGTTCAGAAGACTGGTCATTGACTGTACCCATCGTGGGTTTACCTGTTGTAATCCTGTTGAACGAAGGCCACAATAGGTCACCGGGCTTTTCCCGAATAAAAGCCATCAACAGCACCCCTGTTAGTAAGAAGCCCAGTTGAGCGAGTGCGGCCTCGTGGAATCCGTACCGGCGCAGGATAATAGCGAATACAGCCGCCCCAATGCCCGTACCGACCAGATAGCCCGCCCGCATAAACGCATTCACGCGTCCGCGTTCATCGTCCGGTATAACCGTAATGGCCATCGCATCCACGCTGGCGTCCTGAATGGCCGCAAACAGACTTCGAAGGCAAAACAACCAGGCCAGGGTACTAATCTGGGCAACCGGGTTCTGGACGGAGAGCAGTACCGAAGATGCCAGTAACGTCATTAACTGGGCGCCCACAACCCATGGTTTTCGCCTACCCATGGGCGAACCCTGAAAGCGGTCAATTAACGGCCCCCAAACAAATTGAAAAGCCCAGGGTAATCCAATAATGGCAATGAACGACCCGACTACGTCTGGACCGACACCTTCGGCTGTGAAGTAGTTGGTTAATGCTGTCAGGTAAAACCCGGACGGGATACCCTGCATAACATATAGGTAGAAGAACACGCCATAGCGCAAAGGGCGACTTTGGGCCAGCGTGAGGGAATTAGTATGGGCGGAAAAAACCACGGATATACTTTTTGTCGTTTATAGTCTATCTCGGGACGGCAGGTAGTACACGGTGATCAGGAAATATGTTTCGGACGATTACGAACATATCCCTAAAAAAAACCGTTATCCTATTGCACAAACCGGATAAACTCTCTAAAATTGTTCGCGTTTAGCGCAAAACCAATGGCAAAGCTCGTTTACCTACCGACTTTCTTCCATACTACGCCATTTCGGTTTAGGTCCGAAAGGACTACATCTCTTTGTTTGCCTATGTGGTAAACTATTTCCGCCTTTTCTTTCGTTTTATCTTCTCACAACCAATCAGCTCGGATTACGCTGTCTCCGTTTTTGCGGCTTCACAACCGCCCGAATAAACGACAATGATCACCCCAGAACTAATTAACGACCAATACATCATTCAGGTCGCCAATGAAAACCACCTTCGGCTGGCCGAAACTATCTGCCACGAAATGGAAGAAAGTGCCAAAGCCAGAGGGACCGGCATTGCCAAGCGTTCGCCCATTTATGTGATGGAAAAGATGGTTGAAGGCAAAGCCATTATTGCCACGGCCATTACCGGCGAATGGGTTGGCTTCTGCTACGTTGAAACGTGGGACCACGGCAAATTCGTAGCAAATTCCGGCCTGATTGTGCATCCTGATTACCGCAAGAGTGGTATTGCGACGCACATCAAAGCGAAAGCGTTCGAGTTGTCCCGTAAAATGTTTCCCACCGCCCGGATTATTGGTATCACTACCAGCCTGGCTGTGATGAAAATCAATTCGGATTTAGGCTATCAGCCGGTCACACTCAGTGAGTTGCCGGGCGATGAGTCTTTCTGGAAAGGTTGCCAGACGTGCGCTAACTTCGATATTCTGACTCGCACAGAGCGTAAGCACTGCCTTTGTACCGGTATGCTTTATGATCCCCAGGAACAAAAGCAACAAACGAAGGAAGAGAAGTGGAATTTCCTGAAGGAATCAAAATTGTACGAACGCTGGATGCGGATAAAAAAACGAATCCTCCTACGGATAAGTCTAACGGATCGCTCGCGTTCTCGTCGGACGGAACAGGAAATGGAAACGGCGTAAGTGTTTTCGTAGACTGAAGGCCTTCTGTTTTTCGCTAGGTAAAAAGCCTGCTTCGTTACTAACGAAGCAGGCTTTTTACCTAGCGAAAAACGGAAACTAACCGTTGAATCCACTACTCACCAAGCTAAACCAGTTGTGAAACCACGAATAACAGGATTTCCTGACAACAGGATACCTGTAGATAACGACCCATTTATTAGGTTAACGGTATGAACCCGGGTCGAGTCGTTAGTTCGGAGTAGGGTGTAAGCGGGTCGTATTGGGTTTGACAGGAATTGATTCGATGTTTGTTCTGCCTTATCAATCGTGCCGTCGTCAGGATTTAACAGAAATGATTGTCCGGCAGCCATTTTAAGCCAGATGCGGTCCGATGTCGGCGTGAACCGGAAATCAAGAACACGTGGAGGCAATTGGTTATCGAAAGGGACTTTGCTAACGGCAGAAGCTATCCCACTGGCCGTATTCAGTGTGTATAGTCTATTTGAACTACCTAAAGCGTATAACTGCCCTGTTGAGGGACGGAAATCAATACTATTGATCTGTTCACCTTCCAGCAACCCCGCAACTGTCTTTGCCACAGGCAGTGGGTTTACTGGATTGAAAACAAGCAGATTATTATCACTATCAACAGCATAAGCAACGGGCTCTGTAGGAGCCGCCAGCCCAATGATGCTTCCAGGCAGGTTACTTAACTTATGAAGTCGGCCCGTTGCCAGGTTAACCTGGTGAAGCTCGGAAGCACCGTTAAACGTTACAGCTACCAGACCGTTGCCACCGGGTGTAATATCAAACCCGGCTGCACCGGCAATATCCAGTCCCAGAGCACCAACGTCCGTTAGGTTGTTTTTCCCTTGTTGCGTTTGGATGTAAAGTCGGTCTGTAGCCGGATCAATATCGTACAGTACGGTTGTCAGTACGCCCGCCCGGTTATTCGTATAGGCCAGTTCTGACACCATAATGCCCATCTGGTTACTACTGGTGCTGTTTTTGGTAGCCACTACGCCTGTTTCCGGATTCAGCCAGCAATCCTGTCCATCGGTGCCGATTAGCCGAATACGGTCGAAGGCCGGGTTGAAATCGATGCCTACAATACTAGCCGTTAAGCCAGGCGAGAAAGGGTTGATGGTTAATGGGCGCGCTTGGGCCGTGGTAGGGTTAATTATAAACAGGCGACTCTTGTTACTTACTCCATAAAGCTGCCCGGTAGCGGGTCGGAAATCAATGGACATAATCCGTTCTCCAGCCTCCACGTTCGTGCCGACTATACGCATTGGTATTATCGGCTCATGCACACTGCCCAGGGTTACACGCATCAACTGATTGACATCGTTCAACGCGTAAATTGGGGATTCTGGTAGTAAATCGGGGTTTGGTGTCAGCCGGTCGTCACAGGCATTAACTAACAGCAGTAAGCTGACTACCAGCACGCGGATAAGGATACGAGGAGTTTTTCCGTAAAAAAAGCGCATAGTAAACGTTTCGGGAATAGATCAAAACATAGTTACACTCTTTATACGTGTAGCCCCATTTAGTGGATTCAAGCCACTAAAAATAATAATTTATGGTGAATAAATGGGTATGGATGACCCATTTACCATCTTTTCTTCACGCTGAGGTAGCCACCAATCGCGTCAGGCATTAGCTCGCCCTGGTCGAGAGCCACCGTAGTTGTCAACCAGGTTCCCGCCCATTTGTTGATGGCCCACTGGGCGCTTAAGAGGGTGGATAACTGGTTAATTACCTCCGGATAAGGCTGTTTATGGGAGCCGAAATTACGACTGTAAGATAAACGGGTAGTTAATGTAGGGCCGTGTCGGAAGGAACTGATAGTTGCCAGATACCAGGCCACGACCCGATTATTGGGAAAGAAACCGTTAGCACCAAAATCATTCCCTACCGCCGGAGCCAGGTCAGAACGCGGCATAATGAACGGCGTACCAATCGTACGCCCCCGGTATGACCATCCCTCTACATACTGGCTGTTATTAAAATAATTGTCATTGCCCTGATACCGGGCCGTTGGGGAGAAGGTTGGGCCACTTTGATTGGTGGTGCTAAGCCATTCAAGTACAACCCGTTCAAACCGAAAGTGGGATTTGATGGGGGAATGGTTCTGAAAACGTAGTCCCGTCAATCCATCCGGTATATTTTGCAGGGCCAGCCCCGAAGCATCCTCGTACATATGCTGGTGATAGAGTAGCCAGTTGTGCCGTTTTCCCAGCCATTCCACTGCTGCATCGTAACTGCCAACGTGATTGCCGATCCGATTGGTACCATCAAAACCTGTAAACCGGTCGTTTGCGAAAGCATCTGGATAGCGGCCGGTCAGCAGGGATAAATAGTCCCGAAAAGAAGTAGGTAAACTACCACCTACGGCCAAATCTGGTCGACCAACTAGATAGTCGGCCCGCCCCCCCCACTGTACCTGATGGTTTATGCCGGCGTAAAAACGAAACCGCCAGTCGGGCTTTCCAAGCCGGCCATACAGCTGTTTGTGATGCAGGTAGCTTCCCTTAATATAGGAGTCAGAAAACCAGCCGTGTGCGTATCCAACCCGGAAAGACAGTAACTTCTTAGTGAAGCCAATTGGTACATAATCGGGTGTTTGCAGCGCTATTTTGGGGAATGGCATGGCATTGCCCGACCAGGCAACAAAACCAGATGTCAGCAGGGTGTCTCCCAGCCCGGCTACTTCGCGCCGATTGCCACCGTAGAGTTCCAGAATACCAAAACGGACTTTCAGGTAGGCATCTGGCACCAACACCGCCGGGTTATTGGGGGTAGGCGTCGGGCCAATATTGGCAACTGTATATAACCCAAAGCCCCAGTCGAAACGTGATTTTCGTTTCGGTGTCGAATCGGACCTGGGCTGATAATCACGTTGTATCCCTGCCCGTATTGTTCCAAAAGATCCCGCCAATGGAATGGTGTTGTACTGATTAACCCGTAGCCAGAAAGGGTTTTGCGGGGCCGAGGTTGCTAACCCACCTATTTCGAGGGAGTAATGGATTGGTTTAGTTGATGGAACTGACTGAGCCCAGCCAGCCGCCATAGTGAAGACACTGAGACTTAGGAGTGTGAAATGTTTCCACATAAGCCTGACAGGGTATAGCGAGGATAATTGTCTGTAAACATACAACGCGATGATTGATTAAAGTGACTAACTAAAATGTAAGTATCTGAAAACATCTTACCTCATTTTTGGCTTAACAACAGGAAATGTGTTGTACGAATGGAAATACCTTTTACCACGCTTAATAACGATGTTCAGATGCCCTTGCTTGGCATTGGTGTTTATGCCCCAAAACAGACCAACGAGGTACAGCAGGCCGTAGAATGGGCACTCGAATCGGGTTGTCGATTGGTAGATACTGCTTCTGCTTATGGTAACGAGCGTGAAGTAGGCGATGCTATTCGGGAAAGCGGCCTCTCCCGGAGCGATGTTTTTATTACAACTAAAGTCTGGAACGATGATCAAGGCTACACCCGAACCCTACGGGCATTTAACCGGAGTCTGGAACGCCTGCGTCTGGATGTAGTGGATTTATACTTAATTCATTGGCCCATTAAAGAACATCGACGCGAAACCTGGCGGGCACTCGAAAAGATTTATATGGATGGCCGGGCCCGCGCCATTGGTGTTTCAAACCACTATCCGGACCACCTGGATGAATTATTGACCGAAGCGATTATCACACCCGCCGTTAATCAGATTGAATACAGCCCTTACTGCTATCTTCCTGAGGTACTGGATTACTGTCGTCAGAAAAAGATTCAGCCACAGGGATACGCTCCTCTGGTACGGGGGCAGAAAGCCGAGGACCCTAAACTGGTTGCTTTAGCCTATAAATACGAAAAATCGACGTATCAGCTTTTGATACGATGGTCGTTGCAACATGGAGTAGTCACTATACCAAAATCAGTAAAGCGTGAACGGATACAGGAAAATTTTGATGTATTGAACTTCACAATTACTGATGAGGACATGGCCCTAATGAATACATTTTATGACAATACCCGCATTGCCGATGACCCCCGAACTATCGAGTAAACGGCTCTTACAGCTTGGCTGCTACAACTGACTCATGTACAATACACTCAACCGGTAGGTGTCCCTCAATTAGTTCTGCCAGCATCCGTATGCCCCATTCCTCACTTCGGCGATGCCCGGCGGCAATAACGGCCATACCCGTGTCGTCAACCGCCTGCTGACCCGCTTTTCGGTAGGCCCCCGTCAAATACAGGTGCGCACCTTTCTCATCGGCCTCCCGCACGAGCGCATCAGTCATGGCCCCTACCACGGCCACGCGGTAACTATCCGGTTGCCATCCGCCAGCGCCATACCCCGCTTCGGCGCGGTCGTACCCATCAAAAATTGTTTTAATACTATCAAGTAGAAGGTCAAACTCCTGGGGATTGATGTCAATGAGCATGCCAATAGGTCGCGGGGGTAGGATTTTGCCAGAGTCGTCGGCCGACTTCTTATAACCAATGGGCTGCAGCGTACCAGTAACGCCTAACTGACGGGCCAAACGGCTATTATACCCCATCGTTAGCGCTTCATCGAAGGGTAGATGATGGGATAGAATACCCAAATCGGGGGGCAAGCTAGACAGGTCAATTTTCCAGGGGCGATGTAGCCAAAGGGCGTCAATCTGCGTTTCATCTACCCAGTCGCACAATTGGGGGAATGGCTCCAGGGCTAACCCAACCCGCTTTATTGGTCGCTTTGAAGGGTAGTAGATACCGCCCTGCTCCGTTTTGGGAAATTTGTCAACTGACAACTCCTTCTGCAGAAAATCCGCTAGGTCGTTTACAAATAAAGTGGACGTATGCATAGTTTCTAAACTACCTGACTACTGGATAGTTTGCCACAAAAAGCGATGTTTTTAGGCCACTAACACTGCTTAAGTGACTAATACACCCATTTTTATAAACCGGTTGCTCAAAAAAAGGTGGATTTGTACGGAGTTAACCACTAAGTTTGTACGCTAAATGAACGCGCGCTGGCGGTTCCAAAATGCCCATGAAGTTCCTCGCTTAAAAACCCTCCCCGGGTTTTATGTTTTCCCTCAAGTGTCCACAAACCGCTGGTTTGTCTGGCACAATACTTTTTCTTTCATATACTACGAGCTAGTAGCCATCGGTTACGGCATATCTATAGTGTTAAATGACCAGATTTATTCGGTTATTCCTGGCTGCTTTGCGCGGTTCAGAATCCAATTTTACTTCGGGTAGTATCAACCGGGCTATTTTTCTATTATCCGTTCCAATGATTCTGGAAATGGTTATGGAATCATTGTTCGCCGTTGTGGATGTCTTTTTTGTGGCAAAAATCAGTACCGAAGCCATTGCTACGGTGGGGCTTACGGAGTCTGTACTAACCTTGGTCTATTCCATTGCTATTGGGTTGAGTACGGCGGCTACCGCACTTGTGGCTCGTCGCGTGGGCGAGCAGAACAGTCAGGGAGCCGCCAGGGCAGTAGGACAGGTGATTCTTGTTTCGGTTATTCTTGCTGTAATCATGGGCGTACCGGGCTTTTTATTCGCCGATACTATTCTGCGGTTAATGGGTGGCAATGAGCAACTAATTGCCAACGGGGTAGGATTTACCCGGATGATTTTCATTAGTTCGCCTGCCATCATTCTGCTGTATACGCTCAGCGGCTGTTTGCGTGGTGCGGGAGATGCCTCCATGGCCATGCGGTCTTTGTGGCTGGCCAACGGGGTTAATATTCTGCTCTGTCCGGTGTTTATTTTCGGTTTAGGACCATTCCCCGAAATGGGCGTGCTGGGGTCGGCGGTGGCTACAACTACAGGTCGGACGGTTGGTGTTGTCTATCAACTGATTGCCCTATCGCGCCGAAAAGGAGCAATTCAGTTGTTGCAGACAGACATGGTACCCGATGTTGGTATTATCCGAAATCTGCTCGGTTTGGCCGTTGGGGGTGCCAGTCAGTTTTTAGTCGGCTCCGCCAGTTGGATTTTCCTGACCCGGCTGCTCGCTACGTTCGGCAGCGAAGTCGTTGCTGGATACACTATTGCTATCCGGATAATTGTGTTTACCATTCTACCGTCGTGGGGTATGGCCAATGCAGCCGCAACGCTGGTAGGTCAGAATTTAGGGGCTGGTTATCCCGACCGGGCCGAAACATCAGCCTGGCGGGCGGCCTTCTGCAACATGATTTTCCTGGCGGTCGTTGGTATTGTCTTTTTTCTGGGGGCTACGCAGATTGTGGGTCTGTTCGACAACAATCCCGCGCGTGGTCGATGTGGCCGTGCGGGGCTTACGGATATTTTGTTTGGGCTATCTGTTCATGGCTTACGGTATGGTGCTTAGTCAATCGCTTAATGGTGCGGGCGACACCCGAACCCCAACGCTCATCAATATTGTTTGTTTTTGGCTGGTAGAAATACCGCTTGCTTACTTGTTGGCACATGTTCTCAACTGGGGACCGCCCGGCGTATTCTGGTCGGTAGCAACGAGCGAAGTTTTAATGGCTATATTGACTATTCTTGTATTCCGCCGGGGCCGCTGGAAAACAGTTCATGTATAGGAGAAAGACGCTGAAGCCACGCTTACTGTACCGAAACTTTTACCCACAGCCCCTCGTTATTTATCTCATGGGGTGTTAGTTTTCATTTGCAATAAATTGAAACCCAGCACGCCCTTATCCCTAAATCTATTTATGATCGACAATACTAAACCACCCGAAACAGCCGTACTCGTTGCCCTGATTACGCAAAAGCAAACCGCCGACCAGACGAAAGAATACCTGGACGAACTAGCATTTCTGGCCGAAACATCGGGGGTCACGACGATTCAGGCGTTTACGCAGAAAATGGACCGGCCCGATACGCGCACATTTGTGGGCAAAGGCAAACTGGAAGAAATTCAAACATTCATTCTCGATAACCCCGTCGACTCTGTCATTTTTGATGATGACCTGACACCCGCGCAGGTACGGAACCTGGAAGACAGTTTTAAAGATGTCAAAGTGCTGGACCGCAGCCTGCTCATCCTGAATATTTTCTCGATGCGGGCACAAACCGCCCAGTCGCGTGTGCAGGTTGAGTTAGCGCAATACCAGTATATGTACCCCCGACTGACCCGAATGTGGAGTCACTTGACCAGCCAGAAAGGGGGAGTAGGTATGCGCGGACCGGGTGAGAAAGAACTCGAAACCGACCGGCGAATTGTGAAAGACCGGATTTCGTTTCTGAAAGAAAAACTCGCCAAAATTGACAAGCAAAGCCAGACCCGGCGGAAAGAACGGGACCGGCTGGTACGCGTCGCTCTTGTGGGGTATACTAACGTAGGGAAATCGACACTGATGCGAACGATGGCTAAAACCGACGTTTTTGCCGAAAACAGGCTCTTCGCGACGGTCGATTCAACGGTGCGAAAGGTAACCTTGGGTAATATTCCCTTTTTGCTAACAGATACTGTTGGGTTCATTCGTAAGCTACCGACGATGTTGATTGAGTCATTTAAATCAACCCTCGACGAAGTTCGGGAAGCTGATATTCTCGTTCATGTGGTGGATGTATCGCACCCTAATTTTGAGGAGCAGATTGAAGTCGTCAACTCGACACTGGCTGACATCAAAGCCGCTGATAAGCCAATGGTGCTGGTATTTAACAAGATGGATCGGTTTGTTCCAAAAGATGAATGGACAGACCAGCTTCCTTCGGGTGAAGAGGATGATTTCATCGACTCGCAGGAGGATGTTGTTATTCCGGTAGCTGTGCGAAAGCAAACCGCATTAGCCTATCTAAAGAAGACGTATCTTGCCCAAAAAGCGGACTACGTGACTTTCATCTCGGCCGAAACCGGCGAGAATGTGAGTGAACTACGGGAATTGCTATATGATCTGGTGAAAGAGAGACATTATCAGATTTATCCCAACTGGGTTCACATTCCCCTTTCTGAATCGGCGGAGTACGGCGATGGTTTGGCGAGTTAGTAGATTTTTGGCAATTTTGTATTCTGGAGCGAGCGGCCATTAATGACCGCTCCTTTTTTGGCCCCTTAGTTCAATAGACAGAACCGGAACGCCGGACCGAAGCGTTTTTTAAATGTTTACTAAGGGTTTGGCTAGAGTGAAATAAAATTGGTCCCGTAGTTCAACGGATAGAATAAGCGTTTCCTAAACGCTTGATATGGGTTCGATTCCCGTCGGGACTACCAAAGGCCCGTTTACGCACTGTAGGCGGGATTTTTTTTGTTTGGTGTATGAGTTGGTAGTAGGCTGTTTTAATTCGTAATCGCTAGTTGGTTGTTGGTTGAGTTAACATGTTAAAACAAGTAAGTGCTTTTTATATAGCTAAGAAATAAATTTTGATGAAAATAGTGACCCTGTGGTAACGATCCTGTATTCTCGTATTACGTAGTAGAAACAACCAGCATACTTACCTCATCAAGTTAGAAGGGTAAATAAGCTCGCTAATTGTTTTATCCACATGCTATAGTACAGTATCTGTACAACCTTTGCCAAAATTGACTTATTATATTGGCGTAATCAGACGTATCTGCTACTTATTTGGGCAACAGCTTTAGTAGGTCAATACGGTAAGAGCGAGTTAATTGAGTTGGTAATGGCTGGTGGAAAATCGAGCATTATTAACACTTGGATTGTTTTTTTTTACATACAATGGAAATTTTCGCAGGTTGGCAAGGTTTTAGCAACTATTAATTTACAATAATTACAACAACTATAAACACAATGATTAATCCTGTCTTCAGCCAAACGGAGCTATTAAAAGAGTATGTAAAGACGCTTACTGCATCTAAGTGTGTATTACCCGGGGTTAGTCCCCGACAATGGGGAAAAGAGTTCAGCAAGTCTGAACTGGATTCTATTTACTCATGCCTGAGGTTTTTGATCAAAACGGCCAACCCTACAGTGGGAAGGGTCTTGATTGATGATTTTCGTGAAATAGGAAAACCGAGCATGTATCTGCATTGGTTTGTATTCCGGCATTGGCAGGAAATTATTCAGTTGCTGGTGGTACACCCAACCTTGTCCAGTCGGCATCAATTATCAGTACATTGAGTTATACATTATTACTGTCTGGTATCAAAAAAAAGAACTACTATTTGGCTATTTATACTGTTTGGCACAAGGAATAGAATACAGGAAGTGGCGTCGCCCTTAGGTGAGGTCGTACATCGTTTATAACCAGCCACTACTCTCCGCTCCATTATCATCAGAATGGAGCGGAGAGTAGTGGCAGGTAGCCCTTTTTTTCTGGTGGCCACGGGCGGAGCCCGTTATTTTCTTGATAGCTGCTTGTTGAACTACCCATATGGTTCGCTCTCTGCATATACCGTTGTAATTGAATAGCCTTAAATGCGGTAAGGCCTTAGTTTCACACAACTTCCAGGCTCCAGTCAGAAGTATAGCCGATTGCCTGCCCTCAACAGTGCTGGACAAAAAATTAGCAGCGAGAGCAGTTATCCCCCCACGCATTCTCCTCCTTCGGCTTATTATAAGCTCCATTGCTGTGCAGTTGGTGTTTAAACTGTATCGTCTAATTACACAATCCATTCATTGATTTTTATATATTTGTTAGTCTAAATATCGTTTTACATAAAAGCATAATTCGCTCTACGCATATGAATAGAAGAGACGCCCTAATGCGGGTAGCCACAATAGCCGGGGCAGGCATGGCATTACCAGGCGTGATGTCGGCCGCGCTAGCCGATAAACTTGAAAACTCCGCTGCCCAGCGAGCCTTAACAGGCAAACCACTTTTCTTTACGGCCGATCAGGATGCTACGGTTGCTGAACTAGCCGATACGATTATTCCCACAACGACGACGCCTGGTGCTAAAGCGGCCAAGGTGAACGAAGTGATTGATATTATCCTGAAGGATTGCTACAAAGAAGATGATCAACAACGTTTTCTGAATGGACTCATTCAGACGAATAAACTCAGTCAGGATGCTTATGGGAAAGCATTTGTGTCGCTTGATCCGGCACAGCGCATCGAAATCATGAAGAAGCTGGAAGCCGACGATAAGCAACTCCGTTCACAGATGACAACGGCTAAAGCCGTGGCTAAAGTAGAAAACGCCCAAGCTGACTTACAGATGCCCGATGCTAAAAAACGTTTTACGCCTTTCTTCTCTATGATAAAAGATTTGACGCTAACTGGCTATTTTACGTCTGAAATCGGGGCTACGCAGGCACTTGAATACGTTGCCGTTCCAGGTCGTTATGATGGGTGTGTTCCGTTGAAACCCGGACAAAAAGCGTGGGCCATTTAACGTTAGTACCAGTACCAGGGAGTGAGAAAGCGGTCGCATTCTTATTCCTCGTTACTCACTCCTATAAAATATGAATCTTACTATAGACGCAAAGAAAGATATGACCTACGACGCCATCGTCGTTGGGTCGGGTATTTCGGGTGGCTGGGCTGCCAAGGAACTTACCCAAAAAGGGTTGAAAGTGCTAATGCTGGAGCGGGGGCGCGATGTGAAACACATCGAAGGGTACCCGACAGCAACCAATAATCCCTGGGAGTTTCCGCACCGGGGGCGGATTACCACAATGGCGGCCGAAGAGTATTGGGCCAATATGCGCACTGGATATACTGCCAATGAAGAGTGGCGGCACTTCTTTGAGAACGATAAGGAACACCCCTATCTGGAAAAACGAAAAGTTGACTGGATTCGCGGATACCACGTGGGAGGCCGCTCATTGATGTGGGGACGGCAAAGCTACCGCTTAAACAAAGAAGATTTCATGGCCAATGCCAAGGAAGGCATTGGTGTAGACTGGCCCATTCGCTACGAAGACCTTGCCCCCTGGTATACGTACGTTGAAACCTTCGCTGGTATTTCGGGTAGCAAGGATGGGCTGGATGTGTTGCCTGATGGTAATTACCTGCCACCTATGCAGATGAACTGCCTGGAGAAGGAAGCAAAAAAACGGATTGAGAAGGCATTCCCCGCCCGCACAATCACAATGGGCCGTACGGCTCACCTGACTCAACCCAAACAAATGCACTACGATCTGGGTCGGGCCGCTTGCCAGTTCAGAAATCAGTGTATGCGTGGCTGCCCATATGGTGCCTATTTCAGCACGCAGTCGGCCACGATGCCAGCGGCTGTCAAAACGGGTCGTTTAACGCTGCGCCCTGACTCGATTGTATCGGAAGTACTGTTCGATGAGAAAAAAAGCAAGGCTACCGGTGTGCGGGTCATTGACCAGAATACCAAAGAGGTTCGGGAATATTTTGCCAAAATTATCTTCCTGAATGCGTCAGCATTTGCCAGCACATCTATCCTGATGAATTCCAAGTCGAGCCGATTCCCCAATGGAATGGGTAATGAATCAGATCAACTGGGTCGTAACATAATGGACCATCACCTGGCTGTTGGTGCTGCCGGAACCTTCGAGGGAATGGAGGATCAGTATTATTACGGTCGTCGGGCTAATGGTGTATACGTACCTCGCTACCGTAACTGGGCGGGCGACAAACGCGATTACGTGCGTGGTTTTGGCTATCAGGGCGGTGCTGCCCGTGGTGGCTGGAACCGGGGCAACGGACAGGAAGGGTTTGGTGCCGATTTTAAAGAAAGCCTGACTACTCCCGGACCCTGGACAATGAGTTTGGGTGGATTTGGCGAAATGATTGCTAATCCCGACAACCGGATGACGCTCTCACCCGACCAAAAGGATAAATGGGGCTTGCCGTTAATTGTGTTCGATGCCGCCTATGGTGAAAATGAGCGCAAAATGCGCATCGATATGATGAATGATGCCGCTGAGATGCTTGAAGCAGCCGGATTGAAGAATGTAACGGCTTATAATGATGAGTCGAAACATCCGGGTATTGGTATCCATGAAATGGGAACCGCCCGCATGGGAAAAGACCCCAAAACATCCGTGTTGAATGCGCATAATCAGCTTCATAGTGTTAAGAACGTTTTCAATACAGATGGAGCGGCTATGACTTCGGCCTCGTGTGTGAATCCATCGCTTACGTACATGGCTCTAACAGCCAGAGCAGCTGATTTTGCGGTCAAAGAAATGAAGAAAGGTAATCTGTAATAGCTGGTAATCAGTCTAGAAGGGACTGACAGCGCTTCGCTGTCAGTCCCTTCTTTTTGTGAAAAAAACAAACACTCTTTACTTAGTTGAGTTATTAAGTAGATTAAGCAATCAAAACTAAAACTCGACGATGAAAAAAGTAATGATCATGGGCTGTATGCTGGTAGCTGGCATAGCCCTTAGTGTAAATGCACAAACCACGAACACAACCACGAATACAGGCTCAACGGGTACAACGGGCACGTACTCAAATGGACAGACAGGAGCGGGTACGGGGATGAACACGGGGGTTACTCAACCTGCAACAGGTGCTAATAAAGCGACTGTACCGACAAATACGAACACGTATCAGAATCAGAACCAGCCTCCTGTGGTTAATGGTACTGGAAATACTGCCACTGGCACAGGGGCGGGTACAATGAACAATGCAGGTGTTAACGATCCAATGAGAAACACCGGCACCACTGGTACGGGTACAACAACTAATTCAACATACGGCACCGGAACGGGATCAATGTCAAACGGATCTACTACCCCATCCACAACGGTGAACCCTATGAATACTACAGACCGGGTAAACAACGGTACAACTGGGAATGGAAGCCGTAGAGTGAAGAGCCGGAAATCGGGTTCGGGAGTGATGAAAAATGATACATCAAATCCCCCTAAAAATTAACGGTACCGTATAAGGTTAGTGAAACGGGTCGATAACTTTGTAAGTTATCGACCCGTTTTTTTATGGCAGAAGAGATTCCACTGGTTGCAATGAATGCGCTGACCGTCCGTAGAAGCGGCCGCATAGTATTGGATGACGTAACATTCCAATTGAATAAAGGCGAATGCTGGATGGTAATAGGCGCTACGGGGAGTGGAAAGACCACGTTTCTTCAGGCCCTGGCTGGCCAGTTTGCCGCCGGGCCTGGTGCCTTATACCGCCGGGCTGCTACCGAGTTTGTTTCTTTCAAAGAAGAATCGAGTCAGTTTTCCTATAGCGGGTATTTCTACCAGCAACGGTATCAGGCCACTATGGCCGATAACCCCGAGGGGACCGATGCCGGGTACAAATCGATTCCAACCCTGCGCGATTTTTTACAACTGACGGATACCCCGGAGACTAAGTCACTAATTGAGCGATTGGGACTGACGCCACTACTGAATCGTTCATTCCTTAAATTATCAAATGGGCAGACCCGTAAGGCTCGTATTGGAAAGGCACTTTTACGCCATCCCCGTGTACTCTTGCTGGACAATCCCTTCGTTGGTCTGGATGCCACTTTCAG
Organism: uncultured Cytophagales bacterium; assembly: GCA_963784335.1. Classification (GTDB taxonomy): domain Bacteria; phylum Bacteroidota; class Bacteroidia; order Cytophagales; family Spirosomataceae; genus Spirosoma. The sequence goes on along the minus strand of CAWARB010000019.1, from coordinate 27,943 downwards.
GGCTGAACTAACAGCCTGGCTCGGCGAACTAACTAATCAGGGGTTAACGCTTATACTGGTTAAGGAACCGGATGATGTCCCATCGTACGTAACCCATGTTTTGGTACTCGAAAAAGGACGTATCCAGTGGTATGGGCCTAAAGCCCAGTATCAGGCAGCGGCTGTCGGTGAAGCCAGCAGGGTGCTGCCCCGCTTGCAAACACCTCCGCAACCAGCCGATTTTCTGGAAGCGTTTCGCCTGCGGAATGTAACCGTACGGTATGGAGATACGATTATACTTAATGCTATTAACTGGGTGGTGCGGGCAGGTGAGCGATGGGCCTTAATAGGGCCCAACGGGGCTGGGAAATCGGTATTACTGAGTTTGCTCTATGGTGACCATCCTCAGGCTTATGCCAACGATGTGAGCGTATTTGATCATCGGCGTGGTAAATCGGGTGAAAGTATTTGGGATGTCAAGCGCAGAATAGGCTTCATTTCGCCCGAATTACACCTTTATTTCCCCCCGTCTTTGTCGGTTCGGCAGGTAGCATTCACTGGCCTGACGGATACACTCACACCGCCAAACCGCATACCGGCAGAAACGGAAAGTGACTTACAGAGTTTGCTGGCTTACTTTGGTCTGGCCCAATTCGCTGAGCGATCGTTCGGTACGTTATCGGCGGGTGAACAGCGGTTGATTCTATTTATTCGGGCAATACTAAAAAATCCGCCTGTTTTACTGCTGGATGAACCCTTCCAGGCAATCGACGATGCCCATGTTCAGTTAGCCCGTAACCTGCTGGACAGTTTTACAAATAAAACCATCCTGTTCGTTACTCACAACCGGTTAGAATTGCCCGATACAATGAGTCAACTATTTGTCATTCAGAAAGATACGTCTATGGGATAACGAAGGTGCGCTATGGCTAAAATTGTACGTAGGAAAGACGGAGCTACCAGCTGCTGATGCTGGTGACCTGCCATTGTTGGCATGGTTTGTGATGAATGAGGATGCTTTCACGAACAATGACCCATTTCGTTGATTTTTTGCGAAATACGGGAAGATAGGTTACTGAATGAGCCAATAAGTAGATGTTATTTGATAGATAGGGGACTTGGCATGGAATTCGACCTACTGCGCCATAAGCAACCTGTATTGATGAGTAGACGACTACGAAGCAAATTTATTGGTCTGTTCGTGTGGGTGTTGATGTGGTTCATGGCAGTCACCAATGTGGTTGCCCGTTCTTATCCCGTTTCCGATACGTGCCAGCACCCCGAACCGCCCCTGATTACGGGATCAGCCCGGGCTATCTGCCGCAATGAGCTGGTAACCCTGACTGCATCGGGTTGTGCTGGTACAGTAGTCTGGTCTAACGGAGATACCGGGAATGTACTAACGTTGAAACCGCAGCAGACAACAAAATATACGGCTATCTGCCGCGCCAAACAGGGGTGCATCAGCTGCTTTGCCGAAGTGTGGAAGGTAACTGTCAATACACCAGCCGCTCCGTTAGTAACACCCTCTTCAAAACTTGTTTGCCCGGATGAGAACGTTACGTTAACGGCGTCGAACTGCATCGGAACCGTTCACTGGCTAGATCCTGATGGCATTAACAACGTCACCGGACTCATCTGGCGGGGCAAACTCCCGCAAACCACCACATTCCAGGCCATCTGTGAACAGAATGGTTGCCGCAGCAATCCATCAATAGCCGTATCGTTACAGGTTGCTTTGCCTGCAACGCCTGTAATTGCGGCTGACAAAAGCGAAGTATGTGTGGGGCAGTCGGTGCAGCTTACCGCTCAGGGTTGCGTTGGCAACGTTCTATGGACGGACGGCGGTAAAGGAGCCGTTCGTACCGTAATGCCTGACCAGACAACAAATTTTCGGGCTATTTGCCAGGTTGGTTCCTGCCAGAGTGATTCTTCCAACCAACTAACCGTCTCAGTCCGGAAAACGGAACCACAGCCCGGCTTATTAACCACAGTGACCAATGGCTGCCCCTTTCAAACAGCCGATTTATCCAGGGCAATTCCTGAAGGCAATAACGCCAGGTACTACGCATTCCGGACAGCGCCTGCGTTGAACAGCACCGCCGTTGAGTCGCCGGGGTCCGTGCTGGCTGGCACGTATTATATTTTTGGCCTGAACCAGGATGGATGTTACACCACCCCTGCTCCTGTAAGCGTAACCATTACGCCTTGTCCGAATGCCATCCCACCCTGCCTGAGTAATCCGGCCGCGGTTGCTATTACGCTCGATTCGTTCGACTGGTCAACGGGAGACGTTAAGTTGGTAGCACAACTGAGGGGGGGCGCCGGTCAACCTGTCTGGCAAAGTGATGGGGGAGGTGTGTTTACAAACACCGGACTACAGGCTCACTACCGGCTATCAGAAACGGACCGGCAGCTGCAGTCAATCACTTTTACACTATCCGTTCCCGACCCCGATGGCAGTGGCCCCTGTACCGGTTCCTCGGCGCAACAGATTATTGTGGCACCATCTCCGGAAATTGTTGGATTGAGCATGAATATTGCAGAGCCTACTTGGGTAGCTGAAGGCACCAGTTATTTTGTTGACCTTGTCTATCAGCTTACGGCAGTCAACATGGGTACGCATCAACTAACCAACATAAAAATAGGTGATAATTTGACTAGCGCCTTTTTGAATGCTGGGGCATTGATTAAAACAGTAACCATTCGGTCAGATAACAGTCTAAAGATTAGTGAAACTTACACCGGACGTGGAACTGATACAACCCTGATTGACGGCGGTAATCTGCCAGCAGGAAGTCAGGCCCAAGCCTGGATTACGGTTCGGCTGGATGTGAGTCAGGCCAGTGCACTGACGTTCATCAACAAAGCGGCCATTCAGGCGGTAGATGTAACTGGAAGGTTATGCTTTGATCGGTCGACTAATGGAACAAATGCGGATCCCGATAACAACGGGAATCCGGGTGACAATGATGAACCTACCAGGGTAGTTTTACAGTCATTGCGCCAGGAAGTAGACGAAACGGTTTTCGTTCCGGAGGGGTTTTCGCCCAATGGCGATGGCATAAACGACCTTTTTGTTATTCAATATGTGCCGGTTGGTATGCGGGTACAACTGGGAGTTTACAACCGTTGGGGCAATCTGGTTTATCAGAGTGAAGACTATAAAAATGATTGGGATGGGACCGCAAATCAGGGCATCAGAACGTCGGGTACGGGTCAAACCCTACCCGATGGTACATATTATTATCAGGTAAGGCTGAGCGATGGACGGGAATTTGTTCGGTTCCTGACGCTGGCACGTTGAACACTCAGCAATGATTACAGGTCAAATTCGTTTGCCGGGCAATGGGAAACAAGTTGGCCGTGTCGGGCAAGAAAGACACACTAATGGGGAAAAATTGGATAACGTCATTTTTATGGGTACTGCTCTTGTTGAGCGGGTTTACTGGCTGGACGCAAACGGATTCTCTGCTACAACAGGCCGACCGTTTACTGAATTACAAAGCCTATGGCCGGGCAATAGAAGCGTATTCTCAAATCCTCGGCGAAGAGGGAACTTCATTAACACCTGCTCAAAAAGCAACGGCTCAAAGCCGGATTGCCTACGCCTATCAGCAGGTTGGCGACGGTGTAAAAGCCGAGCGTTACTACCGGGAGGCTATCGCTACCAACCCCGACGAAAATCCGCAGCAGACATTACAATTTGCGAAAATACTGGCGGGTAATGGCAAATTCGATGAAGCAGAAAAACAGTATCAACAGTATCTGCAACTGAAAGCCAAACAGCCCGCCCGTGAGCCGTTGACCCCGCCCGTTAGCACGGCTAAGCCAAATGGCCAGAAAGAAGCCACGAGATACCGACTGGAATACCTGGCCCTGAACACATCGGCCGAGGAGTTTAGTCCGGCGTATTATCAGGATGGACTCGTATATGTGGCCGGAAAGAAGGGCGGCTCATCCATCGAAACATCGGGCAGTGGGGGTGGCTCGGGTTATCTGGACCTTTTTTACATTCCTAACCGGAACAACCTGAAAGTAGCCAGTATTATCAATGCTGATGGCAGTATCAGTAAACCGCCAAACGAACAAAGCAAAACAGCCCTCACCCTTGGGCGTGACAACTATAGCCGATCAACCGCCAATGACTCACCAACGGCACCAAATTTTACGGAGGGTGTCAATATTTCTCAGGGGCTAGGCTACAGTACCACCCCCATCAATGTGTCGCAGCGATTTAACAAAACGCTTAATTCAAAATACCACGAAGGCCCGGCTACGTTTTCACATGATGGGTCACAGGTTATTTTTACCCGTAACAACTACAACAACGGGAAGGCTAGTCAGAGTACGGAAGGGGTAAACAAACTCAAACTCTACACGGCTATTCAGGAAAACGGAGAGTGGTCGAATATTGTTGAATTACCCTTCAACAGTGATGAGTACTCGGTTGGGCATCCGGCATTAAACCACACGGATGATCTGCTGTATTTTTCATCGGATATGCCGGGTGGGTATGGCGGCACGGACCTATACGTAAGCCGTTTTCAGAATGGGCAGTGGAGTCGTCCGGTTAATCTGGGCAGCACGATCAATACAAAAGGAAATGAACTGTTCCCCTTCGTGGATGAAGCCGGGAATCTTTACTTCTCGGGGGATGGCCATAAAGGACTGGGTGGACTGGATCTGTTTTTTGCCCGGGTAACGGACGGAGTAACGGTACAATCCGTTGAACACCTCGATGCCCCGATAAACTCCCCACAGGATGATTTTGGCTTGATTACCGATGCCAGTCAGCGGAGGGGATACTTCAGCAGCAACCGGCGCGATGGTAGTGATGATATATACCGGTTTGTGCGGGAGAGTTCACTTTACGGATGCCGAAACCTGGCTATTCGCGTTTATGATACGAGTACCGAACAGCCTTTGGATAGCGTTAGTGTGCTGATTAAAGCGCGGGGCGATGGTAGCCCGGACCGAATACTGACCAGTGATCAGAATGGATTCGTGAACATTTGTCTGGAAGGGGACAATTCCTTCACCTTTCAAGCCAGCCGGGATGGGTATATCAATAGTACCGTTGGCTTCACCACGCGTTCTGTTACAGACAACCAGCCTAGTCGGCTTGAGGTTGGGTTGATAAAACCTGTCGTTGTAGTAGATACCGTGGCCGAAACGAGTGCGCCGACGGCGCTGGTCCGTTCCCGTGTGGGGGGGGTAGTGGTGGGCGGAATCGATCAACGCCCCATTTCTGGCGTAATTGTCCGGCTCCGGAATGAATGCAATAAAACCCACCAGGAATATATCACAAAAGCGGATGGCCGATACGTATTCGACATAACAGAGGGATGCGATTATACGCTGATAGCCTCAAAAGATGCGTTTGGCACGAATACCAATAAGATTAAGCGGATTGCCAAAAAAACGACTCCCAAAGAACTGTCGGCAGACTTACGGATGCTCAGCGTGGGGGATGTGGTTACTATTGACAACATCTATTATGACCTCGATCAGTCCAGTCTGCGGTCTGATGCGTCCCGGGAACTGGACAAAGTAGTGGCAACCATGCGCAAATACCCAGCGCTGGTAATTGAGATACGGTCGCATACCGATAGCCGGGGCGATGCAGAACACAACCGGCTTTTATCCGCGCAAAGAGCCAAATCGGTTGCCGATTATCTAATATCGAAAGGCATTAACCGTCGGCGCATGGCAACGCTTGGTATGGGCGAATCACAACTGGTCAATAACTGTACCGACGGGGTTATCTGCACGGATGCTGAACACCAGCGTAACCGCCGGACGGAATTTAAAGTCGTGTCGATCAAGTAAGCAGTAAGTATGATGAGTAATTTGTACTCATTTTTTCTTAGTTTCAATCACGCTTACTTTTTCATTTATCTGTTGTGCTCGCTTTCCCATCCTGCAAAATAAACATTGGCCTGCGCATCACTGAAAAGCGGCCCGATGGCTTTCATAATTTACAATCCTGCTTTTACCCGGTTGCCTGGGGTGATATACTGGACATAATTCCGTTTCATGAGTTCCACTTTAGTAGCAGTGGTCTATCTATTCCGGGAAACAGTCAGGGTAACTTATGCGTCCGGGCGTACGAACTGTTAAAAGCTGATTTTGAGCTGCCACCGGTACAAATTCACTTGCACAAAATTGTCCCTATTGGGGCTGGCCTGGGTGGAGGATCGGCCGATGCTGCATTCATACTGAAACTGGTAAACGAACAATTCGGATTAGCGTTGACTAGCGAATCGCTGGAAGATTACGCCAGACAGTTGGGGAGCGATTGCGCCTTTTTCATTCAGAACCGCCCGCTGTACTGCCTCGAGAAAGGTGATGTGTTTTCCCCCCTCCAGGTCGATCTGACGGGTTACTACATACTGCTCGTTTACCCAAATTTGGCCATCTCCACTGCCGAAGCCTACGCGGGTGTTTGCCCCCGTATGCCAGAGGTACCGTTGTTCGATCAGCTACAAATGCCCATTGAGGCATGGCGGGAAAACATACATAACGATTTTGAGGATAGCCTATTCCCAACAAATCCAATCCTGCCCCAAATTAAGCAGCAACTCTATGATGCGGGAGCCGTTTACGCCAGTATGAGTGGTTCTGGCTCAACGGTGTACGGAATTTTCAACGCCCCCGTTGTTGTCCCAAACCAATTCGTTAACTACCGCGTTTGGAAAGGTAGACTGTAAAATCGGAATTAAAAGAGCATTTATGAGCAACTTCATGACCAAACGGCGGGAGCCGTTCCACTTCATGGTGTGGCTGGGCATTGCCAGCAGTCTGTTGCTCTTTACCATGTTGCTGGTCACGTATGTTGTTCGCCGTACCGGATCGGGGTGGACAGATGAGAAACTGCCTTTAGTGTTCCTGATCAGTACGGTTGTTATTATGCTGAGTAGCCTCACACTCCGGAATGCAACGCGTTCGTTTCTACATGAACGCTTTGAGAGCTACCGGACAAATTTAGCCACCACGCTTGGCCTGGGTATTCTTTTCATGGTACTTCAAAGCTGGGGCTGGCGCCAGATGATTCTGGATGGTGTAGCCATGAAAGATAACCCATCCAGTGCTTTCGTTTACATCATATCAGGTATTCACCTGCTCCACATACTGATTGGCGTTATTTTTCTGGGTATTGTATTTGCCGAAGCCCTGCGTCGCCGACTTTATGTTGACTCCTTTGTGTATAGCGTGAACCCACCGAATCGCCTGAAACTTAAGCTGATTACCCTGTACTGGCACTTCGTCGATATCCTCTGGATTGGCTTATTTCTGTTTCTGGTGGTACATCACGGAATCAGCTTGTCCATATCAATATGACCAGGTAATCGCCCCTGTTTTAGGAAAGGAAAAACTGATTGTTGGGTGGGCAGCGAGCCAAAGAAACCTGTATAGGACCATGCCTGGGAGTAAACCACGCCCAGAAAGATTGACCCCCTTAAACGCACTCACCGCTTTATAGCGTTATTTGTATAAAAAAACCGAAAAATTACGGATTTGAATTTCATGAAAAGAAACATTTTATGGGTTGGCATATGGATAGCAAGCCTGCCTTTATTTGCTCAAAATTTACCAGTACCACCATCGCCCGGTTCGAAATACGACCCTCTTGCCTTATTTCACCCTTTATTTAACATGCAGCCCGGCAACGATTACCGAACGGGTAGTGGTGCACCTGGTCCCCGGTACTGGCAAAATCGCTCTGATTACCAGATTGATGTGACCCTCGATGAGCAACAGCATACGATTACGGGCGAGGTGACTATTACCTACAAGAACAATTCGCCGGAAGTACTGCCTTACCTGTGGCTTCAGCTGGACCAGAACGCTTTTAGCGATACATCGAGAGCGGCAAAAACAACCCCCGTTGCGGGTGGCCGGTTTGGCAATCTGGGCTTTGCTGGTGGATTGGCCATCACCAGTGTCCAGGTCGAACAGGACAAGGGTAAATTTACCGCAACCCCCTACGAAATAACGGATACTCGATTGCAGGTGCGCCTGACTACCCCCGTAAAGCCCGGTGGCGACGTAGTGAAGATTAAAGTAGCTTATTCGTTTAAAATCCCGGAATACGGTTCTGACCGCATGGGACAATTACAGCGGAGAGACGGCATCATCTACGAAATTGCCCAGTGGTACCCGCGCATGTGCGTTTACGATGATATTGAAGGCTGGAATGTGTTGCCTTACCTGGGAGCAGGCGAGTTTTACCTGGACTACGGAGACTATGAATACAGTGTTACAGTTCCCTGGAATCATATTGTTGTGGGATCGGGGGAGTTGCTGAATCCCGCAGACGTGTTAACCGCAGACCAGATAAAACGATTGGAGCAAGCCAGCAACAGTGATAAGACGATTATTATACGGGGTAAAGACGAAGTAACCAATGCCGGAACACGTCCGAAAAAATCGGGTACCCTGACCTGGAAATTTCGTTGCCAGAATACGCGCGATGTAGCCTGGGCTTCATCTAAAGGCTTCGTGTGGGATGCGGCCAGAATGAACTTGCCCAGTGGCAAACGGGCACTTGCTCAGTCCGTGTATCCGGCCGAAAGTGCTACGAATGATTCGTGGAACCGCTCGACGGAATACGTGAAAGGATCTATTGAATTTTACTCAAAATACCTGTATGAATACAGCTACCCTGTGGCAACCAATGTGGCCGGTATTGTGGGGGGGATGGAGTACCCCGGTATTATTTTCTGCGACCATAAAGACAAGAAAGACGCACTCTGGGGCGTAACTGACCATGAGTTTGGGCATAACTGGTTCCCTATGATTGTGGGGAACAACGAGCGCAAGTTTCCGTGGATGGATGAGGGGTTCAATACATTTATCAATACTTTGTCTACGGCCAACTTCAACAATGGTGAGTACGAACGGAATCGGGGAACGATGCAGGAAATTGCCCCGGCTCTGTTCTCGCCGGAAGAGCCAATTATGACCATTCCGGATGTGCAGCCACCCCGGGCATTAGGGATTCTGGCTTATTACAAACCCGGTATGGGTCTTAAACTACTGCGGGAAGTAATACTCGGCCCTAAGCGGTTCGACTTTGCGTTTAAGAGCTATGTAGACCGCTGGGCCTTTAAACATCCGACCCCTTATGATTTCTTCCGAAGCATGGAAGATGGGGCCGGTGAGGATTTAGGCTGGTTCTGGCGGGGGTATTTTTACGAAACCTGGAAGTTGGATCAGGGTATTGGGGGAGTGAAATACGTGGATGGCGCTGCCGACAAAGGCTCACTCATTTCCATTGAGAACCTCGACAAAATGGCGATGCCCGTCACGGTTGAGGTAACGGAAACCAACGGCCGAAAAGCGCGTGTAAACCTGCCGGTCGAAATTTGGCAGCGGGGTGGCTCCTGGACGTTCCGGTACAACTCCACATCTCCCCTGAAAACGGTGGTTATCGATCCCGATCAGAAACTGCCGGACGTAAACAGCAAGAATAATGTTTGGCGGGGTGATGCCCAGTAAACGTAGTCAACAATAGGTGAGGGAGTTGTAAGTAGCGGGTGCCTGCTACTTACAACTCCCTCACTTTTTTATACTTCTACCAGCATGGCACCAAAGGAATATCCGCCCCCGAATACCGTGACAACGATGCGCTCGCCTTTCTTGAAGGTATCCCACTGTTCCGACAGGGCGATACCACACCCGGCGCAGCCCGTATTTCCGTATCGCTGAATGTTGGATATGAGTTTCTCTTCCGGCAATCCAAGTGTGTTCATCACATTGCGTGAAATCCTTAGATTAGCCTGGTGGGGCAAAATATAGTCCACGTCTGCCAGCGTCAGGTTACACATTTCAAGTACCTGTAAGCTCGCCTTAGGCATGTACTGACAGGCATTGATAAACACGTCCCGGCCGTGTGGCATCGTAACACCACCATCAGCTGGTTTCATCATTACGCCGGTGGTTGCCTTAGGCGTATGAGCGGCCCCACCCGTCATAAGGGCTTTGATTGTAAAGTCCCCTTCACTTTGCCGTTCCTTTGTGATCAGCAAGGCCGCGGCCCCGTCCCCCCACAAATGCCCCGAAATGGTATCCTGCTCGTTGTAGTAGAGCGTATTGTGTTCCGATACAATCACGATGGCTCTACTGGCTTTATTGAGCGCAAAATACCCTTCTACTACCTCAATCGCGTTCAGCAGTGAGGAGCAGGCTGTTGAGATAGAGACAACCGGAATATCGGCAATACCCAGAAAGTGCTGGGCTTCGTGCGCTAAAGAAACAATGGTATCGTAAGGAGTGTACGTACCGCCAACAATTAAGTCAACCGTTGATAAGTCCGTTTTTTCCATGAGCCCTTTTATAACCTCAATGGTCATCGTATTGGTATTCTCACCGGGAGCGGCTTTACGTCGCTCCACAATTCCGGTACGTTCCACAATCCAGTCGCTGGATAGTCCATTGAGCTGGGTAAAATGGTCATTGCCAACTACCTCCGTTGGTAGGTAATGGCTTACTGCATGTATGTACATCAGTCGCTGATAGTAGAGGCTAACACATAAATAGCTCGATTGAATGGTTAAAGTTAAATCCTTCCGTGAAAACGTGGTATTGCACATTAGAACAATACTATAAACTAGTGGATGTTTCTTCTTTTAGTACTAATGTAGCCCCTTGTTAAGCTTCGCGGATGATCTGTTCATAGAAATTAATCAACTTACTGGCCTCACTTGTCCAGTTATAAAATTGCTCGACTGCCTGTCGACCCCGTTCGCCCATAGACCGTGCTTCATCAATATGCTCGATTAAATAAGTAAGCTTCTCCGCCACCTGAGCCGGTTCATAAGGCGACACACAGAATCCACAATTATGTTGTTCGACAACTGCCCGGTAAAGTGGAAAGTTCGATGTGATAACAGGCAAACCCAGTGCCATATACTCAAACAACTTGGTTGGGTATGAATCTTCGTAATCACCAACGGGTTTGAGCAGAGCCAGCCCAGCCGTGGCACTGGTTGCGTAAGGGAAAGCAATTCGCTGGTCTGTATAATTGTAAAAATAAAGATTCTCCCGAATGGTACCAAAGCCAGGGAGTTTAGTCAAATCATTCTCCGTAAACAGCCGTCGACCAAAAAGGTGCACCGTAAATGATGGGTAAAGAACTTTTAGCTGTGCCAGTGCGCAAACAAGGGTATCGAAGGCACGCTCGAAACTTAGCCAGCCTATGTAGAAAAAGGAGGGTTGGTACGCATTGGGTTGGTAAGGCTTCCGGAATGCCTCCATAAAGCTCAGCGACGGATAGTTATAAATTACAACGGAGGGCTTGGCTAACGAAGGGTAAGTGGCCAAGTAACTATGGTCGGTAAAAATCAGGTAGAAATGCCGCCGGGCAAGTTGATCGAGGAGGTTGAAGGCTTTGGTCAGTAAAAATCCATTGTTGAACGTTTTGAGGTGCATCTTTTTGTGCAAGTTTTCCTGCACCTCATAAATGATTTGTGCCCCCAAAAGATAAAACACATAAGCGAAAGGCAGAAACTCGGGTACGTACACATGGACCACTTTCGGACGCAGCCACAGGCAGCGTAGTAAAATGAACGGGCAGGTCAGCAACGTACGCCAGATTACCCGCCGGAAGTAGGGCAAACTAATGAAGTGAATAGCGGGCGCAATGGCCGGATTGCTGTGAGGAATAGCACAAAAAACGTCGTAGTGCTCAGTTAGGGTCTGGCATTGCTTGAATACCACTCGGGGGTCTTGAGGCTGGTGTGCGGTACTAATATGCAATACACGCGCTTTTTTCATAGAAACACAGCCGTCAGTGCTGCAAAAGTGAGCCGAAAGTGACTAACGAGTCACTTGATGACCCCAAAGCTACGTAGTTCTGCGTCAATCTTTTGATTCCATCGCTCCTGAACTGCCTGATTGAGGCTGTGGTTTGTTTCGTTATCGTACTGCGTTTGCATACGGTTCATCTCCCGAAACGACTCGATAAACTGGTACTGAGTAATGCTGTTATAATCTTCCAGCGTGAGGCTATCGGGGTGAATCTTTCGCTTGAATCGCTCAACAATAATCTTGACAATGTCGAAATGGCGTTGTTCATGATTCAGCGCATACGCATTGCGGGCATCAGGTTGCCCCCAGGAGGACGTTTTGAGCATATAGGCCTTTGCTGTCAGGTTCAATTGAATAACACCGTTTTTTACGCTGCTTTTCCCTTCATAGGCAAAGCTGGTAAATACTTCCGCTGCGTAGTGACTTCCCCGGCGCGGTTTGGCCTGGAAATCGGCCCAGGTTAGCTTTCGGGCCGGATTGTAATGAACGGTGTCGTCGTTGGTGATTCGGGAATCATCTATGAATGTAACATTCAGGCTCCTAGCTAATTTTTCGTTTTTACCGCTTTCACGGTTCATATAATCGTTCAAATTGCGCAGTGAAGCCACTAAGGACTGACGAATGACTTGTTCCACCACAGCTATTTGCCCTATTGGACGGGTGTAAGTGGCACTTCCCTGATATTCAGTTAATGGACTGTTCGTTTCATCGCCTACATGATTTTTACCGAGTAGTACAAAGGATACCATGAAGGTGAATTGACCATTGATACGGTTGCCACTTGCCGTTTCCCGAACCTGGCATTTGTTAATGCGCATAGCCACGGGGCGTAGCTGCTGATCTTGTTTCATGCCCTGATTGATAAAGTAGCGAAAACTATTGGCCGCTCTACCTTCCAGGTCAACCGGTTGAGGGGGTTTATTGGTCATCAGGACTAACCTAGCTACCGGACCTGAGTCTTGCCGATGGTCCGTCACCGCAGCAATATAAAATTCTTTGGGTATGAAGGGCAAGGACTCGGAACGGAGTCGAATGGAAGTGCCTGGCTGCTGAAAAGAGAGAAATGGCAGACCCGCTAAAAGAGAGAAGAAGAGAATACAAAGACGCATTAAGCCAACAACCCTATGGTTCGATCATATACGTTCATTAACGAAATGGTCAGGCCAATCGTACTAATCGTCAGGGTTTCTGTCGGGCTGGCAAGCTGTTCTTGCATGGGTTACAAGACCCGGTGCGCCAGACCTCCATGTCGACGGTGTATGATTTATGCGCATTTCTGAGACGTTGGAATTTTACTTAGACGTCAAAATTTTCGACCCCCGTTATAATCAACTACTCCGTCCAATAAAATCGAACCTGTTTAAACTTTCTTTTATTAGTCATAAAATTACTGGTTTTATGTCATTCCGACGATAGGAGGAATCTTAAGCTTGCCTAATAAGGGACTTTGAGATTCCTCCTATCGTCGGAATGACATAAACCAGCTAATTCACTATCATTTTTAAACTTTAAACAGTTCAACATCAAAAAGCGTGATCGGATCAAATAGATTATCAAATTCATCCGTCGCAACGCAGTCCTTCAATACGCTAACAATGTTGAACAGTTAAGGACCCTATAATCTCACCCGCTTATTCGCCCGGTATTCTTTCGCGTGAAAAATGCTTTTTTCTCGGTTTTCGGGCTTGCTGATTGCATAAATCCAAAAAATTAGCCCTCCGTTTCTATCGCTGAGATACGAAACGGAGGGCTGTAAATAAAGAGTTTAGCAGGCTACTCAATTAACATAGCCTTTCCACTTACTATATCGTTTTCAACCGTTTTATACTTTACATCCCGCTTTACGGAACCATCGGGATACTGCACATTAACACGGGCATTACGGTCCAGTTTAGCCACCCGAAGCGGGGCCTGGCGCTGAACGGGCATAGGGGGGGCTCCCGCTCCCATAGCATCGTTTTCGGCCATACGGCGGGCATATTCCTCGGGGCCGGTTGCCAGGTGATCATCATCAAAGTCTTCGACGTTCGTATGCAACTTTGGTTGTGGCTGTGGCCGTCGCTGAACTGGAGCCTGCCGGATTTCCTGTTGTTCATCCTGAGCGGGAATATCGGCTTTGGTCAGGAAACTGATTGTATCGAAGTTCACTTTAATCAGGAAGCGTTTGAACAGCTCCACCGACTCGAACTTATACACCAGTAGGGGATCTTTCTGCTCAAAAACGGCATTCTGTACCGACTGCTTCAGATCGTCCATTTCGCGGAGATGCTCTTTCCACTCCTGGTCGATTACCGATAGCGTGACTGCCTTCTCCATTTCTGTAACGATGTCCCGAGCCCCCGAGTTAACTGCTTTTTGCAGATCCGTTACAACGGTTAACTCATGGATACCATCGGAGAAGGGTACCACGATGTTTTTAATCGGTGCCCCTGCTCATTGAGTACCTGCGTTAAAATAGGCAGTGCTTTATCGGCAATGGCATGGTTTTTTGCCTGGTAGTTTACCTCCGCTTCTTCATATAACCGTTGCGTCTGCTCCGGTCGCTTCAGCCGGTTAAACTCCTCTGTTGGCAACGACGCCGAGAGGCCGAGTGTCGTTAAAAGCTGAAGTTTTACCTCTTCGTAATTCCCCTCAGCGTTGTTTATGGCTTCCTCCACCACATCGTACATGGTGTTCGCAATATCCAATGGCAGGCGATCCCCAAACAACGCATTTCGACGGCGTTTATAGATAGCCTCACGCTGGTAGTTCATCACGTCATCGTACTCAAGCAGCCGTTTCCGGATACCAAAGTTGTTTTCTTCAACCTTTTTCTGCGCCCGCTCAATCGACTTGGTAATCATGGAGTGCTGAATTACCTCGCCTTCTTCCAGCCCCATGCGGTCCATCACTTTGGCAATCCGCTCCGAACCAAACAAACGCATCAGACTATCTTCGAGCGATACAAAGAATTGAGTAGTACCCGGATCACCCTGACGACCGGAACGGCCCCGCAACTGACGGTCGACCCGGCGGGATTCGTGTCGCTCGGTACCAATGATAGCCAGTCCGCCGGCCGCTTTCGACTCAGGTGTCAACTTAATATCGGTACCCCGCCCAGCCATGTTTGTCGCAATCGTGACCGTACCCGGGAAACCAGCTGAAGCGACAATTTCGGCTTCCCGCTGGTGGTATTTAGCATTCAGAACCTGATGCTGGATTTTGCGCATCGTCAGCATGCGGCTCAACAACTCGGAGTTTTCTACCGATGTTGTGCCGACCAGTACAGGACGGCCTTTCTCAACCAGACTGGTAATCTCATCCGCTACGGCGTTGTATTTTTCGCGAACCGAACGATATACTTTGTCTTCTTCATCGGCGCGGCTGATACGTCGGTTAGTTGGAATAACGACCACATCCATTTTATAAATCTGCCAGAATTCCGACGCTTCCGTTTCGGCCGTACCCGTCATACCCGCCCGCTTGTGGTACATCCGGAAATAGTTCTGGAGGGTAACCGTAGCGTAGGTCTGGGTGGCATCTTCAACCTTCACATTCTCTTTTGCCTCAACGGCCTGGTGCAACCCATCCGACCAGCGACGTCCTTCCATGATCCGGCCCGTCTGCTCGTCGACGATTTTTACCTTGCCGTCCATAATGACGTATTCGGTATCCTTCTCGAAGAGGCAGTAGGCTTTCAATAATTGGTTGACCGTGTTTATCCGCTGCGTTTTGACCGCATAGTCACGAATAATTCCTTCTTTATTAATTATTTTGTCCTGTTCCGAAATCTCCGGGTCTTTATCAATCGCGTTCAGGTCAATAGACAGGTCTGGCAGAATGAAGAAGTTAGGGTCTTCACCGGAACCGGTTATGTAATCAATCCCTTTCTCGGTCAGGTCAATGCTGTTATGCCGTTCGTCAATCGTAAAATAAAGGGGAGCATCCGCTTCCGGCATCAACTTCTGGTTTTCGGCCAGATAGATCGATTCTGTCCGCTGGAGCAGGGCTTTATTTCCTGTTTCACTCAGGTACTTAATCAACGGTTTATGCTTGGGTAAACCCCGATGCGCCCGGAACAAGGACAGACCTCCTTCTTTTTCATCACCAGCGGCCACCTTTCGTTTGGCATCGTTCAGAAAATCATACACCAGTTTGCGCTGGACTTCTACCAAACGCGATACCCGGGGCTTCAGCTCAATATACTCCTGTTCATCGCCACGGGGCACCGGACCACTTATAATTAACGGAGTACGGGCATCATCGATCAGAACCGAGTCAACTTCATCCACCATGGCGTAGTGGTGTTTCCGTTGCACCAGTTCGCCCGGTTCGCGGGCCATGTTATCGCGCAGGTAGTCGAAACCGAACTCGTTGTTGGTGCCATACGTAATGTCGGCCAGGTACGCCAGTTTACGCTGCTCAGAATTGGGCTGGTGCTTATCAATACAGTCAACCCGCATGCCATGAAACTCGAATAACGGGGCCATCCATTCGGAATCACGCTTGGCCAGGTAATCATTGACCGTTACAATATGTACACCCCGACCAGCCAGGCCGTTCAGAAATGCCGGGAAAGTGGCAACGAGGGTCTTTCCTTCGCCAGTGGCCATCTCGGCAATCTTCCCTTCGTGGAGTACGACACCGCCAATGATCTGCACATCGTAGTGCACCATGTCCCACTTGATGGGCGATCCGGCCGCATCCCACTGATTGGCCCAATGAGCCTGTTCGCCGTCAATAACCACGTTCTTCTTGCGACTGGCAATCTCCCGATCGAAGTCCGTAGCGGTTACCGTTAGCTGCTCGTTTTCGGTAAAGCGTCGGGCCGTTTCTTTCACAACAGCGAAAGCACGCGGCAGAATATCAAGCAGGACGCGTTCCAGCTCAACATTTCGATCCGCTTCGAGCTTATCGATTTTATTAAAAAGTCGCTCCTTTTCATTAACGTCTCCATCGGGATCACTGGCCAATTCGCTCAGCTCGCTCAGCTGATTATCAATATCAGCTAATTCAGTAGCAATGTGGGCTTTTAGTTCGGCTGATATTTGACGCAATGCATCATTCGAGAGGTCTTTTAACTGGGCAAATTCGGTATTTACCTTCTCAACATAGGGAACCAGGTCCTTCAGATCCCTCTGTGATTTAGTGCCGAAAAGTTTAGCTATTAGGTTAATCATATTTCTAAAGTCATCAGCCGTTTTATGCCGACTATCTACCTGTTTTTTGCTTACAAATTTAGTGCATTACCCCGGTACTACAACGCAGGCACTGAGGTGATGGGTACTCCCTCACTAAATGGAAACGAAGTTTTAAAAAGAATCCATTACTTTTGCAGTTCAATTTTTGGCCCAATTGCCAGCGTTCATGTGTATTAAGGACAAATTGTCACGTTTTATTCGTCCCTTTCGATTGTATCCAGCTGTTCTCCTGCTATTAATACTGACAGGGTCGTATCAGGCATCGGCTCAGGCACCCCGGTCAAGGGTCGATCAGTTGAGTGATGAAGATGTTCAGAATTTCTACCGCCGGGCCGAAGCGAGTGGCCTGAATGAAATGCAGATTGAACAGGCAGCCATGTCACAGGGATATACACTCGATGACATTGCCAGGATGCGAAAACGAATAACCACCATTCGTACGCAAGCCAACCGGCCCTCTAGCCAGACAGCCGTAGACAATACAACCGGGAGAACATTACCGCCTGATCTCTCTCGTCGCACTGACTCAATCCCTACGGCTGCCAAAGACACAAGTAGCAGATTACGGGTGTTTGGGGCATCTTTATTCGAAAATGCCAACCTCTCATTTGAACCTAATCTCCGCATTGCGACCCCCCGTAACTACATAGTGGGACCGGATGACGAAATCAGGATTGAGATTTCCGGTGCCTCAACGGGTGAATTCCAGTTGAAGGTAAGCCCCGACGGTACGGTAAAACTCCCTGACTTAGCGCCCGTTTTTGTTAGTGGGTTGACGTTTGATCAGGCAGAACAACGTATCATTTCCCGGTTACGCCAGGGGGGGTATCAGGGCTTAAGTAAAAGTGGGGGTAATACCACCGCCAGTGCCAGTCTGACAAATATTCGCAGTATCCGGGTTACGCTGGTCGGAGAAGTTGTTCGTCCGGGTACCTACACTATTTCCTCCCTGGGGTCGGCTTTCAATGCGCTCTATCTGGCAGGTGGCCCTAATCCCGAAACGGGGTCGTTCCGAAAAATTAATGTAATACGAGGGAACCGGGTTGTTCGTACCATTGACTTATACGATTTCATCCTCCGTGCCGACCAGCGCGACAACATCCGGTTGCAGGATCAGGATGTTATACAGGTAGCCGATTACGTAGCGCATATCGAGATGACCGGGCAGGTACGTCGCCCGGCCATATTTGAAGTACTGCCGGGAGAAACGCTGAAAACAGTACTGGGTTTTGCGGGCGGCTTTGCCGATGATGCGTATCGGGCCAGTATCACCCTTCGGCGCAACACCAGTCGGGAACGGCAAATCGTTACCATTACCGAGGAGCAGATCGCGAATTTTATACCACAGCGGGGCGACAGGTATGAAGTTGGGAAGATTCTGGAACGGTATGAAAACCGGATTCAGGTAGCCGGTGCCGTCATGCGCCCTGGCGATTATTCACTGGAGCCTGGTTTGGAAACGGTAAAGCAACTCGTTACGCGGGCGGAGGGGCTCCGCAAAGATGCCTTCACAAACCGGGCCTCTATTACGCGTGAACGTCCGGACATGGATCGGGAAAACCTGTCATTCGATCTGGGTAAACTGATGCGGGGAGAGATAGCTGATATTCCATTGATGCGGCAGGATATCCTGACTGTTTTATCCATTCGCGACCTTCGGGAGAACTATTATGTAACCATCGAGGGAGCCGTCAACAAGCCTGATACTATTCCGTTTATTACCAACATGAGTGTAGCGGATTTGGTCGCTCAGGCGGGTGGTTTCCAGGAAGGAGCCAAACCAAACCTGATTGAAGTGGCCCGGCGTATTCGGCAGGACTCTGGCGGCATCAATACAACGCGGGTAGAAATGTACCGATTTGCCATCGATCGGGACCTGCAAATTTCTTCACTGGAGGCCAACTCGAATAAAGGGTTTTCGCTACAGCCGTTTGATATAGTATATGTACGGACCTCTGTTAATTACGAATCACAACAACAGGTA
This sequence comes from uncultured Cytophagales bacterium, assembly GCA_963784335.1. Taxonomy (GTDB): domain Bacteria; phylum Bacteroidota; class Bacteroidia; order Cytophagales; family Spirosomataceae; genus Spirosoma. The sequence goes on along the minus strand of CAWARB010000019.1, from coordinate 8,986 downwards.
TATGTGTATGGTGAAGTTATGCAGCCGGGTAACTATGCTATATTCAGCCGGGAAGAACGTATAAGCGATCTTATCAAGCGGGCGGGTGGATTAAAACTCAAGTGCGTACATGGCAGGGGCTCAATTTAGGCGGAAGGGTACATTAATTGGTAATGATCTTCGTAATCTGCTTGCTGATTCAGGTATTGAAGAGAATTTATTGCTACATGATGGAGATACGCTTTTACATTCCACGCCGGTCCGGAAATTGTTAGCTATTGAGGGAGGTGTCTTGAACCCTTCATCGGTTAGTTACAAAGCGGATTATACCTTTGATGATTACATCAGTGAAGCGGGGGGATTTACGGATAATGCCCGGAAAAGTAAGGCCTATGTTATTTATCCAAACGGGCGTAAAGACCGGACAATGCTGTCACTGCTTTTTTAAACTCCCGTCCCAAAGTTTATCCCGGATTCAACAATTATCGTTCCTTTCAAACCTCAGGATAATAATAAACTAAGCCCGGCCGAACGTTTGGGTATTCTGTCTTTATTAGCAACGGTATCCATTGCCCTTGTTAATATTCTACTTCGTTAAAGGCTATCCAGCTTGTTCATTATGTCAGTTACGGAAACGATGAAGAAAGATGTTGACCCCGACGAAATCGAAATTCGGCTGAGTGATATCGTGCAGTTTCTAAAAGATAGCCGTTGGACGGTAATTAGTTTGGGGAACTGTATTTCTGATTATTGGAGCTTGTATATGCTTTTTCAAAACCCAACCAGTATACGGTACAAGTAACAGTTATGCCCGAAATTCAATCTAAAGGTGCAGGTTTGGGTGGTTTAGGATCACTGGCTGGTTTGGCTGGTATAGATATTGGTGGTATGGCGGGCAGTGTGGATGCTATCCGGCCTGATATTTATCCCGATGTTCTGCAAAGTGTGCCATTCGCCCTCCAACTGTTAGCCAGCCTGTTTATTCGCAATTGCTGGAGAAAGAAACCTCGTTGCAAACCTTTCTAGAGGAGCATAGCGAAACAGTCATGGTTGGGTAAGTGCTAAGTGGTTCGGACGATATACGGAAAAACCAATGACGTACCTGATCCCAAAAATCGTAGTAAAACATTACAGATTACAAGAAAACAGGAAGAATTGATAAAAACGATTCATGGAATGTGTATCGGCTACTTATGATAAAAAAACGGGTATTATTACTGTAACGGCTACTCTTACCGATCCTGTAGTAGCAGCTACCGTTGCCCGCTTATCTTTTGATTATCTAACCAATTACATTAGTAGCTATCGGACCGAAAAATCCAGCAACCAGGTTGAAGTTTCTGACTCAACAAACTATCGAAGCCAAAAACCGCTATCAGAAAGCGGAATATGCCCTATCTACTTACCGGGACCAGAACCGATACCTAAATCTGCTACTGCCAAAATTGAAGAGCAACGGCTACAAGCTGACTTTTTGCTTACCCAGAACCTTTTCAATGAACTTTCAAACAGTTCGAACAGGCGAAAATTAAAGTAGCTGAAGAATCACCCGTCTTTAAAATGCTAGAGCCCGCCCTCGTTCCACTAGAAAAAGTGGTCCTAAACGAACGGCTATTATAGCTGGGTTTACTGTACTGGGCGTACTCATTGGTCTGATTATCTTCTTTGTTAAGAAATTTGTTTTCTCGAAGCCAACTACCTAACATGAAAAAAGCCCTCATTTGCGGTATATCTGGTCAGGACGGGGCCTATCTGGCCAAATTGCTACTAGAAAAAGGATATGAGGTATATGGTGGGTCTCGCGACGCGCAAATGTCTTCTTTCAGTAACCTGACCCGATTAGGTATTCGACAAGCATGTAAAGTGGTGTCGATTAGTATCAACGATTTTAGAAGCGTACTTCAAACACTGCTGAAAGTTAAACCGGATGAAATTTATAATCTGCCGGACAAAGTTCTGTTGGCCTATCGTTCGAACAACCCGTTGAAACACTGGAAAGTATCAGTGTTGGTACACTCAACTTGCTTGAAGCGATTCGGTTTAGTAACCTACCTATAAAGTTTTATAATGCAGGTTCCAGTGAATGCTTTGGCGATACAGGTAGTATGGCTGCTGATGAAATGACCCCTTTCCGTCCCCGTAGTCCATATGGAGTAGCCAAAGCTGCTGCTTTTTGGCAGGTTGCCAACTACCGCGAAGCATATCAATTACAGGCTAGTACGGGTATTTTGTTTAACCACGAATCCCCTCTACGTCCAGAGCGATTTGTTACCCAAAAAATTGTGTCAGCCGCCTGTCGTATTGCTGGAGGAAGTCAAGAAACCCTTACTTTAGGTAATATTGATATTGCCCGCGATTGGGGATGGGCACCCGACTATGTAGAAGCTATGTGGAGAATGCTTCAGCAAGATCAGGCTGACGATTATGTGATTGCGACGGGTGATACGAACAAACTGCGCGATTTTATACAGGTTGTGTTTGAAACTGTTGGCTTAACTGGCAGCAACATGTACAGACGGATTCATCCTTTTTCCGCCCAACGGATATTGCCGAAGGCCACGCCAATCCGGCCAAAGCGTCCAGCTTGTTAAGTTGGCGGGCTCAATATAAAATGACGGCAGTTGGAGAAATGATGGTGGAAAGTTTTTTAAAAACCAAACTAAGCTAATGATCAAACAATATTCGCCGGATACGATAGTCGTGAAGCCCATCTGGCCAAAAAGAGTTCTTTGGCGGGTAATAGAAAAATTTAGGTTGGAAAGAGTAGTCGATCTGTTTATCAACAAGGATAGTTATCTGGTTGATCAAGGTTGGTTTCTTAGCATCAAGACAGGAAAATCAGTTGGAGGAAAAGGTCAACCAATCCCCTGGCTAACGTATCCATTAATCAATTTTCTCGAACCACTGCTGAATAGAGACATGAAAATGTACGAGTTTGGTTGTGGAAACTCAACTTTGTGGTTTGCCGAACGGGTAGGCAGCGTGCAATCAGTTGAGCACGATAAAGAATGGTATGAGGCAATAAAGTCAAAACTACCATCTAACGTGAAGCTCTCCTTCGAAGAAATTGTCAGTAATCAGACTTACTCCGCTATTACATTTATGCCTGCTTCCGATGAGACTTCCTACTCATCGTCAGTTTCGCGTACGGGTCAACTATACGACATCATTTTAGTGGATGGCGTGTATCGTACTAACTCGATTGTACATTCAGTTCGCTCTCTCAATGAACATGGAGTTATCATTTTGGACAACGTAGATTACGTAGAGTCGCAGGAATGTAAAGATTACATGAAAAAGGAAGGCTTCAGAAGGTTAGATTTTTGGGGAATGTGTGCCATAGTTCAGCACGACTCCTGTACCGCAATCTTTTACAAGGAGAATAATTGCCTAGGTATATGAAGTAATGTACATGCAATTTAAGGTAAATACTAACTCAAATAAACTTAGGCTGGCGTTTGACAGGTGCCGTGTCTTTACCTGTAACCATCGTTCAATTTATATTTATGACTGGGTCTATTTAGTTTACTCACTTGACCTTTACCGATTAAACTAGCTGAGGTTGGGTTATGTGGAAAAATAGTCTTTATAATACAATAGGCGGGGTACTGAAATTAATTTTAGGCTTGTTAAGTGTCCCCATTTTAACAAAAACACTCGGTCTTGAAACGTACGGACTATATATTTCAACCAATGCGATACTAAATATTGCTTTGTTTGCGGAGTGGAGTATTGCGGCTACAATTACTGTATTTCTATCTAAAGAAATCAAACCAATCTCTTTCCCGGCAACCGAAAAAATAAAATATAACGTATTTACGATGGGGGCAATTTTTGCTCTTTTTCTAGCTATTGTCGCGGGCTGTGCTTTGGGCTTTAGCGCTGAACAGATTGCTCAACTTTTTGAAAATCTTACCCCTAGGGAAAAACTATTACTTACAAACGCTCTACGAGTTAGCACTGCAATAGTAATTTCCCGGCTCATACATCAATTTTTTCTGGGAATTCTTCAGGCAAACAGTAAATACGGCCTTTTAAATATTATCTCTACTATCTATACAATAATTAGTGTTATTACAGCTCTAATCTTGGCGGCTTTAACGGGAGATATTGTTTTAATTCAGGTATTCCAGAGCTTTTTTGCCATTCTGATGATTGGCGTGTACTATATAAGTTGTCAAAAGTCTGGCATATTTTCTATCCACTATTTTGTGAAACCAAGCCTTGCCCATTTTAAAGACTTTGCAATTTATGGTACTCGTTTATGGATGTTAGCGATTGGAACTTCCTTTTTTTCGCAGGGGGATCGGTTAATTGTATTACGTCTGTTCGGAGCTGAATTGTCTGGTATCTACTCGGCCATTACAACGCTGTGCAATCAGATAAACGTTCTAGGCTATGCCTGTGCAGCCTCTGCTCCCATTGATGAGTGAGAATTATGAAAAAAGGGATGAAGTTACTAAGGAAAAAATGAAGTCTTTTTTCATAAGATCTTTTACCGTCATTGTTTCTATTATTATTCCTGCGGGTGCAGGTGTTATTATTTTCTCGACCCCGATTTCGCAAATACTCTTCAGTGACAGATTAGTAAACTCTACTACTATCCGTCTGTCGCTGGTTATAACTGCATTTGCTTATACGCTTTATTCATTCAATGCCGTAGGGTATTTCACCCTATTGGGTATCAAGAAAGAAAAATTTACGACTCAGATCGTACTCCTTTCTGGATTTACAGCTCTTTGTCTTATCTATTATCTGTCGACAAAATTTGGCATTATAGGTGCCTGTTTAGGTAATTTGGGTTATAGCCTTACACTGATATTAAATTATGAGGCATCCCGTAAGTTACATATACCAAAGTACAGGCTTTTTAGAGAAGAAAGCATAATTTTTATAGCTGCTCTTCTACTATCTGTTATGTGTGTACTTTGTAACAGTTTGCACGTGAGCGTAGGATCGTATGTGTTACTGCTCGTAATTGCATTTATTTCACTGAAAAAACGGCTAAATCTATCTATGCTCTCGATAAATAGCACAATTAACTCAATTCTCAAACGCTCTTGAAAATTGAGTTAAGAAAACTCTTACTTTGTCAATATTTTTTAGCAGAGTTCCTTTTGCAGCCGTCATTAGACCATTCTTTATTTTAGCCTGATACGTTTCGTCAATCGATTGATATAACCTGGTGCTGCTAACTCCTCCCGCACGCATTCTAACGGTCGGCTGATCAATAAATGAAGCAACTAGCTGATCTTTTGGCCGCATAAGTAATTCGTAGTCTCCGCATATTTTATAATGAGGATCAAAAGTGCCGTATCTGTCGAAAAAAGCCTTAGCATGAAAACAACCGACGTGCCATGTAATCATGTTTTTCTTAAATAGATCCCATCGCCATAATGCACCAACCGTACGAATGCATGAAAGGTCATCGCGAACTAACTCGATGCGGGAAGATACAAACTCCAACTTCCTGCTATTTGGTTGTCGATCAATATGATTCATGTACATTTCTATCATTTCTGGATACAGTATATCATCGGCACCAACAAATGCAACCCACTCGCCTTTAGATACGGCAAGCCCTTTGTTCCACGCGTCGTAAATGCCATTATCGGGTTCGCTAACCCAGTAAGCTAACTGATCTTGATATTGTTTGATGATGTCGACTGTACCATCGGATGAGCCGCCATCTATGATGATGTACTCAAAGTCAGGGTAGGTTTGTGATAAGATACTAACGATGCAATCGTTTAAATAATGCCGGGCGTTGTATACCGCCGTAATTATACTTACTCTGGGAACACCGTTCTGTGCTGAAGAATTAGACACGCTAGAACTGGTTGGCTTCTTTAAGTGGTTGGCCAATTTTTTGCAGGTAAATGTGAAGTAAGCATTTTTTTGTAAAAATACGTGTCTTAACTTACATTATCAGATAAGATATTTGTATTACACGATATGCCTGTAAACCAGTCATTAAATTTTCAGCCTGACGAAAGCAATGGAATTTGGCCGCAAACTCTCAAGATGAATGTAGTGGACTCTAAGCCAATTCTATCTGTCATTATTCCAGTGTACAATGGGGGAAAGTTCATTGAAACCGCTATTCAGAGTGTTATAAATCAGGGTTGTGCAATTGAATTAATTATCATCGATGGAGGAAGTACAGATGGTTCTCTGGATACGATAAAACGTTATGCTAGCTGGATTACTCATATTACTAGTGAGCCAGATGCAGGTATTTACGATGCTATGAACAAGGGCATTGATAGGGCAACGAGTAAATGGGTATACTTTTTGGGTGCGGATGATACTTTGCAACCTGGTATTCTGAAAGAGGTGATTCCTTACTTTTCTGATGATATAATTCTTATCTATGGTGATGTACTGTTTGAGAACGGGTGGAGATTTCCTTCCTTTTTCAATGCAAGAACAGTTCTTCAGAATACAGTTCATCATCAAGGGGCATTCTATCGACATATATTATTCGATGATTTTCGCTATAATACCAATCTTCGGATATTGTCAGATTACGAATTAAATCTGATTATATACCAGCGCAGATTACCGGTTCAAAAATTACCAATGATTATCGCCCGTTGTGGAGATGGAGGAGCAAGTAGCGAGATACGATTATCAATTGAGGAAACGAACCATATACGGCGAGTACATGTGTCGAATAAGCCCCTAAACTGGTTTCTTGACAATCTACTGAAATTATATTATGCTCAAAAAAAAATGAGGTCATTATTTGCTAATTTTTTTGTCAAAAATCCCAAGAAAACTCATGCCTGATACTAATCAGAAGACAGTTGAAGAGTTTCTGGATAATACTCTGATCGTTATTGTATTGTATAATTTAAGTCTTCACGATACTATCACATACCAAGCTTTAGATAAGATATTGCAAGAGTACAAATCAGAACGGAGCGTAGATTTATTTATCTATGACAACAGTCCGATTGCTTATACTTCCGTAGACGCAGTCAATGGTAACAGTAAATTCAATGTGGATTATTTGCACGATCCAACTAACCCAGGGGTAAGCAAAGCATACAATAGAGCAGCAGATTGGGCAAGTGATAAAGAGAAGAAGTGGCTGCTAGTCTTAGATCAAGACACTGATCTGCCAGCCGATGGATTACTACGTTATGCACAAGCTGTAGAATCTTTCCCCGATTTTCCTTTGTACGCTCCACAGGTATACAGCGGGGGATTATTATATTCCCCTTGTCGATATGTTTTCCATAAAGGTTCTAATCTGCGAAGCATTGACCCTGGTGTTCATAAGACTAGGTACCGTAGTGTGATCAACAGTGGTCTACTACTATACTTGTCTGCTTTTCATGAAGTCGGTGGGTATGATGAAGAAGTTCAACTCTATTTTAGTGATCATGTATTTTTTGACAGGATCAAAAAATATTTTCCCAACTTTGTTGTAATAAACTGCCGATTAGAACATCAACTTTCTAGTGTGGACTATAACGATTTATCAACTGCCCTTACCCGATTTGCATACTACAGTAGAGGGGCAAGGCAGGCAAGTCATAATCGTAACTATATATACGCAAAGCATAGTATAATGGTAGGTTTGCGGAGCTTGGTAATGTGTTATAGGTTTCGGTCACTTAAATTTGCAAGTGTGTTTAAGAGAAATTTTTTTGGCAAATTTTGATAATACCTAATTTTGAAATTTTGTCATGCAACTAGATTACGGTATAATTCCTGAGATTCTCTTATGGGCCACCTTTTTTTTTGTAATACTATACGTATTATACCGACGCTATATATTTTCTTTTATTGACCCGCTTTTCGTTTTCGTTTTTACCACTGCCTTTGCAAGTGTATTGGTTATCAATGTTTTAGAGGATAAATCTGCTATAACAAGCTTCTTTGCATGTCAACTCTGCTTATTTCTAGGCTTCGATAGTGTCCAAAGATTTTCAACCATACCTGCAGCCAGTGACGATAATGACATTAAGTTTTGCAATATGTCTACGTTAGAAATGACGGTGTAATTTGTTTTTCATGTACGTCATAGGTAATGTAGTATTATTTTAAAGAAATACGATTGTTTATCAAGTGATAACCCAAGTGATGCTAAGGTAGCGGATTTTCGAGGTGGTTTTGGTATAATTAGGAAAATAAACTGGTCCGCTGGTAGTTTTGTGACAACAGGCCTAATCTATTTATACTTGAAAAGTAAACGAAAGAAATATCTTTTTTTATTATTAGTTGTGATTATTTTTACTGCAGTTGAAGGATCAAAGGGTTCTCTTTTAAAAGTACTAACTACGTTCGCATTCTTGGCATATCACCCTATTTTTAGAGGAAGATCGGAAATTTTTAGATTATTCAAACGCTATATTCCAATAGGACTTTTAGCAATAATAACAATATTCTCTGTTGTTTTGCTTAAGGAAAATCAGCAAATAGACCAAGCTGTTTTTGCTTTGGCACGTCGTTTCCTCTATAGTGCCGATTCAATATTGTATTATTATACACCTATTAATGTAAACTATTTTTCCCGTTATAGCTTTATCGATTATCCGGCTTACTTGGCAAACCCTGTGCTGGGTTTTTTTAGAATAGCTCCTTACAAAGAGGTGTTTGGGAATATTATGGTTGAAAATGCAATCCCAGATTTTGCTAAGGCGGATGTGATAGTGGGACCAAATATTCCCTTTTACATAGAGGGACAAATATTTTTTGGTTATTATGGTGCTTTCATTCACAGTTTTGTCATTGGTACATTATACTCTTTGATCAGGCTATTGTTTTTTTCACTCAAAAATGGTTCCAGCTTTTCTTTTGTATTTATTTGTACTTTGTGTCAAATAGCAGGGAATATAATTACTGATACATCATTATTTATAACTATGCTTTCTGATACATGTGTCTTTGTGTTGCCAGTTTATATTTTAACTAGTTTTATTCTTCACAATAAAATTACAATCCAGCGCCTAAGATTCTCAAAAACTATATAAGCTGTATTAATAACAAACGATAA
>CAWARB010000018.1:0-150132 GCA_963784335.1 uncultured Cytophagales bacterium | reverse complement strand
TTTGGTAACTCAATACAACCGTTCTAAATTAATCTATTCAGATAAATGGCTAATTTATTTTCTGTTCAATAATTTTTATATATTCTACCAATTTATTAAAAGGTACCTATCTTTTGTATTTCAACGGTTGTTAAACATCCAGAAATCAATATAAAACATTTTTAGTATGTCAATATTGTATTCCACTCGCCTATTATTTGGTAAAGTCAATTATGCATTAGTTGATTACAGTTCAGCTTCTGACATAATATTAGAGGCTGGCTTGAAGCGGCAATCGTTTGGTGTAACGGCTTTGGCGGTCCATGGCTTAGTAGAATCTTGTAATAACGCAATATTTTGTGAACTGGTTAATAAGATTGATTTAATTGTGGCGGACGGACAACCCGTTCGTTGGGCGCTGAATTCACTGTTCAATTCAGGGTTGAAAGATAGAGTGTATGGACCTACTTTAGTTCTGCATGCTAACTAAAGCAAATGCTTTAGGGCTTAAGGTCTTTTTATATGGAAGTCGGAAAGAAACACTTGGTAAATTATCTGCCTTTATAAGTAAAAATTACCCTAACCTCACTATTTGTGGTATACATCCTGATCGGTTCCGTGAAGCTACTTTAGAAGAAGATGAAGAGGACATTAGAAAAATTAATGCATCAGGTGCTCATATAGTTTTAGTTGGACGCGGTTGTCCACGCCAGGAAAAATGGGTCGGAAACCATATAGGGAAAGTCAGCGCGGTAATGATGGCCGTCGGAGCTGCATTTGATTTTCATGCCGGTAGTCTTAAACAGGCACCTGAATGGATGCAAAATACGGGTCTAGAGTGGCTTTTTCGATTGATACAGGAACGAATCGTTTATGGAAAAGATATCTTTTTACTACAAAGTTCATATATCTGTTTTTAAAATATAAGTTGAAATCATCGTTTTAACTTTCCCCGTAATATGAACATTGCGTTGATAACAGGCTCAGCAGGGCTTATTGGTAGCGAAGCTGCTGCCTTTTATTCATCTAAATTTGACCTGATCGTTGGCATCGATAATAATTTACGGCATGTTTTTTCGGTGATGATGCGTCCACAAACTGGAATCATAACCGCTTACAAGAAAGTTATACTAATTATCAGAGACATTACCAAGCAGACATACGCTCAACAGATGAGTTAAAAAGTGTTTTTTAGGAGCACAGAACTCATATAAAACTAGTGTTGTATACAGCACCCTGACTGGGCTACCTTCGAGCATTTTACGGATCTTACTGTCAATGGCGTGAATGTAAAGGAGGAAATTGGTAATATGTATATCTTAAACATTGTTAATGACTTAATCACGATTCTTGAAGTGATTGGGTATTACTCTCCACCGTTCACTGAACTTATCAAAGTAGAAGAAATGGATATTGTGGGGATGGTGTCTATATCGGGAAATGGTCTTTGTTGCTTTAGAATGCCCGAAACAGGAGATTTTGGTCAGCAAAATGAGAAAATATACCCACATCTTTTCCTATTAGCTATAGGACGTGCTTCGCCATCATTTGCTGGGGAAATAAGTAAAGCACCTCGTTGATGCAACAAGCAGGTTTATAATGTTCTTGTCGATTGCCAAAGGAGTCGCGTCGTTTGTTTAAACGGTATGCTACTACCGATTTTTACTCTTTAAATCATTTAGTAAAAAGATATTATAAAATTTACATTCACTTTAAAAGCATCTAAAAGTAGAGAAGCCGCCTTTTTTTGTTAACCAGAAAATATAAACAATTACTTTTTCTCATGTAATGAGTTGATTTTTTTAACTTCGTTGTTCATCCTGTACTATTAGTAAAAAATTGTTTGACCTCATGGCAAGTAACATATTTTTTTTAACCCTGAAAGCATAAACTCAGTCAATAACCAATTTAGACAAAAACGATTTAGATTTTTTCAAACGTTACTCGATACTCTTCCAAAACCGGTATCAATATTAGATGTGGGTGGTACAGAATCCTATTGGAAACGAATGAATTTCAATGAATCGGAAGACGTTCGTGTTACATTATTGAACTTAACTCACACGAGTGTTAGTTTAAAAGGGTTTACTTCAGTAGTTGGCGATGCCTGTGATTTATCAGAATATGAAGATGATCAGTTTGATATTGTTTTCTCAAACTCTGTGATTGAACACTTATTCACTTTTGAAAATCAAACATTAATGGCTAATGAAGTAAGAAGAGTTGGGAAAAATTATATAATACAGACACCCAATCGTTATTTCCCTATCGAACCCCATTGGATGGTGCCTTTGTTTCAGTTTATCCCTTTTAGATTGAGAGTTTTCTTAACCAATAATTTTACATTAGGTCATTATCCTAAGACGAAAAATTATGACAAAGCACTCATGCGTGTTAAGGAAGTAAAGCTGCTTACTAAAAAAGAAATGAAAATGCTTTTCCCTGATGGATTAATATATGAAGAAAAAATACTTGGACTTATTAAATCGTTGACCTCCTATAGGTTTAACCGTTAATAGTGTTTTCTTGTAAAATCATACGCTAATCTATTAATTGAATTTTCTAGTACGCTCTTAAGTTAAAAAAAGAACGATTCATTATTGTTGGGCTACCAATTTAGTAAGTAGGAGCAATTAGGATAGAAATATCGCAAACAATAATGAGCTCTTTCTTCCTAATATTAAGAAGTTGAAATGGAAAGATTTAAAGCAAGCCTTGTTCCAAGTTTGTTATTAAGTTTGTGCGTTTTACTATTTGTTAGCGGTAAATGAGATGTGCTTACGAATATGCCATCGTGTACTTTATCAGTTCGCCACTAGGTGATGTAAGGGAGGTAGTATTGGTATTAGCGTATCGGTCAAGTCAACTTTGATTTGCCGATATTGTACCCCCTCCACTTTGTCTACCATAATACCAGGTATTCTTATACTTTGTCCCATCGTAAACGGATTCTACTGAAAATTTAGAATCTGCCACTGTTACTTGATAACCTAATTGAGTTAAAACCTTGTAATTTCTCCAGAAAATAAAAGTAATTCGGACGGTCGGCTGCATAAACTGTGAGGGTACCCGAAATAGGAGCCGAACTCACTTCTCCCGCAATAGTATAAGAGGCCGTACCTGTAACGTTATAATCACCAGCGGAAAGAGAGCCGGGATCTTTCTGGATTGTAATTTCTTCTCTACAGCTACTGAAGAGTGTGAGAGTCCCAACAAATAGGGCAAATAGCTTAGAATGTACGATGAAGGATTGGGTCATAACTTAAACTACGTACGTTAAAACACTTTTAGGAACTCCACTATTTATTAGCCTATTGAGATCACTGACTAATGAAAAATCAAGATAGCCTTCCATAAATGCAATAGACTAAGGCTATCAGAGGAAGTCACACCATTAACGTATGAGTGTGTTTAATTTTTGATTTGATTCGGAATCAGGCATGTAGCACTGTATTTATTTGAGCGTTGGAAGCAATCCAACATACTGGTACTAAAGACAAACTCTTCTAAAGAGACGGATACTAAGTTTAACAATCGACAAGCGATTGGAATGCTATTAGTATTGCCTAAACGTTCATAATTACCCCAGCAGCGTTTCGTTCAGCAGCGTTTGCTCTTCCAGTAATTTCATGTCGCCGGATTTGAACAGGCGGGCCATGGTGTCCAGGTCGCCGGGGCGGTGCATGTCGCTGCCGATGAAGTCTACCCAGCGCTGTTGCAGCAGGAAGCGGGCCTGCTTTTCTACGTGGGAACCGTACCGCCCGGTCAACGACATCCAGTTGAGCTGAAACAGACAGCCAATCCCGCGCAGGTGTTCCAGCGCGGCTTTGTCGGTATGGTAGTATTTGTAGCGTTCGGGGTGGGCCAGCACGGGCGTGTAGCCGTGCGTCTGAATGCGAAAGACCATATCGGCCAAATTCATGGGGGCCGACACCCAGCCCGTTTCGAACAGCAGGAACCGGCGTTCCCCGAACGAAAGCATATCCCCCTGCTTCAGCATATCCAGAAAGAAATCGTCCAGCATATACTCGGCGGCAACGTCGATGGTAATCGGTAGTTGCTGCTCGGCAATGAGTTGGCGGACGTTGGCCAGCCCCTGCTGGATGGCGAGGGTTTCGTTCGGATACCAGTCGCGGCTGATGTGGGGGGTGGTAATCACTTTTTTGATACCCCACTGGGCCAGTTGGGTCAGGCAGGTCAGGGTTTCTTCGGGGGTACTCACGCCATCATCCAGGCCGGGCAGCAGGTGAGAGTGCAGGTCGACCTGCCAGAAACAGCGTTCCGGATCGGCGTCGGAATTCTCGCCGGGGTGAATGAGCCGTTGCCAAAAATTTTTCGTAGTCATGTACTGAACTGGTGGGTATTGAACCCGGCAACGGCTGGTCTGGTGAGGACAAGTACGCTGCCAGGTTTATCTATACGTTGAGTAGCGGTTAAAACGATTGCAATGTAGCGTTTATTTGGGGAGTATGGTTTTCATTAGAGACGCAATACCTTGCGTCGCATACCCGGATGGTTCCGGCTAGCACCCGGTTGAGACCGGTCCGCCGGTGCGGCAAGGTATGCTGACGCGAAGGAGACGCAAGGTATTGCGTCTCTACAAAACCTGCAAAACCGGTGGATGGTAAACAATCAACCATCAGAACGGATACCCTACGGCGATGTTGAAGACCAGGTTCTGTTTGCGCCAGGCGCTGCTGCCGAACGCTATCTTGTCGATGATCCACTCCCTGCCTTCGGTCTTGTAGGGTTTGCGCAGGGGCGTCGCCAGGTCGAAGCGGATCAGGAAATAGGATAAGTCGATGCGGATACCCGCCCCGGCCCCCACGGCAATCTGCTCGTAAAATTTATTGGTGAACTGGGCACCCGGCCCAAAGGTGCCCACGCTGGAATAGGTCCAGACGTTACCGGCATCGATGAACACCGCTCCCTCCATGTACTTGTTGAACTTGGCCCGTAGTTCGGTGTTGGCTTCGAGCCGTATGTCGCCCCCGCCGTCCTGAAAGAGGGGCAGGTTGCGGATCGTGTCGCGGGTGAACAGGCCCGGCCCGATGGCGCGGGGCCGGAACGCCCGGATGCTGTTGCTGCCGCCCACGAAATACTGCTTGGTAAACGGCAGCTGGAAGCCCTTCGAGTTTCCATAGGGAACGCCTATACCCATAAACAGCCGGTTGGCCCAGGTAAGGCTGCTGCTCACTTTACGGTACAGCCGGGAATCAACATCAAACCGGGCGAACTGCGCGTAGGGCACGCCAAATAACCCTTTCCGGTCGTCGGCGGGAAGCTGCTTGCGAAACAGCAGGCTGGCTGCGTTACCCGCCACCTCCACGTTGGCCGTGAGCCGGAACGTATTGGGCGAAACCGTCCGGGGCGACGAGTTATAGTTGAACTGGTAGAGTGAACTCAGAATTAGCTGGTCGGAATTGAATACGGTGGTCTGGTATTGCCGCTTCACGATGTCGGATACTTCCGGATCGAACAGGATTTTGTACACTTCATCGCCTACCTGGTTGAGGGGAACGTACACGTAGTTGGCACTGAAGGGCTGAAATACGTGCTCTACCTGCTGACTCTGCCGCCAGGCGTAGCCGAAGGTAGTCTGGAACGAGTTGATGCGGTAGAGTCCCCCCCGAATGATGGTTTGATAGCCCGCCGTAACGTTGGTTTTGGGCAGGGCTTTCCGGCGGACGTCGTACTTGAACCGGATGGGCGAAACCAGTCGCGGAAAACTCAGTATGGCATCCAGGCCGAAGCGGTAGTTGGTTATGTTCTTGTCGCCCCCGCCAATCTGGTACTCGATACCGGCATTGGCATTGATGGTGAGCAGTTCGGCCCGCCGGATGGCGTTTCGGTTCCGCCAGCTCAGGATCACCTGCGACCCGTTGAAGTTATTGGAGCGGGAGGTACCGTCTATTTCCAGCCGGACAGACTTGGCGGGGTGGGGAGTCAGGTAATAGTGGACATCCAGAATGGCCGAGTCGCCCTGCTGGGCCGGGTCAAAGCGGTTGCGGACAAATTTGAAGGCGCCCACGTTGATAAAGCGGGAGAGGGTCAAATCCTGCGCCAGGCTGTTGTATTTGGTACCGGGCTGCACGGCCACAATATCCCGGAACAGTTTGGGATTGAAGCGGTTGGACGAATCGACGATGGTGAAATTGGCTTTCGACTGGTAGGCCAGTTGCAGGTTGGTATCGACCTGCGCGGTGGAGAGGCTGTAATTGGGATAAATGTACACGTTCCGAATGGAATACGGTACGGCGGCTGCCTGGGGTATTTCGGGCTTGATGGCAAAGTACAGACTGGTTTTGTGCAGGGTCGAGTCGTTGTCGGCCAGTACCGCTACGTAGTCGGGCAGGAAGTAATAAAAGCCCTGCTGCTTGATGGCCTGGCTGATCCGCTCCCGCTCGATCTTGATATTGTCGAACCGGTAGGGGTCCCCTTTTTTGAATACTGTTTTGGCGGAGGCCACCCGCAGGGCTTTCCGAACGGGGGTAGAGTCGACCAGAAAGCCCACGGAGTCGATATAAAAACGGGGTTTTACGTTGGCCTCGAATACCCCCCGGGCTTTGTAGCCTTTTTCTTTCAGTTCGCCGGTCACCTTCGAGTCGAAGTACCCTTCGTTTTGCAGGGTAGCCTCAAAGATGGGGATGTTGGCGGTTATGGCTCTGGCACTGGCAAAGACGGGTTCCTCCCCGAATTTTTTGCGAAACCAGGCACGCAGGCCGTTTTTCTTCGGCTCGCCCAGCAGGTAGTAAAACCCAACTTTATACGGGTAGCCGAACAGTTTGGCGTTTGGCCGGGGCCGGGCCAGCTCCAGCAGCTGGGTCGTCAGGGCCTCCTGCTCATCGGCCGATACCGTGGAATCGGCCTTCACCACCATGTCGGTGCCATCGTACAGCCGCTCGTTGGCGGGCAGGTGTTTGGCAATATTACAGCCCGTGAGCAAACCCGCCAGGAGTAAACAGGCCAGAGACCGGGGGATAGGGAACGGTGTGGATGTATGTGTAAATAACCAGTTCATAACGTATTAATTTACCGGGGGCGCACCGGGCGCGGGCGACCGGTGAAATATCTCGGATAAGGCGTTATAATCCATCGTGATCACGAAACCAATGCCCGTCTCGATGATATACCCATCCAGCACCGCCTGGTAGTCATTGTGGCGGTAGGCCCGCAATACATACCGACCGTCGCGGGTGAGGTTATAATTCAGCGATACATTGTCGAATACCTCGTTGGGGTTCCGGGTGGCACTGTTGGCCGCATTCTCCAGCACGAAATTACGCCCCACCGACACCGTCAGGCGACCGGACAGGAAACTCTTCGACAGGCCTACGTTCAGGTCGGTGCGGGCACCGTTGGTCGTGCCGCCCGTATTGGCGGCTCCCGTCTCCGACAGCAGGTTGAAATCCACGTCGAAGCCTTTCAGGACGTTGGAGGCCAGTTTGCCCAACTGATCCGAGATAAGTTTACTGACACTGCTGCGGGCCACGCCCTCTGCCTGGGTATTCAGCCCGCCGGAACCCGAGCCGGAGAAGAAATCGGAGGTGCTTTCGGGCAGGAACCGACCCAGCACCAGCAGGGCAAAGACCTGTTTGTTCATCAGCGACTCATCCTGCCGCAGCCGTCTTAGTTTACTCTCGATTTCGGAACCAAAGGCACTGGTGGCTACAGCGTTGCTTTCGTCCACGTCGGGCTGCCGGATGTCGAAGTCCAGTTTGGGCGCGGCCAGGTTATTGCTGATTGTCAGCGCCACGTCGAAGGGGAGTTTCCGGTTCAGGGATGCGGCCGATACACTGGTGGTTTCATTGCCAATCAGGTCGACGGGGGCGGTTTCCACCTGGTACACGGCGGTCATGTTGATGTCGGCCCGGAGGGGGTCGCCGGTAAACTGAATGTAGCCGCCTTTCTGAATCTTGAACTGCCGTTTCAGTACCTGGTAGGTCATGGAATATTCCCCTTCGGTTACGTCGTAGCGGCCCAGCACGGTCATTTCGCCAGATGCATTGATGCCCACGTTGAGCCGGGCATTGCCCCGCGCCCGCAGGTAGTCGCCGTTCAGTTCGTCGACCACAATGGTCAGTTCCGACTTTTCGTCGGCTTCCAGGTCGAGTGAAATATTGGAGTTGCTGAGCTGGTCAAACGCCAGCCGGGGCGTAACGATACTATCTTTTGTGGGCAGGTACAGGTACTTGGTCAGGGCCAGGGAATCGTTGTGGTTGATAAACGTCACGATGTCTTTGGACGCATCGACATTCAGCGACTCGTCGGGCAGGACGAGTGATATTTTGCTGCCGTCTTCCAGCCGAACGGTACCGTTTATCGAGGGACTGGTACCGGTGCCTTTGATGCGCAGATCGGCCGTGACGGAGGCCTGCCCGTACGCATAATCATTGTCTTTACGGGCGGCATTCAGCACCTGAAAATTATCGGCCTTCACGCGCAGGTTATAGGCTACGTCGGGGAGGTTTTTGAGGACAACGGTACCATCCGTCGTCAGCAGCCGCCCTTTTTCGTCGCGCATCTTGAAGTCGTCCAGCGTAATCGTCTGCCCGGAGAACGCCAGTTTTTCCCGGTCGATGTGGTAGGTGGCGTTTAGTTGTTTGATGTTGAACGCCACGGAGTCGAACGCAACGCTGCCATCCAGTTTCGGGTTGTCGATGGCACCCGCCACGGTAAAGTCGCCGGTCAGTTTCCCTTTGGCCTCCCGCAGTTCCCCGAAACTGAAGGCTTCGATGGTGCGGGCATCCAGCCGGTTGAGGCTGATGGCCAGATCGAGGGCTTTTTTGGCATCGTCGGGGTTGTAATAGCCCGTTACGGTGGCGTCGTTATAGGGACCGGCCAGCGTGGTGTTGACGTTGATCCGGCCATCGTCACTGTTCCGGAACCGGGCGTTGAGGTTGCCAATGGGTTTGTCCATCACCTGCAGGCTATCCACATACACCGAACCAATGAAGGAGAGCTTGCTGTCCTCGCTCATATAGTCGCGGACAATGAGGGTGCCGTTCAGCTCCCCGGCGGCCAGGGTTGTATCCTGATTGGCGAGCCGCGTCAGGTTTTCGATGCTGAGGGCGTGGGCCGTTATCCGGATGGGGGCGTTGGGGTACTGCTCGGTATTACTGATTTCGAGGTACTGGTCTCCCTGCTCCATGTGGAGCCGATTGACGAGTATACCGGCATCCCCGTATTGCGCGAAGCCGGTGGTATCGGTTTGCCACCGCTGGTAGTTGGTCAGCAATCCATTGCGGGAAAAGTGAAACCGGTAGCTGGAATCGACGATGCTGAGGGTACCCGCCAGCCCGTGCAGATCCTGATCGATGGAATCCTTATTGACGACGGCAAACCGGAACTGGTTGTTGGCCGCCGTGCCGGTCAGGTTTGTTTGCCGGATAGTGATGCCATCATAGAGCACGCCATCAACGCTGCCATCCACCTTTAGCTGGTTGTTGGCACCCCGCAGGGCTAACCGGCTGCCCTGCACCGTGATGGTATCATACACCACAACGCCGGTACGCACCGTGGCCGACAGGGTGGTATCCCGACTGGCGTCCAGGTAGGCACTCATTCGAACGGTATCCAGTTTGGTCAGGGCGGGTACAAAGGCGGTCAGCAGGGGGTTCTGGTACGCTTTCAGCCCCACCGTGAAGGCATAGGGGGGCGGAATTTTTTTGTAGGTGAGGGCGGGCAGGGCGATGTACTTGCTGATTTCTCCGGCAATAATGTCGTACAGCTGCGTGTACTCGAACTGGCCGTTCATGGTGAGTCGGGCACCGGGGAGCTGGGCCAGCACATTTTTGGTCGTGCCATCAACCGCCAGCCGGGCATAGACTGAATCGAGGGGGTAGCTGGTCCCGTTCAGGCTCAGGGTAGCGTCGCTGGCCGATATGGTCCCGACGGGTTTGGCCGGGTCGGTGGAAGCCATATCGAGCAGGATATTCCCCTTGATGGAGAGGGGGTCCGGGTAAAGTTTTAGTTTTTGCAGGTTCAGCTCGTTAACCATCGTTCGGCCGGTAACGCTGGGGAAGTCGCCCTTCAGGCCCACTTTCAGGTCCAGCGTCAGGTTGGCGTTCGGGTCTTTGCTGCCGCCGATGATGTCCAGCAGGCCATTGGCCAGTTTGCCTTCGGCATTGATGTTCTGGTAAACGTACCCGTTCAGGTCGGCCGACTGGATGGCCAGATCGAAATTGGTGGTGAGGGTATTCACGTCGATGCCCCGCCCGTCTACCGTGGCCCGACCCGTTACTTTACCCATGGTGGCGGTTTGTTTCAGCCACTTGCCCGCGTCGAATTCGTTCAGGTTGAGCGTGCCCTTGTACGTTTCATTCTTACCGGTAACGAAGCCAGCCAGCCGCCCGTCGAAATCGGCCGTACCCCATTCTGTATTCAGTTTGGCATCCAGGATGAGGTCATTCAGTTTACCATTCAGTTTGCCCGTCAGCTTGAATGATCGGGGCAGGTCGATGGTGGTGGGAATGGACCCTTTGGGAGCCAGTTTTTCAATGTCGGCTTTGGTGGTGGTGGCTTCCTGCACCGTCATGGCCACGCCCAGCCGTTCGGGGTCGGTTACGTTGGTGAGTTTACCGCTGGCCCGTAGTTTCGTGCCGGATAGCATGGAAAATTCCACGCGGGGCAGGTTCAGGGCGGCCAGCGTTCCCACCGCCTGCATGTTGGCCCGGAAAACTCCTCCGCTGTTACCGGCAAAGGGGGGCGTATCGGCCAGGAAGGGAGCCAGTTGCAGGACATCGTTCACGGACAGGTAGCTGTTCTTCAGTTTTATATTGACGTTCACCCGCGACGCAAAACGCGGATTACTCAACTGCCCCAGCGAATCGTACCGGAGCAGCAGCTGGTCGCGCAGCAGGGTAGTGGGCGTTTGAACGTACAGGTTCGTCAGCGTCGTGGTGGTATCGGTGTACAGCACGTTGGCTTCCATCTTCTGAAGCACCAGCCCGCTGGTGGCCCGGAAACGGCCGTTACGCAGTTGACCGCTGATGAGCTGCCCCTTTTTGCCTAAATCTTTATACACCAGAAAACGCCCGTCGATACCCAGGTTTCGCAAATCCAGGTGGCTGTAATCGAGCCCCTTTTTTTGCCGGGGTGCCGTTTCATCGTCAAACTGGATTCGGTTGTTGGCAAAATGAACGTTCGTCAGTTTAGCCTGCCATCCCGGCGTGGATTCGCCCGCGTTATCGGCTGTGGCGCGTGCGGTTGCTTTTTTGGTGGGTTTGGTGAGGGTGGCGGCAATATCGGCGTTGGTCAGGTTGAGGGATTTGATGCCAATCTTTTCGCCGTCGAGGTAAAAATAGTCGGACTCCATTGTCAGGCGTCCGGCACGGCCTTTGGTCTTGAAATCCGATGGTAAGGCCTCAATATCCCATTTGGCGTTGTTCACCTGCCATTTGCCCAGGGCCAGATCGAGCGTGTCGCCCGGCCTGGAGGGCGTGCCGGGGGGCGTAGGCAACCCGTCGTACAGGCGGGTACGCAGCTCCAGCCCGTTTACGGCTACATCGGACAGGTGATATTTTGACGCATACACATCCGAATCACTGAAATTGGCCCGCAGACTGTCGACGTACGTGTTGACTTCGGCCCCTACCACATCATCCTTATACCGAATACGGACATCCCGCAGGAATATACCGGAGAGGTTGATCATCATCGGTGTCGATACGGTGTCGGCCGGTTCGGGGGCGGCACCCGTATCGAAGGCATCGAGCAGGTACTGAAAGTTGAAGGTGGTGTCGGGGAGGGTTCGGTTGACGGTCAGGCGTATATGCTCCAGGGCAATCTGGTTGATGCCTACTTTGTTGTTCAGCAGGCCCATCATGTCCAGATCGATGCGCATCCGGCCCCCGTTCAGCAACGTATCACCCTGGGGAGTCTTGAAAAATACGTCCTCCAGTTCAATCCAGTCGGGTATCGAATACCGAACGTGACCGATGCGAAAGGGGGACTGGAGCTTCTGGGCGAGGTAGGAATTGACCTGCTTCGTTACCAGGTTCTGGCCCCAGGGTGTGGTGGCAACGAGCACAACAAACCCGACCAGTAGTAACACGAGGGCTAGTATTCCCAGTAAAACGCGTACAATTATTTTCGACACAGGATACCTTTTTTGGGCACAAAGAAGCCCCGTTCAGGAATAAAGCTGAGCACTATTATTTCTGTTTATAACCAGGCTGACCCGAAATATGTTGCCTGATACGCTAAAACATACCATATATTGCCCGCAAAAGCCTGTTTATTGGGTGCCGTTCGGATTTTCGAAACGGCTTTACAGGGTTATCCCGCCGAATCCGTCCGAAAAGTTACCCCTGTGGCTCGTACTATCCATACGCCACTGGCTGGCTTTTTGTTGCGAATGGTTCGGTCAGGTTCCGTCAGCGGGCGATTTAAATCGCCCGCTGACGGAACCATTGAGCCGGATGGAGGGCCATTTGTTCGGGTTCCGCGTTCTTTCTTAGCCAGGGGGTTGCAGACTCGGTCCGAAGCGGGTAATTTTGGCCTTTCACTGTTATAAAACTATGAGCGATCTATTTACGGCCGAATCCATTATAAGCCTGCTTACCCTTACTTTTCTGGAGATTGTTCTGGGTATCGACAACATCATTTTTATTTCGATTGCAGCCAACAAACTGGCCGGTGCCGATCAGTCCAAAGCCCGAAACATTGGTCTTGGTCTGGCCATGGCTTTCCGGCTGGCGCTGCTTTTCGGTATATCGTTCGTTATATCCCTCAGTAAACCGTTTACGCATATCGATACGGGCTGGTTTAAAGCCGATTTTACGGGCCAGAGCCTGATTCTGTTTGCGGGGGGGCTGTTCCTGCTTTACAAAGCCACATCGGAGATTCACCACAAGCTGGAGGGCGATGATCCGGAGGAACAGGAGGGCGGCACCACCAAAGGCCGGGCCACCATATCCAACGTGGTGACGCAGATTGCCATTACCAACATCGTTTTCTCGATTGACTCCATCCTGACCGCTATCGGCCTGACGCAGAATGTGACCATTATGATGATTGCCGTAATCCTCTCGGTTGTGATCATGATGTTCTTCGCCGGACCGGTGGGGGCATTTGTCAATGAACACCCAACCATTCAGATGCTGGGGCTGGCCTTCCTGATTATGATTGGCTTTATGCTGGTGGCCGAGGGGGCCCACCTGTCTGAGGTGGTCGTATTCAAGCAGGAAGTGGGTACGGTGCCGAAAGGGTATCTGTATTTTGCCATTGCCTTCTCGCTGCTGGTCGAGTTCCTGAATATCCGGCTGCGGAAGCAGAAGGTACCGGTACAGCTCCATGGCTACAAAGGCCAGCCGGGAAGTGACGGCATAATCTAACCACCCCCCCACTTGTCACTTACCGATCAGTTAAACGATATTATTGCCAGTCTGGGCGGTTTTGGACCGGAGATCTGGCTGTCAGCCTGTTTCTGCCTGTTGCTGGTGGCCGAGATCAGTTTGCTCCGGTTCACTACGGCGCTTAGGGTTCGCCGGTATCTCGCTGTACTGAGCATCTTTATCGTTCTGGGAGCGGGTGTCTGGTCGGTACTGTTGCCGGTGCGGGGGTTTTTGTTCCTGCGCCTGTTATTTGTGGATAGTCAGGCGGTTTTTATGCAGGTCATCATTGCGCTGAGTGCTGCCTTTGTAGTGCTGTACGAATTTTTCACCAACCGGCAGTCCGTGGTTCCGGATGGTGATCCCGCTGGTACGTTACGGGTGCCGGACGGCAGAGCCCGGTTGCCCGTTGAATGGTACTCCCTGCTGATTGCCATGACGCTGGGGCTGTTCCTGATGACTATTTCGGTCAATATGCTCAGTATCTACCTGAGTATCGAACTGGTATCCATTTGTTCCTACCTGCTTACCGCCCTGTCTGCCGACCGAAAAGGGTCGGAAGGGGGTATCAAGTACCTGCTGTTTGGGGCTATCAGTTCGGCTATTATGCTCTACGGTATGTCACTGCTCTACGGCATGACCGGTACGCTCGACCTGACGGCCGATGCGTTTGGGGCCGAAATGGCCCGGCAGGAGGGCGCCGTAGTAGCCATTGCGATGCTGCTGACGCTGGCGGGGTTGTTATTCAAGCTGGCGGGTGTTCCGTTCCACGTCTGGACCCCCGATGCCTACGAAGCGGCTCCGGTGCCCGTAGCTGCGTTTTTCTCGATTGGCCCCAAAGCGGCTGCGGTACTGGTTATTGTCCGGGTGGTAACGGCCCTGCCGGTTTCGGCACCGGATGGCAGTACCGCTTTTGTGCTGCAAACGCCCCTGGCGGTGCTGGCGCTGGCGGGAATCCTGATCGGGAATCTGTCGGCCCTGCGGCAAACCGATGCCAAGCGGCTGCTGGCGTATTCGACCATTGCCCACGCGGGTTTTTTGCTGGTGGGCGTGGCCGCCATGAACGAGGCCGGTTTCGACGCGGTATTGTTCTACGTGGGTACGTACCTGTTTATTTCCCTGGCTGCTTTCTTCCTCATCGACTTGCTGGCCCGCAGTCAGGGGCAGGATTTAACCATCCGGACCTTCGCCGGGCTGGGGCCAAAGCAACCCCTGCTGGCTATCGCGCTAACGGTGGTGATGCTGGCCCTGACGGGGCTGCCCCCCACGGTAGGGTTCACGGCCAAACTCCTGTCGTTTTCGGCGTTGTATGAGGCCTGGCAACAGTCGGGTAATGCGTGGCTACTGGCTCTGTTCGTCCTGGGTTTGCTGAATGCCCTGATTTCCCTGGTTTACTACCTCAAAATACCCTTTCTGCTGTTTTTCCGCCCGCCCGTCGCGGACCTCTCGCATCCAGTGCCGTTACCCAACGTGGCCGTCTGGCTGGCCGTTGGGTTAGTGGTGCCCGTTGTCCTGTTGTTTTTAATGCCCGACCTGCTGCTTCAGTTTATTACGACGCCGTAAGTGGCCCGTTTTACGAAAGGCCTGTAGCCGTAGCAGCGGCTTTGCGGATACCACTTACCTTTTTACCAATCGTTTTCGGCTTTCGTTCTGCCCGGTTCCGGCCCGCAGTATGTACGTACCCGTTGGTAGATGCCCAACATCCAGGTCGATTTTCGTTTGTCCACGCGGGAGAGTTTGGCGCAGTACGGTCCGGCCGCTGGCATCGGTAAGGGTCAGGGTTACCGGCTCGGTAAGGCCCCCGTCCATTGATACGGTACAGGTACGCTCAACCGGGTTGGGGGTCAGGTGCCAGTTGGTCATGCTGGTGGCCGGGTCGAGTGCCAGGACCAGCTCGATGCGTACCGATACCGCCGGTGCGGTTGCACTACAGCCGTTTGGACCCGTTACGAGTACGGCAAAACTGCCGCTTTTATCCGCTGCGTAACTCAGGCTGGTCGCTCCGGCAATGATGGCTCCATCCCGGTACCATTGATAGGTATAGTCCGTGCCGGTATTAGCCAGTAAGGCAACGGTGGCGGGGCTGTAGGCCAGCGTGTTGCCCTGGGGGGTTACCGTGGCGGTGACCCCCTCTTTTACGGTTATGGATACGGGGGCAGACAGGGCCTGACAACCGTTCAGGCTTACCGATACCGCATAACTGCCGGATTGCCCAACGCTGTAGCTGGACAGGGTCGCACTGGCTAAAGCAGCCCCGTCTCTCAGCCATTGCAGACTGGCACCCGTATCGGTAGCGGCCTGGAGCGCGTAGGGTGTGCCGGCGCAGAAAGCCGCATTGGTGGCGGGGGTCAATGCGGCTCTGGGAACTGGATTGACGGCAAAGTCTGCACTCTCGTCGCCATAAATGGTGGTGCTGCCCTGACTGGCCGACAGCCTGACCTTGTAGCGGTTGCCGGGTGCCTGAAGCAGGGGCAGGCGCAGGCTGGCGGTATTGCCCGAAATGGTGCTGGTAAGGGTTGTAAACCGCAGGCCGGTCGAGTCCGTCAGTTCCGCGCGGTAGGTGGTGCCGGGTGCAGGTGTAAAGTTAGCCGTGAAGGTTACGGGCACCGTGTCGCCGGGGCAGTAGGTGCCTTTCGCCAGGGTCGATGTCAGGGTGCGCGGTTCGTACACACTCAACCCGGTGCTTTTGTTGAGAAACCACACCCGGTCGTCGGGGCTGATGCGCATCCGGGTGTTGTAGTCGCTCGGGGTTAGCAAGGGTTGTGCCGACCAGGCTTTCCCGTCATAGCGATACAGCGTTGTAAAGGTGCTGACTGCCAATTGATTGGTATTGGTGAAGCCAGCCTGCAAAAAATTCTGATAATCGGCCCCGGCAATCGTTTTCGATGCGATCAGTTCGATGGATTTGTCGGTGGTGCTGAGCCGGAACACGCCGTTGTAGCCGCCCGCGTAAAGTGTTTTACCCGTTCGGTCAATCGTCAGGAACGTCAGGTAGTCGATAGGCAGATTACCAATGGTTTCCCAGCGGTTACCGTCGAAATGGCCTAGTCCGTTTTTGCCGTGGTACCGCACCCATAAGTGGTTGTTGGCATCAACGACGCCATCGTAAATAGAGCCGTCGGTCACCAGGTCGGGAGCGCTGTAGGTGGTCCACTGATTATCCATATAGCGGTACACGCTGTTGGGCGTAATCAGGTACAGTACATCGTTATCCCCGACTGCCAGCGTTCCGTAGACGTACGCAACGCTGGGCGGATTGGGAAGCTGAATCCAGTCCTGACCGTCCTGGGCGTACAGGCCAAAACTGGTCAGCACATAAGCCCGGTTCCGGCGGCTGATCGCCAGGGCTGTTACGCCCGTGGTCACTTTGGTACCATTGACCGATGTCCAGTTGGTGCCATCGGCTGTTCGGTAAAGTCCCTGCCGGGTGGCAGCCCAAAGGGCACCGGTGGTGTCGAAAGCAACCTGATTGATGTCGGTAGGGGGCAGGTTACTGGTGGCAGGGTTCGTAAAATGCCAGCGGTGGGCATCGGAGCCGGTCGCGAACGTGCCCGACTGCCAGGCTGTTTCTACACCCGTGGCTTTCATTGTCAGTCTAACGCGGTAATGGTAGGTCGTGGCGGGTTGTAGCGAGTCGGCCATCACCACAAATCCATTGCGCAGCACCGTCTGGCCGAGTTGATTGTAAGGCTGCGATTTGTTAAAGACCAGCCGGTTGAAATCCGCTGCCGTGGCCAGCTGAACCTGCCAGGTAGCCTCCTCATTGGTATAGTCAAACCACGAAATAGGCACGCTCAACTGCTGCTGCACAACGGGAGCACTACCCGGTATGGGCCATAACCCCACTACCTGTGGACTGCGTCGATAGCCCCGAACCACCGACCAGTTGCTTTCGGTGCCGTTTTTCACCGTCTTTACGCGCCAGTACAGCCAGCAGCTGCTGGAGCAGTTGCCGAAGTTACTGTCCGACAGGTTGAACGAGGTGGCCGATGCCGAGAGGGTTTTGCTGAGAAAGGGATTCGCGAAGTTATTGGTGTAGTCGGCCTGGAGTTGATAGCCCGTTGCACCCTCTACCGGATACCAGCTCACCACATTGGCCGGAATATGCTGCGCGCCATTGGCGGGCAGGCGTAAACCGGGTGGGCGCAGGGTGGGGCTTGCCGCCACCGCTACCTGACCGGTAGTTGACCACCCGCTTTCGCCCAGGCTGTTACGGGCTTTTACGCGCCAATAGTACCGTTGCCCCACCGTGAGGTTTTCGGCCTGCACCAGCGGGTACGCTACCGTTGTGTCCAGGGTTATCCCCGCGCTGAAATCGGCGTTGGTGCTTAGTTGAAACTGGTATTGTTCCGTTAGTTTCGTTGTTTCCCACTCCACGTACGGGTCGGGCCGGGTGGTCGACAGGGTGGTAATGCCCGCTGGTACCTCCGGACGCTGGGTGATGCGTCTGCCCACCAGCCCATTATCGGCGTTCCGGCGCATGAGTTCGATACAAAACGGGTGAAACGTATCCAGTGCCTTGCCATCCGGCACGGTATGGCAGTAACTCATTATCGTGCCGATACGGGCTGTTTGGAGGCCGTCATAACAGGGCCCCTCGGCTTTGCCGCAGCGGTCAATCGGGCCACCGGGCCAGTTGCAGTTGTGCGTATGGGGTGAGCCCATCACGTGCCCGATTTCATGCGTAATCGTGCTGATTCGGTCGTTGGCACCGGGTTGGTTATGCCCAATGACCGCCCCATCGGAGAAACCGTTGTTGCCCAGGTAGGCAATGCCCGACGCTGACGGGTCGTTTTTGGCGGTGTAGCCCATAATGAAATCGCGGGCTACCGCTTTCTGGTTTTGCCGCCACCATTTGGTCATGTCGCCCAGGTGGATACCAATATCGTTTTTGGTGGTGTAGGGGTCGGGGGTATCCCAGATTTTGACCGTCGTGACGGTTAGTTTTACATTCAGTTCGCGCTCGAAGATGGCTGATGACCGGGCTATGGTTTGGTAGATATAGGCGTTGATTTCCGCTACGTCGCCCCCGAATGCGTTGTAAAGACTGTGGTCTACATCGACGGCTATGCGGCATTCCAGCCGCTGGGTAGCCTGCCGGCGACCCTGACTGGCTGACTGGCCCAGGGATTGAATAACCCGAATCATGGACGGACTCAGTTGCGAATCATCGGTTTTGCAGCCAAAACGGGGGTCAGGGAGTTGAGCCAGTACACTACCGCCCCAAGAAAGCAGGCAGAAAAGCAGCCAGGCAGAGCCGTATTTCATGGGCGATACTGATTGATACGAAGGGATAACGCCTTAAAGATAAGCGATGGGTAAGGCGGATTCGTTGCTGCTCAACTTGCTTTATCGAACGGTAAAACCCGGTAATTTCACCGTTCTGCGGCTCCATACCCTCGGTGTAGGTCGGGAAGGGGACTTATTTTCGTTTCTTTGCAGTCTGAATCAAGCTGATTTATGCTCATGCGTGCCGCTCGCAACCAGATGGTATTGGATATGTCTATTGATGAACTGTTCGAGCAGTTCGATAAACTCCGGGTCTTAATTATTGGCGATGTCATGCTCGACTCCTACGTGTGGGGTCATGTAGAGCGTATTTCGCCCGAAGCCCCCGTTCCTATTGTACGATTCGACCGGCGCGAACTGCGGCTGGGCGGGGCGGGTAACGTACTCCTGAACGTGCAGGCGCTGGGAGCCGAAGCCATCATTTGCTCCGTTATCGGAGCCGATGCCCCGGGCGACCAACTGGAACAGGAACTGGGCAACCGGGGACTGAACTGCGACGGGCTTATTCGGAGTGCCGACCGGATTACGACCATCAAGGAACGCATCATTGCCGGTTCTCAGCAGGTGGTGCGGGTGGATACCGAAACGGATAAATACATTACTGCCGACGAGCAGGCGAAGCTGGTGGCCAAAGCCATCGACCTTATTCCAACCTGCCACGTCGTTATTTTTGAGGATTACGATAAGGGCGTTCTGAGTAAAGAAGCCATTGCCCAAATCACCGATTTTGCCAATGACCAGAACATTCCTACGGTGGTCGACCCCAAAAAACGCAACTTCCTGTCGTATCAGAACACCACCTTATTCAAACCCAATTTGAAAGAACTGCGGGAAGGCCTGAAACTGGACTTCGACGTGGATAATGCCGGGGAGTTCCAGGCGGCTGTCGATCAGTTGATTCAAACGCTGAACCTGAAAGGGGCACTCATCACCCTGTCGGAACGCGGGGCGTTTATCGATTACAACAACGAGAAGCTAAAGCTACCGGCCCACGTCCGTAAGATTGCCGATGTGTCGGGCGCGGGCGATACGGTTATCAGCATTGCGGCCTGTTGCGTAGCGCTCCGCCAACCCCCCTCGGTTATTGCGGGATTATCCAACCTCGGCGGTGGCCTGGTGTGCGAATCGGTCGGGGTAGTGCCAATCGATAAAGCCCTGTTGAAAGCCGAAGCCAAGGAGCATTTGTAGATTTACCCCCCGCCCTGAAGGGGGCCTGCTGATGCCGGGGTGTTCTGTTGGGAAGCTTAGGTACACAACTACTACCTAGGTTATGTACCTACGGCACATCCAGCCACTGTGTAGGCCATTTTTCTACCGACGCTACGCTGTTTAGCCCCATATGGGGCGAAAGTTAATCCCGTATTCACGTTGAATAAGTAACGCCAAAGGAAAGTATGGCTAGCGATATGTTTTACGGGGCTACTCCACCGATTTTTGAGCAAGCCCGGCTACTCAGAGAGGCAATGACACCCGCCGAAACTGTGCTTTGGGAAGCGTTGAGGATGAATAGGCTACGGGGCGTACGGTTTAAAGCACAACATCCCATTAGTTATTTCATCGCTGATTTCTATAGTCATAATGCGCGTCTGGTGATAGAGGTGGATGGTGGTGTTCACGATTCTCCAGACCAACAGGAATATGATGCCAGCCGGACTATACTGCTTAATGAATTGGGAATTCGGGTTCTTCGATTCAGAAACGAGGAAGTAAGTAACCATCTTGATTCTGTCCTGACTGAGATAACCCGATTCCTGTCTGGGAAGGAGATCTGATACGGTTTTGTCTACGTAATTCCGCCCTAAAGGGTGCCTGTTGGATATGCGCCAGCAGGCACCCTTTAGGGCGGGTGGCGAAAGCTGCCCGAATACAGAGGTCCCTCAGGCAACTCCCGTTCTGTCAAAGACGCACCGACAGGCCCTATATAGAAAAGCCTGTAACAGGCAACGGTGAATCGTTAAACCATACTAAACTCCTTCACCGCATCCACAAAGCACCGGGCTTTGTCGGGTGTTATGTCGGGATAGATGCCGTGGCCAAGGTTCGCGATGTAGTGCTGATGGCCAAAATTGCTGAGCATCTGCTTTACCTCGGCCCGAATCTGGCCAAAATCGGCGTAGAGGGCGCAGGGGTCCATATTACCCTGCAATACCCGGTTAGGAACCAGTTCTCTTGATTCTTTCGGGTCCATGTTCCAGTCCAGTCCCACCACATCGCAGCTTAGTTGCCCAATTTCCTGCCGGGCAAAGAAAGCGCCCTTGGCAAAAACGGTTAATGGCGCTTCCGTAATGACATCACAGATTTGCCTGATGTACGGCAACGAAAACGTCTGGTACTGCTCCGGCGACAGGATGCCCGCCCAGGAGTCGAACAGCTGCACCAGGTCGGCACCGGCCCGAATCTGTGCCTGCAAGTACGCAATGGTGCTATCCGTAATTTGCTGCAACAGGGCGTGCGCAAAATCGGGGTCGGTGTACAGCAGCTTTTTGGCGACCGAAAACGTTTTTGACCCTTTACCTTCCGTCATGTAACAGAAAATGGTGAAGGGCGCACCGGCAAACCCAATCAGCGGCACGCGGTTGTTAAGTTCTTTTTTGGTCAGTTTGATGGCGTCCAGTACGTAGCCCAGGTCGCTTTCGGCA
This sequence comes from uncultured Cytophagales bacterium, assembly GCA_963784335.1. Taxonomy (GTDB): domain Bacteria; phylum Bacteroidota; class Bacteroidia; order Cytophagales; family Spirosomataceae; genus Spirosoma. Next base: position 128,891 of record CAWARB010000018.1, on the reverse strand, counting down.
TCGGCCACCCGCAGGCGGCTCAAGTCGGCCCTGTTCCGAACGGTCGATGGGAAAACGGGGCCCCGGCTTTCAACCATTTCGTAAGGCAGCCCCATGGCTTCGGGAATCACCAGGATATCGGAGAAGATGATGGCGGCATCTACCTCGAAGGCATCAACCGGCTGGATGGTCACTTCTGCCGCCAGTTCGGGGGTTTTGGCCAGCGTAATAAAACTACCGGCCCGCTCCCGAACAACCCGGTACTGAGGCAGTACCCGCCCCGCCTGACGCATCATCCAGACCGGCACCCGCTCGGTCAGTTCGCCCCGTGCCGTGCGGAGCAGCAAATCATTCTGTAAAGTCATACTGCAAAATTACGTCAAATTGACTTCTTTTTTCGTACCCATTTGGTCGGGTTAATCAGGGGCGGAGGGTAGAGTTGCCCGGATTGTGCATCAATCCACTCCGGCTGTTCATCCCCCTGGGGTACGGGATAATGCAGGTATTCGGTGGGGGCCGAAGTCAGTTCGGGGAGCCATTGCCGGATATAGTCGCCGTCGGGGTCATACCGGATAGCCTGGGTGCGTATGTTGAAGTAGCGGCTGGCGCGGGGATCGTTGCCCACCCCGGCTACGTAACTCCAGTTGGCCCAATTGCTGCACGGGTCGTAGTCGATAAGCAGACTTTCAAAATAAGCCGCACCCCACCGCCAGTCAACCAGCAGGTCGTTGACCAGAAAACTCGCTGCGTTCTGCCGCCCCCGGTTGCTCATAAATCCCGAAGCATTCAGTTCGCGCATATTGGCATCAACGAACGGAACGCCGGTTTGCCCGGTAGCCCACTGCCAGAAGAGCGACTCATCGGGCCGGAATGTTTTGGCAGGATCCGGTAGCATGCCCGCTAAACTAAACAGCCGATGACCAAACTTCAGGGCAACAAACCGGAAAAAGTCGCGCCAGATAAGTTCGAAAATCAGCCAGTAGGTCGATATGTTTTTGGTGCGCTCCTGTTCGTAACGCATCACCTCCGCCTGTACGTACCGGGGCGACAGGCACCCCAGCGATAGCCAGGCCGACAGCTTGCTTGAGTAATCACTGCCCAGCAAACCGTTGCGGGTTTGTTTGTAGGTAGCCACCCGGTCGGTTTCCCAGATATAGGTATGCAGGTGGTCTAGTGCCGCCGTCTCGCCCCCGGCAAACGGCATGGCCCGGCGCGGGTCGGGTACCTGCACGGCCCGTTGTTCGTCGGCCGGGAAGCCTAACCCGGTCAGTGTGGGCAGGTCGCCGGGGTCCAGGTCGGGCAGGGGCGCGAACAGCTCCGGTGCGGGAAAGGGCGGTCGGATGGCAACCTTTTTTTGTACCGACCGCCTGAAATCGCCGAATACATCGGGTAACTGACTGGGCGGGTAGGGCAGGTCGTCGAGGTGGTAAAGAGTACTCATCCAGAAGCAGGTCAGCGCAACGCCCATGGGGTCGAGCAACGCACGCAGGTTCGCTTCATCGCGGGTTTCTTCGGACGTAACCTCCTGGCTGGTGTACACTGCTTCCGCGTGGGTCTGCCGGACCAGTTCGGCCACCACGTCGGCGGGATTGCCTACCCGAATGAGCAGGTCGCTCCCCCGGTTGCGGAGTGACTGCCGGAGGTCGGCAACACTATCCAACAGGAACTTTGCCCGAAAAACACTGGTCTTTCGGAACCCCAACCGGGGGTGCCGGTCAAACCAGCGGGGGTCGAATACAAAAACGGGCAACACGACACGGGCATTGGCCAGAGCCGCCGTTATCCCTTCGTTGTCGTGGAGCCGAAGGTCATTTCTAAACCAGTACACAGTAATTTGCATCGGGAACGCGTAAATTGCACCTGTAATCAGAGGTAAAGCAACTGTTCGGTCCAATTGTTGGCGGCTGCCCCGGAACGGAGCCCGGCTGACCGGTACCTTTCGCTACAAAACCCATTCTTACATGCCTGCTCTCTTCATCGACACGGAACGCCTGCGCGACCTGAACAGTGGTTTAGGCCAGGTGTGCCTGCACCTCGGCCATGAACTGGTTCGCCAGCGTCCGGCGGACTGGTCACTTACGTTCCTGGTACCGAAAGGGCAAACCGGTGTGTTCGGCGACTCGGTTCACTACATCGAGGCAGCGTGGCAGCGAAAACTCTGGATTCCGGGCCAGCCGGGTGGCGGCACCTACGATGTGTGGCACTGCCTGCATCAGGATAGTGAGTACCTGCCGGGTAAATCCCCGCTGATTCTCACCATTTACGACCTGAACTTTCTGGAACGTGCCGACTACTCAGCCGCAAAAAAGAAACGGCGGTTAGCGAAACTGCAGCGAAAAATAGCTAAAGCGACCCTCCTCACGGCCGGGTCGGCATACACCGCATCGGTAGTGCGCGAACACCTGACCATTCCGGCCGAACTCCCGATGGAGGTTGTTTACACCGGTGTGGCCGTTGACCCCACAAAAGTACCCGCTGATTTAGCGATTGATTCACCGGTTCACCGGTTCGCACAGTCGTCGTTCTTCCTGTCCGTGGGGGTTATTCATCCCAAGAAAAATGTGCATACGTTGCTGCCTCTGCTCGAAGCGTTTCCGGATTACCGGTTAATTCTGGCCGGCCCGGATAAGCATCCCTACGCACAGCACATCCGGGAGCAGGCGCAGAAGCTGGGCGTGGCCGACCGGCTCCTACTGCCCGGCCCGGTCGATGAAGCGACGAAGCTGTGGCTTTATGCGCACTGCGAAGCGTTTATGTTTCCATCCCTGTCCGAAGGATTTGGTTTGCCCGTAGCGGAGGCCATGACGTTTGGCAAGCCGGTTTTCAGCTCCAGCCTCACGAGCCTGCCCGAAGTAGGCGGTAAGGAAGCGTATTATTTCGAGAATTTTGAGCCGGAGAGCATGGCCAAAGTGGTACACGACGGGCTGCACGATTTCGGACAGAATCCGCTGCGCGAAGAACGCCTGAAAAAACGGGCCGCCGGGTTTAGCTGGCCGAGCATTGCCAGAGAATACTGGACGCTGTACCGAACGGTATTAGGTAACTGAATCGCGCATAATTCGCTATATTTAACGCAATAACGACCGCAGCAGTATGACCATGAATGATGACATTCGGCGCAACTTTCACGAGTTGATTGATCAAATTGAAGATGAACAGGCGTTGACAAGTTTGTACGCGGCTGCCGCTCTCTATCTTGACCAGCACCCTCTGCTGCTGGACACTATGGATTCGAAACACCTTAACCGAATGCGTGTTTCGCTGGAACAGGTCAGTCGGAACGAAGTCATATCAAATGAAGCCATGAAGCAACAGGTACGTCAATGGCTCGGGAAATAGTCTGGACCTCCCAGGCACAGGAAGACTACCGGGATGTAGTCAGTTATTTGCTGGATACGTTTGGCTACGATGTATCGGAGAAATATACTGAGCGTCTTTTTATGGTGTTAACTAGTATTGCCAATATGCCACAGATGGGGCGTCAGCATCCACAGTTTTCTGCTATTCATCAAGTTATTATGAAGCCCTACACGGTTGTTTGCTACCTGATTATGCCAGAGAACATAACCGTAGTCAATTTGCTTGATTCGCGACGTGTGTGAATAAGGTAAGTGAATAAGCAGGTTTGCCGGCTTTAAGGCTGAAAAAGGGGTGCTACTATCTTGCCTGCCGATTACCCTTAAAAACGGCCTGATAGAACTGACTGTAACTGATTGTATTACGTTACCAGTAGGGCCGCAAAAGCCGATACGGTGGTTTTGTAAACGACCGGGGGGAGGTAGACACTCAGGTACGTTAGCCCAATGCTGATTCCGTATAGCAACAGGGCAACCGGAAGGATACGGGTAGCTAGATACCGGGCTTTGTAGGGGAAGTTTTTACCCCGAATACCACCCTGAACAGTCAACTGGACAAACTTGATAAGCAGACCTGCCATCGAGCCTAACAGGAAGCCAAACCAGGGCGTATGGATCAGTGTTTCTACTGAAAAGGAAGCGGGCCTGCTCAGATCGGTTGTTGTCCAGTAAGCTACGCCAAACACAAACAAAGGCATCAGACAGTGCGGCCATCGACCCTGTTTCCAAATGTATTTCATCCACAGCGAATCATACTGTTGCCACGTAATCCGGTTGTAACCCCGCTCCAGCTGTTGTAATCCTTTCCGGCCGCTAAACGCCTGTTGCACATCGAATAACACGGATTCAACGGGTATGTCCTGCGCCATACGTTCGCTCAAAGCGGTCGTATAATGGTCCGTTAGTTCCTGAATCAGTTCCTCGTTAGTGAGTTGGTTTGTCTGGCGAAGATGATAATCGAGGGTGGTTTGCTGGGCAGGGGTGAGCATAGTGTTCAGGCAGTTTTGACAGGTTGCCGAAGAAACTTTCTTAGGGCGGTGACGGTGGCGGACAAGTATAAAACAATCAGTGTTTCTATCAGCGTATCTCCCCATAATTTGGATGATTCGGATAGCTGCAAACCGATTTGGTCTGGAAAGTACCTGGCTGCCAGCATATGTAACATACCTATGGCGTAAAGAATGAAGAAAATGAATGGACTCGGCATAAGCATTGCCTTACTGACTTCACGGCGGTGTTTGATAATGAGTACGACGGAAGCCAGCAGGGAGCCTGCTACAGAAACAGACATCAGTAATATACCCATACCAAAAAACGAATCGATAATTTCTCCCACTTCGCTGAAGGTATTCAGACAAAATAATGAACCGAAAATGCCGATAAGTATTGGAAGACGCGGTTGTTCAAAGAACAGGCGAATTTCCCGCCATATAGATGTATCAAGTTGCCGGGACAGATTCGCCTGATAGTCCTCTTCCATTTCGAGCAACCCTTTCCGCCCGCCAAAATCCCGGTGGACTTCCCGGATGGCCGCATCGAAAGTCGTACTCTTGCCCATTCGCTCACTGACGCCATTGATGTAATGGTCGGTGAGTTCAGTGATAAGGTCTTCATTGAGCAACCAGTTTTCCTTGCGAAGATGGCGGTCAATAGCCGTAAGTTGGTCGGTGGTGAGCATGGTGTTCAGGCAATTTTGTAGTGGAACTTGTGCCGGTATAGCTGAATAAAACTGGTTGTGTAGAGTAGCACCAGCAGGGCAATAGTAACAGAGATTGTGGGGTGTTGCGGCAGGTAAGTACGTATCCAGTGGTTACGACCATCGTCGGAAAAAAAATTGCCGGAGTTTAAGCCAATCTGGAGAAAGTTAATCACTAGAAACCCTTTCTGCTGTAGATACTTCCAGATGATCGGCCCGGTCGAAATTCGTCGGTCGGTATTTTTATAATGTCCCCACAACAAGATAATCGATGGGGCAAGGCCAACGGCGAAAACGAATATAAGTAGTTCTCTACTCGATAAAAACGGAATCGTAAGGTACGCCACCGCACCCACCAGTGCCGTTGTAACCAGCATGGGCCAGCGGAAGTACCCTTTGATGATGGCCAGATGCTGGTCCTTCACCTGTTGCTGAATACCTTTCTCGTAATCGTCCTGAATTTTTTGCAGACCAACGCCACTGCCCAGTTCCAGCCACGCCCATTTACTGGCTTCATCGAAGGCTAAGCCGTTGGCCATCTTTTGCTCGGTCAGGCTAGCGTAATGGTCTAAGAGTTCGGCCATCACGTCGTCATACTCGATGGTTGCCAACGACACAAGATCGTGGCGCAGGGTGTTCAGTTGATGCGTCGTTAACGTCACGATTAGAGAGCAGGTTTGAGTTTCAATACCAGATTCAGATTCTCCAGGAAAGCGGCCAGTTCAGCGATGCGCCCGGCGGCTTCGGTGTGGCCAGTTTTTGTGAGGGAGTAGTATTTACGGGCCCGGCCATCTACCAGTTGTGTTTCGGCGGTGAGTAATCCTTCGGCTTCGAGTTTATGCAGGGCAGGGTAGAGGGCCCCTTCCGTAATGGCCATTTCGCCCGCCGTCAGTTCCTTTACTTTTTGGGTAATCTCGTAGCCGTACATCCGTTCGCGGTCTTCCAGCAACCGCAAAACCATGACCGACAGGCTGCCTTTCAGCCAGGAAGAATTAGGTGGGGTGTTCATGCCGTAAACATACAAAAGAAAATTATATACCTACAAGTCTTAGGTATGAAAAAGGTTGCAGGGTCGTACCTTTGCCAAACGAATGAAAACATACCTTCGCTTATTATCCTTCGCCAAACCGCTGGGCCGGTTTCTGACGCCGTTCGTGCTGACATCGCTCGTTGCCAGTGTGTTTGGGGTACTCAACTTCACGCTGTTGATTCCCCTGCTTAGTATTCTGTTCGATAAAGTGGATACGCAGCAGATGACTGTGCTGATGAGCCAGCCCGCGCCCTCCATCACGTCGTCGCCAACGGATGCTTTTAGTTATTACTTTGCCCGGATTTTTCAACAGTACGGCAAGCTGGGTGCCCTGAAGTTTGTCTGCATTATCATTGTGGTATCGGTTGCGCTGAGTAATCTGTTCAAATACCTATCTGTCCGGCAGCTGGAAGCGTTCAAGGCGCGGATGGTGGCCCGGTTGCGCGAGGCCGTTTTCAGCCGGACACTGGGCCTGCACCTTGGCTTCTTCTCGAACGAACGTAAGGGCAACCTCATGTCGCGCATCACCTCCGACGTGCAGGAGGTCGAAAATTCCATTGCCAATACCCTGTCGGCGGCATCGAAAGAGGTGTTTCTGCTGGTTGGTTACGTGGTTGCGCTGCTCAGTATTTCGGTCAAACTGACGCTCTTTGCCATCGTGGTCATTCCCATTTCGGGTGGCTTTATCGCCACGCTTGTTCGGCGGATGAAGCGCGACGCGCAGGAAGGACAGCAACGGCTGAGTAGTTTGATTAGCCTGCTGGATGAAACCTTCGGCGGGATGCGGGTCGTGAAGGGATTCGTGGCCGAAGGGTTTATCCTGGACAAGTTCCGGCGCGAGAACGAAGGCTACCGCGATGCCATCAAGTCGCTGGCCAACCGGCGCGAACTGGCTTCTCCTTTTTCGGAGGTGATGGGTGTGGCCGTGGTGGCGGGTATTTTGCTCTACGGCGGTTCATTGGTACTGAGCGGACAGTCGGATTTGACGGCGGCTCAGTTCATTGCCTACATCGCCATTTTCTCGCAGGTGACGCGCCCGGCCAAAGATATTTCCAACGCGTTCAGCGGGTCGCAGCGGGGGCTGGCTTCGGGTGAGCGGGTTATCGAATTGATTGACACCGAATCGGCCATTCAGGACAGTACGGGTGCTGTAACACTAAGGGGGTTTACGGATCGAATTTCGGTGCAGAATGTTTCCTTTGCCTACAATACGGATACGCCGGTTCTGCGAGACATTAGTTTCGACCTGGAAAAAGGAAAAACCATCGCCCTGGTTGGCTCGTCGGGTGGGGGGAAATCCACCATTGCCGACCTTATTCCGCGTTTTTACGACCCCACTGCCGGACGCATACTGATTGACGGGGTAGACCTGCGCGATTGCACCATGGCTTCGCTCCGGACGCAGATGGGCATTGTTACCCAGGAAAGTATTCTGTTCAACGATACGATTTTTAACAACATCGCCTTTGGCAGCCCGGCCACCGAAGCAGACATTATGGAAGCGGCCCGGATTGCCAACGCCCACGAATTTATCACGGCCCAGCCCAACGGTTACCAAACCATCATCGGCGACCGGGGGGGGAAACTCTCCGGTGGTCAGCGGCAGCGCATCAGCATTGCCCGCGCCATTCTGAAAAATCCCCCGATTCTGATTCTGGACGAAGCCACTTCAGCGCTCGATACCGAATCCGAAAAGCTGGTGCAGGAAGCGCTGACCCGTCTGATGGCCAACCGGACCACGCTCGTTATCGCGCACCGGCTCAGCACCATCCAGCACGCCGACGAAATTCTGGTCGTGAACCAGGGCCGTATCGTAGAACGTGGCCGGCACGATGAGCTGCTGAGTCTGGATGAAGGGTTTTACCGCAGACTGAGCACCATGCAGAGCGTGTAGATGGGTAAACCTGACAGGGCCAGACGCGTGCTATGACGATGAAGAGACCATTTTAGGGTTTGACCAGGTTAGGTAACTGGTCAGGCCAATGCCAAGCTGACTAATCACATCGGTTAACGTACTGGCAATATGGAGCCAGTTAAAATCAACGGCCGAAACCGTCAGGCCATAGACCAGCCAATGAATTCCCCAGCTACCCGCCAATAGCAGAGCCATGGTACGGAAGTGCCCGTGTGCCTGGTCGAGGGCTTTCCCGCGTCGGTACAACGTAACCGAGATATACCCGTAACACAAGACTGATAGGCTGCCCCAGCCTACTTTCGGACCAGCCTGAATTTCATTGTCGAAGGATACTTGTTGATGGCCTATATACCCCGTAAAGACCATTAACAGGGCCGCTGCGAATAATCCTGCCAACAGCCGTTTGTTGGATTCCCAGGAAAGCCTGAGCGGAGCAACAACCAGCATCAGCAGGAGTGGCGTCGTTACAAACCAGGCCATGTACCGGTATTGTCCGATGGCATTGTAGGATTCCCGGATGAGTGTCTGGCGATCCGTGGCATCAGGTACGGCCGGAAGTTCAGCCAGCAGATCCTGGTAATACGATTGAATCAGGTAATAAACCAACCCCGACACGGCTGCGGCCACGGCCATACCAACGGGCAGTAGCTGGTAGCGGGACGGTGTCGGGCCGGGGGGTAACGTTGAACGGGAAGCCAGGGCAACGATGAAAAGGCCCAGAAAAACAAACATCGCCACGACCATAAAAAAGTACGTGACTATGGGTAGAAGGCCAACCGTACCAGCCGTTGGAATAAAAGAATCCGCTAGTTCCATAAAAAATGGCAGGTATTTTCAGATACCTGCCATCGTCAAAAGTAGTCATTAATATGCTTACTTCACGGTTTTAGCCATCGCCTTAAGCGAGTTCAACTGCTTTTTGGATTGATCCACCAGCTGTTGCGCATAGGCTCGCAACGTGTCGTTTTTGCCGTATTGCAGGTAGGTGGTAGCCATGTCGATGGAATCCTGCCGCTGATCCATCAGGAGCGTGGCAAAATTGTCATCATAATTTTTACTCATGGCATCATTACCATTGGTTTTCTGCAATTTCAGGTTCATTGCCTCAATGTTCTGGCTTTGCTGCTGCGTAAACATCTGATTAGGGCGCGTTGGCTTCAGTTGCCGCATAGTCGCATCAATCGTAGCTATGTCGGTAGTCGTCGTCTCCAGCAGTTGTTTAGCCATCTGCTGAAGTGCGGTGTCCTTGCCATTGGCAATTCCCTGTTTCAGGAAGTCCTGCAACCCCTGAGCCTGTGTTTTGGCCTGGAAAGAGTAGTCGAAGTCAGGGTCGCCGGTGGCCGACAGTTTTTTCAGTTTAGTTACCGTCTGTTGCAGCGGCATGAGGAGCTTTATACTCGCTGAGTCGACCGCAACCGGGGTAGCGGTACGCGCTGAACTGAATTGTACCGACCGCTTGGCCTGCGCACAGGCTGCCAATGAACTGCTGGCGGTAAGCAGGGCCAATGCCCAAATGGATACGTTGAATTGGAGTGTTTTCATTGTCGTATAACTGAATTGATAGAATCGTTTTCCGCCCTTAACCTGACGGGTTACGTAACTAAGACAAGAAACAGCCCGGAAGGTTTAGCGAGTTGCCCAAATGGCCCCATCCAATCAAGGCGTTGTACGCATCAGAAATCCCAAAAGTCAGTCCTAGCTACAAGCGTATAATGTCGGCCCCGATAGCGTTCAGGTGGGTATCAACGTGCCCGCCAGTAGGTACCCACCTGCCATCTCATAGGCTAAATGGTACTTGATTTCACAGTTCTCCGTACAACTCTCTGCTGATACTTTTTACTAAATCAGTCGTTCCGTGAGGGTCCATTGCATGAATGGTTTTGGCCGTTTTTTTCAGACCGGCCACGTGTTTTTGCCATACGTTGAATGCCCGGATGAACTGATTGATCTGCCTATCTTTTGTTTCGCGCAGAAAAAAAGAAATGACTTTGATGGCCTTTTGGTATGTTTCATCGTTGGGTTGTACGACTACGACCAGTTCTTTTAGTAGAATTGACTGGTAATCGACCTTCTCCAACCAGGTACTTATGAGCGGGCGATTGTGATCAATGGCTATCTGAATAATTCTAATAGCTTTACCCGATTCTCTGTATAAGGCAGAAGCTATTGGATTTCCGTCGAAAAAATCGTCTCCATTTGCGAATTGAGTGGTCACCCATTCTTCCCGAACTTCTTCACTCAGGGGCGTAAGCGAATCATGCCAGAATTTTTGGTTTTCTAGATATAAACCCTTGTTGGAGAGGAAGTTTTCGAACTTACCGAGTGTCTTCATTTCGCATCAAAAAAGCTTTCCCTTTTAAAACCTCTAGATCCACTCGTTCCGTTTCATTTCGGATAAATGATTTTCTTACCGGCGTCCCCACGATTTCAATACCTCCGTTCTGGCTGGCTCTTTGCATAAACTCTTCACAGGCTGCAAACGCTTTTTCCCGCTTGATTCGCTCAAATGGGGGAATCTTCTCTTTCAGGCCCATTAGCAAAGCATTACTCTGATCAAGATACAGCGGCTCAGTCTGTGCCCAGGATTCCGACTCTTCCAACTTCCGACCCTGCGCCTGAAAACGACCTCTGTTTTCCATCCAAACCAATTGATATTAACACAAATACCTTTGACATTATAAGCAGAAAATTACCTACAAGCGTATAATGTCGGCCCCGATAGCGTTCAGGCGCGTATCAATGTGCTGGTAGCCCCGGTCAATCTGCTCGATGTTGTCGATAATGCTGGTGCCTTTGGCCGACATGGCTGCAATCAGCAAGGCTACCCCGGCCCGAATATCCGGTGATGACATCCGAATGCCTTTCAGCGGAATTTGCCGGTTAAGGCCCACTACCGTAGCCCGGTGCGGGTCGCAGAGGATAATCTGTGCCCCCATGTCGATTAGCTTATCGACGAAAAACAGGCGACTCTCAAACATTTTCTGGTGTATCAGCAGTGTTCCCTGCGCCTGTACGGCTGTTACGAGAACGATACTCAGTAGATCGGGCGTAAAGCCGGGCCAGGGTGAGTCGGATACGGTCATCATGCCACCATCCAGAAAACTGTCGATCTGGTAATGCTCCTGAGCGGGGATAAAGATGTCGTCGCCCCGAAATTCCATCTGGATACCGAGCCGCTTGAACTGATCGGGAATGATGCCCAGTTCGGGAATACGGCAGTTTTTGATCGTGATTTCGGACTGCGTCATGGCGGCCAGGCCAATGAACGATCCAATCTCGATCATGTCGGGCAGCATGGTATGTTCCGTTCCCATCAACTCCGATACGCCGTCAATCGTGAGCAGGTTGGAACCCACGCCGGAAATCTTGGCGCCCATCGAGTTGAGCATCTTGCAGAGTTGCTGCAGGTACGGTTCACAGGCCGCGTTATAGATAGTAGTCGTCCCCTCGGCCATCACGGCCGCCATCAGGACATTGGCCGTACCCGTTACGGATGCTTCATCGAGCAGCATGTACGTGCCGCGCAGATTGCCGGCATCGACCTGGTAATAGCCACCGTCGTTGGGGTCGTAATTAAATTGGGCGCCCAGCTTTTCGAAGCCTAAAAAGTGGGTATCCAGCCGCCGACGACCAATTTTGTCGCCACCTGGGCGGGGGATGCGGCCTTTTTTAAAGCGGGCCAGCATGGGCCCCAGCAGCATGACCGACCCCCGAAGGGCAGCCGCTTTCTGTTTGTAGGTGTCTGTTTCCAGATAATCCAGGTTAACGTCGCTGGCCTGGAAGCGGTACGAGCTGTTCCCTATTTTGGTGACCCACACGCCCAGATCGCCCAAGAGGTCGATGAGCTGGTTCACATCGCGAATACCCGGAATATTATGGATAACAACCGGTTCCTTGGTTAGTAATACCGCGCAAAGAATCTGTAGAGCTTCGTTTTTAGCGCCCTGCGGGAAAATATCGCCTTTCAGCTTGCGTCCGCCAGTAATTTGAAAAGAGGCCATTTGTAAATGATGAACGATGAGAGATGAGAGATGAGTGACAAATGAGCATGATTACAGCCCTTATTTGTCATTCCTAGTCACCATTAAAAAGTTTACCGTCTCCGACGGTCATTATTTCGATTGGGGCCACCTGGGCTGCCACCGGGTCTGTTGCCTGTATTACGGCCACCATCACGGCTTGGTCGCCCGCCCTGTGCGCCTGAATCACGGTCGTTCCGGTTCCGGTTGCTGGTGAAATTGCGCTGGTTATTATCCCGGTTCGGTCGTCCTGCCGGCGTGTTTGCGTTGTCGTTCCGGTTCCGGTTGTTGTTACCAATTCGCTGTGGCTGGTCGCCCGTTCGCTCGCGTGGGGTAGCGTCCACAAGGCCTTCCTCCCGGATGAGCTTGATATCATCGGACAACTTGCCGTCGGAAAGTTCGATCAGGCTTTGATAAATGGTTTCGTCTTCCACCGACTCTTTGTTCCAGGCCTGATAAAACGTTTTCATCAGGCGTGTCAGGTACGAAACGAAGGTCCGGCGTTCTTCGGGGTCTTCCAGCGCCACGGCTTTGGCTACCAGCAGGTCTACGTTACGGCCAAAGTGTTTGAACTTCAGGCGGTGGGTGTTGTAGGGAACGCGCTGGGGCTTTTTGCCAAGGGCTTCTTCCGATGGGGGCGGGTAGGGGCTATCCACATCCAGGGTGAAGTTGGACATGATATACAGGTCGTCCCACAGCTTGTTGTAGTAATCCTGCCCGTCTTTCATGTTGGGATGAATCTGACGCATCAATTCAATCAGAATGTGTGCGTAACGGGTACGGGTTGAGCGGTCTTCGATATTGACCATGTTATCAACCAACTTCTGGATACTACTGCCGTATTCTTTCAAAGTCCCTGTCGGATTTGTGATATAGAAAGCAAAAGTACGAAGAAAGGAGCGAGGGGCAAAGAACGCAGGCCGGTGATATAGGGCAAAGGCGAAAAGCCCTGATGAGAAAGTACTATTTTTGCCCCCGATTGTTATTGAGCTTATGACCACTTCATTGCGTTCTCTGGTTGTTAATTACCGTCCCGAACTAAGCGATACGGTTCGGTTGAGTGTGCCCATTATTATTGCGCAGCTAGGGGTGGTGTTGATGGGTGTTACGGACAACCTGTTCGTGGGGCGATTGCTGGGAGCCGTTCCGCTGGGAGCCGCCGGGCTGGCCAATTCACTGTCCTTTCTGATGTCGAGTATTGGTGTCGGTGCGCTAACGGTAGTAGCCGCGCTGATATCCAAGGCCCATAATCAGCACGACCCGGCCGGTGTTAACCGATTATTCCGGGCGGGGCTAAGGGTTAGTATAGTGATGAGTGTTGGCCTGGGAGGCCTTTCAGCACTGCTGGCGTTCAACTTCAATCTGTTTGGCCAAACGCCGGAAGTGGCGCGGCTGGCCCGCGATTTTATGCTGATTTTGAGCGGGTCTTTGTTGCCGCTGTTAATTTTTGTGGCCGCCCGCCAGCTTTGCGATGGGTTACGCTTCCCCCGGGTTGCGATGGCCATCACGCTGACGGCGCTGTTCATAAACGCCGGATTCAATTATGTATTAATTACCGGTGCCGGCCCATTCCCGGCGCTGGGTTTACTGGGGTCGGCCCTGGCTACGCTGCTGTCTCGCTTGTTTATGGCGGGCGCCATGCTGCTGTACATCTACCGGTCCGGGCGGTTTAAGCCGTACCTGACCAGTGCCTTTCGCTCCATGCCGACCCAGCAGGAAGCCTGGGAAATTCTGCGACTCGGTATTCCCGGTGGCCTCACGTTTTTCTTCGAAGTAGCTACCTTCTCTCTGGCCGTTGTTATCGTTGGGTGGCTGGGGGAAGACAGACTAGCGGCTCACCAGATTGCTATAAACATGGCTTCCGTTACCTACATGATGGCAACGGGTATCTCGTCGGCGGCTGCTATCCGGGTTAGTGCTGCCGTTGGGCAAAAAAGTCGGGAAGGGGCATGGCGGGCAGGCGTATCAGCCTTTCTGCTGTCGGTTAGTTTTATGGGCGTTATGACTATTCTATTCCTGACGGCCAATGAGTGGCTGGTGACCCTGTATATACGGAATGACCCGGCCGTTATGACGATTGCCGCTTCACTGCTTATCGTTGCGGGCTTCTTCCAACTGTCTGATGGTATTCAGGTGGTAGCACTGGGTGGCCTGCGGGGCATATCCGATGTAAACGTACCGACGCTGATTACGCTGTTTTCGTACTGGATCGTCGCGTTACCGTTGAGTTACGTCCTGGCTTTTCCGTTCAAAATGGATGCTATTGGCGTGTGGATTGGTTTGCTGAGCGGACTAACCATTGCCGCCGTTTTACTGACGTGGCGATTTTTCCGGTTGATTGGCCGACTGCAATTACCCACCGAAAATGAGCCGGTAAATGTGAGTATTCATTAGGGATACGCTAGTTCATTTCGGCCAGCAATTCAGCGCGGGTAGGCCGGCTGGAAACCAGCGAATAGACAATACCGTCCCTGTCGAGGTAATCCGTAACAGTCTGATAGGTTTCTTTTTCGACGGAAAAGACGTACCAGTTTTCGTAGGGTTCGCTGAACGGTTCAATGTCAACGACTGAGGCCTGCTTTTGCAACGCCTGAAACTGGCTGATTGCGAGTGTACGCTGTTTAATCAGAAAATACCACATGGCTAACGTTGGTCTGTATACTACATAAAACCCCGCGTAACGGACTGTCACGCGGGGTTTCTTTGGATGGGTCAATCGAAGGATGAACTAATCGGTAGCGTTATTTGACGGCCACAATGTAGTCGGCCAGTACAAGCCCTGCCTCGTTCAGATACAGGTCTTTCTTTTTCTTGGGTTTGGCGGTGACAGGCGTGGGTTCTCCCGTTTCATCATCCGGGTCCGATGCCTGCGATACCTTGTTTGCCGCGGCCCGTTTCCGTTCGGCTTCTTCCCGCTCTTTCCGGCGTTTTGATTCCTGTAAGGACACTACCGTGTTCGATTTGGCTTTCTTGAAGTCAAGCAGGTCCTGCGCCAGTTGTTTCAGTTCGGGGTCCGACTTAAGCCGCTGATCGAAGCGGTCGCGCAGGCGGGTCACTATTTTGTCGTTCAGATCGCGTGCCTGATCGTAGCGGGCCGAATTAATCTGATCCCACGGTAGTGCACTTGCCTGCGAACTCTCCCCGTATTCTTCGGCCGAAAAAGCCGATGGGAATTCCACGTCGGGCGTTACACCTTTATGCTGGGTACTGCTCCCGTTGATGCGGTAGAACTTCTGGATGGTCATCTTCAACTCACCGACTTTCTCGTTGTTTTTGTTGCTCTTATCCGCATCTCTGGCCAGCCACTTGTCCAGGTCAATCAGGGTTTGCACCGTACCTTTGCCGAAGGTTTGTCCACCCACCACAACGCCCCGCTTATAATCCTGAATGGCGGCTGCAAAAATCTCCGAAGCTGATGCGCTGAACCGGTTTACCAGAACCGCCATTGGACCGTTGTACGACACAGTTGGGTCAGAGTCGGCATACACCTCGGTTTCGCCGGTCGACTCCTTCACCTGCACAACTGGTCCTTTTGGAATGAATAACCCCGTCAGGTCGATGGCTTCGGTGAGTGAGCCGCCCCCATTGTCGCGCAGGTCGATAACGATACCGTCTACTTTCTCAATTTTTAATGAGTCAATAAATTTCTTGACATCGCTGGTAGTGCTGCTGAACTCCTTTTCGCGTTTGCGGGCCCCTTCAAAATCGCGGTAGAACATGGGGATATTGATAACGCCAATTTTAAACCGCCTGCCGTTATCGGTGACCTCAATTACCTCTTTCTTTGCCCGCTGATCTTCCAGTTTTATTTTCTCGCGCACCATCCGGATTTCCTTGGGAGGGGCACTAGCCAGCGCATCCGGCGAAACGACCTGCAGCCGAACTATCGTGCCTTTGGGGCCTTTGATAAGTTTCACTACCTCGTCTACCTGCCAGTTCATGGTGTTGACCATGGCGCCATTGTCACCCTGAGCAACCCCGGCAATCTTGTCGTTTTCTTTCAGCGCGTTGCTCTTGAACGCCGGGCCACCGGGTAGCACTTTCGTGATTTTGATGTACTCGCCATCTTCCTGCAACATGGCTCCGATGCCTTCCAGCGACTGGCTCATCTCCTGGTTGAAACGATCCGCATTAGTGGGCGAAAAATAGTTGGTGTGCGGATCAAGGGCTTCGGCGAAGGCGTTCATATAAATCTGGAACACGTCCGCACTTTTGACGCGGGCGTATGCCTTGTCCACATTGGTATACCGCTGGTTCATGGTGGCCAGCACAACACTGTCTTTGCGGTTTCCCAGTTTCAGCTCCAGTTCCTGATTCTTCAGGATTTTGCGCCACAATTCGTTCTGCTCTTCTACCGTTTTAGGCCATGCTGCCTTCTTCCGATCCGTGTTGAACGTTTCGTCTTCGGTAAATGTAAACGGCGTCTTTATCTGTTCTTTGATAAAGTCACTGCGCTCCTTGTACCGCTTGCGAAATACATTGTAGAGGTCATAAGCGGCCGTCAAATCGCCGTTTACCAGGGCATCGTCTATCTGGTTCCGGTACTTCTCGAAAGACGCTACGTCCGATGCCAGCAGATAGGTTTTGTTGCCGTCAATATCATTCAGGTAGTTGTCCCATATCACGGATGACAGCGAATCATTGAGCCGCACTTTGCGGTAATGATAGGTAGTCAGTATTTTGGCAACCAGCTGTTCAACACGTTCCTGGGATATCGTTGGGGTAAGGTCATCCGCAGCATACGTTGCAGACTTCGCCGAAGAAGACGGTGTTCTACCCGGCGCTCCATTTGTGGAAGAGTCCGGCTGAAAGCTGAGCAACAGCACGGGCAACAGTGTCACTAAGTATTTTTTCATCGTAAACTGCGATTAACGGACGTAATTGACAGGTTGAATTAACTAACGGAAAGTGCCTGCATCCCTGCAATTACCTGGACACTTCCACTGATTACTCGTTTTTCTTCTCGACGGCAGGGTTCGCTTTAACCGGTTGCGGACCTCCCTTATCAGCTTCTGGTTCTGCCTGTGCCGGCTTGACAAGATCGAGCAACTCGACATCGAAAACCAGGGTTGAGCCCGGTTTAATGTCGGCCCCGGCACCCCGGTCGCCGTAGGCAAGATCGGATGGGATGTATAGTTTCCACTTCGAACCGACAGGCATTAGTTGAAGGGCTTCTGTCCACCCTTTAATAACTTCGTTAACGCCGAACTCGGCGGGCTGGCCGCGTTCTACCGAGCTATCAAACACTTTACCATCCAGCAGACGGCCCGTATAATGCACCCGTACGCGGTCGGTAGCGGTTGGTTTAACACCTGTTCCTGCCTTTTCAACCGTATACTGTAAGCCGCTGGTGGTAGTAACTACACCGGTTTTTGCTTTGTTTTCGGTCAGAAATGCACTGCCTGCTTTTTTGTTCTCGGCCGATGCTTTCATCCCTTCCGCATTGCGAACGGCCATCTGCTTCTGCATGAAACTGTTCATCACCTGACCACACTGTTCCTGCGTCAAGAGAAGGTTCTTTTCCTTCAGCGCGTCTTCCAGACCACGCATTAACAGGGCATCGTTTATGTCATTAATTCCCTGCTGCTTCAGATTCTGCGCCATAAACACGCCAATGCTGTAACTAACCGAATCCTGCGCGGAGGATAATTTTGCTACCGATGGGGCCGGTTTGGCAGTCGTTACCGGTTTGGACGAAACGGGTTTTTTAGCGGGTGCTTTCTTTACCTGAGCGGTCGCCGAACCTGCGATAAAAATTGCTGAGACGATACCGGTCAGCATCCATTGATTAACCTTCATGCGTAAAATGAAACGGGTGATAAGTAAACAAACCTTTATTTCCTATGAAACGCGAATGACTAGGGTAAAAGTTTAAGCGTTGACTTATTCGTAGAAAAATAGTTAGTGAACCTAGTTTGGCGTAAAGCCGAATTTTATTGATGGTCAGGAAAATAAAAGTAGTGGAAAGATTGGCGTATGGCAATTCTGGCGAGTCAAAATACGGGCTAATCTGTACAAACGGTTTAAGCGGCCTGTTTAGTGGTTGATAGTGACCAGCAACGGATATTGGAAAAGTCTATTATTCAGCCGCTAATTCTTAGTTTCGTCGCAGTTTTGTTAAATTTTCATCGTACCTTTGCGGCCGAAAAATCAACATTAAAATCTCATTATACACATATGGAATCCGTAAGACCCGACGAGATATCAGCCATCCTGCGCCAGCAACTGGCGGGAACACAAACCGAGGCTGAACTCGAAGAAGTCGGTACGGTGCTGCAAATCGGCGACGGCGTAGCGCGTATCTACGGCCTCTCGAAAGTGCAGGCCGGCGAATTGCTGTCGTTCGACAATGGGCTTCAGGCCATGGCACTGAACCTTGAAGAAGATAACGTTGGAGCGGTATTGCTCGGCGATTACTCGGAAATCAAAGAAGGCGACACCGTAAAACGCACCGATCAGATTGCCTACGTCAACGTAGGTGATGGTATTCTGGGCCGGGTGGTTAATACCCTCGGCCTGCCAATTGATGGCCTGGGCCCCATTCAGGGCGAGCTGTTCCAGATGCCGCTGGAGCGCAAAGCCCCGGGCGTAATTTATCCGCCAGCCGGTAACCGAGCCCCTGCAAACCGGTATCAAGGCTATTGATGCCATGATTCCCATTGGCCGCGGTCAGCGCGAATTGATCATTGGTGACCGGCAGACGGGTAAAACGGCCGTGGCTATCGATACCATCATCAACCAGAAAGAATTCTTACGAAAAAGGCGAACCGGTATTCTGTATCTACGTAGCCTGCGGTCAGAAAGCATCGACCGTAAAGCAGGTAGAGCAAACCCTGCGCAAGGCCGGAGCCATGGACTACACGGTTATTGTGGCCGCCAGTGCCTCCGATCCATCGCCCATGCAGTTCTTTGCCCCGTTTACGGGTGCGGCCATTGGCGAGTATTTCCGCGATACGGGCCGCCCGGCACTGGTTATTTATGACGATCTGTCGAAACAGGCAGTAGCCTACCGCGAAGTATCGCTGCTGCTGCGTCGTCCACCGGGACGTGAAGCTTATCCCGGTGACGTGTTCTACCTGCACAGCCGTTTGCTGGAGCGGGCCGCCAAAATCAACACAACGACGAAATTGCCCAAAACATGAACGACCTGCCCCCATCTCTGAAAGGCAGGGTGAAAGGTGGTGGTTCATTGACGGCCCTGCCGATCATCGAAACCCAGGCTGGTGACGTATCGGCTTATATTCCAACCAACGTAATTTCGATTACGGACGGACAGATCTTCCTGGAATCGAACCTGTTCAACGCCGGTATCCGGCCGGCCATCAACGTGGGTATCTCGGTATCGCGGGTGGGTGGTAACGCCCAGATCAAATCCATGAAAAAAGTGGCTGGTACGCTGAAACTCGATCAGGCGCAGTTCCGCGAACTGGAAGCCTTCGCCAAGTTTGGTTCTGACCTCGATGCCTCGACCAAACTGACCATCGAACGGGGTCGGCGGAACCAGGAAATTCTGAAACAGCCCCAGTATTCGCCGGTACCGGTGGAGCAGCAGGTAGCCATCATCTACGCGTCAACGAACGGACTGCTCGATAAAGTACCGGTTAACAAAGTGAGAGAATTTGAAACGAGTTTTCGATGATGCTCAGTGCGCAGCACCCACACGTTCTGACCGACTTGCGGGCGGGCAAACTGACCGACGAAGGCACTGCCACGTTGAAGAAAGTAGCCGCTGATCTCTCCGCTAAATATTAATTCCAGGATATCAGGAGCGAGTGTGAGGAATAAGGAGTCATTCGATGGTAACAACCGTCGGCGGTAGCCTTCCTCACTCCTTGACTCCTGAATCCTAATACTTCATACAAATGGCCTCATTAAAAGAAGTACGCGCCCGGATTGCCTCGATCAACTCGACCCAGCAGATCACCAAAGCCATGAAAATGGTGGCGGCTGCCAAGTTGCGCCGGGCACAGGATAATATTACCCAGTTACGGCCTTATGCACAGAAACTGGGCAGATGCTGGGAACAGTTTCTGCCGGGGCAGAAACAGCATCCGAAATCCTTACAAACAGGAACGCCCGGTGCAGCGTGCTTTGCTCATTGTGGTTACCTCAGACCGGGGTCTCTGTGGTGCTTTCAACACGAACGCGGTGAAAGGTGCATTGGCGCTGATTGAAGAGAAGTATGCGTCGCAGGCTCGTTCGGGCAACGTAGAGATAATGGCCATTGGTAAGAAAGGAGGAGAAGCCTTTAACCGCCGTGGCTTCAAAGTCAATACCGCGCACGTCGATGTTTTTGGTTCGCTGAATTTTGCGGCTGTGCGGGCAGCGGCTGAAGAAGCAATGGACGGCTTTGTCAGCGGTCGCTACGATGTGGTCGAGGTGGTCTACAATGAATTCCGCAATGCAGCGGTACAAATTGTACGGACCGAGCAGATGCTGCCCATCGTGGCTACAAAGGCTCCCGCTGGCAGTGTTCCGGCGGCCGCTACCAACTACATCTTTGAGCCATCGGAAGAAGAGATCGTGACGGAACTGATTCCGAAAACGATAAAAATTCAACTGTACAAAGCGGTGCTGGATTCCAACGCATCGGAGCACGGAGCCCGGATGACCGCGATGGACAAGGCGACCGAAAATGCGGGCGAATTGCTGAAAGAACTTCGGCTGGTTTACAACCGGACCCGTCAGGCTGCCATCACAACCGAAATTCTCGAAATCGTGGGTGGTGCCGAGGCACTGGCCAGCGCTTAGGGCAACCAACTAGTCGATAAAAACAAAGCCACTGCTCAACTGAGCAGTGGCTTTGTTTTTATCGACTAGTTACGGGGAAGCCTGGTTCTGTTAAAAAACCTTAATGAGTATTTCCAGTGCTGATAGTCAGTAGGTTCTGTTGCGCCGTCAACTAGCTGTCTATGCAGTCTTTAGGAACGAACAGGGGGTGTTTTTGGTTATTAAAGTACGATATACGAATGGTTGTTTTCCATCGTTTATTAATCAATTCGAAAACGTTAATGACTCAAAATACATGAAAATCAACCACATAATCACCAGTCTGTTCGTTGCCGGTACGCTGGCATCCTGCGCTCCGGCCATTACGGTCAAACACGACTATGACCCGAAAGTAAACGTACGGCAGTTTTCGACCTACCGCATCGAAGCTGACCGGCAACGCAACGCCGACCCCATTGTGGGTAGCAATTTAAACCAGCGTCGGATTGCGGATGCACTCGACCTGTCGCTGAAAGGGCGTGGCTACAAGCCCGTAACCCAGGGAGAAGCAGACCTGGTCGTTCGGTTCTTCATGGACTCGAAAGACAAGCAGCAAATCCAGTCAAACAACATGTATTCGCCCTATTCGTGGTGGTACGGTGGTATGAACAACGGCGTTTACTCGCGGCAGTATGAAGAAAATCGCGTTGTTATCAACGTAATCGATGCCCGTACCAATGATATCGTCTGGCAGGGTTGGGCAACGGGTCAGATCAATAACAAGAACAAAGAACGGGATCGGGACCAGGCTTTCCGCGAAACGGTGGCGGCTATCATGAAGCAGTTTCCTGAAAGTGCCGGTCAGGATTACGGCGCGGCCCGGTAACGAATTGGCGCTACAAAATAAAAAAACCTGTTCTCATAGGAGAGCAGGTTTTTTTATGGACCTACCTTTTTGTTACTTTGCTTGTAGTAATCTAACCCATGTCAACTATAAGTCGAGGTATTGTCTATACGCTCATAGCAGCCGTATTGGTATTGCTATTGGGTATAACTGCACTGCTGAGTGTGGCTCATAACCGCCATCAGCGGCTTGCCGACGTTACGGTAGATTTACAACGAAACCTGACACAGCAGGAAAACAAGATTGTGGAACTGGAAGAAAAACTGGAAGACTGTGACACGCTTCAGGCCGTTGCCCCAGCCGACCGCTCCTGGGATGCTCAACCGTCATCTGCCCAATCAGCCCGGAAGCCTGTTCAGAAGATTTCTCCCACCGATAACTGGTGAGAAATCTCTCTCCGTCAGGGAGTAAGCGGATTACTTCGCTGAGTCCTTTTTTTGTGCCTTGTCTGCTAGTTGGTTTACCGATAACCAGCCCGTTTGCCCCCCGTTGCTGCGCACCAGTTGAAAGGAACCGGTAGTAGCCAATACGTCTACCTTCGTTCCTGCCGGTAATGTTTTTATGGTGGCAGCCTCAGCAGTAGCAGCATCCAGCAGCGTCCCCGTGTCGGCAAGAGTTAATTGCCTGAGCGGACGTTTTATGGGCTCCACGGCTTGACCAGCGACGTAGCCTGCCAGACCATCGGGCAACTCGACCCGCAGCCAGGTTTCCGTTCCCCCCATCGTAGTCAGTGCCATTGCTTTGGGTAAGGTCCGCAATACAGGACTCTTGCTATCGGGTGAGAGCCGGACAGGCGTGGTGGCCGAGGCTACCCGTATCGAATCGCCCAGTCGCGATGCAGGTAACAAAGGCTGCCGGGCGGGGCCGCGCCCCAGCCGGATAAACGGCAGCGGATCGACGGCCCCTCCCCCAAAATCATAAAGGCCGTAATGCAGGTGTGGTCCCGTAGTGCGGGCGTTGCCGGTGTTACCCACAAACCCAACGGTATCACCAACGGATACCCGCTGACCATTCGTTACGTTCCAGCGGTCGAGGTGCGCGTAGTAGATACGGATATTACGCTCGTTGTCCGTCAGGAATGCCACGTTGCCGCCCAACCTGTTGGTGCCAACGCCGGAAATAGTACCCGATGCCGATGCAATGGCCGGGGTACCTCTGGTCGCAAAAATATCCACTCCTTCGTGCTTCCGTCGACCACCATCGCGGGCAACGCCAAAGTAGCTGTCGATTTGTTTGCTGGTCTTGTCCTGTACCGGAAAAGCCAGCGCGGGTTCGCGGGTGATGTCGAGGGTGTAACTGCCGCTGCGTAACAACTCGGGTTGAATACGAATGAGGTACGTCTGGTTTTTGCGGGGTTCCCAGGTCAGCACGTTCGTATCAGCTTTGGATGTGGCAACCAGACTGACCCGGTTGCGACCTTCCAGCGCGAAAACGTCAATGAATACCTGTATGGTCTTTTGGCCCTGCGTCTCCACTTTTACCAGTAAACGGTCGCCCCGCTGCGCTTCCAGCCGATAGCCCGCAGCAAATGCTTTACCAGCCGAAAAATAACCACTTTCCCGGTAAGGGACCGAAAGGGTCAGCGAGTCACGGGTGGCCCGTTCAGCAGCGGCCAGCCAGTCGGAGCCGAGGGCCGTCTGGTCGAGTTTGGCTGTCTTTAGCGACTGACTGTACTGTTCATGGGGGGAACTGGACCGAAAGAGGCTGGCCGTTGGGCCAAAACCTGTACAGCCACTGAACCAACCGGCGAGTAATCCTATGAAAATAAAACGAATTGACGAACGAAAGAGCATACATCTAAACAACTTTGTCCCGATGAAATTTTAGACGGGACAAGTGAAAAACCATAACCAAACCAATTAAAATGCCCAGAAATGGCAGAAAAAAACTCAGGAAAGCGGCTAACGCATAGATTCCTGTACTGATAATAAGGCTGGACCGGACAGAGTCGACGAGGACATCGGCCGCCGGGCGTTTGAGCAGTCGGTAATTATTAGTGGAGTACGTCCACATACGCAGTAAGGTCCAGGATATAGCGGCAAACAGAGCCATGTACAGGATGGACGAGATACGGTGGGCCGGGGTATTTATGTAGTCGGCCATTAGTGACGTTGTGAACGGGACAATACTGACCAGCAATAGTAGTAAACCATTATAAAACATAAATGGGACATCGCTTCGCTGGATAACATTGTACATCCGATGGTGATTCAGCCAGATGATAAAAATGGTGGTGAAACTGACAAAATAAGCGATGTAGCTGGGCCATTGGTGCAGCAGGGCCATGGCTAGATTATAGCTGGAAGCCGCATCGCCCGGACTGGGCGACTTTAACTGGAACGTAAGCAGCGTAATGTCAATCGCGAAGACGCCGTCGCTGAATGTTTCCATACGCACGGTGCCATTTTCAATGGAATCTGCCATTCATACACGGGAGTACCTGCCTGAAAAACGGCCGTACCGTCAAATAGTTCTAATATACCTCCCGGAAGGCCAGACCGTAGACAAGCCCCCTGAATTAATTTGTCGTACAGGGTAACGAATTACGTGTTGCGCAGCCTGCATAGCAGATCAAAAAGAAGTAGCTACCGATTATATCTCTGACTGAAGCATAAAGGTAGTTCGGTAAGCTTCCTGCCTGATTCACTGTGCCGACAGAAATCCTTCTATGAACCCGTAGAAGAAGGGATCGAATACGGGCGTATGTTTACCAACGCCGGACTGACCGATCTGGTCTATTCCTTACCGATGCCAAAACGGATTTATGCAACCTGGCACGGTAAATTGACCATTCATCCCTGTTGATTTTACAGAGTAGGTTGTTAGGGTAATCTTCGTGCGACCTACTGAAATGGCTATGCACTCTTTTACAAAACACGACCTTGACTTGCTGCGTCTGGATCTAACCATCAAGGCTAAGAATGGCCTCAATTTCATTGTTGCTGCAATCATCATCTGGCTGTCTATCACGTACATATGGACGCTGCCTTACTCCATTGGCTCGAGAGGGGTATTAACTTTTTATGCCGGTGGGCTTATGCTGCCTCTGGCCTGGGTTTTCTCGAAACTGATGCGAACCAGCTGGAACATACCCGACAACCCAATTCAACCGCTTGGTCTGTGGCTCAACTTCGCTCAGCTAGTGTATTTTCCTATTCTGGTGTTTGTGTATTTGCGGTATACCGAGCATTTCGTTATGGTGTACGTCATCATTACGGGTGCCCACTTCTTGCCTTATGCCTGGTTTTATAATACTAAATCGTTTGCGGTCATGGCTGTCGTAATCAGTGTTGGCGCTATGTGGCTGGGCCTTATTCTGCCCATCGGAAATATCTACCTGATTCCGCTTTTCCTGAGTGCTTCGCTATGTGTGCTGGCCGTTTGGATAGGGTTGGACTATCAGGCCAAGAAAAAATCGATTGAGGCTCACCCGTGATTCACTGTTATGTGGTTGACTGACATGTTATCAGTTTACTGCCCTGAGCCTGCTGTTAGTCTGCAACCAGCGTACTCGCTGCAAAAAAAGCACGAAACCCAATCGCCTGCAAAGTGATTGGGTTTCGTGCTTTATCCGGAATAGCGGTGCCTTACTGAATATAAATCTGGTATTGTAGCACCAAGGACCCCTTGCTCCCGGTATGAGGGGCTAAGCCCGTGGCGGCATCGGCCAAGCCGAAGATGGGGCGATTCTGGTAGTTCAGCGAGAACTTACTGGCATGTCCGCTGATGAACCAGTTCAGGCCCAGGTCATAACTAACCATCGTACTGGCCAGCCGGTCGTAGTTTGCCATCATCAGGGACGCATACGGTTGCAACTGACAGCTCGTTGGTCTGTTTTTGGGCAACAAATACCCTGCCTGCCCGAAGAATATATCTCCCGTACCAATCATGGGAAACGCATTGCCCGTTCCGTTAAAGGAGCCCTGCCCCGCCATGACGCCATTGGCCGGGTTGTTGACGCCCAGATTACGGATGTAGCCCGGTCCGAAGTCGTAACGGGCGTAGGTGCCGTACAGCGTAACCGCCGAACCTTTTTCCCGGTTGACAGGAGCGTCGTAAAAAACATCAACCGCCAACAGGTTCATGGCCGTGTTAACTACCTGCCCCTGTGCGTCGAGGTAAGCCATAGCACCGGGTTGCGTAATAAAACCAGCACCAAGATTAAAAACCCGTTTCTGACCCAGATAGGAACCCGTACTGTAGGGCGTCAGGTTTGCTTCCTGATCCAGAAACTGGTACGAAAAGTAACCCTGAACCTGTTTATTGGGGGCATCCAGCGAGAAATCCGAGTTTCTCGTTACGGCCGTTGGGGCCAGCGTAGAGGTCTGGATGGGCATGGGATTACTCAGGGCAATCCGATAATCCAGTTTCCCTAGTTTCCCTTTGGCATAAATACTCAGCTTTCGTAGAAACTGGTCGGTTGCATCATTGGTTGCCTGCTGGTACAGCGGAGCATCCATACCCAGAATGCTGCCCGCACTCGGCGAGGCATAGCGCGAAAGGCCGCTCCAGGCCGTTAGCCCTCCCCCCAGCGATAAATGGCCGGGAACAACGGCGTATTCCCCGATTACATCGTGAAAAAAAGTCCCGGCCTTGCGGGCCGACAGGTAGTTGAAGTTATTCTGCCCAAACTGGGCGTAGAAGAAAACACGGTCGGTCAGTTGGCCAAACAGCTGAATCCGGGTCCGGCGAAGGCTCACATCGAATGTGGATGGCTTTGCTGTTCCATATACGCTGGTGCCGGGGTTGCTGTCATTATACCGCAGCCATAGCTGATTAAGAAACGTAACCTGGATAAATTGTTTGCCATCATCCGACAGGTTCAGGCGCAACATTGGCCTGGCCGCTGGTTTGGGTTTGGTAGCGGATGCTACTACCGGGGCAGCGGTGGAATCCTGATTTACCGTTACCTGGGCTGAGGCAGTCAGGTAAGTACCGGTTAAAAGCAGCGGCAGGAACAATTGCTGTGAAGCGTAAAAACGGGGCATAGTATTCGAAATTGATGGTATAGTAGAAGAAACCAGGTAACCCCTGCCCCTTGTTTGCAGCGACTCCCCGGTGTAGCGCAAAGCCGGTGAATCGGGTAAGCTGGTCTGCCTGTTCTCTGCCGTACCGGGCTAGTTGTTTTTTTTGAGAAGAAACGGAAGCTATCAGCCCCATGACGTAACTCCGGAATGAAACAGCGCTGCTTCATTCCGGAGTTACGTCATGGGGCTGTTTCAGGTCAAGCGGCCACCGGTTTGGCCATTTCCGGTTTGGGCTGACCGGTCAGTTCCGCCAGTAATTCCGGCACGTTCACCGTAGCAAAGCTACTGGCATAGTCGGCCATGGCGTAGGGAATAATTAGTTCGCCGTTGTTAATGAGTCCACCGCAACTGTACACTACGTTGGGCACGTAGCCTTCCCGCTCATTTTCGTCGGGACTCAGAATGGGCTCTTTCGTACGGCCAAGTACTTTGCCGGGGTCGTTTAAATCGAGCAGGAAGGCACCAATGGCATACTTCCGCATGGGGCCTACACCATGACTCAGTACCAGCCAGCCCGCTTCTGTTTCAATGGGCGAACCGCAGTTGCCCAGTTGTACATATTCCCAATGGTAGGTTGGTTTTAGCAGCAGCTCTTTGGTTTGCCAGAAGTACAGGTCATCAGAGTACATCAGGTAAATATTTTCGCCGTCCTGTCGCGAAATCATGGCGTACTTTCCGTTGATTTTACGCGGAAACAGCGCCATTCCTTTATTGGAAACTTCGGCTCCGTTGAGCGTACTCACACTAAAATGAGTAAAGTCTTTGGTTGCTACCAACTGCGGGAACGTTACCTTTCCATTGTAAGCGGTGTAGGTAGCGTAGTAGGTCACCTGGCCGTCATCCTCAGTGAACTGCACAAAACGGGCATCTTCAATGCCGTTGGTTTCGTTGGGGGAGGTGGGGAAAATGCAGCGTTCATCCAGGCTCTGATCGTCTTCGAAGTGAATCTCGTAGTTCGATTTTGCCAGGGCTGTCAACCCACTGGCAATGGTTTCGTATTCAGCGTTGTAGCGAAACTGGGCCAGTACCCGCTTTATTTGTGCTTCGAGTTCGGCCAGACTGAATTCATCACCTAAGCCAGCCATCATCTTTTCCTGAATACTGTTTTCCAGCCGTAATTCGTAGAGTTTTCGCTCAAACGTAGCCCGGTTGAAGAGGTGGTTAGGTACCATATCGGGCGAAGTGACGTAGCGGGACGGGGTGCGCAGAATGATTTTGCCTGCGTCATCGATGTACCCCATTCGGAAGGAAATAGACGAAATGTGCCCTTCGCCGGTAGCACGCAAACTAAGGATAAACCGTTTATAGCCCGGTGGCACGTTGCTCTGATCCGGGTGCCAGATCATGGATGGGTTGAACAGCGCAGCCGACTCGAGCGAGTACTCCATGGTGAAATAAGCACCCAGTAACAATTTACGGTCTTCGGCCAGTGGCTCGTCAGTCAATAAATGGGGTTTGATCTGCTCGAACCGCTGAAGCAGGAACCGCTCTAGTTTATAGTGACGGCCTCCAAACTCGCGAATCACCTCGTCAAGTTTCTGTTCGGCCTCTTCATCACTCATGCTGCCCACACGGGCAATAATCTTGAGGGTACGAGTCGTGCTGCCCAGATCAAACGGGCGGAATAACACCCGTGTTGGATCCGGTCGCAGAACGATACCGGTTCTGGTGGCTTTGATACTCATCTATATGCAGTAAGGGGTATTGGTACAAACACAGACTAAAACGAAGAAGCCGCCAAAAGTAAGGTATGATTCGTAAGAAAGTAGCAATAGAATCGCTGAGCCAATTAATTTCTAGTGCTTCTACTCAGTTGCTCCTGCGAATCGCTGCGCGTTTATCCGTTCATCAGCATAGGCATTTTTACGTTGATGGGCTTTGTACCAGCCTGTTTTTTGTAGGCCAGCTGCAGTTCGGCCAACGCGATTAGATACGATAGCGTCGATTCTGCCCCCTGGTTTTGGTTGACCCGGTCAATATGCAGTCCGTCACGACAGCCACCCGTTTGCTGGTCATATAGGGGCAAGCCCAGGTCATTAAAACCCGAAAACCATTTGAAGACCCGAATGGCGGTGCGGTACCATTCCTCCTCTCCCGTAATTTCAAAAGCGGCCAGACAGGCCGATACGGTGCTCTGGGCTTCCAGTGGTTGCTGGTCGAAAAAAGCGCGTGGGAAGCCTTTTGTATAAAACCCGTTGGACCCGATGGGCTGAAAATGACCATATTGCGACGTTTGCAGGTCAACTAACCACCGCAAAGAAGCAAGCCCGGTTTTTACCAGTTGCTCGTTACCGGAGCGCAGCAAGGCGTGCGCCAAAATGGCATTGTCGTAGGTTAGTGCGTTTTCAAACCAGGGCCAGTCTTCGGTAGCCGTTTCGCTATAACGGAACATCAGTTTATCGAGCAACTGCCGCTGGATGTTTTTGGCCAGCCGGTCGTCGTTAAATTTTTTCTGATACTCATGAATACCCAGCAATGAAAAAGCCCAGGCGCGGGGAGATGTCATGGACGATACGCCGGAGAGGACATTTTCCAGCATGTTCATCGCCCAGGCAACCGTGTTGCGGTGCGTAGACCGGCCAATACACGTGCCCAGTGCCCAGATGGTACGACCGGTGCTGTCGTCGGAACCTACCTCTTCGAGCCAACGCCGGTCATAACTCATGAAATTACGGAAGCGCCGGTAATCATGGGTGTAGGCGTGGTTGATAAAGGCACAATAGTTATCGGCGGTCCGGGTCAGTTTAGGATCGTTCAGCCCGGTTTCCTGCAATATTTGGGTTAGAATCAGGGCCCGTGCATTATCGTCCGTGCAGTAGCCTTCCTCGTAATAGGGCAGGTGGTGCCGGGCGTGCTGCACGATGCCGGTCGAATCGGTTAGCCGAAACAGGTGATCCAACCGTAGTTCGGGCAGTTTGAAAGCGGCACTCGTGTGCGCCCCCATTACGTAAGGCACCTCATTATTGATGGTGTGCATCCGCTCCTGCCGGGCCTGCGTAAAGGAGTGGGCGTACAATTTAATGACTTGCTCCCAGATCATTTCGCGTCCCATCAGGTAGGCCTTCTTCCGCATGGAATGACGGGTCGGTTCATCCGTCAGCAGGTTAATAATCTGCGCAGCCAGTGCTTCCGAATCGCCAAAAGGCACCAGGCCTCCCCGGCCGTCGGCCAGAAGCTCTTCGGCGTGCCAGTAAGGAGTGGACACCACCGCTTTCCCACAACCGAAGGCGTAGGCCAGCGTGCCCGACGTGATCTGAGCCGGGTTCAGGTAAGGAGTGATGTAAATATCGGCGGAACCCAGGTACTCCCGCAAATCGGCCAGTTCAACAAACTGGTTGTAAAAACGAATATGATCCCGCACGCCCAGGGTGGCCGCCAGTTTTTTCAGGCTGTTTCGGTACGCTTCCCCCTCGTGCTTTAGCAAATGCGGATGTGTAGCACCCAGCACCATATAAACCACATTTGGGTGCTGCTCCACAATTTTCGGCAGTGCCTGAATCATGTTCTCAATCCCCTTATTGGGCGATAGCAAACCGAATGTCAACAGTGTCTGCTTGCCTTCCATCCCGAATTTGTCCTTATAAAAATGCGGATCGACAAAGGGCATATCGGGAATGCCATGGGCAATAATGTCTATTTTCTCATCGGGTACCTCATAAATATTGATCAGAAACTCCCGCCCTTTCTCCGTCATACAAACCACCCGCGACGATAGGTCGGCAATGCTTTTCAGCACCAGCAACTGTTCCTCATTGGGGTCTTTCAAAATGGTATGAAACGTAGTAACGATGGGCATTGTCAGGTTGCGCAACAGCGTCAGGATGTAGCTGCCGGCCGAGCCGCCATAAATGCCGTACTCGTGTTGCAGGCATACCACATCAACGTCTTTCGCATTCAGAAACTCGGCCGCTTTCTGGTATGCGTTCTGGTCATGCTGGTAGAAATCGTACCGGACTTCGCCCGGATAGTCATAGCCTTCCGGCGTATCGTTCACCGAAACGACAATGGCATTGGAGTTGGTAATGAAGGAATTATACGATGTATAAAGATCGGAGGTGAACGTAGCAATGCCGCACTGCCGGGGCAGGTAATCACCAATGAAGGCAACGTTTTGCGGGTTGTGTTCCCACACGTCGGATGATTGCTTATCGGACGAAAAGGAGCCGTTATAGTTCATAGTATTTGTCATAGATATTGAGTTAGTGGTGCAAAAAGAAGGTTTGTTACCCATTACTATAAGCATCCAGCTTCGTTTTTGTTTGGTATCTATAACATAATCTCACTCACATGACGGTTTTATCTTATTTTGCCAATTATTGTTTAACTAAATCTTGTTTTTGGACTATAAATCAGCGTTGTAGCTCCTTTTGCCGTTCGTTCAGGAACCCGCTGGTGAATGGTAGACCCTTCCGTTAAACCTCCTCCAGCAAGGTATCGAACGACAGGAACTGGTTGGCAAATCGGTGCTGCATACGCTGGCGCAGGGCATCGGCGTGTAGCTCCTGGTACGTGTTATAGTCGCTCAGCGTGTCGAAACTCAACTGGAACGAGTAGGTGACACCGCCATTGTCAAGTTCGGTAAGCAGCCGGAGGATTTTGTGTGAAACGGGTAGTTCCGTGGCTTCGGCGGCCGATACGAAAAATCGTTTCATCCACCGCAGCCAGTCATCGGCTATTTCGGTGGCAACGCTGTAGGTCGTGTTATAAATAATCATTGTTCTACAAACGCACAATTGTCGGTGTAAGTTGGCTGTTTGGTTGTTTCTTTGCTTTCAGAAACTGATATCTTCATTAAATAGTCTGATTTATGTATTCTGGATTAGTGCATGCTCACTCGGGGCTTCGCTGGATAGCCCTGATTTTGTTGGTTGCAGCCGTTGCAACGGCCATTGGTAAGTGGCAGGGGCGGAGCGGTTATACCGACGGTAATCGCAAGCTATACCTGTTTACCCTTATTTCCGTACACACGCAGTTACTACTGGGTATCGTACTGCTTTTCATCAGCCCCAAAGTAAATTTCGGTATGATGAGCGAGAAGCTGTACCGTTTCTACGGTGCTGAGCACACGACGGGGATGCTCATTGCCATCATCCTTATTACCATTGGTTATTCCCGGTCCAAACGTGCATCGGATGCCACGGCCAAACACCGCCTGGTGGCTATCTTCTACGGAATAGGGCTGCTGCTTATCCTGGCTTCTATACCCTGGCCCTTCCGCATTGCCGGGGCTGGCTGGTTCTGAGTTGACAATCAGTACATTATGAAAGCGGTCCGTTGTAAGGAGATACAATCTCTCTACAACGGACCGCTTTTTTGGTGAGTTGATCCAGAAAACGGTTTCTTCCCCATCGAAGGAGATCATGGAATTAGGGGTTATTTATCTAAAGGTCAATTATTTATAAAAACTGGCACGAAAAAAATTGGGTAAAGTGTGGAAAAAAATACTCATTTGAGTTGGTCCCTCTTTATAAAAAACCTACTTTTATGAACCTAGCTTGACTTTAGCCCTATTATATAATGAAAAAAGTGCTCCTGACAGTACTTTGTACTGTCTCGTTTGGCATCGTTCATTCTCAGAATGTATCTGCCCTAACCAAGGTACCCACCGTAACTTCAAAAGAGACTAGTTTTTACGAACGAATTCCAGCTGTTAACGAGGTGATCGGTTTTGCCAAAAAGCACCTTTCGATTCGGTATCGCTCGGGCGGTACGACTACCCGGGGATTCGATTGCTCCGGTTTCACCCGTTTCTGTTACAATCAATTTGGCATTTCGCTCCCTCATTCCAGCGCGGCTCAGGGTAAGGTTGGTGAAGCTGTTGGTAAAGAAGCTGCCCAGCCCGGCGACCTCATCCTGTTCAAAGGACATGATGCCGGAGGTAACCGCATCGGCCATGTCGGTATGATTACCGAAGTAATTGGCGACCAGATAAAGTTTATTCATTCTGCCTGGAGTGGTGGCGTTCGGTATGACTACCTGAAGGCCAGTTATTACCAACGGCGTTTCATGGGTATCAGACGGGTAACCCACTTACTTGCAGAAAAATAAGCATCAGTATGCTTACCTGATTTTTCGAAGCGGCTTCCGGGCCGCTTTATTTTTTGCTGTTTGGCATAAACCGTTGGCTACGACAGGGGCTGGCAGGACAGATAAGCAGACTGGCAGGCAGGGGAAGGTACAACTTATAAAAACACTTCCTACCTTGCAGGATATCAATAGAAAATCACCTGACCAACCATGAAACGGTTACTTATAATTCTTGGAATTATTGCCGCTGTTGCCCTAATCGGCTTTTTTACACTCCGTAACTGGACAAAATCAGGCAGCCCTGAGGCCATAGCACAGGTCGACCAGAATGGGTTGAAAATAAAAGTAGATTACTGCCAGCCTTACAAAAAAGGACGCACCGTTTTTGGTGGTCTGGTGCCCTACGGTAAAGTATGGCGAACGGGGGCCAATGAAGCAACCATTGTCGACTTCGATCAAGCGATTCTCGTAGCCGGACAGCCGCTGGAGGAGGGGGAGTACTCCCTCTGGACCATTCCATCGAAGGAAGGCTGGATTGCTATTTTTAACCGGGAAACGGGGCAGTGGGGTACCAACTACGACCAGACGAAAGATGTGTTGCGGGTGCCCGTTGTTTCGCGTAAGCACAGCCCCCAGGCGGAGCAGTTTTACATCAGCTTTTCGCCTACCGCCAACGGAACCGACATGATTCTGGCCTGGGATGAAACCGAAGCCATTATTCCGATTCAGAAGCGGGACCGCTAGTGTTACCGATGAAAACCCGTTCCGATAAATTTCAGGGCATAGGGCAGGCCCGTGCGCCAATAGGACCAGGTATGGGCCCCATCGCGGGCGCGGTATTCGTGCGGAATTTTTCGGTCTAGCAGGGCAATGTGCAGCAGGGCATTCCCAGCGGTCAACGCATCATCATCACCACAATCAATGTACCAGCGCACCTGAGTAAGGTCGTTTGCCGGAGCCGAGCGGGCCAGTACAAGTGGACTGTTACGTTTCCAGGTAAGCGTCAGCCGTTCCTGTCCTTTTACGGGACCGCTGAATACAGGGGCAAAAACGGTGTTGTAGCGTTCATCGGGCATACTGGCAATGGTTTCATCGGTGCGGACAGCCGCACTCAGTGCTGCGCAGGAACTGAACAGTTCAGGATGGTGCATAGCCAGGGTCAACGAACCGAATCCTCCCATCGACAGGCCCGATATAGCCCGGTATTCGCGCTGGGTACGCGTTCTGAACATGGAGTCGATATGCGGTACGAGTTCCTGTACGAACATATCCTCGTACCGGACTTTATTTTCGAAGTCATTGACGTACCAGGTGGTACCTGCATTGGGCATGATTAGTATCATGGGCGGCAATTCGCCGGATTTAATGCCTTCCTCGGCAATCCGGTCGGCCTCCCCAAGCTGAATCCATCCCGTTTCATTATCGCCCAACCCATGCAGGAGGTAAACAACGGGATAGCGCCGGTTGGAAACGTAATAGTCGGGTGGGAGATACACCGAATACTTGACCTGCCGATTCAGCAGGGAGCTGTTGAAGATCATGCTCTCCAGCAGGCGTATCTGCGGAGCCGAAACAACCGGTACCGGGCCATTATTTTGGGGCGTTGTGAGCTGATCACGCCTGCGCGATTGCGCCGGAGCGCTCAGTGTTAGTATGATCAGGCAAGAACAAAGAAATAAACTTCGGGCAATCATACGTTTTAACTAGAAGGTTGAATGGTTGAGAAATGCGCACCAACCTGCTACTAATGGGTTGGTTGACTGTTTCTTCACAAAGCTACTCCGTAAAGCTACTTGCCTTTGTCATAAACTAAACGTGTTCACGATGCACAAACGCTTACTAAGCTGTCTATTTTTAACAACGTTACCGATAGGAACCAGTCTTGCCCAGAATCTGCCCGATTGGGAAAACCCTGAGGTTATCAGTCTGAATACAGAAAAACCCCACGCCACACTAATCCCGTTTGCCAATGAACAGCAGGCACTCGATGCTGTCGACTGGCGTACATCACCCAACGTTACCCTGCTGAACGGGACCTGGAAATTTCGCTGGGTGAAACATCCCCGTCTGGTACCGACTGATTTTTATCAGCCATCAGTCAACGACCAGTCCTGGGATAACCTGCCCGTTCCGTCAAACTGGCAGGTTGTTGGTGCCCGCGAAGGCAGAGCGTATGACCGACCTATTTTTGCGAATATAAAGCACCCTTTTCCCGCCACGCCCCCGCGCATCACCGCAGACACGAACGCGGTTGGTTTGTACCGGATCCGCTTTACGGCACCGGCCAATTTTCAGGACCGGAATATATTCCTGCATTTCGCAGGCGTTCAGTCTACCTGCCGGGTATTCCTGAATGGAGAACCGGTGGGGTACCATGAAGACAGCATGACACCGGCCGAATTTCTCATTACCGACAAGTTGAAAGCGGGCGAAAATCTGCTGGCGGTGGAGGTCATCAACTGGTCGGACGGGAGCTACCTGGAAGACCAGGATTTTTGGCGGATTTCGGGTATTTTTCGCGATGTGTTTCTTGTTTCTACCCCAAAAAATTACCTGCGCGATCTAACCGTTCTTACCGACCTGGACGAGCAGTATCAAAACGCAACGGTAAAAATTATGGCTAACGTCCGAAACCTGGCTCCCGGACGCACGCAGCCCGCTTACCAGCTTCGGGCAACCCTGTACGATGTAAAAAAAGCGGTCGTTTTTACGGAAACCATCGATTCGGATAACATGACCGATACGGGGCAGGAGCGGTTCTTTCGGTTGCAGAAAGCCGTGAAAGCACCGGCCCTCTGGAGTGCCGAATCCCCGGAATTGTACACCCTTACCATGCAGCTGATTGGGGTGGGTGGTTTGCCAACGGAAGTTATCAGTCAGCGGGTTGGTTTTCGGGAAATGACGCTGACCGGCGGGCAACTCCTGCTGAATGGAAAAGCGGTTGTTTATAAGGGCGTTAACCGGCACGAATTCGATCCCAACACGGGGCGGGTTATCAGCCGGGAGTCCATGATTCAGGACATCAAGCTGATGAAGCAACACAATATCAACGCCGTCCGGACATCGCACTACCCAAACGTAACGGACTGGTACGACCTGTGCGATGAGTATGGACTGTATGTAGTTGATGAAGCCAACATCGAAAGCCACGATTTATGGTCCAGGGAGAAAACACCGGCGGCCAAACCCGAATGGCGCGATGCCTTCGTAGCGCGGGGACGGGCTATGGTCGACCGGGATAAAAATCATCCGTCTATCGTGATGTGGTCCTTGGGAAACGAAACGGGCATGGGGTCGAACTTTAAAGAGATGGCCGATATTGTGCGGCTTATCGACCCTTCCCGGCCCATTCATTACGAGGGTCGACAGCCTTATACCGGTACATCGCTAACCAGTTTTGACATTATTTCGACCATGTACCCGTCGGTCGATGACCTGGTGAAACTGATGCAGAAAGACCCTAATCGACCCCTGATTATCTGCGAATACGCCCATGCTATGGGCAACAGCG
Organism: uncultured Cytophagales bacterium; assembly: GCA_963784335.1. Taxonomy (GTDB): domain Bacteria; phylum Bacteroidota; class Bacteroidia; order Cytophagales; family Spirosomataceae; genus Spirosoma. The sequence continues at coordinate 92,718 of CAWARB010000018.1, read as the reverse complement.
TCGGTAATCTGGCCGACTATTGGGGTGTTATTGACAAGTACCCCCGCATGCAGGGTGGGTTTATCTGGGACTGGGTTGACCAGGGACTTCGATTGACAAACAAAGCAGGCAAACCGTTTACGGACCATTTCAACCACATCGACGGTGCCAACGCGGGCGATGGGCTGGTCAACCCTGACCGTACGCCCCAACCCGAAATCAATGAGGTTAAACTGGTTTACCAGTCGATAAAGCTGGTACCACCGGTTCCGCTGCTGGCGGGCCAACCCGTCAGGATAAACGTTCGAAATGCCTACAACTTTCAATCGCTCGAACCCTTCCGGCTGGAGTGGGAGCTAATCCGGAACGGGACCGTGGTGCAGCGTGGGGTAGAAAACAATCTGGTGGCTAAACCCGGCCAAACGCAGGTACTGACCCTGCCGGTTAAACTGGGCGCTTTGGTGGATACCCGGTTGATTGATGGGAATGCACGACCCTCGGCGGCCATGCTGGCCAAACGGGCTGCTCAGTCGGGCGAGTACTTTTTGACCATCAGCGTACGACTGAAACAGGCAACGAGTTGGGCACCCGCTGGTCATGAAGTGGCTTCCGGTCAGTTTCCCGTTAAAGCTGACCCGCTGCCTGCCACTGTTATGACCAGGAGCCGTATTCCGTCCGTAAAAGCGACCACTACGGCAACGGGCGTAACGGTTCGGGGAAAAGAGTTTACCCTGGTGTTCGATAAAGCTACCGGCTCACTAAAGGAGTGGACGTATAAAGGTAAGAGCCTGCTGGCGCAGGATTTTCAGCCGAGTTTTTGGCGGGTTCCTACCGATAATGATGAAGGGGGAGGTGCCGCTTCGTTCGCTGCCCGGTGGCGTAAAGCAGGTCTCGATACGGCAATCGCCTATCCGGTCGATTTTGCCATCGAGAGCCATACGCAAACCGTGCTGGTACGCTGTACTAATGACGTAATCGGTACAGAAGGGCGCATTCGGCAGCAAACGGATTATACCGTTTATGGCACTGGTGATGTGCTGGTTACAACGACCTATACCCCCTCCGGTAGCTTGCCGCCACTGGCCCGGGTTGGGCTGCAATTTCAGATGCCTGCCGCTTTCACGGATATGTCCTGGTACGGTCGTGGTCCGTTTGAGAGTTACCCCGATCGGAAAGCTGCGTCTAAAGTCGGCCGTTACGAAGCCAGCGTGTCTGACCAATTCTTTCCCTACACCATGGCGCAGGAAAATGGCAACAAAACCGATGTGCGCTGGGCTAAACTGACCGACGCCACGGGGGTGGGACTGCTCATTATGAGTGATGGAACGGACAACCGTTTGCTCAGCATCAACGTCCGGGATTATACCGACGATACACTATTGAACGCTAAACAACCCGGCAAGCAGGCAGTGGAGCGCGGTGATGTGATTGTGGTAAATGTTGATATGGCACAGATGGGGCTTGGTGGTGATGATAGCTGGTCACCCCGCGTCCATCCCGAATACCAGCTCCCGGCAAACCAACCCTATTCATACTCATTCCGTATGCGTCCGGTCGATACGCGGACGAATGTTACGGAAGTAATGAGCTTGTCATTACCCAAATAGGAGAGAATGAATTCAGAGAGAATGGTTTGTGGTAAATTAGTTGGTTATTTGTATTTATATTCTCCTGGTGAAAAAGAAGAAAGCGTATATAACTTATTCGCGTAATTAGTAAATAAAGGACTATGTTTAATGAAAAATTAGTTGCTTGTGTATCGAAATTCGATATAAAATCACCTATTTTCGGGCTTGTACTAATCTATAAATAAAAATTAATCCAGTTTATGGCCAAACTAATTATCGTGGACGACGAAAAACAAATTCGGGCTGCTCTACGCGATATTTTAGAATACGAAGGCTACGAGGTCGACGAAGCGAAAGATGGTGAAGAGGGGCTGGACATGATTATGCATAAAAAGTACGATGTGGCTTTGTGCGACATCAAAATGCCTAAGATGAATGGCCTGGAATTACTGATGAAAGTGAGTGAAGCCGAACGAAGCACGCAGGTTGTGATGATTTCAGCTTTCGGCAATGTGGAGAATGCGGTAGAAGCAACCAAGCGCGGAGCCTTCGATTTTATTACCAAACCACCTGATCTGAACCGGTTGCTGATTACCGTCCGCAACGCGATTGAACAGTCTAAACTGGTTCAGGAAACCAAGACGCTTAAGAAGCGTATCTATAAACTCAATGAAATCATTGGGGAATCCGATCCGATCAAAAAAGTTAAGGATACCATAAATCGGGTGGCGGCTACCGAAGCCCGGGTACTCGTAACGGGGCCGAATGGCTCCGGCAAGGAGATGGTAGCCAAGCAGATTCACGAAAAAGGAAGCCGGGCCACCCAGCAACTGGTGGAAGTAAACTGTGCCGCCATTCCCAGTGAGCTAATTGAGAGCGAGTTGTTTGGGCACGAACGCGGGGCGTTTACCGGAGCCGCATCCCGCCGGGTGGGTAAGTTCGAACAGGCCGATGGTGGTACGCTGTTTCTGGATGAAATTGGCGACATGAGCCTGTCGGCGCAGGCTAAAGTGCTGCGGGCTTTGCAGGAAAACAAGATTACCCGGGTAGGCGGTGATAAAGAAATAAAAGTAAACGTTCGGGTCATTGCCGCTACCAATAAAGACCTTCGGCAGGAAATCGTTAACGGTAACTTCCGCGAGGATTTGTTCCATCGCCTGAGCGTTATTCTGATTCACGTACCGGCCCTGGCCGAACGACGTGTGGATATTCCACTCCTGACCGATAAGTTTCTTCACGACATTGCCACCGATTACAATGCGCCCCCTAAAAAGCTGACCCCCGGTGCCCTTAACTTCCTTCAGTCGCTGCCCTGGACGGGTAATGTTCGGGAACTGCGTAACGTCATTGAGCGATTGGTGATTATGTGTGGCGACGAAATTTCGCTGGAAGACGCAAAGTTGTACACGTAGCGGAGGTTTTTGGTTTGAGGCTGGCTGATGCATGCCTATTACGCGTCAGCCAGCCTCAAACCAAAAGCTATAAGCCCTACAGAATCATCAGATTACAGCCGCGAATATCCGAATTGTCGAACCGGCCAATAACCCGGAATCCCTCCTCTGTACCCACGTATTGGCCCAGGTCCTGCGTTTCGACAAACGAACACGAATCCAGATTGGCTAAATCAACCACATTGATACCGCCGGTACGGCGTGTAATCCCTGGGGTACAAATGGAAAGGGTCATTGATATCCCGCAACAGGATGCGCATCGTTGAGCCAGGCTGAAAAACGCCCCCGCCAGTCGAGTAAGCCTGCGATAGTAACTCCGTCATTCCATATTCAGAATGGACGGTTTGCACCCCCAATCGGTCGGTTAGTATGTCGTGTACTTCTTCGCGCAACAATTCCTTCCGTCGCCCTTTCATGCCGCCTGTCTCCATCACGATCAGACTGGGGCAGGTCGCCTAAAAACGTCAGGTCCTGCGCTGCTTCTGCCCAGTCGAGTAAACCAAACGTAACGCCAATAAGCAGAATCTTTTTCTGGTCGGGTTGCTGGGTCAGTTGTTTCAGCTGTTCTGTCAGGGCTGCGTGGTTGTGCAGAAAAAAACCGGCCTCGTTCCCGGAAGCCTGCCCGCTTTGGTTGGCAGAGGGGCACTTCGGGCCATAAATCGCTGAACCATATACACCAGCGAGGAGTTATTTCGTTCAAGATAGGAAGGCAGCAACGCCAGAATCCGGACGTTTTGTAGCGGGCCATATGCCTGCTCGAAAATTTGGGTGCTGATCGCATCATAGAGGGCCGAATCCGGCACAAAATGCTGACTGGTCAACTGATTTTTTTCGGCCGTAGTACCGCTGCTGGCAAACGTTAGTGTACCTTTAGTGGTCGATTTTACCCAGTCGATGCCGGTTAAAACTGCGTGACTTTTGAAAAAACCGATGGGCATGAACGGTATCTGCCGAAGGTTGTTAATCTGTTCCGGTTGCGTTTAGGTAAGACAAGTACGCGTTATAGATGGGATTATGAACGGCCTGGTACCGGAAAACGGCCAATGCGAGCGATTCAAAGGCCTGCTGGTGAGTCGGGGCCGAACAGATTGCCAGGATTTGCTGCCGGAGTGATTGCCGGCGTAAGCGGCCTGGGCCGATAGCGTTAATGAAAAAGACAAAATAAAAAAATCGTTTATTGCACAACGAGTACAACAGTATGCGACGGCAACAAATTCAACCGTATTTATTCGTGTTCGGACTGGTTCTGACTATGTCGGCCTGTTTTAACGAACCAAATTATCCGGACACCCCCGAAATTGATTTCAAAGGGTTGTTCAAATACTCCCTCAATGCCGGAACAGGCGTTGGTAAATCCAAGCGGGACTCCGTTGTTATTACCATTGGCTTCAAAGATGGCGATGGCGATCTTGGGGTCGACAATCCTACTGAATCGACCATCTCCAGTTATTCGGCTACGCGGCTGGGGTAACTACGAAATAAAAGCGTTTCGACTCATCAATAAGCAATATGTAGAGTATCAGCTACCCGTGCTTAACACACGTTGTTTTTCCCTGACCTCACCAAAGGCAAACCCAAAGGAGCTATTGAAGGGACGCTGGACTTCAATCAGACGTTTCAGTACGGGACGGTCAACTATTTTTATCCAACTAAATTTCAGATTCGCATTCGGGACCGGGATCTTAACGCCAGTAATGTTATCGAAACGGATACGATTACTTTACCCTACCTGACACCCAGGTAGGAGTCCTGTGGTTGGTTGCATCAGGAAATCAACCAATATTCAGGATAATCCGAAAGGTAGTGCCTTTGCCCACTTCGGAGCTTTTAACGAACAGTCGGCCCTGGTGGTATTCTTCTACAATGCGCTTGGCTAGTGTTAGCCCCAGACCCCAGCCCCGCTTTTTAGTACTGAAGCCCGGCGAGAATACCTTCTGCATATTTACTTTTGATATGCCCTTGCCCGTATCGGTAATGTCGATGGCAATCTGCCGCTGCGATAATGGAAGCATCTTTATCCGCAATCCACCAACGCCTTTCATGGCATCGACCGCATTTTTGCAGATGTTTTCGATGACCCATTCAAACAGGAGTTTATTAACCCTAACCAGCTGATCGGGTGGTAACTGGGTGGCAAAAGTCATCTTTACCTTTGTTGAAATGCGTCTTGCCAGGTAAGTCAGTGAACTGCTGAACGACTTCATTCAGGTTCTCCTCTTTTAACGTTGGCACGGAGCCAATGCTTGAAAAACGGGCGGTTATGGTTTCCAGCCGCTGCACATCTTTTTCGATTTCATCGGTTATGGAACCGTCAAACTGATCGGGGTCGGAGCGCATGTACTCTACCCAGGCCATCAACGATGACATGGGCGTACCCAGCTGGTGGGCCGTTTCCTTTGCCAGGCCAACCCAAACCCGGTTCTGCTCCGCCCGGCGCGATGAACTGAAGGCCAGATAGGCTAGCACACCCAGTGCCGTAAGGATAGCCAGCAACGCATAAGGGAAATAGGTTAGTTGCCGAAGCAGCCGCGAATTGGTGTAGTAAACCAACCCCCGCTGGTCATTCCCCATTTCAACAATGAGTGGGGGATGTTTTTTTCCATTTCAACGATTTTCTCGCGAAAAAGTGTGCTCCATTTGATCAGTCCGTGGTCCCTTCCGGAATATCAATATTACGCTTAGCTGATATCTGGTCGTCCTGGTTTACATAAATAACGGGGATAGTCTGATTGGCCTGTAAAATCTCACTCGTCACAAAGGTCAGATCACCCGCATCTGGGTGGCTCGAACCATACAAGTAGCCCAGTGCTTTGGCATACAGCTGCACGTATTGCTCCTCGCGGTCTTCCAGTTTACTAATAAGCCGGTTAGTATAGAGCAGAGAACCCGTACCGACCAGCAGCAGGTTGAGCGCTACAATAATCTTCAGAATATTATTCTGATTGTAAATATCGAATGACTTCAGCATAGATCATGCTACGGCCAGCGAATGTTACAAACAGCTGCCTGAAACAGTGGCGATTACCCGCACAAAAGTAACGTAGCGTATAGACTAAACCATTGCGGGTCATACGTTATTCTAACAATAAAGACTTGCCTGTTTTTGTGCTAAACGATAAAAACAGGCATAATTGTGCAAATTTGAACGTCTGACAAGCCTTATGATGTTATAAATATTGAATAGGATTGAATAAGGACATAACAGTCAATTATTTGGATGAATTCTAAATAGACAAACCGCCTTTAGTCAGTGTATTTCATGTCCGGCAATTATGCCGTAATTTTGTAGTGGCTAAGGGCCAATTAGCACAATTTATAGTACCATGTTAGATACCTTCAAAGCAATTAGTTTATCGCACAAAACGGCACCTTTGCAGGTGCGTGAACTAATTGCACTTAACGAAGACGAAGCGAAGCGACTGATGCTTCGGCTGCGGGATTTTTTCGGATTGACCGATCTGCTGGTTATTTCCACCTGCAACCGGACGGAAGTGTATTATGCATTTGAGCAGGATCGTAAATACCGAAATTGCCCGGTTGTTGCTCATTGAGAAAGGCCTGACCAACACGGATAATTACCTGCCCTACTTCCAGTTTTTCGAAGCTCATGACCAGGCCGTCCGGCATCTGTTTGAAGTATGCGTTGGCTTACATTCGCAGGTAGTAGGCGATATGCAGATTCCCAATCAGGTGAAGCAGTCCTACCAGTGGTCGGCGGATATGGATATGGCCGGGCCGTTTCTGCACCGGCTGATGCACACCATTTTCTTCACCAACAAGCGGGTAGCGCAGGAAACGCCTTCCGCGATGGAGCCGCTTCGGTTTCCTATGCGGCTGTTGAGTTGATTGAAGAACTAATTGGCGAAAACCAGAACCCGAATGTGCTGGTCATTGGTCTGGGCGAGATTGGAACCGATGTTTGCAAAAATCTGGAAGCTCGCGAAACTCAGACCAATATCACCCTCTGCAACCGTACCCAGGCCAAAGCCGAAGCACTTGGCCAGTCAGTATGGTTTCCGCGTGGCCGATTTTGCTAACCTGACCGAAGAAATTCGCCGGGCCGATGTGATCATTTCCTCGGTTATGCGCGATGACCCGCTCATTACGCCCGAACTCTTGCAGCACGTTGAACGTACTGACCTTTAAATACTTTATTGACCTCTCGGTTCCCCGAAGTGTTGATACGCGCCGTCGAACAGATTCCGGGCGTGCTGGTCTATAACATCGACCATATCCGCAACCGGGCCGATGAAGCGCTGAATCAGCGGCTGGCGGCCATTCCACAGGTTGAAGCGATTGTGACGCAGGCCGTAGCTGAATTTGGCGACTGGTCGAAAGAAATGGTCGTTTCGCCAACGATCAACAAGCTTAAAAATGCGCTGGAGCAAATTCGTCGGGACGAAATTGCCCGGCATTTGAAGCACCTGACCGCCGATGAGTCGGAGAAAATTGATAAAATTACGCGGGGCATCATGCAGAAAATCATTAAACTGCCCGTTTTTCAACTTAAAGCCGCCTGCAAACGGGGCGAGGCCGAAACGCTTATCGATGTGTTGAACGATTTGTTCGATCTGGAGAAACAATCAGTTGTGGAGCAAAAACACGACTATTGATTTTAGTGATACCGATTACTGTTCAAGACTCCTGAATCGTTACTAGGTCTGGGAGTTTTATTTTTAGACCCAGGTCCAACCACCGGAAACGCCACCATGTTATGTCCCGACTACTCAATACCCTGCTACGTTTATTTCTGATTGCCGTTTTTGTAGCCGGTCTGCTGGCCATCTGGGAGCAGATTCGGGGTATGGATATACTGAGCCGTTTCCGCCGGGGCGATAACACCACCCAAAGCGTTGTGCTGAAAGAAATTAAAGCGCTGGGAAAACTGGAACTGGTCAAATACACCTTTAAGGATATTGTGGAGCACGAGCAGGTAAACACGTACCTGCCCAATGCCAATGCCATTCTGGTTGTGGAAGGGGAGGCCACCGGGTGCATCGACCTGACCAAAATCACCGCTGATGACATTCGGCTACGCCTGATTCAATAACGGTTTAACTGCCCAAGCCTGAACTTTGCACCTGGAAAATAAACCACGACCGGTCGCGGGTGTATGATACGCGGTTTTCGTTTCTGGACCAGTCGCAGTTGGTTAGTGACGCTTATAAGAAAGCCGAACGTCAGGTCAGGCAATCAGCGCTGGATGGGGGTATTCTGGACCAGACCCGCAAAAATGCAAACCAATTATTAGCTCCATTGCTGGCGCAAATCTCCGGCAAAAAGGTAGGGCTTACCTTCCGGGACTGAAATGCCACGGCCCCGCAGCGTTTAACCTCGCTCTTTATGGCGCCAGTTTATACCACTTTACTTCCTTCATCGGTGCCCGCCGGAAGGTATTTTTATCGTACGGCGGATACGGGGCTGTAGTATGTTTCGAGGTAGTCCAGAACAACCTTTTCTGATTCGCCCAAGTCCCATAGCTTGTGGTATTTCTGCATCCACCGGATTCGGTCCAGCCAGCCCGCCCGCGTAAAACGGTGCTGCAAAATAAGTTTTGACGAATGGCAGGCCGTACACTGCGCTTTGACCATCATCAGGTTTGGAGCGTCGATGAGGCCACTTTCAGTATCTTTTTTCAGGGTATCAGCGCTGAGAACGGGTTGTGTGCGGGTATTCGGAGTCACGGAATTGGTCCGAAAACTGGCCAGGCCGATGACTACAGCACCAATCAGAGAAGCTATTTTTAGGCCATTCATACAGGTATGTGTTGAGCAATGGGAAACCCCATTTCAGGTGAACAGGTTTACACAGTTGCCTTGACCGCAATGCGGTGGCAGGCATTATTCAAATACCCGCCCGGATTCCACTGCGGAATAACCATGGGCTGCGTAATGCCTTTGTCGTCCGTAGCCCGCACCCACACCTCGTAGTAGCCGGGTTGGGGAAAAGTCAACTCGGCCGACCAGTGTTGCCAGGCCAGCCTATTTTTTGGGGCTGATAGCGTACTCTTCTGCCACGTAGCACCGTAGTCGATAGAGGTATGCACTTCGGCAACGCTCCGGTCGCCCGCCCAGGCATGGCCGCGTATCGCCAGTGGCTGCTTTATGTTGACCATTGCTCCCGTTTTTGGATAGGTGAGCAGTGACTTCACCGGCATAGCCTCAATGATGCGGAAGTTCTCGGGCGTTTCGGCAATCTTCTCGCCGGGTTCCACCGGTCGGATGGGGACCTTATAGCTGTGTCCCTCCATCTTGGCCCCATCGTGTACTTTGTTGCGAACGGCAATAGTGTGCAGCCATTTGCCCGACGTGGATGCGGGCCAGCCACCTACTACCAAACGGAGTGGATAACCGTGCTCCAGCGGTATGTCCTGCCCATTAAGAGCCCAGGCAATCAGCGTTTCCTCTTCCAGCGCTTTTTTCATAGGCACCCCGCGGGAGATGGCTACTTTGGTGGGGTCCTGACTTAAATGCGGGTCTTTTCCGTAGTAACCGATATAAACGGCATCCTCTTTCAAACCCACATCGGCCAGGATATCCTTTAACCGAACGCCGGTCCATTCCGCACAACTCACAGCGCCCTGCTCCCACGGGTTGCCCGATGTTTGTGGCTGATACCCTGCCCGGCCGTTGCCTCCGCACTCGAGTACGAGTTGGTATGTATAGGATTTGAATCGCTTCTTCAGGTCGTTGAGGGTGTATGTTTTGGCACCCTTTACGGATTCACCATTGATGGTCAGGGTCCAGGTGGCCGGGTTAATGGGTTCGGTCGGCATCAGGCCATTGTTACGAATAAACATCTTGCTAACCGGCGTAACGGCATCATCGAGCAGGTGAATGGGGGATTCCACATTCCAGGGTTTGTCGCCCAGCACGGTCATTTCCGGGCTTTTGCCTTTGAGGGGATCATAATCGAAGGCGAGTGGACGGTAATGAGGAGGTATCTTATTGGCAAAAATAACCTCAGTGCCTGCCAGCGTGGCCAGCGTGGCTAAAGCACTTTGTTGAAGGAAGCCCCGCCTATCAAAAATTGGTTGTTTCATCACGTCTGTTTTGCCTGTTTAAAAGTAGTCTGCCTGATACCTATACTACAGAATAGTGGCTCAGGTTCCAACAAAATCTGTTCAACTGCGTAATCCGTATAAATAATATCTCCTTTTGCGGTAGCGTATTTAAGACTTTTTAATGAATATAGTGGTTGAAAAAAGCGTTTTACTAGACCATTTAATGACCAGCGTTTTATGAATACAACCCCACTTTCAATCATGAATGGAAGTCTGCTGATTGCCGAGCCATTCATGGGCGACACTAATTTTGAGCGCAGTGTCGTGCTGGTTTGCGAACATAACCAGGCTGGCACATTTGGCCTTGTCCTGAATCAATCGACTGATATTCACCTGAGCGATGTTATTGAGGAAGTTCAGGCCGATCTCCCTCTGTTTGTGGGGGGGCCTGTTCAGCAAAACACGCTCCATTTTATTCATCGTCGCCCCGACCTTATCGATGATTCAATTCCGGTGGTGGATGGGTTGTACTGGAGTGGCGATTTTGACCAGATCAAACGCGCTGTTAACCTGGGAACGCTCACAGAACGGGATGCCCGCTTTTTTATTGGTTACTCGGGCTGGAGCGAGGGGCAACTGGAAGATGAACTGCGACAGAAATCCTGGATAATCAGCCACATCAATGCCGATTTCCTGTTTGATACGCCAACCAGCGAGTTTTGGCGGGGCGTGTTAAAACGGATGGGAGGGGAGTATAAATCCATTGCCCACTATCCGGTTGATCCCCGGCTCAATTAATTGGTCCGGATAGCCGTGCCCTGAAAGTAGGCAACGGCTTCCTGACTTTTTTTTACCAATTTTGTCGTACTCCTGCGCGTCGGACAAAACCAGAGCGGAGGGGTCGTTCATCTTATCAGTCCTGTATGCATACATATCGATTACTGCTTTTTGTTTGCCTGGTAACTTTTTCTTTCGTCGCGCAGGCCCAGAGCGACAAGCCCATTGGTGGGCATTTTGGGGTTAAAGTGGGTGGCTCACTAACGCAGATAGCCATTTCGGGTACTACTGTCAATATACCCAAACGGGGTTTACAGCCTCATCTGGGCCTTATGTACCGGTACCGGTACAACCGCTACGTGGTACAACCCGAAGTGTTGCTGTCTATCCGGGGGGGCACTTTTCAGCAGGAACAGAGTGGCGGAACGCGCTCAACAACGCCCGTTTCGTATTACTACGCCAGTATTCCACTGATGGTTGGCTACATTCCAACGGAGGGCCTAACCCTGCAGGCTGGCCCTGAGTTTAGTTATGCGCTCAATGCCGGGGAACCAGGTGGGCCGGGTGCCAACAACGACCTTGGTCTGGCTGTAGGTGCTCATTATGATTTTTTGGATATGCTCAACAAATTCAGCCTCCATGTTCGCTACGTGTACGGCTTTGTCAACGTATCACCCGAAGCAACAGCGGCTTATTATAACCGAAACGTGCAGGTATCAGTGGTCTATAACCTGTTTCCCAAAAAGAAGAAGTAAGTAGTCACGCAGAAGTAGATTACTGCATTTTCTGTCATTCTGAGGCACGAAGAATCTTCGGGCTAAGATGCCTGAATATTCTCGCTCTTACCGAAGATTCTTCGTTCCTAGAATGACAGAAACCAATAAAAAAAATACGATCAATTTGAATTTGCGTGATTACTTAGTATCGCGGTTTACGGTTTTGGTATCCGGCTTTTAGTTTACGGTTGGCTGACGCGGGAGGCTACGTACGCGTTATTACCGGCGGGGAACCGCAACCGTAAACCGACTACCAACAACCGTGAACCAAACCCCCTCAATTATGCTCTCCCAGTTCGGTATAATTCTGCTGTTCATTGTAGCCGCGTTTGCGTTCATTGCCGTCGTGTTATTCGTGGCGCGTCTGCTGCGGCCAAACAAACCGAATGTCGAGAAGAACAGCACGTATGAATCGGGTGAGGAACCTGTCGGAAATGCAAATGTGCAGTTCAACATTCGGTTTTATGTGATAGCCCTGGTGTTCGTCCTGTTCGACGTTGAACTGGTTTTTCTATTTCCGTGGGCTACCGTATTTGGCCAGGAGCGGCTGATTCGTGAAACAGGCGGAATGTGGGGCTGGTTTGCCCTGGCAGAAGTCATCCTGTTTGTGGCTGTGCTGGCCCTGGGGCTGGCCTACGTATGGGCAAAGGGCTACCTCGACTGGGTGAAGCCTCAACCTAAAGTGCCAACGCTGGAAACGAAAGTACCCCCGCAGTTGTATCAACAGGTAAATGACCGGTATAAACGTTGATACGGTCCCCGTTTCGCTACCTCTGGCTAATGCTATCGACGGGCTTTCTCCTGACTAATACCTTGCGGGCACAGCAACCGGCTGCTGCAGGATATTACGTGAAGGTCAAGACAAACTCAGGAAATCATTTTTCAGGCTTATTACAGGAGGTCACCCGTTCGCATCTGTACATTGGGGATGACCGGTATGAACCAGAGAGTAGGATTCCGCTGGACGATGTGCTGAAAGTGGTTATTCGACGGCAAAACAAAAGGAGCGCTGTTCTCAGTGGAGCCGTTGTGGGAGGGTTGATGCTGGGATACGTAACGAACCAGGCCCTGCAACAGAACCAGCCGCCCCGCAGTTTGGTCACCTACGGGCTGACCCTGACGTTTGCAGCAGCCTGTGGTGCTGCGGTAGGGGCGCTGGCCGGATCAACGATACACAACGTAACAACGGGCCGAACGATTCGTCCACCCAATAACGAAACGGCCAACCTTAGTCTATTTCGTCAATTAGAGCCTTTCAGTGCCCGCTATCAGCAGGAGTTTATTAATCGACTGCCCCAAAACAACCCTTAATATGTCTACGCATCCCGCATCCGATAAATCAGGTGAAGCCAGCGTCATGCTGATACACTCCGAAGACCTGCTAAACTGGTCGCGGGAGAAATCGATGTGGCCACTCACGTTTGGGCTGGCCTGTTGCGCCATTGAAATGATGGGCGCCATGACGGCCAGTTACGATCTCGAACGATTCGGTATTTTTCCACGGCCTTCGCCCCGGCAGTCTGATGTTATGATCGTGTCCGGCACGGTAACCTATAAAATGGCCGACCGTATCCGGCGGTTATATGAGCAGATGGCCGAGCCCCGGTACGTGATTTCGATGGGTTCCTGCTCCAACTGCGGGGGGCCTTACTGGCAACATGGCTACCACGTAGTAAAAGGAGTGGATCGAATCATCCCGGTCGATGTGTATGTGCCGGGTTGTCCACCGCGTCCCGAAGCGCTGATTGACGGTTTTCTGAAGTTGCAGGAGAAAATAAGAACCGAGCATCCACTCCAAAAAGAGCCCGTGCAGCAAGAGACGCTACCAAACCAGTAATGTTTTATAGCGCGTAATACGCTGAAGGAAATACGCTATGAATATACTGAGTTACTCCTTCCGCCAAACACTGGGATCAATCCGGTTGATAGGACTCATTTACGGCGTTACCCTGGTGCTGGGTTTGGTGGTGGCATTACCGTTCTATGATACGCTCACCATTGAAGCGCGTAGCTCGATGGCTTTCCTGCAATTGCTGGATGGCTTCGATTACACCGTTTATGCCGACTTTATGCACAATAGCCAAAAGGCTCTTTCACCTCTTTTCGGCGTTGGCCGGTTGCTGGGGGTACTGTCTATTTTTCTGAGTGTTTTTTTTGCCGGAGGTATCCTGCTGCGGGTTGCCCAACCCGGCACGCCGTTCAACGCTGGTTTATTCTGGCAGGGATGCACCAATTACGTGGGACGATTTTTGAGAATCTTTGGGGTAACGGCCCTGTTCCTGCTGATCGAAACGATAATCTGGCTGTTGGCGGGTTCACTGGTCGGTTCTGCCCTGAGCGATTCCCTGACCGAACGGGGACTGTTCTGGATTGGAGCCGTATTCTTTGCGGGTTTCGTCCTGACCAGTACCTTACTCCTGTGCATCGGCGATTATGCCAAAGTGCTGATGTTTCGGGAAGACGAACGCAATGCCCTTCGGGCGTTTGGCCGGGCCGGTCGGCTGGTGCTCAAAAACATAGGTAGAACGTATGGGCTGTACTGGCTTTTAATCCTGGTGGGTTCGGCCCTGTTCGGACTATACTTCCTACTGGATGCCCTTATTCCCATGAGCAGCTGGATGACTATCGGGCTCATGGTCCTGATTCAGCAGAGCCTGATTTTTGCCCGTACCAGTCTGAAAGTATGGTCATTAGCCGTAGCCTATGCCGTGTACGAAACGCTGCCGAAACCAATACCGGTTGTTGTAGTAAGTGAACTTTTGTAAAGCTGGGGTCTTTACTGTCTTAACCAGTCGGTAAAGCTCTTGGGATGACGATCAAGCCAGCTATACCAAAAAGCTAACAGAACATTGATCAATAAACCGGTCAAGGCGATACATAACTTACCCCTCAAGGTAGTAGCCCCCCAATAGATTATTCCAGTTGCAGGAATGACACCCGTCATCACAACTGTAATTACCCATTTTGTTAACGTATTGAGCATCGCTTTTTATTCTGTTATCCGTGAAAGGTTAAGAAGCGCTGAAGCGAAAAAATATAATGTAAACAACGAATCTTATGGTTCGCGGCTGCGACCATCTGCCGGAGCGGTACAGGAAAAGACAAAGTATCCTGAAACGGCAGAACTTAGTCCTTCTGCCATGTCTATTGATCTGAAAAGCCCATAACAAAAATGCCCCGGTCAGAAGACCGGGGCATTTTTAATGAATTTGCTAAGCGATGCGATATTACATCATACCGCCCATGCCGCCACCTGGGTGACCGTGGCCACCACCGGCTGGAGCTTCTTCTGGCTCGTCGGCAATAACACATTCGGTCGTCAGCAACAGACCAGCGATAGACGCTGCGTTCTCCAGGGCCAGACGCGTTACTTTCTTAGGGTCGATAACACCAGCCGCAAACAGGTCTTCGTAGGTATCGTTCTTCGCGTTGTAGCCGTAGCCACCCGTACCTTCTTTCACCTTGTTTACAACCACTGAACCTTCACCACCAGCGTTGGCTACAATCGTCCGGAGTGGTGACTCCAGTGCCTGACGGATGATGTTGATACCGGTTTTTTCGTCTTCGTTGATCGACGTGATCGAATCCAGAGAAGGAATGGCCCGAATCAGGGCAATACCACCACCCGTTACGATACCTTCTTCAACAGCAGCGCGGGTTGCGTGCAGGGCATCGTCAACGCGGTCTTTCTTTTCTTTCATTTCTACTTCGGTAGCAGCACCGATGTAGAGGATAGCCACACCACCCGACAGTTTGGCCAGACGCTCCTGCAATTTCTCGCGGTCGTAGTCCGATGTCGTGTTTTCAATCTGAGCTTTGATCTGATTCACACGGCCCGTGATATCTTCTTTCTGACCATCACCATTAACAACAGTCGTGTTGTCTTTGTCGATCAGAATTTTCTCGGCTTGTCCCAGGTAATCAATCGTCGCGTTTTCCAGTTTGAAACCACGCTCTTCGCTGATAACCTGTCCACCCGTCAGGATAGCGATATCTTCCAGCATTGCTTTCCGGCGATCGCCAAAACCAGGCGCCTTAACAGCGGCTACTTTCAGGGCACCCCGAATTTTGTTCACGACCAGCGTAGCCAGTGCTTCACCGTCAACGTCTTCTGCAATGATCAGCAGTGGGCGGCCGGTTTGAGCAACCTGCTCCAGAACGGGCAGCAACTCTTTCATGGATGATACTTTCTTCTCCGAGATCAGGATGAACGGACGCTCCAGTTCAACTTCCATTTTCTCGGTGTTCGTCACGAAGTAAGGCGACAGGTAACCACGGTCGAACTGCATACCTTCTACGGTTTTAACTTCCGTTTCGGTACCGCGAGCTTCTTCCACCGTGATAACACCTTCTTTACCTACTTTCTTCATGGCTTCAGCGATCATCGAGCCGATTTCCTCATCGTAGTTGGCCGAGATCGTTGCTACCTGCGTAATTTTGCTGAAGTCGTCACCAACGGTTTGTGCCTGCTCAGCCAGGTTCTTGACAACGGCCAGAACGGCTTTCTCAATACCCCGCTTCAGGTCCATTGGATTAGCACCGGCAGCCACGTTCTTGGCACCGATCGAGTAGATAGCCTGCGCCAGAACGGTAGCCGTTGTAGTACCGTCACCAGCCGAATCAGCCGTTTTCGAAGCTACTTCTTTTACCAACTGAGCACCCATGTTCTCCATGGCGTCTCTCAGTTCAATTTCTTTCGCTACCGTTACACCATCTTTGGTGATAGTTGGCGAACCAAATTTCTTGTCTAAAATAACGTTACGGCCCTTAGGTCCGAGCGTAACTTTAACCGCGTCGGCCAGGGTGTCGACGCCCTTTTTGATGCGCTCACGCGCTTCTGTATCAAAAAATATTTTCTTAGCCATTTCTTTAAATGAAGAATTAAAAATGAAGAGTTAAGAATAGGTAGTGATTGTAATGAAGATAAATTATTCTTCATTATTCACCCTACATTCTTAACTGATTTACAGGATCGCGAAAATGTCAGATTCACGCATGATAAGATACTCTTTGCTGTCAACGGTAATTTCCGTACCAGCATACTTGCCGTAAAGAACCGTATCACCTACCTGAACCGTGAGGGGCTCATCTTTCTTGCCTGCACCAACGGCAATCACCGTTCCGCGCTGTGGTTTCTCTTTTGCTGTATCGGGAATAATAATTCCGAACGAGGTTTTCTCTTCAGCCGGGGCGGCTTCCACCAGGACCCGGTCGGCCAGCGGTTTCACGTTTACTTTAACGCTTTCCGTTTCTGCTACCATGATAATGAATTGATTAAGGTTATTAAACTAATTGTATAAATGTACATCCAATAACCGCACTGGCGGCTATACCTGTCAGGGTGCCAATTACTGTGCCAACACCGGCAGACTGTCAAATTTTCAGACTTTAGCCTGACATACTGCCAATTACCCTGTTTAGTGGACTTTCTTTGGCAGATAAAGGCCGTTTGGTGAACAGAATTTGGCAGTCTTTTCTAAATTGAGTACTTTACGTAGTAAATACACCTGAAAAAGACATTGTCCGGTCTATGAAAAAGTTACAATCCGACTGGTTCACGCAAAATTGGCTCGACGCCGAATACCAGAAATATGTCTTGATGGCATACCTGCAAACCGTCCAGCAAAACTTTACAGACCACAAACTCTGCCCCGACCTGCCGGAACTCCGTAATCATTACGACGCCGGAATTCGTTTTTCGAGGGGCAAAGGTACGTTAAACGCTGCGTTCCCCAAGCGGGTTAGTGGCGTGAGCGGACGCCCCCCCGCATCGACTATAAATCGGAAGTAACGGAACCCGCTTTTATGGCCGAAGTGGATGCCATTATGGATTTTGCCCTGCCTCGTTTTCAGGCGTTAGTGACAGAAGGACAACAACGCTGGACTGATATTGCCCAGTCATTAATGCTGGCTCCCGTTGGGTTATTGCCGCTGCGGCCGGAGGAAGGCTATTTACTGCTTCACGCAACCAATCAGGCCGATACCCAGGTCTACTACTTCTGCTTGACGCTCTACTCGGAGCAGGAGCCCGGGGGGCGTATGGTTCAGCTCCGGTTGGTGGATGTTGTGCAGAAGAGTATACTGAATACGTTCGAAAATATCAAACTTAACCTCATTCGGAGACATCGGGACTTGCCAAACCCGGCAACGTATATGTTGGAGAGTCAAAAACCGTATCCCGTTCAGGAAACGCTCCTGCCCATTGCCCGTCAGTTACTGGCGCAGGCAGTAGCCTGAAAAGCAACGGATGCACAAAACAAACCCCCATCCTGCCGGGCAGGATGGGGGTTTGTTTTGCCAACTAATCAGCAATAAGTTACTTCTGGGGCGTAAGGGCCGAGGTAGAAGCGCCGGGTGTAGCCGGACCAGGCGTGGTACCTGTAGCCGGACTAGGCGTGGCACCTGTAGCCGGGCCAGGTGCCGCAGCACCGGGTAGCGTTTGGGTTTGTGCCCGGTCTACGTTAGCACTATTAATACTACCCGCCTGACTGCGGTCAATGAAGACGTACGTGGCCAGTGACAGAACCATCATGGCAATGCCAAGCCCCCAGGTAATCTGTTCGAGCAGGTCGGTCGTTTTTTTGACACCCATCAATTGATTAGAGCCCAGACCGCCAAATTCACCTGTTAATCCACCACCTTTTGAATTCTGAACCAAGACAATCAGAATGAGCAGAACCGTGATGATACAGATGAGGATAATAAGTGCCGTTGCCATGAAAAATTGCTAAATTATATGTGTTATGTTGGTTATGAGGACTAAAGGAAAGAATCGCTCAATCCTCTGTTGTGTGTTGGTTCGTCTTTAACTCCCCCATTTTTTCCGCAAAGTACGCCTTTTTTTCGGGATTTTTAACCATCAGTTTGCTGTACATTTCCAGTGCTTTGTCAACTTTACCCTGCTTCACCAGAATTTTGGCCAAACTTTCGGTTACGAGCCCACTGCCCACGGGCTTGCTGCGTTTGCTTAGGTCTTCCTGTTGCTGGTTGGCGGTTGGTTTGGTGCGTATGGGCGATATACGTGGTTCATTGCGTATGAAACTATCAATCAGGTCGAACTGACGTTGCCGTTCCAACTCCTCAGGACTGGGTGCCGGCTGGTCCGGTACCGTTTCTACCCGCTGTGAGAGATCATGTTGAAGTACTTTTTCGGCCAGGGTTGTATCCTCCGGCGTGGGTGTTGTTTCTACCGCTTCCGGCTCAAACTGGGCGGCAATCTGTAGTAAGGGTAGCGTTGGAAAGCCGCTTTCCAGTTCAGCCTTCGATTTAAAGAGCGCGTAGCTTTCGTGTTGGTAGTCCTCCGGCACAGGAACGTGTTTGGCCGATAGTTCATTCAGCTTCGTCAGCAGGTTGTCTGACCATTGAAACTCATTATCGATCAGCTTCCTGAGGGCATTTCTGCTCAGTGCATGGGCGGCTGCCTGCCGTACGTGCCCTATGGCCTGACTGCGCTGGTACACAGAAGCCGCCTTGGCCGTCAGGGTGTGCAGCGACTGGCAATAAGGATAAGCCACCAGGCTTTCCTGCAACTGAACAAAATCGGTGGCGGTCAAATCGTCCGGGTAGGTTACCCAATACGAGAAGGTTTCTTTGTCGAGAGCTAACATAGGGCTAATGTAATGATGAATGATGAATGATGAATCAGGAATTCCTGCCGGCTTCAGGGACTCATCACGCATCGTCACCAGTCGGCGGCTGTTTTGCTGAAAATATCGAGGACAATCTGGTCAAGGATTTTAGGGATCAGCCGGCTTTCGTTCTGACTGAGGGTCTGGCCCTGCGGAAAATCCTGGTAGAAGGCAAACGACTGCTCAAAGTTCTTGGTCTCGTCTTTGTTGTTATAAAACCGAACCAGAACGGTTATCTGCAACCGGTTTACGGCGGCCTGGTCCTGCGCCGTTGGGGCTACGGCTACCAATTCGTACCCCGTTATGTTGCCTTCCAGCAAAATATCGCCGTTGGATGGCACCACCTTCAGGTTCGTATAGCGCTGGTAATATTCTTTTAATTTTTCATTGAATGTCAGGGGCAGGTTGGCCGGTCCACCCGCCGTGGCCAGCACAAAGTTGTTGACCGTTACCGTTTTAATGTCGGGTGAAAGCGTGGTGCCCGTAAACGAATAGATACCGCAGGAGGTAAGAGTGAAGAGTGAAAAGTGAAGAGTGAAGAATAAAAATAACGCTCTTTGAATTTTCTTATTTTTCATTCTGCACTTTTCACTCTTCATTAGTTTATTCTTCATCAATCTCATACTGTTTGATTTTGCGGTATAACGTCCGTTCGGATATGCCGAGTGCCTGGGCTGCGTATTTTCGTTTGTTGTTGTTGCGCCGAAGGGCTTTCAGTATCATTTCCTTTTCCTGCCGTTCGAGCGAGAGGGAGTCATCTTCTTCGGTTTCGTGGGTAACGTCTTCCACCTCGGTCATTTCGTTAATGTCGCCATCAACCTCATCGAATAGCTGAACGGGCGGATGATGGCCGTAACTTTCGGAGGGCGGTACGGCGGGCCGGGATACGGCATCCCGGGGTACGGCGGGCCGGGATGTGGCATCGCGGGGTGGATTCTCTGGTCGCGACCCGTTGATGGCGGGCAGAAAACGGGTTACGCCCGTTCCCATGTCCGACGACTGGCGGGGTTCGGCGTCCGGGGCAATGGAATCGAACAGATCCTTGTGATTGGTCAACAGCTGCCGGCTGTCCTGTTCATTGCCCAGCACATCACGAACCAGTTTTTTCAGGTCGTTCACGTCCCGGCGCATATCGAACAGTACTTTGTACAGGAGTTCACGTTCCGAGAAATTATCGCCGTGCGTGCTCGAAAACAAGGTCAGCGACTGCGTGGGGGCCTGCCACTGAGGCAGGTATTTTGCCAGTGTTTCCGTGTCGATGGGTTTGTTCTGCTCCGATTCGAGAATGGAAATTTGCTCCGCGATATTCTTCAACTGACGGATGTTGCCCGGAAACGGGAACCCGACAAGGGTTTGCTTGGCTCCTTCGGTCAGTTGTAAGGGTTTGATACGGTACCGTTCGGCAAAATCGGTGGTGAACTTGCGAAATAGTAACTCGATATCAGAACCCCGCTCGCGCAGGGGCGGCACAAAAATGGGGACAGTGTTGAGCCGGTAATACAAATCCTCCCGAAATTTTCCTTTCTCCACCGCGTCCATTAAATTAACGTTCGTGGCCGCTACGACCCGCACGTCGGTTTTCTGGGTTTTTGACGAGCCTACCCGAATGAACTCACCATTTTCGAGCACCCGCAACAGCCGTGCCTGGGTGCCAACGGGCATTTCACCAATTTCGTCTAAAAAGATGGTACCCCCGTTGGTCGTTTCAAAATACCCTTTTCGTGAGTCGACAGCCCCGGTGAAGGAGCCTTTTTCGTGCCCAAACAACTCGGAGTCGATGGTGCCTTCGGGAATGGCTCCGCAGTTGATGGCAATAAACTGGCCGTGTTTGCGGGCACTCAGGCTGTGGATGATTTTGGAGAAAGATTCCTTGCCACTGCCACTTTCGCCGGTAATGAGCACCGTCAGGTCAGTGGCTGCTACCTGCATGGCTACGTTGATGGCGTAGTTGAGCGCAGGCGCATTGCCAATGATACCGAACCGTTGCTTAATCGACTGTATTTCCTGTTGATTCATAACTTATTACGGTATTCAGTTTACAGTCTTCGGTCTGTGGTTAGCTGACGCGGATTGAATGATGCCGGTCCGCCGGTGTGGTTGGGCAACCGAAAACCGTAAGCCTTAAACAACCTGCCCCCGCAGCGTGGCCGATGTGCAATCTGTTACCAATACATTGACATACTGGCCTATCCGGAGTGCTCCTTTTGGAAAAATGACCATTTTGTTCTGGTCATTCCGGCCAGATAGAAAGTCATCGGATCGTTTGGACGGGCCTTCAATCAGCACCCGCTGTACCTGACCAACATGACGCTGATTACGCGCAGCAGAGTACGTCCGCTGTCGCTCGATAATCTCGTTCAACCGTCGTTTTTTTACGTCTTCGGGAATATCGTCGGCATATTTCTTGGCTGCCAGCGTACCGGGTCGTTCGGAGTACGTGTACATGTAGGCGTAGTCGTATTGTACGTAATTCATCAGCGACATGGACTCCTGATGCTCGGCCTCGGTTTCGGTACAGAAACCCGAAATCATATCCGTCGAGATGCCGCAATCTTCCCCGAGAATTTCGCGGATACGATCAATTTTGCCGATGTACCAGGGCCGGTCGTATGTCCGGTTCATCAGCTTTAGCACCCGGCTGCTCCCACTTTGGGCGGGTAGGTGGACGTAATTGCAGATATTGTCGAATCGGGCTATGGTATGTAGTACATCGTCCGTAATATCTTTCGGGTGAGACGTCGAGAACCGAACCCGGAGATCGGGATGTATTTGGGCGACCATTGACAGCAAATCGGCAAAAGTGACTGTCGTGGTACCTGGTACTACCAGCACGTTTGGATCGGAATCAATTGGCTGAACCGTTCCTTCGACTCCCAGCCATTTGTAGGAATCTACGTTCTGACCGAGCAGTGTTACCTCGCGGTAACCCCGGTCGAAGAGGTCTTGTGCTTCGCGAACAACGCTGTACGGATCGCGGCTCCGCTCCCGGCCACGGGTGAAGGGCACCACGCAAAAACTACACATATTATCGCAGCCGCGCATGATGGAAACGAAAGCCGTGACCCCATTGGAGTTCAGCCGAATGGGTGAAATGTCGGCGTACGTTTCCTCCCGCGACAGAAACACGTTTACTGCTTTCTGGCCCGATTCGGCTTCTTCTACCAGTTTGGGAATATCGCGATAGGAGTCGGGACCCGCCACAATATCCACTACTTTTTCTTCTTCCAGTAGGTTGGTTTTTAGCCGTTCGGCCATACATCCCAGCACGCCTACCAGGAGTTCAGGTTTCTGCCGTTTCAGACCGGTCAGGTGCTTGAGCCGGTTCCGGACCTTCTGCTCGGCATTGTCCCGAATGGCGCAGGTGTTCAGAAAAATTACGTCGGCATCTTCGGCAACGGAGGTAGTAGCAAAACCGGCGTTGCGCATCACGGCCGCTACAATTTCGCTATCGGCGAAGTTCATTTGGCAACCGTAGCTTTCGATATATAGTCGTTTTTTACCCACGGCCAGTTCGTCCTCTGAGGTACGGGGCAAATCAATCTGTTCCTTATCAGCCGGTTGCAGGATGGTCAATTCAGGGATGCGTGTCATAAAAAGTACCAGTGAACGGTCGATTAGTACTGATGGCGACCGAATGGGCTACAAATTTACGAAGAAAGCCTCGCTTGTGCTGTCATTTTGGCAGGAAATGGTCGTTAAATTCTCTTAAACCCACTGATTACCTTGTTCCAATGAGAACGCGGCTTATTCAGGCTATGGCCTGTGAGAGTATCTTACCGATAATTCGACCCGTTTGCTTATTTTCCTGTCAGGCTTTACCCAATTGAGTAAACCCGCTTTTACTGACACTTTTCCGGGGGACGCTTCGGTCAATACGTGGTCTGAAACGTGCAGCAGGTAATGGAACAAAGAACACGAAATTGGAAGAGGTTGGCCTGTGGGCTGTTAGTACTTATTTTCCTGACCGGCGGGTTCGCCTTTGCCCAGCGCGAACCCCAGACAACCGGCGCATCACCCACGGCTCCGTTTGACCTCAGGGATGGCGACAGGGTTGTTTTTATGGGGAGTTCGCTGTTCGAAAACGATTTTCAATATGGCTATCTGGAAACAGCCCTTACCACCCGTTGGCCCGACCGGGACGTTACCTTCCGGAACCTGGGCTGGACGGGGGATAATGTGTTTGGTATAGCCCGAAGCACCATTACCAATCCACCCACGGGGTATGAGTTGCTGATGGAGCAACTTGCCAAAACGCAGCCCACGCTGGTTTTTGTGGCCTACGGCAGCGTCGAATCGCAGGAGGGCGAGGCTGGACTGCCCGTTTTCAGGGAAGGGTTAGCCAAATTGCTCGATAAGATTGACCAACTCGGCGCCAAAGCCATTCTGCTCTCACCGATTCCTATTTTAACCGCCGAGTCTGCCGAAACGATGGTAAAAGGAAATGCCCGGCTGGAATTGTATGCATCTGCCATTGCCCGGATGGCCTCGGAGCGCGGCAAGCGCTATATCGATTTGTTTTCCCCGATTCAGGCACTTGGTAAACGGGTGACCTTGACCGATAATGGTATCCATCTCAACGAAGCGGGCTACTACCACCTGGCTGCCACGCTGGAAAAAAGCCTGGGCCTGGCACCGCGGTTTGAGCCGGTTACGATACAGGTTTCCAACAACAAGCCGTCGGTTTCCGGGCCGGTTAGTCTGGTGAACGCCGGAAATAAGGGCGATGCCATGCAGTTTACACTCAACGACCGCTATCTGCCACTCCCATTGCCCATTGATACCCGGGGAATAGCCGATAAGGGGGGAGTGCTGAAAATAACGGGACTCAAAAAAGGATTTTATACCCTTACCCAGGATAAGACAACCGTAGTAACCGCTTCGGCCAACGAGTGGGAGGAAGGGGTGGCCATCAAGCAGGGCAATTCGTTCGTTCAGGCGCGGGAGTTGCAGCAGATGATTATCAGGAAAAATGAGCTGTTCTACTTCCAGTACCGGCCCATTAACACGACCTACATTCTGGGTTTTCGGTCGTATGAGCAGGGAAGCCACGTGAAAGACCTGGAGGATCAGAGTATTCTGATCAAATGGCTGGAAAGCCAGATAGCCCTGACCCGCTCCCCGAAATCAACCGTATATCAACTCACCCTCCTGAAGTAGTACGAACGTTATGAACCGGTCCCCGAAGTTTCTACGCAGACTCCTCCTCATTCCCATTATTCTGTTGACTAACCTCCTCCGTCAATCGGGATAACCCGAAAGAGGACCCTGATCCGGATGTGCAGCGCGAACTGGAATCCTTTAAAATTGCTGACGGGTTTGAGGTAACCCTGTTTGCGGCCGAACCAATGGTGCAGAAACCCATTCAGATGAACTGGGATGCCGACGGGCGGCTGTGGGTGGTAAGCAGTACGGCCTACCCCCACCTGAAAACGGGCGAAGTCGCGAATGACAAGATTTTCGTGCTGGAAGATACCGATGGTGATGGTAAGGCTGATAAGTCAACCGTTTTTGCCGACGGTTTGGTAACACCCACCGGAATTTTACCGGGAGATGGTGGGGTGTACGTAGCCAACGCAACCGAAATTCTACACCTGACGGACACGGATGGCGATGGGAAAGCCGACAAAAAACGCCGGATACTGAACGGGTTTGGCACTGCCGATGCGCACCACCTCATCCATACGTTTCGGTGGGGTCCCGAAGGTCTGCTGTACTTCAATCAGTCCATTTACATTTACAGTCACGTAGAAACGCCCACCGGCGTTAAGCGGCTGGAAGGCGGTGGCGTATGGCAACTGAACCCCAAACACCTCGAACTGGACGTGTACGCCAAAGGCTTGCTCAATCCGTGGGGCTTACAGTTCGACCGCTGGGGCCAAACATTTATGACGGATGGGGCGGGGTACGAAGGCATCAACTACGCGTTTCCGGGAGCCACTTTCCTGACATCGCCCGGGGCTGTCCGGATTCTGCGCGGCCTGAATCCGGGCCAGCCAAAACACAGCGGGCTGGACGTGGTTTCGGGGCGACACCTGCCGGAATCCTGGCAGGGGAACATCATCACCAACGATTTTCGGGCCAATCGAATCAACCGGTTCAGGCTGGAAGAACAGGGCAGCGGGTATGCCTCCCGGCAGGTCGAGGACTTGTTGTGGACGGACCATGTTGCCTTTCGTCCGGTCGATATATCCGTTGGACCGGATGGCGCCATTTACGTAGCCGACTGGTATAACCCCATCATTCAGCACGGGGAAGTGGACTTTTTCGACCCGCGCCGGGATCAGCAACACGGCCGCATCTGGCGCATTGTGGCTAAAAACCGTCCGCTGGTCAAAAAGCCGCAACTCAGCAAAGCCTCCGTTAGTGAGTTGCTGGAAGCCCTGAAACTACCGGAGGAGTGGACCCGCTTGCAGGCGAAACAGCAATTGAAGGCGCGTGGTGCTACCGAGGTGATTCCTGCCCTGCAGACATGGGTTCAGAATCTGGACAAAACCGATCCTGAATACGAGCATAATTTGCTGGAAGCGCTCTGGGCGTACCAAACGCTGGAGGTGGTCAACGAGCCGTTGCTGAGGCAGCTTTTCCAGGCGAAGACTCATAACGCCCGGGCTGCGGCTTTGCGGGCACTTTCATTGTGGTATGGTAAGCTGACCGGCGTGCCGGCATTGCTGGACAAAGCCGTGGCAGACGAGCATCCGCAGGTGCGGCTGGAAGCCGTCATTGCCCTTCGGAAAGTGAAAACGGCCGATGCCGCGCGAACGGCCCTATCCGTACTGGAAAAACCAATGGACGAGTTTCTGGATTTTGCCCTCTGGCAAACGGTTCGGGAACTGGAACCATCGTGGGCTGCCCGCCTGAAGGCTGACCCCGGATTTTTCGGCGATACCCGAAAAACGGTTTTTGCCCTGAAAGCGGTAAGCAGTCCGGAAGCGGTTGCGCAACTGGCCCAGCTTTATAAGCAGGGTAAAGTGCCGGATGAGTACCAGAAAGACGTGCTCACATCGCTTGCCACATTTGGTAAACCAGCCGATCTGACTATTATTTTCGATAAAGCATTACAGGGTAAGGCCCGCCCGTCGACCGATGTTGTCGATCAGTTGGGCGCGCTGGAAGGGGCCGCCCGTCGGGGGGTGCAACCAACGGGTAACCTTGCTCAACTGGCTGGTTTTCTTGACAGCGATAACGACGCTGTTGTGACAAACGCCATCCGGTTAATTGGGCTCTGGAACCTGACCGGGTTTAATGAAACGCTGATCCGGCTGGCTAAAAAAAGTGAACCAACGGTGCGAAAAGCGGCATTGGGAGCGCTGGCCCTAACCGATAAAGCCACCAACTGGAAAGGGCTGACCGGCCTGACTGATAAGAATAATCCGGCCGATTTGCGCATAGCAGCGGCCTCTCAGCTTGTCCTTGTCAACGCAGCCGAAGCCACCCGGATTGGTACTGACCTGCTGCGGGCGTTACCCGAACAAGCCGATGTAGTCTACCCTTTTTCAGGCATTTTTAGCCAGTAAACAGGGCACCCGTGCCCTTGCCGACGAGTTGAATGCCCGCAAAATACCGGATAATAGAGCCAAAGCCGGTCGGCAACTGATGCAGCGTGGGGTACCTTACAACCGAAGGAATGACGAAGAAGTTAGGTTGCTGACGAAGGCTCTGGAGGCTTCTGGCGGGGTGCTGACACCCGAAAAGATGCCTCAGGCACTCAACACTCAGGAAATTGCGAGCCTGGGGAAACAGGTTAGGGAAACCGCTGATCCGGTTAAGGGCGAAATGGTATTCCGTAAAAATTCCCTGGCCTGCCTGAGTTGCCATGCTATCGGTGGAGCCGGAGGGCGCATCGGCCCCGACTTGAGCAGTCTGGGAACAAGCTCACCCGTTGAAACCATCACCCGTTCGATTCTCTATCCAAACCTGTCGATTAAGGAAGGGTTTGAGCTACAGCGCGTGGCGAAAAAAGACGGCAGTGACCTGTTGGGGTACCTGGTTAGCAACGGTACGGAGGAACTGGTGCTGCGCGATGTGTCGGGGGCAGAGGTGTCTGTTCCTAAAAGTCAGGTCAGCGTCATTGAAAAAGTGCCGGGTTCGCTGATGCCGTCGGGCTTAACGGCCAGTCTGGATAAAGAAGAGTTTATCAACCTGGTTGGTTTTCTGTCCAAACTGGGCGAATCGGGTGCATTTCGCGTGCCCACCGCCCGGTTTGTCCGTCGCTGGAATGCCGTTTCTGCCACCAAAGAGCTAACCGGAAAAGGCAGAGCGGAAAGTCTGGTCTATGTTACGAAGCCGGATTCAAAAGCCACCCTGCAACCAGTATACAGTAAAGTTGCCGGGGATCTGCCGCTGGCCGAACTACCGGTCATCGCGGGTCAAGGGAATAAGCCGTACAGCGTTGTCCGGTTTAAGCTGGAGGTACTGAGTGGCGGAACTGTACGCCTGCTCCTGAACCGGACGGACGGGGTAACGGCCTGGGCAGACCAGAAACCGGTTCCACTAACCGACCGTGGCCTTATGGTCAATCTCCCCGCCGGTATCCACCCCTTCACGCTGGCCATCGATCGAACGATACAGGCCGATGGGGCACTGAGTATCCAGCTTCAGGACGCCGAAAATACCCCCGCCCAAACAAGACTGGTGATGGGGAACTAAGGATACGCCACGATGCCGTTCATCGGCTACCGCCCGGCATGACCCACACCCGAAAGACTTCGCCAGCCCCAAACTCCGCCTGACTGGGGGGCAGTTCCATAAAGCCATCGGCGGCTGTCAGGTTGGCAAAATCGGCGGAGCCGGAACCCGGCAGTGCGTGCGCCAGCGTTCGGCCATCGGGTTCGGAGGTGAGTTTCACCGGCAGGAAATAGGTGAGATTAGGCTTGAACGTAAGGCTGGTGGCCAGCTGAGCGTACTGGACCGGCGCGGGAGTCAGCCCCAGCGATGCCCTTAGGTAGGGCAGCACGTACCGGCACGCACAGAGCACCGTAGAAACCGGATTGCCGGGTAGCCCGAAAACAGTCTTGTTTTCTGTCGTGCCAAACCAGAGCGGCTTGCCGGGCTTTTGCTGTATCTTATGAAAACGCTGTTGCACCCCCAGGCGGGTCAGTACGGCGGGGACAAAATCAGCCTTCCCCGCCGACACGCCCCCACTCAGGATAAGCACGTCGTTATCGGCCAGCAAGTGAGCTATTTCGGTTTGCAGGATGGCTTCATCGTCGGTAATGTGGTGCATGGTTGCCTTGATACCCAGCGATAGCAGCACCGTTTGCACCATGTACGTGTTCGACCGCCGGATCTGGTAGGGGAGGGGCGTTTCATCTACGGCTACCAGTTCATCGCCGGTAGAGATGAGTGCCACGCGGGGCAGGGCGGTCACAACCAGTTCGGTTTGCCCAACAGAAGCAGCAACGGCCATTTCGGATGGACCCATCCAGGTACCAACCGGCAGGAGTTGGTCGCCCGCGTGCCGGTCGGTGGCCCGAACGTGAATGTTCTGGCCTTTTTCTACATCGTCGATGGTAATCGTAGCCTGCCCGTCGGTTATCGTCACATCTTCGTACCGAACTACCGTATCGACCCCAACAGGCAACATGGCTCCTGTCATTACTTCGAGGCAGGTGGTGGGCTCACGCAGTGTTTGGGGGGGCTCGCCGGCGCGTTGCGTACCCACCACCATAAATGTTCGTTGGCCAGCACCGTAATCTGCAAACTGAATACCGATACCGTCCATCGCTACCCGGTCGAAGGGGGGGAAGTCGCGGTCGGCGTTGATGGCTTCCCGCAGAACGCGGCCCGTAGCGTTGTGGAGTGGGACCGTTTTGGTGGGTAAGGGTAGTACATGCTGCTGCATGAGGGCGAAAGCATCGGAAACGGAAAGCATGGGGTTTTACGGTTTAAGGGCGGTTTTGTCCGGCGGTACGAGTTACCACTTCATCCTCAGTAAAGGGTAAAAAGAAGGGTATTGTTTTTTGTAGGCTCACGATAGAAGCGACCTTACATACCTGGCCTACAAGCAGGCCAACCTCCTGACCGGTTTTGGTCTGGTAGCGGTTTTTAGAAACCGCTACCAGACCAGTTACGTTTCCATAAAGTTGTTTAGCGGGTAATCCTCTGATTCGCACCGATGCAAAACTCACCTGCCAAAACAACCAAATTCCGAGCGGTAATTATGCGGCTATACCTGTACTTTTGCAACCGGACAATAACACCTGACTATGGCTTCATTCACGCACCTCAATGCCGACAATAACCCCGCTATGGTGGACGTAGGGGACAAAACTGTTACCCGACGGACGGCCCGCGCCCGGAGCGTGGTGGCCCTGGGTCCCGACATTATGCAGCACTTTGTCGGCACGGATATTTCGACCAAGAAAGGCCCCGTTTTTCAGACGGCCATTATTGCCGGTACGATGGCGGCCAAACGCACCGACGACCTGATTCCCCTCTGCCACTCGCTGGGCCTGGACAATTGCCAGATTACCATTACGACCGAAGGGACCGATGCTGTTATCGAGTGCCTGGTATCGACCGAGGGTAAAACCGGGGTCGAGATGGAAGCGTTGGTGGGGGTATCGGTAGCGGCCCTGACGATTTATGATATGTGCAAAGCTTTCTCCCACGACATCATTATTCGGGAAACGAAACTGATGGAAAAAACGGGGGGCAAACGGCATTTTCTGCGCGATGAATAAGCCGGGTGTACTCAACGGCCTGGTGCTGACGGGCGGGCGCAGTACCCGCATGGGGCAGGATAAGTCCCGGCTTGTTTACCACGAAAAACCCCAGCGGGAACACCTCACGGACCTGCTCCGGCCGTTTTGTGACGCTGTTTACTGGTCGGTCAATGCGGGGCAGGCGGCTGAATTATTGTTGACAGAGCAACCGCTTATCGTGGATGCATTCGATATTCCGGGGCCGCTGAACGGGATTTTGTCGGCCTTTCGGCACGCACCCGGAGCCACCTGGCTGGTGGTGGCCTGCGACATGCCGCTGCTATCCGAAGCCTCGCTTACTGCCCTGGTAAACGGTCGCGATGCAGCCAGACCCGCCACGGCATTTTACGATTCAGACGGGCAGTTTCCCGAACCACTGCTGAGTATCTGGGAACCCACCATGGAACCCATTCTGCAAACGGCACTGGCATCGGGCTACTACGCACCCCGACCAATACTGATGCTGGCCGACTGCCATCTGCTGACGATTCCCGATGTGCGGGAACTGCTGAATGTGAATAAACCGGCGGAACAAAAGGCGCTGAAACATCGAAACGAATTCTGAGGTTCATCTAGCAATCAACAACGTATGAATCCCATCCGAAGCCTGTTCGTTGCCGCTGGCTCCCTGTTCCTGAGCCATGCTGCACCGGCCCAGCGTACAACGCCTTCGCCCGAATTACGGGCGTTTAGCGAGCAGCGCATCAAACACCAGAAAACCCTGGGTCTGGCCCTCGGTGGTTTTGCGCTGGCCAATATTGCCGTGGGGGCCGTAGCCGCCGGACAGACTTCGGGTGAGACGCAGCAGTTTCACAAGATGAACGTGTACTGGAACCTGTTCAATCTGGGCATTGCCGGGGCTGGTTTGCTGGGCTCGCGCAAACGCAGTGCCGATACTGAAACGCTGGCCGATGCCGTGCGGCAACACGAGAACATGAAGCAGATTCTGCTGGTCAATGCGGGGCTGGACGTCGCCTACGTTGTGGGCGGGGGCTACCTGCGGGAGCGGGCCCAAACAGAATTGGCAACTAACGCAAATCCCGACAAGGCCGATCAACTGCGCGGTTATGGCAAATCCATCATGGTTCAGGGTGGCTTTCTGCTGGTTTTCGACCTGGTCAACTACTTTATTTTTAAAGGTCGGGGCGATAAACAGGAACGACTCTTACTTTCCCCTACCCCGAATGGCGTGGGCGTTGTGCTGCCCATTCGGTAGCCCCCGGCTCGACGGGTGAAAACTGCACCGCTCCGAACGAATCAAACCGGCGGATGGTTACGTCATAATTTACCAGCCACAACGAACCGATGCCCGATTATCTGCTATCCTTCAAGTCCTTCATTACAACCGCCGTTGAGCAAATCCAGCAGGATCCGTATGCCGTCGGTTTAGCCGCTGGCGGTTCCTGGGCATCGGGCGACATGGACGCCTACTCCGACCTTGATCTGGTGGTGGTTACGACCCAAAAAATTGCGCCCGAAGTAACGGACATGCAGCAGTATGCCGCCAGGTTCGGTCCTATGCTGGCCTCCTTCCGGGGCGATCACGTGGGCGAAATCCGGTTATTGATTGTGCTCTACGAAACCTCTTTACTGCACGTTGACATCAAGTTTCTGCTACCCGACGAGTTTCATGACCGGGTAGAAGACCCAACCATACTCTGGGAGCGGGATCAGACACTGACGCAGATAATGGAGCAGTCGACGGCGAAGTACCCGCCCTTTGATTTTCAATGGGCCGAAGACCGGTTCTGGATCTGGGCGCACTACGCAGCCGTCAAAATTGGGCGGGGCGAGTATTTTGAAGCCATTGATTTCCTGGCGTTTGTTCGCAATGCCGTGCTGGGCCCCATGCTGCACCTCAAAAATTCGGGTTTGCCCAGGGGCGTGCGCCGGGCCGAAACGATGTTTAATTCCCATGAACTGACGCAGCTTCGCAGGACGGTAGCTACACCCGACCGCGCTACCCTGCTCAGTAGTTTGTGGGAGGTGACGTATCTTTACGAATCGCTACGCGACGAATTGACCCCGGATACATTCCCGAAAAACAGGGCTGCTCAGGCAGCCGTTACCCGATACCTGTCAACGCTTTAAACCGACTCGTTCATGGCCATCAGGGATTGCCAATGACAATGAATGACGACCAAAAACGATGAACGACGACTTTTTTCTCCGACAAACGTTCCAGCTTGCCCGCGAGGGTATGACCACGAATCAGGGCGGCCCGTTTGGCTCCCTGGTTGTTCGCGATGGCAAAATAGTGGGGCGGGGCTACAACCAGGTCACCTCAACCAACGACCCTACGGCCCACGCCGAAGTGGTAGCTATCCGGGATGCGTGCCGAAACCTGGGTACGTTTCAACTGGAAGGCTGCACCCTGTATGCCTCCTGCGAACCCTGCCCTATGTGCCTGGGAGCCATTTATTGGGCCAGACCCAGTCGAATTGTGTACGGAGCCTTTCATTCCGACGCAGCCGGTGCCGGTTTCGACGACCAGTTTATCTACGAAGAACTGGATAAGCCCCGCGAGAACCGAAAAATCCCGATGCAGCAACGGCTGCGTGAAGAAGCCAACGCTGTCTTTCAGGAGTGGGAAGCCCTGGAAAAACGAATTCCGTACTGACACCGGGTCAGTACGGAATAGGAAAAAAAATGGGAAGATCCGATTAGGGTCAGACGGGGATCAGCGCATCGCTCATTTGCCGGAGCAGTGCGACCACGTCCCGCTGGCGGGCGAGCCGGTACCGGGCAAACGAAACACCTGCGCCCACTTTTATCGTGTATGCCCAGTTAGGTAACTGTCTGAACATGTCTTCATCGGTCGTATCATCACCAATGCTCACCACGAAGTCATACGGTTTATCGTCAAAAATGGTGACCGCTACCGTGCCTTTACTGTGCTGAGCGGGTTTTACTTCGATGACTTTACTACCCTGAATAACGGCCAGCGGAACGGACGAGGAAAGGCTCCGGAGCCGGGTAGCCAGTTCAACGGCCTGCCCTTCGATATCGTCGGATTCTGCCCGCCGGTAGTGCCAGGCAATGGCCGTTTCTTTCGCTTCTACAGACGTGCCGGGGAACCGCTCCACAAACTCATCCATAGTGGGCCGGACGGAGTCAACCCAGTCGTCGGCCGTCAAATCGAGCCGGGTCCAGGGCTTATCCGGATTTTTCAGAAAAGCGCCGTGTTCAGCTACCAGATGAACGGGGATACCCGCAAATGTTTTCTCCAGAAACGCCCGGTTACGACCGCTGATAACCACCAGGTTAGTGTGCTCTGCCAGGTTGTGCAGGGTTTCTGTCAGGGTATCCGAAAGTCGGGCTTCGGAAGGGTCATTGACGATGGGAGACAGGGTTCCGTCGAAGTCAAACAACAGCAAACGCTGCTTAGCTTCGCTGAAAGCAGTTATAAAGGGAACAACAGGGAGGGTGGTTTCTAACTCGGGTTGGTTGGTCATGGTATCATCGAAAGCAGTGAAAAAATCGTTACTCCACCGGAAAACGCTGTGGTTTTGCAGGTGATGCTGCATCGCCAGTATACGTCGTTCCTGTTCAGGCAGCGGCATTGACAGCCCCTGTTTAATGGCGTTCGCCATCTCCTGGGTATCGGTAGGGTTTATAATCAGCGCGTTGTTTAGTTCCTGCGCGGCTCCGGCCAGTTCACTCAGGATCAATACGCCCTTATGGTCGAAGCGACTGGCAACAAACTCTTTGCAAACCAGGTTCATGCCATCCCGGACGGGGGTAATCAGGGCTACATCGCAGGCGGTGTAGAGGGCCAGTAATTCGGTGAAATTCAGCGACCGATACAGGTAGATGATGGGGCGCCAGCCAATAGTGCCGAACTGACCGTTTATCCGCCCGACCGCTTCTTCAATTTCCCGTTTCAGATCCTGGTACTGGCTAATTTTGTCCCGGGAGGGAACAACCGTCATCACGAAGGTTACCTTGTCGTGCCAGTCTGGATTTTCGGTCAGGAACCGCTCGAATCCCTGCAGGCGGTACATAATTCCTTTGGTGTAATCGAGCCGATCGACGGAAAAAATGATTTTGTTATTTCGGAGTGAGTCCTGGTACTCCTGCCGGGTAGCGACCACTTCGGGCTCCTGACTGCTCCAGTTGAACTTGACAAAGTCGATGCTGATGGGGAAGTCTTTTACCAGTACGGAGCGTTCGGGCAAAACCACCCGCTGCTCAATGGTGGGTAAAGCCAGTACTTCAGAAACACTCTGCAAAAAATGCTGGACATAATCGGGCGTGTGGAAACCGACTACATCGGCACCCAACAGGCCCTCAATCAGCACCTGCCGCCAGGTACGGGGTAGTAGTTTAATGATTTCATAGGTTGGAAAAGGAATGTGGAAAAAGTACCCAATACCGGCATCCGGAATGGCCTGCCGTACCATATTGGGTAACAGCATGAGTTGGAAATCGTGAATCCAGACAAAATCGCCGGGTTCAATCAGGGCAGTTAGTTCTTCCAGAAAACGGGTGTTTGCCTGGTTGTAATGCTGAAAGTCACTCTCGTTGAAGTTGGCATAGGAAGGGAAATAGTGAAACAAAGGCCAGATCAGGTCGTTGCTGAATCCTTCGTAAAATCCCTTGTTAACGTCGTCGTCGATGAATACCGGGTGGGCCACGAAGGTTTCATTTTCCAGCTTCGATGTATCGATGTGCTTCAGGGATGAAGCGGCATGACCAACCCAGTGGATTTTGGCTGACGTTCCGTGCTGGCTTTGCCCCATCCGTTCGGCCATGGACAATACCGCCGACACCAGACCGCCGGAGTTTTGCACCAGTTCCACCCCTTCGTCCCGCTCCCGAATCGTAAAGGGCAGGCGGTAGGAAACGATTAATAATCGGTTAAATGTGCTCATGAATGTTGCGGAAGGTTAGTTGTATTTGTGTAAATATCGCTTTGCTGACTTAGAGGAGGCTTAAGTAAATCTTAGAAACTTATTAGAATAGGTCGTTACGCACTCTAAGCACTTTCTAAGTGAATTGTAAGCCAATTCTTAAGGTATCGGTACAAATTGCCAACGATTCAATACGCCAGATGAAAACACTAAAACCGTCCTGCGGTTAGAGAGGTAGTCCTTTGGCAATCATACGACCTATTTTTTGTGCCCCGCTGCCCCACACACTTGAACTATGTGTGCCGGTCGGCAAGCCACTATATTCTTAAAAACCTACTCATGACGGATAACAACGCAGACATACAGGCCAACCTACGATGGTATAAAGATGCCATTATTTATGAACTACACATAAAAGCGTTCCGCGATGGGAATGGCGATGGAGTCGGCGATTTCCAGGGCCTGCTCGAAAAACTGGATTATCTACAGGAACTGGGCGTTACGGCTATCTGGTTGCTTCCGTTTTATCCATCCCCCCTGCGCGACGATGGCTACGATATTGCCGATTACTACACCATAAACCCATCGTACGGGAATATTGCCGAGTTCAAAACACTGCTCAAGGAAGCCCACGACCGGGACCTGAAGGTGATTACCGAATTGGTTATCAACCACTCGTCCGATCAGCACCCCTGGTTTCAGCGGGCACGCCGGGCACCCAAAGGCTCACCCGAACGGGAGTATTACGTCTGGACCGATGATCCAACGGATTTTAAAGACGTTCGGATTATTTTCCAGGATTTTGAGAACTCCAACTGGACCTGGGATAATGAAGCGCAACAGTACTACTGGCACCGCTTTTTTCACCACCAGCCCGACCTGAATTACGACAGCCCCTTAGTACAGGCCGAAGTAATCAAAATGCTTGACTACTGGTGCGAACTGGGCGTGGATGGATTCCGGCTGGATGCCGTTCCGTACCTGTTCGAGCGCGAAGGTACCAATGGCGAAAACCTGCCCGAAACCCATGCTTACCTGAAAAAACTCCGGTCGCACGTCGACGCGCATTTTCCGGGCGTGGTATTCCTGGCCG
Organism: uncultured Cytophagales bacterium; assembly: GCA_963784335.1. Taxonomy (GTDB): domain Bacteria; phylum Bacteroidota; class Bacteroidia; order Cytophagales; family Spirosomataceae; genus Spirosoma. The sequence continues at coordinate 56,887 of CAWARB010000018.1, read as the reverse complement.
AAGCCAACATGTGGCCCGAAGATTCGGCCTCTTACTTTGGCGATGGTGACGAGTGCCACATGAACTACCACTTTCCGGTGATGCCCCGCATGTTCATGGCCCTGCAAATGGAAGACCGGTACCCTATTACCGATATTTTTGACCAGACCCCCGCTATTCCCGACAACTGCCAGTGGGCTATTTTCCTGCGGAATCATGACGAGCTGACGCTCGAAATGGTGACCGACGAGGAGCGGGATTACATGTACAAGACCTACGCGAAAGACCCGAAGGCCAAAATTAACCTCGGTATCCGGCACCGGCTGGCTCCGCTGATGCAGAATAACCGCAAGAAAATAGAGTTGCTGAACAGCCTGTTGTTTTCGTTGCCCGGTACTCCGGTTATCTATTACGGCGATGAAATTGGCATGGGCGATAATGTGTACCTGGGCGACCGGGACGGTGTACGGACACCCATGCAATGGTCGCCCGACCGCAACGCGGGTTTTTCGAGCACCAATCCGCAGAAGCTGTACCTGCCCACCATTCTGGACCCGGAGTACCATTATGAATCGGTGAATGTAGAAACCCAGCGCAACAATACCTCGTCGTTGTTCTGGTTCATGAAACGGATGATTAACCTGCGTAAGCACTACAAAGCGTTTGGGCGGGGCGATATGAAGTTCCTGAACGTGGAGAATCCCAAAGTGCTGGCGTTTACCCGTACCTATGAGGACCAGACGCTGCTGATTGTGGTCAACCTGTCGAAGTATTCGCAGCCGGCACAGGTTGAGCTAAGCGGGTTCAATGGCTACGTGCCGGTAGAGGCATTCAGTAAAAACGCGTTTCCGGCTATTACCGACAGTGAAATGTATTTTTTCACCCTGGCACCGCATGACTACCAGTGGTTCGTGTTGGAGAAAGCACAAACGGGTGCTGCTCAGGCGCTTGAATTTCCCATGGTGCGCATTGATGACTGGCATACCCTGCTGACCAATGGGACGCGTACTGTGCTGGAAACGGTCATACTACCCGACTACCTGCTGCGGGTCGACTGGTTTGATGGGAAAAAGCAGGCCATGCGCGACGTCACCATTCGCAACCATGCCCGGCTTGCCCTGGCCGAAGGTACCGCGTACATTGTGCTGATTGAAGTGGCCTACGAGCGGGGACTGCCCGAAACCTTCCAGCTAACGCTGACTTTTGCCAATAAAACACAGGCCGATAAATTGACCCGTAACTGTCCGCAGTCTATAATGGCCGTGGCCGAAATAGGGGAGGAAACCGGTGTGCTTTGCGATGGCCTGTACGTAGCCGAAGTGCAGCAGGCATTGCTTCGTCAGATGGCTGAAGCGGGAAAAAACCCGGAGAATGGGCTGCTGTTTGAGAGCAAGCCGGAGCTGAATGCGTACATCCGGAAAAATAAGGAGATAAAGTCCAAACTACTGGTTATCGGTAAAGACTACGTATCCATCGGCTACGACACGGATTACCTCCTTAAACTGTACCGAAAGGTAGACTTGTCTATCAACCCCGACGCTGAGTTGACGCACTTTTTGTCTGAAACGGCTTCGTTTGCCTATGTGCCTTCGCTGGTTGGTTCGGTTGAGATGGTGTCGTCCAGCGAGTCGATCATGCTGGGTAACCTGGAAGAAATGGTAGCCCGGCACGGGGATGGGAAAACTTACGTGCTGGAGCGAATCAACAACTACATCGAACGGATTCTTTCCCGCGACAAAGCGCAGCTGTCAGCCAGTATGGCCAAGCCACGTGGTACGCTGAGTCGGCCGGTTGGCTTTAAAGACCTGCCCGACGAGACCCAGGAGTTGCTGGGTCGGCGGGCGGCTGAGCAGTCCCGGCTGCTGGGTGTTCGGGTTGGTCAGATGCACCTGGCCCTGGCTTCGAACAATACCCTGAAAGATTTTGCCCCCGAGGAATTCTCGCTGCACTACCAGCGGTCGCTGTTCTCGGGGTTGCAGTCGCTGGTGCGCGAAACGTACCAGAGCCAGCAACGAAACCTGTCACGCGTTCCGGCCGATATTCGACTGGATGTGGAGCAGATGCTGGATCGACGGGAGGCCATGATGGCGAAGCTGAAACGCATTTACAGCAAAAAACTGGACGCGGCCAAGATTCGTATTCACGGTGACCTGCAACTGGAAAAAATTCTGCTGACGGGCCGGGACATTGCCATTCAGGATTTTGGTGGCGACCCTAACCGAAGCTATAGCGAAAGGCGGCTGAAACGGTCACCCCTGCGCGATGTGGCAGCCATGATTCGCTCGTTCCATTACGTAGCCTACGAAGGTTTCTTTATAACCAATCAGGTTCCAAAGCAGGAAACGGTGCAATTGCTGCCCTACGCCGAATTCTGGGCGCACCAGATGAGTGGATTCTTTATGAAAGCGTACCTGGAAACGGTACAGGGCAGTTCGTTCATGCCCGGTCAACCCGATGACCTGGAGATGATGCTCGAAACATTCCTGCTCGAAAAATCCATAGCCGACCTGAATTATGAGTTGAACCACCGCCCCGATTGGGTACGTATTCCCTTGCAGATCATTAAATCGGTCATGGCCACTTCGGATACGGTTACCCCCGAACCCGAAATGGTTTAAGTGAACTGATTTACCCGGAAGGTGGAATAGGGGTGAGACGGATAAACAAAAGGGAAAGGGGCCGTGTGAGCAAATCTGTTCACACGGCCCCTTTCATACGTATACAACCGCCCAATAGCTACGGCATATCTTCCACCTTTATGTTCTTTTGCTCAATCCGGGATAGTTCGGGGAGCTGACCGGCCGAGTAACGCGTATCGTACTGGCTGACGGATGTGGTATCACTTTCCTCCCCTTTGTAGTTGATGTAATCCTGAAACCGGATACCACCCACTACGTTCGGGTTGATGGCTTTCCGAAAACGGGGGCCTCCTTCGCGGTACGACAGGTAATCCATGGTGTGGGTTTGCCGGTTGAACCAGTAATAGAACGTATCGCCGTAATCTTTACCACCGCCTTCAGCCCGAAACCGCACCCGTACCTTGTCGTACACCTGGCCGTCCAGTTTGGTTTCGCCCACCACATCAGCCTGTACGGCGGGGTCGGCCAGTTTGAACGGTAACAGTACAAAGTAAGCCACGGAATTGACTGCCCGACTGTATTTGCCCACCTGAGCCGTGTCGAGCGTTTGGGGCTGGTTGTTCAGCAGCCGGGTAAACGAGTTGTTGGTCAGGATTTCTTTAATGGGCGCTCCGCTTGAATCGGTATAGGTACGTTCGTACCGGAACTGCCCATCCCGTTGTTCCAGCGCGAGGTGAAACTGGCGGAAATCGAAGGAGATCCGTTTTCCCAGCCAGGCATCGCCCCCGTGGGCCGCAATCGACTGGTCGATGATCGTCTGGCCGGGATTCTGTGGCTGGCAGGCAACCGTAACCAGCAGGAGTAATGAGTAAAGTGTAAGACGAAGCATACGGATAAAGTAAGAATAAGAGTCAAACCTACAAAAAAGCCCCGGTCGTAACGACCGGAGCTTTTTCTTTTGTGAACAGTAATCAGGAAACACTTCGTTCAGCGCACTACGGTCAGTTCAATTTAATTAGCTCGGCCCCGATGTGGTTCTCACTGGCGAGCGATTTGGCGAACTGATAATGTCCTTTGGGAGCCATCAGGTACAGCTTACCCCCCCGCCGACCGGCCAGCACACTGATGAGCTTTAGCTTCGACACGAGCTGACGGGTTTCATCGGTCTTCAAAATCACTTCGAAATACGATTTCTCGCTGAATACCTTACCCGTAACGTCGGGCACAAACGCTTCCTCATCGTTCTGGCGTTCGTAGGAAATCGGGGTTTCAAACTCGTCATCGTTGGGTAGATTGGCTTTTATTTCCTCAAATCCATGGGATGAGGCCCAGGAAATTACGGTTGGAATATAATCCTGTTTGTTCATACTATGTTGTCGTTAAGTGAATCAAAAACGGCTCCGTCAGATAATGAGCCGCACCCCACCGAGGTCTTCGATGCGGTACTGGAATTTTTGGCTGGGGGAACCAATAAACATAAAATTAGTCGGGATTCCCCATTTCTCCGACAGTTCCTGTATAAGTTCAGGATCGAAACTACCCTCTATTATTTCGTACGTAATGTCAATTTCCGGGTAGGCCCGGTCCAGGGTTTCAATATCCCGGTGCAAATGGTCGGGTGCTTTAAACTGCTTATTCTCAACGGTTACGATGCGTAGCCTGTTCGTTTCTTCGTTGTCCTGAATATAAATCATGACCTGGTTAAGAGACGCTATGTCATCGCCCTTGGAAAAAAAGACAAACTCCTGATCGTTGATGCTTTTGATGGTCTGATTGGTCCAGTGGGTAAATCGTTCGATGCTGCGTTTGAGTGGTTTGAATAGGTATAAAATGACAGACAGCAGGCCCGTCAAAATCAGTGAACGGTCCATCATCATCAGGGCAATCAGGAACGTGGGGATGAAGTACTCAAAAAATACCCACAGGTAGCTGGGGTTGAGCACCACATTGCCCCAAAGGGCTACGCCCACCGCTATCAGCGCCAGCAACACGGTGCCGGTGGTGGCGCGTTCGGGGCGGGGCAGGCGTTTGCGCCGGAGTTTGAGCAGTAAGTTGCCGATGCCGAACAGGCCCATCACGGCCAGAAACGAAATGGTGTACACACCCGCGAGGGTAGTTAGTTTACCCGACGTGCTGAGCAAAATGGCCACGCAGAGTAGAAAAAACAGCAACAGGATAAAGTACGGGGCCTTTTGCTTGTTCTCCTTCAGTAGAAACTGCGGAAAAATACGGTCCAGCGTCATCCGCTTCATCAGGCCGCTCACGCCAATGAACGACGTCAGTACGGCACCACTGAGTACCAGTATGGCATCGACCGATACCAGCCACGACAGCCATTGACCACCCGCCCGTTCGCCCATGAAGGCTAGTAACGATTGCTGATGCTGATTGGCTTCACTGATGGGCATAATGCTCAGGGCCAGGAGGGCAATGAGCGGGTTGAAAATGGTGACGATAATCCACATGTTCCGCAGCGTTTTGGGAAACACCCCGTCCGCCTGCTCTTCTACGTAATTGGCCGAACTCTCGAAGCCGGAAATCCCCAGCATGGCCGCTGCAAAACCCGCAAATAATTGGAATGAAATGCTGTGTTCGGATGGGGTAGAGAAATTGATTGAAAAATTACCCAGCCCATTCTTGAAAACGTACCAGCCACAAACAGAGCACAGGATAGTCAGGGTTACCAGGTGAAAAATAAAAATAATCACAGCCGCTTTCGACGACTCTTTTAAGCCGAGCAGATTGAGCAGAAAAAACAGGAGCAGCAGACCAATGGTACCCGCTATAATTGGAATGGCTTCGCTGAACAGCGCTGCGTAATGGATGGCTTCATTGGCCGAAATAACGCTCGTGGCTACGTAAGACAGGATGGTGAGGCACGCTGCCAGCGAAGCCATCGACTTGTTGGCCGAGTTGAGCAGTACGTTGTAGGCACCCCCATTGAGCGGTAATGCCCCAACAACCTCGCCGTAAATTTTACGAAACAAAAAGAGAGTTCCGCCTACCAGCAGCAGGGATATCCAGGCGTACTGCCCGGCGTACAGAATGCTGAGTGCCGATACATAGAGGCAAGAGGAACTGATATCATTACCGCAAATGGCCGATGCGGGAAGTTCACTGAGTTTGGTATGCGTTGGTTGCATGAATAACGTGGCGTAAAGTCATTGCGAATCTAACGTAATTTTACGCGTTCTGATGCTCCTTTGCTGGACTGGTTGCCAGTTCATTCCGAAACCAGACTTCCTGCTGGGGAAAGGGAATCGTAATAGCAGTGCTGACGAAATAATTCGTCGACCCGAAAACGGAGATCACTTTTTACGACTTCAATTCGCAAAAACTCGTAGCTGTAGAAAAACAGCTTAAAATCCAGCGATGACGAGCCAAACTCCCTTAACTGTACAGTAGCCAGTGGGGTTTTCAGAATTTGACCGTGCTCGTCGGCCGAGTTGAGCAGCAGCGATTTAACCAACCCCAAATCACTACCGTAGGCAACACCCACGTCAATATGAAAACGGGTCGGACGGTTGTTGTGCGACCAGTTGATGACTGTATCCTCTACCAGTTTGGAGTTAGGCACGATCTTGACAGTATCGTCCCGCGTTTCTACTTTGGAGGTGCGCAGCCCAATTTCTTTCACCATTACAATCGTGTCATCAACCACCACCATATCATCTACCCGAACCGTGCCTTCTACCAGCAAAATAATACCCGAAAACAGGTCTTTGAAGGTTTGCTGCAAGCCCAGCCCAATACCAACCAGCAGGGCTGCTCCCCCGGCCAGCAGTACGGACGGCTGAATACCCAGTGACTGCATAACCAGTATAATAACGATTGGATACAGGGCGTATTTAATTAGCTGGTTGATGGCAAACTGCTGGCCAATGGCTACGTTTCGGCGTTTAAAGAAGAGTTGCAGTACGTATTTTTTCAGCAGATACAGGAGTACCCTCGCTAAAACGATAACCAGCAGGGCCGAAAAAATATCGGCCACGGTCAGTGTGAATGCTTTGAGGTGGATTAGTTCAAAATTCAGGAATTGGCGAACGGTGTTCATAAGGGTAATGAGCTGGTTCATACAGGCGATACGGCAGGAGGGATACGTAGGCCAATGTCCCGATCATTACTTAACCGTTGCTTAACATAAACTTAGAATTTGATAAGAGCGGGCTGATACGTTCTTTTCACTACAGAAGGGCAGCCCCAAATACCCCGGCGCTATCGCCCAGTTTGGGTTTTAGAAAAAGCGTGTTGAGTTTGCCGCTGTTGAACACGTATTTTTTGGCTCGCTCTACGCCCTCGGTGTATAACAGGTCAACGTTTCCCACACCCCCACCCAGCACAATGGCATCCGGATCGAGGATGTTGACCAGGGTCGATACGGCCCGGCCAAAGTTTTCGAGTAAACGCTCGATGGTAGCCGTGGCATATGGGTCGATGCCTTGCTGATAGCGTTCGATAATAACCGGCAGGGTTCGTTCCTGCCCGCTTTGCTCCCGGTAAAATCGCTGGAGTGCCGGACCGGAAATGACCTGCTCATTACAGCCCCGTTTGCCACAATAGCATTCGTAGCCATTTTCTTCCAGGATATTATGACCCCACTCGCCCCCAATTCCCTGCCGGCCAGCCTGCACCACGGGGCGACCGTCGAAACCCCGGAACACCACGCCCCCACCAACACCCGTTCCCAGAATAACCCCGAACACCATCCGGAAGTCGGGGATAACATCCTGTACAATACCCATCGTTGCTTCGGAGAGGGCAAAACAATTGGCATCATTCGTTGTGGAAACCGGCACCCCCAGCGTGCGGGCCAGATCGTCCCGGAATGGTTTTCCGTTGATGAATGTCATGTTGGAGTTTTTCATCGTGCCGGTTTCAGGGTCCATCGTGCCGGGCGTGCAAAAACCAATCTTCTCGGGCTGCAAACCCGTTTCGTCCCTGAGTAATTGAATGAGTTTTCCAATCTGGCTCACTACGTGGTCGTAACCCAGGTGGGACTCGGTGTCGATTCGCTTGCGGATGATAACGGAATCCGGAGAGGGGGAGGATAAAATGACGCCTTCAATTTTGGTGCCGCCTAAATCGACACCCCAGTAGGTTTGCATGGGTATTTGGGTTACGGTTCAACGCAGGTCGGGAATGGCGCAGAAATCCATGTCGCCATAATCGAGGTTTTCACCGGCCATACCCCAGATAAAGGTGTAGCTGGATGTACCCGCACCGGAGTGAATGGACCAGTTGGGCGAAATTACGGCCTGTTCGTTCTGCATCCAAATGTGGCGGGTTTCCTGAGGTTGCCCCATAAAATGGCACACACTCTGTCCCTCGGGTACCTCAAAATACAGGTACACCTCCATGCGCCGGTCGTGGGTGTGGGCAGGCATCGTGTTCCAGACACTACCCGCTTTTAATTCAGTCATGCCCATCTGCAACTGGCAGGTGGGTAGTATGCTGTTGACCAGTAGTTTATTGATGATGCGGTGGTTGGCCGTTTCCATACTGCCCAGTTCAACGACTTCGGCTTCGGTTCGCGCTACTTTGCGGGTGGGGTAGGAGTGGGTAGCGGGCGTGGAGTTCAGGTAGAAACGGGCGGGGGCATCATCATCGTGCGAACTGAACTGGATACCCTTCGTTCCCTGGCCAATGTACAGTGCTTCTTTAAAGTCCAGGTCGTACGCTACGCCATCCGCCAGTACGCGCCCCGGTCCGCCAATGTTGATGATGCCCAACTCCCGGCGTTCCAGAAAGTAAGCGGCTTTCAGCTGGTCGGGCGCTTCCAGCGTGAGGGGGCCGGATACCGGCACAACTCCCCCGGTGAGGTAGCGATCAAAGAACGAGAGTACCCAGCGGAACTGATCGGGCTGAAACAGGTTGTCGATCAGGAAATTCTGCCGGAGTTGCTCCGTGTTCATGCCCTTCACTTCAGTGGGCGATGCCGCGTACCGGCTTTCGAAAGACGCTTTCTGTTGAATTGGGCTATTGGCAGGTTTAGTGAGTTCAGTTTGCATAGGAGTCGGGAGTATCTGTTTCCGGCAGAGCGATCAGCCGTTTTGTGAGATGAAAGAAATGAGGAGTAGTCTGGTTCATTATTGGTATAAACACCCATCACTAAGAGTCGGACAGGAGCGTTACATACCCTGTAATGGGTTAAAATAACCGCTCCTTGATTGGTTTAATGAACCAGGTGACCGGAAGGTTCTGGGTTGTATTCGTCTCTACTACCGGCAAAACACAATACCTTTGAGGGAATCGACTACTATAGGCACAAATTTTGGAAATGGAATCAGGGATTAACGCAAGTGACCGCATCGTTCTGACTGTGGCTACGGATTTGACGTCATCGAGTTCACTGCCAGGGCTGCCAGCCCGACTAAAATTCTGCCAATGGGCTGGCTCTTTACCCGATAAGTCAACCCCGGGCAACCAGCCTAAATTGGGTGACCAATAGTAGGTACACCTAGTCATAGATATAAACTGGTAGGATGCTGAGTCGTGTGAGCCATGGATGAAAGAGCTATATTCAGGCAGCCCGCTCAGTAAATTAAATAACTCAGGGAGGATATCGTTTGTTAGAGTGATTAACGCATCATCAGTATAATGGAGAAATCACCCGATCGGCTTTGGGAACAACTGGGCAGTTTACTCGTGCCAAAACGAAAACCGCAGGTACCCGAAACGGTAACGAACGACCGTATACTGCATGAGCTTATCCGCTGCTTTGAAACGTCGCTGAACCGGGAAAGTATCGGAACGAGTCTGTTATTCGACGCCCATTATGTTATTATCCTGCACCCGGTTACGTATGCCGAGCGGCTGGCGGCTTTGCCCGTTATTGTCAATGAAGCGGTAAACGCTTTTTACCAGCGAATCAATCAACGCAAAACGGAGCAGGATCGGATTGTTAGCGTAGCCTCGCACTGGCAGTTTAAATTCGGACCCGGTACGGAGTTTGACGGCCGACCAATTACGCCCGTCGATATGGAGATAATTGGATCGCTAACCGGTACATCACTCGAAAACGACAGCAAACCGGCGTTGGAAAAGGGGCGTAACCTGAAGGCTACCCGCAAAGTGAAAAATACAAACGTTTATACGAAACTGGACTTGAATATGCCCGCGTTCGGGCACATCGATTTCCGGGAGTCGGGCGCGTTTGCCGTCCGCATCGACCCTGCCCTGTTGGCTCATGACGAGCCAGCGGAAGCAGCACCCGTAGCGGCTGCTGTTCTGCCTGCCCCGCCTGCTGTCCGGCCCGATGCACTGGCCCGGCTCGATTATTATATGGCGGATCAGAATACCGAAGAAACGTACTGGATGAAAGACCGGGAAGTGGTGGTAGCCCGGCAGGAGCCGGACAATGAATCGTTCGCTAACTACCTGCGGCTGCCTTCGCCCTACGTATCGAACCCACACGCCCGGATTCGGTACGACCCCGCCACCGGCCAGTTTCAGCTGGCCTCGTTTAGTCAGCACGAAACCCGGTTGAACGAACGGGTTGTTGCCCGCAGTGAACCCGGGGAGCCGGTTTGGGTCGACTTGCCGGATGCATCCCAGATCCTGCTCAACGGAGCGGTTACCCTAACCTTTAAAACTACCGCCTAACGAATGTTCGACATACTGATAGCCGTGTTGTTGGGGGCTTTTATTCTGTTGCTGCTGGTGCAGCATTTTCGTACCCTACCCCGATAGTCGGAGCAGCCTGCTTCATTCCATTTATGAGCTTAGTACAACGTGCCGGACAAACAGACGTTGGTCGCAACCGGCAGGATAATCAGGATACTTTCATTGACTCGGCACTCTGGTCAGCGCACCGGGCGTTGCTGGTCGTGATTGACGGAGTAGGGGGGTATGCCGGGGGTGCCCAGGCGGCTGCCCTGGCCAGAGAAGCCATCCATCAGTATATGGCTACCCAAAATGGCCATACGCTGACCATGCTTTGTGAGGCTGTGGTGCATGCCAATAACCAGATTGTTCACCAGCGCGAGCAGGACCCTGCCCTGGCCCGCATGTGCTGCGTGCTGACGGCCGCCATTGCCGATGAACAAACCCGTACCGTCCAGTATGTGCACGTGGGCGATACGCGCCTGTACCGCTTCCGGCAGCAGCAACTGGAAAAGCTAACCCACGACCACTCGCTGGTGGGCGTTCGGGAAGATGCCAACCAGCTGACTGAGCTGGAAGCCATGCAGCACCCCCGCCGAAACGAAATTCTGCGGGACGTGGGTTCGGTACTGCACCGGGTCGATGACGACGGTTTTCTGGAATCGGGCGAGACGGATTTTCATCCCCGGCGATACGCTGCTGTTGTGCAGCGATGGCCTGACCGACATGCTTACCCGCCAGCAGTTGGTGGACGTAATCAGCCGGGATACCTCCGTAGAGGAACAGGTGGCTGAGTTGATCCACCTGGCCAACGAGCAGGGTGGTCAGGATAATATTACCGTTGTACTGGCGCGGTACCCAGTCCATTCTAACGGCGTATCGCCCGGTGTACCCACCGAGCCGGTACCAGTTGAAACCCCGTTGCCCGTTTCTATGCCGGTTGCAAAGCCGAGTGCCGAATCGGGCCGGGCGCGTAAATGGGTGTATGGATTCGTTTTGCTGTTGTTGCTGATGATGCTGACGGGGATAATCTGGCAGTTTGGCACACCAAGATTAGTCAATAACCCGGAAACTATACCCGTTGATTCGACGGTTACTACCTACCCCACCAACCAACCCGATTCGACTAAAAAGCCTTAGCTCCCATGGCAACTGTTAGTTTTAATACGCATTTTCCCGGCTACGATGTATTGGGTGAGATCACCCGCAGCAACGCACGTGTACTAAAGGCCCGGCACGTAGCCACCGGGGATTTAGTGGCCATCAAGCATTTTGCCCTCAACACGGATGCCGACACGCTCCGGCGTTTCGAGCGGGAGTCGGCCATTATGACCCAGATGGATCACCCGAACATCGTTAAGGTGCGCGAAGTCCGGCTGGATACCGACCTGCCGTACCTGGTTATGGATTACGTGGAAGGGGGCAACCTGCGCCAGTTGATTACCGGGAGCGGGCACCTGTCCGTTGAAATGACCATTCGGATGGGTCTACAGATGCTCGACGCCTTTCGGCTGATCCACGCCAACGGTATCGTTCACCGCGACGTGAAACCGGAGAACATTCTTTACCATAAACTGGCCAGCGGTGAACTGCACTTTCTGCTGACCGACTTTGGCGTTGCCCGATTGCACGAGCAGCCGGTAACGCAAACCGGTCAGTCGCTCATGACCTACGAATACGCAGCTCCCGAACAGTTCGATAATCCGCGGCAGGTGGATAAAACGGCGGATTACTATGCCTTTGGTGTGGTGCTGTACGAATGTTTTACGGGTAAGGTGCCCTTTGCGCTGGGTAGTGAAACCGGCATCGTTACATTCATGAATGCCGTGCTGACCACGCCCCCACCGGCCCCGGTATTGCCGACTAGTCAGTCACTGCCGGAGGGATTGGAGGAACTGCTTCGTCAGCTGCTGGCTAAAAAAACAACGGACCGCATCAACGACCCCGATGAAATCAAACTGATTCTCAAACAGGCAGAAGTCGAGCAGTTGTACCGGGAAAAAGGGCGCCAGCCAACCATACTAAAAACCCGAACCGAAAGCCATGCTCCGGTAGCCGCGCAGGAGGCTCCCCGGCCGGTGGCCAAACCTGCTTCGGTCAAGCCCGCACAGGTCAGACCCGAAAAACCAGCGGTGGCTGAGTCCACCTCCCGCAAAAACTGGCTGCTGCCGGCACTGGCGGCACTAGTGGTGGTAGGCAGTCTTTTGGCCTATTGGGGGTTCAACCGGACCGAACTCCCCATCGTCGGCCGTTAAAGAATCGACCAACGTGACCCCCCTTGCTACCGATACCGATACGGCCCGGCAGGCTGAAGAAGCCCGCTTGCGGCTCGAACAGACCCGGCAACTGTACCAGGCGAAGGTGACTGAGGCAACCCGGCAACTGGCCGCCCGGACAATGGGCGGGGACGTTGGCTTGTTCGGCGGGGTCAAGAACCTATCGGTTCAACTGGTTAATCCGTCGGATGTCACGTTTCAGTCTGTTTCGGTAAAGGTGGAATACCTGAAAGGAAACGGGCGCCTGTTGAAATCGTCGGTCTTGTACTTCAATCAGGTTGGTCCTGATGCTACCATGACCCGGCGGGCACCCGACAGCCAGCGGGGCACCCGTTTTCGGGTGCGGGTGCTGCGGGCCGATCCGAAACCGCTTGATAGCCTGGCCACCCTACCACCCCTGACCCCGTAGTAGGGTTTCCTTATTCGCCACCCATCCGGTACAAAAGGAGGCTGGGTGCCATAATCAAATTATTAGTGACTGAATCCAGCGAATGGCGAATTATAACGGGATATCGTCCGAACGGAGTTACCTGATTGGGGTGACGGTTCTACTACTGGTCCTCTTCACCCGTTTGTACGTAAACCGTCAGCCGGCACTCAATCAGGTCGAACGGGATTATGCGGCCGGTACAAAACTAACATTACAGCCGGGCATTCAGCCCAACGCCCTTCAGCAACTGCTACGGCAGGGTAATTACTATACCGACAGCCGCGATGTGGCGCTGGTGGCTGATTCGCTGCCCGCTAAACTGCGCCGGTACGGTACACCCGATAACCTGGGTTCCATAAACAAGCGGGCCTTTTCCATCCGTACCCCGTTGACCTGGCAGAGCCCGGTTGGCGGTACTGATTTTCAGAGCCGGCTGCGGGTATCCCGGCAACAGATTGGGTTCGATTCGGTGCTGTATCAGCGGGAGCTGAACAATCCCCGCCCATATCCCTCCTCGGCCGGATCGGGGGGGCTGCAGCTGAGTGGGCGGGTGCTGGATGATGCGCCTGTGCCACGCCCCCTGGCGGGTGTGCTGGTTCAACTGAAACGGCACCGGCCGGTGCAGCGGGACACGGACGAAACGCCTGAGGTGCTTACCTACGCCCGCACCGATGCCGATGGCCAGTTTACCTTTGGCGCACTGCAGCCAAACGGAGCCTATAGTGTGTTACCGCTGAAACCGGGCATGGAGTTTGGTGCCCGGCGGGGGCTGTCCCGGCTTGCCCGTTCCGTAGCCTACACGTTTACGGGCCGTCCGCACACCCTCCGGCTTATTGGCCCCGTGGTGTACGGGCAACTAAAAAGCGACCACTCGTTTACCATGCGAACACCCAACCAGTTTCGCCTTGATTATGGGTTGCAGGTGGGCCTGTACCTGCTGGCCTTCTGGCTGGTTCATCTTTTCTGGTCCATTCGTCGCTTCCAGCCCGATGCGCTGCTGTTGCCCGTTCTGATGCTGCTCACGGGGCTGTCTCTGCTAACCCTGCTATCCATTCAGGACCCCTTGCAGGACATTATGTACGGCGGACAGGTGGTAGTGGGAATCGGCCTGGGATTGCTGGGGATGGTCATCGTATCTCAGCTGAACATCGGGCGATTCTACACGCGCTGGTGGTTCGATCCGCTCGTGAATCTGCGTAAACGGTCTACTTTTCGGCTCACGGGCTGGACATGGCTGATCCTGGCACTGGGGCTGGCCGGTTTGACGCTGGCTTTTGGGACGGGGCCGGAGGGAAGTGGCGTTCGGGTAAACCTGCGGGTGGGGGGGCTGTTGTTCCAGCCGAGTGAGCTGACAAAATACCTGATCCTGGTGTTTTTGGCGGGTTTTTTTGCCGCCCACGAAGAACAGCTCCGCACCCTGCCCGACCTGCGCTGGCGGTGGCGGGTGAGCATCGGCGTTTTTCTGGGAACGGGGCTGCTGATGGGTCTGTACCTGTTGCTGGGCGATATGGGCCCCGCCCTGGTGATTGGGTTTACGTTTTTACTTTTTTACACGATTGCCCGCCAAACGCTGGGCATCACCCTGCTGGCCGGTTTGATTTACGGGCTGGCTTTGTGGCAATTACCGGGTCTGGTTGCCACCCTGGCAGGTGTGGCGGGGGCGGTTGGCCTGCTCATCTGGCGTGGCCACGCCCGTACCACCACCGCAGCGGGCTGGCTGGCGCTGCTGGCAGAAGGACCGGTACTGCTGGTGCTGGTTATGGCCACTTTCGCCTTTGGCGATCAGATCCCTTTTGTGGGAGATCGGCTGGCCGACCGCAAAGCGATGTGGCTTAACCCCTGGAACAATGACGTGTACGGGGGCGATCACCTGGCCCATAGCTTCTGGACGATGGCGACCGGCGGGTGGACGGGTCAGGGCCTGGGTAAAGGATATGCTACGGCAATGCCTGCCGCCCATACCGACATGATTTTGCCCAGCCTGGCCGAAGGACTCGGCTGGGTTGGCCTGGTAACCGTTTGCCTGTTGCTGTTTGTTCTGCTGCACCGAAGCCTGTTGCACGCCCGCCGGGCGGGGCAGCCGTTTAGTTTTTATCTCTGTGCGGGTATCGGACTGGCAACCGGCGTTCAGTTTTTGCTGATTGCGGGCGGGTCATTGGGGGTGTTTCCGCTAACGGGTATTTCAGTTCCTTTTCTGAGTTACGGCAACGTGTCGCTTATTATCAACCTTACGGCAATGGGCGCCGTATTTTCCATCGCGAACCGGCCTGGTGAAGCGCTGCAACATGCTTACCTCGAAAAACACTACGATCCGGTACTGGCTACGGGCATTGCCGGATTTTTGCTCGGCACCCTCATCCTGGCCGGACGGGCAGGTGAGGTCGCACTCGTCCACTGGGCCGATTATATTGTACGACCCAGCCGGGTGCTTAGTCGGGATGGACTGCCGGTGTACAGCTATAACCCCCGGATCAATCGCCTGACCGATGTGTTGGCTGCGGGTACATTATACGATCGAAACGGGCGGGTGCTGGCTACCAGCTCACCCGATACGGTGTTGCGTAACCTGCCCCAGCTTCGGCAGGCGGGTCTCGACCCGAACAAGGTGACGGAGTTGACCCGTCGCCGACTCCAGCGGTTTTACCCGTTTGGCGAACACCTTTTTTTCTGGGTCGGCGATGCGAATACGCGCCTGTTCTGGGGGCAGCAGAATGGCTATTTTGCCGAAGCGGCCCATCTGAGCGACTTGCGGGGCTTCGATAATCACCCCCAGCAGAACACCCTGCTGACCAGCCGGTACCGGGCTGATCGGTTTACCCCCACGGTAACCCGAACGCTTACCCTGCCGCTGTACGATTACCGGGAGCTGGCTCCGGCGCTGCGCAGCGGGCTGGATGGAGACGCTGTGGCCAAACGTCAGGCCCGCAACCGCGACCTGCGCCTGAGTGTGGATGCGGCCCTGCAGGTAGCCCTGCAAAAAGCAATGGACAGCTCGCACTACAGTGATAAACGCCTGTCGGTAGTGGTGCTGGATGCCGCAACCGGCGACGTACTGGCCTCGGCCCTGAATCCGTTGCCCAACCTCCAGCGGCCGGATGAACTGCTGTTGCCGGATCAGGAACGGCTCCGGTTGCCGTACCTGACCACCGAGCGGGACCTGGCTCTGACGTACCCCACCGCACCCGGCTCAACGGCCAAGATTATGACCGCCACGGCGGCTCTCAACAAACTGGGAATGCCTGCGGCCAAGGTTAATGTCTACGTCGGTTGTGGGGAGATAATCCGGCGGGGACGGGTAGAAAGTGAACCTTGCGGAGGACGGGTTAGCATGCGGGAAGCTATCGTACGGTCGAGCAACGTGTATTTTATCCGGCTGGCCAACGATTATGCGCTGGATACAGAAATGGCGAACCTGTACCTGGCAACGGGGATGAATATTGATTATGTAGGGGGCTATTTATTCAACAACAAGCACACGCCTGCCGACAAAGCCCGTATCCTGAAACACTGGCGCGACTCTTCGTTTGTTGTTCGGCGTAATTTGTACAGGACCCTGTCGTATCCAAACCGATACCGGGGTGAGTTTTCGGGGCTGGCCTGGGGGCAGGGACAACTGGCCGCCACGCCGGTAGCGCTGGCCCGCATGGCAGGAGCTGTTGCCAACCGGGGTATCATGCAGCCGTCCCGGTACGTGCTCGGCCGGGGGGAGACAAACTGCCGTAGCACCGGGGGTTGTGCTGGCCCGTCAACCCGCTTATGCCGACCAGCTGCGTGATTTCATGATTGAGCAGTCGAACCCGGATGGTCGGCAAAAAATCAGTCTGAGTCGGGTAGCGGGAAAAACCGGAACCCCGGAACGGATTGTGCTGGGCGAAAAGCAGAACGACGGCTGGTACGTATTTTTTGCGCCTACCCCCAATGGTCGCTCCCACACGGTCACCTGCATCCGGATTGAGTTGGGGGAGTCCTCGGCGGATGCGGTCAAACTGGCAAATACGGTGGTAGCCCCCATCCTGAGGGAGCGGGGCTATTTAGGGAGTTTTTAATCCATACTGGCCATTACTGGTTTCAGTGTACCACAGAACAATAAAGTCATGCCTATTCTGACAGATTTAAAGCGGCTTTTTGGCCTGGGTGTTCCTGCCGCTCAGCCGCCGGCGGAGACTTCGCTACCTGATCCGCACCCGACTTCGATACGGGCGGGTGGACCATCCACACCCCGGCAACGCGAAAAGCTGTACCAGTTTATTGTGGAGAGTCTGTCTGTGTATGCGAACGAAACGGAAGGAATGCCAGCGGGCCTGAAACTATGGGTGTGCTGCCACGATTTGGCGGAGGAAGAACAGATGGCGGTAGCCCTGTATGCCAATCAGCCTGGTCATTTCCAGGCCGAGCTAAGCCGTCACCTGGCCGATCATTACATTCGGTTTGCCCCCAACTGGCAGTTTAGCTGGGAATTTGTCCGGGATACGCTACCCGATACCTGTACCTACCGTCGGGATAATCTGGGCCTTACCGTGCTGCGACCAGATAAGGAGCAGCCCCTGCGGGTACGGATACGGACGCTCATGGGCCAGACGCTCGAAGCTAGTTATCTGCTCGACCCGGCCGTGCAGACCGACTACCACATCGGCCGGTGTGAAACCGTACAGGCCGCATCGGGGCGCGTGCGTACCAATCATATCGTCTTTCTGGATGCTGACGAGTCTGGGTTTGATCCGGAGCGAGGTGAACCGAACCTGAGCGTCAGCCGCCAGCATGCTACCATCCATTATGATGCCACCAAGCGGCAGTATCGACTGCTGGCCGATGCGGGGGGGCTACCCGGCAGCAATAACAAAACCAAGATACTTCGGGCCGATGATACAGTGGAACGGGTTTCTCTGCCCGGTGTAAGCTACGCACTGGCCCCCGGCGATCAGATTGAACTGGGTGGCGAAGCGAAGCTGCTTATCGAGCTGATCTACTGATCTAGTTAGGTGGTTTTTTACTTCGCAACTCGTTCTTTATGCACGAATCCGGGTTGTCATGGATGGGGCAGGGTTATTTTGTGACAACCTCTGATACTATTTTTGAGAAGCGAAGGGCCGCTGATTACCAGGGGCAGAACGGCCAAAAACAATCAGGCAGGTAGGGGCGTCTGGATGGCAGATTTCAGCGAAGTCAGGGCACGGTACAGAAAATTAGCCACTGTTTGTCGCTCTATCTCCATTACTTTAGCGATGGTCTCATTAGACATACCCTCGTAAAACTTAAGCCGGATAACCTCTTTCTGGCGGGTGGGAAGCTGGTTGATGCCCTGATGTAGTAGCGCCTGTTTTTCGGAGAACAGTTCCGCCAGGATTAAATCACTTTCTCCGTTCCGCCCATCCGTGAGCAATGATCCGGCCCGTTCCCACTCATCTACGGCTGTTTCACGACTCATCTCTTTTTTGAGTGATCTGAATAAGTTATTGCGAAAGGCTTTGATGAAATAGCTGGTTACGCACGGTGCATCAACCACTTTGGCACGACGATACCACAATTCCAGCATCAACTCCTGAATACAGTCTTTAATCAACTCCCGATTTTTGGTGAATCGGGTGGCATGATTGAACAGAACCCAGTAGTGTATACGGGCAAGTTGGGTAAAAGCCTGTTCGTCCCCCGCTTTAAAACGGGTCCAGAGTTGAGCCATCAATAGGGTATCGGAACGGACTGGTAAAGACATGAGTATTGGCTAGTTGATCGTACAGAAGACACTACAACTGTTGTGGGTCTTTATTGGTAAAGTACAATTTGTCTTTTATTCCTGAATTTATCCATATACCAGCTAGAGAATCGACAATCGTTTCTTTTTCTGGGTATATTATACTAATCTACTAACGTAGTACAAAAAAACAAGGGTTATCAAGCCTTTGGGGCCACTTTTTCTATGCAAACGTTCCCGGAAACGTTTGCATAGAAAAGGAAAACCTTAGAAAGATTAAATTTATTTCGTGAATCCAGTGCATGCCGGATTAAGTGGTCTGATCATAAGACCGAATTAGCGACGGAGTAATCTTGTAAAAATTATACTTAATGCACAGTAATTCAGGCTTATGAGAAATACGCCGGTTACCCTATAAGACATTGCGTGGCAACTGAATGTGGCTTCTTCAACCGTTTCCTCATGCATTGCGCAACATGCCCGAAATCCACCCGGAAATCCGTTTTTCGACTGACTGAAGAAATGCATTATTAGCCGAGACAACGGACTGAAAGCCTGACCAGAAGCCAAACCGGAACGATTGGGGCCATCATACCTAACCTGAGTTATTAGTAGGTTTCGGCCATGCTCGACAGCCTTGAGGAAGCCGCTTTACAGGCGGGGTACAATGTGCTGACCTGCCAGACGAATGAATCGTACCTGCGCGAATTGGTTTCGATGGGGAGTTTGTGCCCAGGCAAACGAAGGTGATGGAAACCCGACTTATCGGGCGGGCATGGTCGCTCCGGGTCGGGCGTTCATGAAAAATGAGGAGCGTTTCATAACCTAAACTAATTCGCCCGTTTACCTGACTAAATGAGGGGAAACCGTTACCAGCTCTGACAAGCCTTCATGTTGACATGCCCGTTTTGTCGTTACGGGCGGCACCAGTAGGTCTGGCAGGAGTTTTAAGGGAAACGCTTATTTTCTGATGCGTTTTTCGCCTGCCTTGTCGGTAGATTTTTGACCCAGTCTTTATGAATACCCAGGTAAAATCCCGTTTGCGACGGGTTACGCAGCAGTTTACCCTGGTCGTAGCCTACCTTAAGTACAATAGAGGAACCACCCAGCCAGCGGGTTGGTCTGCTTAGCGACCCCATTGCCGAGAATTGATTTATCCCATCCGGAAAAGGACCGACGGTTGAGTAGATAGAATAAACACCATAGTTCTGGCTGTAGGAGGCTCTGAACTGATAGCGCCAATAGGCGGGCTTCCAATTAATGCTTCCTGCCCGCTGAAAAGTGCGTATCGAGCCCGATACGCCCCAGTTGAAAGCAAGTATTCGATTGTTATTGATGCTAAAAAGACCGCCAACAGGTTTGCCTTCGGCGGTATTACGAGAGAACACTTGAGCACCTAAAGCCGGATTGGTGTCGGCCGTCTGGGTAATGAAAGGTATCCCTATTGTTCTACCCTGGTAGGACCAGCCATCTGGATACTGACCGTTGACTAAATAGTTTTCCGGTTCTCCTCCCAACAATTTGCCAAACTGCACATACCCCTGGCTTTGTGAGTTGAAAAGTTCGAAAACCATATCGTCGACAAGTCGATCGGGGCGTTTGCTCTGTAGCCGAAGTCCATACAAGCCATCTTCGATATTGCGACCATTGTAAAGCTTACGGCCCAAGTCGTAAGCATGCTGCTGATAGGTGAATAGTGTCCATTGATTCAGGTCTACCGACAACCCTGCCTCGGCAGCCCCGCGGTGGTCGCCCACCCGGTTCTGGTCGTTGGTCGTAAATTTAGACAGATCTTTGAGCGCATCTTTGTTTACGGGTACAACTACGTTATAGTAGGCATCAAGACTGTTGGCATACTGACCATCGAACGAGAGCGTGGGGTCAGCTTTTGCAAAGAAAGCATAGCCAGCCCATTGTACCTCGTGGCTGAAAGAGCCGTATAATTTGAACCGACTGGCCGGTTTACCCAGTCGGACGGACAGGGCTTTCTGATGGAGATAGGAGTTCTGCACGTAGGGCTGATCGCCAAACCAACCATGTGCGAAAAAAGCGTTAATAGCGACGAATTTTTTGGTGAAGCCAATGGGTACGTAATCGATCGTACCAATCTGTACCCGGGGCATGGGTAACGCATTTCTAGACCAGATGAAGGAGCCTGACGAGAGCGGACTCTGGGCAAGACCCAATACCTGTTTGCGCCTTCCCCCAAAAATTTCCAACCAACCCAATCGGGCCTTAACGTATCCTTCACTTAGGATTACGGCCTGCGATGCACCTGCCTGGCCAACCAGCTCGAGCCCCGCTCCCCAGTCTACCTTTGGTCGCTTTTGGGTAGAGTCGGAGCGGTAGTCTATGGCAGTTGCACCCCGCAGCCAGACCGTAGGCGCATCACGGGGCACGATTCCATATTGGTTGGTTTGCATCCAGAAGGGTACTTCTCCGGTGGTTGAGCCGTAGCCACCTAGCTCCAACTGACTAGTAAGAGGTCGGTAGGGGAGAGTTGTTGGTGACGATTGAGCCGATGTATTACCTGGCAGGCCCGTGTATAACAGCCACTGGCAGCCAACGGACATGATGAAAAAACGGGCGGTGTAGCGATACTTAACTGATTTTCTTACGGCAGAAAAAATGAAATCCAACATTGGATAATTGAACAGATGCCGCCAGGCGTTACACAATAAAAAAAACGTTCAGACTCTATCGAACAGTACAATAAAACAACTGTGGAGCCCACTATTAGGACTCAATACAATCCAGCAATATTACAATAGACTGGCCATCTTTTATGCCAAATTTCTTGACAGGTGACAATTATTTACTGAATGGGATTATGAATAGTCAGCGTTGGGACGAATAGACGGACTTGGAGACTACTGAAATTCCCTGATGTTGACCTGACGAGGATCTGCTCTTGAATGACCTGTTCTGGAAATAGATACCGTGTTGGATGTGTTGCCCTGTACAGTTGAACAGATTGAAATGGTACGGGCATTCCTGAGGCAACTGGGTTTGCCGGCGGAGTTTGTGTCCAACAAGACGAAGGTAACAGTAAACCGACTTGTCGTGCATCAGCCATTAAACCCAACTGCCGGGATGGTCAACTGAACTGGCAACCACCCCGGCAAGCTCAGGGACACGACAGTGTATTGGCAACAGGGATAAAGGCACGATTGGCACGATTGTATTTTAGGCTTGTATTACTATCCCAAATAAAAAGCTAACGTACTGACAGAGAAAATACAGGCTGTTTTATAGGTGTATGTCAGTCTATTTTTCGTCTATTTTCTTAGCCTGTTTCGCCCGGCATTCCCGCTTCAGGCTGCCCGGTCTGGAAAACACTTTACGTGGTATAACGACTGTTTGCTCACACCCTGGGCACTTTCTGTAAGTCAGGACTTCATTTTTTTCCATCTGCGACCATACCTGTAACGCATGCTTCTACCGGAGGGAGGTAATCGGGACATGCTGGTCATATTCTCGTTCCTCACCTGAGTTGACTTTTGTTGGCCTGTATATTGTAATCGTTAAATACAATTAACCGATTGGGTCGATAAGTTTATTTATACAATTTATTTTATAGCTAAGAATATGAAAAATAAAGCATTACTGGCCTATTTTTCTGTTACGCTGCTTTCCGTAAGTATCAGTTTAGCACAGGCTCCCAACTTAGGAACAGCTTCCAGTTTTGCTTTATTCACGGCCAATGGTGCTTTTTCCAACACAGGTGCCAGTACGGTAACGGGTGATATAGGCACCGCCGTAGGAGCTTTCAGTGGATTTCCGCCAGGAACGGTCAGTGGCCAGACCCGACTGCCAGGTAGCAACGAGGCCAATCAGGCAGCTACCGACGTTATAAATGCGTACAACTCGCTGAGTCCGCTCACCTGTGCCACGACACTGCTGGCTGAACTGGGTGGCCAGACACTTGCCCCGGGTATTTACTGCCAGCCTACGGCTGATGCTACCTCACTGAATGGAACCCTAACGTTAAGCGGGGCCGGTACATACGTCATTAAACTGAATAGCGCGCTGACAACGGCAACCAACTCAACTATTTTGCTGACGAATGGTGCGTCGGCCTGCGATGTGTTTTTTCAGGTAAACGGGGCGGCTACACTCGGCACCGGTTCTAATTTCAAAGGAACTATACTGGCTACGGGCGCTATCGTCCTTGGCACCCAGGCATCGCTGGAGGGGAGGGGGCTGTCAACAGCCGGGGCCATCACGCTGAATAATAACGTAGTGACGGTCACTCATTCATCCCTGTCAATCAGCGTCGTGGTCGGTTCCTGCGCACCCGCTACGAACCAGTATTCGATTTCAGGAATCATTTCATCGACCAGTGCCTCGGCAGCAACTCTCACGCTCACCGATGGCACTGCATCGACAACTGTTGCAGTTGGTGCCGGAGATACCTCAACGCCCTATAGCCTCACCGGCCTGGTATCGGGTACGGGGAGTCACACCGTTGCGGTAAGCTGTGCCGGAAACAGTGCCAGTTCTATCTACACGGCACCGGCTTCCTGTACTACGGCTACCGCCAGTTTGGGCGGAACGGTGTATGCTGATAACAATGGAAATGGGGTGTCAGATGGGGGAGATACGCCCATTGCCGGTGTGACGGCCACATTACTTAACGGTACGAATACGCCCATTGCCACCACGGCAACCGATGCGTCAGGCCAATACAGTTTTACCGGTTTGACACCAGGCGTACCCTACTCGGTAAGTTTCACGACTCCCTCCGGTTTTTCGGCTACAACGCCTACTATTAGTGGGCCAGTAACGCTGGCTGCCGGCGAAAATAATACCGCTTCATCTGCCGGTTTTCAGCCGGTGTTTGGGTCACCCATGCTGGCTGTTAGCGTTACGCCGGGGGCTACTCAGGCGGCCACCAACCAGTACACCCTTACCGGGGTTATCTCCCTGACGGGGGCCACGGCTGGATCGCTTACCGTTACCGATGGAGCTATTACAACTACCGTATCCGTTACGGCAGGCCAGACATCGGTAGCTTTCAGCCTGACAGGGCTGGCTGCGGGTAGTGGGTCGCACACCGTGTCGGTAAGCGGGCCCGGGTTTACCCCCGCCACCGTTGCCTATGTGGCTCCTGCTTCTGTTGTTCCTTCCGCGCCGTCACTTTCTGTGCAGACGTACGTTAATTCGTCGAATGCGGTGCCGGGCGATGTACTAACCTACAGTGTGGTGCTGACCAACTCCGGGTCAACAACAGCAACGACAACCGTACGGGACTCGCTCAGTGCCGGTGGAACGTACGTACTCAATTCAGCCACTCCTCCGGCGGGTACATTGTTTACCCCCGGGCAACCCATCAGTATGTGGAACGTGCCAGTTATTGGTGCCGGACAAAGCCTGACGCTAACATTTCAAGCTAGCGTAGATGCCAGTGGTATTCTATATAATGTAGTTACGATACCGGGCGACACAGCCAAAGTATGCACGTCAATACCGGTTAAATTGTGCCTGGGTGATGAATACACATTAACGGTACCGGTGGGTAGGGGTAGTTATCGCTGGTACAGGAATGGCATTCTTATCCCGAATCAGACTACGAATGAACTGGTGGTGAGCCAGGCAGGTAGTTATAGCCTCGGCCTCGAAAATGCCAATGGATCATGTCCCGATTTCTCGTGCTGCCCTTTCATCGTAGAAGAAGACGCGTTGCCTGATTACCGGGCTGTTGCCTCCGGAGCTACCTGCGTAGATAATAATCCTCAGAATAACGGTCAACTGGTGTTGAGCAATTTTGGCCCTGGTCATACCTACCAGTACTCGCTGGGTGCAGCCTTTAATATAACCGCTTCGTTGTCGGGTTTACCCAAGACTATTCCTGTTAATGGTATTATCTCAACCACATTACCTAACTCGGCGGCAAGTCAGTCGTATACGGTTCGGGTCTATAACTCCTCAGGTTGCTATGTGGATCAGACCGTAACTATACCACCAACAATTTGCACCTGTCCGGCTGACGTTTGCGTCCCCTTCACGCTCACGCGAACCAAACGGCACTGATAAATTGCTGACTCGTTTTGAGCCAGTCTTCCTGTTTGAGTTGGCAGCACATGACTACAAACTCAAACAGGAAGACTGGTTATCCGTTAACTTGTCCTGAAACATGCATCAATTCAACTGAACCGGTGGGATGAGTTGGCAGTGTTATGAACGGTTCATTAAAAATAAAACCCCTATAATCTACTGATATACAAGTAGTCATAGGGGTTTATTGTACCGGGAGCCGGACTCGAACCGGCATGTCCTTGCAGACAATGGTGTTTGAGACCATCGCGTCTACCGATTCCGCCATCCCGGCGACAGAATCGTCCTGCCAGTGGCAGGATGCGTTTGTCAAACGTGGGTGCAAAAGTAGCCGTATGTCATGGGTTTTGCAAATAAAAAGTGAATAGAATCGCAGCAGGCTGGCTCACGCACGTTTAGGTTAGTGTTGATTGATCCATTTTGCTAGTTTTACGGAGTTAACTTTAGCCTATTTGGTATGTCCGTTTACTCCTCAACGCCAGGCTTCACACCAAGCCCTTCTTTGCTCGCCGATTTACTCGCCCATTTACCACAGGGTGTAATTGCCAGCGAAAGCGTTCGGGATACCAGTGGAACCATTGTTAATTACCGTACCTACTACGCAAATGCGCAGGCACTGGCTACCATTGGTCATTCTGTCGAGCAACTTACCAGCCAACTGCTGTATGAATGGGCACCTTATGCGCTGACCCATGCTGAACAGATCCGCCGGGTTGTGGAGGAGCAGATTCCCTTCGACTTTGAGTATTTTCATCCGGTAATCGCACCGGTGGTATTGCATAGAAAACCGCCCGCTGAACAACGGTTTGTTCACCACCTTTCGGGATATTAGCGAGGCAAAGCAAGCGCAACAGCAAACGGAAAACCAGACCCGGTTGCTCCAGGGTGTTGTGGATGCCATGGACGAAGCCATTGCCTATTGCGAAGCGGTCCGTGATCTGAATGGCCGGGTCATCGATTTTACGTACCGATTAACGAATACCGCCAGCGATGCAATTGTTGGCTTCTCCGCCGACCAGATTATTGGAAAACGGATCACCACGTTCTTTCCGGAATTGAAGGAGTCGGGTGTACTGCAGCAATTAATCGAGGTGGTAGACTCCGGCCAGCCCAAACGGGTTGAACAGGCATATGAGGTTGATGGTAATGAAGGATGGTACCTGATGTCCATGATACCCCTGCTGAATGGCATCGGCATCTATTACAAAGACATCAGTGCCAGTAAGCAGGCTGCCCGACAGATTGAAGAACAGGCACTCATATTTGACGATGTGCTTAATTCCATTACCAATGGGTTGAGTGTGCTGGAAGCGGTGCGGAATGACAGCGGAGCTGTGGTTGATTTTCGTTACGTGCGGGTGAGTCAGACCATTTGTAAGGATACGGGGCTGTCGGTAGCGCAACTGGAAGGCAAATCTATCCTGTCCCTGTTTCCCGGGTTGCATGAAACTTCGTATTGGCCAGCCTATTTAGCCGCCCTGACAACGGGGCAGAATCAGCATTTCGAACTGCATTATCAGCGGGACCGATACGATAACTATACCGATAATTGGGTCACCCGCATCGACGAGAACCGGATTATCTCAATTTATTCCATCGTAAACGACCGGAAACGGGTGGAACTGGAGGCCCGGCAGCAGGCGGCTATGCTCCAGAGTGTGCTGGATAGTTGCCAGATGCCCATTGTGCTGCTTGAAGCCATACGCAACCCGAACGGTCAGATCACTGACTTTCGCTACCTGCTTCAAAACGAAGCCAACGCCCGGACGGTGGGCCACCCGGTGGATCTGACAGGCACCCGCACCATGCTGGATGTGTTGCCCAGTATGAAACCAGCGGGCGTCTTTGGTCGGTTCGTGGATGTGGTGACAACCGGCCAGCCCCAGCGTTTTGAACAGCATATTGCCGATGGAGCCGTGAATGGCTGGTTTGATATGTCCATCGTTAAACAGGGGGATGGAATCGTGATAGCCGCCAATGACCAGACGCTGCTGCACCAAACACTACTGCGGGCCGAGAAACTGGTTGAGGATCTGAAGAAGTCTAACCAGCATCTGGAGCATTTTGCCTACATCGCCAGTCATGATTTGCAGGAACCCTTACGGAAAATCCGGTCATTCGGTGATATTCTCGTCAGGAATTACGGGGTACTTCTGCCCGACGAAGGTAAGGATATGATAGGCCGTATGCAGTCATCGGCGGAGCGGATGGGCGCATTTATCCGGGATTTACTGGCCTATTCCCGGCTGTCTACTCAGGAAGATTTATTCCACCCGGTTGTCCTGGAAACGCTGTTGCCCGATATTCTTCAGGACCTCAGCGTAGTTATTGCCGAAACCCATGCTCAGGTAACTATTGGCAGCACGGACCAGCCCCTGCCAACGGTGAACGGTAGTTTACTTCAGCTGCGGCAGTTGTTTCAGAATTTAATCAGTAATGCGCTGAAGTTCTCGCGCCCCAGTGTACCACCGCAGGTATCGCTACGAAGCCGTACCGTATTGCCCGAATCCGTGCCCGATACAGTCCTGAATCGCGCCAGTCAGGTATGGATAGCGATTGACGTTACCGATAACGGAATTGGGTTCGAAGAGACATATCAGGAGCGTATCTTCCAGCTTTTCGAGCGATTGCACAGCCGTAGTGCTTACAGTGGAACGGGTATTGGTCTGGCTATCTGTCGAAAAGTGGCCGAAAATCATGGGGGTACCATTCTGGCCCGTAGTCAGCCCGGACAGGGTTCTGTGTTTACGGTATTTCTGCCCATCCGTTTGGCCTCCGCAACAGCGTAAGCCTGCTTTTCGCGGCAGTGTACGGTATCCAGTTGCACCCGTATTATTCGTACCGAAGGGCGTCGATAGGGTCGAGTTTAGACGCTCTTACAGCCGGATAAATACCCGCAAACAACCCTACTGATACACAAACGACCAGACCCAGACCCATCCAGCCCCAGGGAACAACGAATCCTCCCTTTCCCTGGCTAATCAGCGCGGCAATCAAATTACCGATACCCAGCCCCAGCATTACCCCTCCCAGGCCACCAAGAAGACAAATAACGATGGCTTCAATCAGGAACTGCTCCCGAATTCGCTGGGGGGTAGCGCCAAGTGACTTTCGGATACCAATTTCGCGGGTTCGTTCCGTTACCGAAACGAGCATAATATTGAGCAGCGCAATGGCCGCACCCAGCAACGTGATGAAACCAATGCCAAACCCGCCAATGCGCAGGTAGCCGGTGATACTCTCGGTTTGTTTGGCCAGTTCATCGGCCCGGTCAATCTCGAACGAGTCGGGTTGACCAAGCGGGTCGCGCCGGACCAGGCGCATGGTACCCCTTGCTTCATCAACGGCCTCGTCCTGATTGGATACACTGGGAACGGATGCCGTAATATCAAAGGTTAGTTGTCTATTACCGGCCAGCGCACGGGCATTGTTCAGGGGAATCAGGAGAATCCGATCGTCTCCCCCGCCGGAAAACCCGCCCTTTTTGTCCAGGATGCCGATGATTTTATATTGCCTGCCCGACACCCGGATGAGCTGGTTCAGCGGATTCAGTTTCTTTTCAAACAGGGTATTGGCAACTTCACTGCCAATGATGGCCACATTAAGCGCGTAGTTCAGGTCATTTTGGGAGAAATTACGGCCATCCTGAAGCGCGTATCCTTTCACCGCCAGGTACGTATCATCGCCCCCGGTAAGCTGCACGTTCGGGTTTGTTTTCCTGGACCCAAATTTTGCCTGGGCTGCTCCTACCACAATGGTCGAAACGGAAATGGTAGCGCCGTAGGGAAACCGGCGTTTGAACTGGACAGCATCGAAATAATCAATGGGAGCATCCTGCTTCTGGACGCGGCCACCCCGCCGGAAAGCGTCCTGCCGGGCCACAATACTGAACGTATTGGCACCCAGCCCGGCAAAACTATTGTTTACCGAATCCTGAATACCATCAATAGCCGTCAGAATACCCACCAGCGACGTAATGCCGATGGCAATAATTAGTGAGGTCAGAATGGTTCGCAACCGGTTCCCGGCAATGGAACGCAACCCTTCCCGTATGTTTTCCAGGAGATTCATTTTGAGTGAGTGAATGCGTAAATGCGTGAAAAATAGACTGACTGGCCAAAACTTAGGCTCTCAGTCTGTCATTCACGCATTCACCATTAATCTTGCACAATAATTGCTTATCTTTCGTTATAACAAAACTAACACAAGCATTCTTACCTCAGATACCAATGAAACGGCTGCTGTTACCGCTTATCCTAATTCTGAGCCTGACGGGCCGGGCGTGGGCTTCCAAGATTCTGATACCCATGGACGATGGCCAGAAGAACCACCTGAAAGCCTACGGTATTGCCTTCTGGGTATTGAAAGCGTACGATACTGAAATTGACTGGCTGCTCAATTACCGGGGTGGCTCGTTTATGATGCCCCAGACGCAGGCCTTTGTCAACGAAATGGTTATCCGGGGCGTAAGTTATGAGGTTATTTCGGATGCGCAGGCAGGCCAGATACTGGCCGAAGTGGCGGCTCCCGATGCCAATATGGATGCCGTAAAACTCCAGAAGCCGCCTAAAGTAGCCGTGTATTCGCCCAAAACCAAGCAACCCTGGGATGATGCCGTTACCATGGTGATGACTTATGCCGAAATACCCTACGATGTTGTGTTTGACGAAGAGGTGATGAATGGCAAATTACCTGAGTACGACTGGCTGCACCTTCACCATGAAGATTTCACGGGGCAGTACGGTAAATTTTTCCACTTCAAAGACCAGCCCTGGTACATAGCCCAAAAAAATGAAGCGGAAGCCATCACCCGTAAATTTGGCCTGACCAAAGTACCTCAGTTGAAACTGGCCGTGAGTCAGAAAATCCGGGACTTTGTACTGGGAGGAGGGTACCTGTTTGCCATGTGTAATGCAACCGATACCTTCGATATTGCCCTCTCCGCCCATAATACGGATATTGTCGATTCCTTTTACGATGGTGACCCCGCCGACCCCAATGCCGGTAACAAACTGGACTATAGCCAGACATTTGCCTTCAAAGACTTTCAGGTGTTCACCAACCCGTACCTGATTGAATTCTCGAACGTGGATAACCAGCCCGAAGAACGGGGCCTGAGTGAGCACAACGACTACTTTTCCCTGTTTCAGTTTTCGGCCAAGTACGACCCTATTCCTACCATGCTGACGCAAAATCACCTGAACGTGATTAAAGGGTTCATGGGGCAGACAACGGCCTTCAAGAAAGCATATATTAAACCCGAAGTGGTGGTTCTGGCCGAAAACCGGGCTGCCAATGAAGCCCGCTATATTCATTCGCCCTACGGCCGGGGCTTCTTTACATTCTACGGCGGACACGACCCGGAAGACTATCGGCACGAAATAGGCGAGGAGCCCACCGACCTGAATCTGCACCCTAACTCGGCCGGTTATCGCCTGATTCTGAACAATATCCTGTTCCCGGCTGCCAAGAAAAAGAAGCAGAAAACGTAGGCCATGCCACCCTTCACCGAAACGCAACGTTTTCGTCAGTGGTGGCTCTGGCTGATCCTGGGTACCAGCGTAGTCGTTACGGTTGGCTACTTATGGATTGCCCGGTTCAGCAACAACCCGGTAGAATGGTTCTTGCTAATTCCAATGCTGCTGGTTTGTGTACTGCTGTTCTACTGGCGACTGGATACGCGGCTCGATACTGCAGGCATTCATTATCGGGTGTTCCCCCTGTTCTCCTGGCGCACTATCCATTGGAAGGATGTGCAGTCTGTTTCAGTCAGTACCTACGGGTTTGTTGGCTACGGAATCCGCCTGGGTTTCGATGGCTGGGTGTACAACATTGCGGGCAACAAAGGACTGCGGATTGTCAGAAAAAACAAGGCTAACCTTACTATAGGTACGCAACGACCTGACCAGATGCAGGCATTTTTAGCCGTTCATTATCCTTCGTCAGGTAATTCCTGCTAAAACCAGTCGGCTACCACTTCTTCCCGCGCTTTACTTTCCAGCTTTCGCTCCAGGTCGTCCGGGATTTTAGGGAAGAAATCAAGGCCCGTCAATTGTTCGATGAGGTCTACCGGCACCACAAATTCCTGCAATGAGCTGTTAGCCTGTTCATTATTGAGCAGGAAGCCAATCAGCCGGATGTCAGGGCTGTTACAGTATAAAATTACCTTGTAAAACTTGGCGGGTACACTCACTTCAGTGCTTTTTCCGATGGTGGGTAAACCGGGTTTCAGTACCGGACCTGTCACTACGTAGATACCTTTGTCGCGCCGGGCCCAGACACGTACCTGGTTTTCCAGGTCACTCCAGATTCCCCGGTTAAACTGAGGTACCTGCGGGGTAATGTTACTCATGAAAAACGTTTCGCGCATCATTCGTTGCGAGAACTTAAAATCGGCGGCCGGGGCCAGGTGCCCCCGGTCGTAGCCGGAACGGGTATAGTCTGAGGGCAAAGCCGTTCCACTTTCCACCAGCGGGTCAGGCCTGAACTGCTCGTTTTTTCGGTCGGCATCTCCCTTTGTATCATCGGCCAGGAGCGGATACGCCACCCACTCGGCATCCTTGTACTGCTCACGGTAACTAAGCGTGTACCCTTCGTGCCGAATCAGGTCGCCCGGTAATTTGGACGTGGGTAATAAAAAGTCAACCTCTTTCTCAAAATCGAACCGGGCGTTTCCCGACGATTCCGCCGTCGGCCTATTGGGCGTGTTATCACTAGCTTCACTCTCGCCCCGTTCCCCGTTATCCGTTGCCGCATCGGAAGCCCCATCGGGTTCGGGTGCTTTATAGGGATTCGAGCCTTTGCGCTCCGAGCGTGAATGCCCCAGCCCAACCAGTTCCCGGAAATCATTCCAGAACGCCACAACGGGCTGGGTTCGACCGCCGTAGTGCAGAAAAAGTCCAATCAGGAAAAAGATGAACAGCAGCACGAGTGTGTTGCCACGGGGCCTCATACCCCGACGCATGTACCGGTTGGTTGAAAATTTGGGCTTAAGCATCGAATACTCACGATTTCCTCGACCCGTTAGAACCAATCAACAATACAAGTTTTGCATAGACTGGAATGCCGTCAATGGTTAAGTTACTAACCGTTTGCAGTTTAGTTTACTTTAGGAGCGCATTATGCCAGTTGTGGTTTCAGTACTAATCAGACACCGAACATGGATTCTATTGCCAACAAATCAACGAGATGTACCGGTAATAAATCCTGGCCGATGAACTTTGATTGATTCTGATTCAATCACCGCTATTTCTCTACAGAGGTTGCTGCTTCCTGGCCTAGTCGGTGAACAAAATATAAAACTAAAATCATCACTGTTTTCGCCCTATGTCATCCCTTACAATTGTCGTTATTGGTGGTGGAGCGGCTGGATTTTTCGGGGCTATTACGGCGGCCGAAACCTTCCCCGAAGCTACCGTTATTATTCTCGAAAAGAACCGTACCGTCTTAAATAAAGTCCGCATTTCAGGCGGGGGGCGCTGCAATGTTACGCATGCCTGTTTCGATAATCGGCAGTTGGTGAAGCATTACCCCCGGGGTGAAAAATCGCTGCGCACCCTGTTGACTCAGTTCGACGCTACGGCTACCGTGAACTGGTTCGAACGCCGGGGAAGTCCGCTGAAAACGGAGGCCGACGGACGTATGTTTCCTGCCACCAACACCTCCGATACCATTGTCGATTGCCTGCTCACCACGGCCCGCAGGTTGGGTATTCAGGTCAGAACCAGCTGCGGGGTGGCCACTATCCGGCAAACCGACACCCAAGCCTGGTCGCTCGAGTTGCTCACAAACGAAACGCTCATGGCCGACCGGGTCCTGATTGCTACGGGGGGCTATCCGCAACCGGCCTCCTACAGCTGGCTCCCCCCCCAAACGGACGAACTGCTATCGCCCGTACCGTCGCTGTTCACGTTCAACGTACCAGACAGCTATCTGCTGCCGTTGGCGGGTGTGTCGGTGCCCGATGCGGGTGTATCGGTCGTTGGAACCAAACAGGAACAACGCGGTCCGGTGTTAGTCACGCACTGGGGCTTTAGTGGTCCGGCTATCCTGCGGCTGTCGGCCTGGGCAGCCCGGGACCTGGCGAATGCAGACTACCGGTTTACCCTGCGCATCAACTGGGTGCCGGACCTGAATGACAATACCCTGCGCAATAAGTTGCAGGCGTTCCGGCAGCAGAACGGGAAAAAACTGGTTGTGTCACAAAACCCAGTTAGTTTACCCACCCGACTCTGGCAGGCTTTTGCCGCAGAGTCGGGAATTACGGAGGCACAACGCTGGGCCGACTTACCCGCTAAACCTCTGAACCGCCTGGCCGACCGGTTGACGAACAGCCAGTTTCAGGTTGCTGGTAAAACCACGTTCAAAGAAGAATTCGTAACCTGCGGTGGTATCGCGCTCAATGGCCTGAACGGGCAAACACTGGAGAGTAACGTCTGGTCAGGACTATTCTTTGCGGGCGAAGTGCTGGACATCGATGGTATTACGGGGGGCTTCAACTTTCAGAGCGCCTGGACAACGGGCTACGTAGCCGGATTGCACATTGGTCGGTAGTGATTGCTCCCGACTTGACGTTTGCTCGTCAACAGGCTACCGGGGATGATGAATATCCGCGTCTGATGTCGGCCAGGGCTTCCTCACCCATCTGCCAGCGACGGATTACGTTCACCTGACGCACACGTGTTGGGTCTTTGGCTACGTTCGTCTGGTCAAAGTACTCCGGCATCCGCTCCGTCATCCGACTCACCAGGTCTTCAATAGAACCGCTAATCAGTTCAGGCGATAGTTTGGTGATTTGAATGAGTGCCCTGGCCATGGAAGCGGTATAAAAGGCGCAGTCGATATCCTGATGACGAACCGGTACGCCATCGTGCAATCGCTGGAGATTGAGGCCGCCGTCTTCCAGGCGTTCCGAAGCAGCCGGGCTACCCTCGGGTTGCGGAAACACCGTGTCGAGGTAGCGTTTGAACTTGTCCCACCAGGGGGGCTTCCCGTTTGGTTTCAGCGTATCGCAGAAGAGTACCCGCTGGGGCAGGCCGGGCTGCTGAACGTTCATCAGCAACAGGGCGGCTCCCAGATGCCGGTCATCGACCGCATGACGACGCTGGACCACAAAGCAATGAATCGCCTGCTGACTGTCCTGCTGCAATTGTTCGGCTGCCGTTCTGACAGCCCGCAGCGAATCTTCCATGTATCCTTCCGTTACGACATGAACGGGCAATGGCGATGAAAACAAGGCTTCACGACGAAGTTGGCGGGCCAGTAGATTCAGCGTTGTAGCATCCGAACGGCGGGTACCGAAGTAAAAGCCAATATCTTCTCTGACATCAGCCGGCATAGCGGCAAACGAAATCGAATCGCCACACGTCTCCTGCCGACTGACGGGACTGTACCGAAAGGGTACTTCCAGGTGTTCGCGATGGGCGGCCAGGTTATAAATGCGTCGCTCAAATAAGGATAATAGTGGCTCGTACGCATCCGGTTCGAAGAACACTTTCGTACTCGGCCGGAGCAGATGCCGGGCAATCTCGTCCTGTTGAAGCAGCCGCTCAAGGGCATCGTCATGATGCTTGAAAAAACTCCGCAGTGCGCCCTGCTGGATAAATGCTTCCGTATCCCGTTCAACCTCCGTACGTCGGTCAACGCCGGCCACAGTACCCTGCTCAATCCAATGCCTGAGGTATTGTTTTACGGTTTCATCGAAGATAAAATTGGCTTCCTCTGCCTGTTCCCGGGTGTATTGTGTGTAAGAAATTTGCAGGCTATTCGTCGATTCATACTGGTTAAAATCGAGGGCCGGGAGTGCGGTCATAGGAGTTTGCTGAGGTTTTATAAAGTTTAGGCTAATATATGAATCTGCGGGGAATTATTGTAACGGATCAGCCTGGTAGAGCAACTATATTTTGGGATTTCACGAGATGATTACGGCCAGGGTTCTATTTCGTCAGGCCATTGGCAAAGCATAGCAATCCGCCGGGCTGAAGCAGGGTTCAGTACCAGTAAGCGGGCCGGAAAATTTGGGTCTGATACAGTCGGAGCTGGACGGAAGAATGGCTGTTTACAACACCGCCCGTGCCGCTTCTTCGTCGCGTTTTAGCTGGGCAACCAAAGCGGGTAATCCATCAAATTTCTGCTCCGGGCGCAGAAATTCCCTGAAACGTAAGGTCATATGCTCCCCGTAAATATCTTTGTCGAAATCGAAGATATAGGTTTCGATGGTTTGATGAGTGCCCGCCACTGTGGGCCGGAAACCAATGTTAAGCATCCCGCCCAGCGTTTGCCCACCGTATTCTACCGAAACGGCGTAAACCCCATTGGCCGGGATAAGTTTGGCGGCATCATCAACCTGCATATTAGCCGTTGGGAACCCAATGGTGCGACCCAGCTGACGTCCTTTCACGATGGTTCCCGTCAGTGAATACGGGCGGTCCAGGAATTGATTGGCCGTACGGATATTCCCTTCGTTCAGGGCAGCCCTGATCTTGGACGAGCTCACCCCCACGGCGTCAACGTCCTGCCGGGGAATTTCTTCCACCTCAAAACCATATTCATGCTGGTGCGCCTTGATATACTCGAACCCGCCTTCCCGGTCGCGTCCGAAACGATGGTCATAGCCAATGACCAGCTTTTTCGTGCCGATTTTTTCAATCAGAATCTGATTGATATACTCCTCGGACGTTAAGTGTGAAAATGAGCGGGTAAAGGGAATGATAACCAGATGATCCACGCCCGCCTGATCGATGAGGGATGCCTTTTCGTCGAGCGTAGTCAGCAGCCTGAGGTTCTGACTATCGTTGGAAACAACAGTACGCGGGTGCGGCCAGTACGTAATCAGTACCGACTCTCCGTTACTGGCTTTGGCCACCTCCGTCAGACGGGCCAGGATGGTTTGGTGCCCCCGGTGGACACCATCGAACGTGCCACTGGTAACGACCGCATTTGGCAACGGCTGTATATCATCGAGACCCTGGTAAATAATCATTCATTCGTTGATGGTTGGTTGGGCTCCATTGCCCGGTGGGCGTCAATAAATTGTTCGATTGTACTGGCTTCTCCAATCCGGAAGTCGCCAATACGGGTACGGCGCAGACCGCTCATGTAGGCACCATTATTCAGTAGTAGGCCCAAATCACGCACCAGACTGCGAATATAAGTGCCTTTCGTACAAACGATGCGAAAATCCAACTCGGGAAAACGGGCTGTATCTACCTCAAAGACGGAAACAGTCACCTGCCGTGCCTTTATTCCCCCATCAACCCGGTCGGCGGTTTCGCCCCGCCGGGCTTTTTCGTACAGTCGTTCACCGTTCACCCGAATAGCTGAGTAAATAGGGGGTACCTGTAGTATGTCGCCCGTTAGTTGCCGGGCCGCTGCCTGAATTTGTTCGGCTGTAATGGATGAGGTGTCGAACTCCGCATCGAAGGCCGTTTCCAGGTCGACGGAGGGCGTCGTTTTGCCCAGCACGAGCGTGCCCGTATATTCCTTTTCCTGCGCCTGATACTGATCAATCTGTTTGGTCATCTTGCCGGTACACAGAATGAGCAGGCCCGTTGCCAGCGGGTCGAGCGTACCGGCATGCCCGATTTTCTTGAATTTGCAGGCGTATTTGAGCTTGTTGGCCACGTCGAACGATGTCCAGGTAAGCGGTTTATCAATCAGGATAACCTGACCCGGATCGGGTGTTTGTTGTTCGTTCATGAGGGTAAATTTGACGGTTGTGGGTTGATGTTCGTAGTTCCTCCGGCCTCCGTGCCGGACTGGTGTATAATCACAACAACTAGCGTCGAACAACAAACATCAAACGGCCTACAATACATCCAGCTTCACGCCAGCCGCCATCAGGCCCAGCAGCAGCAGCCCCAGCGCAATGCGGTAATAGCCAAACACCTTGAACCCGTAGCGCGTCAGGAAATTAACGAAGCCACGAATGGCGAGCAGACCAACCACAAAAGCAATGGCGTTACCCAATAGCAGAATCTGGTAATCGGCAGGCTGGAGTAGTTTGTAGGTTTTGAGCAGTTTATACCCCGAAGCCGCGGCCATAGTAGGTACGGCCAGAAAAAACGAAAATTCAGCGGCCTGCTTGCGGGACAGTCCCTGAAACATACCGCCAATGATGGTTGCCGCCGACCGGGAGACTCCCGGAATCATGGCGATACACTGGTAGAAGCCGATTCGGATAGCGTCGGGCACGCTCACATCCCCATCTTTTGGTTCGGCGTTGGTGATGCGGTCGATAAAGATCAGCACGATGCCGCCCAGCAACAGCGAAATGGCCACTACTACTACGTTTTCCAGCAGGGAGTCGATGAAATCATTCAGCAGAAAGCCGATAACGGCGGCCGGTAGAAAAGCAATCAGGATTTTACTGTAAAAATCGGCCATGGGCTGCCAGCGGGCGGGCACCGATTTTAGGTAGGAGGGAATGATAAAGGTGCCGACACGTGGGTCCGTCATAAAACGACGGTGGTACAGAACCAGCACCGACAGGATACAGCCGAACTGAATATCGACCGTGTATAGTTTGGTGAATTCGTCACTGGCAATGCCTACCAGTGAGGAGTAAATAATCATGTGACCCGTTGAGGAAACCGGTAAAAACTCGGTTACTCCCTCAATGATGGCCAGCATGATGGCGTGAAAAAGCTCCATTAAAAAACAGTTTGTCGTGCGTAGTCTGTCGGTTGACGTTTGTCAACGGCGGACAAACTTAGAACAAGCGCGGTCAAACGACAAACTACGGGCCACAAACGGCTAACTTTTTCAGCTTTTGGGGCGGGTAAGAATGGCAAAAAACTCCATAACGAACCCGGCCATCACCACAATTGGCCCCAGGGTCAGCCCCAGAAAACCAAAACCAAATTCTTCTTTGTCGAGGCTCATGATAAAGAAACCGGCCAGGATGGTGCCAATACCGATGAGCATGAATACGTAGTTCTGCCGTCCAAACGGCAATGCTGCCGTACGGGCAGGCTCACTAATCGTTGACCGGACAGGTACCGTTTTAGTGACCACCGGTGCTGCCGGAGTGACCGTCTTCTTTTCTGGTTCTTCGCGGCTCAGTGTAGCCGGACTAGCCTGTTTATCTTTTGCCATTTCTTTTTGTGTTTAACAAAACGTAAAGTCTATCGTAAACAAGGTAAACGGCAGTACGGCTTTTATGCCCGGTCGTTCAGCTTGTAATACGGACCTATTCAGTACTAATAAAGCTCATCCAGCGTCAACCCCAAATACCGGTTTACGGCCTGAAAGGTGCTCAAAAAACCAATGATGATGCCCAGACAAACAATTCCTGCCATCAGAAAAACAATCTTTTGCGGGTCCTGGAACATACCCAGTTCGGGCAGGTTGTGAATGGCCAGTTGCAACCCGCCTATGAGCAACCCAACGGCAATGATACCCGCCAGAAAACCCTGCCACATGCCCCGCCCCAGAAAGGGCCGGGTAATAAACGAATTGGTAGCCCCCACCAGCTGCATACTCCGGATCAGCATCCGCTGCGAGTGCAGGGCCAGCCGGATGGTGTTATTCATCAGTACCACAATGATTATGAGCAGAATCAGCGCAAAGGCCGACATAATCGCGTAAATCTTCGTGATATTCTGGTTGATATTATCGACCAGGTTTTCCTGATACACAACTTCAAAAATGCCGTTGATCTGTTCCAGGTCCTGCTTCACCTCCTGCAATTTTGCTTCTTCAAAGTACCCTTCGTTGAGCTTGATCCGGTAGCTGTCGTGCAGCGGATTCTCGCCCAGGAATTTCGAAAAATCTTCCTTCGTTTCGGCAATGAACTCTTTGGCCGCTTCGTCTTTGGTGACCAGATTTACCTGTGGTTTACCGTCGGTTTGCAGCACGTAAGGTCGTTCGGCAATGGTTTTGTGCACCAGTTCCGTCTTCTTCTCATCCAGTCCTTTATCCAGAAACGCCCGGATCTCGTAGTTCTCGCGGATGTGGGTTACCAGCTTCTTCGACTGAATAGCCAACAGCCCGCAAAAGCCGATTAAAAACAACGCCAGCGTCAGACTAAACAGAATCATGCCGCTGGGATACGTACCTACTTTTTTCTTTGTACGAGCCATTCAGGGGTTCGTGTTAATGGAAACAAAAATAACGGAATAAGCCGCTAAGCGGTCGAATTTAAGAAAATTTAAGGGTAAACCGATAATGCCGTATTTTGGGCAAAAGGGGTTAGCCCTGTTTTTTCCTGGTTTAGCCGGTGCTGAAATACACTGTTCGGATACGTAACCTCAACCAGGTACAGGCCATTGGCTGGTGCGGCCCGCCCGGCCCGGTTCCGGTCGCGGGCCAGGATAATTTGTTCAAACTTCTCCAGACTCATACGCTCCTGACCAATCTCCATCATGGTACCCACAATGGTACGGACCATCCCCCACAGAAACCGGTTCGCCCGAATATGGAACGTCAGCGAATCCTCGTTTATGCGTTCCCAGTAGGCAAAATCGATCTGACAGTTAAAATGCGTTACGTTGGCGCGGGCCTTGCTGAAGCTCTGAAAGTTGGTGTGCTGGCACAAAACAGCACAGGCTTCGTTCATCAGAGACAGCGTGAGCGATGGCCTGAAATGATACGTCAGGCCACTCTGAAACGCATCTTTCTGGCGGGTAACCAGGTACTGATAATAGCGGGCTGTGGCCGAAAAGCGGGCGTGGTCGCTGGCCTCAACCGGAAAAATGGCGTGAATGGCAATATCGTCGGGCAGGATGCAATTGATCGAATAAAGGAGCGATTCGGTAAGCGCTCAGCGGCTCATCGACCTCGAAATGCGCAAACTGCTGCCGGGCATGAACACCCGCATCCGTACGACCGCTGCCCATGATGTAGATGGGTTTTCCAAGCCGCTGCGACAGGGCGGCTTGGATTGTTGTTTGTACACTAACTCCATTGGCCTGCGTTTGCCAGCCGTGGTAGGCCGTTCCCCGGTAGGCTAGTTCGATAAAGTACCGCATAGCCCGCAAAAGTACGGCTTCATCGCCAGTTAGCGGGCGGTTCCGGCATTAGGCTGTACACAAAAAGCCCCTTCTCCGTCAGGAGAAAGGGCCGTATCAATCAGGAAACCGTTTGTTTACCGCGGACCACGCTGCCGGCCTGCACCCCCATTGAAGACGCCTGCTCCCGGCTGGGGTTGGGCCTGATCGGGCTGTTGACTGGGTGCGCTCCGGACTTCCGGTGTTCGTTGTGGCTGGTCGCCACCACTGCGCCCACCCGGTGCCGACGGCGTGTTCATCGGTCCCTGCCGTTCAGACCGGTCGAATCGTCGGTCTATTTGGGGCGAGGGTGTTGGAACGGACGGACTGGCCCCCGGCGAATACGTCCCGCGACTGCGTCCAAAACGGTCAGGCTGAGGATTGTCCGGTGTGGGAGTCATGCCCGGGTTTCCACGCTGGTTGGCGGGTGCATTGCCGTTGTAACTACCCCGGTTGGTTGCATTGCCATCAGTCGTCCGGCCTGGCGTGGCGTTGTAATCCCGATTGGCTCCCTCAGAGGCCCGGTTCGGTGCGGCATCGCCGTTGTAGGGTCGGTTGGGTGCCGTATTGCCATTATAGCTTCCTCTCGACGAATTAGCGCGGTTGTCGTTATACCCCCGGTTTAAGCCATTACTATTGTCATTATTGTCTCCCTGATACGAGCCGTTATTGCGGTTGTTGTTGGTCCGGTTGTCGTTATTGTACTGGTCATTCCGATTGGAATAGCCCTGCCCATAAGCCCTTGCTCCACGACTTGTTGCCCCCCGCCCATCCGGACGGTAGAACCCAACGGACCCGTTCCCTACCACCGAACGCCCCGGACGATTTGACTGCTCAATCCGATACACCTGCACGTTCCGGCGCGTTGCGCGTTCGATGTCGCGACGGGGCGGGCCGTAGTTAAACGACCGGTTGTTATACCGGTACACATTATTGATGTAGGTAGTATTCTGGTAGATATAGGTTGCCCGACCGCGGGGTACGTAGTAGCCGTACAGATTGGGGCTGGTGATGTACATCTGCGGTACGAAGGTCCAGTAAGGAGCAGGGATATTAATGTTGCTATTTATACCAGGACCAAGCGGTGCCCAGCCATAATACCCGCCACCCGACCGCCACGATACCCAGGCAGGTGCCCATTCCGTATCGGGCAACCAGAGCCAGCCACCGTAGGCAGGGTCATAGAGCCAGCGGCCGTAGTGGAAGGGAGCCCAGCCCCAGTCGTAGTTCGATACCCAGGTGTTGCCGTACTCCGTCATGACCCAGTGCCCATTCGTTGCATACGGTTGGAAATCAGGCTCGGCGTTGGGTATCCAGGCATTGCCATAGCCCGGATACCGGAGTCCACTGCCCATAGGGTGCCAGTTCATTATAAAAAGCATCGACAGGCACGCTGTAGCCCGGCTGGGCCGATAGGGGCTGCGCGAAAAACAGGCCAAAGGCGAGTAGAGCAAACAGGCTGGTTATGGTTAGTTTATTCAGGATGGTAGTCATTGTCTGTGTTATTAGGCAACGTCTCAGACGTTTCAACAGTTAGATGCGTAAACAACCCAAACGTTTAACGACTGACCAACGTATTTTACCGCCAGAAAGCGTCCGTTCTGGTACTGGCAGGATTTTAGGCAGTGCGCTGTGTGATGTGGCTCGTTAGCCTGCCGGTTAGTCTCCTGCTCGTCCTGGATTGTAGCCCGAAGCCAGCAGGAAGTTTTTGGCTTGCTCATCGGTCAGGTCCAGACCAAGCATATAAGCGAGTGCCTTCTTTTTGTCCCGGGCTTTTTCGTAGTATCGCTTGCAAATCTGATACCCCACGAAATACCCCAAATCCCGGCCCTCCTCTCCGTCAATTTTTCGTACATTATACAACCAGCCCCTTTCCCAGTCGAAACCCTGATTCATTTCTTTCCTGAACGCTGTCCAGATGCGTTGCTCATGTTTCAACCCAAACGCGATGTATCCGTCGGGCCTGAGCTGGTCCAGGCGTTGTCCTAACAGTAACTCGGCCACAAAATCTGCCATTCCTTCCTTTAAGCATTGACCAAGCAGGTTTTTATGTACTTCTCCGTACTCTTTTCCGAGTGTTGAATCACTTGCCAGCTCATTGAAATGGCGTTGCTCGTACTGCTGCGTGTGGGCAAACTCATGGAGGACCAGGTAAACCGACCAGTTTGGTTGCGCACTCGCGGCTACTTCGGTACCTATATAAACGGTCTTGTCGCGTATGGTGCCGCCTGAGTTGCCAATCCCCACGCAGAAATATACATCGCCGTCGCGGAAGTCGGGATAGTACTTTTTGAAGAGCGAAATCTTCTTCAGGATCGCGGGCTTTTGCGTGAGAACAGAAAGAATCTGGGGTCTTTTTTTAATCAAATCCGATTTATTGGCTTCGATGTATTTTCTCCATTCCTGGGTGGTTCCACCCCTCAGAAGCATAAACTCGTTGAGGCCGGCACTTGCTTTGTCTACGTACAGTTGCTGGATGAATCGGCGTTGTTTGGCGGTGTCGGAAGTGGTTTGGACACTGTCGAAGGCTTCATAAAAACGGGGCAGGTCCTCCGTGTGTAAATTGACCTGCGCGGAGCTGTCAACGCCCCAAAGACAGGAAAATAACAGGAAAAGCAGACTGGCTGATTGGCTGGTCATTTTAATCGTGGAGTGCATGGGTGTCCATGTAAATGGGGACAAGATGATGCCACAAAATAATGACAGTTACTCAACAGGTCAAGGGGAAGCCATACCATTTATCGGACAAATTTTCGTCTGACACGGCCCCGGTGCATTTGGTTGGTATCTGGCTATAGTGCGGTACGGTATTCTGAGTGTGAACGGTTGGGGTATTTCCTGAGTGCGGATGTATTTAGATTGTCTGGATGGGTTTGGGCTGGATTGTATCCGATGCTCTATTTGGATAGATTAACGGGAGTCAGCATCTTTATCCTATAGTTTTCCTACTACCTCCTATGATAAAATACGTACTATTTTCCTGGTTATTTTTTAGTTATGGCTTACGAGCATATCCGCAAGCCTTGCACGCGATTTCATCGCCTGACAAATCCATTCAATTGTCGGTCCGTAATAACCCAGTGGGTACCGT
Organism: uncultured Cytophagales bacterium; assembly: GCA_963784335.1. Lineage (GTDB taxonomy): Bacteria > Bacteroidota > Bacteroidia > Cytophagales > Spirosomataceae > Spirosoma. Next base: position 14,197 of record CAWARB010000018.1, on the reverse strand, counting down.
TTCGTACCAGCTTTCGTACAAAACCAAAAAAGTGATTGAGCCGTCGGAACTCGGTTTTTTGCTGCGTAAACCGGCGGTATCCCTAACGAAATTTACTATTACTACCGTTGATTCGAGTACGACAGATGAGACCTGGAAACCCGTTTGGGGGGAGGTGAGCCAGATTCGGAATCACTACAATGAACTGGTTGTAACACTGGCCGACAAAGGGGCATCGGGCATCCGCCTTCGGATTCGTTTTCGGGTTTTCAACGATGGGCTCGGTTTTCGGTACGAATTTCCGGAGCAAAAAGCGCTCACTCACTTCATCATTGCCGATGAGCGTACTCAGTTCCGACTGGCTGCCGACCATAAAACGTTCTGGATACCGGGCGACTACGACACCAATGAATACCTGTATAATTACACCCGGCTGAGTGAGGTCGAGGCCGTTAAAGCGGCTGAAAAAGAGAAGGACATTGCCCTCAAGTCGGTGATTGGCCCGAATGCCCTACAAACGCCCCTGCTTTGCAAAACGGCCGATGGGTTGTATATCAGTGTCTACGAAGCCGCCCTCATCAATTATCCCGTCATGCACCTGCAACTGGATAAGAAAACCCTGACGCTGACGTCGCAACTCACCCCCGATGCCGTGGGCAACAAAGCATACCTGCAAACGCCTGTTGATGGTAAACCCGCCGAACGCGGCCCGGCCAAACACCCTGGCGTACGGTTCTGGTGAGCGATAAAGCCACGGATTTGCTGGCCTCCAGACTCATCCTGAACCTGAACGAACCGTCGCAAATAGGGGACTCCTCCTGGATAAAACCCCAGAAGTTTGTGGGCATGTGGTGGGAGATGCACATCGGAAAAGCCACCTGGGAAAAAGAAGGTGGTAAACACGGCGCCAACACCCAAAACGTGAAAAAATACATCGACTTCGCGGCAAAATACGGCTTCGATGGTGTGCTGGTGGAAGGCTGGAATGTGGGGTGGGAAGACTGGTTTGGCAACTGGAAAGAGAATGTGTTCGACTTTGTGACCCCTTACCCCGATTATAACATCGACTCGCTAACGGCCTACGCCCGTCAGAAAGGGGTTCGTATTATCATGCACCACGAAACATCCGGCTCGGTCACCAATTACGAACGCCGGATGGATGCTGCCTATCAGTTTATGGTGGCGAATGGCATTAACACGGTAAAAACGGGTTATGTGGGCCGGATTATTCCCCGTGGCGAACACCACGATGGCCAGTGGATGATTAACCACTACCAGCGGGTAGCCGAAAAAACGGCTTCGTATAAGCTCGTGCTCGACTCGCACGAATCGGCGCACCCCACCGGACTGCATCGCACTTACCCTAACTGGATGGCGAGCGAAGCCGCTCGTGGCAGTGAATTTCACAACGCGCCCACGTTGGGCATGCCGCCGGAACACACGACTATCTTACCCTTTACCCGGTTGCTGGGTGGGCCCATGGACTTTACGCCGGGCTTTTTTCACTTCCAGCTGAATCAGTACGAAAAAAGCCGTACCCAGCGGATTAAAACGACACTGGCCAAGCAACTCGCCCTGTACATAACCATCTACAGCCCGGTGCAAATGGTGCCTGATTTGCCCGAAAACTACGAGCAGCACCTCGATGCCTTTCAGTTTATCCGGGATGTGCCGGTGGACTGGGACGACACAAAAATACTGGCCGCCGAACCGGGTGATTACGTGGCCATTGCCCGGAAAGAGAAAGGAACTGACAACTGGTACCTGGGGGCTATCACCGACGAAAACAGCCGGGACCTGCCCATCAGTCTGGATTTTCTGGAACCCGGGAAAACCTACGAAGCGACCCTCTACCGCGACGCGCCCACGGCCGACTGGCAAACTAACCCGGAAGCCTACGTGATCGAGAAAAAAATGGTAACATCCACCACCTCCCTGACGGTGCATCTGGCTAAAGGGGGCGGTTGCGCTGTTCAGTTCGTCAGGCGCTGAAAGCTACCGGCAAGGCATGAACAATCACAATCCCGGTTCGTAAATAAGCCCACCGCCGGGATTGTTTTATGCATTCACCACAATCGTATGTGTCAGTATATAGCCGGCCGCTATACTCCCCGACAGGGTAGCTAACTCCGTCGTGAAACCATCCGAGAATACCCCATCCCGTTCGTTGGTCGTACTTTGTGCGCCTTTGGTGTAGCCCTGCGTCTGCGCGGTGGTATATACCGTATTTGTTACATCATAAGGAAAGGCAATCTGGGTAACCAGCAGGGATTTGCCCGCTGCGTTGTAAACGTGTACGTGAATGTGGGGTGCCCGGCCCGGATACCAACCCGGAAAAACAGACGTGAACCCCACTAACCCGTTAGCATCGGTCGTTTGGCGGCCACGCAGGAAATCGACTGTCGTTAGATTAATGCTCTGTATCCCCGACCCGCCGTATTCAGAGTAATAACCATCCTTATCGCACTGCCAGATATCGACAAGCGCACCTGCCAGTGCGGCACAACCGGTATTGGCATTTTTGATGGTGATATTAACCGCCAGGGGTACACCCGTACGCCCATCGGTGATATCTTTCCGAACAAAATTGGCCGGCACTTTGGTGGGGAACGGCCCGGCTGTTTCCGACGGGGTAACCGAGCAGTTCGTCGCTGAGTTACCATTCGTTGACCCCATTGAGGAAGTGCCGGGGTCTACGATTTTTGTCTGGCATGCCCCTGCCAGTGGCGCAATGGCAACTATACCCAGTAAACTGGTAAACCCCCGTTTCAGAAATTCTTTACGCTCCATAGTTTTCAGTAAAAAAACACGTATCCCATTACCGTACCCACAGGGTGCCCCTTCGTGGAAGGCCGCCCCGTCAAGCCAGTGGCTATCTGGCCAAACAGCCCTGCAGCGGGTAATCGTATTAATCTGACTTACGCGCTACAAACGCCTTTCGTTGCAGTATAGATATAGCCGGATGTAGGGGGCGTATCGTTCTCCGTCTAAATCCTGTACTTTTGTAAAAAAAATAATGGCCGGCAGAAACCCTCGTTTCTCCGGCAACCCTATAAACGGATTACGTCATGCCAGGAATGGAATTTTTTGGAGCCGCTGAGCGCAGCGAAATCAATGATGTGCTGGAAACCGGTATCCTGTTTCGGTACAATCACGAAGCGCAGCGCAATAATATCTACAAAGCCCGTGAGTTTGAAGCGGAGGTAGCTAAGTTGGTGGGGGCAACATACGCGCACGCCGTATCGAGCGGCTCCACGGCCGCTTTGTGCGCGATGGCGGCTGCCGGTATTGGGGCCGGTGATGAAGTTATCGTGCCGCCGTTCACGTACATCGCCACCGTTGAAGCCGTTCTGATGATTGGTGCCCTGCCCGTTTTTGCGGACATTGACGACACACTCTGCCTCAGTGCGGAAGGAATTCGCAAAGTCATTACGCCCCGAACCAAAGGCGTCTGCCTGGTGCATATGTGCGGACAAATGGCCGATATGGACGCAATCATGGCCGTTATAAAGGAGCATAACCTGGTACTGGTTGAAGACGCCGGACAGGCGATGGGCGCCAGCTACAAAGGCGTTTCGACGGGCCTGTGGGGCAAAACCGGCGCGTATTCGTTCGACTTTTTCAAGATTGCTACCGCGGGTGAAGGGGGTATCATGGTGACGAACGACGAAGCGGCCTACAAGCATGCCGACTCTTATTCCGACCACGGCCACGACCATATTGGCAGCAACCGGGGCATGGAGAAGCACCCCATTCTGGGCTTCAACTACCGCATCAGTGAACTCCACGCGGCCGTAGGACTAGTGCAAACCCGCCGGGTTCCCGAAATAATCCGTAGTAACAACAGTCATAAGAAACAGTTGATGGAGGCCCTGGGTCAGGTGCCGGGCGTTTCGTTTGCGCGGATACCCGACCCCGATGGTGATTCGGCTACGTTCCTGAATATGCTGCTCCCCGATACCGAAGCAGCCGGGCGTGTGGTACAGGAACTGAATGCGGCTGGTGTGGGTGGGTTCAACTACTGGTTCACGAACATGTATCACTTCATCAACCAGTGGGACCATATTAAAGAGATGCGGACGGCCTCGGCCCTGCCCATCGAGAAGTTTGGAGCACCGCAGGATTACAAGAACCTCGACATCCCCAACGCGCAGGCCGTCATTGGCCGGTTGATTTCGTTCGGCATCCGGGCTACCTGGACATCGGAGGAAGTAGCGACACTGGCCACCAGCATCGAAGCCGCCGTTCGGAAAGCAGTACTAGTAGAAGCATAATTTTAGTCAGGCCGGATGGCTTGTAACACAAGGGCAATGGTAGCAACGCAAGCACAGACCACGCATAAGAATTTCAAGGGCATCGAGAAGACCGTTTTTGGTCGGGGAAGTTTCTCCCAACTCGATGAAATTATAGCTCCTTATCGGGCCGAGAACGAAGGCTATTTCGTTTTTCTGGTCGATAACTACTTCAAAGGCAAACCGCTCGAAAGTCGGGTGCCCGCCCACGATAATGACCTGACCTACTACATCAGCGTCGAAGAACACGAGCCGACAACCAGCCAGATTGACCAGCTGCGGGATGAGATTCTGGCGAAAAAAGGGCTTCCGTCGGGTGTGGTTGGTATTGGTGGGGGGAGTATCATGGATATTGCCAAAGCCCTGTCCCTGATGCTGACCAACGAAGGCTCCTCGACGCTGTATCAGGGCCTGAACCTGATCAAAAAACCGGGTATCTACCATGTGGGCGTTCCCACCATTTCGGGTACCGGTGCCGAAGTGTCGATGACGGCGGTGCTGACCGGACCGGAGAAGAAACTGGGTCTCAAGTGCGAATGGACCGTGTTCAACCAGGTCATCCTCGATCCGGAACTCATCGCTTCCGTACCGCGAAACTGGTGGTTTTATACGGGTATGGATACCTATATTCACTGCATCGAATCAGAGAACGGCAATCTGAACAACGCCTATTCGCACGCCTACGCCGAGCAGGCCATGAAACTCTGCCGGGAAATTTACCTCGGTGATCAATCGGGACAAACGCCGGAAAACGACGACAAGCTCATGGTGGCTTCGCTGATGGGCGGGCTAAGCCTGACGTATTCCGAAGTAGGCGTTTGCCACGCGCTCAGCTACGGGCTGTCCAAAATTCTGGGCATGCGCCACTGCTATGCCAATTGCCTTATCATGAATCACCTGGAGGATTATTATCCAAAAGGGTGTGGCCGAGTTTCGACACATGGTCGCGTATCACCAGATTGATTTGCCCCAGGGGTTGTCGAATGACTGGAACGACGACATCCTTACCCAGATGGCGCACGTATCGTACGGGCTGCCACACATGTGGCTGCACGCCATTGGCGACAACTGGCAGGAGGTCATCACGATTGATGGGCTGAAAGAGTTGTTCCGCCGGTTGTAAACCGAACCAACGAGTATGGAAACCAGTCAACGAATTGTATCAAACCCTCTGTACTGACTGGCAAACCGGTCATTGCCGGAACCCGCTTGTCTGTTCCTTTTATTGTAGGATTACTGGCAAAGGGGGTAACACATCAGGAAATCCTGGCTGAGTATCCTTACATTGTGGAAGAGGATATTCTGGCTTGTCTGGCTTATGCCAGCCAAATGCTTGAAAGTAGTACGCTTGTTCCACTGGCAGCCTGATGAAGTGGCTAGTCGATGAGTGTACAGGACACGTCGGTGGGACGATGGCTACGTGGCGAAGGGTATGATGTCTTTGTCTGTTGGAGAACATCTCCAGCTTATCTGACTCCAGGTGTGACGCATGCTGTTAGTGAAAACAGGGTAATTATTTCGAACGACAAAGACTTCGGAGAGCTGGTCTCCGTTTGAATTCCATCTGTCCGCATTGTGGCGACTGTTTTGATGCGATTGGACGATGAATTCGCATAGAAAACAAAATAGTCCCGGTACTCGGGTCGGTTTCTGGTCTAGTTTTTCCGAGTTCTCAATCACCTCGCAGCATTTTGATCGTTATCGCAGAAAATTAGCCATGCGAGTTGCTGACCGCTTAACAAATAAAAATTATGTCTCAGAAAATTGTTCGCGTTGGCGACATCGAGTGCGGAGCCGATGAGTTGTTTCTCATCAGCGGTCCCTGCGTTATTGAGGATGAAAAAATAATGATGACGGTGGCCGAGCAACTCCGCGAAATTCAGGAGCGGATTGGCATCAAAATCATTTATAAGTCATCGTTCCAGAAAGACAACCGCTCCAGCCTGAATTACTACAATGGCCCCGGCCTCGATAAAGGCATGAAGATTCTGGCTAAAGTAAAGGAACAGTTCGGCTTCCCCCTGCTGACCGACGTTCACTACCCCGACCAGTGTGCTGCGGCTGCCGAAGTCGTTGATGTACTCCAGATTCCGGCGTATCTGTGCATGCAAACCATGCTGGTAGTGGCCGCTGCCAAAACAGGTAAGGTCGTTAACGTGAAGCACGGTCAGTTTCTGGCCCCGGAGAACATGAAGCACCCGGTAAAAAAGATTGAAGATTCGGGCAACGATCAGATCATTCTGACCGAGCGTGGCTTCACCTTTGGCTACAACGATCTGGTAGTTGACCCGCGGGCTTTTTACCACATGGCCCGCACCAATTACCCGGTTGTGTTCGACGTAACGCACGCTATCCGTAAGTACGGCATTCCATCGGCCGATGCTAAAGGCGGGGCACGGGAATACCTGCCCGTGCTGGCCCGTGCCGGCGTGGCAGCGGGTGTGGATGGGCTGTTTGTGGAGACGCACACCTGTCCTTCCGAAGCCCTTTGCGACGCGGCCAGTCAACTGGATATCCGCTTCCTGGAGGAATTCATGAAACCCCTGATTGAACTGCACGCAGTGGAGGTGAAATACCGGAACACCCTGCCCGAACTGGCTTGAGTAACCGGTGTAAAAAAAATGGGTGTCGGTTGTAAGCAACCGACACCCATTTTTTTTGCCCAATTCATCCATCAGGCGGACGCCTTCATCAGTATCTCTGCTACCGTTAGCGTCTCCAGCGAAGGGGCAACCATATCGGCTTTCGTCAGGACATCGGGCGTGCCGATGCCAACCACGAACATACCCGCCCGCTTGCCCGCTTCTACCCCCGCAACCGCATCCTCAAACACGACACAGGCGGCCGGACTAAGGCCCAGTTCTTCCGCTCCTTTGGTGAATACTTCCGGGTCAGGTTTGCCTTTGCTGATTTTGTTTCCGTCAATAATCGCATCGAAGGCGTCGATCATGCCAATCCGTGCCAGAATCAGCGGGGCATTTTTGCTGACGGAGCCAAGCGCGGTTTTCAGACTCGCCTGCCGAACCTGAGCGAAAAACGCGGGTACCCCCGGCAAAATGTCACTGGACGTCATCCGGCTGACCAGTTCCAGGTACCACTCATTCTTCTGAGTGGCCAGTTCCTGCTTCCGCTCGTCCGGTAACGTAAGGCCGCCGTGGGCCAGAATCAACTCCAGCGAGTCGGTGCGGCTAACGCCTTTCAACCCTTCGTTGAACTCTTCCGAAATATCGAAGCCCAGTTCGTTGGCCAGCCGTTTCCAGGCCTGGTAATGGTAGATAGCGGTATCGACGATGACCCCGTCGAGGTCGAATAAAAACGCGTTGACAGACATAGCTTTCAGGTTGGCGAACGGCAAAAGTAGCCGATTCAACGATTGATGTCGGGCTGTAAAAAAAAACTTACCCCAAAAATTGCAAAATCAGAAAAGACATCGTTTACTTTGTATTACAAAGTACTTTTAAATATAAACTATATGGAACCTTCATTTCCCCCGGAGCAATCAGTATCCCTGTTCGACCGCGTAAATCGCTGGGGTCGTACTTCCACCATGCTAAAACTGGCCGTTATCGGTATATTGGTGCTAGTTCTGCTGATTCCAACGGCCATGTTGCAGTCGTTGATTTCGGAACGCGAGTCAACGCGCAACGCGGCTGTGGCCGAGGTGAGTGCCAAGTGGGGAGCGGAGCAGATCATTGGTGGGCCGATACTAACGGTACCCTACGAAACGACGGTGAACGATGCGAACGGACAGGCTCAGCGTCAGACGGAGTATGCTCATTTTTTGCCCGACGACTTGCAGTTCGACGGGCGTGTGCAGCCGGAGAAACGCAGCCGGGGCATTTTTACCGTTATGCTCTACAACACCCGGCTTACCATTAAAGGAAAGTTCAGGAAACCTTCGGTAGCCTCTCTGGGGCTGTCGGCCAGTGCGATGCAGTGGGATAAGGCTTTTTTGTCGCTCGGTATCAGTGATGTAAAAGGCATTCGGGAAGCCATTACGGTTCGGCTAAACGGCCAGCCTTTCGACGCCGAACCCGGCATGGCGGGGGGCGGCATGCTACCCTCGGGCGTCAGTATTCCGCTGGCGCTAAACGCCGATACGTACGCCTTCGAAACCACGCTTAACCTGAACGGGAGTACCCAGCTGAGTTTTTTGCCCCTGGGGAAAGAAACGCGGGTACGGCTGCAATCGCCCTGGTCTACGCCCAGTTTTACCGGATCCTACCTGCCCGACCAGCGACGCGTTACGGCCAGTGGTTTTGAGGCCAACTGGAAAGTATTGCAGTTTAACCGAAATTTTCCGCAGCAGGGTATCGGTAACTTTTTAACCAGGTCGGGGGGGAGGGGAGAGGTGGTCAGTCCCGGTCAGCAACCGAGTGAATTACCGGCGTTTGGGGTTAAACTTTTGCTTCCGGTGGATGAGTATCAGAAAACGATGCGCTCCGCCAAGTACGGTATCATGTTCGTTATGCTGACGTTTGTGGCTTTTTTCTTCGTCGAAATCCTCGACCGTCGGCGTATTCATCCCATTCAGTATCTGCTGGTTGGGTTTGCCATCTGCCTGTTTTACCTGTTGCTGCTATCCATCTCCGAGCACATGCCGTTCGACTGGGCGTACCTGATTGGCAGTGTTATTATCCTGGCATTGATTACCGGCTATGTCCGCTATGTTTTCCGGAATTTGCGCCTGACGGTTTTATTCAGCACCGTGCTGGCATTGCTGTACGGATTTTTCTATTCGCTGCTTCAACTGGAAGATTACTCCCTGTTGCTGGGCAGTTTTGGGCTGTTGCTCATCCTGGGCGTTATCATGTACCTGACCCGCCACATCGACTGGTACCGGGCGTATGAACCGGCAGACGTAGTGAAGGCGTAGCGCAGGTGGCGGTAAATAAGCGATGATGTGTACTTTTGGACTTACACATTATCGCTTATTTACCGCGCTTATCCCAACGCCTGCTCATGTCCTTAACGAACCAGTACCTTCAAAAAGCCAGCGCGATGCTGGATACGGCCGGGCAGCAGGTTGATGCCATTCAACAGGCAGCCCAGTGGTTTAGCCAGACGATTCTGGCGGGCCGGATGGTCCATCTGTTCGGCAGTGGTCACAGCCGCATTATGGTGGAGGAGATGTGGCCCCGCTACGGCTCCTTTGCGGGTTTCAATCCTATTGTGGAGTTGTCGCTTTCGTTTCATAACCTGGTGGTAGGGGCCAACGGACAGCGGCAGGCCATGTTTCTGGAAAACGTGCCGGGCCTGGCCCAGCGTATTCTGCGTAATTATGACCTGTCGGAGCAGGATTCGGCGCTGGTCATTTCGTCCAGTGGCTGCAACGTCGTTCCCATTGAAATGGCTGAACTATTTCAACAGCGGGGCATTAAAGTGGTAGCGCTGATTACGAAGCAACACGCCGAAAAAAGCACTAGTAAGCGCCCCGATGGGAAGAAGCTGAGTGATTTTGCGGACCTGGTTCTGGATACCGGTGCGCCCGTAGGCGATGCAATGGTAACCGTTCCGGGGTTGGATACGCCGGTGGCTCCGGGGTCAACGGTGGGAGGGGCGGTGCTGGTCAACTGCATCAAGGCCGAGGTAGCCGGGTTGCTCACTCAGGCTGGTTATCCGCCAAACGTGTTATCCGCTACCAATGTAGTAGGAGCGGAGCGGGCGGTGTCGCTGTTTGAAAGCGCGTATGACGAACATGCGCACCGGCTGGCTAAACTGTACGAACGCGTGGGGATTCCTTCTTACGTCAGTGAACCGTCAAAACCGATAGTACCCTGATGACTGCTTCTCGAAAACACGTTGGATGCAGCCAGTTCTGCTGATGGCTGACAAGTAATTGACTACATTATAACGTACGTTTTCTGTCATTCCGACGCAGGAGGAATCTTCGGCGACAGCACAAAAATTAGATTAATCCGAAGATTCCTCCTGCGTCGGAATGACAGAAAATAGTCAAACACTTTTATTCCACTGTACTGACGTTGTTGGAGCAGGGACAACCAGGCACATACCGGGTGTATTTATCATGACTGCACGGAGCAATCTAAACGGGAAGAAAGACGCTAAAAACCGACCCCTGATTGAGCTGACTTGCAGCCGTAATAGCCCCGCCGTGATTGGTAACGACTTTTTCGCAGATGGCCAGGCCAATACCCGTACCCGCAAAAGTGCTGCGATTGTGGAGTCGCTGGAAAACTTCGAAAATACGGGTCAGGTATTTTTCCTCAAAGCCAATACCGTTGTCAATAATGTCGATCTGGTGGTACATATCGGCAGATCGTGCCGGTTTTACGGTGTTGGCTAAATCAGCCGATTTTACCGTTCGGGCGGTGATTTGAATGTGGGGAACAGTATCTGCCCGGCGAAATTTAAGGGCGTTGCTAATCAGATTCTGGAAGAGCTGATTCAACTGGGAGGCCTCCCCGGTAATGATTGGCAATACACCGACGCTCATGATGGCCCCGGTCTCGGCAATGGGCAGGTCCAGATCGATTAATATCTCCTCCACAACATCATTCAGCGACAGGGCTTTACCCGTGTCCAGCCGGTTGGATATCCGCGAATAGTTGAGCAGGTCCCGAATCAGGGTCGACATGCGGCCGGCGGCACTCTGCATCCGATCCAGATAATCCAGCCCTTCGCTGGACGCTGACGCCAACTCATTTTTCAATAGATCACCGAATGCCTGAATTTTTCGTAACGGCTCCTGCAAATCGTGCGAGGCTACGTAGGCAAACTTCTGGAGGTTATCGTTCGACCGGGTCAGTAAATTATTGGCTTCCAGTAAGTCGGCATTAGCCGTGAGCAACTCTTTCGTCCGCTGTTGTACCTCTTGCTCCAGGTCAACCGACAGGATTCGGTACCGCTCTTCGCTTTCTTGCAGGGCTGCATTGCTTTTTCTCAACTCCAGCATATGTATCACCTGCCTGGCCAGGGTTTTCAGGGCTGCCAGCTGACTTTGGGACAACTGGCGGGCGGTGTGATCGATAACGCAGAGGGAACCCAGGGCGAAACCATCCGAATCCACCAGCGGCACACCCGCATAGAAAACAATGTTTGGATCGCCCGTCACCAGCGGGTTTAGAGCAAATCGTTCATCGTCTCTCGAATCCGTAACCACCATCGTTTCATTTGGGTTGATGATGGCATGGGCGCAGAAAGCAAACTCACGGGGTGTTTCCTGAATAGGCAGGCCGTAGTTGGATTTGAACCACTGCCTTGTATCGTCGACCAGTGTGATGAGTGAGATTGGCGTCTGACAGATTTCGGAAGCGAGTTTGGTTATATCGTCGTAGTCCTGTTCGGGCAGCGAGTCCAGAATATTGTAACTTTTTAACGCATCAATTCGATTGCTTTCCACGGAGTAGGGTAAATGACGCTTTACAGGCTATGAGTTAAATACGGATCACGGAGTAAATTAAACCAGTTTCATTCGTATGGAAAACGCGTTCCCATCAGGTATCATGCAGCGTTTTAGTAGAAACTGACAAAAAGTGGCTGGCGTTCCCGCGGGTTTTCGTCCAGCCAATTCTTTAGCCGAACAACCACGACGGAACCGGTTAGGATGAGGGCCCAACCACCGTGAAAACGGCCGAAACAGAAGCGGTCATGGGCCGAACTGAATTAGGCTCAGCCTGATTCAGTCCGGCCCATGACCGCTGAGTGTACCAGCGGTTGGCTAATAGGACTCGTATCCAAAGGTGAGCGTCTCGGTGACTACATCGTTTACGGTGGTTGTTCGTTTTGTGGGCAATCCCTGCTGATTATACGCGTATTCGTAGCGGATTAAATCGGTTGATCCCGGCATACCCGGCCTTACCTTCGTTTCTTTAATGACGTTATTGCGGCTAAATCGTTGTAAATTAAGGATTTCGGGGTCGGTCAGGCTAAAGAAGGGATTGATACTGGCATCGTATTCATACGTACTGGTGCTCAAAATAGACCGGCCATTAACTGTGCTTCCTTGGGTGATATTTTCCCCGGTATAGGTATAGCCGTCATTAATACCGGTTTGAAAAGTACTTGTATTACCGCCACCTCTGTAAACGTGCGTAACATGATTGCTGGCATCGAGCTCATAGGTTTCATTCCTGATAGCAACGGGAGACGATATAACGGAGTTTGTGATTGGATACAACCTGACAATGAATGGGGAAAAATCGCCAAAATTAGATGGAAATACCCAAGCGGTACCGGTTGTTCTATCGGCCGGATTGGGATACTGATTGAGCTGAGTAGTCTTGAAGGTACCCTCATTGTAACTATACACGCTCAGGCTACCATCCGCTTTGGTGATCGTTGCGGGTCGATGCTGGCCGTCGTAGGTATAGGTAGTATTCACGGTGCCTCCCTGAACGGTTTTCAGCCGCAATCGTACGGGAGATAAAGTGCCACCCAAACGGTGGTCGGTGCAGGCAGACAGGCCAAGCGCAACAACAAGACTAATCAGGCAGGCAATAAGGTTGAATCGCATGGGGAGAATAGTTAAGGTTGAACATGTGTCAAATATAGGGTGGAACCAACCCATTGTCAAGCGGCTTTGACCGGCGAAAAAGGGGTCAGGCATCCTGTTTGGAGTGAGGCCATTTCTTGAAAGTCAGGTAATTACCCCACTTTGCGCTATTTTTTCAGCAAAATAATGACAACGGAGCCAATGATCATGATAGCTGACCCGATCAGCTTTTGCCGGATGGCCTGCTCGTTGAACAATCGGTACCCCAGAAGCACGCTGACAATGGCCGAGAGCTGGAATAATGACAACGCATAGCCAACGGGCATACGATCAAAAACGTAGTTGGTAGTCCATTGCATAGTGCCCACACAGGCAACGAGAAAGGCGTATTGGGTAAGATCGGGTTGGCTGATTTTTTTCAGTTCACTTTTTATATCCAGCCGATAAAAAAGCAGCAACAGCCCGGAGAAAACAGCCCCGAACCAGCACCAGCTAACGAAAGCAATGGTGGTTGACGAGGCCAGTATCACTTTTTTGCCGAATACGGCTTCCACCGCCGTCAGGATCATAGCCCACAGGCGAAACTGGATTTCGGGTTTCTTCAGCAAAGCCCGGGAAAACCGTTCTTCGGTGGTGTTTAGTACCCGGTAGCTACCGTAAATAATCAGGATAATACCCAACACGCCCCACCCGTTGGGCACTTCGCCCAGCAGGAAAATACCGATAATGATACCAACCACCGACTTGTACGAATTGATAGGAGCCAGAACCGACAGATCCCCTTTTTGGAGTGCCCTGACCAGAAAACCGTTACCCAGGGCACCCAATATGCCGCCCAGAACCGAGTAATACCAGAATTGGTCTGGTAGAGTCTGCCAGTGGATGCCGATGGCAATCGGGAGGCAGCCAATTGACAAAAGCAGGTACGTGAGAAAATTGACCGCCAACGGATGATTTCCGCTGGCGGTGAGTTTTTTCTGAAAGGCGTTTCCGGTAGCGTTGGAAAGGATTCTCAACAAAACGGCACCAGAAAGAAGAAAGGTCTCTATCAAGCGATGGGTTGATGGTTTGTCCCCGGTAAATTACGCCTAAAGTCCCTGCCAGGGCAACGCCTACGTACCAATTTGTTGCGTTACGGGTTCGTCCGTTCCAAATACTACCCGTAAATGGTCGGCGCCGGGCTTGCGGCTGGCGGTGAGCAGGCTGGCAATGACATAGACCACAAACGAAGCGATGAAGGCCGGGAAAACTTCGTGCACGTCGGCCATTGATTCGTAGTTGGGCCGCACGCCAAACCGCCAGATGATGTTGACGATAATCCCCGTCACCATCGACGCTACCGAGCCTAAATCCGTGCCCCAGCGGAAATACAATCCCCCGAAAATAGTGGGCAGAAAACTGGCTACGTACACCGACCCGGCAAAGGCGGATAGCTCCACCACGCCCGCTGGCGGGAATAACGTGAAGTAAT
>CAWARB010000017.1:0-45096 GCA_963784335.1 uncultured Cytophagales bacterium | reverse complement strand
ATGACGGGTAATATATGCCGGTGTGGTACCTACCACCGGATTCGGGAAGCGGTGATGGCAGCATCACAAACGTCAGCAACTCCATCCTCTAAAACGTCAAAATCGAAATAGTTATGCAGACGTTAGAAAATACGAACCGTAGAGATTTTCTGAAGATAGCCGCTCTGACGAGTGGAGGCCTGGTATTGGGTTTTAACTGGACAAAAACGCAGGCGGCTACTACGCTCACTGAAGCCGATATAGCTGCCCTGTCTGGTGCCGAGTTCAACAGCTATCTATCCATAAACCCACAAGGTATAATTACCATTCTGTCTCCCAACCCGGAAGTGGGTCAGGGTATCAAAACGGCATTTCCCATTGTAGTTGCTGAAGAGTTAGATGCCGATTGGACTAAAATCGTTGTTGAACAGGCGCCCCTGGATACGAAGAAGTTTGAGCGTCAGGTTGCCGGCGGAAGCGGCTCCATACCGCATTCCTGGAAACGACTGCGTACGGCTGGTGCTACAGCGCGTCAGATGCTGCTGGAGGCAGCCGCCAAACGCTGGAACGTTCCGGTTGCTGACTGTACAACCGATAAAGGGTTTGTTCTGCATTCGGGCAGTAACCGCAAACTGAGCTACGGTGAACTAGCTACGGATGCGTCTAAACTGACTGTTCCGACAACTGTTAAATTGAAGGAGGTAAAAGACTTCAAACTGATCGGGACTTCCATCCGAAATGTCGACAATCCGAAAATTACGACGGGAAAGCCGTTGTTTGGCCTGGATTTCTACCGGGAAGGTATGTTGTTTGCCATGCTGCAACGGCCCGCTTTTGGCTACAAGTTGAAATCTGTCGATTCGGCGGCTGCCAAAGCGATGTCGGGTATTATCGATGTCATAACGTTTGATAATAATGTGGCTGTTGTCGGGAAATCGACCTGGCAAGTGAAAAAGGCCAAGGATGCGCTCAAGATAGAGTGGGAGAAAGCGGACACGCTGGAAAGCTCTTCTGATCATGACCGTATCCTGAAAGAACTCCTGGACAGCACTAATGCAACTGTCCGGCGCAAAGACGGCGATGTGGAAGCAGCCTTTAAAGGGGCGGCAAAAGTAGTTAAGTCCGAATACCAGTGTCCATTCCTGTCGCACGCGCCAATGGAGCCAATGAACTTCTTCGCCCACGTCCGGCCAGACGGGGTTGAACTGGTCGGTCCAACCCAAACGCCGGAACTGGCGCGTAACGAAACGGCTAAACTATTAGGCATCTCACCCGACAAAGTAACGGTACAACTCACCCGTATGGGGGGCGGCTTTGGCCGTCGTTTAAAAGCTGACTACGTGGTAGAAGCGGTGCAGGTGTCGAAAATGATGAAGGCACCCGTAAAACTCATCTGGTCCCGCGAAGACGACATGACGGGCGGAAGCTACCGTCCGGCGGTTCGCTACCGATTTGAAGCGGCCCTGGATGCCCAGGGAAACATGATTGGCTATAAACTCCGGGGGGCCAGTATTAACGCCGGTAATGCGACGCGGGAGGATAACTTCCCCGCCGGAGCTGTTGATAACTTACTAATTGACAGTGCCGACCATAAATCACCCGTTACAACCGGTCCCTGGCGTGCGCCGATCACTAACTTCCTGGCATTTGCCGAACAGTCTTTTCTGGACGAAGTTGCGCAGGCGGCTGGTAAAGACCCGGTTCTGTTTCGACTGGAATTATTGGAAAAAGCTAAACAGAAGCCGGTTGGCGCACTCAAATATGAAGTTGACCGGATGAAAGGGGTTATTGACCTGGCTGTTGAAAAATCGGGATGGGGTAAGAAAAAAGGTGCCGACGGTAAACCAGTGGCGCAGGGATTCAGTGTTTATTTCTCGCACCGGTCGTACGTAGCACAGGTGGGCGAAGCCGTTATGCAGAAAGGTAAACCTGTATTGCAGAAGGTGTACTCAGCCGCCGATTGTGGCGTGATTATCAACCAGAGTGGTTCACAACAGCAGGTGCGTGGTTGTATTGTTGATGGCATTGGCCATGCCATGTACGGAAACATTACCTTTAAGGAAGGCGTAGCGCAACAGAAAAATTTCAACGAGTACCGCCTGATTCGCCTAAACGAGATTCCGGAAGTAGAAGTGCATTTTGTGCAAAACGAGATTGACCCGACCGGCCTGGGTGAGCCGTCTTTACCACCTGCCGGAGCGGCCATTGCCAATGCTATTTTTAAAGCTACCGGTAAGCGATTACGGAGTCAGCCGTTTGTAGAGCAGGAAGAATTTAAGAATATATTGTCGTAAACGTTGAATAAAGTAGGCATGCGTCTCGAAGCCCAGATTCAAATCTGGGCTTTTTTTTGAACACTACTCTCCTTCTGGTGCTTACTAAATAAGTCCTATTTTCCTGAATTAATGAAGCGGGAGAAATCCAGGCAGTAATACCTCCATTCAGCCCTTTTCGAAACAAGTTATGAAAACAGTAGACCTCGTTTTACTTATTTATACCGGCATTCTGTTCGTGCTGTCCTTTATCAATCTCCTGGGGATAGACTACTGGTGGATACGAATCTGGGATTTTCCACACCTGCAATTGTCCGTACTCGCATTGGCAGGACTGGTGGGCTGGGGACTTCTGAGCCGACAACTTGGGTGGCCAATGGTTATGGCACCGGTAGGGTTACTTGCGTGCCTGGTATACCAGTGTTGGCTAATTTTCCCCTTTACGCCACTGGCTCGAAAGCAGGTAGCGTCCTTATCCCAACATCGTAATAGTGGTGCTGTTAAGGAGAACACCATCAAGCTGCTGGTTGCGAATGTGTTGATGGATAACAAGAAGGTGGGGGAAATTATCGCAATGGTTGACCGGTACGAGCCGGACATCGTCCTGTTGCTCGAACCTGACAAGTATTGGGAAAAGGAGTTAAAATCCCTGGAGAGCAGTTATCCCCACCGCGTTTTATATCCGCTCGATAACACCTACGGAATGTTGTTCTATTCCCGGCTGCCAATCAAAAATGAGGAAGTGCGCTTCCTGATTGAGGACGATATCCCTTCTATGTACGCCCAGCTTGAACTGCCGTCAGGGCAGCTGGTGCACTTTTATGGGGTCCATCCAATGCCCCCGAGCCCAACCGAGCACTATCGCTCCACGGAGCGCGATGCCGAACTGTTATTGGTAGCTAAAGATGCTCTGAAAAAGCAGGGTCCCGTGATGGTGGCCGGTGACCTGAACGATGTAGCCTGGTCACACACAACCCGTCTGTTCCTGCGCATGAGCGGCCTGCTTGATCCGCGGGTTGGGCGGGGGCTATTCAACACGTACAACGCAGATCACTTTTTAATGCGCTGGCCGTTGGACCACATATTCGTATCCCAGCATTTCGAGATACAGGAGATCAACCGTATGCCGTACGTTGGATCCGATCACTTTCCCATCCTTACGTCCCTCACCTACACAGGTGAGAAAGCGAAACCAGACACGGCGTCAGTACCGGCACCGGATCGTGATGATGTTGAGGAAGCCAAGGAGACAATAAAGAAGGCTAAATAAACGCTTTTTCTGGCCGCTATTTTGGGAGGGCCTACGCGCTGTACCGTATTTTTGCTTCAGCTTAACAAACCAGTTATTATGTTATCAGAAAATCAACCCATACGGGTGCTTGTCGTTGGATGCGGCAATATGGGGGCATCGCACGCGTTAGCCTATCAATTAATCGACGGATTCGAGATTTGCGGTATTGTATCAACAGGAAACAGTAAGGTTGTTCTAAACGAAAAACTGGGCGGTGGTTATACCCTGTATGACGATTATGAAACTGCCCTGAATGACACAAAGCCGGACGCGGTTTGTATCTCTACCTACCCCGATACCCACGAATCGTTTGCGCTCATGGCTTTTGAGCAAGGCTGCCATGTTTTCATGGAAAAACCCATTGCCGATACGGTAGAAGGGGCAAAGAGGGTTATGGCTGCGGCACAAAAAGCCGGAAAAAAGCTGGTTGTGGGGTATATTCTGCGCCATCACCCATCCTGGGAGAAATTTGTGGAGCTGGCGCAGGGCTTGGGTAAGCCATTGGTTATGCGCATGAATCTCAATCAGCAGAGCCATGGTACAATGTGGACCGTACACCGGAATCTGATGAAAAGTTTAAGCCCTATTGTCGACTGTGGGGTGCATTATATCGACGTCATGTGCCAGATGACCCGGTCGAAACCAACCCAGGTAAACGCGATTGGTGCCCGGCTGACGAATGACATTCCCACTGGTAATTACAATTATGGTCAGTTGCAGATTCGGTTCGAGGATGGGTCTGTGGGCTGGTACGAAGCCGGATGGGGACCAATGATGAGTGAAACCGCTTTCTTTGTTAAAGATGTTATTGGGCCGGATGGCTGCGTATCGATTGTTGCCAAGAATGCCGGTGCTGCCGGGAAATCCGACAATGTAGACTCTCATACCAAAACCGAATCCCTACGGGTACACCGGGCTGCGCTGGATGCCAATGACCAGTTCGTAGAAACCGATACCTGGATTGATATGCAGGATGAGCCCGACCACCAGGAACTGTGCAACCGGGAACAACGCTATTTTCTGAAGTCTATTCAGGAAGACCTCGATTTGACCGACCACATGCAGGATGCCGTAAGCAGCCTGGAAATCGCTTTCGCCTGCGATGAGTCCGTCCGGACGGGTATGCCGGTATTTTTGTAAATTATCAATGATGAATTATCAATGATGAGCCAGTTAATGCATCATTCATAATTCATCATTGTTCATACGTAGCGTTCCGTGATGTGCCGGGCTTGTACGTAGGTTTCAACCAGCAAGGGGTGGCGTGGCTGAGCCAATGCGGTTTCCAGATCGGCAATGGAGTCTTTAAACAGCAGATTTACCGGAATCTCGTGCGATTCCAGTTTGCTTTTTATGTACATCAGCGACGGTAGAACCGTACCCGATGCTGCCAACTCATTGTACTGGCGTTTGGCGGCTATAAAACTCTCGTTATCATTTCCGAACGAAACAACCCGCTCCGGCAACGGATTTGCTTTCCGATGGGCCAATTGAGCATCCAGCTCAGCCAGCATACGTTTCAGCCGAAAGGTATCTTTGCCCGTGCGTATCCGTTCACGGAGCGATTGCCGGATCAGGTAAGTCAATGCATTCGTTAAGTTCAGCCCTATTTCGGCCATCTGCTTAAAAATCAACGACGAAGGCGACATGCCCGGAATAGTGTTCGGGTCATGCAGCAACACATCACCGGCTGCGGTCAAAAATCCATCGATTCGGGCGTAGACGTTGATACCCAGTCGGGTAAACACCTCCGATACCGCCAATTGAATCTTGCGGTTATTTTCCAGACTTGTTTCAACCGGAATTCGCTTTTTCGTGGTGTCGAGTTTATATTTCGAGTCGAAGTCGAAGCTGGTTACGTTATAAATTTCCGTTGGGGGGAGCGCAATGGCAATTTGGTCATCGTCCTGAATAACGCCACAGGAGAACTCCTGCCCACTGATAAACTCCTCAAACAGCACTTCATCTTCGGCATTGGTAGAGCTTATGGTAAGCGTATGGCCAAACGACTGAATCAGCGAATCGAACCGTTCCAGCAAGCCTTTGGGGTGGGTAATTACTTCGCCGGTTTGCTCGATAACAACCGGAAAACTGATGCCAGCGTCTAAGCTGACCATTTTTTGGGCCAGTTCGCGCTTTTCATCGGTTGATAGAGACGTCCACTCACTCAGTTTATTCCAGCCATCGGGTTGCACACTGGTCGTGAAAAAGCACTGTTCAACGGCCCGGCAAAACTGAGTCAGGTCGGCTTCCCGCACAATGGCAACGCCAATGGAAGACCCCTGATGCGGAGCTTTCACCACAATGGGCAAACCCAGATGCTCGATGAGGGATGTAAAAAACTGCGCTTTATCGGTTTGTTCGTAGGCATCCCGGCTGATGGTAGCCATTTTCTTCTGCTGCCCATTTACCAGCGCAATCAGTTCATTTTGCAGAATTTTGTTGATACCCACCGCCGACCCGGCCAGCCCCGGCCCGGTATAAGGCATTTTATACCACTCCAGCAATCCCTGAATAGCCCCATCTTCGCAATCCGGGCCGTGCATCGCCAGAAAAGCCAAATCGAAGTGATCCCGAAAGTGTTCGGGCCGGAGTTCGGGCAGCGTTGTATCAAGTATACCTGTCGCCAGTGACTCATCGTACACGGAAAAACCAGAATCGTCCTGCGGTAATATATCCCGCAGCGAATTCACCTGCAAAAAATCGGGGGTGACGAGTCTGAATCGTCCACGACCGTCAACAAAAACCAGTACCGGCTCGAACAAACCCTTGTCCAGGTTGGCCAACGCCGTACGACCCCCTGCAAATGATACTTCGCGCTCCCGCGCCGGTCCACCAAAAAAAATGCCTATTCTCACGAAATTGCTAGCTATTGGAAGCTACAAAGAAACGAAAAAAAGCCGCCTGGTTTGAATCAGGTAAACTAACCCAGGGTAATAAATTGCTCATCGGGTCGATTTCAGGCATCACGACAGGCGCTGATGCTTCAGCTACCAATGCCACCCTGTTGGAATACCCTATCAGTGGCTGCTCATCCAACGCCTGTATTACCATTCACCGGCATTTTTGACCATTTATCCTCAAAATTTATTTTTATCAACAAAGTACCTTGCATCACATAGTACCTTACTGTACATTTGTCTTAAGAAATTCACGAAATTCTTTATACACCAATGAATATCGAAAACGCTCAGGTGCAAATGCGGAAAGGCATTCTGGAGTTCTGCATTCTGCACATCATATCGCGGGGCGAAATTTATGCCTCCGATATGCTCGACGAGCTAACCTCCGCCCGAATTATGGTTGTGGAGGGTACATTGTACCCGCTGCTAACCCGATTGAAAAATGCCGGTCTCCTCGATTATAAATGGGTAGAGTCTACTTCCGGGCCACCACGTAAGTACTACATCCTGACCGACCTGGGGCAAAACTCGCTGGAATCGCTCAACGACACCTGGCAGGAACTGGCCGAATCGGTCAACACGATTATCAACAAGCTAGATAAGCACACCAAAATGGCCAACGGCGCCGTGTCCGTTTCCCCTTCGCCCGATGCCACAGCACCATCTGCCAACACTTAACCTATACTCTTCCCACAACCGAACCGTCGGACCGCAATGAAAAAGACCATAAGTATTAATATTAGTGGCGTCATTTTCCACATCGAAGAAGATGGCTACGACAAGCTGAGAAATTACCTGACTACCGTGCAGCAATATTTCTCGACCTACGAAGACAGCCAGGAAATTGTTACGGACATTGAAAACCGCATCGCCGAAAAACTCCTGGCCAAATTGAAAGCAGCCGATAAACAGGTTGTTTCCCTCGAAGATGTAAATGAACTAACGGCCGCTATGGGTACCGTAGCCGATTTCGAAGCCGTTGAAGAAGAGGAAATACTAGTAACGAGTGGCGGACGCTACTCCGCAACGGGTGCCGGGCAGAGCGCACGGGGCGCGGGGCCTTATTCAGCTACCAACCCCACACCGTACGCCCCCGGCCCGGCCCTCGAACCACGCCGACTGGTGCGCGATTTACGCCGGAAGACGCTTGGCGGAGTGTGCGCCGGACTGGCCCATTATTTCAACATGGACGTGGTGTGGGTACGGCTCATTTTCGTGCTCCTGTTCGTTGGTTTGCCCGCCTTTAGCGGGGCTACGAACGGACCGGATGATTTCTTTGGTGGCCTGAGCGGTTTCACCTTCGTCGTGTACGTTGCCATGTGGATTGCCCTGCCCGGCGTGATGACCATTGAAGATGACAAGACCGTAAAAAAGTTTTTTCGAAACCCCGAAGATAAAGTCCTGGGTGGGGTTGCATCGGGCATCGCGGCTTATTTCGGGGTCGACAGGGGCATAATCCGGTTACTGTTTGTGTTGGGGATTATCTTTTTCGGGGTAGGCTTTTTGCTCTATATCGTCCTCTGGATGATTGCTCCCCAGGCCAATACGCTGACCGAGAAGATGGAAATGCAGGGGCAACCCATCACGCTTTCTAACATTGAGCAAAGCATCAAGCATAACCTGAATATCAATGACCATCCAAACAGCGAAAATACGCTGACCCGTATTCTGCTGTTTCCGTTCCGGGCTATTGCTACCGTTATTGGCGGGCTTGGCAGTGCGCTGGGGCCGTTGCTAAATGGCGTTGTGGCTATCATACGGATATTTGCAGGGGTTATGCTACTGGTCGTTGCCTTTGCGTTGATGGTAGCTTGTCTGGCCGTACTGGGAGCCTTCATTGGCTTTGAGTCGGGCGCAAATCTCGGGAATCTCCCCATCGGCATGATTCGGGATGACATCTCGGCTCCTATGATGCTGTCGGCTTTTCTGGCGGGCTTTATTCCCGCTTTCGGCCTGGCTATTCTGGGGGTGATGCTTATCACGATGCGGAATGTACTAAGCAGCCGCACGGCTCTTACTGTGGGTGCGGTGTGGCTCGTGAGTCTGGTCGTGTTTGGCGGAACCGTTATGCCACTCATTGGCAGTTTTCAGCGCCGGGGTACGGTGGAGGAAACGAAGGTGCTGAACGTGCCGGCAGCCGTTCCCACCTTTGCCATGAACAACGTAGAGAACGATGATAACTGGCGGCCATCCATTGACCTGAAAGGCTACGAAGGCCAAACGATAAACCTGGTCCAGAGTTTCCGGGCGCAGGGCCGTAACCGGGCCGAAGCGCAAAAGAACGCCCGCCAGATAAAGTACGTGTACAGCGTAAAAGATTCCACGGTTCGATTCGATGAAACAATAGAACTGACACCGGATGCCCATTTTCGGGCGCAGGACCTGGATATGGACCTGCTGATACCGTACGAAAAACCATTCCGGATGACGGAGGAGTTTGCCCGGTTTATCCGGAATGAATTTGGCGGGAAAGAAATTGACCGGATGAAGACCAGCCTCTGGAAATTTACGAAAGAAGACGGCCTGGTTTGCATCAACTACCCCCGCGAAAAGGACCGTAACGATAATGACGAGGATAATGACGTGACCGACCTGACCGACGAAGTACAAAGTGCCGTATCCAACGAACTCGGCGACGATTTCGACCGGGTCAGCGACCACACCCGTCAATTCAACGTTACCGATTTCTCGAAGGTAGACGTGTCGGGAGCCTTTGTGGTTCGTTTCCGTAAGGGCGACACGTACAAAGTAGTGGCCGATGGCCGGGAGGAAGATATGAGCGATATGGATGTTCGGGTAAACGGCAACACACTCGAAGTGAAAATTGACCGTCGGGGTGGTTTGTTTGACTGGGGTAACCGTAAACGCGTCGGGTTGACCATTACCGTTCCTAAAATCAATGAATTGAAACTGTCCGGCGCATCGAAAGCCAGCCTGGCCGGTTTCGACAAGTATGATGAGTTGACTATCGATATGAGCGGTGCCTGCCGAACCGTATTTGATGGGGATGTCGACAAACTGACCATCGAACTGTCGGGGGCATCGAACATCAACCTGCGGGGACATGCCCGGCAGTTGCAGGCCGACCTGGGTGGAGCCAGCAAGATTGAAGCGGTCAACATGAATGTAGAGAATGCATCAGTCGATGCGGGTGGCGCGAGCCGCGCTGATTTTGGCCAGGTAAACTCGCTGGATTCCAAAACATCGGGCGCCAGTAAAGTAACGAGGCAGTAATTCCGGAATGATGAATGATTTACAAAAAATCATTCATCATTCATCACTGGAACGCCAGCCCGGTCATCATTCATCATTTTCCCCCCTGCCGAAAGCTTTTTTCCCGTTCAGCGGTTATAGATTTGGGGCGTGGTTATCAATAACCATTCCCCAAATCTATAACTGACTGACTACTATGAATATTGGCGATAAAGTCCGGTTATTACGGGCGAAAGAACAGGGCGTTGTGTCGCGGTTTTTACCCGGCGACATGATTGAAATTGAAATTGAAGATGGATTCCGTATTCCGGTAATGCGCTCGGAATTGGTAACTGTTTCACCCCTCGAATCCGAGCGACTGCTCAAAACCAACACCTATGCCCCCCAGAAAACGGCGGCTCCGGCGGCCCCCGCTATTCTGTCGAATCAGGGTATTTATCTGGGGTTTGTGCCCGTCAATGACCGGGAGTACACGCTGCACCTCATCAATAATACGGACTGGGATTTTGCGTACGCGCTGGGCGAAGAGTCGGCGGCATCGGGGGGCGGTGTACAGTTTCGGGGATTGCACAGCGGTCTGCTGAAACCCAAGTCGCAGCAGAAAATGAACGACCTGTATGCGCACGCTCAGTTTGAGGACTGGCCAACCTTTGTGGTGCAGGGATTGTGGTTCCGGGCTGGCAAATCGTCATTACGCCCACCGCTGATAAAGCGTTTCAAGGCGCGGGCCACCACGTTTTTCAAGCAGAAAACTACGTTGCCGGTACTCAGCCAACCCGGTTTCCAGACCCAACTGGATGAAGAGGCTAATGTGCCTGTCAAGCCCGGCGAAGGGAGTGGTCAACAGCAGGCTGCAACTGCTGCACCCGCCCAGTCGAGGATGACTACAATTCGTCCCGACGAGTTGAAAGCGGAGATGCTCAAACCAAAATCCGGTCCGGTTGGTGTTTCCATTGAGCGGCCAACATCCGTTATCGATTTGCATATTGAGGAACTGCTGCCTGGTGGTCCCGGCAATCGCACACCCGCCGACCTGTTGAAACTTCAGCTCGATACCTTCGAGCGGTCACTTGAAAACGCCGTTGCCAGCGGCATGAGCGATGTGACGTTTATTCACGGTATCGGCAGTGGTGCCCTGCGGTCGGAGTTACACCGGCGGCTGGGGCAGCATCCTAACGTTAAATTCTTTGAAGACGCTCAGAAACAGAAGTTTGGCTATGGTGCCACCAAGGTTACAATTAAATAGTGGCCCTGGCCTGGCGACCGGATACAGCCTGATACGCCGGTGTTCCGTGGTGCTGTGCTTCCTGGTCTTTGCCTGTCAGCCGTCAGGTGACCGCCTGGATACCAAAGCCCCCAAAGAGTCCTATAACACAACCGAAATGGAAGTTCGAAACGAGCGCTTTTTATCCACCGTTCATGTTCCCGTTTCCATTGCGATGGATGATGTGGAGCGGCAAATCAACGCCCAGGTAAACGGGCTTATTTATGAAGATAACAGCCTGACTGACAATGATAGCGATCAGTTTATGGTCAAAGTCTGGAAACGGAGCAACCTGCTTGTTACGGCCCGCGACAGTTTGCTACATTTTACGGTTCCCCTGAAAATCTGGGCTAAAGCGGGTATATCGGTGCTGGGGTTTACGCAGTACAAAGAAACGGAGTTCGAAATTGATCTTCGGTTCAAAACCAATCTTGCCCTCGACCGTGACTGGTCCGTTAACACCCAGACTCAGGCCGATGGGTACAGCTGGGTGCGCCGACCGACGGTGAATTTTGTGGGTTTTTCCATCCCGATTACAAACATTGTAAGCCGGTTGATTGACAAGAATCTGGGGAGCATCACCAAAACTATCGACCAGCAGGTTCGCCGGAACGTTGACCTCCGTACGCCTGTGCTGAATGCCTGGAATACGCTGCGTGAGCCACGGCTGATTTCGGAACAGTACCGTACGTATCTCCAGGTTGTTCCGAAGCGGATACTGATTACTCCCTTACGGTTCGAGGGGCGCGTAATCCGGGCCACTATCGGTATCGAAGGACATATGCTCACCACAACGGGTAATAAACCCGTTGTGCCACCCGCCGTATCCCTGCCCGACCTGACGGTGGTGCCGCAGGTAAAGGATGATTTTCAGATTGGCCTGCTCAGCGAAGCCAGTTATCCTGAAGCGGCCAAACTCGTAGCCGCCGAGTTTGTCGGAAAGTCGTTTTCATTCAGTGATAACCGGTACTCGATAACGATTACCAGCATGGATATGTACGGGCAAAATGACCATCTGATTATCAAGGCTGGCCTGAAAGGAACGGTCAATGGCGACATCTACCTGCGTGGCCGACCCTATTACGATTCTCATGACCAGACTATTTCTCTGAAAGACCTGGAATATGATCTGGATACCAAAAGCGTGCTGCAACGGTCGGCAAGCTGGCTATTGAAAGGCACCTTTGCCCGAACCCTGCAGAAAGAGCTGACCATTCCGGTTGGCTCCCAGATTGCTGATATGCAAAAACTATTGCAGGAGCAGCTCCGGAACAAGCAGATTGCCAAAGGAATAACCATCAACGGCCGCATCGACGAAATTCGACCCGACCAGGTGTACCTGACGCCAACTTCCCTGCTGGCCGTTGTGAATGCCCGTGGGCGTATCAACGTAAAAGTGGAGGGACTTTGAGGGTTGCGGCCCATAGTCATTTTATAACTACGTATAGCCCGTTGGTAGGTATTCGGTAGTACCTTTGTCATCTCCAACCAACACAGGCTGGCTTATCGCGTTCCGCTTTGGCGGGATGAGGAAAGTCCGGGCAGCGCAGAGCACCCTACTTCCTAACGGGAAGGAGGATGGCTGGGAACGGCCATTCGACAGACAGGGCAACAGAAAATATACCGCCCGATTTCGGGTAAGGGCGAACCGGTGGGGTAAGAGCCTACCGCCCAGTGGGCGACCAGTGGGGCACGGCAACCCTTAGGGGCTGAAAGACCAAATAAGCGTCGGACGCGGGGCGGCTCGTTTCCGTTCCGGGTAACCGGATGCCGACGCGGGTAGGTCGAACGAGGTGTCGGGTGACCGGCATCCCAGATAAATGATAGGCCATTTTGCCGGGCCGCGCAGGCGGCAAGGCAGGAGGACAGAACCCGGCTTATAGGCCTGGGTTGGCTGGAGATTTTTTTTGAGATTTAGGGGGGAGGGGCGAATCAGAAGGATACACACCCACGATTGGGTTTAACCAGCTACCAGACCGTAGTAAGTTACTCGCCTACGCATAGCTTCTGTTGGCAGGCGTGGATATGGGCATTTCCAACGTATAGGCTAACGGGGTTGTTAAATTATCGCCAGTCTAAAAGTGGCACGTGGGCAGAAAACCGTATTTTTGCGCCCACGTATGAATACTACACAAGTACCCCGTAATGACGGACCGCCAGCCGCTACGCTGCAGGATATTATCGCCCACGCCAAGGAATATGGCTTTGTATTCCCATCCTCTGAAATTTATGATGGATTACAGGCCGTGTACGACTACGGTCAGAATGGCGTAGAACTCAAGAATAACCTCAAAACACTGTGGTGGAAAGCCATGACCCAACTGCACGACAATGTAGTTGGCATTGATGCCTCCATCTTTATGCACCCGCTCACCTGGAAAGCATCGGGCCACGTTGACTCCTTCAACGACCCGATGATTGACAACCGGGATTCCAAAAAACGATACCGGGCCGACCAACTGCTGGAACTGAAAGCCGAAGCGTACGCCAATGCGGGCGATGAAGCGAAAAGTACGGCTCTGTTGCAGGAGATGGGCCGTTTGCTGGGGGAGAATGACCTGGAAGGCGTTCGGAACCTGATTATAGCCGAAGGCATTAAAGACCCCGTGTCGGGTACGGATAACTGGACGGAAGTGCGGCAGTTCAACCTGATGTTCTCCACGCAGGTAGGGTCGCTGGCCGAAGATGCCAGCTTGATTTACCTCCGCCCCGAAACCGCGCAGGGTATTTTCGTGAACTTCCTGAACGTGCAGAAAACGGGCCGGATGAAGGTTCCGTTCGGCATCGCCCAGATCGGGAAAGCCTTCCGGAATGAAATCGTGGCCCGGCAGTTTACGTTCCGGATGCGCGAGTTTGAGCAGATGGAGATGCAGTTTTTCGTGCGTCCCGGTACCGAAATGGCGTGGTATGAGCAGTGGCGTGACACCCGCATGAAGTTCCACCAGGCCGTGGGGCTCCCCGCCGAAAAGCTCAAATTTCATATCCACGAGAAACTGGCGCACTACGCCAATGCTGCCGTGGATATCGAGTATAAGTTTCCGTTCGGCTTCCGCGAAATGGAAGGGATTCACTCCCGTACCGATTTTGACCTGAAAGCCCACCAGGAACTAAGTCGTAAAAAACAGCAGTATTTCGACAATGACATCGACGAAACAACGGGCAAACCCTTCGGGAACTACGTGCCCTACGTAGTGGAAACCTCCGTTGGGGCCGACCGGCTGTTTCTGGCCGTATTCTGCAATGCGTTCACTAAAGAGATAGTAGGAGAGGGCGACCAGCAAAAAGAACGGACGTACTTAAAACTACATCCCGCGCTGGCTCCCATCAAAGCGGCCGTGTTCCCCCTCGTTCGGAAGGACGGTTTGCCCGAAAAAGCGGAAGAAATTATGAAGAGTCTGCGTTCGGAGTTTCGGGTCATCATGGAAGAGCGCGATGCCATTGGCAAGCGCTACACCCGGCAGGATTTGATCGGAACCCCTTTCTGCATCGCTGTCGATTACCAGACGCTGGAAGACAATACCGTTACGGTTCGTCATCGCGACACCACGGAGCAAATTCGTATTCCTATCAGCGAGTTAAAGGCGTACATCGGCCAGGAGGTTTCGATGGAGCGATTACTGGAGAAAATGTAAAACCCGGGCAGCGTTCTATTCGCAGAAGCCGACCAATAATAAAGCCCCGTAGACTGTTCTACGGGGCTTTATTATTAATGAGCAAAAGGTCAAAGTGCCAGTAAACTCCGTAAAGCAGTTATGTTGGCATCCGCATCAAAAACTGCTTTCACCGGGATAGTGAAGCCATCCAGATACGAACTGCTCACCGTTTCTCCCAGCCGAAACAAACCCAGCAGCGCGTAAGCTTCAGTATCGGCATCGAGCGTAAAGAGTTCGATGGTTTGGCGGGTTGGGTCAATAAGCCAGTATTCGGCTACCCCATGGGCTGCGTAATCCTCAAACTTAATTTCCCGGTCGTTTTTCTGCGTGCTCTTTGATAATACTTCAACGACCAAATCAGGGGCTGGGTAGTAGAGTAAATCAGGTTTGATGGTCGCGGCTTTAGCGGGACCAAAATAGCAGATGTCGGGTTCGTAGCTATTGCGGGTAAGTTCGACAAGGGCTTTTTCGACGGTAACTATGCCTAACTCCCGTGCATCAACAAAGGCGCTCAGCAACAAGCCAAGTCGTAAAACAACGGCATTATGTTTGTGCAGAGCGGGTGAGTGAACAATGACTTCCCCATTGATGAACTCCGCCTTCATGTCTTCGTTCATCCATTCGTAAAAGTTACGCCGACGTTTTTGTTCATCGTTCAGAATAGCCTGCACCTGCTGAATAATCTGCGGGGCTTTGGGTGATTCGAGCAACTGGGCGGCTAATTCGGTCATGAACGTACGGGGTATTCATCAAATATACGAAATAACCGAGGGTAATTATACCTCGCCCATCAGCATCAAAGCACCCACCGTTACGTTTGATGTTTCGTCGATCAGGATGGCACCGCCCGTGGTCCGGTTTTTGGGATAGGGGTCAAAACTAATGGGCTGGGCCGTCCGTAAGGTTACTTTGGCCATATCGTTCAGTTTCAGGTGGTCCACGCCTTCAATCTGCTCGTAGGTCTCGATGTTGAGCTGATACGCTATCTCCCGCACCGAACAGCGCGTTCGGAACGTGCCGACCTGCAGCATATATTTGCTCCCGGCTTTCAGTTCTTTCGTGTCCATCCAGCACAGCATGGCTTCCACCGTCTGGCTGGTTACCGGCAGGCGTTCAGAACGGACAATGAGGTCTCCCCGGCTGATGTCAATATCGGTAGCTAAATGCAGGATAACCGACTGGGGTGTGGCGGCTTCGTCCAGGTGTTTTTCGGCTACTTCAATCACATCGATGGTCGAGGTGGCACCGGAGGGAAGAACGGTTATCGCATCCCCCTTACGGAAAATTCCGCTGGTAATTTTACCCGCGTAGCCCCGGTAGTCGTGCAGTTCGGCCGTTTGCGGGCGGATGACGTACTGGACCGGAAACCGGGCGGGATGACGATCAATGGGTTCTCCATCGGCTTCGTCATTAATGGCGACCGTTTCCAGATGCTCAAGCAGCGTTGGCCCTTCGTACCAGGGCATTGACGTTGACCGGTCTACCACGTTATCGCCGTTGAGCGCACTCATGGGGATGTAGGTTACCTGATGCGCGTTCAGTTTTTGGGCCAGGTCGGCGTAGTGAATGCAGATGTCGGAGTACACATCCTGCGAATAGCCAATCAAATCCATTTTGTTGATCGCGACCACCAGGTGGGGGATGCCCAGCAACGAGGCAATGAGCGAGTGCCGGCGGGTTTGCTCCACCACGCCAAGCCGCGCATCGACCAGCACAATGGCCAACTGACAGTTGCTGGCACCCGTCACCATGTTTCGGGTATACTGAATGTGTCCCGGCGCATCTACGATGATGAACTTGCGCTTCGGGGTCTGAAAATAGCGGTACGCTACATCAATCGTGATGCCCTGTTCGCGTTCGGAGCGCAGCCCATCGGTCAAAAGTGCCAGGTCGATACTACCATCATTGCGGCTTTTACTGGCGCGCTCAATGGCTTCGAGCTGGTCGGTCAGGATGGATTTGGAATCGTAAAGAAGTCGCCCGATGAGGGTACTTTTGCCGTCGTCTACCGACCCGGCGGTTATAAATCTAAGAAGGTCCATTCGTCAATTATAAAGGATGAATTAGTCGTGCTGAATGATAAACCTGCTACGGGAAGCATCAGTCATCAGTTGTAATTCATCATCAAAAATACCCGCCTTTTTTGCGGTCTTCCATTGCGGCTTCGCTGAGTTGATCGTCCATGCGGGTTTCGCCCCGTTCGGAGATGCGCGTCGCCTGAATTTCGGCAATAACACTATCCAGCGTGGCGGCCTGCGATTCGGAGGCCGCTGTGCAGGAGATATCGCCCACGGTACGGAACCGGACGTTTCGCCGGACCACCTGATCGTCGGATTCGGGTTTGATAACGCCCCCGGCCGTAGCCATCAGCTTACCATCGCGAATGAGTAACTCCCGTTCGTGCGCGAAATAGATGCTGGGCAGCTCGATTTTCTCGCGCCGGATGTAATTCCAGACGTCCAGTTCGGTCCAGTTCGAGATGGGAAATACGCGGACGTTTTCGCCTTTGTGAATCCGACCGTTATAGAGGTTCCAGAGTTCGGGGCGCTGGCGTTTGGGGTCCCAGGAGCCGAACTCGTCGCGCACGGAAAACACACGCTCTTTAGCCCGGGCTTTTTCCTCATCCCGGCGTGCTCCACCAATGCAGGCATCGAATTCCCACTCTTCAATAGTATCCAGCAGCGTAAACGTCTGAAGGCCGTTTCGGGTCGCATTACGCCCCGTTGGCTCCTTCAGGTTCTTGTCCCGAATGGTATCTTCCACCTGGCGAACGATCAGCTTCTCGCCGATTTGGGCCGCCATCTTGTCCCGAAAATCAAGTACTTCCTGGAAGTTGTGCCCCGTGTCGATATGGACAAGCGGAAAGGGGAACTTACCCGGCCGGAATGCTTTCAGGGCCAGATGCACCAGGGTGATGGAGTCCTTGCCTCCCGAAAACAGCAGCGCAGGTCGCTCAAATTGCCCGGCCACCTCCCGCATGATGTGGATGGATTCGGATTCGAGCTGATCTAAATAATCGAGTTTCATTTCTTAATGAGTGAATCGATGTGAAAGAATGACAGCGTGAATGATCGCTCTTTGATTCTTTTGCTCTTCTGCTCATGGTTTAAATGCTTCTTCGTGGGTGTGCAGGCCACATTCTTTTTTGGAATTATCTTCCCACCACCACCGCCCCGCGCGGAAGTCTTCGCCGGGCTGGATGGCGCGGGTGCAGGGCTGGCAACCGATACTCACAAATCCCTTGTCGTGCAGTGGGTTGTACGGCACGTTGTTCTCTTTCACGTACTGTTTTACTTCCTCGAATGTCCAGTCCATCAAAGGGTGGAACTTGTGCAGCGAATGCGCTTCATCCCATTCCAGCTGAGGCATTGACTGGCGGTTGGCCGACTGCTCGGCGCGGATGCCCGTAACCCAGATTTTCTGCCCGGTCAACGCCCGATTCAGCGGTACTACCTTACGAATACCGCAGCACTCTTTCCGATTTTCGACCGAGTCGTAAAAACTGTACGGCCCTTTGGTCGTCATTAGTTTTTCTTCGGCAGCGCGGTCCGGGAAGTAGGCCTCAATGGAAGCGCCATACCGATCATTGGTTTTTTTCCAGACCGAATAGGTCTCCGAGAACATCCGGCCCGTATCGAGGGTGAAAATCCGAATCGGGATATTGTTGGCCAGGATCATGTCGGTAATGACCTGATCTTCGTAACCCAGGCTGGTCGAAAAAACGACCTCGCCGGGGAACAGGTCAGCCAGCGTCCGCAGGGCTTCAACGTTGCTCAAGCCCTGTAGTGTACCGGTGAGGCTTTCGAGTGTGTGTGCGGTTGGTTCTACAAGCATATCAATTCAGTTTTACTGCTTTTCCCGTTTTAGCTGATTGCCGGGCGGCATCCAGAATCTCGACGACGATCAGGTTGTTCTCGAGCGAGGTCAGTTCGTCGGGTTTGGTTTCACCGTGGATAAGTTGCGCGTAATAGGCAAACGGGTCTTTGGCGGGGGCGTCGGCCTGCGTGGCGCTGTCGGCACGCTCGGATTTTTCGCCCTTGAGCCGGACGGTCATCCGCGTACCGTCGATGGTTTTGACGTAGCCGGTCTGGCCGTACACTTCCATGTCTTTGCGGGCGAACGGCCAGTTCCACGACCCCTGAATGATGGTCTGGGTTTTGGGATACGTCAGCACAATCGTAGCTTCATCATCGACTTTTGGGTAGATGTCGGGTTTGTTTCGCTGGGTCGCGGCCATAACCGACGTGGGGCGCTGGTTGTGCATGAGCCACGTGCTGAGGTTCGCTCCGTAGCAACCAAAGTCGAACAGGGCCCCGGCTCCGTTCTCCACTGGATCGGTGAGCCAGACCAGAAATTCGGGCATAACGCCAATCTCTTTGGGTCCTTCGTGGCCGTCGTGAACCACAATCTTACGCAGGTCCCCGAGGGATTTGGCTTCCGACAGGGCGTAGGCTTTGTGGTTGCTACCGTACCAGGTAGTTTCGTAGTTGGTGAGCAGTTGAATACCGTGTTGGCGGGCCAGCGCGGCCATTGCCTTCGCGTCGGCGTACGTTGTTGCCAGCGGCTTCTCCACCATCACGTGGATCTTGCGCGGGGCGCAGGCCTCAACCGTTTTTCGGTGGTCAACAATCCGCCGGAAGTCCGTTACGGCTTCGGGCTTTGTTTTGTCGAGCATTTCCTCGATGGTGGCGTAAACCAGGCTCATCGGGAAGCCAAACTGCTTGGCGAAACGCTCGGCCAGTTCACGGTTGGGTTCGGTAATGCCCACAATCGTAACATCGGTCTGATTCGAATCCCGGAATCCTTTGTTCAGAATCCCATACACGTGCGAATGCTCCATGCCCACAATGCCAATACGCAGTGGCTTTTTTTGGGTAGTCTGGGCCGAAGTCAGTTGCGCCATGAACAGGAAGGCGAGTAGCAAAAATGGCTTTGTCATAGCGGAAAATAGCGTTACAATGGGTAGGGACAGGTTAGACCGCTTGTTCGCTCAAAATGCCCGCGCTGACACGCACCGCCTGCGAAAAATCCTGAATCAAATCATCAATGGCTTCCAGACCGACCGAAATCCGGATCAACCCTGGTGTAATTCCCAGCGCGGCTTTCTCGTCCGGTTTGAGTTTGGCGTGGGTGGTGGTATTGGGGTTGGTCACGATGGTGCGGGAGTCACCCAGGTTAGAGGACAGACTCGGAATGGTGAGGGCATCGAAAAAAGCTTTCACCCGCTCGAAACCGCCCGCCAGTTCAATGGTAACGATAGCACCACCCGCGCTCATCTGCCGTTTGGCCAGCTCGTATTGCGGATGGGAGGGAAGGAACGGGTATAACGTCCGGTCTACGTCGGGGTGGTTTTCCAGCGCTTCGGCCAGTTGCAGGGCGTTGCGGCAGTGCCGTTCCATCCGTAGATCCAGCGTTTCCAGACTTTTGGACAGCACCCACGCATTGAAAGGAGACAGCGACGGACCCGTGTGGCGGGCGAAGAATCGGATCGGCTGAATCAAATCGGCCCGGCCCACCACGATGCCGCCCAGAACCCGCCCCTGACCATCCATGTATTTAGTGGCCGAATGCACCGACAGGTCAGCGCCGAAATCAATGGGTGTTTGCAAAATGGGCGTAGCAAAGCAATTGTCAACGTTCAGGATGAAGCCGTATTTCGCTTTCAGGCGGGCCAGCATGGCCAGGTCAACCAGTTCAAGCCCTGGATTGGAGGGCGTTTCCAGGTACACCATGCGGGCGGCCGGCCGGTCCGCGTTCGGCTGGATGGCCGCTTCCCACTCGGCTTCGGTAGCCGAGGCATCGACGTAGGTATGCGTAATACCCCATTTGCTCAGAATCTGGGTTATAACCTGGTGCGCCGACCCAAACAGCGCCCGGCAGGCCACAATATGGTCGCCGGATTTCAGCAGGGCCGCCATACTGGCAAATACAGCCGCCATACCCGTTCCCGTGGCAATACCTTCTTCGGCATTCTCCAGCATACAGACCTTGTCGACAAACTCCGTGACGTTGGGGTTGGAGAAACGGGAGTAAATATTTCCTTCTTCGGTTTCCTCAAACAACGCTTTGCCCTGCTCGGCACTCTCAAAGGTAAAACTTGATGTCAGGTACAAGGGCACAGAGTGTTCGCGGTTCTGCGACTGCTTTGTCTGGGTACGAATGGCTTTGGTCTGTTTCTGCATATAGCTTCGTGTCATTTCATTGGTGTTGGGCCCCCGTCATGAACAATAAAATGACGGTTTAATGACGCGGGGTAAAGGGCAATGAATGCCAATGAAATGAATGTCTAAAAGAATAAAATAATTTTTCGCAAACTTACGATGATAACCACAATTCCGACCAGAATCATCATGGTTTTAACGGGTAACTTCTGCGACAGGTGGGCCGCTATCGGGGCGGCAATCATACCACCCAGAACCAGTCCCAGAATAACCAGACCGTAGTTTCCCAGGCCTGCATAGAAGGCAAAGACAACCGATGAAGCGAACGAAACGAAGAACTCGGCCAGATTGACCGACCCAATCGTATAGCGCGGATGCCGACCGGCGGCTATCAGGGTGGAGTTTACGATAGGTCCCCAGCCCCCGCCCCCGATGGCATCAACGAAGCCACCAAACCAGGCCAGCAGGCCAATGCGCTTGATGGGTCGTTTCTTCGGCTTTTTGACCAGCGCTTTCTTTAAAATCAGGATACCCAGAATAGCTGTATAGACGGATATGCCGGGCGTTAAGTAATTGGCCACCACATCCAGTGTCGCCAACTGAGTAAGTAAATAGGCGCCTAAAGCCGCGCCGATAACGCCCGGAATCAGCACAACCTTAAACAGGCGGCTGTTGACGTTCCCGAATTTAAGGTGCATATACCCCGACACGCCCGAGGTGAAAATCTCGGAACTGTGGACACTGGCTGTCGCAAAGACCGGGCTGATACCTACGCTGGTCAGGAAGGTAGTGGCCGTAACCCCATACGCCATGCCCAACGCCCCATCAATCATCTGGGCAACGAATCCGGCCAGTATGAAATAGAAGATGTCCGGCGTGAGGTCGATGGAGCTGGCCAGGAGCGTCAGCCGGTCTAGCGTAAAGTAACTGAACAGCAGGTGACCAACAACCATCAGCGCCAGTGCTGAAAAAAAGTAGATGGCCAATTCGGTGAGGGTCCGGCGCCGGAGCAGGGGCTGAGACGTGCTCGTTTGAATGCGAGCCGCTGGAAAGGCTACCCGGAGGGCTTCAGCCTGCTGCAACGCATTTTCCCCCTGAATGCTAATGGTTAATCCATTGAGGTCGATAGCGGACGCTGTCAATACTGCAGCCGTATCTGCCGAATCAATTAGTGGGGTTATCGGTCCGCTCATATGGTATATATTCTATCGACTTAATAGATTACAAGTTTTATGAAAAACGGCACGTATCTGTGCCGCAGGATGCTCTATTGTTTGTCAGACCGGTAACGTGTACCTGGTCGGAAAAGTGCAACAAAGATAAGCGCTATCAAAAGAAAAATGCAAGAACAGGTACCATTGAACTGCACAAAGTCAAGCGGGTCTACACAAATCGATCAGGTAAGGAAGCATTTTCGTGACCGATGATGTTTTGTGAAACAGTTGTACGAAAACAGTTAAAACGGGGATTATACCCACTGGTAGCAATCAAAAAAAGAATTGTCAGTTCAGGAGTGGCTTATTGCCTGAATAAGGCTATTTTCCAGTTGGCTACAGACAGATTCTTCACGTCGACCCAGGGCTTCAGCCCTTCGATTGACAATAATTTTTCGTAAAGTTGGTTCAGGCTATGACGCTCGGACAAGCCCAACGGCTGATTAAAAAATAGCCGATATCAAACGCGCCATAGCGGCCGAAAAACGTACGTTTGGTGGCTATGATGATTCCAGGGGACTGCGTTATTTGCCTACCCGATATTATCTCCAGCTGGCCGATTGCAAAGGGGGATTAGCCGATATCCGCTGGTTCGCTAAGGCATTTCCCGACGATATTGGATTTCCCGACTTTTTGTTTGAGTGGGCAGTACTGCTTTTTAAGTCGGGCAAGCTTGAGCAGGCTAAAGCCAAAATAGGGTAAACTTTCTGTGTCAATACGTATGTACTGGATAAGTTCTTCGACCATCCCACTGACCCACTCCCAAAATATGAATGGTCAAATTTGGTTCAGGCTGGTTTCAAACGGCTGTCTGACAACCTGTAAGATAGACGTCAATTTTGTCTGCCTTGCGAGCTGCATTCGTTTACGTTTCGGAGATTATTCAACAGAAAATTGCCGCTCAATAAAGAGTTTGACGTAATTGTTCGAAGTTTTTTATCATTTGCACTCCCAGACAAGTAGTCAAAAACTTATCAAGAATTCTTGATGGAAATAGACTTCATTACGAATTGATGCGCAGAGGAAATCTTAATCAACGTAAGACAGGTATACCGAAAACTGTATAGAGTAGGCAAAACGTTAAGTTCTATCCACATGCAAAACATTTTGGTTCAATGGAATGAAGTGCTGTTAGAAGCCATTCGTCAAACTAAACCCGGACCACCAATAGCAGCACGTTCAATTGCTATTGTGTATACGTCTATTTATGATGCTTGGGCGGCCTACGATCCAGTCGCGAAACCGACAAGACCTGGCTTAGCCCAGAGACCCGTTGTTGAGAATACGACGTCAACTAAAGAAATCGCAATCAACTATGCTGCTTTTAAATCGTTGTCAGACCAATTCCCTTCTGTAAGGTCACTGTTTGTTGACAAACTGATTGCTCTGGGATTAGATCCTACCAATACTTCAACAACCGTAAGTTCGCCGATTGGAGTGGGAAACAGAGCAGCCGGCTTAGTATTAACTTTCCGCCAAACAGATGGGGCAAATGAAAGTGGAAACTATGCAGATACAAGCGGTTATCAAAGTGTGAATCCCCCTTTAAATCCTCATTTTCCGTCAACAGTCGAGGAAATTCCTCATCCTGATCGGTGGCAGCCCCTTATTTATTTAACTAGCGAAGGCCGGCCAGCATCCCCTAATTATATTGCCCCTCATTGGGGTCAAGTCACACCATTTGCCTTAACAACTGGCAATGAATTTCGCCCTAATCCCCCTCAACTAATTACCTCACAGAGTTTTTTGGATCAGGCCAAACACGTGATTGAGGTGCAGGCAAATCTAACACCGCTGCAAAAAGTAATGGCAGAATACTGGGCAGATGGCCCCAGATCGGAACTCCCTCCAGGGCATTGGACTATCTTTACCTCTTTTGTGGCGGAAAGAGACCGCATGGATTTAGATCAAAGCGTAAAATTGTTCTTTGCCGTGACCAATGCTGTTTTTGATGCCTCTATCGCCACTTGGGAAGCCAAAGGGTTTTACGATTATGCCCGGCCCATAACCGCTATCAGGCATTTATTTAGAGGAAAAACGATAAAAGCCTGGGGAGGTCCCAGCCGAGGGACCGTAGAAATACAGGGAGAATCTTGGCGAACGTTTCAAGTCAATACGTTTCCTACTCCTCCTTTTGCTGAATATACATCGGGTCATAGTGCTTTTAGTATGGCGGCCGCTGACGTGCTAAGGCGTTTTACCGGCAGTGATAGATTTGGTTATTTTTATGTCCAAACCAGACCTTTGGCTGCTGATCCATTAGAAAATGTTATTGGATTAACGATGGGTTGGAATACGTTTACCCAAGCCGCCTGGGATGCTGGGGAATCAAGATTATACGGCGGTATTCATTTTTATGAAGGGAATGTTGCAGGTCTTGAATTAGGCGCAAAAGTCGGAAAAAAGGCCTTCGAAAAAGCCGAAAGTTATTGGTTAGGGACAATATAACGGGGTATAAATTAGCCCGGAATGATCCGGCCCCTACAGAAACCTGCAGGGCTAGTCCTCTTGGCTGTAAACCTGAGATGCAGACCCAAGCCGTTTAACAACAGTAGTAAGCGAAGTCCTGAGAAATCAGGACTTCGCTCTGTTTTGACAGAGTGAGAAGGGGGTTAGTGTGTCACGACCAAACGGTCATTGTCATGGGGAAATGGTAGCGCCGAGTGGCGACAGTAAATAACGCAGGCCACGGAAAAAACGGTACGAACTTGTCAAAGCCAGTCGGCACGGCCCCTTACTTGCCTTAGAGCGGGTTCATTGGCGGCAGTGCTATGAGCAACTCTGTGGGCAGGCTGACCAAGAGTAACTGCCGCCATTGGTGTTTTTCAAGGCAGACGGTCGAACGGGCCGGACCAAACGTAGCAAAGCGGGGCGGCCCTTTAGGTTTGCGGTGTGGTAAGAAACCAACATTTAAGATAGCTTGCCAACAAGTGAACAGGGTGGGTTTCCCTAGGGGGCGGCCGAGATATTGATCTACGCACGGATTAAGGCCCCACCCTGTTTTGCTTGCCTAAGCTCAACCGGGTCGCCGGAGCGATGGAAATGCGGGGATAAAGCCCCATTAGTAAGGGTTCGAGCAACAGGGTAAGCAGCTAATCTAATCGCCAACCTACAACATCAAACATTATGGCTACTCGCTTTTACATTGGCGTTGACGTCTCAAAAGCTACGGCAGCGGCCGACCGTCCTCGACTGGGCCGTCACGAACGGCAAGTCTATTGTTCTACAAACTCAGACAGCCAATTCCGAATCAGGCATCAAAATGGCTCTTAAAGTCATCAAGGCCTTGCCTGATTTTACAATCTCGGAATCGGTTTGTTGTATGGAGCATACGGGGGTATATTGCACTCATCTTTTATCTTCCCTTTTCAAAATTCACTTACCCCTCTGGTTAGAGAGCAGTTTGCAGATCAAGAAAGCGGGCGGTTTGCAACGGGGTAAGAATGACGCTATTGATGCGGTTCGTATCGCTGAGTATGCTTTCCGTTTTCGAGACAAAATACGTCTTTGGCAACCACCAAGACCTGTTTTACAAAAACTGGCTTCCTTAAGTGGACTCCGCCAGCGGCTTCTACTTGTACGTCAGCAGTTACAACAACCTATCAATGAACAGCAAGGGTTTATTGACCCTGTTCTTCAACGACAACTCACTAAAAGTTGCCAGGCATCATTGAATGCGATCAATGCTGATTTAAAAAACACTGACAAGCAAATTCAAGAACTTATTCAAGCCGATGATTATTTGCGAACCTTATTTGAGTTAGTTACTTCAGTGCCCGGAGTCGGAAACGCGACTGCCACCGAGGTGCTAATTGCTACAGAAGAATTTAAAACTATCCGTGATGCCAAGAAGCTAGCTTGCCATGCGGGAGTAGCCCCTTTTGACGGGGGCGCCCGTGCGCTATCGATCTGGTAGCAGTGTGCGCGGTAAAACTCGCGTCAATGAACACGCTCGAAAACGACTCAAGAGCTTATTTCATTTGGGGGCCATGTCAGCGATCTGCGTCAAAGGTGAACTCCAAGATTATTATCAACGCAAAGTCGGCGAAGGCAAAAACAAAATGCTTGTTCTCAACGCGGTTCGCAATAAGCTCATACATCGGGTTTGCTCAGTGGTTCATCGAGGGGAGAAATATGACAAAAATTATACACCAGCACTTGGATAACCCATGGAAATCCGTGCCGGCGAAACTTGTTGGATCGACTCATGCTGCATTAGGATGCGGTGTTAGCGTTTGCATTTGAGCCAGGGGTTCCCTTTACAAACAATCAGGCTGAACGAGACCTTCGAGCTGTGAAGGTCAAACAGCGGGCGAGCGGCTGCTTTCGGACTGAAAGCGGGGTAGCTATCTATGCCCGGATTGCCGGGTTTGTCTCCACCATGAGAAAGAACGGTCGGAACGTGGTCGATGCGTTAGCCAGCGTTCTCAGCGGTAGCTTTCAGTGGGCTACCTAAACAGTTACAAAGGTTTAAAGTGCTTGACTTACGGTATAACCATAGTAAAAATGGTCCGACACGAAAAGTGTAAAATAAAAAAAGTACCATATCGTACTATGTCAAAGGAATATTTTGGTTAATGTTGTATTTGCCAATGATTAACACTTTAACGCCAAACAAATGAATAAAAAGTTACTACTAAGTTTATGGCTGTTTTTCTGTATCAGTAACCTGGCGGCTGCACAGGATCAGGCCATTTCAGGGACCGTGACCGAC
Source organism: uncultured Cytophagales bacterium (assembly GCA_963784335.1). Taxonomy (GTDB): domain Bacteria; phylum Bacteroidota; class Bacteroidia; order Cytophagales; family Spirosomataceae; genus Spirosoma. The sequence continues at coordinate 18,431 of CAWARB010000017.1, read as the reverse complement.
CCTCAGGGGAATCCCGTGCCCGGTGCCAGTGTGGTCCTGAAAGGGAAAACAATTGGTACCACCACCGATGCGACTGGAACCTACCGGCTGAACGCCCCGCCAGAGGGCACACTGACCTTTAGTTTTATTGGGTTTGCCACGCAGGAAGTTGCCATCGGTAATCGGACAACCGTCAATGTACAGTTAGTCGATACCAACCAGCAACTTGATGAGGTGGTGGTTAGTGGATTGGCAACCACCGTTAAGCGGTCCAATTTAGCCAACGCGGTTACCCGGCTGGATAGTAAAGACCTGACCGGAACAACCAGCCCCGTTACAACTGATGGTGCCCTGCAGGGTAAAATTGCAGGAGCCAACATTGTTTCCAACAGCTCGGTGCCGGGTGGTGGCTTTAACCTTCAGTTTCGGGGTGTGTCCACCCTGGGGGCGTCGGCCTCGCAGCCTCTGTTCATTGTGGATGGTGTGTACATCGATAACGGCCAGTACTCCAACGGACGCTCGGCGGCTAACAAGGCAGCGGCTGGCTCGTCGCAAAGCACGCAGGATAACAACGCCAACCGACTGGCCGACCTGAATCCTGATGATATCGAAAGCGTGGAGGTACTGAAAGGCTCGTCGGCAGCGGCTATCTACGGAACCCGGGCCAATGCCGGGGTAGTCATTATCACGACCAAACGGGGTAAGGGCGGCAAAACGACCGTTTCGTTCGGGCAGGACATTGGCTTCAGCAAAGCACTGAGCTTCTACGGAGGAGCCGACTGGACCGAGAAGAAACTAACCGACAATTTCACCGCCAGTGAAGTTCCCCTGCTGCAAGCGGCAAAAGCCAATGGTACGTACACGGATTGGGAGCGGGTCGTCTACGGCGGCACCGGGGCCATTAGGAATACCCGGCTGGGTATTACGGGCGGCAGCGAAAAAACGAAATTCTACGTCAACGGCAGCATATCGGACGAGACGGGTATCATCAAGAATACGGGCTTTCAGCGGTACTCCATCCGGGCCAACATTGACCATAAGCTGACCGACTGGCTGGATTTCAGCATCAACTCCAACTACATCATCAGCAACAACGACCGGGGCTGGACGGGTAACGACAACTCGTATATCAACTACGGGTACTCGCTACCGTACACCAAGCCCTACATCAATCTGTATCCCGATGCCAACGGCCGCTATCCCAACAATGGTTCCGGCGTTGGCGAAAACCCCCTGGCCGTTCGGGACCGGGCTATCAACAACCAGAAGAACAACCGGCTGCTCCAGGGCTTTACAGTGAATGCCCGGGCTCTGAACAAAGCCAACTCGTCGCTGACATTTCGGGTAAACGGGGGGCTGGATTACCAGAACGGTTTTGCGACCATCTGGCTGCCATCCGACCTTCAGTCGCAGTTGCAGGAGGCTAACCCCGGCTATGCGCAGGATACGCGTACCGAGGTCTTTAACTCCAACGTGCAGGTGTCGGCCATCTTTACCCAGGCAGCGGCCAACAACCGGCTGAACCTGACAACCTCGTTAGGGGCAGTGCGCCTGTATAAATACCTGCGCGCCAACTACGTTCGGGGAACGGGCCTGCCAGCGGGAGTATCCAATCCGGCACGGGGCAAAGTAATTGATGGCTTTGCCGAATACCAGGAGAATACCGACGTGGGGCTGTTTGCCCAGCAGGATGCCAACTTCGAGGATAAGGTTATTGCTTCCGTTGGCGTTCGCTTCGACAAGTCGACGCTAAACGCGCAGTTCGATAAGTTTTACGCCTTCCCGCGGGCATCGCTGGCCGTTAACGCCACCAAGTTCGGTAGCTGGTCGGGCAGCACCGTTAGTCAGCTGAAATTCAGAGTTGCTTACGGGCAAACGGCTGGCTTACCGGCCTTTGGTACTACCTACTCCCAGCTACAGGTAGTGGGCGTTGGGGGCCTGGGTGGTTTGGTGCCCTCCACTATTTTGGGCAACACCAACATTGCCCCGGAGCGGGCCACCGAACTGGAATACGGTATTGACTTTGGGCTCTTCAACGGACGGGTAACCGGCGAGTTCACGCTGTACAATAAAAAAGTATTCGATCTGATTCAGCCGCTGGTAACGGCTCCCACAACGGGGGTTACGTCGACGCAGATCAATGCCGCCGACCTCACCAACAACGGACTCGAATTCTCAATGGGTGCCGACGTGGTTCGGGGAAGCAACTTTAAGTGGTTTATACAGCCCATTTTCTGGTTTAACCGCTCTAAAATTACACGCCTGGCTATTCCGGAGCGCCTGACGGGCGGTTTTGGTGCTACGTTTGGACAGTGGCGCGTAAAAGGTCCCGATGCCGATGGGACCACCTACTCGCCAACCGAAATTGTGGGTCAGCCCCGGACACTGCAAGCCAGCGATCCCGGTTTCGCTACGTCCTGGACCAGCTACGGCGACCAGCAGCCTAAGTATGAACTGTCGTTGAACAACCGGATTACCTTCCTGAAAAACTTCGAGTTTTCGGCCCTGCTCAATTACCGGCACCGGTTTACGGTTGTGTCCCTGACCCGTGTTTTGTGGGATGAAGGCGGTAATACCTACGACTGGAATGAAACCGACGACCAGGGCAATGATGGAACTGTTCCCAACGGACTCTATCGCCAGAACGCCAACGGCCTGGCCGCTCCCGGCGACCCGAAGCCAGGCTACAACCCGGACATTTACAGCTTCCTGAAACTCCGCGAAGTAGCCCTGTATTACCGCATACCAACTACCGTTTTGCGGAACGCCTTCGGTAACGTGGTTAGTAATGTTCGGGTAGGTGTATCGGGCAATAACGTGCTGCGCTGGACCAATTACACCGCCGGTTACGACCCCGAAAACTCAAACTTTGGCTCACTGGCCCTGGGGGGCGGGGTGGACTTGGGTTCGTCGCCCGCCGTGCGCCGGATGATGTTCCACATTGCCGTTGATTTTTAGGCACGAATACAACCGGACAAACTTCATCGTTTTTTATCAAACGAAACTCATGAAAAAACATACATCCTATTTATTACTTGGCTTACTGACGGCTAGTTTTATCGCCTGTAATCCGCTGAAAACCGAAGAGGTTATCGACCCTAACTTCCCGAGCGTCGGGGCGGTTACCAACAACGCGTCGAAAGCCCAGCTGGATGCGCTTTCTGTCGGGCAGATTTCCCTGGCCCGCAACGGGGTCGCTACCTACCTGCTGGTGGTGGGCACGATTGGGAAAGAGCTGTTTAACTTCAACGGCACCGAGTCCCGGTGGATGACGGAGTTGAACGGTGTACGGGCCATCGACAACTCGGCTTTTTACAATACGGCAACCACTGCCTTTGGCTTACCCGTTCGGCAGGCCAACATTACCCTGGCTGCGGTGAATAATACCAGTTCCGTAGCTGATGCCGAGAAGAACGGCTACCGGGGTATTGCCAATACGTTCAAAGGGCTGGCTTACCTGTATATGCTGAATGTGCAGGGAACAAACGGGGTGCGTCTGAATGTGGAAGACCCGTTTAACCCCAGCAAACCGGTAAACTACGCTGAATCGCTGGCGGGTATTGCCAAGATTCTGGACGAGGGTGCCGGGCAGCTCGATCAGGCAGGAGCCGCGTTTCCGTACGCCTTGCCGGCGGGTTTTGCGGGGTTCAACACACCCGCTACCTTCAAACGGTTTAACCGCGCCATTGCGCTGCGGGTAGCCATCTATCAGGCCGATTGGGCCAAAGCGGCCACGCTGCTTCCCCAGACGTTCTATAACGCCACGGGTGATTTGACCGTTGGGCCCCGCCATACGTTTAGCGCCACCCCGCCAGATTTTCAGAATCCCCTGCTCAATACCTCATCCAGCCAGATTGTTGGGGTTAAGGAGCTATTTGACCGGGCCGAAGCAGCCGATAAACGACGGGCCAAGGTTCGTCAGCTGGCTACTCCGCTGACGTATACCTCGGGTATCACCTACAGCACGCCCTACCTGACCAGTGTGTACGCGAGTGCGAGCGATCCTATCCCCATTATCCGGAACGAAGAACTGGTGTTGATTGCGGCCGAAATTGCGGCTCAGCAGGGGAACACGGCCGAAGCTACCCGCAACATCAATATTGTTCGGACCGCGGCTGGTCTGCCAAATTATGCGGGGGCCACCACCAAAGATGCCCTTATCAACGCCATCCTGAACGAGCGGCTTTATTCGCTGTTTTACGAAGGACACCGCTGGGTAGACATGCGCCGATACAACAAACTGAACGAGATTGTGCTTCCGGTTGCCACCATGAAAGTGCTGGAGCGGCTCGAACGCCCGGTTCAGGAAGTGAACTGGGATGTATTCAATCCGTAGACGTAAACAATAGTATAAAAACAGAATGGGGCACCGGTAATACTGGTGCCCCATTCTGTTTTAGGGGTTTTAAAACAAAGGGCTTACTCTCCCGCCATGGGGTCTGGTTTGCCGTCCGTATCGCCCTGCACGGCACCGTGCCTCGGAAACTGGCTGCCCCGGATCAGCAGCAGGCCGGCCACGTGCGGGGCGGCCATGGACGTACCGCTCAAGGTAGCATACCGGCCATCTTTGTAGGTTGACCTGATGCTGACCCCGTAGGCGCATACGTCTACACCAGGGCCAAAATTGGAAAAGGAGGCAAACTGGTTGGTTCGATTCATGGCCGAAACCGTGAACACGTTGGCATGATTTACCCGCGCCGGGGAATAGGCATCGCTGTTTTTACCGTCGTTGCCGGCGGCAATGGCAAACAAAATGCCGGCGTTGGCCGCCTGGGTAATTAGTCGTTCGAGGGTGGCCGATATGCCCTCACCACCCAGGCTCATGTTGACAACATCGCCCGATTTGCCGTTTTGCCCCACGTAACTCACCGCCTGAATGACCCCGGATAGTTTTCCTTCACCTAACTGGTCCAGTACTTTCAGGGCTACCAGCCGGGCACCCGACGCGACGCCCGTTACGCCGACGGTATTATTTTTAGCCCCAATAACCCCCGCCACGTGCGTGCCATGGCCATTCAGGTCATCGGCCGATGGCTGGCCCGTCACGAACGATCGGCTGCGACCAGTATCGACATTCAGGTCGGGGTGGTCCAGGTCGATACCGGTATCGATTACCCAGACGGTCTTAGTCGGTTGCAGGTCGCCCCGGCCGTAGCCAGTTTGTACAATATTCCAGGGTAGCGTCGTTGAGGTTGCTACGTCGACACATCCGCACATGGCCATGATACGGTCTGGTTCAATGCGTATTACTGATGGGTCCTGGCGCAGGTTCGCGGATTCGTTTTCGGTCAGATGGGCCAGGAAACTCACCTGCTCGCCGGTGGCCAGCACGGCAGCCTGGCTATCCTGTATCGCATGGTCGGCGAGGAATTGCCCGGCTATGGCTTCGGTGGCGGCCATACGGGCATTGGGAGAAGCAGCGGGCGGCTGAACAGGCTGGTAGGTAACGATGTAAGAACCGGCAATAGCAACCCCGTTGTTGCTGGACGCTTTAATCAGGCAATCGGGCGAAAGGCTGGCTGGCTCAACACTACTGTCGGTTTGGCAACCAAACAGACCGAAGCCCAGCAAGGCAACGTTGGTTAGCGTTGCAAACGAGGAGAAACGTTGCATGGGGATGTACGAAAACTACGGATAGAAAAATGAGAATCGTACAAAGTCACGCCATGCAGTAAGGAGTTCGCTTTCAGTTTACTATCGATATACGTTAAAAACGAACGGGCCGATGCGCTCTTGTATAAACGACTACTTTTCTTTACGAAGGGGTATGAACACGACCCTCCCAGCCGCCGGTAAGGTCGTTTCGGCAATGGGCTGGCCATAATGCCGGTAAAACTGGGTTACCTGCCCGGGGGTTAGCAGATCGGGGTACAGGTTGAGGCCGGCGAAGTTGTTCGTCCGTAAGAACGCATCCAGAAACTGCCAGTCGGCTTCGGTAAAAACGTAGCCGGGGGCCAGCAAACGGGGCCAGCCATCGCGCAGGAAGGGTTGAATCTGGTCGGGGTGCAACCGGCCGAAGTACTGCCCAACCCCGCTTTTGTCGTAAAAACGCCGGAAGGTAAACACGGCATTCTGCTGTTCATAATACGGGCAAAGCCCTTCCTGCATCCCTACGCCATCGCCCCCAACGGTGCAGAACGGGAAGTCGAGTACCGCTACACCCGGCTGTTCCCGAATAACCGCGCAATACGCCAGCACGCTATCCGATGCCGTACTCACCGGCCCGGTCAGTCGGTTGGAATAGCCCACGTACCATTCCAGTCCCATCAGGCAGAGCAACAAGCCACCGATGACCTTGCCCACCAGTTGGCGGGGCCACCGAACGGGCAGGGCAAGCAGGCCCAGCAACACCGGATAAATCAGGCTTGACCGCCCGCCGTGCCGGTTGAAACTAAACCAGGGGAAAATTTTCAGCGTCGGGACAAGGACGGGATGATACAGCAGGCATACGACCAGTAGCCCCACAATGGGCAACCAGATGGCTATCCGCCTGCGATTTTGCCACCAGCCGATACCCGCCAGTAAAGTCAGGTACAAACCCGGGCTACCCTGCCCGAAACTCTCGAAGGTGTCACGCAGATAGGGCCTGTAATCCACATCAAACGTGTGAAGGCCCGGCAAATACGGAATAAATAACCGAAGCGGGTGGTTCCAGGCCGGTAGTTCGGGCACCACGCTAAAGTCGAACGACCAGGCCGTAAACGCAATTTGCAGCGTCAGCGGCAGGTACAGGTATAAACTGAGTAGCAGGAGCAGCAACCAGAACAGAATGCTGTTTCGCTGACGTGTTAACTGGTCCCGAACGTACTGGCTGACTACCGTAAACCATTGCCTGAAATCCGGAAACTGCCGGTACAGTACAAACGCCAGAACGGGGACGGTCAGCGTCGTGAAACTCAGTGCAAACCCGGCTACGTAGGCCAGCTCCTGACTCAACACCTGCACGTGCAGCCACATCCAGAACAGCAGGTAGGCGAGCGAAACGGGCTTCTTCGCTACCACATCGGCCAGCAGTCGGTACGTTGCCACCATGCACAGGACCGTCCAGTGGGCCACGCACACATTCAGGTGAACCGGAAACTTGAACAGGGCGTAAACATTGAAAATCGAGACGACAAGGCCCAGCGCGAAAGCCTTCGGCAGACCAAACCGGGCCTGCAACAACAGGAACGTTCCGACCGCTGCTACCACCAGACTGTACACGTAATAGTACTGCAGGTAGGGGCCGGGGCCGTCAAACGAACCAATAGCAGAGACTGTACCAGTAATCACGCTCGAAACCCCAGTCCAGAAAGACCTGGTTGGTGCCATACGGATAAAACGTTTGCGTGTTTATGAGAGTGAGATGGGGAAACGGCCAGAACGACAGGTTTTTGTAAACGAAATAGCCGACGTACTCAAACTGGTCGGTGTCATTGCCATCCGAAAGGGGGTGGCTAAAATCACCGATAACCCGGATGCAAAGCCAGGCCGTCAGCACACCCAGGCCTGCCGCCCACCACCACACGGACCTGCCGCCAGACACAATCTGCCGGTTAATGGGGGAAAACGGAGTAGTCGGGTACACTTGTTTCATGCGTGCGTTTGGACAATCATGGACTGGCCGATAGGCAAAAGTCTTTGTAAACGGCTATTTTTGCAAGAAAATGAGTAACGCGGCTGAAAAGCCGCCGTAAACAAAGCGAATTAAGCGGCTTTCCTGCCGCGTACCATCATGGCCGACTACAATCACCGCGAAACCGAACCGAAGTGGCAACAGTTCTGGGACGAACACAATACCTACAAACCCGAAGCGCATACGACCAAACCCAAATATTACGTACTCGATATGTTCCCCTATCCGTCGGGGGCGGGCCTGCACGTTGGGCATCCGCTGGGCTACATTGCGTCGGATATTGTGTCGCGGTACAAGCGGCTGAAAGGGTATAATGTGCTGCATCCCATGGGGTTCGACTCCTTCGGATTACCCGCCGAACAGTACGCCATCCAAACGGGGCAGCACCCGGCCGTAACGACCGAAGCAAACCTGACGCGGTATATCGAGCAACTGAAAAATATTGGCTTCAGCTACGACTGGTCGCGGGAAGTGCGCACCTCCGACCCATCGTACTATAAATGGACGCAGTGGATTTTCATGGAGTTGTTCAACTCGTGGTACAACAGGGATACCGACCGGGCCGAACCCATTGACACGCTGCTGCATAAGTTTGCCACGAACGGCACGACCGACGTAAACGCGGTTTGCGACGAGAACCGCGACGGCGGACCGGTTCCCTCCTTTACGGCGGCCGAATGGAACGCGCTGTCCAAAACGGAATCCTACGCCATCACGCTCAAGTATCGCCTGACGTACCTGGCCGATGCGGTCGTAAACTGGTGCCCGGCCCTGGGTACGGTACTGGCCAATGACGAAGTGAAAGACGGCGTTTCGGAGCGGGGCGGTTACCCCGTGGAGCAGAAGCTGATGCGGCAGTGGATGATGCGCATCACCGCCTACGCCGACCGGCTGCTGACCGGTCTGGATACCATCGACTGGACCGAATCCCTGAAAGAGCAGCAGCGCAACTGGATTGGTAAATCGGTGGGAGCGAGCGTTCGGTTCCCGTTGGCAACGAATAGTGAGCAGTTCATTGAGGTGTTTACGACCCGCGTCGATACCATTTATGGGGTTACGTTTATGGTGCTGGCTCCTGAACATGAACTGGCCGCTCAACTAACCACGCCGGAACAGAAAGAAGCGGTGGATGCCTACGTGAACGCGGCCAAACTGCGCTCCGAGCGCGACCGGATGGCCGATACCAAAGCCGTGTCGGGGGTGTTTACGGGGAGTTACTGCATCAATCCCGCCAATGGCGAACAAGTCCCCGTTTTTCTGGCCGACTACGTGCTGGCGGGTTATGGAACGGGCGCCGTTATGGCCGTACCCTCCGGCGACCAGCGTGACTGGAACTTTGCCAAACAGGTCAATTTGCCCATCATCCCGATTCTGGATGCCCAGAAGGATATTGACCAGCAGGCCGACAACACCAAAGAGGGCCGGTACATCAACTCCGGTATCATCGACGGCATGACGTATCAGCAGGCCACCCCCGCCCTGATCAGCTGGCTGGAAGAAGGCAACCTGGGGAAAGGAAAAGTCAATTTCCGGATGCGCGACGCTGTCTTCAGCCGCCAGCGCTACTGGGGCGAACCCGTACCCGTGTATTTCCGGGATGGACTGCCTTATCTGATTGATGAAAGTGACCTGCCATTGGAATTACCCGCCGTGGACAAATACCTGCCCACCGAAACCGGCGAACCCCCACTGGGTCGGGCGGAAGGCTGGAAATACAAGGAGCGAATTATGACTATGAACTGAGCACCATGCCGGGCTGGGCGGGTTCATCCTGGTACTGGTACCGGTACATGGACCCACAAAACGATAACGCCTTCGCGAGCCGGGAAGCTATCGACTACTGGCAGAATGTAGACCTGTACATCGGCGGTACCGAACACGCTACGGGGCACCTGCTCTACAGCCGTTTCTGGAATAAATTCCTGTATGACCGTCAGTATGTGCCGCAGGATGAGCCGTTCAAAAAACTCATCAACCAGGGCATGATTCAGGGGCGGAGTAACTTTGTGTATCGGGTAAAAGGAACAGGACAGGCGGATGTAGCGCCTGTTTTTGTGTCGTTCAACCAGTTGAATGGCGCAGAGGTAACCCCCTTGCATGTCGATGTCAATATCGTGGAAAACGACGTGCTTGACCTTGACGCGTTCAGGCAACTACGCCCGGATCTGACGGAGAATGCAGCGTTCATTACGGAACCCGATGGGCGTTACATCGTTGGGGTGGAGGTGGAGAAAATGTCGAAGTCGAAGTTCAACGTCGTGAATCCGGACGATATCGTTGAACGATACGGGGCCGACGTACTGCGCCTGTACGAAATGTTTCTGGGGCCACTGGAACAGGCAAAGCCCTGGAATACCAACGGCATCGACGGCGTGTACCGCTTCATTCGTAAATTCTGGCGTTTGTTCTATAAAGACAGTGCCACCGGTGAGAGTCAGTGGCTTGTAACGGATGAGCGGTCCGGCGGTCCGGAAGCGACACCCGCCGAGTTGAAAGTACTGCATAGAGCCATTCAGAAGGCGGAGAGCGATATTGATGCCTACTCGTTCAATACGTCGGTTAGCTCCTTCATGATTTGTGTCAACGAGTTGAGCACGCTGAATTGCCACAAGCGGGCCATATTGCAGGACCTGGTCCTGATTTTATCGCCCTACGCGCCCCACATCACGGAGGAACTCTGGGCGGCTCTGGGCCATGAGCCGGGTAGTCTGTCGAAAGCGGAGTTTCCCGTCTTTAACCCGGCTTACCTGGTGGAGGATGCGTTCGACTATCCCATTCAGATCAACGGCAAGGTACGCACCACCATCAGCTTCGCCATCGACAGGGCACCTGCCGACATAGAACGGGAAGTGCTGGCCGATGAAACCGTGCAGAAATGGCTGGAAGGCAAAACTCCGAAGAAGGTTGTGGTGGTGCCAAAACGGATAGTAAACGTCGTAATTTGAGTCCGGAAAAATGGTATATTTGAAAGAGAGCAATCAACTCGATAATGTACACAGCTGTTAAAGGAATCTACGAAAATGGGCAACTGACCCTTATCGAACGACCACCAACAACCCGTCGGTCCAAGGTTGTCATTCTCTTCCTGGATGAGCCAGAGTCTGATTCTACTGACAGTGGCTCAGCTAAAGGAGTACGACTGGGTAGTCTGGAGGGACAATTTAGTATACCCGATGATTTCAATGAACCGCTGGATGATTTGAAGGACTATATGTAATGCAAGAAGCGCATTTAGCGGATACGCAGGTCATTATCTGGAGTATTGTCAGTCCTTCGAGAATTTCGCCTGCTGTCCGACAGCGCTTACAGGTGAATCCCATAGTGGTTAGTGAAGTTAGTCTGCTGGAAATAACCATCAAGCAGAAAATAGGTCGATTACCTGACCTGACGTTGTCTATTGATGACTTGACTACACAGCTATTGTCCGATGGATTTACGTTGCTCCCTATCGAAAGAAGGCATATCAGTACGTACGAAAGAATTCCCCTATTTGCCGATCATCGAGACCCTTTCGACCGATTGTTGCTGGCGACTGCCTTATCAGATAATCTTACAATTATTTCTGCTGATGAGAAGTTTCTTCTTTACAAAGACATGATTCGGCTAGTCACCATGTAGTAAGTACATAAGCAGAGGGGTCGGGTTTCAAACCCGACCCCTCTTTTATGTACTTTTTCATTCCGGCCATAGGGGAGAAATGACAGAAAAGCAGGATGACAAAAACACTACAAGACTGCTGGCTCTTCCTGCTGCAAGGCCAGTGCATCGCGCACCTGCGCGGTTAGGGTGAGCGAATGTTTACGGGCCTGGTGATCGAAAATAGGCGCGGAAATAATTAGCTCATCGGCCTGCGTCTGCTCGATGATACTGGCCAGGCTGCGCTGAATAGTTTCGGGCGAACCAACCGCCGAACAACGAAATACGGACTCGATACCGGCCAGTTCATAGTCGGGCCAGCGGTCCGTCAGGTCATCGACGGGCGGTTGCATCTGCCGCGCCTGTCCGCGCCGGATGTACAGAAACTGTTGCTGAACCGAGGTAAACAGTCGTTGGGCTTCCGTCGTCGGTATCGGCCGCGATAACGTTGGCGGCTACCATGGCGTACGGCTTGGCCAGCGTGGCCGACGGTTTAAACTGCGTCCGGTAAACGTGCAGCGCCCGCATCAGTTCGGCCGGGGCAAAATGGGAGGCAAAAGCGTACGGTAAGCCCAGTATAGCCGCCAGCTGCGCGCCGAACGTACTGGAACCCAGCAGCCAGATCGGCACGTTGAGCCCCGCGCCTGGCACTGCCTGCACGAATTGATTGGAATCGTCGGGCTGAAAGTAGTTCTGTAATTCAACTACATCCTGCGGAAAGGTATCGGGTCCCGTGCCATTCCGGCGCAGCGCCCGGGCTGTTGCCTGGTCGGAACCCGGAGCCCGGCCCAGCCCCAGATCAATGCGACCGGGGTACAGGGATTCCAGCGTGCCGAACTGTTCGGCAATGACCAGCGGGGAGTGGTTCGGCAGCATAATGCCACCGGAGCCAACCCGAATGGTGTTGGTGCCCCCGGCCACGTAACCAATAACGACCGACGTAGCCGCACTGGCCACGCCCGGCATGTTGTGGTGCTCGGCCAGCCAGTACCGGTTATAGCCCAGCTGTTCCGCGTGTTGCGCCAGGTTGAGGGTATTATGAAACGCCTGCGCGGCTGTGTTGCCCGCGATAATCGGCGATAAATCCAGAATTGAAAAGGGAATCATGAGACGTTGTATTCGTTGTTGCCCTATTTTTGGTCCGCCCTGGTCAAATGGACAAAGGCAGAGAGAACTTCTTCAGTAACAAGTTGATTTGTCGGAACGGTTCCTGACGCCTGGTCCCATCCCGGTCAGTCAGCGTTAACCGTCAGATAACCAGATGCTATGACATACAGGCACGTACTTATTCTCGGTCTTGGCTTCGGTCTGATGACCTGCTCTCCCAAAACCGCTACCAATCGGTCGACGGGTGAAGCAACCAATTTTTTCACCTACCAGCCAAATCGGTTGCCGCTCATATCGGTGCACCGGGGTGGGGGGGATTTGCCGGGGTATCCCGAAAATTGCATCGAATCGTTTGCCTACGTTGCGAAACAGGTTGGTACCCCGGCGCATCCGGTCATTATTGAATGCGACATTGACCTGACGAAAGACAGCGTGATGGTGATGATGCACGACGCCACCCTCGACCGCACCACCACCGGCACGGGCAAACTCATCGACAAAACCTACGCCGAACTGGCCCCATATCGGCTGGAAGATAACCTGGGTAACGTAACGGCCTACAAAATACCAACGCTGGAGGCCGTTCTGCGCTGGGGTAAAAACAGGGCCGACCGCGGCCCGGCTACGTTTACCCTCGATGTGAAGCGCAACGTATCGTTTGCCAGGGTAGTAGCCATGATACACAAAACCGGTACCGAGAATATAGCCGCCGTGATTACCTACAATGCCAACGATGCCGCCCTGGTCCATCAACTCGACCCAACCCTGATGATTTCCGTTACCATTCGGAATCAGGCTGAATATGACCGCTTGCATGAGCTGGGTATCCCCGACAACCGGATGGTCGCCTTTGTGGGCGTCACCGAACCACCGAAGGAGTTGTACCAGTTCCTGCACCAGAAAGGCATTGCCTGCATTCTGGGCACCCTCGGCAACCTGGACAAACAGGCTGCGGCCAAAGGCGATCAGCTGTACGGGAAATTCGTGGAGAACGGTGCCGACATCATGAGCACCGACCGACCATTGGAAATAGCCAGGGTATTGTACAGGTAAAAAGGGGGTAGGTTCCTGCGGACCGCTGCTTTTGTCGCGTGGCCGAAAGGCTGCGTTGTTGGGATGAATCGTACTTGTTTTCGCGGCCTTTCGGCCACGCTACTGAATCCGCTTTCATGAACGAAAAATACCGGTGGCGCATTATCGCGCTGCTTTTTCTGGCCACAACGATCAACTACGTAGACCGGCAGGCGCTGTCTTTTGTCATGACGGATGGCGCCTTTAAACGGGTCATGCTGGGCTTGTCGCCCGGTGCGTTGCTGACGGACGATCACCTCAGGCAGTTCCGGATTCAGATGGGCCTGGTCGACTCGGCTTTTAAAGCGGCTTATGCCGTCGGCTTTCTGCTGGTTGGCTGGCTGATTGATCGGGTGGGGACGAAAAAAGGGTTTTCCATTGGTATTGCCGTCTGGAGTGTGGCCAGTATCGCGTCCGGTTTCATCATGAACATTGGCCAGTTTGCGTGGGTGCGGGCCCTGCTGGGGCTGGGCGAAGCGGCCAACTTCCCCTCGGCTATGAAAGCCATTGCCGAGTGGTTCCCCAAAAGTGAACGCTCAACGGCTACCGGCATCCTGAATGCCGGCTCGAACATGGGCGTCATTACCACCGCCCTGCTGGTGCCGTTTCTGATGCAGGAATTCGGCTGGCGGGGTGCCTTCCTCATTTCGGCCGTGCTGGGGGTACTGATGCTGGGCATCTGGTGGGTCAGCTACTCGAAACCCGAAAACACGCGGGCACTCTCGATGCCCGAATACGAGCACATTACCGAAGGCAGGTCCGTTGCCGACCAGACCGGGCTAAACGATCGCCTGTCGTGGCTGCAACTGAGCCGCTACCGTCAAACCTGGGCGTTCTGCGTTGGGAAGATCTTTGCCGATCCGGTCTGGTTTTTCTACCTCACCTGGCTGCCCGACTTTCTGCTGACCAACAACCAGCTCGACCGGAAGCTGGACCTGAAAAACTTCGGCATTCCGTTTCTGATCATCTACGTCGTGTCCGACATCGGCAGCATCTTTTTCGGCTGGCTGGCCACGGCCCTGATGAAAAATGGCTGGTCGGAGAACCGGGCCCGCAAACTGACGATGCTGATCTGTGCGCTGGCCGTAACGCCCATTTACCTGATTCCGTCCATTCATAGTTTTGCCGGGGTGGTGGCCCTGCTGGCCCTGGCAACGGCGGCCCACCAGGGATGGTCTACCAACGTCTACGCCCTGTCGACTACCTTGTTTCCGGGTGGCTCCGTGGCTACGGCTACGGGCATGGGCGGCTTTCTGGGCGGCATCACGAGCATGGTGGTGGCGGCAGCCACGGGGTATGTGGTGGCGTCGTTTGGCTATGCGCCCATGTTTATTTTTGCCAGCAGCTCCTACCTGGTCGGGCTGGTGGTGATGCACCTGGTGCTGCCCACCTTCCGGCCCGTAGCCCATCCTGCCGACCCACTGCCGACCCCGGTTTAAACGATACACCCCATGAACAGCGACCCTACCACCATGCAGGCCGGTGTGCTGACGGCCCCCCGGTCTATCGAACTTCAGACGCGCCCGGTGCCCGAACCCGGTCCCGGCGAAGTCCGCATCCGGATGACAGCCGTGGGCATCTGCGGCTCCGATGTTTCCCTGTTTCAGGGCCACCGGCCCGATCTGGCTTTTCCGCTGATTATCGGTCACGAAGGCATCGGCTACGTCGATAAGCTGGGTGCGGGCGTGAGCCATCCGGTGCCCGGCACCCGCGTTGTTATTGAACCGAATTACCCCTGCGGCCAGTGCGACTATTGCTGGCAGGGGCGCGGCAACATCTGCCCCAACAAGCGCATCATTGGCGTACTGGAAACCGGCTGCTTTGCCGAATACGCGGTGGTGCCCGCTGCCTTTGCCTGGCCGGTGCCCGATTCCGTATCGGATGCCGACGCCGTCGTTATTGAACCCACGGCCGTAGCCCTGCACACCCTGTACGCATCCCCCGCCCGGCCGGGCGATACCCTGGCGGTGGTGGGGCTGGGAGCCATTGGGCTGCTGGTAACCCATCTGGCGCAGCGCATGGGCTACCGCGTGCTGGCCTACGACCGCGTACCGGAAAAGATAAGACTGGCAACGGAACTGGGAGCCGAACCCATTGCGGCCGACGCCACCACGGCCCAGGTGGCAGCACTATTGGAAGGCCGCCCGCGTCCATACCGTATTTGAATGTGCGGGTGCCGCTCCGGCCTTGACGCTGGCCGTGGAGGCCGCTCCCCGTGGGGCCTGTGTGGTAGTGGCGGGCCTGTCAACCAAGCCCAGCGCCCTCACCGAGTTTAGCATGACCCGGCAGGGCATCAACCTCATCACGTCCATCATCTACCAGCACCCCACCGACTTCCGCCGAACCATCGACCTGATTGCCCGTGGTTTCATCCAGCCGGGGCGCATCATCTCGGCGCGGGAGCCCTTTGCTAACCTGGCATCAGCCCTGGAAATGGCCTGTGGCGGAGAGCAGACCAAACTAGTGTTGACGTTATGAGAATTTGCCCTGTTCCTATTGTTGACAACCTATTCACCTTGTCCAGATGATGATTCGCTGGTTCTGGTATGCCTGGAGTATGGTTGGGCTTTGTGGCTGTTCGCTCCACAATGACTATTTTCTGGATTCATCCATTCCGCGTGTGGTTACGCCACCCGGGCAAATAGCTACTGTTCGCACTAAATGGATCAACGGGAAATTGTTGCAGACTGCCTTTCTGGACAAACAGGACAGAGTGCTGGAAGAATTTCTGTACGGCCGGACGAATGAGAAAATATGGAATCAATACGCCGGTAACAACAAAGTTTCCAGCACGCATTATTATCACAATGATAGTTCGCCACCGGGCTACGTTAGTGTAGTCAAGAGCCGATATGAATATGATCCGCAGGGGCGGGTGGTACGCGTGCATAAAGAGGATGCAGACATGGGTATGTCAGGCATTGAAAGTACCCCCGAATCGTCAGTGTATACGTACAGATACATTGGAAAGAACGATACGCTGGTTAGTCAATTGCCTGTTCCTGAACCGAATCGTTCAACAGTAACCGACAGCATTCGGTGGGAACGTAACCAACAGGGGCAGCTTATCCGGCATTATCGGTTGTATGTTATGAAGATGGCTCGAGATCCGAGGCTGGATACGATTCGTTATTTTTCGCATCGGTTTGCATACGATTCGTTGGGCAGGCGTACTCTGGCCTGGTACAACCTGATGTATTTGGGACGGTTTTATATTGCCAATGGGCCTGATACGATTCGGTATTATTATGACAAACAGAAACGCTTATCGCGGGAAATACACCGGTATACCACCGATATGAGAAACAAACGGGAGATCGATACAGGCGCTCTGGACAGCTCCTGGCGTAAGAGCGTGAGAGACTACCGGCAACGCTTTTTTGACAAACAACGTACTTTTTTCAACAGCAACAGAACAGACACGATTGAGTATCGGTACGAGTCGTTTGCTGCCGAAAAGCATCTTCCGCTACACGTTTCGCAGGATGTTGATTACTAGACAACCCACACGAACCAATTATTATCTTTAAAAAGCTTCTGGCACAACTATTTTTAGATAGTGTATGCAGTGATAAGCAGTAATAATAGTGGTTATTCGGGGAGTTAGCCAAATAGTTCTTACTTTACCGGCTTAACCACTTCATCCCGTGACTGACGCGCTCTTTATCCTGTTTGTTCTTTGTCTGAATGTCGTTATCTGCGAATGGCTGATTAAAAAGCCCGGTTTTCGGCACATCGGCACGGCGCTGTTGGTAATTGTTCTCACTGCGATTGAAGCCAATTTTGGTCTTATTCCCACGACCGAAACCCCCGTTTATGACAGTATCTTCAGCTACGTAGCCCCGTTCTCGCTGTTTCTGCTGCTGTTGAACGTTAACCTGAAAGACCTGCGCAGGGCGGGTTTGCCCATGCTGAGCATGTTTCTGGTTGGGGCTGCCGGTACGGTTATTGGCGTGCTGCTGAGTGTGTGGGTCTTTGCGGCTCCGGAAACCGTGGGGAAACTCTTTTACGCCCTGGCAGGCATGTTTACGGGAACGTATATCGGAGGAAGTATCAACTACCACGCAGTGGCCCTGCATTATGGCGTTTCGAAAGCGGGGAATCTGTTTATAGCCGCCACCGCAGCGGACAATATCATGTCGGCCCTATGGATGGTGGTTACGCTGATTTTGCCCCCCCCTTTTGCAAAAGCACTTCCCGCACAAGCAAACAGTGCCGCAGCCACCCGCCGTCAGCACTGCCGACCCGGCGGCATCCGACGATGATCCGTTTACCGATGCCGAAACCATCAACCCCGGCAATCTGGCCCTGCTGCTCACCCTGGGCTTTGGGGCTATTGTTCTCTCGAAACAGATAACGGCTTTGATACCTTCCCTTCCGTTCGTAATTGTGCTCACCACGCTAGCGCTGATGCTGGCTCAGTTCCGGATGGTCAACAAACTGCGGGGTATTCGGGTGCTGGGCCTGTTCGGGATTTATATTTTCCTGGCGGTTATTGGTGCCTACTGCGACATTGGTGCGCTACTGCACGACGGCCGGCTGGCCCTAGTCCTATTCGGGATGATTTTGCTACTGGTGACTGTTCACGCCCTTATCCTGTTCGGTGCGGGCGTGTTTTTCAAGCAGGAGTGGGCTATCGTCAGTATTGCTTCCCAGGCCAACGTAGGGGGCGCTACGTCGGCACTGGCGCTGGCCCGCAGTCTGAACCGGCCCGATTTACAGTTGCCGGCCGTTCTGGTCGGATCGCTCGGGAATGCTCTTGGTACCTACCTCGGTATTCTGGTGGCGGAGGTACTGCGATAAAAAAAGCCGTACGCTGCCTCAATGAGCAGTGTACGGCTAAAAGGCTAAACGGCCTTAGGTAATCGAAGACTAATCCGCCACGACAATCAGCGGGGCTACTACTTCCGGGTCATTATCGGGTGAGGCTTTCTTCGGTCGGTCTATGCTTTGTTTCAGGGCTTTACGGGCCGGTTTTTTCAACTCTACGTCGTACAGGTCTGTCCGACGGTCTTTCAGCACC
>CAWARB010000016.1:0-121869 GCA_963784335.1 uncultured Cytophagales bacterium | reverse complement strand
TATCAGGCCCAGAAATTCGTCTATCAGCTTGTTTTGGTACCATACATCCGGTACCCAGCCGAAGACACCTATCTGATCGACAGTAAAAGCATTAACCAGTTGCCCGAGTGATTGACCTGAAACGATGAAGTCAACGAAGTGTCTTTCGGTTTTGACTGAGTTATTTCCTGCCGTTTCTCCGGACCGGTGTCCATGTCCCAGCGTGAGTATATCCATAGGCAAGCGTAGTATAAGCCGGATACCTCTCGCGATGATTGTTCGTTGGCCTATGCCAATAAAACTACCAGCACGGCCAGATTTGTTTGGTGTGGACAGGTAAATCCGACAGAAAAATGCCAATAAACAAATATTGGAGCAGCGTACACAGGAGCAGGTCCTATTTATGCGTTCGAAAAAATAAACCAAGTTCCCGTATCCTTTCAGTTTACCGTTAGTGAAGTATCCTATGTTGACCGCCCTCTCCATTCGGCCAGTTTCTCCCGAACAAACCTATCCGTTACGGCACCGTGTCCTCTGGCCCGATAAACCGCCTGAATACGTAAAAGTAGAAAATGATGCGGAAGGGTATCATGTTGGGGCGTTCCGGCAGGAGGAACTCATTGCCGTTATTTCTCTTTTCTTACACGGCGAAGCGGCCAATCCAGGCGGGGCCAATCCAGGCCGGGCCCGGTTTAGGAAGTTTGCGGTCCACCCCGACTACCAGTATCAGGGTATCGGTACGTTATTACTCAACCATGTTATTGCCGAAGCGAAGCGGTTAGGGGCCGTTTCTTTGTGGTGTGATGCCCGGCTCGATGCGGCTGATTTTTACCGCCGATTTGGTATGGAGGCCGTTAGCGAGGTTTTTTACAAAGGCCCGATTCCTTATGCCCGTTTTTCACGTACCTTGTAACCTCACTGTTCCGACAAACTAACTACCCCGATACAAGCATGAAACGCTACCTGACCCTACCCCTGGTGTTACTGTTTGGCCTGCTGGCAATGGGCACCGGAGCCATTGCCCAAACGACAACGGCCGATTCGGCCGCGCTGAAGGCCTACGTTGGTACGTACACGTTTGGCACAGATAGTCCCGTGCGCAAATACGTGGTGACGCTGAACAAAGGCGACCTGTTGGGGCAGGCCGATGACATGGCCAGCCACAAACTGGTGAAGAAAGAAGGCAATGATACGTACCAGTCGACCAGTTCCTACGGATCCGTCATCACCTTTATCCGGGATGCTGGTACGAAAGGAATTACGGGTTTTACAATGGCCGTTCAGGGAACTGAATTAAGCGCAAAGAAGGATAATCCGTAACCAAATGATTCCTTTTCTGGTTGAGAAATCGAACGAATTACTCAACTATGAAAGCAATATCATTTCTTTTGACCGGCGTTGCCGTGTCGGCTCTTCTTCTGGGCTGTAATCAGAAAAAAGAAACCAGCCAAACTGCGGATACCGTTGCCATCGCTGATACAACCCTCACGTTACCGGCTCCTTACGCCACAGAGTCGGCCAAGAACTTCAGTAAGGTCGTTGGCTGGCCCGAAGGTAAAATGCCCCAGGCTCCGGCCGGTTTCACCGTGACCGAGTTTGCCCGTGACCTGGTAAACCCCCGCTGGATTTACGTGGCTCCTAACGGCGATATTCTCGTGGCCGAAGCCAATACGGAGCCCAAGGGAGTTAAAGATGCTGTTGTGAACACCGTAACCGGCAAGGGTAAATCGCAGCGGACAGAAGCCAGTGCCAACCGGATTACGCTGTTGCGGGATACCAATAAGGATGGGAAACCAGACCTGCGCGAAGTATTCCTGGCTGGTCTTAACCAGCCCTTTGGGATGCTGGTACTGGGCAACAATTTTTACGTAGCCAATACCGATGCCCTGATGCGGTACGACTATAAACCGGGTCAGACTAAACTGACTACATCTGGACAGAAAATTCTGGCCCTGCCCGCCGGGGGCTACAATAACCACTGGACCCGCAACCTGCTGGCTAGTCCCGACGGTAAAAAAATATACATCTCGGTCGGGTCGGCTAGTAATGTCGGCGAACACGGGCCAAAAGAAGAGATACGGCGGGCCAATATTCTCGAAATCAACCCGGACGGTACCGGCGAGCGCATCTACGCCAGTGGCCTGCGTAACCCGGTCGGTATGGACTGGCAACCCAACACCAACGTGCTCTACACCGCCGTTAATGAACGCGATGAACTGGGCGACGACCTGGTGCCGGATTACCTGACCAGTGTGAAAGAAGGGGGCTTCTATGGCTGGCCGTATTCGTACTACGGACAAAATGTGGATCCCCGCCGGAAAGGAGAGCGGCCTGATTTGGTTCAGAAAGCGATCATGCCCGATGTGCCGTTAGGGTCGCACACGGCTTCCCTGGGTTTGGCTTTCTACCCGGAGGGGGGTGACGGCACCAGTAACTTTCCGACCCGTTACCAGAATGGCGCATTTATTGGGCAGCATGGGTCCTGGAACAGAGCGAAGCTATCGGGGTACAAAATTGTTTTCGTGCCCTTCCAAAATGGGAAGCCGGGCCCACCGGAAGATTTTTTGACGGGTTTTCTGGCGGGAAACAACAAAGATGCCTACGGTCGGCCGGTGGGTGTGATTAAATCGCCTGACGGGGCTTTGCTCGTGGCCGACGATGTAGCCGGGCGACTATGGCGGGTAGCCGCCAGTAACTGAGTACTGTGTAGGCGTAACGAAACAGGGAGCAAACGACGTTTGCTCCCTGTTTCGTTACGCCAAATCAGTTGTTTAGAATTGATAGAACACCCGCGTCCGAAGGCCCAGCATGGCACTTTTTTGCCAGTCGGGATCCGATTTCAGGGGTAAAGCCAGTAGCGGACTGCCCTGTATTACCCAGTGGCGGCTTTGCCATTCCAGTCCCGCTCCCAATGTAATGGTGTTCAGTAAATCTACCGGACGACTTTGCCTGAAACTAGCCTGGTCAAAACCCCGGGGAGAATTACGGAAGTAGAAGTCTGCTTTCTCTACACTGTTCAGATTAACGTACGTGCCAACTGCTGGCAGCAGCGTCAGGGTGCGACCGAGCGGAATGCGGTAGCTAAGGCTTAGTGGTAGCTGAAAACGCTGAACCCGGGTGTCGATATTCAGGATATCCTGCGGGTCTAGTTTCGGGTTGAGTCCGCGACCAAATTCTTTCTGAAAACTCCTGTGGGTTCGGTTATCAAAATCACTGGCCGTTATAAACAGGCCACCCAGGTACGTTACTTTGCTCAACCCTATACTTAGTGCCCAGTGTTTGTTTAACTGTATTTCGCTGAAGGCACCGGCACTCCACATGTGCGCACCAACATCACTGCCTGCACCTACTCTGAGCCCGGCAGCCAAGGGAGTAACCGGCTGACTGGCAGGTGATTTGACTTTTACCGTCGTCGCAATGGATTGGGGAGTTCCGGAAGCCGATGGCTGAACCAGGCGCATCCGTTTCGCCCGCTGTACCAGGGCTGAATTCCAGTCATGATTGGGTAATGAAAGCGGTAAGCTGGTTGCCAGTTCAATTGTTTGTGCTGCTTCCGTACCTGTCACCGCTGGCTCAGACGGATTTGTATTTACCCGATTCGACGGTTGCATTGTTGTTCCCGGGGGCTGCTGCGCTGGTTTGGCCGACTGATCATAAGAACTGACAGGACTACCTGCCTGCGTGGTGGTCAATGGGTTTCGGGTATAGCCGTTCCTGTCCGTTATGGCCCGACTTCGGTCATCAGTTGCCCTGCCCGGGCTCGATTTGGTCGTTTGACTCCTGGTTTCAGCATAGGCCTTGGGCTGCGCTGAAGCCGATTGGCGAATTGGTTCGCTGGCCGTTACCGATGGAGCCGAACCGGGTTGGGTATTGGGTAAAGAAGTAGAGGAAGCACCATAGTCGGCTGTTTTAAGCTTATTGTTCGATTTAGTTTGGGCACGTGCGTCATCAACTGGAACCGGGGTTCGGCCAGCGATACCATCGTGTTGTTGGGGTGGAATATCCATGCGCCCGGCACTGCGCTCGTCGGTCGTTCCCTGCCGCACCGAATTGGGTAATCCATCAGAACGGGTACCGGCAGCCGTATCCTGCTTACCGGACAATGGCCGCTCTGCCTGAATACCTGACCCTATTTGGGGGGCTGGCTGCGAACGATACTGACTGTCCAGCGTCGACAAAGCCGGACTGCCAGGCGTTGTTGATGCCGGGGCTGGTTGGGAGGCCACCGACTGTTGTTTGAGTTGCCCCACTGTTTGGCGCAGGTATTGATTTCGCTCCGCTGCCAGAGGCTGAATGCTATCAGCACAACGGTACTGACGGTGGCCGCTGCCAGCAGCCAGGAGGAACCCGACCAGGTACCACCACTAAAGGGCGTGCCGGTGGTGGGTGAGCCGGGCGGGGGGGGCATTGCCTGCTGAAGCGATGCCTGCATCCGCGTCCAGTCTTTGTCGGTAAATTCCGGCCGAATACTTTCCAGTTTTCGCCGGATAATATCGGAAAATCGGTCAGTTTTCATGATAGGGAATAGAGGCTCCAGGGCCTGAATTTTTGTACGAGTAAGCCTGTTTGATGAGTAGCTGTAATTTTTGCCGGGCACGGGCGTAATTGGAGCGGACCGTTGCTTCGTTATGGTTGAGTATACCGGCAATTTCGTGGAGACTGTACCCATCCACAACGTGCATCATAAACACCGTTCGGTAGGTTGGCGTTAATTGTTGTACCAGGGCCAGAATTTCTTCGGCGGCAATCTGATCAACGATAGTTTCATCGAAGGCAACCTGCTCACCGGCTTCCAGGGACGCATGTTGCTCAAACCGGCTGATTTTTGCGGTAATGGCTAATGGCCGTATTGACCAGAATCGTGCGTAGCCAGGCTTTAAACGGCAGGCATCATTGTAACTGTCCAGGTGCTGAAACGCTTTCAGAAATCCTTCATTCAGCACATCTTCGGCTTCTTCTACGCTCGATGTGTACCGCAGACAGATACTTTTGGCATAACCAAAAAACTGCTTGAACAGCGTTCTCTGCGCACGCGGATCGTTGGCGCGGCAAGCCTGAATGACGCTCAGCAGGTCATTTTCAGCGAACGGGAGACGATTTTCGGAAAAACAAAGTCTGGTCAGATTTACGTAAATACCCTGCCTTACATGAAGTACGCGTCTGCAACGGCATAACGTTGCAATTATTGTTTAAGTTGTTAAATATTTTTTCATTATTGCCACAGTTGGTCAGTCCAGTAACGTATAGGTGAAAAATGGGTTTACTCACCCCGTTTGTCTGTGACTAATGAATGTGCTGGTGATTGGCGATGAACATACCTATGGGTATGGGCTATCAGAGGGAAAGCTTAGTTTTATTGGGCATTTTATTCGGCAGATCAGGCTGACCGGGCAGGCGGTATCGGTTGATGTGTATGCTCATCTGACAATGGCGCAGGTAGCATCCACCCTGGCGCAGCTGCCGCTCAATCGCTACGACCTTATTATTCTTCAACTGGACCAATTGCTTATTCAACCCATTAAGCGTGACCGTGCGAGTACGACTGGCTTAGCCGTGCCCGCACTTCCCTATTCCCTTATTAACCAGCCAGGGGGTGGCAGGAAAACGGTATTCACTGGTCTGAAAGCGCTTGGTACACTGGTCCGTTCGTTTGTTAAGCCAGCCCATACAATGCCCATGTCGGAGTTGTTGAAACAATTACGCCCTTATCAGCATAATGTGCTTATCGTAACGCCACTTCCGCACCGGGACCGGTTGACCCGATGGTTGCGGCTACGGGTGCGGGCGTTGTTACTTCGCGAAGCCGAGAAACAGACCATCAGTGTATTCGATGCCAATACGGTTATCCGGCCCAAGGAGGAATATTTTTTGCCGAATGATGTCGATCACCTGAGTGCCGTCAGCCATGAGTTGCTGGGGCGTTCGCTATTCGATTTTTACCTGTCGGCTCCCACCATCATTACCATACAGACCACCCGCCGGGAATAGATTTTTTTGCAGCGCAGGAGGGTAGGAGCCTGTGGAAACGGACTGAAAGCAGGCATAAGCCGGGTGTTATTATGTCCGTGCTGCAGGGATGTGAGTGTTCCCGGGTGGCTGTGCCGCACCCATACCGCGCAGTCATCAGGCAGGCACCAATACTTGAAAGAAAATAAAAAAAGGGGTGAACCAGTTCTAGTCTGGTTCACCCCTGTATAACATTGACTGGCGGGTCGGTCTGGCTGATTTAAGCTGGTACAGCCAGCTCCTCCGGCTTCGACTCGTTATCCGGTTTTGGTTCAGCTGGTTTTACATCCTTCCGGCGGCTCATGTAGGTATAAATAACCGGAACTACATACAAGGTCAGTATCAGCGAGAATAGCAACCCACCAACGATAACGATACCCAGCGGCACCCGGCTTTTGGAGGCCGAACCCAGTGCCAGGGCCAGCGGCAGGGCACCGAAGGCCGCCACCAGCGTGGTCATCAGAATAGGGCGTAGGCGAAGGGCGGCCGATTCGGTGGCTGCTTCGAACTTATTCTTGCCGATCAGCCGCTGCTCGTTGGCAAACTCCACAATCAGGATACCATTTTTGGTGACCAGACCCACCAGCATGATAATACCGATCTGGCTGAAAATATTCAGCGTCTGGTTAAACATCCACAAGGAGAACACGGCTCCGGCCAGGGCCAGGGGCACCGTAATCATGATGATGAGCGGATCGATAAACGAATCGAACTGGGCCGCCAGAATGAGGTAAACCAGGATGAGGGCCAGCCCAAAGGCAAACAGGGTATTGCCCGAACTCTCGGCGTAATCCCGCGATGGGCCAGACAGGGACGTCTGAAAACTTTGGTCCAGTACCCGGTCGGCAATGGCTTGCATGGCCGTAACGCCGTCGCCAACGGTTTTGCCGGGAGCCAGACCGGCTGATACGGTGGCCGACTTGAAGCGGTTGTAGTGGTATACCTGTGGCGGACTGCTCACTTCCTGAAACTTCACCAGATTGTCCAGCTGAATCAACTGACCCTGGTTGGAGCGGACGTAGAGCGAAGCCAAATCCACCGGGGCATCGCGGTCGGCGCGGTCCACCTGGCCAATAACCTGGTATTGTTTGCCGTCCTTCAGGAAGTACGCCAACCGGCGGTTACTGAGGGCTAATTGCAGCGTTTGGGCTACATCCTGCACCGAAATGCCCAGGTTCGTGGCTTTCTCGCGGTCGATACTGATGTTTATTTCAGGTTTGTTGAATTTGAGGTCAACATCGGAGTTCTCGAACGTAGGGTCTTTCTGCACTTCCTCCAGAAACGTCGGCAGTTTTTCACGCAGTTTCTCAAAATTCAGGTTCTGCACTACAAACTGAACCGGCAATCCTCCGCCCCGTCCTACCTGAATGGTTTGGTCCTGGGTGGCAAACATCTTGGCCTCATTGAAATTTTTGAGGTTCTTATTCAGGTAGTCCACAATCGTCTGCTGCGACCGGGTTCGCTCGTCGGGCTCAAACATGTTGACGATGACGAAGGACGAGTTGACCGCTCCTGCCCCCGTAAAGCCGGGTGCCACCACACTGAATGCGAGCTTGCTCTCGGGTATTGAGTCGAGCACAAAATTCATGACCCGGTCGGTTACGGCGGCCTGCGGCTCATAGCTTGTACCTTCGGGCGAGGTAATCACCACGCGGGTTCGGCTGCGGTCTTCCAGCGGGGCCAGTTCGGATTTAAGCAGGGAGCCTATGCCAACAATGAGCAGCAAACAGGCGCCAACCATGGCTAAAGCGTACCACCGCCGGTTCATGAAGCCGGTCAGGGATGACCGGTAGGAGGTGTCCAGCCAGTTGAAAAATGGTTCGGTTTTCCGGTAAAACCACGACCGCTCGTGCTTCTTGCTGGTTAGTTTTACGCTCAACACGGGTGTGAGGGTGAGGGATACGAAAGCAGAGATCAGAACGGCTCCCGCTACAACAATCCCGAACTCCCGGAACAACCGGCCGACGAATCCCTGCAGAAAGATAATGGGTAAAAACACAACGGCCAGCGTGATGGAGGTAGCGATGACCGCAAAGAAAATCTCATTGGCCCCTTCCTTTGCCGCCTTGTTAACATCCATGCCTCCCTCAATCTTCTTATAGATATTTTCGGTTACTACGATTCCGTCATCTACCACCAGGCCCGTTGCCAGCACGATACCCAGCAGGGTGAGGACGTTGATGCTGAAGTCGGCCAGGTACATGATAAAAAAGGCCCCGATGAGTGATACCGGAATGTCGATGAGGGGTCGAAACGCAATGAGCCAGTCGCGGAAGAAGAAATAAATAACCAGCACCACCAGCACAAACGAAATAATCAAGGTTTCGCCCACTTCTTCAATGGCCCGGCGGATAAACCGGGTGCGGTCCAGCCCAACGCTCGCGATGATGTCGTCGGGTAAGTCGCCTTTTACCTGGGCAAATCGCTTATCAAACTCATCGGCAATCTTTACGTAGTTGGCACCGGGCTGGGGAATCAGGGCCAGAATGACGCCCACCGCTCCGTTTTGCTTGGAAATGGTTTCTTCGTTCTCGGCACCGATGATGGCGTAGCCAACATTTTTCAGCCGAACAATTTGATTGCTCGTCTGCCGGATAATAAGGTTGTTGAAGTCATCTTCGGTTTTTAGTCGGCCAACGGCTTTTACCGTAAGTTCGGTGGTGTTGCCGTACACTTTTCCGCCGGGGAGTTCCACGTTTTGGGCGCTCAGGGCAGCCTGAATATCCTGCGTTGTCAGTTTATACGCCGATAACTTGATGGGGTCAATCCAGAGCCGCATAGCCTGCCGCTTCAGGCCGTAAATATTCACCTGGCTGATGCCGGGAATAGTTTGGAACCGCTCCTGAAGTACATTCTCGGCATAGTCCGATAACTCCATCGGGTTGCGGGTCGTACTCTGCACGTTCATGAACAGAATCGGCTCGGAGTTGGCATCCGCTTTGGTCACCACAGGCGGGGAGTCGATGTCCTGCGGGAGTTGCCGCTGCGCCTGCGCCACCTTATCCCGCACGTCGTTGGCGGCCTGTTCCAGGTTGGCATCGAGGTTGAACTCAACCGTAATCGAGCTGGCCCCCAGGGCACTATTGGAGGAAATGGTCCGGATACCTTCGATGCTGTTCAGCGATTTTTCGATGGGCTCGGTAATCTGCGACTCAATAATTTCCGGGTTGGCACCCGTGTAGTTCGTCCGCACCGAAATAACCGGCGGGTCGATGGCCGGGTATTCGCGAACCCCCAGAAAGGTAAAGCCAATGATACCGAACAACACGATGATGATCGACATCACCATGGCAAATACCGGCCGTTTTAAACTTAATTCGGGAAGACTCATAGTGAGTTTGATGTTTGTCGTTTGATGTTCGGCGTTTGTTGCCGAATGAACGACACACATCAAACGACAAACATCAAACTTAGTTTTTGGCTACTTTCGCTTCTGACTGCGGCAGGGTTATCATTCCACCAATTTTAACGGGCGAGTCGGGTTTTAGAAACAACAGCCCCGTTGTCGCTACGGTATCGCCCCGGCTCAGACCCTCCAGCACCTGAACGGTACCCTCCGTACGAAGCCCGATTTTTACGTCAGTAAATTTAGCTTTGCCGTTTTTAATTACAACTATCTGATTGCTGCGGGTTTGCGGAATGACAGCCTGCGTGGGTACAACCAGACTCTGTTCATTTTGTACGGTCAGTGTAACCCGGGCAAACGTACCGGGCCGGTACTGCAGAGACGTGTTACTGACCCGCGCCCGGATGCGCAGGTTACGGGTTTGTTCCTCTACCCCCGGCTCAATGGCGTACACAACGCCCTGACTCGGATTATTGGCTCCGTCGACCAGAAACAAAATCTTGCTCCCGCTACGCACGAAGGAACCGTATTTTTCGGGAATCGAAAAGTCCAGTTTAAGCGATGTTACCTGCTGCAGGCGGGCAATCAGCGTGTTTGGGGATACCACGGCTCCGGAGCTTACATTACGCAACCCAATAACCCCCGAGAATGGAGCCCGGATTTCGGTTCGCTGCAGGTTCGCCCTTACCAGATCAATATCGGCCAGCGACGACCGCAGGTTGGTGGTCACAATATCGTATTCCTGCTGACTGATGCCCCCCCGGTCCAGCAGTTGTTTATTCCGCTCCTCGGTGCGCCGGGCATTGTCGGCCTGCGCCTGGAGCTTCTGGAGCTGCGCCCGCAAATCGGCATCGAATAATTTTACCAGCAGCGCTCCTTTGGCCACCGGCTGCCCCTCCCGAATGTTGAGCTGGGTAATCCGGGCCGAAATTTCGGGGTATATATCGACCTGCTCGGCTGCCAGCAGGGACCCGCTGGACACTATATCTTCCTGTAATCGTTTTGATACGACCACAAAACCATTGATGGACGTCGGGCCGCCCCCACCTCTGGCGCCCCCCGGAGCTCCTTTCGCTCCGCCACCGGGTGACTTGAGTTCCGCACCGGGTGCCGGATGTAACACTTTGTTATAGACAATTATCCCGCCCACTACGAGGACGACGAGAATGATAGCAATCCATCTTTTCACGGAGACGTATTTTATAGGATAGCGCCCGACAAATAAAGCAGCGCAGTCTTTTTGTTACTTTCACAAATCTATCACTGTTGGCATTCAAATTCACTACGGTCGTCTCCGACCAGCCTGTTTTGGCGTCTGAATGCCTATAAAACTGCGCTGAATCCAGTTTTCTCTGTTAAAATACCCTGACAAAAACCCGATTTCTGGAAAGATCATTGACCAAAACGAAACCGCTTTCACGGGGTTAATAGAAGACTGTGCCCTTACACCGCATCCAGCGATGAGAACAGTAAGTGGCGCATAAAGTCCAGCAGTCTGTTCATGGCCTCAGGCTCGTTGGCATTCGCTTGCTTAAAATCCGTGAGCGACGGGAGATTTTGCATGAAAAAAGATTGGTAATGAGCTGTTTCAATGAGCGAACTGGCTTTGGAATGCGCATAAGGATAATCAGGGCGGTAAGCCAGGATGATGTCGGCAATGCGTTTGCAGAGATCTTTATACGGTTTGAATAGTTGCTGGCGGTTATCTTCCGTAACGTGGTGGGTCAGATACGCTTTGCTGGCCTCCCGGATAACCGTGCTGTGCAGCGCGCGTATATCAATGGTATCACAGAAGGAGTCACTCAGGTCGAGCAGGAGCAACAGGCGCAGTAGCCGCTCCAGCTTTTCGCGGGGGCAGGTAAGGTTGTTGGTTTGGAAAACGAGCTGAAAATCGACCCATTGCCAGTACCAGGCTACCACATACACCAGCAATCGGTGCTTGTTCTCGAAGTACCGGTAAATACTGGCTTCCTTCGTATTAATCCGTTGGGCCAGTTTGCGGAAAGTAGCCTCCTCGAAGCCAACGTCATTGAACAGTAAAACGCCCTGACTGATGATGCGCCGGCCTAAATCAGACCCTTCGGGCTCACGCAGGAAAAGCCGTTCGTTCATTCGAATGTGCACTGAATAGTCCATCTGTTGGTTACCCGATCCGTTCAACACAATGTGATAAATGTAGCCAGACAAAGTAAACAACCTTCCGGTTCTAATAGTTATGTTTGCATAAATGATAGTAATACTATCAAATTGACGAATTTTGAATCATGCCTGCTCTTCAAACGGTATTGCCCCCCCCTTCGCCCTTACAGCGGCTGCTTCGGCTGTTGGCTAATGACAAGAAAGATATTGGATACATCTATCTGTATGCGCTGGTAACGGGCCTTATCAGTCTGTCGTTGCCACTGGGTATCCAGGCGGTATTCAACCTGGTTTCTGGCGGGGTCGTTTTTAGTTCGGTATATTTGCTGATTGGCGTGGTCATTTTGGGCGTTCTGATAACGGGGCTGCTCTTAGTGGCCCAGATGGCCTTAGTGGAGGTATTACAGCAGCGTGTTTTTGTGAAAGCCGCCTTTGAGTTTACCTATCGACTGCCCCGCATTCAGCCGGATGCGTTTTCCGGGTATTCCCCACCCGAGCTGATGAACCGTTTCTTTGATGTAATAACCATTCAGAAAGGGCTGCCTAAACTGTTGATTGATTTGACGAGTGCGGCCGTACAGATAATTTTTGGACTTATTCTGCTCTCCGCTTACCATCCCATTTTTGTGGGCTTTGGGGTGTTCGTTGTTGTGGTTATCCTGCTCATCAGTCGGTTATATGGGCCGGGGGGTATTCGCACCAGCCTGCAAGAATCGACCTACAAGTACAAAACGGTGGGCTGGCTTGAAGAAATCGCCGGTAACCTGTCTGCCTACCGTACTCCGCGCACAAGAGAAGAAACAATCAACAAAATGGATGACCTGGTAGCGAGCTACATCCTCCATCGAAATCGCCATTTCGGCGTGCTGAAGCGTTTTTTCTACACTGCCGTAGCATTTAAAACAGTAATAACCGGTGGACTGCTCATTTTGGGTACAACGCTGGTGGTTGGCCGGCAAATGTCACTGGGCCAGTTTGTGGCGGCTGAGTTGATTATCGTTCTCATTACCAGTTCGGTTGATAAGCTGATGTCGGGTATTGATACCGTTTTTGACATGCTCACCGCCGTTGAAAAGATTGGCTATGTGACAGACATGCCGCTGGACGAAATGGACCCTATCGGATAGGGAAGCGGGTGCCCCGTGTTACTCCTCAATTTATGTGCCTCATTCGACATGCTTAACCTATCGAACAACCGGGTAAACGACGAAATATTCCGGGATTACCCACTCAAAACACTCCGGGCTATGCCAACGCTGAGAAGCGGTCAGAAGCTGGGGCGGTGGATGCTGTTTTTTCTGTTTATTGGGTTGATAGTCATGTTTCTGCCCTGGCAGCAAAACATTCACGGCGAGGGTAGTTTGACGGCTATCACCCCGCAGGACCGGCCACAAACGATCCAGAACGTCATTGCCGGTCGGATTGAACGCTGGGTGGTGCGGGATGGCGATTTCGTGAAGAGAGGGGATACACTTCTCATAATTTCTGAAATAAAGGATGAGTATTTCGACCCCAATCTGCCCCAGCGACTGGATGAGCAGGTAGACGCCAAAAGGGGCAGCCAGCAAGCCACCACAGCCAAGATTCAGGCATTGAATGGGCAGATAAGCGCGCTGAGAACGGGGGTGTCCATCAAACTGAATGCGGCCCGGAACAAGGTGAAGCAGAGTGAATTCAAACTAATGGCCGATGAAGCCGACCTTGAAGCCACCCGTAAAAATTATCAGATTGCGCTCGACCGGCTCGACCGTTTCGAGAAAGGGTACCAGAATGGCCTATTCTCCCTCACCGACCTGGAATCCCGGCGGCTGAAAGTTCAGGAGGATAAGGCAAAACTAACCTCGCAGGAAAACAAACTGAACGTGTCACGGCAGGAGCTGCTGAACGCTCAACTGGAGCTGGGTTCCATTGAGGCCGATTTTCAGGAAAAACTGGCTAAAGCCCAGTCCGACCGGAGTTCGGCGGTGTCCTACCGGGCCGAAGCCGACGGGGAAATCTCAAAATTGCGTAATAAAATCAGCAGCGTAGATATTCGGCGTGGGCTGTACGTAGTGCGTGCTCCGCAGGATGGCTACGTGGTGCAACCAATCAAAGCGGGTATCGGCGAAACCATTAAAGAAGGCGAACCCATTGCCACGCTTCAGCCTGCCAACCCGCAACTGGCCGTTGAACTATACGTTCAGGCTATGGATGTGCCGCTTATCCAAACGGGCCGAACGGTCAGGCTCCAGTTCGACGGCTGGCCCGCCATCCAGTTTTCGGGCTGGCCAACCGTTTCCGTTGGTACTTTTGGTGGCCAGGTTGCCGTTATCGATGCCATGAGTACCACGGGTGGTACCTACCGGGTCCTGGTGCGGCCGCTGGTGCAGGAGGGCGATCAACCCTGGCCTACTCAGCTACGGGTGGGGTCGGGGGTATACGGATGGGTCATGCTGGACGATGTACCGGTATGGTATGAACTCTGGCGGCAGCTCAATGGCTTCCCGCCCAGTCTGCAGCAGGAACCCAAACAAGAAAAAGGAGCCAAAAAATGAACTGGTTTATCGGTTATAGTCTCTGGGTTATTGGTTTGTGTGTGGTAGCAGGCACTACCTCCACTGCCCAGCAACCCCTATTACCCCCCGATACGAGGGGTGGGCTAGTGCAGCCTGACACCTCTGTTTTTACGGCATCCGTATTTTATGAGTTAATCCGGCAAAATCACCCGCTGGTGAAACAGGCTGGTTTATTTGGCGAAGAAGCCCGGCAGGTATTACGCCAGGCACGCGGGGCCTTCGATCCTAAACTGGTATCGTCCTACGACCGCAAAGAGTTTGGTAACGACTTGTACTACGACCACTGGCAAAATAAATTAGCGGTTCCGCTCTGGCTGGCTGGTATTGACCTCACCGTGTCCTACAACCGCAATAACGGCCGGTATATCAACCCCGAGGAACGAACACCCTCATCGGGCCTGAGTGGTGTTGGCCTGGCGGTTCCCGTTGGGCAGGGGTTGCTGATTGACGCCCGTCGAAACGCCGTTCGGCAGGCCGGGTTGCTGCAGAATCTGGCCGAAGCAGACCGGGTAAAGCAGGTGAACAAAATCCTGTTCGATGCGGCCAAAACCTACTGGGAGTGGTTTCTGGCCCACCGTCAGCAGCTATTATTGACGGAAGGGTACGAACTGGCCGACCGCCGGTTTCGCGCCCTGCGTGAGCGGGCATTGCTGGGCGATGCCGCCATTATCGATACCACCGAAGCACTGATTACGGTGCAGGACCGGCTGGTGCAACGGCAGCAGGCCGACGTAGAAGAGCAAAATGCCCGTTTACGCGTCAGCACCTTTTTATGGAATGCCAACGGGCAGCCCGTTGAACTGCCCGGCGAAGCAAGGCCGCAGGATGCCCCGCTCATACTCCCCGGTGAAGGTACGCTCCAGGTGCTGGTCGACCAGGCAAATCGTCAGCACCCCGACCTGTTGAAGCTGGCCGTGAAAAATCAGCAACTCGTGCTGGAAGAACGGTTTCGACGCGCTATGATTCAGCCTCAGCTCGTGCTCAGTGCCAGCCTGCTGAGCGAGACGCCCACGGTAGATACTGGCTACGAGTGGGGTAGCTATTATTCGTTTC
The DNA here is from genome assembly GCA_963784335.1 of uncultured Cytophagales bacterium. Taxonomy (GTDB): domain Bacteria; phylum Bacteroidota; class Bacteroidia; order Cytophagales; family Spirosomataceae; genus Spirosoma. The sequence goes on along the minus strand of CAWARB010000016.1, from coordinate 106,791 downwards.
GCCCCCAGAATTATAAGCTGGGGATGGACTTCGTTTTTCCGCTGTTTCTGCGGAAAGAGCGGGGTAAGCTGCGCGAAGTTCAGGTGAAAAATCAACAGGTCGTACTGGAGCAGCAACAAACGGGTCGCCTGATTAGCAATACGTTACAGGCTGCCTACAACCAGCTGCGGGTGCTGGCCGACCAGACCGGTGTTCAGCTACAGACAATCCAGAACCAGCAGAAGCTGCTGACGGCCGAGCAGCAAAAATTTGACCTGGGGGAGAGTTCGCTCTTTCTGGTCAATTCCCGCGAAACGAAACTCATCGACCTGCGACTGAAAGGGGAAGAATTGAAAACAAAGTACCAGAAGGCCCTGGCCGAACTATACTTTGCCGCTGGCACGTCGTTGTAACCCGTTATGGTATCCGTATGGTGCATCAAAGAAATAACGCCATGATACCGGTAGCCGAAAAAAAACAGCGCATAAAGACCCAGAAGCCATAACGAAACTAAGCGGATGGCAGAGTTACCTGGTTGAAATTAGTCAGGATTATTACTTATCCCGTTATTGCGTTAGTAAAAAGGCGTTCCCGCAACAGTGCCATCTACGGGAATTTTAGGAATTTGGCGTAAAAAAGTAAGCTGGGTTTTCACGGCGAATAGTCCGGTTGTACGGGAATCCGAATCGGCCGTACCTTTTTTATCCGGGATGGCCGGAACCACGACGCACCCAGTCCCGGCGGTATGGTGTTCAACCTGGCTACGCTCTACGCCAGTGCGCAGCCCAGTCAATCAGTCGTTCAAAACCATCAGTAATTCACTGATCATCATGGCCGTGGCTCCCCAAACCCGCTGGCCTTCAATCTGATAAAAAGGAGCGTCAATCTGCACCCCCCGAATCTCAAGCTGACTGCTGCCAACGGTAGTTTCATCCAGTAATGAATCAAGGCCGACTTCTACCACCGCTTCTACTTCATGCGGGTCAGGGTAAAAATCCGGTCGGTAGGGCAGAAAACCCACTACCGGTTGTACGAGAAAATTACTGGGGGGGATATACAACTCCGTCAGAAGCCCCAGAACCGTTACATCCGATACCCGGATACCTACTTCTTCCTGAGCCTCACGCAGGGCCGTGCGGGTCAGGTTTTCGTCGACACGCTCCATACGCCCGCCCGGAAAGGCCATCTGCCCGGCATGAACGCCATCGTACTGCGGACGCAGAATAAGGGGTACGTATATCGTGTTGCGGTAGGGATAAAAACAAATCAACACCGCCGACCGGCGTGTGCGCTCGTTAGGTTTTGTACTGTACCGGTACCGGTTAGACGACGCCATTTTCTGATGAGCGGCTTCGCCCGGCAACGGGCGTTGCAGCCGCTGGCGAAGGTCTTCGGTAAAAGTATGAAAGGTGGTGTCGATCATGGTGGTTTGTGAGTTACGGTACATGGTTTAGGGTAGTCGGTTTACGGCGGACTGACGCGGGTGTCACTAATGCGTCAGTCCACCGTAAACTGACTACTATATACTGTAACCCTAGGATTTATACAACCTAACTAATTCTTCGGCACATCGTTCACCGTCCATCGCTGCCGATACGATACCGCCCGCATAACCGGCCCCTTCGCCACAGGGGAAAAGCCGCCGGACCAGTCACGTGTTCACAGGTTTCGCGGTCACGCGGAATTCGTACGGGCGAGGAGGTGCGGCTTTCAACCCCGATTATCTGCCCCTCGTTGCTCAGGTAACCCCGCATTTTCCGGCCAAAATCGCGCAGGCCCTGCCGCAATGGCTGCGTAATATGGTCGGGCAGTACGTCGGCCATATCGACCGAGGCCAGCCCCGGCTGGTACGACGTGGGCAGTAACCCCGCCGATACATGCCCGTCGACAAAATCGGCTACGCGCTGGGCGGGTGCCGTTTGCGAAGCTGCACCCCCGTGGTTGTTGCCCATCGTGCACGCCCATTTTTCCAGGTCCTGCTGCAAGGCCAGTCCGGCCAGTGGTCCCTCGTCGGCGTAGGGCCGCAGGTCATCATCCGCAATGGCTACCACCAGTCCTGAATTGGCGAAGGCTGAGTCCCGCCTTGAGGGCGACATGCCATTCACCACCAGTTCTCCCGGGGCCGTTGCCGCTGGTACGATGAATCCTCCGGGACACATGCAAAAGGAGAATACGCCCCGGTCAACTCCTTTAAAACGGGTCTGGGCAACCAAGCTGTACGAAGCAGCGGGCAAATAGTCACCCCGGTTGGGGCGGTGGTACTGAAACTGGTCAATCAGTGATTGCTGGTGCTCGATACGAACGCCCATCGCAAAGGGTTTAGCTTCAATACGGACGCTGCGTTTGTGCAGCAACTGGAAAATATCGCGGGCTGAATGGCCCGTTGCCAGAATAACGCCGATGCCCGTAAGCTCTTCGCCGGTAGCCAGCACTACGCCTTTCAGTTCGTTCGGGTTGGTGGGAGAGCCGCTGAGAATCAGGTCGGTTACTTTAGTGTCGAACCGAACCTCACCACCCGCCTGTAGGATGGTTTCCCGAAGTTCGGTCACTACATTCGGGAGTTTGTTGGTGCCAATGTGTGGGTGGGCATCGACCAGAATCTGCTCGGTAGCACCGTGGGCAACGAATATCTCCAGAATTCGCCGGACATCCCCCCGTTTGGTGGAGCGGGTATATAATTTCCCATCCGAATAGGTACCGGCCCCGCCTTCACCAAAGCAGTAATTGGACTCGGGGTTGACAACATGGTCTTTGTTGATAGCCGCCAAATCGCGTCGGCGGGCGCGTACATCGCTGCCGCGTTCCAGCACAATGGGTTTTATGCCCAGTTCAATGAGCCGGAGAGCGGCAAAGAGACCCGCCGGTCCGGCCCCCACCACAATGGCCTGCGGTGCCTGGCTGCCCACACTGGTTTGTGGTTTCTGGTAGCTGATGAGCGGGGGAGGGGTGTTCCCGGCGTATACCTCCGCATCGACCTTTACCCGTACCTGACGGTTTCGGGCGTCGATGGACTGACGGCGCTTGCGCACCACCACATCGGAGGTATCGGGTAATGAAAGGTGCCTGAGTGCCTGTTCCCGAAAGGCAGAGTCGTCAAAAGCCAGTTCGGGCGGAAGGGTAAGTGAAAGTTGATGAGTCATGCGTGTAAAGGCCAGTTTCTATCCGGCAGAATCAATGAATCGGTTTCAACATGGTTGTTTGAAGGGTAAAACAGCCGGACCTCGTTTTGGGTTCTTTTGCCGTTTCTATCCCCGTTATTTATTGGACAACGGGTATAATCGGTGCCATTACCCCTCTCCTGACAGTAGGATTCTGGTAAAGGTAGCTGTTCAATCTAGCAGGTAGGAAAAAAATGAAACGAACGATTTATGTAGTGGGTGGGCTGATGCTCCTTAGTCAGCTACTACTGGCTCAGTCAGGTACGCAGCCAACCGAAAAAAACAGGCCCTGGTCGCAGCGAATGGCCGCTACCATTATGGCCACTCATGCTGATTCAATTGCGTATGTAAAAGAAGGCAAAGATGCCCGGTGGGAGTACGAAATGGGGTTGATTCTTCAGGCCATTGGTCAGGTCTGGTACCGAACCGCCGACGACCGTTACTTCCAGTACATCCAGAAAAACATGGACCGGTACATCACCCCCGAGGGTAATATCCGAACCTACAAACTGGATGACTTCAATATTGATTTCGTAACCCCGGGGCGGGCGCTGCTGATGCTGTCGCAACAGTCACTGCCGGGTAAAGAAAAATACCGGAAAGGCGCCGATTTGCTGCGGCAGCAGTTGGCTAAGCAGCCCCGTACCAACGAAGGTGGTTTCTGGCATAAAAAGCGGTATCCGTCCCAGATGTGGCTGGATGGCCTGTACATGGCCGAGCCTTTTTATGCTGAATACACCAGTCTGTACGAACCAGCGGGCAAATCCTTCGATGATATAATCAACCAGTTTGTGTGGATGGAAACCCACGCCCGTGATGCCCGGACGGGGCTGCTCTACCACGGCTGGGACGAAAGCCGGGAGCAGAAATGGGCCAATAAGGAAACGGGGCAGTCCCCTAATTTCTGGAGTCGGGCCATAGGCTGGTATGTCATGGCACTGGTTGATGTGCTGGACTATGTTCCGCAATCGCACCCCCGCCGGGGGGAGTTGGTCACGATTTTGCAACGCACCTTACCCGCCATTCACAAGTACCAGGACCCAAAAACGGGCTGCTGGTATCAGGTTACCGACCGGGCCGGGGGAAAGGGGAATTACCTCGAAGCATCGGGTACGGCTATGTTCGTTTACGCAACGGCAAAAGGCGTGCGGATGGGCTATTTGCCCGCATCCATGCTGGCATCGGCCCGGAAAGGGTACGAGGGCATGCTGAAGGAATTTATTACAACGGACAATAAGGGGATGGTTCACCTGGAGAAAACCGTACTGGTGAGCGGTTTGGGTGGAAATCCCTACCGCGACGGCAGTTACGACTATTACCTGAGTGAACCCCTTCGGCAGGACGATTTAAAAGGCGTTGGGCCCTTCATCATGGCCAGCGTCGAGATGGAAATTGCCAGCGACAGCAAACCGGGTAAGGGCAAGGTGGTAGCGGTGGATAATTACTTCAACCACGAATCCCGTAAAGGACCAGTCCGCACCGACGGCACGACTGGAGAGGAGGTATTTCACTACACCTGGGAGGACCAGCAGCATTCCGGCTTCTACTGGTGGGGGACTGTTTTTCGCGATCTCGGTGCAAAAACGGCTACCATCTCCGGACCACCGACGGCGACTTCGTTACAGGATGCCAGCGTCTACATCATCGTTGACCCCGATACACCCAAAGAAACGCCAAACCCCAAATTTATCAGCCCGACCGATAGTAAGGCCATTTCCGACTGGGTAAAGGCGGGGGGGACGCTGGTGCTGATGGCCAACGATACGGCCAACGGCGAACACGTTCATTTTAATCAGCTGGCAGCCCAGTTTGGTATGCATTTTCTGCCCAAAAACCGTAACATGGTGCAGGGCACCAAGTGGGAGCAGGGAACCATTCACATTGCGCCGAATGCCATCTTCCCCCAAACGCGCACTGTGTACATTAAGGAGCTGGCGCCCATTCAGGTAAAATCCCCCGCCAGAGCCGTAGTAACCGACGGGGGTGATGTAATTATGGCTGTAGCCCAGGTAGGGAAAGGAACCGTCTTTGCCGTGGGCGACCCCTGGCTGTACAACGAATACGTGGATGGTCGGCGGATACCGGCTGAGTACGCCAACTTCAGTGCGGCTAAAGAGCTGGCGTCCTGGCTGTTGCAGCAGGGCAAAAAAGCGGTGAAATAACGGGGGTAGCAAGCTGCTAGTCGCATTTTTTTAGCGGATATAAAGTAGACTTAAAATAATTTACAAGTCGTTGATGTTTAGGGGTTTGTGATGTTTTTTGGGTTGGGTCTGACCGAATTAAAGTACCGTTTGTTTTGTTCTTTATGCAGTAGTGAACAACGCAAAACAGTGCCTTTATTCCTGACCCTATGTCTGCTCAGCCAACACAAAAACCGATTAGCAATCCCGTTAAAAATACCCACCTGATGACCTCCCGTTTGTGGATGCCCAGGCAGGTACTGTTCACCCCCGATGCGCTCGAAGAGCCGTTTGGGCAGCAGATTTATACCCGGGTAACGGACCTGAATCTGCCCGTTACCATCCTGAAAACCAATCGGCTGACGGGTCTGCGCGGGGAGGATGCCCGACAAACGTACCGGAACGCCAAGCAGACGCTGGCGGTGGTGAAAGCCCCACCGGGTACGTTTCGGTTGCAGCCCATACCGCCCTCTGCCGACTGGCAGATGAACCTGGCCGAAGGGTGCCCGGCGCACTGTCAGTACTGCTACCTGGCGGGTAGTTTGCAGGGACCACCCGTGACCCGGGTATTTGCCAACCTGCCACAGATGCTGGCTAACACCACCGCCTATGAACAACCGGAGAAAATCACTACGTTTGAGGTAAGTTGTTATACGGACGTGATAGGCATTGAGCACCTGACGGGTGGCCTGGCCGAGTGCATCCGCCACTTTGGCAACCGGCCCGGCACCCAGCTCCGGTTCGTGACGAAATACGACCAGGTGGATTCGCTGCTTGGGTTACCCCATAACGGGCGTACCCGCGCCCGGGTGAGTGTGAATACGGACAGTATTGCCCGTCGGCTGGAGGGGGGCACTGCGTCGATAGAGGCCCGCCTGCTGGCGTTACGAAAGCTGGCCATGCCCCGGGAACTAGGCGGGGGTGGGTATCCGGTGGGCGTAGTGCTGGCGCCCATCATGCCCGTCGAAAACTGGCGCGACCAGTACACCGACCTGCTGAACCGGCTGGCGGCTGCGCTTGATTTTCCCTGCGATCTGACCGTGGAGTTTATCAGTCACCGGTTTACACCGGGTAGTAAATCCGTTCTGGAAACATGGTACCCAAACACGAGTCTCGATATGGATGAACAGGGCCGGGCCTCGAAGCGAAATAAATTTGGGGGCGTGAAGTACGTCTACCGGCCCGACGAGATGAAGGACTTACGGTCCTTTTTCTACACCGAATGGCAGCAGCGGTTTCCTGATGCGCCTATCCTGTACTGGACGTAGCCTGCTGCACTTGCCGGTGCATCACTAAAAAAAGAATTGCCCCATAACAAGCCCTACTCTTTTGAGTTAATTTCCTATGCAAGCCCCAACCATGACCCCGCCCCGGAATAAGGCAGACTCCTTCGAGTCGCCGGATTTCTATTGTATCGACGATTTACTGACGGCCGAACATAAACTGGTTCGTTCGGCCGTACGCGATTTTGTCAAACGGGAAATTTCGCCCATCGTGGAAGAGTGTGCTCAGCGTGCCGAGTTCCCGAAGCAACTGGTTCAGAAGTTTGGTAAGATTGGTGCGTTCGGCGCTACCATTCCAACGGAATATGGTGGCGGTGGACTCGATCAGATTTCCTATGGCCTGATGACCCAGGAAATTGAGCGGGGTGATTCGGGCATGCGGTCGTGCGTATCGGTGCAGAACTCGCTGGTCATGCATCCCATTCACGCCTTCGGTTCCGATGAACAGAAAAGAAAATTCCTGCCCCGGCTGGCTACCGGAGAGTTGATCGGCTGTTTTGGCCTGACCGAACCCAACCACGGCTCGGACCCCGGCAGCATGGAGACCAACTTCATCGAACGGAGCGATTACTACCTGTTGAACGGCTCGAAAATTTGGATTACCAACGCTGCTATTGCCGATATCGGTATCGTATGGGCCAGGAGTGACCAGGGTAAAATCAGGGGGTTGATACTGGAGCGGGGAATGGAGCGGATTTACCACCGCCGAGATAAAAAACAAATGGTCGCTGCGGGCCAGTACCACCGGCGAAATGGTTTTTCAGGATGTACAGGTGCCAAAAGCGAATATGTTACCCAATGCTTTCGGGCTGAAAAGTGCCCTGAAGTGCCTGGAACAGGCGCGCTACGGCATTAGCTGGGGAGCCGTAGGTGCGGCTATGGAGTGTTATGAAGTGGCCCGCCGGTATTCCCTGGAGCGCATCCAGTTCAATAAACCCATCGCCAGTTTTCAGTTGGTACAGAAAAAACTGGCCGAAATGCTGACCGAGATTACCAAGGCGCAACTGCTTTGCTGGCGGCTGGGCACGCTCATGAATGAAGGCCGGGCCACCAACGCGCAAATTTCACTCGCCAAGCGCAACAACGTAGAGATAGCGCTAAATGTGGCTCGCGAGGCCCGCCAGATTCTGGGTGCTATGGGCATCTCCGGTGAATACCCCATCATGCGGCACCTGATGAACCTCGAATCGGTGAGTACCTACGAGGGAACGCACGATATCCAATTGCTTATTCTGGGTGCCGACATTACGGGCATCCCGGCGTTCAAGTAAACAAATACGGCGTTGGTTGGGCAACATAGCAGGGTGTTATTGGTACCCTGGCTGGTGGTATAATCAGGTAAAAAATAACGCTGAAGCGCTTTAAGCAGTACATCAACAATCCTCTTTACTGATGAAAACGGTTTCAAACGTATGGTTCGCAGGATTCATTGCGCTGGGTAGCCTGAGCTGTCAGCAACAAGCAGACGTCGCGCCCGTCGTTGACCCGCGCGACGCCCGTATTGGTTCGTATGCCTGTAACGTGAAGGTTGAAAACTTTCAGACGAAAGAACTTCTTTCATCCTATCCGGACACCGTTGATGTGAGTAAACAGGGCGACACCGGATTGCTGATTACCAGCCGGAAAAAGGCGCCATTGCCCGGCTTTAAATCGATGGATGCTACTGCCCGCCTGTACGTAGGCATAGCCACCGTGCTGGTTTTTAATCAGGGGCAAACTGCCATAACAGACGGGGGAGAGTTGGTGATGACCAGTGGCCCAGATGCCCGGTTCTACGAATACAAGGGAAATAAACTGAAGTGAGTTGACTGACTGGCCCGCGTACCGGACAGCCTCGTACATCCGGCTGCTGAGGTCAGGCAGCAGTCAGTCGCTTACTTTATCCGCGTAATGGTCCCGCAACCCTTCAACCAGTGATTGTACCCGAATGTGCAGTGACTCGGGTTCCTCAATTGCCACTTCATCGCCAAACATGAGCAACCAGCGGGCCACCCCTTCCGGCCAGGGCGTCTGGAACCGCATCCGGACCCGGTCGCCCAGGTCGACTTCATCCTGAAAGCCAAAACTGTATTTCTGCTCCTGCATGTGGCACAGTACCGATTTTCGAAAAACTAGAACGATGTCGGTAACGGCCACAGCCCGTTTGCCAACCCGGTCGAGGTATTCCTGCAGCGAGAGTCGGTCCCGGCGCGAAAAAAGCGTTCGGTATCGGTGAGCTGGCGAATGCGATCAACCCGAAAATCGCGGTAGTCCTGACGGGTACGGCAGTAACCAATCAGATGCCAGGCCATGTGGGTATGATAGAGTCCCACGGGTTCTACCTCGCGCTGGGTTTCGGTATCGTTGTAGTGCGAATGATAGTGAATTGCCAGCACATGACGGCGGGCAACGGCGTGTTGCAGCGTATTGAGCAAACCAGTAGCATGAGGCTTTCGCTGGGTGGGTTTGGCCACGTTGATGTGCGCATCCAGATCGTCCAGATGCTCCTGGTCGGAGCGCTTCAAAACGGATTTTATCTTGAATAGGGCGGAGTCGAATTCAGTTTGTACGGACTCATCCGTCCACCGCTCAATCAGTTTGCCACCCATCATCAAGGCACTGGCTTCGGCATTGGTAAACATAACGGGCGGCAGGTGGTAATCGGTGAGGAAGTAGCCAACGCCCGCTTCGGCACCGATAGGAACGCCTGCTTCCTCCAGCGACCGGATATCGCGGTACACCGTTCTCAGACTAATGCCGAACCGGCTGGCCAGTTCCTGCGCACGAACAACCCGCTTGGTTTGCAGATGAATCAGAATAGCGGTCAGGCGGTCGAGACGGTTCATGGGTAAATGGGGAAGAAGTCCAGCGCAAATTAACGCAGTTCATTTGAACAAGTAGGCCTTTTTTGGTGTAAAGGGAGTAACACATGGCTCAGAATACATGAACACAACACCCGTTAAAAATAACGCCCATCGGCACCGCTTTGAACTGGATACGGATGGTAAATTATCCGTTGTTGATTATCAGACTGTTGACGATGAAACACTCGCACTGGTCCATACCGAAGTCGACGAAAGTCTGGAAGGACAGGGCGTTGGCTCTCAGCTGGTTGAGGGTGTGCTGCAGTATGTGGAGCAGAACAACCTGAAAATAGTGTCGGCTTGCCCGTTTATTTCGACCTATATCAAACGCCATCCCGACTGGAATCGGGTTGTATCAACGGCCTATACCTCTACGGGGTTTTAAGCGGGTTTGCGTCGCGTGGCTGGGGTGGGTGCAGGGGAGAAATACGCTCCTTTTTTCTGACCCACCGCCAGATATCCGTTGCCAGAGCCGGGTATATCGTTACGCCAAAGCTGTAGTAAGTACCATTGAAATTCTGGTCGATAGCCGTTTGAAATACGGATACGCGGTAGCCTGCCTGCGCACTCAGACCCACCCAGCGGGTTGCTCTCCACTGCGTATAAGCACCCGCCTGAACGGGTACGAAGAAATCCCGACGGCTTCGGTCAATGGGCGTATCCAGCCGTAAGTTGAGGGGTATGGCATAGGCAACACCACCGCCTACCTCCACCGGTATGCGCACGATCCATCGCTTGTTGTTAATCATATTCCACCAGTACAGCACGCTTACGTACCAAAGGTCTGTACGGGTGTAATAATTAAGGTTAATGCGCCGGGCAGCATCGCGTCGCCAGTCAATGAGCCGCAGGTAGGTAGCGTAATTTATCCAGTAATAGCCCAGGGTTAACTGATGCCGTTTCGGGCCGTACTCAATACCGGCATTGACCCCCCATACGTTGACCCGCTGCTGCTCAAGAAAGGAAGTGCGGAAGTCGATGTTGAACGCTGGCTTTAGCCCAAACCGCACCAACCGGTGGGTATCTGAAGGGGGAACCGAGTCGGGTCGGGCCGTCAGCAGCGAAAAAAAGAGCAGGTAAGCTAAGGGCATAATGCCCTGAAAACCCGAAAAACGAGTTGTTGGTTTACGGCTGTCTTATCCCTCAGTTCGTTCATGGAGTGTAGGTGTATAAGTAGTGAGCTATCAGGCGCGCATTGCCTGCTGAATCAACCAACCGGGACGCGGCCCTCCCGGAGTCTGATAACAAGGTTTTACCCCTGCTTATTGTGGGTTATCTGCCCGTTTCTGAGTTGCTTCGTCGTTTTTCGGGAGCCGTCGTGGCTCCAGCCCGGAGGGCCGAATACATAGCCCAAAGCCGCCCGCCATGAACCCGGCCCGGCGCATATCCTGCCCAATGGCCACCCATTCATGAAACGCAATGCGAACCGGATTGTGGGAGTTTAGATTGGTGGTCAGGCCGTACGTTGGGCGGTGGCGTTCCGGCTCAAACGTACCGAACAGCCGATCCCAGATGATGAGTACCCCCGCGTGGTTTTTATCCAGGTAAGCCAGATCCGACCCGTGATGCACCCGGTGGTGGGAGGGCGTATTAAAGATAAACTCGATGGGTGCCGGAAATCGGTTGATGTGCTCCGTATGAATCCAGAACTGATACAGCAAACTGATAGCCTGCATCGTCATGATGGCCACCGGCGAAAAGCCAGCCAGGGGTAGCCAGATCCAGAAGATGAACGCCCCGGAGAGGTTGCCCGTCCAGGTCTGCCGCAGGGCCGTGCCGAGGTTGTATTTCATGGAGGAATGGTGCACCACGTGCGATGCCCAGAAATACCGGCTGCTGTGGCTGATCCGGTGAAACCAGTAGTAGCTGAAATCATCGGCAAAAAACAGCATTACCCATGCCCACCACTGCGTCATTCGACCGTGAAAAGCCGAAGTTGATACACGAGCGTGTAGGCACCGAATACAATAACCTTCCCCACAAACCCGACCACCACATTGCCGATTCCCATGGCCAGGCTACCGGCTGTGTCTTTGGCGTCGTAATAGTCCTTCTGCTGCCGGGCCGTTACAATAACTTCGGCAATCAGCAGGATAACGAAGCCGGGAATAGCGTACTGAATTAGATCGATCATGGTTGTCCTGATGTAAAGGCAATCTAACGACTTCACTACTTGCAGGCAAATAAACGGTTCGCACCAAAACAAAACGGGGTGCCATCCTACTGAATAGCACCCCGTTTTGCTGATAGAGAAAACTGTTATCGATTCATCGAAATAAGGAACTCTTCGTTGTTGCGGGTTCCCTTCATCCGGTCGAGCAGGAAATCCATGGATTCCATGGGATTCATATCAGCCATGTGTTTTCTCAGGATCCAGACCCGTTGCAGTGTTTCTTTATCCAGCAGTAAATCTTCACGACGGGTGCTTGATGCCAGTAAGTCGACCGCCGGGTAAACCCGTTTGTTGGCCAGTTTCCGATCAAGTTGAAGTTCCATGTTGCCGGTACCTTTAAATTCTTCAAAGATAACCTCATCCATTTTAGACCCGGTGTCAATCAACGCCGTAGCGATGATTGTTAGGGAACCCCCATTTTCGATATTCCGGGCCGCACCGAAGAAACGTTTTGGCTGGTGCAGGGCATTGGCATCCACACCACCCGACAGAATCTTACCCGAAGATGGGACGACCGTGTTGTATGCCCGTGCCAGACGGGTGATGGAATCCAGCAGGATAACCACATCATGGCCGCATTCAACCATCCGTTTGGCTTTTTCGAGCACCATACTCGACACTTTCACGTGCCGGTCGGCCTGCTCATCGAAGGTGGAGGATATCACTTCCGCATTTACGCTGCGGGCCATATCCGTTACTTCCTCCGGACGTTCGTCAATCAGCAGCACAATCAGGTACACCTCCGGGTGATTCCGCGTGATGGCATTGGCTATTTCCTTCAGTAATACGGTTTTACCCGTTTTGGGCTGAGCCACAATCATACCCCGCTGCCCTTTACCAATAGGAGCAAATAAGTCCAGCACCCGCGACGAATAATTTTCGGGCCGGTTACTCAAATGAAGTTGCTCTTCGGGGAAAAGGGGCGTCAGGTATTCGAACGGAATCCGGTCGCGAATTTCCTCCGTGGTCTTTCCGTTTACGGTCGAAACCCGGAGGAGGGCAAAATATTTTTCGCCTTCTTTCGGTGGACGAATGGCACCCCGAACCGTATCACCGGTTTTCAAACCGAATAGCTTAATCTGCGAGGGTGATACGTAAATATCGTCGGGGCTGGCCAGGTAGTTGTAATCGGCTGAGCGGAGGAATCCGTAGCCACCATCCTGCATAATCTCCAGAACCCCTTCATTATCAATAATACCATCAAACTCCCGAATGTGCTGGTTGTATTGCCGACGGATGCGGTTCTGGTACTCCTGGGCTTCCCGGGTTGCCGCTGTCGGTTGTGGCTGGTTCGACTGGCCTGTTTCGGACTGGTCCTGATCGGACTGACCCTCCTGAGGTGCATCGGTCGGTTCCACAACGGCTTCTGTATCTGTAGAAACGGGTTCGGTGCCCGGTTCCCGATTGGCTGCCGTATCTTCGGTTATAACGGTTGGGGTCAGAAAAGCATCGTCGGTCTGTCCGCCGTAGTTCATGGCCGACTCATCCGAGACGGGGCGTGGGGTACGGGGGCGTTGATCGCGTCGTTGCGTATTGGTGTCCCGGTCAGTACGGTCGCGGGGACCACCTTCCCGATTGGTATCAAAGCGGGCACGCCCATCGCGCGGGGCTTCGGTACGCTGATTCCGCTGTTGATTCAGATCGGGCCGTTGGGTACGGTCTCTATCGGTACGGGGCGTGTTTGGCCGGTTGGTCCGCTCGGTTGGTTCGGTTCCCTGAACAGGGTTACGCTGATTCCGGTCGGTTGGGCCGGGCTGCCCGTTGCGTGGTGTTCCCTCGCGGTTATCGCCGGACGGACGGGGTGCCTGTACGGTATCAACCACGGGTGTATCAGCTGTTTCGGTAGGTGTTGTCTCCGTGGCTACCAGCGTCGTTTCGCCCGTTACTGGCGGCTGTGCTGGTAATTCGGCTGTTTCGGCGTTGAGGTTTGCCGCCGGTTCAGTCATTTCCCGGCGGTTTCGTGGACGGGCCGGGGTAGCCGGAGTCTTAGCCAAACGAACGGGGGCGTCGTCAGCCGACGGACGTTCTTCCGTAGCGACCGCGGTAAGCGGAGCCACAACAGCGGCTTTGGGAGCGCGCTTAGCCCGCTTGGGGGCTTCTTCAGCAGGAGCCGCTTCTTCGCCACCAGGCCGTTCAGACTGCTGTTTTATGATTTCGTAAACCAGTTTTTCTTTGGTGAATTTGGCAATGGTACGAATGCCGAATTGCTCGGCAATGGGTTGAAGCTCCGAGAGAAGCTTACTATCTAATTCTTCTTTCTTGAACATAAAGATCAGGTTAGCAATAAACCTTGAAAGGGCCGCGTGGGCAGTAAAGGTGGAAATTGGAGATTACAGATGACTGAGAAACCGTTGATTTGATGGGCTAATGAACGACCTGCGCTGGACAGACACGGAACGGCTGAATACGATACGGGTTAATCTCGACAGGGACAGGGTCAATTAATTATGAAATAAGATAAATCAAACAATCGTCAATTGGGGTGATTTGCCTGTTCCAAACGCAACCGTCTGGTGGGGCCAGATGAGGTGGTTACTAAAACGTTTGGGAAACGGATGACCTGCTGCCGTTGCGGATGAACACATTGTGAAAATCCTGCCTACCGGATTTATGTGAACAAATGTACTGTTTTGCTGGGATTATGTCAAGAGAACGCTATTCTTTACTAAATGTTTCCAGTTGCTGCATAAAAATCGCTTCAGGCATGCCTAAAGCGACACGCCCAAGGAGGTAACGGATGTACGCATGGGGCAAATAATCCGCTTCCGTTGACCCGTAAAGGTAGGACCGGGCATGAATACGCTTTTCGGTTCACGTATGGAAAGAAGAGAGTTTGTCAAGGCTACGGGTATCCTGGGCGGGCTATGTGCGATTCCGGATGCCTACCCGCTGTCCCGTGCTATCACCCCAATGTATACCACGCCGGGCGAAGCGTTCTGGCTCGATGGACCAATGCGGTGGGCGCAACTCGCCTTCGTAGAACGGGACCCCGGCCATTACGACCCGGATTTCTGGCTGAATTACTTCAAACGTATCCATGCCGACGGGGCACTCCTCAGCGCTGGGGGTGTAGTGGCGTTTTATCCAACCCGCATTCCGCTCCACCACCGGAGTTCATTTATGGGTGGTTCCGATACGTTGGGGTATCTGGTGGCAGGGTGCCGGAAACAGGGAATGAAAATTATGCTCCGTACCGACCCCCATGCCACCCGGCAGGATGTGTACGACGCACACCCCGACTGGATTGCGGTAACGGCTGATGGGCAGAAACGGCGGCACTGGGCTAACCCGGACTTATGGGTAACCTGCGCCCTGGGGCCTTATAATTTCGAATTTATGCCCCGCGTTAATCGTGAAATAATGGAGCGCTATCAGCCAGAAGGTATCTTCTCCAACCGCTGGGCGGGTCATGATATATGTTATTGCAAGCACTGCCAGACCAACTTTACCACGTATTCGGGGCTGGCTTTACCGCAAAAAGCCGACAGACTGGACACCACTTACCGCAAATGGACCGAATGGCGCGTTAAGCGGCTGCGGGAACTGTGGAGCCTGTGGGATTCGGGCATTCGGCAGGTTAAGGCTACATCACGCTTTATTCCCAACGGCTTTCCCGATAAAGTGATGACCGGCCGGGAAGCTGACCTGTTTTTTGCCGACCAGCAGGCCCGCCGGGGACTGATGCCACCCTGGAGTAACGGGAAGGGAGCCAAAGAGCTCCGGTCTACACTGGGATTGAAACCGCTGATCGGTATTTTTAGCGTCGGTGTTGAAGAGGAATACCGCTGGAAAGACTCCGTCCAGAGCGATGCTGAAATCAGGATTTGGGTGGCCCAGGGAACGGCTAATGGCATGCGCCCCTGTTTTGTTAAGTTTGGGGGCGATATGTACGACAAGCGGTGGATGGACGCCGTTGCCACGGTATACGAAGGGTATCACAAAAACGAACGCTATCTCCGCAATACCGCTTCACTGGCCCGGGTAGGCGTTGTTTATTCCGAACAAACCGACCGCAACTATGGCGGTAAGCCCTGGCAGCAAAAAAGTGGTGATCACCTGGACGGTATGTATCATGCCCTGGTAGAAAGCCGGATTCCGTTCGATATGGTCAACGATCAGCTACTCACGCCCGAACACCTGAACCGGTTCAAGTTGTTGATACTGCCGAATGTTGCTGCGCTGTCCGATACGCAGTGCCAGCAACTACGGGCGTTTGTGGATGGGGGAGGGAGCGTGGTAGCCACGTTTGAAACGTCGCTGTATGACGAAGAAGGAAAGCCCCGCCCTGATTTTGGCCTGGCCAGTTTGTTCGGCGTATCCTACGATAAGAACGTGGAGGGACCCCTGCGAAATAGCTACCTGCACCTGCGTCATGATGCCAAAAACAGCCAGACGAACCAGATTCTGAACGGGCTGGAACAAACACCCCGCATCATCAACGCCATTCACAAAGTAGCTGTGAAGCCTGCCACCGCGTTTCCAAGTCCTGTTACGCTTATTCCAACCTATCCCGATTTGCCGATGGAAGATGTATATCCCCGTGTGGCGGAAACCGATACGCGGGAGCTTTATCTACGGCAGTTGGGTAAAGGACGGGTGGCCTACCTGCCCGGCGACCTGGACCGGTCGTTCTGGCAAATACTCAGTGTAGATCATGGTCAGTTGCTGCGAAATATAGTCAACTGGGCACTCGATGAAGCCCCGGTCGTTACCGTTAGCGGGCCCGGACTGATTGATGTGACCGTTTGGCGTCAGTCGGCATCCATGACGGTACACCTGGTCAACCTGACCAATCCCATGATGATGAAAGGGCCATTCCGTGAACTGATTCCCGTATCGGCAACGGTCAGGGTCAATATTCCGGAGGGTACCACTGTAACGGGCATAACGCTCCTGATGAGCGGGCAGAAACCAGTCTTCGAGAAACAAGGCAAGGCGGTGATCGTAACTGTACCCAGCATACTCGACCACGAAATCGTAGCACTTGACTTGGCCTAATACACAAAAGACTACCATCACTAACCTGAATACGTTATGCCCTGGCAACAAATTATTGACCCGTTCAACCGAATTGGCGTATCGGTGCTGGTCGCATCATTACCCATTCTGTTTATTTTCTGGGCGTTGATAATTCGCCGAATGAAAGGCTACCTGGCCAGTCTGGTGGCAACCGCAATCGCGATAGTCATCGCCATCAGCGTGTATGGCATGCCGGTAAAGCTGGCCTTTCTATCAGTAGCTCACGGGGCGTTGTACGGCCTGTTCCCTATCTGCTGGCTGGTAATCATGGCCGTATTTCTGTTCAATATCACCGTTCGGAGCGGTCAGTTCGACATCATCAAACACTTCATGGCCTCTATCACGTCCGACCGGCGGTTGCAGGCCCTGTTGATTGCCTTTTCGTTCGGCTCGTTTCTGGAAGGTACGGCAGGCTTCGGCGCACCGGTTGCCATTACGGCAGCTATGCTGGTTGGACTGGGGTTCAATCCGCTGTATGCGTCGGGTATCTGCCTGATTGCCAATACGGCACCCGTTGCGTTTGGCTCCATCGGCATCCCGATCACCGTAGCGTCGCAGGTATCCGGCATTCCGGAATTGCCCATTTCGCAGATGGTAGGTCGTACCCTGCCTATTCTGTCCGTTATGCTGCCTTTCTACCTGGTGAGCATTATTGCTGGGGTCAGAAAAGCGCGGGAGGTAGGCCCGGCCGTGTTGGTGTCGGGCGTTTCGTTCGCGTTGCTCCAGTACCTTTCGTCTAATTTTTTAGGCCCGGCATTACCCGACGTCATCGCGGGCCTGGGGTCTATTATCTGCCTGATGGTTTTTCTGCGATTCTGGAAGCCGAAAACCATCTGGCGATTTGACAACGAGCCTGAACCGGTACTACATACGGAAACGAGTTACACCACCGGGCAAACCATCCGGGCCTGGTCACCTTTCATCGTGCTCACCATTATTATCATTGCCTGGGGGTTACAGCCAATCAAAGACGTATTGACCGAGTGGGGTACGGTACAGGTGGAATTCCCGGGTTTGCACAACGTTATTCTGGGTCTCGACGGGAGTCCAATCCCTAAACTGTTTAAACTGAATTACCTGTCGGCCGCGGGAACGGCCATCCTGCTGGCAACCCTGCTGGCTATACCATTGGTTGGCCTGAGCTACCGGGAAGGGGTAAACGTTTTTGGCTCCACCCTGAATCAACTTAAGTTTCCCATCCTGACCATTGCCGCCGTGCTGGGGTTTGCCTACGTCATGAACGACTCGGGCATTACGCTTACACTGGCTGCCGTACTGGCCAATACCGGCGTGTTGTTTCCCTTTTTTGCCCCCATACTAGGCTGGCTGGGCGTATTCATTACCGGTTCCGATACATCGGCCAATGCACTGTTCAGCAAGATTCAGTACGCTACGGCTCAGTCGATTGGGGTCGATCCGGTGGTAACCGTGGCGGCTAACGTGTCGGGAGGGGTAGTGGGGAAAATGATTTCTCCCCAGTCCATTGCCGTAGCGGCCGCAGCTGGTAATCTGGTGGGGCAGGAGTCGCAGTTGTTTCGCTTCACGGTAAAGCACAGCTTTATCATGCTGATTTTTATTTGCTTTCTTACGCTGGCGCAGGCGTATGCCATTGAGTGGATTATTCCCACGTATGAGCTGTTAAGTACCAGAAGCACCGCTAGTTTGCCTGACCTGACGACCGGGTACGGCTATCTGATTGGATTGGCCTCCCTGCTGGTTGCTATGTTCGTTCTGATACGGCTGATGGTACGGAAAAATCATCCAACGCAGAATGTGGTCAGTTGATTATACCTGCAACGGGTTGGATAACAATTGTTTAATGGTAAAAAAGTAGCAAGGAATGCGTATGAAGATTGTCGTTTTAGATGGGTATACCTTAAATCCGGGCGACCTCTCCTGGGAGGGGCTGGAAGCACTGGGGGATGTGACGGTGTACGAACGGACACCAGCCGATAAAGTGGTGGAACGGACGCAGGATGCCGATGCTATCTTCACGAACAAGGCACCGTTGACCGAGGAGCAGTTGAACCAGTTACCCAACCTTAAATTTATTGGTGTGCTGGCCACTGGCTACAATATTGTCGCCGTGGACGCTGCCCGCCAGCAAGGAATTGTGGTCAGTAACGTGCCTGGTTATGGTACTGCCTCCGTCGTTCAACTTACGTTTGCCCTCTTATTGGAACTGACGCTACACGTACAACGACACAGTGATGCGGTGATGGAAGGACGATGGGCTAATTCCGCCGATTTCTGCTTCTGGGACTACCCACTTATTGAACTGGCCGGTAAAACAATGGGTATCGTTGGGTTTGGTAGCATTGGTGAAAAGGTAGCGGACGTGGCTACCGCGTTCGGTATGACCCTTATCGGGTCAAAACGGCACCGTACCGACCAGTCGCACCGGCCCAATTTCCGGTGGGCCGAACTGCCCGAACTCCTGGAGCAGTCGGACGTGGTGAGTATTCACTGTCCGTTGTTACCCGAAACGAAGGGACTCGTCAACAAAGCCAGTCTGGCGAAAATGAAGGCTTCGGCTTTTCTGCTGAATACATCCAGAGGCCCCATTATTGTGGAGCAGGATTTGGCCGATGCACTAAACAACGGCGTCATTGCCGGGGCCGGGATCGATGTCTTATCCGCGGAGCCTCCTGCTGCCGATAACCCGCTTTTTAAGGCTAAAAATTGCCTGATTACCCCGCATATTGCCTGGGCTACCCAGGAAGCCCGCAAGCGGCTGATGGCCATGACGGTAGAAAATCTAGCCGCTTTTCTAAAGGGGCACCCAATCAATGTGGTCAATTAGCCACTTATTTTTCCTTCCACCGAATGGTGTTCTGCTCACGGGCAAACAGGCTGGTTAACCAATTGCCTTTGCCAGAGCTTAGCCCTAAAAAACGGAAAGCCCCCTGAATTATCAGGGGGCTTAAAACGTTTATAGCGGTGTCGGTAATAGTTACCGGCAGTTGTGCCTTAGCAAAAATTACTTCGCGCTATCGGACATCATCGTGGCAGACGAATCCGTAGCCATCGTAGAGTCCGTAGTCATCATTGAAGACGAATCCGTCATCATTGTGGTGGTCTCAGTGGTTTCGGTTTTCTTCGAGCTGCAAGAAGTGGCCAGGGCGATCATAGCCATGAAAAAGAAGGCAGATTTCGTGATTGCTTTCATAAATTTGGGGATGTTTTTGTTTAAGTGAAACTGATTAATGTCAACGTTAATACCCTATAGAGAAAAAGGTAACCCACTATTTTTTATTTATTTTTTTGGGTTACGTTTTCTGTCATCTCGTATTAAGTAATGAATCAACTCAATGAAGGAAAGCAGGCTGTCCGTATTAACTGACGAAGAGTTGCTGATCGGGTTGGCGGATGGCTCTGACGATGCATTGACCCAGATATACCAACGTTATTTTCCGATGGTGCTCTACTTCGTAACCAGCAACAGCGGTAACGAAGACGACGCCAAGGATATTTATCAGGAGGTGTTGATTGTGTTGTATGAGAAGGTTAGAAGCGGGTCGCTTGAATTACATTGCCAGCTGAAAACCTACCTGTATTCGATAGGCAGGCGGCTTTGGCTCAAGCAACTGGCACAGCGAAGCCGGTTCATGGTGCACGATGTGGAAACGCCCGCTTCGGATGAGTACGCTACCGGTCAGATCAACGATGACTTGGCCGGGCATGAAGAACGGGATCGTCAGTTCGACCTGATGGCCGACTCGTTGAACCAACTGGGTGAGCCCTGCCGCACGTTGCTGGAAGACTTTTACATCCAGCATTTGAGCATGCAGGACATAACCGAAAAGTTTGGTTATACCAACACCGACAACGCCAAAACGCAGAAGTACAAGTGCCTGATGCGCCTGAAAAGACTGTTCTTTTCGGCGTACAAACAGGATTGATGTGACCAAATTCAGTACCCTGCTCCGGCAGAACCATTCCCTGACTACTGATGAACATGGACGAGGAAAAAGACATAGAGAATGCGCTTCGTACGTATGGCGAACGTATTCAGTTTAAACAGCGGCTGGCCCGGATACAGGCCAGTGCCGACGCAAACGCTTACCTGGTCGAAACGGAGCAGGCGGGGCAGATCCGTACCCTTTGGCGAACGTATCGCACCACGCTGGCTGTCGCGGCTTCGGCGGCTATCATCACCACGTTTGGCTCTATCTTTCTCTATCGGTCCTACCAGCAAAGTCACCAGCAGGAGCAGCAATACCGGCTATTAAGCAAAGAAATCCAGGCGGTCAAATATTCGCAACGCAAGTTGTTGAGCGATCTGAATGGCCGGGGGCGCGCGCTGAGTGTCAACCCGGCCCAGGTATCCGGTTCCGGGTTCATGCTCACCGGCGATGGGTACTTTGTTACCAGTAACCACATCGTGCTTGGGGCCGATTCCATATACGTACAAAGTACTAAAGGAGAGGTGTATAAAGCCCGGGTCGTTTATAACGATCAGGTCCATGATCTGGCTTTCCTGCAACTTTGCGACGACAGCGCCTTCAGGCCGATGCCGCCGGTTCCCTACGCATTCAATGCCCGCCCGTCCGATCTTGGCGAGCGCGTATATACCCTCGGATTTCCGCGCGAAGAGATTGTTTACGGAGAGGGATACCTGAGTTCCGGTACGGGATATCGGGGTGATTCAACCGCCTATCAGGTGGCGGTTGGTGTTAATCCGGGTAATTCGGGCGGCCCGCTTCTGGATGAGGGAGGAAATGTTATTGGCATTATAAGCGGTAAGCAAACAACGTTAGAGGGAGTGAGCTTTGCCGTAAAAACCAATTACCTGCTCGATGCGATCAATGCCATTCCTGCCGATTCGATGAAGGGGCAGCCATTACGGATCAACCGGAAAAGTGCTCTGACGAATTTACCCCGCAAACAGCAAATCAAGCGGATGCAGGAGTACGTGTACCAGGTAAAAGTATTCAAGCATAAAGAGTAGGGGTGTAGAAATAAACAATTGATTCCGCTTGCCGTTGTTGGGTAAACAGATAAACTCGACAACAATGAAAAAAACGATGGTATTGGCCGCTGCGCTGGTTTTCTCCGTCCTCGCTGGATATGCTCAGGATACCAAAGAGAAGGTGAAAGAGGTGGGGCGCAACAAACGAAACAAACGACCAAAGCCGCTGGTCGGAAAATAAGTCGCGAAACCAATAAGGCAGGAGACAAAGTGTCGACAGCCGCTAAAAACACGAAGCAGGACGTTAAAGAGGGTACTAACAAAGCCCTCGACAAAACGAATCGCAAACTGAAGAAGGCCGAGCGAAAGATAAATAACTCAAATTGATGCTGTTACAAAGACGGGTACTCCTGATAAGGGGTACCCGTCTTATGCTTTGTAAACCGGGAGCGAACTTCACTGAGCCAGAATTGCGTTAGCGGTACATACTACTGCCTGTCTTTTCGCATGGATTCATCTATTTCGGTACTCCTTTTTGGTATCACCCGTGATTTAACGGGTCAGTCTGCCGTTTCGGTTTCTTTACCTACGAACGCCAGCGTAGCGGATTTACTGGCCCGGCTGCAGCAGCAGTTCCCCGCTTTAGTGAGCATTCGCTCGTTGCTTATCGCCGTTAATGGCGAATATGCCGACACTGACCAGGTACTCAGTCCTACCGACGAAATTGCCCTTATTCCACCCGTTAGCGGAGGGTAACCTGTCGGCCAGTTAATCAGTCAGTGAGTTAACCGGTAACCTCTGTCCTGATCAACTCACTGACTGGAGGCTCACTAACTCACTGACCAACCAACTGTTATGGTTACCCTTACCACTGAACCCATTGAGGTGACAACTGCGCTGACCTATCTGCAATCGGAGCAGGCAGGAGCCATCGATCTGTTTCTGGGCGTTGTTCGTGACAACACGCAGGAACGCCCGGTTGACCGGCTGGAGTATGAAGCCTACGACCGCATGGCCATCTCCGAAATGCAGAAGATTGCCGATGAGGCCCAACAGCAGTGGCCCATACTGCGTTATGCCATTATTCACCGTAAAGGGACGTTGCAGATTGGCGAAATGGCCGTGCTGATTGGGGTTGCCACCGCGCACCGCGCCGACGCATTTGAGGCCTGTCGCTACATCATTGACACAATCAAAAAGACAGTACCCATCTGGAAGAAAGAAGTATTTACCAATGGGGACGAATGGGTAAACGCCCATCCTTAACCAAGGTAATGGGAAGGGTGAGAGCCATACTTTGCGTCCGCTCTCCTCCTCACATCCCGTTACTTGACCATATACGTTCCCGCAACCGGATAATGGTCGGAGTAGTCAATGTGGTCAATCGTTTCGAAGTCGGTAACGGGGAGTTCAGGACTGTGAAACTGATGATCGATTCGGATAAAGCCCGGTAGGCGGTTGTAGGTAAAACCAAAGCCATGTCCTGCTTCTTCAAAGCTATTTGGTAACGTTCGGCGCAGCCGTTCATACACGACTCCGTACGGGGTATCATTATGGTCGCCCGTTACAATGACCGGGTAGGGGCTTTGGCGGATGTATTCTTCCATTTTGCGAACCTGTTCGTTTCGCTTGATGAATCCGATGCGCAGGGCACTCAAAACACCCCTTGTTTCGTGCTGTACCCCCTTCATTTGTTTCTGTTTCAACACCCGGCTCACGCGAATCCCCATGGAATGCAAGTGCACGTTGATAACCCTTATCGTGTCCGAACCTACCGCTACCGTAGCCCAAACCAGCCCATTGTGGGCTTCGAACACTTCCCGACCCGAATCAATGATGGGGTAAGCCGAGAATATGGCCACGCCAATATCGCCATCCGGCACATGAGCCATTTCGGGATACAACAGGGTCGAATAAGGATAGCCGACTTTGTTGAACCGCTCAACCATGTCGTAATCCGGGTTCTTGGTTGACGTATAGAATTCCTGAAAACATTTGATGGGAGCATCGTATCGAAGCACATAGCTGAGTATGCGTCGAACGGCCGGTGAACTTTGTTTGCTTCCCAGTAGATCCATTTCGCCAAATGAATGCACATTATAGCTGAATACTTTCAGGGTACGACCAGTGCTTGTGGATGTGTCGGAACTATCCCAGGAAAACGTTCGGGAGCCAAACAGGAAAATACCTGCTATTGCGAGCAAGCCGGACAGCCAGCTGCGCCAGGGGCGGCTGGTAAGCCACAAAACAACAACCAGCACGTTCAGCACCCAAACAACGGGTATCGTAATCATGATCATCCCGGCCGACCAATGCTCAATTTGCAGGCTGTAAAGCAGCCAGTAGGCCAGGCAGGTGTAGGCTGCCAGCAGTAAGTTGAGCGACCACAGTAAAGACCGGAAAAAGAAGGCAATAAATTTTCCAACAGGTATTCTCATCGTTGTTTTAACGCTATTATGCGAAACCAATAGTTCTTTCAACCGCCAAAATAAGGGAAAATGACTCGTATGCGTGCAATTGCGCTAAAGTTGGGGCTTGTTATGCACATAGAAACGTATTACCTTTGTGGCACAAAAACCATATGGCATTGATTAAAAAAGGGAGTCGCACTCCCTTTTTTGTTAGCCTTACCTTGTGGACGATAAAGCCAAACTAACCGAATTAATTCAGCCATACCTCAAGGACGGCCAACTGTATATCGTTGCTATTCAGGTTGCCGGTCGCCAGGGAGGGCATATTAAAGTAACCGTGTTGCTGGATAGCGATATGGGTATTACCATTGAGGAATGCGCTCAGGTTAGCCGAAAGCTCGGTGGCGACATGGATGAGCTTAATTTCTTCGGAGAATCTCCGTTTACGCTCGAAGTTTCATCGCCCGGAGTCGATTTTCCACTGACATTCCCCCGGCAGTTCGTTCGTAACCTGGGACGGCAGTTAGTTGTTACGCTGGAGGATGGAACAACTCGGAAAGGAACACTGGAAACCGTATCCGACGATCAGATTTTGCTGAACATTGAGCCAGAGAAAAAAGCCAAGAGTAAGAAGAAAAAAGAAACTGATTTAACAACGGAACCGGTACCGGCTGGCCCAACATCAATTCCGTTTGAGCAAATCAAAAAAGCAACAGTAGAAATATCATTCAAATAAAGTTAGTCAACCAGTTGATTAGTCGGTTAGCAATAGCAGATTCATTAATTAACTGACCGACTGGCACCCTAATCAACCAACAAAAATGACCAGTGGACTATTAATCGAATCGTTTGCTGATTTTGCCCGGTCCAAAAATATTGACCGGCCCACCATGATTGCTATTCTGGAAGAAGTATTCCGGACAATGATTCGTAAAAAATACGGCACCGACGAAAATTTCGATGTGATTATCAATGCGGAAAGTGGCGATTTGGAAATGTGGCGAACCCGCGAAATCGTTGATGATAATTCGGAAGATATTTGGGATTACGACAAAATCCCCCTCGTAGAAGCCCGGAAAATTCAGGATGACTTCGAGGTGGGCGAGCAGGTTGCCGAAGAGGTGAAACTGGAAGATTTTGGTCGTCGTGTTGTCCAAACGGCCCGGCAGACGCTTATCCAGAAGATAAAGGATATGGAGAAAGAACTCCTTTATCAGAAATATAAGGATCAGGTGGGCGATTTGGTTGGTGCTGAAGTGTATCAATTACTGAAACACGAAATTATTCTGGTTGATAGCGAGAATAACGAGTTGAGCCTGCCCCGTACGGAACAAATTCCGAAAGATCGCTACCGTAAAGGAGAATCCGTGAAGGCCGTTATCAGCCGGGTCGACATGATCAACGGTACGCCTAAAATTGTCCTGTCGCGTACGTCGCCGGTATTTTTGGAGCGTCTGTTTGAGATTGAAGTACCCGAAATTTACGACGGCTTGATCTCGATTCGCAAAATTGTCCGGGAACCGGGCGAACGGGCGAAAGTTGCCGTTGAGTCGTACGATGACCGCATTGACCCTGTAGGGGCCTGTGTTGGTATGAAAGGGTCCCGTATACATGGCATCGTGCGTGAATTGGGCAACGAGAATATCGACGTAATCAACTACACCGAGAATCTTGAACTGCTCATTAGCCGCGCGCTGAGTCCGGCTAAAATCAGTACGATGACGATTGATCGTGACACCAAACGGGTATCCGTTTTCCTGAAGCCCGATCAGGTTTCGCTGGCTATCGGCAAAGGAGGCCAGAATATAAAACTGGCCGGTCGATTGGTGGACATGGAAATCGACGTGTTCCGGGATAATGAAGGTCAGGAGGATGATGAAGACGTTGACCTGATGGAGTTTTCCGACGAAATTGATGAGTGGATGATTAACGAACTCCGTAAAGTAGGGCTTGATACCGCCAAAAGCGTGCTGGCCTGCAGCAAGGAGGAACTCGTTCGCCGGACCGACCTGGAAGAAGATACCGTAGAAGAAATTCTGACGATTCTAAAACAGGAATTCGAGTAGAGACCAGAGCGAAATGAAGCGTGAAGAATGTAGGATGGACTTTCCTGAAATTGGTGTTCAATTCCTATTCTTCAGGCTTCAATACTAAAGTGAGGGATTTTTATTGCCCGAACTGGTGTTATTACCACACCAACAACTATTAAATTTGCGGAATATAAACCGAAGTATGGCAGAAGAAAAGTCAATGCGCCTGAGCCAAGTGGCAAAAATTCTCAACCAGGCAGCTGCCCGTGTTGTGGAACGTCTGTCTGCCAAAGGGTTTAAGGTCGATAGTAACCCTAACACCAAAATCAACACAGAACAGTTGGAGGTGTTAGCGAAGGAGTATAAAGCAACGGAACTCCTGAACGGAACCCGTCGGCCCGAATCACCGGTTGCGGTTGCTGAGGCACCGCGCCCTCAGGAGGAGGATGTCGTTTTGTACCGTCGTGACGACGCCGGACGTCCAACTAGCGAGAACAAACCGGAGCCCACTCCGGTCCAAACACCGAAAGTTGATCCGGTGGAGGCTAAACCAGCTCCACAAACCGCACAGACCGGTTTGCCAGGCTTAACGGTAGTAGGCAAAATTGACTTGAATGCCAAACCTTCTGTTCCCCAGCCTACTGCGCCCCAGGCTAAAACTACGCCCCCGCAGGAAACTAAACCGGAGCCAAAACCAGAAGCTATCAAGGTACTGGATACCCCGGTCCAACTAGCCAGCACGCCAAAACCGACCCCGGAAGTAGTGCAGCCGGTTATGGTTCAGCCCGAAAAGGAGGTACCAAAGCCTGCTCCCGCTGAGCCCGTTGAAGCTAAGGTTGCACCAATTGCGCCCGTTCAGGCAGACACGCCTGCGGCACCTGTGGTAGCAGCACCTGCGCCTGTAGTAGTCGAAACCCCTAAGGAATCAGTTGCGCCTGCCGTAGCTCCGACGCCAGACGTGGTCGCTTCGCAGCCACAGGCTGAACCGGTGAAAGAAGCTGCTCAGAAGCCATCCGGTCGCGCAGAGGTTGCTAAGCCAGCCCCGGCTCCCAAGCCAAAATCTCCTCAGCCACAGCCTAAAAAGGAGGAAGTGGAGACCACGGAAAACGACGGGGTTGATGCGCCAACCGAAACCATTCGGGCAGCAGGCAGCCATCAGTTGGGTGGCCTGAAAATTCTCGGAAAAATAGAATTGCCTGTCAACAATCCCCGTCAGGGTGGTGGCAGCAATGCGGATAAGAAAAAACGCAAGCGTATTCGCGGTGGACGCGAAGGAGCTCCAAATGGCAGTACCGCTCAGCCCAATCAACCGGGTGGCCAGCCAGGACAGGGTAACCGTCCGGACCGACCACCGAGAGAGGGTGACCGTGGACCGGCCAACCGTGCCCCGGGTGACCGGCCACCGGGTGATCGGAATCAGGTAGCAGGAAACCGCGCGCCGGGCAATACCCGGGAAGGGGATCGTACTGCAACCCCCGCTAACCGTACCGGAACAGGAGCGGGCAGTGCTGCCGGAACGGGTGGCCAGGGTAGCGGAACGGCTAACCGGGGCGGACAGACCGGCAACACTGCCGGTAATCGGCCAGGTGGTGGTGGTGCTGCTGGTAACAGAACGGGTGGCGGTCGTGATCGGGGTGGCAATACGGCTAACCGGGGAACGGGCGGCCGTCGTGAAGCACCGACGCAGGCCGATGTTCGGAAATCTATCCAACAGACCAATGCCCGGATGCAGGGCAATGCGCCAAACCGGGGTGCCGACCGTCGGCGCGACCGTCGGAGCCAGCGGGAGGAAGACCGCCGGTTAATGAATGAACAGGAGGAACTGGAGGCTAAAATCCTGAAAGTTACCGAGTTCGTTTCAGCCAACGACCTGGCTTCGCTGATGGACGCCAATATCAATGAGGTGATTTCGGTCTGTCTCAATCTGGGTATGTTCGTTTCGATCAACCAGCGTCTTGATGCCGAGGCTATCACCGTTATCGCCGATGAGTTTGGCTACGACGTTCAGTTTATATCGGCCGAAGATGAAACGGAAGCGGGTATCGACGTTGAAGCAGATGACCCGGAAGATTTACAATCACGCGCACCGATTGTAACCATCATGGGTCACGTTGACCACGGTAAAACATCGTTGCTTGATTACATTCGCCGGGCCAAAGTAGCGGCTGGTGAAGCAGGCGGTATCACCCAGCACATTGGTGCGTACAGCGTAAAAACCAGTGACAACCGAATGATTACTTTCCTGGATACGCCGGGTCACGAAGCCTTTACGGCTATGCGGGCAAGGGGTGCCAAGGTTACTGACGTTGTTATTATTGTGATTGCGGCTGACGACAGCGTTATGCCACAGACCCGCGAGGCCATCAATCACGCCCAGGTAGCGGGTGTTCCTATCGTGTTTGCTTTCTCGAAAGTAGATAAGGCAGGAGCTGATACAGAAAAAATACGGAATGAACTGGCCACCATGAACCTGCTCGTTGAAGAGTGGGGTGGTAAGTACCAGACGCAGGAAATATCGTCCAAGTCGGGTATGGGCGTGGATGAATTGCTGGAAAAGGTACTGCTTGAAGCCGAGCTGCTTGAGTTAACCGCGAATCCGACCCGCCGTGCCCTGGGTACCGTCATTGAAGCCTCGCTGGATAAAGGGCGGGGTTATGTATCGACCGTACTGGTCGAAAATGGTACCCTGATGCAGGGAGACATTATGCTGGTTGGTGCGCACTACGGTCGCATCCGGGCTATGACAGATGATCGGGGGGAGCGCATTAAGGAAGCGGGCCCATCGACACCGGTTCAGATCCTGGGTTTGCCGGGAGCACCGCAGGCGGGCGACAAGTTCAACGTGATGGAAACGGACCGCGAGGCCCGCGAAATTGCCAACAAACGGGAACAACTGCTGCGCGAGCAGACCCTGCGTACCCGCAAGCACATCACGCTGGAGGAAATCGGTCGCCGGAAGGCTATCGGGACTTTCAAAGAGTTGAACGTCATTGTAAAAGGAGACGTAGATGGTTCCGTCGAAGCCCTGTCCGATTCGTTACTGCAACTGTCGACGGAAGAAGTTCAGGTGAATATCATTCACAAAGCCGTTGGTCAGATTTCCGAATCGGATGTACTGCTGGCGTCGGCATCAGATGCCGTGATTGTGGGCTTCCAGGTCCGGCCATCATCCAGTGCCCGCCGATTGGCCGATCAGGAGCAGATCGAAATACGCCTTTACTCGATTATTTACGACGCTATCAACGAAGTTCGGGATGCCATGGAAGGCCTGCTGGCTCCTTCGGTAGAGGAAATAATTGTGGGTAACATCGAAGTGCGTGATGTGTTCAAGATCAGCAAGATTGGTACCGTGGCCGGTTGTTACGTAACGGAAGGTAATATCAAACGAAACAATAAAATCCGGATTATCCGCGACTTTATTGTGGTGCATACGGGTGAAATCAGTGCGTTGAAGCGCTTTAAGGAAGATGTAAGCGAGGTTAAGTTCGGCTACGAATGTGGCTTGAGCATCAAAAACTTCAATGATATCGAAGTGGGAGATGTAATCGAAAGCTTCGAACTGAAAGAAGTGAAACGGACCCTATAAGCTGATTATACGACTAATTATATTGCCCCATCCAGAAATGGCTGGGGCTTTTTTTGTATCTTACTGAACAGAAAATACGAATGACTATCCTCACTATCAGCGATCTCCACGGTAGAACCGTGTGGCAGGAAGCCGACCTGGCCCGGTACGACAAGGTTATTTTTCTCGGCGATTACACCGACAGCTATGACGTGGACGACGAGACGATTTATACCAACCTGCACGCTATTATTCAGTTGAAACGGAAGAGTCCGAAAAAGTTTGTGCTGCTGATTGGAAACCACGATGCGCAGTACCTGCACTTCCCGCACTACAGCTGTTCGGGCTTCAGGGCGTGGGCGCAGCCATCGTTGAGTAACCTGTTTGCCAAACATGATAGCCTGTTTCAGGTGGCTTACCAGCAGGGAGACTATGTATTCACGCACGCGGGCGTTACCAATCAGTGGCTCCTGCACGCGCAGCTAAAGACCGGTACTGACCCGGCAGTAGTACAGCCGGGCTATGACCTGGCCGGGTTTCTGAACGATATACACCGGCAACCACTCAGGATACGGAATCTGCTGTTTGAAGCGGGACCCAAACGGGGTGGGTATGATGCCCAAAGCGGACCCGTTTGGGCCGACCGATCCGAAACCAAAAAAGACTACCTGAAGGGGTTTCAGCAGGTTGTGGGGCATACACCCGTCGACGATTTCACTACGGTTCGGGGTAAATCCGGTTCGATAACCTATACGGATGTACTACAAACGAAAACAGCATTTTACGAAATCACAATCCCTGACTAACTTCGGCACGAAAGGCCTGTGCCGGGTCGTTATTAAAAAAAGCCTGTTGCTGAAACTTCCTGAATGAATTTCCTGTATCCTCCCTTCCTGTTTGGCCTGATGGCCATTTCAGTTCCGATTGCCATTCACCTGTTTAACTTCCGGCGAACACGGCGCGTGTTTTTTACCAATGTGGCGCTGCTCCGCAATGTTCAGACCGAAACCAAGTCGTTTCGGCGGTTGAAACACTGGCTTATACTGGCGTGCCGCTGCCTTTTTCTGGCCTGTCTGGTGCTGGCTTTTGCCCAGCCCTTTATTCCCAGTAAGAATAAACTGGGGTTATCCCGGCAGGGTGTTACGAGTTTATACGTCGATAATTCGTATAGCATGCAGAACGAGCGCAATGCAAAACGCTACCTGGATATTGCCATCAGTAAGCTGGATGAACTGCTGACGCTGTTTCGCAACGCAGCATCGCTTCAATTATTAACCAATGATTTTTCGGCGGCTGAACAACAGGCTGGTACCGCAGACCTGGTTCGTGACCGGGTGGCTTCTATCCGCTTTGCCCACACGCCCCGTACGCTCGAAACGGTTTACCGACGGCAGCGTAACCTGCTCAGCTCGCTGAATTCGGGTGGCCGCAACCAACTATTCTGGTTCTCCGATTTTCAGAAAAGTACCGCTGGCGATCTGTCCCGGCTGAAAATCGATACTACCGATCAGCTCTATGTTGTTCCCCTTGATGCCCAGGCTACCAAAAATATTTATGTCGATTCCGTCTGGCTGAGTACGCCCTTTATTCGGGAAATGCAGAACAATAGCCTGAATGTGAAACTGACCAATGCCGGGAAAGAAGCCGTCAAAAATTTACCGATCCGGTTGTATCTGGATGATGCGCAAACCTCAACGGCTTCGGCCGTACTGGCTCCGGGTGGTTCGGCAACGGTTTCATTAAACTTCAATGTCGTTTCCAAAGGATACCACCGGGGGCGGATTGTTTTTGAAGATTTTCCCATCACGTTCGATAATCAGTATTTCTTCGTTATTGAAGCCTCTCCGGCCGTTCGGATCGTTCATCTGTACGACCAGAAAGCCAGCCCTTCCGGCGGTTCTCTGGGGTACATTGAGGCTGTGTATTCAAACGATAGCCTGTTTGTCCGGCGAAGTTTCAACGCCCAGAATTTTGATGTGGGTCAGTTAAAAGAAACGGACCTGGTGGTACTGGAAGGCGTTAGCGGGGTGAATGGTACCCTCCGCACCGAGTTGGAAAACTTTGTGCGGCAGGGCGGTAGTTTGGCCATTATCCCGCCTGCTAACCCCGATGGGGGTTCGTACGGTCCTTTCCTGCGTACACTGGGCGTTGGGAGCATTCAGATTACGGCCACGCCGGGTAGTACACCAAGCCCCATACCCGTAGCTGAACCCGATAAGCGAAATCCGTTTTTCCGGGATGTGTTTCAGCAGGGTTACCAGTCAGAGCCACTGAACATGCCGTCAGGGTCGCCCGTTTGGCGGTGGAGTGCGGGTGCGCGTTTACTGACGCTGCGGGATGGCAGTCCTCTGCTAACTCAATCCCGCGTGGGAGGGGCGTCGGCGGGGAGCGTTTATGTGATGGCCAGTCCATTATTATCGGCGTATGGCAACCTGGCCGAACACGCCCTGTTTGTGCCCGTCATGTACAAGATGGCTGCTGCCAGCGTTCGGCCACAGCAAACAGCCTATTCGTTCGATGATAACCTGATTACGATTCCGGTGAGCAACCCGTCCGAACGATCGGTGTACAAGCTAAAGCGGGATAAACTGGAAATTATTCCGGTACAGCGCGTAGTGGGCAACCAGCTGCTGCTTGAAATGCCCAAAAGTAACGAGCTGGCCGTGGGGCAGGAAATTGAAGCGGGCTACTACGCGTTGCAGAACAGCGCGGGGAAAACCGAACAGCTGCTGGCTTTCAACCACGGCAATCAGGAATCGGCCATGGATTATTACTCGGCCGATGAACTACGCCGGCTCTTTGCCAACCAGCCCAACGTTGAGGTATTCGACAGTATTCAGGATGGTGATTTTGTGCAGGTGCTGGAAGAGGAGAATTTAGGAAAAAGTCTCTGGAAGTATTTTCTGCTGGCCGCTCTGGCTTTTTTGCTAATAGAGGTTGGCCTGGTGCGATTCATGAAAAGCTGAGTCGCGAGTTATAGAAGTGGTAAGGGGCTGACCGCACCAGCATAATCAATAGGATGCGTCAGCCCCTTACCACTTATGACTTTCTTCACTCACTACCGGCTGCTTTCGCTCCACTGCTCCTGCTTAAAGACAAACGTATGTGCCTGCCGCGCCCGCTCCTGCGTTTCGCGGGATTTCTGGGCGAATTGTTCAGCCGCAACTTTGTTGCCTCCTTCGTCGAAATGCTTGCTCGACTGGTCCAGTAATATAACCGTTTCTTCCAGCGCCCGGATGCCTTTCCAGAATGATTCTTCCACCACCTTGGTCGTTTCGGCCAACAGCGAACTGGCCGTATAGGCATGACCGGTATGACACCGGTAGCGAATGAGCTTGCCTTCCTTAATATTGACCAGTACCCCGTTGCACTCCGGGCAGGTGAGGGGAGTCAGCTCACCCATGTCTAGAATACCCATATCAAAGGCATTATCCTGTGCGGCAATGTTTACTTCGGCCTCTATTCGGTTTAATTCCTCCTGAACGAGGTCTGGCTTGTCGGGTACCAGCTCCGTAATCAGGTCGCTTAGCAGCATGGCCATTTTGGCAACGGGAACCACGAAGTCTACCGCTACGTATTCCATCACGTGATTGGGCATACTGGCATACATAGCCTCTTCTGGCTCCTGAACAACGCAGATGCCGCCCAATCGCTTTACAGACCACATGCCCGATGTACCATCATCGAGCATACCCGTTAGTACAACCCCAATGACGCGGGGACCGTAGGTGTACGCTGCCGACCGGAACAGGGCATCGATAGAGGGTCGGAACCGATTTTCTTTAGGGCCTTTTTTTACGATAACCTGATCGTACTCAATCAGCAGGTGGTGATCGGGCGGGGCTACGTAAATACGGCCCGGCTGAATAAGATCCCCATCTTTAGGATGAATTGCTTTGATTGGCCCCGCGTGATTCAGGATTTCGGGAAGATAGCTTGGTGAGTGCGGAGATACGTGAACCACCAGAAAAATTGTTGCGTCGAAATCAGGTGGGAGCGAAGCCATTAACTCTTTTAGTGCGTACACACCACCCGCAGAAGCGCCAATAACGATAATGTTACGTTTTGCCATACTATTATTTTATACGATTGTATTTAACAGCGAAAAAGTATATGTTTATGGAGTGATAAAAGTGGAATAAGATAAGAATTAATTGGACTATAATTACATAAAGATAGGCTCCTACCGAGTAAGGTAAGCATGAGCAATGTGAATCGTTTA
Source organism: uncultured Cytophagales bacterium (assembly GCA_963784335.1). Taxonomy (GTDB): domain Bacteria; phylum Bacteroidota; class Bacteroidia; order Cytophagales; family Spirosomataceae; genus Spirosoma. The sequence goes on along the minus strand of CAWARB010000016.1, from coordinate 73,016 downwards.
TCTTTATACGTTGTAAGGTGTAACTAATATACGGCTCGTTCGTTCGGTAAAAATTGGGTAATGGCAAAGAAAAAACACACTGTCCAAACAGACTGAATCAACGGGGATGAACCGGCTGTCGTACCGGTTGTTGCCATTGGGGCATCGGCAGGGGGGATGGAGTCTATGGTAGAATTGCTGGAAAACCTGTCGCCCAGTACGAACCTGGCCTATGTGTATATCCAGCACATGGACCCCAATGCTGATAGTAAGCTCACCAACATTCTGGGCCGCGCTACCGTAATGCCCGTTCAGGAAGCCGAAGACACGGTGCGGATTGAACCCAATCATGTTTACGTTATTCCCTCAAACCAGGACATGGAGGTGGTGGATGGTGTGCTGACACTTTTGCCCCGTCGTACGGATACCCGTCATATGCCAATCGACCAGTTCTTTATTTCGCTGGCCGAGCGCCAGAAGGAAGCGTCGATTGCCGTAATACTATCGGGTATGGCCAGTGATGGTACACTGGGGCTTCGAGCCGTCAAACAGGCCGGTGGCATTACATTTGCCCAGAATGATACGGCCAAATTTCAAAGTATGCCCAAATCAGCCATTGCTGAGGGTGTAATTGACTGGGTATTGCCACCGGCAGAAATTGCCCGGGAGCTGGAGTTGATAAGCCGGAAGCCCGAGTTTTTTCAGCAGCCAGTAGCCGTTGAAACAACGGATGAAACGCGATGAAGATATAAGCGCCATTATTCAACTGGTCAGGAAGGCCATTGGGGTCGACTTTAGTAACTACAAGATTAACACGATTCGCCGGCGCATTATCCGCCGGATGTTGCTCTTTAAGCTGGAAACGCTGAAAGAATACATTCTGTATCTCAGGCAGCATCCGGAAGAAATGCCGCAGCTTTATAACGACCTGCTCATTAATGTCACTACGTTTTTCCGCGACCCGGAAACCATGACCTACCTGAGTAAAGTCCTGCTGCCGCGGATTATAGGTGAAAAAGCTCCGCGCGAACCCATTCGTATCTGGGTACCCGCCTGCTCAACCGGGCAGGAAGCCTATTCGCTGGCTATCCTGCTGATTGAGGCACTGGGCGATAAGGCGTCGAGCGTTACTATCCAGATCTTTGCCACCGACCTTAGTGAAATGGCTGTGGGCAAAGCCCGGCAGGGAAGCTACACCCGGGGGGAGGTGATGGACGTATCGCCCCGGCGACTGGAACGGTTTTTCACCAAAACAGACGATAATTACCGCATTAACCGGGCTGTGCGGGATTTGTGCGTGTTTGCCCCGCATAATATTCTGAACGACCCTCCCTTTTCGCGGCTCGACCTGATCAGTTGCCGAAACCTGCTTATCTACCTGGATAACGTGTATCAGCGCAAGGCCATCGCTATGTTTCACTACGGGCTTAACCCCAGCCGGTACTTGTTACTCGGGAAATCGGAAACCGTTGGTAGCCTGACGGCACTCTTTTCGCAGATCGAGAAGAATTATAAAGTATATGTGCGTAAAAACGATGTTATTAGTCGGGCAACGTTTGAGATGAGTCCTCGTTTCGACCGTTCGGGCCCGGATGGTGCGGAGGAAGAGAAAAATAGGCCGAAATCCAGTCGGTTTGCTGATAGTCGGCAGCGTAACGCTGACCTTAAACTCGATCTTCCATTGGGTGATTTAGAAAAAATAGTCGATGAGATGCTGCTTCGGCAGTACGTACCAGCCAGTGTTGTAGTCGATAACGACCTGGATATCCTGCGCTTTCGTGGCTCAACCAGTATGTTTCTGGAGCCTTCGACCGGTAAAGCCAGCCTGAATCTGCTGAAAATGGCCCGGCCCACGCTGGTCTTTGAGTTGCGGAATACGATCCATAAGGTCCGACAGTCGGGCCAGCCCGTTCGGAAATCCGGTCTGGAAGTAAAGATCAAAGACCTAACGCATCAGGTAGCTATCGAAGTGATGCCACTCAATATCAGTACGGAAAATCCGCTGTACCTGGTGCTTTTTGAGGAAGTGGAAGCGATTGTGCCCTTTGGGGCCGATTTGACAGAAAAACGGAACATTCGCATAAAGCAACTGGAAGAAGAACTGGCTACGCTGCGCGAAGACATGCGCTCCATAGTGGAAGAACAGGAAGCCAACAATGAAGAACTGCAGTCGGCCAATGAGGAAATAATCAGCAGCAATGAGGAGTTGCAGAGTATCAACGAAGAACTCGAAACAAGCAAGGAAGAAATTGAATCGACTAATGAAGAACTGCTGACCATCAACCAGGAATTGCAGGTACGCAACGACCAGCTCTCGGAAGCCAATGAGTTTTCGGATATTATTTTTGCTACCATCCGCGAAGCCACCCTGGTGCTCGATGAAGACCTGCGGATAAAGAGTGCCAACAAAACATTTTACAAGCTATTTAAGGTTGATGAAGAACACACGGAAGGGCGGCTTATCTACGAAATAGGGAACCGCCAGTGGGACATTCCTAAACTAAGGCTGTTGCTGGCTGATGTGATACGGCGTAATGTGCAGGTCAACGCCTTCGAAGTCGTTCACATCTTCGAGGGGCTGGGTGAAAAAGTCCTGCTGGTCAACGCCCGCCGGGTGTTGAGGCAAAAGGAGGCCATTTTGCTGGCTATCGAAGATATTACCGACTACCGACGGTCGCAGCGGCTACTGGCCGAACGGGAAGCCTGGCTGCACGATCTGGTCGATAATGCCCCGGTGCTGATCTGGGTAGCAAATGCCGAAGGGAAGTACACGTTCTTTAACCGGGCCTGGCTCAATTATACCGGGCATTCGCTGGATGACACCATCAACCAGGGATGGCTGGAAGACATTCACCCGAATGACCGGCAAACCTTTGTCGCTACGTTTGCCAGTGCTTTGGCCAAGCGGTTACCCTTTCAACTGGAGTTACGGCTAAAACGACACCAAAGTGCGGTGCGGACCGAAGCCTTCCCGCCCGATGAATACCACTGGATGCTGATGAATGCCAGTCCTACATTTTTGTCGGTGGGCCACAACCTGGATGGTAAATCCGCCGAAGGCAGGCTGTTTGCTCATCCGGAAGAGGCATCAAATGGCGCTTTTAGCGGGTATATCGGTACGTGTGCCGAAATCTACAATCAGAAAACCCTGATTCAGGCCCTGGACCTGCGTGCGCAGCAGCGGATGCAAAAAGTGTTTGAAATCAATGCCATGGTTGTGCATGCCCAGCAGGTATTGTCGCAAACGCAGGTCAATGACGGCAGGCGTGAGCAGGCGCAGGCGAATCTGGAGCAGAACGAAAACGACCTTAAGCTGTTTGTCGATTCTACGGCCGACGTGATTACCCGCTGGTCACCCGACCTTCGGTTACTGTACGCCAACCCGGCCTTCGAGAAAAAAATGGGTACACCCGTCAAGAAGTTGTTAGGGAAAACCAATCAGGAAATGGGACAGCCTGCCGAAATTGCCCTGCCCTACATGAATAAGCTACAGCAGGTTTTTGATACGGGCCTGTTGCAAAGCCATTATAATTCATTTCCAACGACGGATGGCATGGCGTATTACTACTCCCGACTGGTACCCGAACTGGCTATGGATGGTTCGGTAAAAAGCGTGCTGGCCATAGCCCAGGATATTGGCAGTTTGCAACTGGTGGAAGAAATTCAGCAAACAGCCATCAACCTGCAGGCGGTGCTGGACAGTTCATCGGCCGCCATTGGTCTGCTACAGGCCGTCCGAAACGAAAAGTATGAGCTGATAGATTTTGAACTGACGGTTTGCAACCAGCGATTTGCCACTTTTGTTCGGCAGCCCATTGAGCAAATGCCGGGTTTATCCCTGAAACACATGGCCGAAGCCTTATGGCAGGATATGACGTTCGATAACCTGGAAAAAGTAATACTTAGCGGCCAGCGAATATACATTGAAAAGCAGGTACAGCGCGAAGGCCAAGACCAGTGGATTGGCATGTCCATCACCAAACATGATGACGGTGTCGTATTGTCAGGAATGGATATCACGGCCCTTAAAAAAGCGGAACAGGATAAAGAAGCTTGGCTGATTGAACTGAAACAGTCCAACCAGTCCGTTGAGGCACTGGAACAGATACGGCAGCAAATGCAGGGGCGGGGCGAGTTTTTGCGCTCCACCTCACACGACCTGCGGGGAAATCTGGGTATCATTCAGGGAGCCGTTTCGATGCTGGATATGGCAGATACCGACGAGGAGCGAAGCCAGATGATGTCCATGCTTCAGCGAAATATTCGGCAGGCCACTCAAATGCTAACCGAACTCCTGGATTACTCCCGGATGGAGGCTGGGCAGGAGGAACTTAATATCCGATCGGTCGATATCAATGAGCTGATAGAGGCATTGGTAGAAAGTGCCCTCCCCCTGGCAGGGGAGCGTGGTTTGTGGCTGAACTACGAGAGTCCCAACTCCCTGGTCGTAGCCGGTGATGCCGTCAAGATTAGCCGGATTGTCCAGAATCTGCTACTCAATGCCCTTAAATACACCCAGAAGGGAGGGGTAACGGTGAGTTGGGATACCCTGGATGCTGATCACTGGCAGTTTACCGTAATCGATACGGGACCGGGCCTGCTGTGGCCGCCAGCCAAAAAGGAAGCAGACGCGCAGGGCGAAGGAATCGGCTTGTTTATTGTCAGGCAGTTATGCGAATTTCTTGGCGGGCGGCTGTCGGTTGACAGTGAACCGGAGAAGGGCACGCGTTTTCAGGTAATACTACCCCGAAATTATTCCGAATAGCCAAACACAGACGGTGGTAAACGCTACCCGTATTTGGGCAGGGTGACGGCTTCCCACCAGTAATGCCGGAACGAACCAATGCAATCAAGCCACTTCTGGTAATGGTTGGGTTTTACAATGTAGGAGTTGATACGCAGGGAATACGATTCTTCAATATCCTCTTTGTCAGCAGACTGGCTGAGCATAATGACGGGTATTTCGCGGTACAGGTAGTGGGTTTTAATCGCTTCCAGTAAACTCCAGCCCTGCTGCCGGTTAGGCAGGTATAAATCCATCAGAATCAATTTGGGAAACGAATTCTTTTTCTCGCAGGATTCCAGGTAGACAAGCGTTTCCGTTGATTCCTGCATCCAGATGGCTTCTACTTCGGGAAACTGCTGCTGAAGTGCCCATCGAATAACAAACCACTGATCGGCATTATCTTCAATAACGAGAATTTTCGCTTTAGGTAGTTTACGGGCGGGGGTCGTGGAGTTCATAAATAATAAAAGTAATAGAGTACGTAAAACTACTCCGTTTCAGTTGAATACAGCATTAACGTACGCTATTTTTTTGTTTTGGGCACAAACGACAAAATCAGGCAGCAATCAGTCACTGTAATTAGGGATTTTGCCGTTGACAGGTCACCATTCCTACCCAAAAAGGCTCCGTGTACCCGCCTAGAACAACCCAATAGGGAACTACCTGCTTCGTAAACGGACGAGCCGCGTTTACAAAGCAGGTAGCTTCGGTTAGGAGGAGTTTCCCCAAAACAAGTTCGTTACTTATCGTCTTTCAGCGTCGAGAGAAAGCTGACTACATCCCGAATTTCCCGCTTTGTCAGCAGGTACTTCATTTCGGGCATGCTGGATGGCGAATTTGTCCGTTTGGCAATCTGGCTTTTCTGAATAGCCGTATCGGGTTGGTCGCCTACTTTCACGTTCACCTCCGTAGCCGTTTCGTTCTGCAGGATTCCGCTGACCGTTTTGCCGTTTTTGAGCGTCAGGTTCACCGTGCCATAGCCCGGGGCCAGGCGGGCGCTGGGGTTGATGAGGGCTTCCAGCAGTTGCTCGCGGCTGAGCCGGCTGGCTACCCCGTTCAGGCGCGGACCGGCATTGCCCCCCAAATCATCGTAGGAATGGCAGCGGATGCACTGGGCCGTCTGGTGCCGGAAGAAGATACGCCGACCCGAATCCGTTTCACCACCCAGCAAACTTCCCTTGTACGTAGCGGCCAGTGCATCGGGCGATAGTTTGGCCGTTATGGCTTTGTAGCGGGCGGTTAACTTGGCGGAGTGCGCACTCTCGATGGCTTCTTCCAACTCCAGCTGGAGTTCGGGAGACAGTGTACCCGCCGACATTTTAGCCAGCAACGGATCGAACGCCTTTTGTGAATTGACAATGGGTAGTTTGCCCAGTGTGAGCAGGGCCGCCTGTTTCTCTTCCGTTGTGCGGGTGTTGATTACCTCTGTTAGCAGGGTCACCATCCGGTCTTTGGGCATCGTTGATTTGGCCAGCAAATCCAGCCCGGCCACCCGTACACTTTTCTCACTGTCGGCCAGGGCCGTTTCGATGGCTTTGCTGACGTTTTTATCATTCAGTGCCGCCAGTGCCCGTAGGGCCGCTACCCGTACAACGGGTTCCTTATCCGCCCCCAGCCGACTGAACAATGGTTCGGAGGCACTCGTCAGGTTTAGCTGGGCAATGGCCTTGATGGCACTTAGCCGCAGGGTCTTGTCTGAATGGGCCAGCAGGTTGGTGTACAGCTCGGCGGTTTTGCTTTTGAGCAGGGCCGGGTCGCGCTCGATAACACCGCGGTACCGCCCGTCCACCCGGTCCAGCACCGACGGCTTGGCCCAGGTGCTCAGGGCTTCCAGCGCTTCGGCCCGCATCGCCAGCGGGCTTCCTTCCTGCCGCGCGTAGTCGATCAGGATTTGCATGGCTTCGGGCGTGCCGACCCGCAGGTTGGCGTTTATTGACCGGCGGAGCAGGGCTTCGTTGGTGAAACGCGTCTGTTGCATCACGTTGCCCAGTGCCGGCAGGGCGGCCGGAATAGACAGGTCATCATTGATACCCCGGGCCGCTTCAGTCACGATAAATTCGTCTTTATCGGCCAAAAAAGCCGCAATGCCCGGATCGCTCATGCGCCGAAGGGCCACCACAGCCGCAATGCGAACCCCCCGCGACGGGTGACTGGCCAGCGCCACAACGGGAGCCGCTTTGCCAATACGGGCCAGTGCCAGGCTGCCCGCATGCCGGATGTAGGCGTCCTCATCGTTATTGGCCTCCAGCAGTTGAATAATAGGCTGAATGGCCGGCTCATAGGCAATGCGCCCCAGGGCTTCGGCGGCAAAGAACCGGGCCCGGCTGTTGGCATCTTTCAGGAGGGGCATCAGGGCGGCACCAGCCTCCTTGTAGCGAACATCGCCCAGCCATTTAGCCGCCTGGGCCCTGATTTCGGGGTCGCTGTCCTGTAACAAAGGCAACAGTAATTGCCCGTACTGTCTGTCCTGCCGGGCCAGTTGACTGATGCCCCAGATGCCGTGGACACGGGCCAGCTGATTGTCGGTCTGTTTGGTGGACGCTGTAAATATATCGGCTCCTTTCTGTCCCCGCTTTGCCAGTTCGAACTGCGCTTTCTGCCGAACCCGCATATCCGGGTTTTTTAGCAACTCGCCCAAATCGGTTTCGGAGCGGCTCCCGAATTTCTCGGCCAGCAGCGTTTTGGTCCGCTGCCGGTCGGCCCAGGCGGCCCCTGCCTTGTCATCCATTTTCCAGATGCGTCCGTAGTCTTTGGCGTCCCAGCCGTTGATCCAGTCAGCTATGTAGAGGGCACCGTCGGGGCCAAAGTCGATACCGGTTGCCAGCACATTACTCAAAATCTTTTTCTGTTCACCCAGTTCAAACGAGGCACCCTTTGGTTTTAACTTGAACGCGTGAATACCCGATTTGGCGGGATTGCCCACAAATTCGGCGATGAAGAACATGTTTTTGTAGGCCGGACTCAGGGCCGTTCCCGGATTGTAGCGCATACCCGACGGGCCACTCACGAAGTTGGCAATGGTTGGCGTAATGTAGGCTGCCTGCCCGTCAAAACGGGGCTTGTACATCTGCTCATCCATCCAGACTTTATAAGTATTGTTGTTTGGATCGCGGTATTTGCCGTACTGCCAGTTGCTGCGCCAGCCCGTATCCGAGCCGTTGGTGATGTACACCAGCCGCTCTTTCTCGCCCGGATGGTCGCCGTCGTTATCCTCGCTGATAAGGTTGCCGTATTCGTCAAAAACGAACTCGTGGGTGTTCCGGACCCCGTGGGCAAATACCTCAAAATCGCTGCCATCGGGGTTGGACCGCACAATGACACCACTGTTCGGGTGTTCCCATTTTTTTCCGTCCGGCCCTTTACCATTGAAACCAATGTCGCCGATCTGCCAGTAGATTTTGCCATCCGGCCCCATCTCGATACCCGACATGCCGTGCCCGCCAAAGCCTACGTGAATACCGTAGCCGTGCGAAATCGACGTTTTTGTTTCGGCAATACCGTCGCCGTCCTTATCCTGCATCCGCCATAAATCGGGGGCTACGGCTACGTACAGGTCATTGCCATGGGTCATAACGCCCCCGGCCACGTCGGTCACTTCATCATGAAAATCATCGACCACCAACTGCGACATATCGGCAACGCCATCGCCGGAGGTATCCTCAATCCGATAGATGTTTTCTTTTTCGACGGTCATATCCCGCCAGTCGTGGGAGCCATCGCCGTTCAGGTCTTTCAGCCACTCGTTTTTCTTGCTGTTCTGGGGCGATAGTACCCGGTGCAGGAACGCCCGTTTATCCTCGATGCTTTGCAGGCGATTCGATTCAATTTCCCAGTCCTGATGCCCCCGGATGTCGAATTCTGAATTCTTCTGCCGGTTTGTCCGGGTATAGTACAGCCGGCCATTATCGTCGATGTCGATGGCAATCGGATCGGCCACCAGCGAATCGACACCCCACACGTTCAGGGTAAGCCCATCGGCCAGTTCGGGGGTTACGGTGGCTTCAATTTCTTTAGCCAGTTGCGCGGCTTTTTCGGGTGCCATTCGCTTAATACGCCGGTCGTCAGGGGGTTTCACTGGCTGGTAGCCGACCAGAAAAAGCAGGGGAGCCAGGGCAAAAAGCCAGCTGATTTTCTTGTATTTCAGTAAACGCAGGTTTCTTTTTTTCATCTTGACTGAACGTTAACGGGTACTATTGCCAGCAACCGGGGTTGGCCCTATCATTATATAATGGATGGTTGAAGCTGATTGTCTGTTTTCAAAGGAAAAAAAAGCGGGTTGCTACTTGAACAGGGGAATGATAATCTACCGGAATCGACCCTGCGCATGGGGTTATGGAGTGTAAATCCGTCAATGCTGCCAGACTAACACGGTGTCACCGGTGTGAAATACAGCGGGAAGATGGGGGCAACCCTACCGTATTTATAACAACTGGGGCCCGTGAGGGTTAGTATTAGTACTGAAAGCAAGTTGACATACTCTCCCAAATTACGAATACTATTTTCATGCCCAGCCTACTGAAACGATTCTATAAGGGCCTATTCGCCGATTCAATTCCGCAGCCGATGCCCACTGAAGACACCGAGAATACGGATACCGCTGAGAACACTGAAACGACCAGGAAACCTGCCAGTGAGACCAAAGGATTCTTTGCCAACGCCAAAGTGGTACTGAGCGACTCATTCAACGGGTTTATGGATGACCGCTGCCTGAAGATGAGTGCAGCCCTGGCTTACTACACCATTTTTTCCCTGGCTCCGCTGCTGGTGCTGATTATGTCGCTGGCCAGTCTATTTCTGGGGGAAGAAGCCATTCGGGGGGAGCTTTTCGGTCAGCTGAACGGGCTGCTGGGCAATGAAGCGGCCGGTCAGATTCAGTCTATGATCAAGAACCTGGAATTGTCCGGCAAAACAACGTCTGCCCTGGCCATCGGTATTGTCACGCTGCTGATTGGTGCGAGTAGTATCTTTATCGAAATTCAGGATTCGGTGAACCAGATATGGCGGGTGAAAGCCAAACCGAAACGGGGTTGGCTCAAACTGGTAAAAGACCGCCTGCGGTCGTCCTCGCTGGTTGTGAGTCTTGGTTTCTTACTGTTGGTTTCGCTGGTTATCAACGGGGTGGTGCTGGCCATGAGTGAGCAGATCACCCGTTTGCTGCCCGGACTGGGCGCTTACATTATTAGTGCCATCAATTTTGCTGTAAGCACGGCCGTTGTTACGGTGCTGTTCGGCGTAATATTCAAGGTACTACCCGATGCCAAGATTGCCTGGAAGGATGTGCGCGGTGGTGCCATTTTTACGGCTTTGCTGTTTATGCTGGGCCGCTATCTGATTGGGTTGTACATCGAGACAACCGGCACGGAATCGACGTATGGAGCGGCTGGTTCGCTCATCGTTATCCTGACCTGGATCTATTACATTTCGGCCATCCTGTACTTTGGGGCCGAGTTCACCCAGGCGTACGCGAACAATATTGGGGCCCGGATTCAACCGGCCGACCACGCTGTGTACGTGGAGCGAATCGAGCGGGAACGCGAGGTATCCGTTATTCCAACCCAAAAGAAGGTAGATGAAGCCAACAAATAAGCGTTCATCCGTTTCCGTGCGCTGACTAAGCAGCGGCCCGTCTGTTCATCAGGGGCAGGGGCATGATTTCCCCTGGCTTATGACTGACAATGAGCGAACACAGTTGGTCGACCGTTAATGCCGGAACGAGCGTATCGTCGGGCAGGGTCAGGCCAAACAGGGTTTCCAGGTGAACCACAACTTCCAGAAACTCCCATTCACTGAGTCCCAGGTCCCGTTGTAGTTGTTCGCCGGGGGCTATATCGGTACTATTTAGGGTGAATGTGCGAGTTAGAAAGTGGCGGAGGTGCGTATAAACGGTTTGCATGATAGTAGTATTTTTCGATGATGCAGCGTAAGTTCGTTTGCCGGAAGCGGTGAATATTCATTCAAACGGTATTGCTTCACTATAGTCGTCATTGTCCGGGTATCGGGTCGAAACGCCGTTTTTTTGCCACCGTACTCCCTTTGTCAGTACATACGTCAACAACGCACGAACTGTTGCAGTCCTTAGCAACAATAGAATTAAACTGCTTTCCTATTAAACTGTTACCTGGGGTGCACGGTGGGTGTTCTCCGGATTGTCAGTTCTAATAGGCACAGTCGTTGGTTGGGCTGGCATTATCCACCAACGATAACGGGAACAGCCGTGCGAAAAAGGCACAACTGTTCCCGTTGCTATTGTCGGCATAGCATACTGTTTAGTCCTTGGCGCTTGCTGTCAGGGAAACCCCATTAGTTGCCGTTTTGTATCGCACGCGAAACGGGTACTTTCTGCCCGTTTCGCGTGCCGGACTCTCCCTTATAATCGCTCCTCAAACAGTTTCAGAATCCGCTTGTATTCGTCCATCCAGCTCGTGGGCTCCACGAAGCCGTGGTCTTCGAGGGGGTAAGCAGCTGCTTCCCAGTTTTCCTTCCGAAGTTCAATTAAGCGCTGAATGAGCCGCACCGTATCCTGGTAATGGACGTTCACATCCACCATGCCGTGGCAGATGAGCAGGTGGTTCTTTAGGCCCTCGGCAAAGTAAATCGGCGATGACCGGTTGTACGACAGGGAATCCAATTGGGGTTCGTTCAGGATATTGGCGGTGTAGGAGTGGTTATAGGCGGCCCAGTCCGTAACGGGCCGGAGGGCGGCCCCGGCCTTAAACACATCGGGCGTGGTGAACATAGCCATCAGGGTAATAAAGCCACCATACGAGCCACCGTATACACCAATTCGTTTGGCATCGACGCCCTGCGTCTGAACCAGCCATTTGGTGGCATCCACGTGGTCTTCCAGGTCTTTGCCGCCCATAAACCGGTAGATACCCGTGCGCCAGTCGCGGCCGTAGCCCGCACTGGCCCGGTAGTCGATGTCGAGCACCGTATAGCCCTTGTCGACCAGCAGGTTATTGAACATGTACTCCCGGAAATACTGACTCCACCATTTGTGGGCGTTCTGCAAATAACCCGCCCCGTGCACGAATACCACGGCTTTGCCCGTGGCACCGGTGGCTGGTTTATACAGCCGGGCGTAAATGGGCTGGCCATCGCGGGCGGGAATCGTAACCAGCGCGGGCTCACGCCAGGGGTAACTTTTGAACAGGTCCGTTTGCGAGTGCGTCAGCTGGATAGCCGATGCGCTGGCCGGTTGACCCGTAGGGGAGTTGGCTGGCTGGTTCGGTTTTGCCTGTTTGTTGTTCACGGATACCGCGTCACCAACAAATAACTCCCAGGGCTGGGTAGTGGATGAGTACCGGATGGCCAGGCGAGTCTCATCGGGCGAGAGGGTTACGTCGTTGGCACCCGTCATGTAGGTGAGCCGGGTGCGGAGCGGTCCGTCGTTACGGCCGCCGGTTACGGCCATTTTATAGTAGTGCTGCTCGCCGGGGTGCACTTCATTGGTTTGCAGGTAAAAATGTGTTTTGTCTTTGGATAAGAGCACCTCCTGCACCTCGAACTTACCCGATGTCAGTTGTTTCTTCTGGCCGGGATTAAGGACATCGACGGTGTAGATGTGCGAGTAACCCGAGGCTTCCGACTGAAACCAGAGGGTGTGGTTGTCGGCCAGGAAATTCATGTTGCCCATTGCGTTGGTCGAACCAATCCCCGGCCCGCTAATCCAGGAATCATCGTGCTGCCGGTCCAGGAGGGTGAGTTGCTGGGTGGCGGGCTCAAGTCGCATAATCCAGCGGTCTTTGTTATCCAGCGACCGCACAACCACTACGCATACTTTACCATCGTCGGACCAGAGGGGGCCGTTGATGACCACCGCCCTCAGTTTCTTCGTCGTATCCGCTTTGGCTCTTTTACTGGTGTCCGGTGTCAGGTACGTCATGGTATCGGTAATGCCCGATAGCCCTTTTACCGACACGGCCCGAACGGTGTCCTTGGTCCGGTCATACACAAAAAACTCCTGGGTCGATGCGGGGGCACCCACTTTGGTCCGGGCAGTCAGTTGCTCGGTAAAGCCTGATTCGGTCACGTAGGCAGGCACCTGCGCGGTTTTGGCATCCGAGGCCCGCTTGCTGAGTCGGTAGGTCACGAACCGCCCGTCGGGGCTGAGTTGCGGATTGGCCAGTTGTTTGTCGTCGAGGTAAATTTCCTTCGGGCGGTCGGGGCGGTTGGCTTTGGTGATTCGCTCGCCTTCGTCCTTTTTTTCTTTCCGTTCCTTCAGCACAGTCGATAGGCGTACCTGGTCTTTCCTGAGAAATTTATCCTGGTCGCTGAGTTTGGGTTCGGCTTTTTTGGTGCCGGTCCGGAAGTCGGTGAGCTGCGTCAATGCGCCGGTTGTCAGGTCGATGCTGAACAGATTGGCCCCGCTACCCCCGCGCCGGTACACGACCCGCTGCTCATCGCCCGAAAAAACGGGGTCGGTTTCGGCCTCTACCGTGTTTGTCAGTTGCCGGACGTTGCCCGACTTCAGGTCGATCAGAAATAAATCATCGTCCCGCTCAAACAGCCGCCTGGTATAGGTTTTGTTATAGCCCGATGTGGGTGCCGATGGCAGGTTCCGGCGTTCGGCGGGCGTAACTTTTACGGGCTTCGACGCGGTGAGTGGTTTGCCTTTGGCTGGCCGGGCGACGGTTACTTTATAGAGCGAATCACTCTTGGCCCGGTCGGGATTCCAGTTGAAGTAGAGCGTTTGCGAATCATCTGACCAGAACGGGCTGGACGGGGAGGTGCCAACCGCTAGTTTGGGGTCCTGCATGATGGACTCGATAGTGAGCGTCGGACGAGCCGTTGGTCCCGCCGGTTTGGGCGCAGGCTGTGCCAGAACAGAAACCGTACATAAGGCCAGTGGCCAGCAGAAAATTGATTTCATTGACGAATGAAGTGAACGAATAAGGAAAGTGCTGAAATTAGGAAGAAAAGGGCGAAACGCTTACTTTTCGGCATGAAACCGTCAATAAATCCGGTCATTGAACCCGTCGTGCGCGCGTTTAGAGCCGCCCTGCAAACGCTGTACGGCGACCGGCTCCATGGGGTTGTTCTCTACGGTTCCTACGCCCGGGGCGACTACAACGACGAATCGGACATCGACCTGCTGGTAGTGCTCAATGATGCGCAGGTCGACACGTACCGGGAAATACGTAAAATTACAGAGGTAGAGACGCAACTGTTACTAACATACGGCCTGGCTGTTTCGCCTTTACCGGTAGCTATTGACACCTACAACACAGCGTACACCGGAGTTTATCAGAAAGCCCGCCAGGAAGGCATAGTCGTATGAAAGAAGAAATAACCCGGTTCCTCGAACACGCCGAAGATGCGCTGAATGATGCCAATTATTTACACCAGGATGGCCGCCTGCTTGCGTTGGCCAACCGGACTTATTACGCCCTGTTTTACTGCATCTGTGCGTTATTGGCTTCCGAGGGTGTTTACCCGGAAAAACATCAGGCGGCACGGGCCAGGTTCAGCGAATTGTTTGTGAAAAACGGCCGTTTCAGCGTGGATGCCAGTAAAATAGTGGGTAACAATTTTGCCGCCAGACAAGCGGCTGATTATGATGTAGATGCTTTTCTGTGTGATGCAGAAGCGCAGCTGTTGCTCGATGATGCCAAAACGTTCTACGACCTTACCCGGACTTATTTTGCCCGGAATCCGGTTGCCTGACCTTGCCCGTCTGGTCAAAGTTGGTATCTTGCTCCGTCAAAAATCTGGATTGAAATTATGCAATACATTGTACATGCGTACGACCACACCGGTCCTGATGCGCTCGACCGGCGGATGGCTGCCCGCCCGGCCCACCTGGCTTATGTGGCCCAGTTGAAAGAAAAAGGACAATTCCTGCTGGGGGGCGCCCTGCTCGATCCTGATGGCAGGATGATGGGGTCCATGCTTATCCTCGATATGGAAACGGAAGACCAGTTGACCAGTTACCTCGACTCTGACCCGTACATTGTGCAGGGAGTTTGGGATAAAATAGATGTAAAACCGTTTCGTCAGGCATCGGTATGACGTTGGTCCATCAGTCAACCCGCTGGTTGGTCTGTTCCCGCACGTACCCGCACCGACTCATTCCCGAAACTACCAGTCAACTGAATACTTAGTCAACCCGATTTTGATACACGCTGCACTATTTGATATGGATGGACTGCTGGTGGATTCGGAACCCCACTGGCGTATCATGGAACGGGAGGTATTTGCCACCGTTGGGCTATACCTAACTGACGATGAATGCAAGCAGACCACCGGTATGCCTATACCGGAAGTGATCCGTTACTGGTATGCCCGCGCTCCCTGGGCCGATGTGCCGGAACGCAGCCACCAGGACCTGGCCGATGCCATTACCGACGGCGTTCACGAGCGTATTGCCCAACTGGCCGAACCCATGCCGGGGGCATTGGAGGCCCTCGCATTTTTCGCCAGCCAGGGTATTCCAACCGCTATTGCGTCGGCCTCGCCCATGAGTTTGATTGAGGTAGTGGTCAACCGGCTGGGCATTCGGGACTTGCTGACGCTCTGGCACTCCGCTACGCTGGAAGCCCGCAATAAACCCGCCCCGGATGTGTACCTGGGTACGGCCCGGCAACTCGGCGTATTACCGGCCCACTGTCTGGCCTTTGAGGATTCGGGGAGTGGCCTCCGGTCGGCTTATGACGCAGGGATGCAAACCGTAGCCGTACCGGCTGCTTTTGAGTATAATGACCCTAAGTTTGCTATTGCTACTATTATTTTGCCGTCGCTGGAAGCACTCACGGCGGATGTCATTGCCACATTACCAACCGCGAAACTACATTCCTAAACCCTGATACGTGCCTGGGCGCCTACAAATCACTATGCGTATTTACCAACTCGATGCCTTTGCCGACCAGTTATTCGCCGGTAATCCGGCTGCCGTTGTTCCCCTGTCCGATTGGTTGCCCGACGGGCAGATGCAGCAGATTGCCGCTGAAAATAACCTGGCCGAAACCGCTTTCTACGTCCGAACAGGCGAGGAAAATCACTACCATATTCGCTGGTTTACGCCTACGGTAGAGGTAGATCTGTGTGGTCATGCTACGCTGGCTACCGGCTACGTCATTTTCTTTCTGGAACAGCCCGCAACCGATGGGGAGGAGGTGACCCAAACAAATGTTATTCACTTCGACTCCCGCAGTGGCCTGTTGACCGTGAGCCGGGGTGACAATGACTGGCTAACCCTCAATTTTCCCGCCGACGTGTTGCAGACCGCTATCTTACAACCGCCCGCGCTGCTGGCCAGTCTGCACGAAAAACCACTGGCCGTATTGAAAGGGAAAACCGACTATATGGTCGTTTATGAAACGCAGGAGCAGATTGAAGCGCTGACCCCTGATTTTCGGGAAATGAGTTCTATTCCCGCCAGAGGCATTATCGTTACCGCTCCGGGTAAGGCAGAGGGGAGTGATGGCCAGGAGCCGGTTGATTTCGTCTCCCGCTTTTTTGGCCCCCAGTCGGGTATTGATGAAGACCCCGTGACCGGGTCTGCTCACACAACACTGGTCCCTTACTGGGCGGAGAAACTGGGCAAAAAGGAACTCACGGCCCGGCAGTTATCTAAGCGGGGCGGGTTCCTGCGCTGCAAACTGCACGACGACGGTACGAATCCCGCCCGCGTCGATATTTCGGGTAAAGTAAAGCTTTACCTGACGGGTGAGATTACGGTATAGGGCTAGTGTAGCCCCTGACCACCACCTGTTACCGGCATCCAAACGTGAGGCTGCCCCAGTAGCTGTGCCAGTCGGCTTCGGCGGGGTTATCGTGCGGAACCATCCTGACGGCACTCACCATGCTGGCACCGGCCCGTAGGGTAAACCGAACGGTGCCCTGCGCATCAGACCGTTGTTTTTCTTCCGTCACGTGGTTAGCCGCATCCCGATTCCAGTACCGAACCGATGCCCCGGCCAGCGGTTTATTCCCGAACAACAGGCGAAATTCAGCCGTCTGGCCGGGGTGTTGGTTGTACGGGTTTTTGACGGGGATGATTTCCAGCATCATGCCCGTGTTTTTAGCGAAGGTGCCGTCGGTTTTCGGACCAACCTGAACCAGGGTTTTCACACATCGCTGATACAGTTCCCGGCTTGGTTTATCCGTACTACCCTGCTCTTTTCGAGCCGCAATCACGTTATCCAGCCCGTCTTCTTCCAGGTAAAGCAGGAAACTATCCGGTTTCATGGCCAGAAACTTGGGGGTGTTCGCAAAGCTGATGAGGTGCGTACCGGCCGTTTTGAGGGGCACGGTTACGTCGCCGTACGAATCGCCAACCAGGGCGGGGGAGAGGTCTGTCGTACCCGTCATGGTGTAATGGCGATACTGAATCAGTCGGTTCTTTTTGCCCTCTGACCGTTCGCCCGTGAAGTTTTCCCCGACGAGCACCTGCACCCGAATCGACTCGCCGATACGGGCAAAAAATTGCGTTGGCTCCAGCCAGAACTCGTGCCCGAAAGCTACGCTGAACAGGCTACTCAATCCGATTAGTAATGAAAGTTTTTTCATGAATTTATTTGTAATGAATCTAAATAGAAATACCTTTGCCTGGTAACTCGACGTACCAATGGCTACTGATTTCGATAACCTGATACCTGTTTCGCTTGGAAACGACGGTAAATCCCTGATACAGACCAACCCATTTGCCTGTCAGGCGTGTATCCTGAAGAAGTGCTGCAAGAAGTACAAAAAGGGGAAGCGGTGCAAGAAATGCCCGGATTGATTGCCTTAATTCGGGCCTAAGCCCCATCTTTACCCGATGGACATCCAGTACCGGTTTTACCACACACTTCCGCTGGAACCTCAGCTAACGGCCGTGATCAATTTGCTGGCTGGTGTGTTCGACAATGAATCCCCATCCGATTTGCGGGCGGAACTCGTAAACCGTCAACGCCAGACGGGCATTTATATCGGATTAGCACTGGCCGACGGTGTTGTGGTAGGTTGCAAACTGGGCTACGAACGTAAACCGGGCCACTTTTACAGTTGGCTGGGCTGCGTGGCCCCCGCCATTCGTGGCAACGGTATTGCTGCCGAACTGATGCGTCGGCAACACGAGTGGTGCCGACAGCATAACTACCAGACCGTTCGGACCCAGACGTACAATCAATGGCGTTCGATGTTAATCCTCAATCTTAAAGCCGGTTTCGATATAATTGGCACCATGCAGGGCAAACATGGCCTGGCCATTGTGCTGGAGAAAACCCTCTGAAGGAACCCATTAACCCGCTGCGTTGTCAATAGGGCACATGCACCTCTACCTGCACATCCCCTTTTGCAAACAGGCCTGCCACTACTGCGACTTTCATTTTAGCACCAGTCTGGGCCAGAAATCGGCGTTGGTCGATGCGCTCTGCGCCGAAATTAAGCTCCAGCATGCCTACCTGCCTACACCTGCGTTACAGACTATCTACCTGGGTGGCGGTACCCCTTCTTTATTGACGGAGCGGGAACTGGACCAGCTTTTTTCGGCCATTCACGCGCAGTTTTCGGTAGACTCCACCGCTGAAATCACCCTCGAAGCCAACCCGGACGACCTGACGGCCGAAAAACTGCGGTTGCTGCGCCGGTACGTCAACCGCCTGAGTATCGGGATTCAGACGTTTGATGAAGCCACGCTGCGCTGGATGAACCGGGCGCACACCGCCACCGAAGCCGAAGCATGCGTTGGACTGGCGCGGGAAGCGGGATTTGAGAACATGAGCGTCGATCTGATTTACGGACTGCCCAACCGCGATGCATCCCGCTGGCAGTATGACCTGGAGAGAATAAAGGCCCTCGACGTTCCCCACCTGTCGGCCTACGCCCTCACGATTGAACCCGATACGGCGTTTGGCCGGTGGCAGCAGAAGGGAAAACTCCCGCCGGTAGATGAAGAACTGGCCGCCGACCAGTTTGAGGAACTGACCCGGTTGCTGGCGGGTACGGGTGGGCCCGGCAAGCCGTCATCCGCCGAAGCATCGCTCGGGTATGAACACTACGAAATCTCGAACTTTGCGCGTCCTGGTCAGTACGCCCGGCATAATACCGCCTACTGGCAGCGGAAACCGTACCTGGGCATCGGTCCCAGTGCCCACTCGTACAACGGCCACTCCCGGCAATACAATATTGCCAATAACGCACGTTATATCGCTGCTATCCGGCAGGGCAGTATACCCGCCGAAATCGAGGTGCTGACCACTGCCGACCAGGTGAATGACTACCTGCTGACGGGCCTTAGAACACAGTGGGGCTGCTCACTCACCGAACTGACTGCGCTGCTGGGGGCTGACTTCGTCCGGCAACAGGAAAGCGATTTGGTAACCCTGTACGCATCGGGCTGGCTCGTGCGCGATGGGGACCAGCTTCGGCTGACGAACGCCGGGAAACTCTTTGCCGACCGGGTAGCCGCTACGCTGTTTGTCGGGTAAATGATTGGTTTTTCGTATTGGAGTGCCTCGATTTTTTTTGGCGTTTTTTCGGGTTATGTGCGCTGATAGTCGGGTTTAACCGGTGCTTACTATTATTTTCGCGGAATGCTCCTACGTCTATGAACCCTCAGCGACCCGTTAATAAATTTCGTACCGCTGCTCCTCAGCAACCCCGTCCCAAGGCATCCAAGTCTTTTACTGAGCAGGGGCCCAAAGGACAACGGCCACCGGCCAGGACCGGCTCGTCACGCTGGCAGCAGACGCGTCGCTTTATCCGGAACCGGCCCATACTGGACGTGGTCTACCGGTTTTGCACCCGGGCTTTTCTGTGGTTGTTTTTTGGTTCGCTGGGGTACGTCATCGCGTTGAAATTCGTGCCGGTTTTGGTAACGCCCCTCGTCGTTTCGCGTTGGGTAGATACGTTCGGCACCGATGAACGCAGCCACGTGTACAAAAAATGGCGGCCGTACGAGGCCATCAGCAAAGAAGCGGCACTGGCGGTAGTGGCCTCCGAAGATCAGGATTTTCCCCGGCACTGGGGATTCGACTTCGATGAAATTCAGGATGCCATCAAGGAAAATAAAACGCGTAAACGCGTGCGTGGTGCCAGTACAATTTCGCAGCAGGTAGCCAAGAACGTGTTCCTGTGGAATGGCCGCAGTTACCTCCGGAAAGGGCTGGAGGTGTACTTTACGGTGTTAATCGAGTTTATCTGGGGTAAGGAGCGCATTCTGGAAGTATACCTCAATGTGGCCGAAATGGGGCCAATGACGTTTGGGGTCGAGGCTGCATCGCAGCGGTACTATGGCCACCCGGCGTCCACACTCGCCCGGTCAGAAGCTGCCCGGCTAGCCGCTGTGCTTCCGAACCCGCGCCTTTTTTCGATCAAACACCCATCGAACTACATTCAACGCCGAACCGCCCAGATTTCCCGGCAAATGCGGTACCTGGGCGGTCAGAAGTATATCAGAAAGCTGTAGACTCCAGGTCATTTCTCTTCTACCAGACTCAGGGTCATCCACCGCTGAGCTACGTTCAGGGTGTAGTTGACAAAGGCTTTTGCGGTCCGTTCGTATACGTCATTACCGATGAAGTGGCCCTCTTCGTTCAGGTTGTCGGCTGTTTCGTGGGACTCGTACAGTTTGGGCGATACAATCGAGTAGCTGTTGGTGAAACTGATAATTTTGTTCACTACCGTCGTCATATCCAGGGCCGGTTGCCGACCACCGCGTCCGCTGGAAATACCGACCATCGCAAAAACCTTGTTATCGAACAGATGCTTAAACGCGGGTCCGCCCAGCTGGTGAATCGCATTGGTGGCTTGCGGGGGGGCAGTCCAGTTGTATTCAGGCATGGCAAAAAAGACCAGATCCGCCGACTCCCAGGCACTTATCAGTTCGTCCTGAAACGGGGTGAGTGCTTCTTTCTGCACCGACCCCTGCCCAACCAGGGGCATATCGTAGTCCTCAAATGGTACAACAGAAACCTCATGCTGGGCATCTTCGGTCAGGATGTGCCGGAGGTAATTAACAAAACGCAGTGAATTACTATTTTTGCGCGATGAAGTGGAAATCAGAGCAATTTTCATTTGTCAGGTTGATTCAATTTACGGATAAAACCCCGCCGTTTAGGCTTTAGTTTCCGGACGCAAACAGGTGAACGAGGCTAACGTAATGCCTGGGCCAAATCGTCGAGTAAATCGTCGGCGTGTTCCAGTCCTATCGACATGCGCAACAGGTTTTTAGGGGTGGTTGAATTAGGACCTTCCGAGCTGGCCCGGTGTTCGATCAGGCTCTCCACACCCCCCAAACTGGTGGCCCGCGTAAACAGGGTGAGTTTACCAATAAACCGGATTGCTTCCTCGGCCCCGCCCTTTACCTGAACGGACAGCATGGCACCGGGCCCGTTCATCTGCTGCTGGGCAAGATTGTACCCTTTATGGCTGGGCAAGCCCGGGTAATGCACGGTCTCCACGGCGGGATGGTCGATCAGGAAATTGGCAATGACCTGGGCCGTCAGGCTTTGGGCGCGTACCCGCACGCCCAGTGTTTTAATACCCCGACTCACCAGCCAGCAATCGAACGGGGAAGGCACCGCGCCTGCCAGCCCCTGTAATAGCCGCACGCGCTGCGTAAATTCATTGTCGCGTTTGAATATCAGGGCACCGCCCAGCACATCGCTGTGTCCGCTCAGGTACTTAGTGGTCGAGTGCATCACCACGTCGCAGTTCAGGTCGAGCGGGCGTTGCAGCACGGGCGTGGCCCAGGTGTTATCGCACACGCAGATAGCACCCGCTTCGTGCGCCATCTGACTGACCAGGAGTAAATCCGTGATTTGTAACAGGGGGTTAGACGGTGTTTCGCACCAGACGACCCGCGTATTTTCGTGAATAGAAGCTTTTACCGCGTCGAGGTCGTTCATGTTTACCCGCGTGTACGTCAGGCCCCAGGGGTGAAATACCTGTTCCAGCAATGCCGGGGTGCCATAGTAAGCATCGGTAGACAGCAGCACATGGTCGCCGGGCGAAAGGGCCTGGAAAAGGGTCATGGTAGCCGCCTGTCCGGACCCGAATGCCATGCCCGTGACTCCGCCTTCCAGCATAGCCAGGGCCTTCTCGAGGGCTTCACGCGTGGGGTTATTGGGGCGGGTATAGAGAAAATCAGCCGGTAATTCATTAACTTCGTTACGGGCAAAAGTCGTTGAGAGGTAGAGGGGGGGCACAACCGAGCCGGTTACAGGGTCGGGCTGGTGCGTTGCGCGGAGGGCTAGGGTGTCAAAATTCATACCAGTGGGAAAGCGCGCAATGGCTCGTTTTTTATTGGTTCAAGTTTATGGTTTCTACTGCTAATACGGAAATGGTTGCCAAAAAGTTGATCACACGTTCACTTTTCACACGGTTGAAGCAAGCCAATGGCTGACCTGGACCCGTACACAACGGTATTGACCGCTCAAACAGCCGCGCATCTGCTGCGTCGGGCTACGCTTGGCCCTACACAGGCCGAAATAACTGGTTTTACGGGGCTTACGGCGGCTCAGGCAGTGCAGCAACTCATCAGTAACGCTAATTATTCGCCCCCGCCCCCCATTGATCTGGATCAATACAGCGCCACCGCCGGACAAACTTTTCTGGATAAACCGTTCAACCACGGCCGAAATTTTGATCTGGGCCACTACATGCGCTGCTGGTGGCTGGGGCTGATGACTTCCCAAACGGCCCCGCCCAGCCTGCTCGACAAGCTCACCCTGTTCTGGCAGAATCACTTCGTGGCGACTCGCGAAGGCGTGGGCGATTACCGATTCATGCATCAGTATCTGCTCCTGCTGCGGAACAACGCCCTGGGTAATTTCCGAACGCTGGTGACCCAGATGACCAAAGACCCGGCCATGCTGCGGTACCTGAACGGAAATGAAAACGAGGTGGGAAAACCCAACGAAAACTACGCCCGTGAGTTGCAGGAGCTGTTTATTGTGGGAACTATTGACTTCGCCGGGAATAAAAACTACACGGAAGATGATGTAAAAGCAGCCGCCCGGGTACTAACGGGATGGCAGTATACCAATTACGAAGTGGATGGCTCAACCAGTTTTACCACCCTTTTTGTTGATGCCAAGCACGACACGACCAACAAGGTTTTTTCGACACACTACAACAATACGATCATTACCGGGCGGGCACCCTCCCCACCGGGTAGCCCACCGGCGGGGGAGCTGGAACTGGCCGATCTGATTACGATGATGCTGGCACACCCGCATTCGCCCCTTTTCATTTGCCGGAAACTGTACCGCTGGTACGTGAATCCGAACGTGACGCAGACCATTGAAAATAACGTCATCATCCCGCTAGCCCAGTTTTTGACAAGTCCGGCCAATAACTGGGCCATTCAGCCGGTTATTGTCAAGCTCCTGACGAGTCAGGTATTTTTTGATGTGGCTAATAGGGGGGCCATCGTCAAATCGCCCCTCGAACTGGCCGTGGGGTCCATGCGGTTCTTCAACCAGTCTGTGCCCGTGTTACCCACCGACTACGCAGCGTTTAAAACCTACTTCGACTTCGTTTTTTACCGGACGCAGGACATGCAGATGCCCATTCTGGATCAATCGTCGGTGCAGGGGTATGAAGCGTATTACCAGACCGGCTATTCCAAAACCTGGATCAATACGACCACCATCGGTTTTCGGTACGATTATACCGATGCGTACGTATATCGCTTTCTCCAGGTGCGGCCCGATTACCTGATGGGAATCGACGTACTGGCCTGGGCTACTTCCTTACAGCCTGCTTTTTCGGACGTGTCGGGGACGCTGGCCATAACCTGCGTGGAACTGCTCGATGGATTTACCAAAAATCTGTATGTGCACGACCTGTTTCCATCCCAGCGGGATTTCCTGATCGATATCATTATGATGGAAGAGCTACCGCGCACGTCCTGGACGTTTCAGTGGAATGCCTACCGCCGAAATACCACCGACTCCGGTGCCCGGTACGAGGTGTTATACCGGTTGCAGAATCTAATGAAATTCATGCTGCGGATGGCCGAATATCATATCTGTTAATGAGCGAATGGCTACCGCAACTATTCCCTCATTCACTCATTAATTCTATGAAACGGAGAGACTTCTTAACGGCGGCTTCGGCGAGCCTGCTGCCCGTCATGCTGGACGGCTTCGGGCTAAAGGCCCTGTCCCGGCAGTCGGTTCTGGTACAATCATTACTGAACACAACGGCCCTGGCCAGTGATCGGGTGCTGGTGATCGTTTACCTCAACGGCGGAAATGACGGCCTCAATACCGTAATTCCGCTCGACCAGTATTCCCTGTACACGGGTCTGCGCAGCAACATTGCCATTCCGCAAAGTGCCGTGCTGGGGCTGGATGGCAACCCCGCCACGGGGCTGCACCCCGCCATGACGGGGATGCGAAACCTATACAACGAGGGTAAACTATCCATTGTCCATTCCGTGTCATATCCCAACCCCGACCAGTCGCACTACCGGGCTACCGATATCTGGATGACGGCCGTTGACGCCAGTCAGACGTCCGTTTCGGGCTGGGCCGGGCGTTACCTGGAAAACCGGTTTCCGGGTTACCCCACCGGCTATCCCAACCCGCAGATGGAAGACCCGCTGGCCATTCAAATTGGGTATCTGACGTCAACCACTCTGCTGGGCAATCAGCAGTCGATGGGTATTGCCCTGAATGATCCCGACAGTTTTTACCAGCTGGTGGGGTCGGGCAGTACCGCTTCGCCCGCCGATCTGCCCTGCTGCGACGCAGGCGACCTGATTGCCTATATTCGGAAGCAACAGGCCCTGTCGGTGGGGTATGCCGGGGAGATAAAGCGGGCCGCCGATGCGGGGCAGAACAGGGCTGTTTACCCGGCCGTAACGGCAAAAAACTACCTGGCCGATCAACTGAAGATTGTGGCCCGGCTCATTCACGGGGGCCTGAAAACGAAAATTTATTTCGTCTCCCTCAATGGCTTCGATACGCACTCCGGTCAGGTAGACCATACCGATGTGCGGCTGGGTAGTCATGCCGATTTGCTGGGGAAACTGTCCACGGCTATCGAGGTTTTTCAGCAGGATTTAACCCTCCAGGGCGTTGCCGATAAAGTGGTAGGTATGACCTTTTCTGAGTTTGGCCGACGGGCTAATTCCAATAACTCGAAGGGTACTGATCACGGCGTGGCGGCTCCCATGTTCGTGTTTGGGAGTAGTGTAAAGCACCGCACCATTGGCCAAAACCCCGACTTAGCCAACCTGACCGGGCAGGCGGGTAGCAAAGAGATTACCATGCAAATTGATTTCCGGCGGGTGTACACCGATATTCTGACCGACTGGTTTGGTGCCGAGCGAACCACTACCAATGCGTTGCTCTTCCGTGAATTTCCGACGGTCTCCCTGTTTTCGGACACGGTAGAAACCATAGCGTCCGGCAACTGGCAGGACCGCAACGTGTGGACTGTGGGAAGGGTGCCCTTTGCCAATGAATACGTTAAAGTCAACGCGGGGCATACCCTGACGATAGACCGGTCGATTTCGGTGAAGAATATTCGGCTGGAAGGCAAGCTGATGTACACCGGCCCGTATTCGATTCAGATGACGGGGTAGGGGACTGACTAGGTTGATATTTGTTGGTTGTTGTTTGAGATTTTACCTGATTGGCTGGGTAATTGTACCGGATAAGGTGTCCATCTATCTTGGGGGGGCGTTTTGAGGTTGTTTTTGGTCTTTTAGCCGGGTGGTGTCTGGCAATCCAGCCCCGTAGGGGGTACCTGTCAATAGACCAAGAAGCCCAGTCTATTCCCGCGTGCCGTAGGTACGCTCCCCGGAGCGTACCTACGGCACGCGGGGTTTAAAGCCGTTTGTTTCTATTAACCGTCAGCCCTTACAGGGCAAGTCTAATTGGCCGGATTTCCATGCGGGAACGGGGGATATGAGACCATTTTCCCGCATCCTTTACGCTAATGTATATCAACAACGTTTATTCATCCTATTGAACAGCCTATCCTTACCGGGTAATCCTTACCGGTAAGGATTACCGAGTCAGTTCCTTGAAGATGGTTTCCAGCGAGTTTTCCTGTTGCCGAAGTCCCACGAGGGTTAGATTCTGATCGGCGGCAAGGCGGAAGATGGCCGCTCTCAAATCCGTGTCAGGAGCGGCTGTGATGCGGTACTGCCCGGCACTGATCCGGTCTACCTGTTCCACGCCCGAAACGGACTTTAGCACGGCCGGGTTCGCCAGGTCACCGTCGAATTCGGCCACCACAACTACGCCCGCCCCCGTCGAGGCACTGCGGAGCTGACTCAGCGGCCCATCCGCTACAATCTTTCCCCGGTTTATAATCACGACCCGGTCGCAGATGGCTTCCACCTCCTGCATGATGTGGGTAGAGAACAGTACCGTTTTGTCGCGCCCGGCTTCCCGGATCACCTGCCTGATTTCGGCCAGCTGGTTGGGGTCGAGACCCGTGGTTGGTTCATCCAGGATCAGCACGGGTGGGTTATGCAGCAAGGCCTGTGCCAGCCCAACCCGCTGCCGGTACCCTTTGGAGAGCTGCCCGATGCGTTTGTGCTGCTCCAGTCCCAGCCCAACCCGCTCGATCATATCCGCTATCCGCCGACTCAGTTCGGCCCCGCCTAATCCGTGCAGTGACCCTGCAAACCGGAGGTATTCTTTCACGTACAAATCCAGGTACAGCGGATTATGCTCCGGCAGGTAACCCACGCTCCGGCGTACGTCCATCGATTGCGTACGCACATCGAATCCGTTCACTGCCACGGTACCGTCGGTTGGTTGCAGATAACCCGTCGCAATTTTCATGGTGGTGGACTTGCCCGCTCCATTGGGGCCGAGGAAGCCCACAATTTCACCCGGCTGTACCGTCAAGGATATCTGATCGACAGCCCGTTGCTGCTTATAGTCTTTGGTAAGATTCTGAACCTGAATCGACATAATGGGGAGTATGTATTGACCGATAACGTAAAAGAGGGTCCTTTTGCGCTCTTCGACCACAAAACTAACAGACAAAAAGCCGGAAAGAATAGCTATTTTTAGCGGTCTAACCCCCGCAAACGTACGTTTTTGCCATTTCTCTATGTCCCTATTTCGTAAAAAGACCGTAACCCAAATCCTGCGTGATGCCGAAACCGGTGAGTCGAGCAAGCTGGTCAAAACACTGGGTGTCCGCGATTTGACCTCGTTCGGTATTGCGGCTATTATTGGTGCTGGTATATTCAGTACCATCGGTATTGCCAGTTATAACGGCGGTCCGGCGGTATCGATACTGTTCGTGTTCACGGCGATTGCCTGCGTGTTTACGGCCCTGAGTTACGCGCAGTTTGCCAGCACGGTTCCTGTAAGTGGCAGTGCCTATACCTACGCTTACGTGGCGTTCGGCGAAATTTTTGCCTGGGTCATCGGCTGGGCACTCATCCTGGAATATGCTGTTAGTAACATGGTGGTTGCCATCTCGTGGTCGGAGTATTTTACGTCCATGCTGAGTGGATTCGGGGTTACATTTCCTAAATACTTTGCCACCGATTATGGGTCGGCCTCCCGGGCCTTTGACCTGGTCCGGCAAACTGAACAGGCGGGTACTGCTCTGAGTACGCTGCCTGAAAGCACCCGAATTCTGGCCAACGCCTACGCCAATGCCCCAATGCTGGGTGACCTTAAAGTGATTGCCAATCTGCCCGCCGGGGCCATAACCGTGTTGATTACAGCCCTGGTATATATTGGTATCAAAGAATCGCGCACGGCGAGTAATATTCTGGTGGTGCTCAAGCTGGCCGTTATCGGGCTGGTCATTGGCGTAGGCGCTTTCTACGTGAAACCGGCCAACTGGTCGCCGTTTGCACCGAATGGGGTGGCGGGCGTGTTGAGTGGAGTGGCCTCGGTCTTTTTCGCCTTTATTGGGTTCGACTCCATCTCTACCACCGCCGAAGAATGTAAAAACCCCCAGCGCGATTTGCCCCGTGCCATGCTGTACTGCCTGGCTATCTGCACCGTGCTGTACGTGCTGATTACGCTGGTGCTGACCGGTATGGTCAACTACAGCGAATTGAATGTGAGTGACCCCCTGGCCTACGTGTTTACGAAAGTAAACCTCGATTTTGTGGCTGGTGTTATTTCGGTCAGTGCCGTTGTCGCCATAACGAGTGCGCTGCTGGTGTACCAGCTGGGGCAGCCGCGCATCTGGATGACGATGAGCCGCGATGGGCTACTGTGGAAACGATTTTCCCGGATTCACCCCACCTACAAGACGCCCTCTTTTGCCACGATTGTGACGGGTTTTCTGGTGGCTATTCCCTCCCTGTTCATGGATTTGAAGTTCTTTGTGGACCTGACCAGCGTCGGGACATTTTTCGCTTTCATCCTCGTTTGCGGGGGTATTCTGTTTCTGGATGCCAAAGGATTGACCGCACAGTCGAAGTTTAAAGTGCCCTATATCAACGGGAAGTACATCATTGGGGTGGTGTTGCTGGCGGTATCGGCTTACGCCCTGACGACGGGCAACCTGATGCAGACCCTGGCAGATAAACCACTTTTGTTCGTGTTTTGGGGCGTGTGGCTGGTACTGGCCGTACAGGGATTCCGGCACAATTTCTCGCTGCTGCCGGTCATCGGCGTGTTGACTAACCTCTACCTCATGACGGAACTGGGCGCCAGCAACTGGCTGATTTTTGTTGTGTGGCTGCTGATTGGCCTGGCTATCTACTTCTCGTACGGCTTCCGAAAAAGTAAATTGGCTGGTCAGTAGCTTTTATGCAGATTTGATTACCTGCTTATGCTGATGCTATGGAAGCAACCTGACGAAGAGGAAGTAGACTTGCCCGTTAGGAGCGAATGTCAAACTAACGTATTTACTTTACGAAGCAATCTGATTGCAGAAACGACAGGCCCGTTAAGTTAAAATCAACCTGAGCGGGCGGTTCAGCGTATGCAAGAGGCCATGAAGATCGTAGTTACATTAAAGTAGGCGTCAATCAAAGTAGGTAGTGTTTTTCCTCTACTTCCCGAAAAACATGATGTGCTGCTGGGGAAGCCGGTCGTCGTTTTTCAGTAGTTTAAGCCCCACCGCTTTCATTTCTTTAGTGGTCTGCGCAACACTCAGCTTGTGAAGTTCTTTGATGGGAACGTTCGGGTCTTCGGCGCGGTATTCGACCAGCACGATGCGCCCGCCCGGTTTGAGGGCCGTCACCAGGTGTTGCATCATTTCGCGGGGATACGAAAACTCGTGGTAGGCGTCAATCATAATCGCCATGTCGATGCTGGTAGGAGCCAGTTTCGGGTCCGATTCGGTGCTCAATACGGGGGTTACATTGGTTACCTTCTGTTTCGCTTTTCCCTGGTTCAGGTACGTAATCATTTCGGGCTGGATATCCACGGCCAGACACCTTCCCCTGGGGCACTCTGGGGGCTATCTGAAACGAAAGAAAGCCGGTTCCGGCACCAATATCCGCTACCACATCGGTGGGTTTGAGAGCAAGGGCTTTGAGCAGTAAATCCGTACGTTCTTCCTGTTCCCGCTCCGGGCGGTCGAGCCACGATGCGCCGAGGTGACCCATCACATGCGCGATTTCCCGGCCCATGTACCGCTTGCCAATGCCATCCCGACTGGCATCGGAAAATTCGTATACCGACGCTGAATCGGTCGGTTGGGTGGTGGCCGGTGCCTGTTGCGAAGCCCCCCGGCAGGAAATGAACAGCAAGGTGATGAGGAGTACCAGAATACGAGGCATGACGATTGGTTTTGTATTCTATATAAACCATCGTGACGGGAAACAGTTGTTTAAAAGAACTAAATACAGCCTGTTTATGAATCTTATCTTACACATATTGCTCGATGCCGCCGTTATTTTCGGTCTGGCGTATTTTCTGCCCCAGATTGATGTTAAAAGCTTTGGAACGGCTATTGTTATCGCGCTGGTGCTTGGCCTGCTCAACTTTCTGGTTGGCTGGGTCATTCGCTTTCCGCTCAACCTGGTCACGTTTTTTCTGCTCACCGGCATAGTCCGCATTATCGTTACGGCCCTGTTGCTCAAACTGATTGACCGATTCATGGATAGTTTTACCATCGATGGTTTCTGGCCCGCCTTGCTCATTGCGGTTTCCGTGGCCGTGGCCGGTATGCTCATCGACCGGTCGGCCCCCACGCCCGAAATGGTCGAGTCGGGGTATGAGGCTTTCATCCAGGTGAACGAACCGGGTCGGGCTGAAACTGCAACCGTGTACAGTTACTACAACAGCGGTATTTCTTGTTATGAAGTAGTCACGCAGAATTAGATTACTGCATTTTCTGTCATTCTGAGGCACGAAGAATCTTCGGTAAGAGCAAGACAAGTCAGGCTTACCCGAAGATTCTTCGTGCCTTAGAATGACAGAAACAACTAAAAAATATACGTCAGTTTGATTTTTCTTGATTACTGAAGGCTTATACTGATTTAAAGGTAAAGCAAGAGAATAGACTGGTCGCCCCAGGACGCTCCGTACGTCCCGGGCTGGTGGTTTCACGCCTAAGCCACTCAAAGACAATCAACTATATTCCAGATTGATTTTACAGGACGGACTCAGACCTGGGCCACCTTCTCAATCACTCTAACCATTTCTCTGCCGCTTTTTAACACAAGCGCGGGGCCTGGCTTGCTCACAGACCGAACAGGCTTCACCCAGGAGCCAGTACGCATCGCGCCCGACCCGTTCTACTTTACGTCGTCGGGGAGGGAATCGACCAATTGCTTTTAGTCAGCAGAATTTCGAACGTCATTTCGGGGCAGGCCATACGTGTTCACGTTTGATTTGGTAAAAACTATTTATTTTCATTACAACTGTTTGGGGCTATCAGTAGTCATAGCCAAAAGTACATCTGTCAATTTTTATGCGTCGTATAGCGGTACCAGTTCAGTACTCTTCCTGGAGAAAAGCTGGCCGGGGCATAGTCGGGCTATTTATAGCCAGCTTCCTGGTGTACGGTTGCCAGTCGCCCGCTGAACCCGAGCCGGAACCGGTACCGGCCCCGGTTTTTCCGGTCGGTCGGGCCGTCGAATCCTATCCTTCCGATCTGGCCGTGCAGTGGGGACGTATGGTGCTGCGCGTTACGGCCGCTACACCCGGCAACACACCTACCTATGCCTCACGGGCGTTTGGCTACATTGGCCTGACTATGTATGAAACGGCGGTTCATGGCATGCCGGGTCACCGGTCAATGGTCCGGCAGCTGAGCGGCCTCAGTAGATTGCCACTTCCGCAAACCGACAGCGTTTACAACTGGCCGCTGGCGCTCAATGCGGGGCAGGCCTTCCTGCTCAAAAATCTTTACAGCCATGCCCCGTCTGCTGCCCGCTTTTCAGTCGACTCCCTGGAGAACGCTATGCAGCAGGCCTATGGCGATACCGTTGGTCGGGCGGTCGTCGGGCGATCGGTAGCATTTGGGCAGGTTGTAGCATCGGCCATTTACGCGTGGTCGAAGCAGGATGGCGGTCATGAAAGCTACCAGACTGCTTTTCCAATGGATTACCGGCTACCCAACACCCCCGGGTCGTGGGTAGCGCCTACCGATGGGCAGGTGGCCATTGCGCGGGCACTGCATCCCCGCTGGGGCAGCAACCGAACCTTTGTCCCGGCCAACAGTAAAATGCCTGTCCCCCGGCCCGAATCCTACTCGACCAGTCTGAACTCAGGTTATTACAAACAGTACAAAGCTGTTTACGACAAGAGCAAAACCCTGACCCAGCCCGAGAAAGAAGCGGCTCTGTGGTGGGCCGACGACCCCAGCCAGACCTTCACACCCCCTGGCCACTCGTATTATATAGCTACCCTGGCGGTAACCACGACCGGGGCCAATCTGGCGCAGGCGGTCGAAGCCTACGCCCGCACGGGCATGGCCATAGCCGATGCGTTCATCTGCTGTTTTAAAACTAAATATACGTACCACAACGAGCGACCCTCGTCGTTTATCCGAGCCCATATCGACCGGAACTGGTTTCCGTTCTGGCCAGAACCCCCCTTTCCGGGCTTTTCGTCGGGTCACTCCACCCAGGGGGCAGCCGCTGCCACCGTCCTGACAGCTTTGTTCGGACCGTCGGTTCGGTTTGTCGACGACGCGCACGTTGGCCGGCTCCGCGATACCTTCCGCAACGTGGGGTATCCCGCCCGGGTTTTCAATTCGTTCCAGGAGGCTGCCGAAGAGTCGGGCTGGTCGCGGATACTGGGCGGTATTCATACCCAGCAGGATAACGAAACCGGTCTGCGCGAGGGGCGCAACATTGGCGAACACATCAACCAGCTGGGTTGGAAGAAATAGCTGGTAGACCGGACTGGCTAGCGCAGGAGCCCCGCCTGTCCGGGCCAAATTGGTCAGGTGTTTTCTGTTGTTGAGGGTAAGATGCTCTTTGTAAAGCCGGTTGAACCCGTTTTCTATGTTTGCGCAGACCTATAAAATCGCGACTATCTACGCGTTAACGGCAAACTTATGGAACCCTACTACCTTGGAGGCTATTTTTTGATCAAAAACAAAATATTGGGGTGGAGTCCTGACACGAATGAAATTGTCCAAACGTGCAGTGGTTGCATCAATACCCGGGTTTTTGATTTCTGGTGCTGGAGTCCAGCGAGCGATCGACTCACTGAAGACGAGAAGACTGCCCTTGGACTCGACGCGGAGAAAATACGCGCCATACAAACATGGACTGTCGAAAAATCTAAAGAAGGTAAGCTAAGATGGGGCGATGTATTCTCGGATTTAGAAACTGTTCTAGCCTTCAAAAACCTATTCTTCGCCAGCCGGGATGACCTGTACATCCAGGCTATCTATCTGAGCGAAACAGATACCTACTCGCTGATTGCCGATTTTGATCATGAAGAATTCAAGGGAGGGCGATTTGGTATCTGGCAGAATCTACATGAAAAAATCCGTGAGATTCCCGATTCGGCGGAGGAATTGCTCGGCTACGACCTGATTGGTTTAAGCATAGGCGGCAGTTTTCACTCGTTTCACTGCCACGGCATAGGTGACCAACTTGCTGGTCAATTTGGGCTGACGCTGAATCCACACGGACTGTTTACTGATATTCCCGACCCGCAGGCTATCAAAGCGTACCTGAACAGCGAAAACGCCCCCGTTGAGCCTGTTCCCTGGTACATCGCCAAAACCAGGCGATTGAAAACGGCCGGCAGTTAGCGTAGGGGGCGACCAGAGACCTGGTGCGGATGGTTTGTCCAATGGTCAGGTTGAACCACCGTAACAACCGACGCTTTAACAAACAAAAGCCGCCCCAGTTCTGGAGCGGCTTTTGTCAATATGAGGATACTCAGGGTTAATCGCTCCGGCGACCGCCCATCAGGAGGCTGGCGTAGTACAGCAACGTAGCCAGCGAACCAAGGGCGGCTACCACGTAGGTCATGGCGGCCCACCAGAGGGCATCTTTGGCAAACCCGTATTCGCGCTCATTCACGACGTTATTCGTCTGAATCCAGGCCAGTGCCCGACGGCTGGCGTCGAACTCAACGGGCAGGGTGATGAACGAAAACAACGTAGTCAGCGCAAACAGGCCTACACCAATGGCCAGCGGAATGGGCGTGGTCTGCAACAGCAGAATACCACCCAGTAATATCCACTGCATGTAGCGGGACGAGAACGACAGTGCGGGCACCATAGCCGAACGCAGTTTTAGCGGGGCATAGGCTACCTGATGCTGCACCGCGTGGCCGCACTCGTGGGAGGCCACGGCAGCGGCCGCAACACTACGGCCATAAAAAACATCGGCACTGAGGTTAACCGTTTTCTCTTCCGGGTTGTAATGGTCCGTGAGCATACCCTCTACCGACACCACCCGAACATCATAAATGCCGTTCTGTTTCAGCATCGTCTGGGCAACTTCGGCACCACTCATGCCATTGCTCAGGGCAACCTGAGCGTATTCATTAAACTTACTCCGCAGGCGCCAGCTGACAAAAGCACTGGCCCCGAAGATGAGAATCATTAGTATCCAAATCATCGTCTGTTAGTCAGGTTTATGGTTCGATTTGACGACCCGTACCAGGGGTCGTCAGTAGTAAAACAACAGATAAGGTGAAAAGTATCCCGGTGAAGGTACCATTTATCCAGACCGGGTACCATTTAAACACGCCAAGTCAGTAACTCTGTTTAATTCGCTCGATGAGTTTGCTGGTGGAATAGCCCGGCACCAGCGCAATTGTTTCAACGCGCCCCCCCCGACCCAGTACAAAATCGGCCCCCACAATGGTAGCTACGGTGTAATCGTCTCCCTTCACCAGTATATCGGGCTGGAGGGCCTCAATCAGTTCGATCGGAGTGGAGTCGCCAAAGAACGTAACCACGTCCACAAACGCGAGGGCGGCCATGAGTCGGGCGCGGGCGTATTCGTTCACAACGGGCCGATTGGGGCCTTTGATGCAACTAACCGACGCATCGGTGTTCAGACCCAGAATCAGGCGGTCGCCCAGGTTGCGGGCTTTTTCGAGGTAGTCGATGTGCCCCAGATGAATGATGTCGAAGCAGCCGTTGGTGAAAACCAGTTGCTGCCCCTCGGCCCGCCACTGGTCTGCCTGATAAACTGCCTGCTGATGCGTGAGAATTTTAGATTCGGTCATAGGGGTAATTACTGATCTATCCTTATCGCTTTCGGGTCGTCGAGCACATCGGTCAGGTCCGTGTTTTTGTTGCGTCGGAATAGTACGTAAAGCAGGGATGAAACGCCCAGAAGAATAATCATCAGGGTCGAAACGCCGTGAATAAACGTGGCCAGTACCTGCCCGTCCTGGCTGGTTAGTCCATACAGAATGGCTACCTGTCCCACCAGCAGGTGAAACGAACCGATGCCCCCCGGCGTGGGAGCCGCCATCCCCAGCGAACCCACCACCAGAATCGTCAGTCCGGCCAGCGCACCCAGATCAGCCGTGGCGGGCATGGCAAAAAACAGGCAGTAGGACATCAGGTAATACATGCCCCAGATGAGGAGGGTGTGGAAAACGAATAGTCCGGGTTTCCGTATTTTCCGAACACTGAGTAACCCGGCTACCAGTCCTTTAGTAAAGCCGCTTATTTTTTGGAAGAGTGGGTGCCGACCGAGGGCTTCCCGGTACCGGTTAAACAAAAACCAACCCAATAACGCCAGCCCCAGCAATACCGCACCGATCAGTAGTAACAACCCCGACCCGCTGGAGCCTTTGGGGAGTTTGCCACCCAGAAACTCCATGAAAAACTGGCTCAGCCGGTCAAACTCCAGAATAAACGTAGCCCCCAGCAGGAGTATCAGCATCAGCAGGTCGAACAGGCGTTCGGCTACCACGGTGCCAAAACTCACGTTAACGGGTACACCCGTCAGCCGATACAAGGTACCACACCGGGCTACTTCGCCCGCACGGGGCAGGGCCAGGTTAGCCAGGTAGCCCGTCAGAACACTGGCCGTTGTATCGAGGGCATTAGGCCGTTGGGGTACAACCGGCTCCAGCAGAATACGCCACCGCTCGGCCCGGCTCCAGTGGGCTACGATGGTGAACAGGCACGAAAGCAGCACCCATCGGTAATCGGCCGCGCTGATTTTTTTCCACAAATCGGCCGCGTCGAGATTGCTTTGCTGGAAGGTGAACCACAGCAGTCCACCGGCAATGGCCAGAGAAATGAGGTATTTAAGGATATTTTTGAGATTCATAGACTCGGAAGGCGGTCTGACAGCCACGCGTAGAAAACCAGTTGTCGAGTTTCAAAGCCATACTTCATGGCCTGACGACGACGCAAAGTAACGGAGTTTCCCGTAAACAAGGGTTACCGTTTCGTTAAAACTAACGTTGAATGGGGCAGAACAGCCCTGGTCAGGGCCCTTTACGAACACGCCAACTGGCCGCGGCCATCCGCACCCGAAAGGGGCCGCGACACCAATCCGGGCGCCTACATTCCCGAAATGGGTAAAGCCCACCCGTACCTGGTGCGTGAAAGGCGCAGGATATCCCGTCGTTTCAGGCCAGAGCGAAATCAGGCATACCCTGTTGCCGCTGTCGGGGTGGAGCGGTAGGAGCGTATCCGGCGACGGGGCTAAACCGATACTTCATCCTCACTCAGATTTTGGCCAGTGCCGCTTGCTTGTGCGGTTCGCGGAGCCGTTGATTGGTCGCCGTGAAATACTGGTGGTTACGCAGAAAAGAACGCTGGATGGTGGGCCACTGGCTGGGGTCAGGCAGGCGGTTGTACGCGCACCATTCCGAGAGGAGCGTTTCGCTAACGGCTGCGTAATCATCGCGGCCCAGGTAATCCAGATCCGCGTCGCACAGGATGGCTTCCAGCAGCGTAGCGGGCGTTTGCGGCAGGCGCGTTGCCCGGATCAGCTGGCAAACCAGCCTAATCTGCGCGGGGTCATACCCAAAAGCAGGCAGGACCTGCATCGCCAGCCGACAACTTTCTTCTTCATGCTCCTCATACGCCCGCAGGAAACCAGCGTCGTGGTAGCAGGCCGCCGTCTGGAGCAACTCCAGCAACTCCCGATCCGTAATTCCCTCGGCCTGCGCAATCCGGCTGGCCTGCTGCACTACGTCGTGGGTATGCCAAACGCTATGGTACGTAAGGGCAGGGGAGAGGTTCCTCGTCAGCTCATCCGTAATGTACCGGCAGGCAAGTTGAGTCTGCATCATGAGTCAGGCCTGAAGAGCCGCCAGTTTTTCGGGGCCGAGTTGCTGAAGTACCTCGCTGGCATGCTCGTAGCCTTTCGCCACGATGTGGTCGTACGACGCCCAGCTCATCATCCCATACCGGCTGACATCGGGGTTAAAGTACAGGTCGGTGTAGCGAATGTTTTCGTTTCTTCGGGCACTGCTGTACAGCAGGGTGGAGTTGAGCATGATGGAGATGAGCGAGGGCAGGCGGTACTTTTTAAGCCCCCGGGGCCGAAACCGGTCGCGCAGCAGGGCGGCCGGGCTGGGTATCTGGTCCAGGTTCAGCTTCCGGGGCTTGTCGAAGTTCAGGTCTACGCCAATCACCTTTCCCACCCCGGAGCGGCTCATCACATCGGCCGGAAAATTATTGAAGGTACCCCCGTCAACCAGCAGGTCGTCACCTTCCACCACGGGCGGAAATACCCCCGGAATAGCCGCCGTAGCCAGCAGGTACTTGAGCAGTGACCCACGGGTGTGAATTTCTTCGCGGGCCTGGGTGTAGTTGCTCGATATGGTAAAAAAAGTCAGCCAGCTATCTTCAATTCCCGTGTCGGGCTGGCTGGTAAAATCGCTGATGCAGTTCTGGAGCATCTGTTTGATGCGCCGACCGCGAATCAGGGAAATAAAGGGCAGAAGATTATAATCTTTGGTGGGGTTGAAATGAGCGGCTTTCCGCAGGTGCCGGGTAACCGTATCAACGGACTCATCGAAGGAGAAAGAAGCTGCCACCAGCCCGCCCACACTGGTGCCGCCCACCACATCGACCGGAATATCCCACTCCTGCAAAGCCCTCAGTACGCCAATGTGGGCAAACCCTTTGGCACCGCCCCCGGCCAGAACAAACCCCACGGCTGTGCCGCTCAGAATCCGGGCCAGCCGGGCCAGGTCACGATCCAGTCCGGTGCGGATGTGGTAATGATTTTTTACCGTGGGCCGCAGAGCCAGCCAGCGCGCCGTATGGCGCGGGTGGTCGGTAGGGGCGGGGTGCCGCAGAATAAGGGTCTGGGGCGCACCCGTCTGGAACGTGTTGGTCAGGTGCCGCTGCTCCATCGCCGTCAGGTCGGGGCCCTGGGTAACATCGGCCAGCAGTAAAATCTCGTCGCCCTGGCGCAGGCACCGTCGGGTCCATTCCGTCAGGGCATGGCCGGGGAGCACCGGGTCGGTCACGTACAGCATAAATTCGTGCTGCGACTCCTGATCGTCCAGCCACTGCGTCAGTTCCCGGTACGCAGCGGGGTTGCTCTTGTCGACCTGCGCAATGGCCGGCTGGCCAAAATAGTCGTTTACTTTTTCGCTGGATACCACGCAGGTTTTCCCCTTCCGGTTCAGCAGGGGCTGGATCTTCCGGGCAAAATCGGTAGCCTCACTGGCTGGCGACAGGGGATTCTCGTGCAGGGCCAGCAGGCAGATGTTGACTGGTTTTTTGGGGGCCTGCCGCTCGCCCTGCGAGGTGCGCAGCCGGTTGATGATGAGTTTGGTTACGTTCATCGAAACGGCAGGGTATGCCGCAATGACCTGCTCAAAAGCGTGTTTCGATAACTTTACCAGCACACTGTCGCGCAGGGCGATGATGGAGGCACTGCGGGGATCGCCGGTAAAAATGGCCATCTCCCCCACGGTTTCTCCCCGGATTATTTCACCGATTACCTGGTGCTTTCCCCGGTCGTCGGGCACAAAGGCCTGTAACCGGCCGCTGATAACGAAGTAGAGTGAATCGCCGGTGTCGTGCTGCCGGAAAAGGATTTCGCCCCCTCCCACCTCTACCCACTCCAGCAGGGGTTCCAGCAGGGTGAGCATGGTGGTATCGAACTCGCCGAAGATGCGGTGCAGGTTTTTGAGTAACTGCTCTTTGTGGTACTGGTTAATCCGGGGGTCTAGGGTACGTCTCATAATCAGTGGGGTGGGGGCGTTACGTCAAACTGAGGACCACTTCCGGATGGGTGGCGGTACGTTCCACGAAGTACATGCTCATATCGGCTTTGTTTTTGGTGGCAATGTTGCCCCGGTGCTGGCACTGAAACTGTTCCTGCACCCGTTCGAAGGTGGCATCCGAGATGTTGACCTGCCCCGGCTCACTGGCCGATTCGAGCCGGGCGGCCGTGTTGACGGTGTCGCCCCAGATGTCGTAGGCAAACTTGGTGGCACCTACTACGCCCGCAATGACCGGACCCGTATGAACACCAATCCGGATCTGGAAGGCCAGCTTGCCCTCGTGGATACGCTGTTGCTCCAGTTCGCTGATAAAATCACGAATTTCCAGCGCGGCCGCCACCACCTCAAACGCATGGTTGGGATGGGCGGCTGGCAGGCCGCCGGCGCAGAGGTAGGCATCGCCAATGGTCTTGATTTTTTCGATACTGGGGTACTTGCCAATAATATGATCGAAATGCCGGAAACAATAGTCAATTTCCTGGACCAGGTCCGTGGGGGAGAGTTGCTCGCTGATCTTGGTGAAATCCCGGAAGTCGGTAAACATAATGGTCACCTCATCGTGGTGGCGGGTGCGGGTAATGCCCTTTATTTTTAGTTCATCCACCAGTTCGCTGGGCAGGATATTGAGCAGCAGCTCGTCGGAGCGGTTGCGGGCGGCATCCAGTTGAACGTTCTTGCGGGCCAGTTCCTGGTTGGCCCGCTGCTTGTTGGCAATGAGCCGCCAGAGCAGTCCGGCCAGCAGCAGCAGCAGGGCCGCTCCTGCCAGCAGGGCGTTGCGGACCGTTCGTTCGTGTTCGGCCTCGGCTGCTTTCAGGGCTTTTTCCTGTTCCAGAATCTTGATCTGATCCTGCTGAAACCGCAGTTCCATATCGCGTTGGGTCAGCACGGAGTCTTTCTGCCCAATGAGCTGGTTTTTCTGGCCAATCAGGGCATCTTTACGGCCAATGATTTTTCCCTGCTGGTTAAGTTGCTTGCCCTGCTTGGCCAGCTGCGCCTGTTTCTGCTGGGTTTCGAGGCTGAGCTGGCTCACGGCTTCCTGCGAACTGGCTGCTTCGGCCGCGTTGTTCTCGGCCACTTCTTCGGCCTGCGATTTCTGGGTTTCCAGCCGGTTCAGTTCGGCCATCAGGTCTACCGACCGCAGCAGGCTCTCTGCCCGTTTCCGGAACCGGCGGGCCTTGCCTTTATTCCCCAGCGTTGTGTGGAGTTTGGATAGCTCCAGCGAGGCCAGCCCCATCACTTTGGACGCCTTTAGCTTCTCGCCCAGTTCGAGGGCCTGCTCAGCCAGGGCCAGGGCCGCGTTGGGGTCCGTCGCTTCCAGGTCTTTAGCCATGAACAGCAGCACCTCGGCTTTGCGGCTGCTGTCGGTTTGGCGCGACAGTTCCCTGGCCCAGTAGGAGGCCGAACGGGGGGTATCCTGCGCCCACAAAGACGACGTCGATCCCACCAGAAGCAGGACCAGTATGAACGTGACAGACCAGCGCCCGCAGGCAGGTAGCAGCCCAACCGTATGACCACCCGGAGTGGCTGGAAATGGGCGGCACGGTAGTTGCGAAAAGAAAGGTAGTGATGCGATCATAGCCAGGTATTTTGTCAGCAAAGTACCCGCGTTGGCGACGGAGAAACTAACGCTCATGTTTCAATCTATACCACTCATGTTACATTTTCAGGCCACTGGCGCCTTTGCCGGATGGTTAGGCCTGGTGAGAGAGACGTACTGACATGTTTCCTATTGTTAAATCTGGGGAACAAAGGAGTAGGGTATTGAACCACCCTATCTCAATCATTACTTTACTTATCTACGTACATTACCCGTCAACTCAACCTCTATGAAAGTACGCTACCTGCTGCTTCTGGTCCCGTTTACCCTGCTGGCACAGCCGATTTTGCAACCCGGCCGGGGCTGGCAGGAACTGACCATCTCGGACGGTCTGCCGCAGGGAATGATTTATGCTATCCGGCAGGATCGAAACGGCTACCTGTGGGTCGCTATCAAAGATGGCCTGAACCGCTACGATGGGTATAACTTCACCGTTTTTACCCACGACCGAAACGGCCCCTGACCTGTTGGTAGACAAGTCGTCGTTTAATGAAAATAGCGTGGTTGACCGTTTCAGGGTAGGCACCCAACCAACAATTGCCCTATCTTGGCGGTTTATAGGCCGTAGTTAGTCTATCATCTTTACAATTGTACGAACCGCCACGCGGTTCATTTTTCCTATGCTGTATCCGCTGACATTCAATACTATTTTTAAAGATAAAATCTGGGGTGGTCAGAAAATTAAGACCATCCTCGGTAAAGACTTCGCCGGATCGACGGACCGTCCCTTACCCAACTGTGGCGAAACCTGGGAAGTATCTGACGTAGAAGGCAACGTGTCGGTCGTGAAAGAGGGCAGCCTGATTGGGAAATCCCTGCGCGACCTGGTCGCGCAGTACAAAGGGGAACTGGTTGGGCAGCATGTTTATGAAAAATACGGCAACCGGTTTCCGCTGCTGGTCAAGTTCATCGATGCCAATGATGACCTCTCCATTCAGGTTCACCCGGATGATGCACTGGCCGAAGAACGCAAAAGTGGTCACGGTAAAACCGAGATGTGGTACATCATGCAGGCCGACGAGGGGGCGAAACTTAATTCGGGCTTTAACCGCGCAGTAACCAAAGAGGAATACGTGCAAGCCGTAGCGGATAACACCATTCAGGACCTGCTCAACATAGAAGACGCCCACCCCGGCGACGTGTTTTTTCTGCCCGCCGGGCGGGTCCATTACATCGGCAAGGGCTTGTTACTGGCCGAAATCCAGCAAACCTCCGATACCACCTACCGGATTTATGACTTCGACCGGGTAGATGCCACCACCGGACAAAAACGCGAACTCCACACCGAACTGGCCGTTGACGCCATCGACTACCAGCACTACGATCAGTACAAAACGGCGTATGAACGCACCCAGAATGAGAGCGTTAATGCTGTGACGAGTGATTATTTCGTGACCAACATCCTGAATTTTACGCAGGAAGTGGAACACGATTACACGCATATCGACTCATTCGTGATTCTCATCTGCGTATCGGGGGCACTCACGGTTGAGGCACCGGGTGGATATAGCGTACCGCTCACCATGGGGGAGTGTGTACTGATTCCGGCGGCCATCAATAACGTGGTTCTGGTTCCCGATGGCGACATGACCGTGCTGGAAACCTACGTACCCTGATTGGACTGTTGGTGTGGTACACACCGGTATTGCCAGCCTGTGCAAACAAGGCTGGCAAAAATTTTACCCTCTTATGTAAAATAAACTTGACATTATGACCAATACGCTTTACGTTTGGTGTGTCAAATAAACTTTACATATCCCATGAAAACAAAATGGTTATTCCCGCATCGGTTCCGGCTCATTGGCTGGGTTATCTTTATTCCATCAGCTATTCTTGGATTAGCTACCATGTATGCTGACTTCAACCTGAACTGGCTGGTTGCCGACTTTTTAAGTGAACCCATCACGATCAACTCCGGCCACTCAACGGGGCATCTTGTCAATAGCCAAAACCTTACCGACGAAATAGCCGCTATTGGTGTTATTTTCAGTTTGTTGTTGATTGCGTTTTCGCGGGAAAAGGTGGAGGATGAAATGATTGGCCAGCTTCGGCTCGAAGCCCTGCAATGGAGCGTGTATGCCAACTACATCGTTCTGGCTATCGCTATCCTGACCCTGTACGATAACGCGTTTTTCAGTGTGATGATTTACAATATGTTCACGGTATTGCTGGTATTCATTACCCGGTTTCGGTGGTTACTTTACCGCAGCAATCATACGCTGCTGGCCCTATGAAAAACCGACTGAAAGTAGCCCGGGCCGAGCATAATCTATCCCAGGCCGATTTGGCCGACCGCATCGGCGTGAGCCGACAGACGATTAACTCCATCGAAACCACCCGCTACGTACCATCGACCGTGCTGGCTCTGAAACTGGCGCAGGTTTTCGGGAAGCCCGTCGACCAGCTTTTCATGCTCGACGAGACGGATTAGTACGCCGTCAACTCATCGGGTCGACTGGCTGGCGTTCCGAACCATCAGGCAGGGCAGGCTACTGCTGGTTCTTCTCACTCGGATGGGGCGCTGGAAAAGAAGGGTAAGTTGCCATCGGGGAAAGAATTTTCGGCCCGCTGCTGCCTCACCCAACGAAAATAGCGGTTATTTTGCCGTTGAGTCATTCTCCAGTACTATACGCTCACTTCATGCGCATGAAAACAATACTCCTTGGCGTACTAACGCTGACCGCTGCGGTTAGCCTGGCACAAACACCCGCAAAAAAAAGACCCATCGCTCCGCAGGATATTTACCGGTACAGACCATCAACGACCCGCAGGTATCGCCGGACGGGAAGTGGGTGGCCTACGTACTGTCGAGTGTGGATACGACGAAGGATAAACGTA
Source organism: uncultured Cytophagales bacterium (assembly GCA_963784335.1). Taxonomy (GTDB): domain Bacteria; phylum Bacteroidota; class Bacteroidia; order Cytophagales; family Spirosomataceae; genus Spirosoma. Next base: position 30,304 of record CAWARB010000016.1, on the reverse strand, counting down.
ACGCCGATATCTGGATGGTGAGCTGGGACGGGCAGGAAACGGTGCAGCTGACCAGCAGCCCCGACGGCGAATCGAAGCCCCGGTTTAGTCCCGATGGCAAATACCTGTCATTTGTATCGGCGCGGCAGGGAGCTACCAAAGGGCAACTCTGGCTGATGGACCGGCGTGGGGGCGAAGCCAAAAAACTCACTGACCTCAAAACCGACCTCGAAGACTACGAGTGGGCACCCGACGGGAAGCGAATAGCCCTGGTCCTGCGCGACCCTGACTACGCTGATTCGGCTAAAACGAAAGTGCGGAAACCCTACGTCATGGACCGCTACCATTTCAAAGCCGACATGAAAGGGTACCTGGAACGCAGTGCCGTCCATTTGTACACGTTCGATATCGCTACCAAAAAACTCGATACCCTGACCACCGGCGACTACGACGAAACCGCCCCGGTCTGGTCGCCGGATGGGACACAGCTGGCGTTTGTCAGTAACCGCACGGCCGAACCGGACAAAAACCAGAACACTGATATTTACGTGATGGAGGCCCGGAAAGGGGCTGCCCTGCAGCAGCTGACAACCTGGACCGGCTCCGACAACAACCCCGTGTGGAGTCCGGACGGGAAACATATCGCGTACCAGCGCTCCACGGCGTCGGGTAATTTTCTGATGTACGATCAGCCGGTGCTGGCTGTCATTGGTAAGGATGGCGGTGAACCGAAACTGCTGTCGAAGGCACTGGACCGGCCCGTCCGTAACCCCCGCTGGTCGAAAGACGGGCAGTCTATCGGGGTACTGGTAGCCGACGACCGGCAAACCTACGTTGGTCAGTACACGCTGGCTGACGGGACATTCACGAAAATAGCGGGTGGCAACCGGTCCTACGGGAATCTGGAACCCGTATCGGCCGGGAGCTGGCTGGCAGGGTTTAGTGAACCCCAACTACCCGGTGAGTTATACGCCCTAGAAAAGGGCACTCCCCGCCGACTCACGCACGTGAGCGATGCCTTTCTGGCCCCGCTGGAACTGGCTACGGTAGAGGGATTTACCTCAAAAAGTAAGGATGGCACCAGCGTGTCGAACGTCTTGTTTAAACCCGCTAATGCGCTGACCGGCAAGAAACTACCCACTATTTTCTTTATCCACGGCGGACCGGTGGGGCAGGATGAGTTTTCGTTCGACCTGTACCGGCAGATTATGGCGGCCGGGGGGTACGCGGTAGTGGCCGTTAATTACCGGGGCAGCAACGGGCGCGGCCTCGACTTTACCAAAGCCATCTACGCCGACTGGGGCAACAAGGAAGTGCAGGATATTCTGGGCGCAGCGGATTATACGGTGGAGAAAGGTATTGCCGACCCCGAACGGCTGGGCATTGGCGGCTGGAGCTACGGCGGTATTCTGACCAACTACACCATTGCAACCGATACCCGGTTCAAAGCAGCCGCCAGCGGGGCGGGCAGCTCCCTGCAACTGGCTATGTACGGTATCGACCAGTACACGAACCAATACGAAAACGAACTGGGTGCCCCCTGGAAAAACCCGGAAAAATGGCTGAAACTGTCGTACCCGTTCCTGAAAGCCGACCGCATCAAAACCCCAACGATGTTCATGGCCAGCGAGAAGGATTTCAACGTCCCGGTGGCCGGTAGTGAGCAGATGTACCAGGCACTCCGATCGCTGGGTGTGCCCACGCAGTTGATTATTTACCCCGGCCAGTTTCACGGTATCACCACGCCAAGTTACCTGAAAGACCGCGCCGAACGCTACCTGACCTGGTTCGATAGGTATTTGAAAACAAAAACACTGTAGGTTGCCATCGGCCTGTTTGGTCATCCCGGTACCCTTTTCCTACTTTTTCCCTACCTTCGTCCTTCACCAAAAAACGTTGTGTTGAACGTAGGAACGATTATACTGGCGGCTGGCGACTCGTCCCGAATGGGCGGACCCATCAAGCAGTTATTACCCTATAAAGGGCAGTCACTGATTCGCCGAATTACCGAAACGGCCCTGGCTTTGCAACGGGGTCCAGTGGTGGTGGTGCTGGGAGCCGACCGCGCCCAGATCGCTCCCGAACTGGCCGGTTTGCCCGTTACCCTGGTCGATAATCCCAATTGGCCCACGGGGCAGGCATCCTCGCTGAAAACGGGTTTGGCTGCCCTGTACCTGACTAAAAAAGAAATAGAAACGGTCCTGGTTCTGCATACCGACCAGCCCCTGGTTTCGCTGGGGCTGCTGTTGCACATGGTCGATGTCCGGAAAGAAGACGGCACCGGAATCGTTGCCTGTCGGTACGGTACGCAGCTGGGCGTTCCCGCTCTATTTTACCGCGATTATATCACCGAATTATTGCAGCTGGAAGGGGATAAGGGCGTGCAGTGGGTTATCGTTCGGCACCGCAACGACTGCGCCGAGGTGCCGTTTGAAGCCGGTAGTATCGACCTCAATTCCAAACGGGATATCGAGTTGTTTCAGCAGGTACAGATACAGTCCCAATAAAATCAATCCCGATGAAAAAGCTCGAGACAGCCCAGGACCTGCAAACCCGCCTTACGCGCATACGCCAAACCGTTGAACGGGAGTTTATGACCCTCTCCGCCGAACAGCTACGCTGGAAACCAACCGTCGGCCGTTCCTCTCCCGGCTGGAGCGTTGTTGAGTGTTTACAGCACCTGAACCTGGCCGAACGCTATTACATCCGAAACATCCAGCACAAAGTGGCTACCCTGGGACTGGTACAAACCCAACCTGCCGACCAGGAACTGGAAAGCGACTGGGTGGGTAAAACGATGCTGTACGTAGTTGACCCTCAGGTAAAAATGAAATTACCCGCACCGGGCATCATTCGTCCCCGGCCCCCGGCTGATCTGGACCCGGCAGCGGTAATCGCGCAATTCAACGAACTGCAAACCCTGCTCCACACCTTGCTGGATAAAGCCGTTTACCTCGACTGGAATCAGGAAAAAATAGCCAGCTTATTCGGTCAATGGCTCAAAATCAGGCTGGGCGACACGTTCCGGATGCTGGTAGCGCATACCGAACGGCACCTGAATCAGGCGCTCCGGACAAAAACAGAAATGGCTGCTTTGGCCGCTTCAACGCCTTACTAAACTACACCGCCAGCCGCCTTATTCGTTTTTTACTCACTCAATCATTCACTCGTTACTATTAATGAAGCATTACATTAAGCAGGATGCCTGGAACATTGTAGAAGAAGGCTTTCACCCCGATTATAATGAGATCACTGAAAGCCTGATGTCGCTGGGCAATGGCCGCCTGGGCGGACGCGGGTCGTTCGAAGAGAAGTACTCCGGTAAAACCCTGCTGGGTAATTACGTGGCCGGAGTCTATTACCCCGATAAAACCCGGGTGGGCTGGTGGAAGAACGGTTATCCCGAATACTTCGCCAAAGTGCTCAATGCCGCCAACTGGATTGGTATCGACATCGAGATAGAGTACGAAACTCTCGACCTGAACCAGTGCGAGGTGCGCGATTTCCGGCGGGTACTCAACATGCAGGAAGGGTACCTGGAACGCTCCTTCGTGGCCGTGCTGAAAAGCGGCAAACAACTCCAGGTAAACGCCAAACGGTTTTGCTCCATCGTGGATGATGAGGCCGGTGCCATTCGGTATGCCATCAAGCCGCTGAATTTTGACGCTAAAATTACCGTTACGCCCTACATCAACGGCGACATCCGCAACCGGGATGCCAATTACGACGAAACGTTCTGGGATGAAGTGCGGAAAGAAACGGCCTATGGAGAAGCGTATATCGAACTGCGCACCCGAAAAACGGCCTTTCACGTCGCCACCGGTATGTGCGTGGAAATCGAGCAGGATGGCGCGCGGGTGGACTTCCAGTCGCAGCCTATCAAGTACGAGAAATACGTCGCCAACCGCATCTCGCTCGACTGTCGGAAAAATCAGGAGACGGTCATATTTAAATACGGCGTAAATCTGTCGTCGCTCAATTACGACCCGGATGTGCTCATGAAAGAAGCCCATCAGTACATGCAGCGCATCACGCGGAAGGGCTTCGACAAGATGCTGTTCGAGCAGAAACAAGCCTGGGCCGACAAGTGGAAAATGAACGACATCGTCATTGAGGGCGATGCGGCCGCGCAGCAGGGTATCCGGTTCAATATTTTCCAGCTGAACCAGACCTATACCGGCCAAGATGAACGATTGAACATCGGCCCGAAAGGGTTTACGGGTGAGAAATACGGCGGCAGCACCTACTGGGATACCGAAGCTTACTGCCTGCCCTTTTACCTCGCCACCGCCGACCAGAAAGTAGCCAAAAATCTGCTCGTTTATCGCTACAAGCACCTGGGTAAGGCCATCGAGAATGCCCAGAAACTGGGCTTTCGGGCCGGTGCTGCCCTGTACCCGATGGTGACCATGAACGGCGAAGAGTGCCACAACGAGTGGGAAATTACCTTCGAGGAAATCCACCGGAACGGGGCCATTGCCTACGCCATCTACGACTACGTGCGTTACACCGGCGACGAACAGTACCTGGTTGATTATGGGCTGGAAGTGCTCATCGCCATCAGCCGGTTCTGGAGCCAGCGGGTCAACTGGTCGACCGCTAAAGAGCAGTACGTCATGCTGGGCGTCACGGGGCCGAACGAATACGAAAACAATGTCAACAACAACTGGTACACCAGCTACATTGCCGCCTGGACGCTCCGCTACACGACCGAAGCGGTGGGTAAAGTGAAAGCCCTCGACCCCGGTAAATACGCCGAACTGATTGACCGGATTCACTTCCGGGAAGAAAAGGAGCTGGCCACCGCCGGGCATATCATTGACAAGATGTACCTGCCGCAGGACGAGCAACTGGGCATTTTCCTGCAACAGGAAGGGTTTCTGGACAAAGACCTGATGCCGGTTTCGGATATTCCCAAAGGCCAGCGACCCATCAACCAGCACTGGTCGTGGGACCGGATTCTGCGGTCGTGTTTCATCAAACAGGCCGACGTGTTGCAGGGGCTGTATTTCTTTGAAGATGAGTTCGATACGGAAACCCTGAAGCGAAACTTTGATTTCTACGAACCCATGACGGTGCACGAATCGTCCCTGTCGCCCTGCGTACACTCCATTCAGGCGTCGAAGCTGGGCATGAAGGAAAAGGCGTACGAGATGTACCTCCGCACGGCCCGGCTCGACCTGGATGATTACAACAACGATACCGAAGATGGGTGCCACATTACCAGTATGGCTGGTACCTGGCTGGCCGTAGTGAAAGGATTCGGCGGCATGCGGGTGCAGCGGGGCACGGGTACGGAGTCCAGCCTTAGCCTTGACCCCTATTGCCCGGACAACTGGCAGTCGTTATCGTTCAAGATCCGGTTCCGGGGTACCATGCTACAGGTAACCACTACCCAGCAGGACGTAAGGGTACATAACTTTTCGGAGCAACCCATTACGCTGACCGTTTTTGGTGAAGCAATAACCGTAGCGGGGAATAAAGCGGAGACCGTAAAAGCGAAGGAACCCATTGCCGCAGTTTCCTGACAACCTCGATTCAGCGATTACTACAGGTCCGTATCAACCCGATGCGGGCCTGTCTTTTATACCCCTATTTCAGTAGCTTTACTGTTTATCCCAATCGACTCAGTTATGACCACGACCACCCAGCTGTTGCCGTTAACCCTTACTGAACGAAGCCTTGCTCCCGAGCTCATTCGGGTAAAAGCATCTTTTGAGGAGTACCTGGATTTCGCCGACCATTGCGAGTACAATGTTGAATACATAAACGGTGAAATTATATCCATGTCGCAGGCATCACTACCCCACGAGTCGCTGGTAATTCGGCTAGGTCATATTTTGACTATATTATTTGATGATGAATTGAATATTGAAGTTTTTAGCAGCAATATCAAAATATTCATCGAAGCCACCGGTGATTCGGTCAATGCGGATGTGAGTGTGGTGCGTGGCCAGCCCGATTACCTGGTATTGCCCAGTGGAAACACATCGACAGCTACCGTAAAAAATCCTGTGCTGCTGGTAGAGGTGCTTTCACAGAGTACGCTGGCCTACGACCTGGGCGAGAAACTGGAACTGTACAAGCAGATTCCGGCTCTTCAACAAGTGCTTTTTGTGAGTCAGCACAAACCCTGGGTTATCTCCTATGTGCGGTCGGATACGCCCGGCTTGTGGCTCAATACCAGTGCCCACAACCTGACCGAATCAGTAACGGTACTGGAGAATGCCGTAGCACTGAGCGCCATTTATAAGAAATTTACCTTTGCGTGAGTTAATCCAACAAGCACGCATGATAGTGTGAATAGTGATTCCTGATTTGCCCTCAATCAATAATGATGGTTGTTCGGATTTATTTGCCCGGGAAAGAAACGCTTCTTTCCCCAAGGAATACAACCGCCGTATGGAGCATACGCTCGCTGGAAAACCAAATTTCGATTGGGTCGCTCCTGTTTACGATTTTCTCGCTTTTCTCGTATTTGGGCATCGGTTACGACGGGCGCAGGTCATATTTCTGAATCAGATTCCGGCCAATGCGCAGCTACTGATTTTGGGGGGCGGAACGGGCTGGCTACTCCAGCAGGTGCTTACCCGCTGCCAGCCAAACCGGGTCGTTTACCTGGAGGCATCCGCCAATATGCTGGCGCGGGCCGGTCGGCGGGTAATCAACCACAATGCAGCCGGTTCGGTCGTGTTTCGGGTAGGGGATGAGACGTGCCTGAAACCGGACGAGTCATTCGACGTGATCATGACGCCCTTTGTGCTGGACCTGTTTACCGAAAAACACCTGCAGGCGGCCCTGCCCCAACTCCGCAACCGGCTAAGACCGGGCGGACGCTGGCTGGTGACCGATTTTGTCCCTTCCGTAACGGGCTGGCAAAAAGTACTGCTATGGGCCATGATTCGCTTCTTCCGGCTGACAGCCGGGATACAGACCCGCCAACTGGCCGACTGGCAGAAACTCCTCGCCGAATCGGGCTTACAGCGCCGGGCGCAAAAACCGCAGGTCAGCGGCATGGTGTCAACGGAGGTGTGGCACCTATAAGTCGGTCAGGAACCGGTTCAGGCTTTTTAGTTTGCTGATGTCATACCATTCTTCGGTGCCCAGGTTGAGCCATTGACCGCTGCGGGAAGGTCGTTTTTGCTGCGCTTCGTCGGGATTGAAATCATGTTCGTACACCTGGTTCATGATTGGCTGCAGCGTTGACCAGGGAAGCGTGCGGCTCTGTTCGCGCCGGTCCTGAAGGCTCAGCAGGCGAATCGAACGGTCGGCAAAGGAAGCGGTTATCCGGCGTTCCTGCGTGGCTGAACCAGCAGCGTTGTCAATGTAAGTCAGTTCAAAAGGCCGTTCCCTGTTCATGCGTTCGTACACGGCCTGTATCAGTTCCTGCACCGTATACTGCCAGTCATCGGCCTTTGGTGGACTGCCCTGTTTCTTCGCTCCGTTGTCGTTTTCGATGGTAATTTCCCAAAAATCATCGTCTTCCCCCAAAGCCTCTTCATCCAGCGGTTGCAGGCGGGTGGCGCGGGTTAGGCTGGTTATGGTTTCTGCCCACGGTTTGGGCATCCGCCCCGACCAGGTAAGGTCATCCTCCCGCGTGAATCCTTCGGCAATCAGTTCATCGTCGTCAATATCGTCGCGGTCGGGATAGGTGATCGCCAGGTCAATCTGCACCTCGCCGTTGGCTACGGGTTGAGCCGTCAGGGTATAAAAATAAGCGTAGGGCGCGGGTAGCGACCGGGCGGTCTGGTAGCGAATCTGGAGACGTTGGAATGACATAAGGCAGTAACTGGCAAGGGGCAAAGTTAGCGTATTCCGGCAAGTATCGCTCGCTGGTCAACCTTGCCCGTGGGTGTTTCGGCAAATTGGGGAACGGTAATCCACTCCTTCGGGACGGCATACGGGCCTGCTTCCTCCCGAATGGCAGCCTGCAGAGCGGTCCATTGCACGTCGGGGAGGGAGACCTGTTCGCAGATCACCACCACCCGCTGCCCCAGTGTTTCGTCGGGCAGTCCGGCCACAAACAAACGGGGTAACTCATCTCCTGACTCTGCGCCAACACCCGCTGAATAAGCTGCTCCACCGGTTCGGGCTGTATTTTCACTCCTCCGCTGTTGATGACCCGGTCGGCGCGTCCCAGCAGCCGGAAGTGCATTGGGTCGGGCAGGTCAACAACGTCGTTCGTCTGGATACGCTGGAAGTTCGTAGCCGCCGATGTGATGTGCAGACAGCCCCGTTGGTCAACGCCGAGATCAACCCCGGGGAGGGCCGTAAACCATTCGCTCCGGGGAGGGCCGTTGAGCCGCCGGAGGGCAATGTGCGACACTGTTTCGGTCATGCCGTAGGTGGCGTAAACGGGTGCCGTGATACACTGCAACGCCTGTTCCAGCGCCGGACTGGTAGCCGCTCCCCCCACCAGAATAGCTTTCATGGCGTTCAGCAGGGCTACCTGGTTTTCATTTCCCGTCGATAAAATGGTCTGGAGTTGCAGGGGTACCAGCGCGGTAAAAGCAACGGATTGGTGTCAGCCGTGACGTGTGCGAATGGATTAGCCTGCTGGTTCGATGATGATCATGGGCAGGTCCAGTTCCAGTCCCCGTACCAGCATCATAATGCCCGCTACGTAACGAATATTGAGACAGACCAGGGCCGTGTCGCCCGGCAATAAACCCAGCGCCTGGCCGGTCAGGCGGGCACTTGACTGCATCTGTTCCCGCGTGAGGACGATGGGTTTTGGCGTTCCGGTGGAGCCGGATGTGTGCAGCGTGAACGTTTCCTGACCCGTTGTCCAGGCCCGGCAAAACGCCAGAGCCTCCGCTTCGTAAGCTGTTTGGGGAGCGGGCCAGGCTGTGCGTTGCGTAAGGATAAGCGCCATTTTTGAGGAGATAACAGGAGGATATAATCTCCTAGTATCAGTTACGGATCAACAGCGTGCCCGCTGCCGCATTTGGCTCTATTTTGTAGGTGGTCAGGGGTAGGGTAGCCGGCCCGGAAATTACCTTGCCGGTTGTGTCATACCGGGAGAGATCGAGCGGGCAATAGAACTGATTTTCAGCGGCTTTAAAGATTAACCTTGTCTTGTCGAAGGTGCAGTTGACCGATACTGCCACAAAATTACCGCTCCTGGTCTGGGCAATGATAACATTGTTCATTACCACGTAGCCGCCCTTAACGGTCAGGTTTTCATTGGCTTTGTCGGCCAGGTTCAGCGTGAAATTAATACCCTGAACCGGAACCAGCGTTGTGTCCGCACCCGACTGCCCCGAACAGCCGAAAGCCAGGTGCATTAACAGCAGGGTGACCAGACCAATACCGGCTGAGCGGAAGAAAATAGGCCGGGGTGATGCTGCCTGTTCGGTGGAGGGGAGGGTAGTTTCCATACCGGTTTCGTTTACTTTTGTGGCGTTATGCCGTTTTAAGGTGTAAATATGCGTTATTTTTTGTCATTCAACGACAGTGAACAAAGACGTTTACCGGGTGGTTACCCAACTAACAAGTATGGAAGAAGCAAAAGTTTTCATCAATCCAATTTCGCCGGATAAAGTTGCCGAATCACCGGGACTACTGGCCTACGCGCACACAGCAGGGGGCGCCGTTATCCGTCCCGAAGATAAAGGGAAAATAACGGGACGGGCCGTGGCGGCCATGCGCGAGCAAACCGACATGCAGCTGAGCCAGTTGTATAAACAGATGCAGCTGCTGGCCGAGCAGGCAACGGCCATCCGCAACCGGGTGGAGGTGTCGGAGCGAATTTACTCAGCCCAAATGAGTTTTGAACCCGTGGTAGGGCATACGTATCATTTCTATACGCGTAAGAATGGTACGGACCTGCTGTCAATGGTTGGCCCAACCGAATGGGGGCGCAAATTCCCGTTTGAACGCTGCCTGGCCACCGTCCGGATGATGGCCGACCACACCTGGGATGTAATGTATCACGAAACTGAATTTTCAATGAGTGAATGATAGAATGAGTGAATGGTTTTCCTAACAACATTCACTCATTCTATCATTCACTCATTCTATCAATAATAATTTATGACAAGCAACTACCCCTGGGAGCCGATTAAAGAATATCAGGAAATCCTGTTCAGTTATTACGAAGGCATCGCCAAAATAAGCATCAACCGCCCGCACAAACGCAATGCCTTTACGCCCCAAACCGTAAAGGAAATGTCGGAGGCCATGGAACTGGCCCGGCAGGATGAGCGCGTTGGCGTGGTTATTCTGACGGGTGAAGGGGGCGAAGCCTTCTGCTCCGGTGGCGACCAGTCCATAAGGGGGCATGGCGGCTACATCGGCGAAGACAGCGTACCCCGCCTGAACGTGCTGGACCTGCAGATGCAGATCCGGCGGATACCCAAGCCCGTTATTGCCATGGTGGCCGGGTATGCTATTGGCGGTGGCCACGTGCTGCACGTGGTCTGCGACCTCACCATTGCCGCCGACAATGCCCGTTTTGGGCAGACCGGCCCCAAAGTGGGTTCGTTCGATGGTGGTTTTGGGGCTTCGTACCTGGCGCGGGTAGTAGGGCAGAAAAAAGCCCGCGAAATCTGGTTCCTGTGCGACCAGTACGACGCGCAGGAAGCGCTGGATATGGGCCTGGTCAATAAAGTAGCGCCACTCGACAAGCTGGAAGAGGTAACCATTGGCTGGTGCCGGAAAATACTCGAAAAAAGCCCCATCGCCCTGCGCATGCTTAAAGCGTCGCTTAATGCTGAACTCGACGGGCAGGCCGGTATTCAGCAGCTGGCGGGAGATGCAACCCTGCTCTACTACCTGTCGGAGGAAGCGAAGGAGGGAAAAGATGCCTTCCTGGAGAAACGAAAGCCGGATTTCAGCAAGTTTCCGAAGTTTCCCTGAATCCAGAAAACGGCCCCAATACCCAAAAGCAGACCATCGTTCGATGGGTCTGTTTTTGGGTATTGGGGTTACCTAATATAGTCCTTGCCATAACATGTTGTACAGTAGCCGGGTTTACCAGGCAACGTATCGTTGGGTCAAAATCCTGATGGCTCCAGTAGGTCATTTATTCTGTACGCCTTATCACGGTGGAGTAGAATGAGAGGTTCATTTTTACTCACTCGTTATCTTTCGCCTTATGCAGCCAAGCCAACATACCGATACGCATGCATTCCTGAGCGGTGGGGGCGAAATGGGCCACTTAACCCGTTCGTTGGACTGGTCGCAAACAGCGCTGGGCACGCCGGATACCTGGTCGCCGAGTTTGCAGATAACCCTGGGAATTATTCTGAACTCCCGATTTCCGATGTTTCTCTTCTGGGGTGAATCGTTGCTTTGTTTCTACAACGATGCTTACCGCCCCAGTTTGGGAAATGAAGGAAAACACCCCTATGCGCTGGGCAAACCAGCCGTTGATATCTGGCCGGAAATATGGGACGTAATAAAGCCGCTGCTCGATCAGGTGCTATCGGGTGGGGAGTCTACCTGGAGTGAAGATAGGCTTGTCCCTTTTTACCGCGACGGTAAAATTGATGATATCTACTGGACCTTCAGCTACAGTCCGGTCATCGACGAAACAGGTAAACGGGTAGGGGTGCTCACTACCTGCATGGAAACGACCCAAAAGGTGGTTAACCTGAAACAGCTATCGGAGCATAAAGACCGACTGCATTTTGCGATTGAGGCTGCCGAACTGGGAACCTGGGACATGAATCCGTTTACCAACCAGTTTACCGGCAATGATCGATTGAAAGACTGGTTTGGCTTACCACCCGAAGCGGAAATAGACCTGCCGCTGGCGCTTGACGTCATTGCTGACAAAGACCGGCAGCGCGTAACGGATACCATCCGTCAGGCATTACTCCATGAGTCAGGGGGGAAGTACGACAGTGACTATACCATTATCCATCCAGAAACCGGCCAGGAGCGACGGGTGCGGGCCAAAGGCAAGGCGCAGTTCAATGAGGATAATATCGCCTGCCAGTTCAACGGGACGCTGCAGGATATAACCCAGCAGAAGAAAGTTGAAGAAGAACGGCACAGGCTGCTTGCCATCATGGAAACCAGCCACGAGTTTATTGGCCTGATAGCCACCGATACCTCCATGCAATATGGGAACCCGGCTGCCCTGACCATGCTGGGCTGGGATACAGTTGCCGGGAAAACGCTTCGGGACTGTGTGTATCCTGACGACTGGTTGCTGGCCGAAACGCTGCTGGCTGAGCTACCGGTAAAAGGATACTTCTCGCAGGAAATTCGCTTTGTAAACGCCCGTACCGGACACCCTTTCTGGCTCGACTGGAATACGGTAGCCATCACGGACGCTGAATCGGGCGAAATGACTGGTCTGGCAACCGTGAGCCAGGATATAACGGAGCGCAAAAAAATAGAGCAAAACCTGCGGGAGAGTGAACGCCTATCCCGTCTGCTTATCGAAGAAGCACCCTTGGCAGCCTGCATGCTTGTTGGCCGGGAACTACGGGTAGACGTGGTAAACGCTGCCATGATTAGCTACTGGGGCAAGGGACCACACGTGCTGGGCAGGGAAATAGCCGACATTTTGCCTGAACTCAATGGGCAACCCTTCCTGCAAATTCTGGATGACGTATTCACATCGGGGAAAACCTACGAGCAGCGGGCGGCTGCTGTGGAGCTGGAAGTAGATGGGGTGCTTGGTACGTATTACTTTGATTTTACGAATAAACCCCTGTTCGATGCCACGGGTGCCGTGTACGCCATCATAGGCATGTCAGTCGATGTGACCAGGCAGGTCACGGACCAGAAGAAACTCAAGGCCAGTGAAGAACGGTACCGTGCCCTGTCTGCCGAATTAGAGCAACAGGTCAACGAGCGCACGGGCGAACTGGAAACAAGTAATGAAGAGCTGGCTGTTTCCAACGAGGAACTGGTACAGGCTAATGAAGAACTGGCCGAAGCCAATCGGTTATTTATTCAGTCGAACCAAAACCTGGAACAGTTTGCCTTTGTTGCCTCGCATGACTTGCAGGAGCCGCTACGTAAAATTCAGTCCTTTGGCAACTTACTACAGGATCAGTATGGGGCGCAGTTGGGCGAAGGAGCCGATTTGCTGGAGCGGATGCAATCGGCCGCCAACCGCATGTCGGTGCTGATTAAAGACCTGCTTACGTTCTCCCGGATAGCGAACCGGAGGGATACCGTCGAACTGGTTTTTATCAGGGATGTAGTTAACACCGTACTGAATGACCTGGATCTGGTTATCACCGAAACGAACGCGCAGATTATCGTGACATCAATGCCCAAGCTGCACGGAGATGCCTCGCAGTTGGGGCAGCTATTCCTGAACCTGTTGAGCAACGCCCTGAAGTTTCGCCAGCCGGATACCCCGCCAATTATACGCATCAGCCATCAGACGGTTTCGTCGTTTGATCTGCCTGCTTCCATAAAGCCATCTCACTGGGCAGAAGCGTACCACCGCTTCGACATATCCGATAACGGTATTGGGTTCGACCCGAAATACCTGGACCGCATCTTTCAGGTATTCCAGCGACTGCACGGTCGGCAGCATTACACCGGCACCGGAATTGGGCTGGCCATTTGCGAAAAAGTGGTTGTTAATCACGGGGGAGCCATCACGGCCACCAGCCAGCCCGGAAAGGGGAGCACATTCAGCGTCTACCTGCCGGTATAAACACGCAGCCGGGAATCGGTATTGATCAGTCAGCCCCCTTGTTTACACCCCTGACAGCTCACCCTCTTTGGCTGGTTTCGATACGGCCCAGAGGCCTGACATAGGTAAACAGCCCATTGAGCAGCAACCGCTCAAAACCGAACTTATACCCGCCAAACCAGGCCGCTGAGTTTTCATTGACAGGTAAGTCAATGCGGGCGAGGCCAGGCAAATAAAGGGAACCACCCAATCCGTCACCGGCCGTTTGTTCGAAATCCCGAACGCATACAACCCCAGCAGTGGCCCGTAGGTATAGCCCGCAATATCGAACACCGCCGTGATAACTTCCTTGCTGTTCAACTGCCGGAAAATAATGATAACCACAAAAAATACCACCGAAAAGCCAAGATGAACGATTTGTTTGATGCGTGACCGTTCCGCTTCAGGGCGTTTCTCCACGTTCATGAAATCGATGCAGAAGGAGGTGGTCAGAGCGGTCAGGGCCGAGTCGGAGCTGGCGTAGGTAGCCGCCGTGATACCCAGCAAAAACGTAATGCCTACCATCAGGCCGAGGTGATTCAGCGCCAGCAGGGGGTACAGATCGTCGGTGCGGGCCGGGATGGCAATGCCTTCGCGCTGGGCAAAAACGTACAGCAGAACCCCCAGCGAGAGAAACAGGAAGTTGACGAAAACCAGCGTGACGGTGAACCAGAACATGTTTTTCTGGGCTTCGCCGATATTTTTGCAGGTCAGGTTTTTCTGCATCAGATCCTGATCCAGTCCTGTCATGACGATGGCAATAAAGGCTCCCGGCAATAAACTGCTTGAAGAAATTCTTCGGGTCATTGGCATCCCAGAAAAACACCTGCGACATCGGGCTGTCTTTGACCGTTTGCACCAGCCCGCTGAATGACAGACCCAGTTCCTGCGAAATCAGCATGATGGTCAGTATTACGGCCGTAACCAGAAAAACCGTCTGGAGGGTATCCGTTACGATAATTGTTTTAACGCCCCCCTTAAAGGTATAGGCCCAGATGAGGGCGATAGTAATCAGCACCGACACCTCGAACGGAACACCCAAACGCGTTGAACAGCGCCATTTGCAGCACCCCAGCGGCCACGTAGAGCCGAACGGCCGAGCCAATGGTACGGGCCAGCAAGAAAAAGCCCGCCCCCGTCTTGTACGACCAGAAGCCGAAACGCTGTTCGAGGTAGCCGTAAATCGAAATCAGGTTGAGCCGGTAGTACAGCGGCATCAGCACGGTACCGATAACGAAGTAACCGACAATGTAGCCCAGCACGACCTGAAAGTAGGAAAACCCGATTTTGCCCACCGCACCCGGCACCGAAATAAACGTAACCCCCGACAGCGACGTACCGATCATGCCAAACGCCACCAGCCACCAGGGCGATTGCCGGTTGGCGGTAAAAAAAGCATTGGTGTCGGCACCCCGGGCGGTGTAAAACGAAACCGCAATCAGCATTCCGAAATAGGCGATTAAAATCACTAAAGCAAGAGTGGTATTCATGCAGAATAAGGCAACTTTTCAGTTGCGAAATGGGGTTCTTATAATAGGCGGTAATGATTTTTTTAAGTGCCCATTTTGCCGTAAATTTGCTAAGTAAACACGCTTTTATCTCCCATGCAACCTTTTGAAGAAAACGATGGTCGACCAATGTTGATGTGCTCGATGAAGTCGTTGAGACCGACGTTCATAACCTGGTGGTGTTCAACGATGATGTCAACAGCTTCGATCATGTCATCGCCACGCTGATTGACGTTTGTGCCCACACGCCCGAACAGGCCGAACAGTGTACGCTGCTGATTCACTACAAAGGCAAGTGTTCGGTTAAAAACGGCTCCTGGGACGAACTGGTGCCCATGCGTAACGAAATCTGCCGCCGGGGCATCAACGGCGGAAGTGCTAAATTAATTAAGAATGATGAGTGACGAATGATAGAATAGGATTCAAGCTATCTATTCTTCATTATTCACTCTTAACTCATCACTCAGTACTTGGAATACCCATCCAAACTTATCGAAGACGCGGTCAATGAGGTGTCGAAACTTCCGGGTATCGGGAAGAAAACCGCCCTCCGGCTGGTGCTTCATCTCCTCAAACGCGACGAAGACCAAACCGAATCGCTGGCCCGTAGTCTGACGGCCATGCGGACCAACGTCAAATACTGCCGGAAGTGCCATAACCTGTCCGACAATGATACCTGCACGATCTGCGCCAGTCACAAGCGCGACCAGTCGCTGATTTGCGTGGTGGAAGATACGCGTGACGTGCTGGCTATTGAAAATACGGCGCAGTATAAAGGGCTGTACCACGTGCTGGGGGGCATCATCTCGCCGGTGGAGGGCGTTGGCCCCAGCGATTTGCAGATTGACTCGCTCATGACCCGGCTGGCCGGTTCGGATGCAGAACAGGTGCGGGAGATTATCCTGGCCATCAGCCCCACGATGGAAGGCGATACCACTGCGTTCTACCTGCAAAAGAGACTCCGGCCTTTCAACCTGAAAATCTCCACCATTGCCCGGGGCGTTCCCATTGGTGGCGACCTGGAATATGCCGACGAAGTAACCCTCGGGCGAAGCATCCTGAGCCGGATTGCCTACGAATAGGTTTCCTGACAAAGGCGGCTAAATGCCCGGTCTTCAAAATCTCATTTTTTTTACATACCGAACATTCGTTCAGGCAGGCCGTTTTACTAGAAGACTGAGAATACGGTTGTCAATACTCTTTCGTTTCCCAAAACCAACATACATTATGAATCGTGCTGAATTTTTGACACTGGCTTTTGGTACATCGGCTACCCTGTTAGCGACCCGTTCGTTCGGTAGCTTTCGGTCTACTGCTGCCGACGGTACCTTTACGCTGGCTCCGCTGCCTTATGCCTACGATGCGCTCGAACCATCCATTGATAAGATGACGATGGAGATTCACCACGGTAAGCACCACCAGGGGTACGTGACGAACCTGAACAAGGCGCTGGGTATGCCCGAAAACGAGAAAATGGCAAAGATGAGCATCGACGAAATCGTTAAAAGTGTCGATGCCAAAACATCGGCGGCCATTCGGAATAATGCCGGTGGGCACTGGAACCACACGTTCTTCTGGAACATCATGGGTCCCAGCGCGGGTGGTGCGCCAAAAGGAGCCCTGGCCGATGCCATCAACAAAAAATTCGGCTCGTTCGATGCCTTCAAAACCGAGTTTGCCAAAGCCGCAACGGGTCGTTTTGGTTCGGGCTGGGCGTGGCTCATCAAAAATGGTAACGACCTCGAAATCATATCGACCCCCAATCAGGATAATCCGATGATGGCGCTGGCCGAGAAAAAAGGAACCCCCGTCATGGGTATCGATGTGTGGGAACACGCCTACTACCTGAAGTACCAGAACAAACGCGCCGACTACATTACCGCCTTCTGGAACGTAGTCGACTGGAATAAAGTCGGGAAGAATTTTTCCTGATTGACTGAAGTAATAAAAAAGGCCGGTCCGTCAATGCAGTGTATAACCCTGCATCGACGGACCGGCCTTTTCGTTATACCGGTACTTTAAAATGGCATCATCGCTTATCAGGGCAGGAGGGCCTTTATTTGTGTGTCGATAGTGGCCGCCTTGGTTTTGGCTTCTTCCAGCGGTAAGCCTGCGTTCATGCCGGGGCGTTTATGGCCCGTAGCCGTTAACCAGGCATCTTTCATCAGGGTTTGTTGGTCGGTAATGAGTTTGATGAGTTGAACCGCGTTCGGTACCGAAGCCATGGCCGTTTTGAGGTCTGGTGCGGAAGCAATTGTTGTAGCCCCCAATCCTGACAGAATCGTTCTGGCCATGATCCAGTGCCCCACCTCACCCGGATGCACCCCGTCTTCGGCCAGGGCAAACCCGGTGATCGCATACGTTGAGTCCACTTTTCGGTGCGCATCCAGCAACGCCTTCATCGGGTAGTGAACATCGATGACCCGCCAGTTTCTGGCCGTTTTCTGCTCAAGTAACCAATCCGAATACCGGTCGAGGACGGCACCGTAACCCGGTTGCCCACCCTTCAGGTCATCGTACACCGGTGGGGTAAGGTGAACGATAGCGGCCCCCGTTTGCACCACCTCATTATGGAGCCACCCGATACCGGCTTTGAATTGCTGAAAACGTGTTTCGTCAAGCGGCAGGTAGATGCCATCGTTCATGCCGTAGCTGGCAACTACCAGATCGGGTTTGGTTTGCGCCAGCACCCGGCCCAGCCGCTCGTGCAGGTCGGGGCGGGGGAACTGGCCACCGGCATGGCCGTCTTCGGAAAGCCCCGACACCGTTTCGCTCGGCAGGCCGACATTGATAAACTCGATGGGCTGGTTTGGGTAGTGCAACCGGTGGTAAATGGCAATGGCGGTGACGTATTTGCCCGCGTAGGTGATGCTGTTGCCCAGAAAGACAACCCGCCGAACAGTAGGGGGAAACAGCGACTGGCCGTAGCCGGGGCAACTTACGTGCGCCAGGCAAAAAAACAGGAACAGGTGGCGTGTATACCGGGAAAGAGGGACCATAGCGTAACCGTTGTTTTCGCAGGAAAAAGACCCTGCTCCGGAATTATCTACCCTTCATTGTGGGTGTCCCCGTAATTGGACGGAGTCACCATACGGTGCGGAGCGCCCCCTCCAGCCCATACTAACGAGCGTACCACCCGGCTCAAACAGCCTAAAAAAGCGTACTACTGCGTTTGGGTAATCTTTCGTATTTTTGCCTAAATCGAGCATCAACAATGGCAACAGAGGAATTATATAACGAAATACCATCACTGGACCTGGCTGATTTCACGTCCGGTGACCCCGACAAAAAAGCGCGTTTTGTGCAGGACCTGGGCCGGGCCTTTAATCAAATTGGTTTTGTGGCTATCCGAAACCACGGCCTGACGGAAGACCTGACAAAGAAACTATACGCATCGGCGCAGGCTTTTTTCTCATCGCCCGACAGCGTCAAGCAGCAGTACGAACACCCGGAACTGAACGGGCAGCGCGGCTATATTGGCAAAGGAAAAGAAACGGCCAAAGGATTTAAAGTGGCTGATCTGAAGGAGTTCTACCACATTGGGCAGCCGGAGCCGGAAGGCGATATGCCTGCCAATATTCTGCCCGACGAATACCCCGAATTTGGGGAAGCAACCGTAGGCGCGTACCGGACCCTCGAAAACGCCGGGAAGCAACTCCTGCGGGCCATTGCGCTGTACCTTGAACTGCCCGAAAATTACTTCGACGATAAAGTGCGCAACGGCGACAGCATCCTGCGGGCGTTGCACTACTTCCCCCTCGACCCCGATAAAACGCCCGACGGAGCCGTTCGGGCAGCCGCGCACGGCGATATTAACCTGATTACGCTTTTGATGGGGGCTTCGGCCGATGGGCTGGAAGTGCTCCGGCGCGATGGTAAATGGATTGGCATCACCGCCCTGCCCGACCAGGTAGTGGTGAACGTGGGCGATATGCTGGACCGGCTCACCAACCACAAGCTGAAATCCACCATTCACCAGGTGGTAAACCCACCGAGGGAGAAGATGAACCAGTCGCGGTATTCGATCCCCTTCTTCATGCACCCCCGCGCCGATATGAACCTGAGTTGCCTGGACAGTTGCGTGGATACCCAGCACCCAAAGCTGTACGTCGACATGACCGCCGGTGATTTTCTGGACGAGCGACTAATGGAACTGGGTCTCAAGAAGAAGTAAGCATTTGTCAGTTGGGGTGGGTAGTCATTCGGGGCAATCTGTCAATTACTGGCTACCCACTCATTATAATTTGGCTGCTCCTGCCTTCTCCTGCCAATGCTGCCCTACTTAACGACTGCCCAGCCCGTTCGCCGAATCCGGTACTTCATCTTCCTGAAAGATGTCTTGATTCTTGCCCTTACCACGTTCGGCGGTCCGCAGGTGCATCTGGCCATGTTTTATGAACGGCTGGTTCAGAAACGACGCTACCTAACAGAAGAGGAACTGCTGGAACTGAACGCCCTGGGGCAGGTGCTGCCGGGGCCAACCTCCACGCAGACCATCACGGCGCTGGGCTTTAAAATTGGCGGCCCTAACCTCGCTTACCTGACGCTGTTCATCTGGGTATTACCCGCCGTGAGCATCATGACAGCCGCGGGTATGGGAATTTACTACCTGGAAAAACATCAGCTGTCCTTACAGTTTACCCGGTTCATTCAGCCCATGGCCGTCGGGTTCATGGTCGTGGCCGGGTACCGGATCGGGCAAAAAGTTATCAACGACAAAATAACCCTGGCCCTGGCGTTGACGGCCGCGCTGGTGGCCTATCTGTTCCGGTCGCCGTTTATGACCCCCTTCGTTATTGCGGTGGGGGGGGTAGTTACGGCCCTGACCTACCAGAAACATAAACGGATGGAGAAACAGCCCCTGCGTGTACAGTGGGCTAATTTTTTTTTATGGCTGGGGGTATTCATCGGGGCGGCTTTGCTGGGCGCGTACACGCAGTTGCTGCCCGTACGGCTGTTCGAGAACTTCTACCGGAACGGTAGTTTCGTGTTTGGGGGCGGTCAGGTGCTGACGCCCATGCTGTACAACGAATTTGTGGCCTTTAAGCACTACCTCACCCGCGAAGAGTTTCTGTCGGGGCTGGGGCTGGTGCAGGCCATGCCCGGCCCCGTATTTTCCTTTGCTTCCTACATTGGCGCGCTCTCCATGCGGGATATGGGGGTGCAGGGGCAGTTTTGGGGCAGTGTGGTATCCACCGCCGGTATTTTCCTGCCCGGCACCTTCCTTATTTTCTTCGTGTACCGGTTCTGGGAACAGCTCAAGCGCTACCGCGTGGTACGGGCTTCGCTGGGCGGCATCAACGCGGCCAGCACCGGTCTAACGGCAGCAGCGGCCATCGCCCTGTTCGAACCAATGGCCCCGCACTGGCCCTCGGTCGTGGTGGTGCTGCTCACCATGGGGGCGTTGCTGTACACCAAAATACCTCCCTACGTACTTATTCTGGTGGGGTTACTGGCGGGGATCGTGCTGTGAAGGCGCCCTTGTTCAGGACAAAGCAGAAGAGCCGGACTGCCCGGGTAGCCAGTGGCCAGGAGCAGATCCGGACCGAATTGTCGTTTATCTCAAACAGAAACCCTGATAAAGTACTTTAGCGTACGAGGCAATTTCGTTCAGCGGAATTGGCTGGCTACTCCCCCAGGAGCCAGCGACTGAAAAAAGACGGCCTCCGTCAATTCAATAGTGCCTAATGCGCGTACTTTAAAACGTACACAATGACTACTGCAAAAGGATATGCCTGATGCTGGCCGGTGGGGAACAACCTACTTAGTACCGGGATCCCGACCAGAGCCCCGACGGAATCCTGCTGTACACGGGTACCCTGTTTCCCGAATGAAAAATAACCAGTGGGTTTCTCTACCTCATTAGGGACGACGTGCCGGGTAAAATTCGGCGAGTCAGCCGGTGAAGGAGCTGGCGCAAAAGACGGGTGATTGAATAAAAAAGAGTCGGTCCTTACGGTTGGCTCTTTTTTGTTAAGGATGAGGTGTTTAGGCGCGTATCGGAGCAGTTGCCGATGAAGGTATTTCTTGCCGGCCCCAATAAAATGGGGGATCGGCCGGCGCCGGATAACCGCTACAAGCATTATAGAACCAGCCCCCGTCGCTTTAGTAAACGGATAGCGGCTTTGGTAGCCCGCGCCCTTAGCCCGTTTTTACCTGCATGGACTCCCCGATTCAGACGCGAAGACTATTTGTCCGGAATGCCGCTCTCAGTAGCCTGCTGTTGACCACGCCCAGCCTGGACTGGCTGACCAGTGACCCGGTTGAACCGGGTAAACGGGTCGGCATGATTGGACTGGATACCTCCCACAGCACCGCGTTCGTGAAAGTACTCAATAGTGCCGGAGCCAGTGCCGACTACAAAGGGTATAGGGTTGTGGCGGCTTACCCGTACGGCAGCCGGGATATTGACAGCAGTACCAAACGCATTGCGGGCTATACGGACGAAGTGAAAAAGCAGGGCGTTGCCATTGTGGATTCGATTGATGAATTGCTCAAAAAGGTGGACGTTGTGCTGCTGGAAACCAACGACGGACGGCTGCACCGGGAACAGGTCATGCCCGTGCTGAAAGCCGGAAAACGGGTGTTCATCGACAAACCGATGGCCGCTTCGCTGGCCGATGTCATCGCTATTTTTGATGCTTCCCAGCGCTATAAAATTCCCCTCTTTTCGGCCTCGTCCCTTCGGTACATCACCGGCATGGCGGGTATTGACAAACGTCAGGTCCTGGGGGCCGATACGTTTAGTCCGGCGGTGCTGGAAAAAACGCACCCCGATCTGTTCTGGTACGGTATTCACGGCGTTGAAGCGCTCTATACCGCCATGGGGACGGGATGCCAGTCGGTGGTGCGGACGCATACGGAGGGGACAGACGTGGTTGTGGGCACCTGGGCCGACGGGCGAGTCGGTACTTTCCGGGGTACCCGAACGGGCAAGCACGACTACGGCGGAACGGTTTACCTGACCTCCGGAAATGTCCGGCTGGGGCCTTACAATGGGTACGAGCCCCTGTTACGCGAGATTATCAACTACTTCGAAACCGGCATTCCGCCCGTAACGCCCGAAGAAACCATGGAGCTGTTTGCGTTCATGGAAGCCGCCGACGAAAGCAAACGGCGCGGGGGGGCCTCGGTAACCCTGGCCAGCGTACGCGAAAAAGCAAAAAAATAAATCCCCGACCCCGGTAGAAAACGATAGCCTTTATGAATACGCCTACATCGACCAGCCCCGACAATGCCCGCCGGACATTCATCAAAAAAGTTAGTATGGGTACCGCCGTGCTGACGGCAGGCGGGGTGCTGCCCGGCTTCAGCGCCCGCAGTTACGCCCGTATTCTGGGGGCCAACGAAAAGGTCCGGGTGGGCATGATGGGGGTCAACAGCCGGGGACTGGCACTGGCCGGTAACTTTGCCCTGCAACCCAACTGCGAAGTCATCTCCATTTCGGATGTGGATAGCCGGGCGGCTGATAAATGCCTGACAACGGTAGAAAGGATTCAGCAATCAAAACCAAGAAACCAACCCGATTTCCGGAAGGCGCTGGAGGATAAAGACCTGGACGCGCTGGTCATTGCCGCCCCTGACCACTGGCACGCCCCGGCCGCCATCCTGGCGTCCAAAGCCGGTAAGCACGTCTACCTCGAAAAGCCGTGCAGTCATAATCCGCACGAGGGCGAACTGCTGGTGGCGGTGGCAGAGAAGTACAAAAACGTGATTCAGATGGGCAACCAGCGCCGGTCGTGGCCCAACGTGGCGCAGGCCATTCAGGAAATCCACGGCGGGGCCATCGGTCGGCCTTATTTTGTGAAAGGCTGGTACACCAACAACCGGCCATCCATCGGGATTGGTAAGGAAGCCCCCGTACCGGCCTGGCTGAATTACGACCTGTGGCAGGGCCCCGCACCCCGGCGGGCCTTTAAAGACAATATCCTTCATTACAACTGGCACTGGTTCTGGCACTGGGGCACCGGCGAAGCCCTCAACAACGGCACCCACATGCTCGACCTGATGCGCTGGGGCCTGGGCGTAACCTACCCCACCAAAGTTACCTCGTCCGGTGGGCGGTATCGCTACAAGGACGACTGGCAGACGCCCGACACCCAGGTAATCAGTCTGGAGTTTCCCAACAATACGGCCATGACCTGGGAGGGGCGCAGCTGCAACGGCCGGACCGTGGAGGGTACCAGCGTCGGGGTAATCTTTTACGGCGAAACGGGGTCGGTGCTCATCGAATCGGGCAACTCGTACAAGGTGTTCGACCTGGAAAACAAACTGGTCAAGGCCGTGAAGAACGATCTTGTCATCGACCCCCGCAACCGGATGGACCCCTCGCAGGCGCTGGACGCGATCCACATCCAGAACTTCTTCGACGGAATCAAAAAAGGGACGGCCCTGGCTTCCGATATTGTGGGCGGTCATCAGAGTACGCTGCTGGCCCAACTGGGAAACATTGCCCTGCGCACGGGCGGTATGCTGACCATCGACCCCGCCAACGGCCACATCAAAAACAACCCGGAAGCCCAAAAACTCTGGCAACGGGACTACCAGAAAGGCTGGGAACCTACCGTCTAAAGTCTGTAATGCACTATGAAAGCAGCTGCGATACCCATTGATGCCAGTAACCTCACCCGTCGGGATACACGGTATCCATTGGGCTCATCGGGGTTATGTTCTTTATCTTCGGTTTCGTGTCGTGGGTCAATTCCATCCTGATTCCGTACTTTAAAATTGCCTGTGAACTGACCAGTTTTCAGGCTTATCTGGTCGCCTTTGCCTTTTACATCGCCTACTTCATCATGTCGGTGCCGGCCTCGTATCTGCTCAAAGCGGTGGGGTTCAAAAAAGGCATGATGATCGGCTTCTGGGTGATGGCGCTGGGGGCCTTTATCTTCATTCCCGCGGCCCAGACCCGTACCTACGGCGTTTTTCTGATGGGGCTGTTTACCATTGGCATTGGCCTGTCTATCCTGCAAACAGCCGCTAATCCGTACATCACCATTCTGGGGCCACAGGAACGGGCTGCCCAGCGAATCAGCCTCATGGGTATCTGCAACAAGGCCGCTGGTATTCTGTCGCCCCTGGTGTTTGCCGCCGTCATCCTGCGCCCGACCGATACCGATTTATTTGCTCAACTGGGAAGCATGGGGCCTTCGGAACGGGGAGCGGCCCTGGATGAACTGGTGCGCCGGGTAATAGTGCCCTACGCCGTGCTGGGTACGTTTCTCCTGTTGCTGGGCTATCTGGTGTACCGCTCACCCCTCCCCGAACTGAACACGGAACAGGAAAGCCCGGACGTGGCGACTACCAATGCCACCAAAACCAGCATCATCCAGTTTCCGCACCTGGTGCTGGGCGCCGGAGCCATCTTTTTGCACGTGGGTACGCAGGTCATTGCCATCGACACCATTATCGGCTATGCCGGGTCGATGGGTATCAACCTGCTGGAAGCTAAGGTTTTTCCGTCCTACACCCTGTTCTGCACCATCTGCGGCTACGTGCTGGGCATTATTGCCATTCCCCGTTTCATCAGTCAGGTCAATGCGCTGCGGATTTGTACCGGGCTGGGTACGCTGTTCACGCTGCTCATTATTTTTGCCCGTGGTCCGGTTACCCTGCTGGGCCACGCAGCCGATGTATCCATCTGGTTTGTGGTCCTGCTGGGGCTGGCCAACTCGCTGATCTGGGCGGGTATCTGGCCGCTGGCGCTGGACGGGCTGGGTCGGTTTACCAAACTGGGGGCTTCTATCCTGATTATGGGGCTGTGCGGCAACGCCATTTTACCCCTGTTCTACGGGTATTTTGCCGACCGGTTCGACCTCCGAACGGCCTACTGGGTGCTGTTGCCCTGCTACCTCTACCTGGTTTTTTACGCCGTTAAAGGCCATAAAGTACGGACATGGGGCTTCTGAAAATTACAAACGGTACACTCATCACGCCCTACCGGTTTATCCGGGGGGGCACGCTGGTTATTCAGGATGGCCTGATTCTGGGCGTTCATGAGCATGAGGTGGACGTGCCGGATGCCACGGAACTGGATGCGGGTGGCCGCTACATCGCTCCCGGGTTTATTGACATTCACGTGCACGGGGGCGGAGGCTGCGACTTTATGGATGGCACCGAAGCCGCTTTTCTGACCATCGCCGAACGGCACGCCCGCTACGGCACCACCTCGCTGGTACCCACCACCCTCACGGCCGAAAAAGAGGACCTGTTCCAGACGCTGGATGCCTTTGAACAGGCCCGCCGAAACAACCCCCGCGGGGCCAATCTGCTGGGTATGCACCTGGAAGGGCCTTACCTGGCGCAGAGTCAGCGGGGGGCGCAGGACCCACGCTATATCCGCAACCCCGACCCGCGGGAGTACGAAGAAATCCTGGCCTACTCATCGTCCATTGTGCGGTGGAGTGCCGCCCCCGAGCTACCCGGTGCTATTCCCTTTGGCCGACGGCTGCGGGAAAAAGGAATTCTGGCGGCCGTAGCCCATACCGACGCTATTTATGAAGAGGTGCTGGTCGCTTACGAAGCCGGCTACTCGCTGGCAACGCACCTGTATTCGTGCATGTCGGGGGTGACGCGCCGGAATGCGTTTCGCTACGCCGGGGTGGTTGAGAGTGCGTTCCTGCTGGATATGGATGTCGAAATTATTGCCGATGGGGTCCACCTGCCCCCGCCGTTGCTGAAGCTGGTGTACAAAATAAAAGGGGCCGACCGAACCGCGCTGATTACCGATGCCATGCGGGCCGCCGGTATGCCGGAAGGCGAAAGTATCCTCGGCTCGCTAACGAACGGCCTGAACGTGATTGTGGAAGATGGCGTGGCCAAACTGCCCGACCGAACCGCCTTTGCCGGGAGCGTGGCCACCATGAACCGACTCGTCCGCAACATGGTACAACTGGCCGATGTGTCCCTGCTGGAGGCCGTTCGGATGGCCAGTACCACGCCCGCCCGCATCATGGGCGTAAACGACCGAAAAGGAACGCTGGCCGTGGGGCACGATGCCGATATCGTTATTTTCGACGACCAGCTAACCATTCACTCGACACTGGTAGGGGGGGAAATAGTCTATTCAACTACAGAAAAATACCCGTAACCGCATGCCATCAGCAACACTCCTTAACCAGCCATTCCGGGTTGATAATTTACAGGTCAACATCGCCAGCGACCGGCCTGAACTGGGCCAGCGGGCCGCAAAGGCCGTGGCCGACACACTCCGGAAACTGACCCAAAAACAGGCCTTTGTCAACATCATCTTTGCCTCGGCCCCGTCCCAGAATGAATTTCTGGATGCACTGGTGCGGGAAACGGACATCGACTGGCAGCGGGTCCGGGCGTTTCACATGGACGAATACATCGGACTACCCGCCGATGCCCCGCAGAATTTCGGGCTGTACCTGAAAGAGCGGCTTTTCGATAAGGTACCCGTTGGTGCGGTGTTTTACATCGACGGCAACGCGCCTGATCTGGAAACGGAACGACGGCGGTACAGCGCTTTGTTGGAAGCAGTACCCCACGGATGTAGTGTGCCTGGGTATCGGCGAAAACTGTCACATCGCCTTCAACGACCCCCACGTGGCCGATTTCAACGACCCCGACCGGGTGAAACCCGTGCAACTGGACCAGACGAGCCGGGTGCAGCAGGTGCATGACGGTTGTTTTGCTGCGCTGGAGCAGGTGCCGGAACAGGCCCTGACCCTGACGATTCCGGCACTCATCCGGGCACCCCATCTGTTTTGCATGGTACCCGGTCGCCACAAGGCGCAGGCCATTCACCATACGCTGGTTGATGCCATTTCGGAACAATACCCGTCTACCTGCCTGCGGTCGCACCCCGATACCACCCTGTTTATCGATCAGGACAGCGCCGAACTGTATCTGAAAAGTCGGTAGGTCAGGAAAGGGTCCAGATAAATCAGGGCAAGACAATCTGCGGGTGTGCTGGATGAGTGAGTGATGGGGGAACTGGTTGGAAAGTAAATTGAGCCCTTCAACTACGCAATGGCGGCATAGCGATAAGTTGAATTGCACCCCTTTACAGTTACTTTTTTCCAAAGGGTTTTGGGCCTATTTCCGTTCATTAGTGAAACAAAGGATTCAAATCAATAAATATTTTTAGTGATTTTGCCAAATCTCCAGAACGGGTTATAACCGACAAGCATGGCACAACTACTGATTTGCCTTGCTTTAATGTGTAAGTAATATTCGCTTCTAACAGCAGGTGATTATCATCAATGTATACATTTTGGAATTTGTGTTCCATCTTATGCAACATTGACCAGAACATTGAAATATCTGATTTTACTTGTTGCTTACCTATAGAAACAGGATTGTTCGCAAATTGGACCACGATAGTTTCATCACAGTAACTGAGAAACATATCCATATCCATAGAATCTACGTAGCTATAAAACGTTGATAGCCATACGGTAGCTTGATTTCGTGATTCCATTTTAGTTGTGAATTAAATGTATGTTAAAGGGGGCGCTACGACTGGCATGGTAACCCGGTGGTCCTGACATCCGGAGAGCAGGCTACCGACCAGTAGAAAACCTAAAATGGTAAATTTACAGGTCATGAAATGAATTGATTAGGATGAAAACAGGGTAGACTAGCGATGTGGATTAGGCCAGTGCCAGAGCCGTATACACCTTTTTCAGGCGCTCGGTCGGCAGTTCCTCCTGTGCTATTTGCAGGAAGGTGTCGAATACGGCTGTTGGCGCCCCTTGTTTGATACCCGACAGCCAGCCAATCACTTCCTTATCATTGATGGAACGCATCATCCAGCGACTCTCGGCCATCAGCGTCTGAGGTGGAATGGCCTGGACGATCTTGTGTTCCATCTGCCGAATGTCGGCGTCGGTGTAATGCTGCCAAAGCTGATCCATCAGCACGTTCTCTTCCTTGTTCATGTGGTAGAGATTAAAGCCGATAAATTCATTGAAGGCAACCAGAATCCGTTGACCGATGGCTTCCCGCTGGCCAGCAGAGTCGGTTGTTTTCCACTCCTGAATGTGATCGAAGAGCGTATGCGTCAGGTGGTGATCGATGACATGATCGTTTTCCAGTTCATCAATTAGTTCCGCGTTATGTTTTCGGATGTGGGGCAGAATAAACTGATCCTCATTTTCGGCGTGTTCATCGAAAAAGACGAGCACCTGGTGCAACTGCTCAACGACTTCGCTGGCCTGTGGCTGGGAAAAATCGGTTTGTTGCAGGCGGGTAGCCGTATCATAGAGCATGCCCCGCAGCCCCTTATGAATTTGATTAAATATGTTGTAGCGTTGCTGTTGCATATGGTTTTACTGGTTGACCGACTACCTCGCTCAATGCCCTGTGCCATTGCCGATGCGTTGTGTCAGTTAGTTGGTTACTAAGAAAATTTATCTGACAATTGACAGGCCAAAAGCAGGAGTCAGCTTCTGCTGGAGACGACAACAGTTGGCTACAGTTTATTCAATCGCCTGCCCCTAGTTGCTTTCTCCTTCAATAATGCTGAAAGGAGACATGGTGGGTATTATTCGGGTTAGTTTTAGTCCTGCTTTATCAAATAAATCGGTGTACTCTTTTTCTGTCCTCTCACACCCAGGCAAAAATTGCAACATTTGTAAATCAAGGAATTTTGCAGGTGATGGTTCGTTTCCTTCAGGTACTACCATTTCTACCACCAGTACCTTTCCGCCAGCTGTCATAGCGTTGCGGCAATTCTGGAGTAGGGTAGTACATTGCTCATCATTCCAGTCGTGAATAATATGCTTCATAATGTAAGCATCAGCTCCCGTGGGTACAGATTCAAAAAAATCACCACCCACAGTTTCGCACCTATCCGTAACGCCATGCTCCTGTAGAAGCTTTTCTGCCTCGGCAACAATAGCCGGTGTATCATACAAAACTCCGTTTACATTGCCATATTTTGTTAGGATAGAAGCCAGTAAAAATCCATGCCCCCCACCTACATCTACCAATTTTGACATGGAAGAAAAGTCATAAGCATTCACCACGGCAACACTTGAAAATGCACTGTTGCTGGTCATGGCATCATTAAAAACGTTTCCAGCTTTCTCGTTGCTCCAGAAATAATCAAAACAAGATTTGCCATGTACTTTGTCAAAAGAAGGCTTGCCTGTTTTAACACTATAAGGAAGTTCTGCCCATGTCTGAAATTGCCAATCGCAGGTTATCATTTCAGCAAAAGCACGTAAACTCCCTGGTGCATCGCTAAGCAATGGTTCGGCTAGTGGGGTTAATGAAAACTTTTTTTCATTGTCTTCAGAATATACACCCGTACTGGCACAAGCGCGTAATACCCGATAAAGAGAACGGGCATCAACTCCTGTTTGCCTGGCTAATTCGTCCGCTGTTTTTGCGCCATCTTTTAATAAGTCTGCAATACGCAGTTCCGCGGAAACACCGATTGCCCGGGATGCCGCAAAGCCAAACAGGAGTTGCATTAATTGAACCGGAGGAGGAAGTTCCTGTGTCATAATGGTTTGTTTGATAAATGAGTAAAATAGTCTAAACTGTTGCGACAATAGCGTATCGCCAGATTACAACCAGCTTGCCGATTGATGCGCTTTCCATACAAAAAAACGAAGGATGTAGGCTGATGACTGGTTTCATAGCGAACCGGGGACCCGTTGAGCAGGGCCAAAGGCGGTTAAACGATCGACTCATAATAGGTGTGCTAAGTGGGTTAAAATGGGTGTACATCAACACCACAAGAGTAAGGGGATACGATTTGAAACAGGTGCAGTATTGTTCCGAAAAGGTGCACTATTGTTCCGCCCCCGAGCCGAAAGGCGATAATTTCCAGGTGAAAGGCCAAATACTTCGGAAAATAGCCGACTGAACTACTTGAGCTTGTCAAAACCCACCGCGTAGGCTACCTCCGACCTGTTGAGTTTCGGGGTGGTCAGTAGCGCCCGGACTTTTCGTAAGCGCAGGGCGCGCAGGTAGCGGTTGATGGACATGCCTGTCAGGGCTGTCTGCTTATTGGGAAGGGTAGTTGGGCCCATACCCAACGGCTGGAAAAAGGTATCCGCCGAAAGCCCGGGGTCATCCAGTTGTTCTTCTAGCGTGAAACGCAGCTTTGTTAGAAACCCATCTTCCAGGGCATCCACCGGCGTATGCGACTGATTGTCGTTAACAGTTATTAAAAACAATTCATGTAACTAAA
>CAWARB010000015.1:0-90601 GCA_963784335.1 uncultured Cytophagales bacterium | reverse complement strand
CATGATGCAGCCTAAGTCGAAGGCAGGTCAGGATGCGCTCGCCTATCCAATCCGGCTGAACGATAAAATATCGGGGGTTAGTTGGTGGTATTGTCGGCTGATACGAAGCCAACGAAGTCGTCCTACGTCGTTTTTGAAGCCCTGGAAAAACAGGTTAACACGGCAATCGGCGAACTGAAAGAAGTGATAAATAGGGATGTACCTGAGTTTAACCGCCTGGTAACCGAGCAGCACATTCCGGCCATTATTCCGTAACGGAGCTACTGGTTACCTTCGCTGGCCAACCTTTGGCTGTTCCTTAACCCGCTTTCAGTACGTTATTTGTTCACCTCTATTAGTGGACAAATAACGTACTGAAAGCGGGTTGGTTTTTAACCGGTGTCCTGAAATGATTCCCTGCATACCGTATGTCGTTTTCAGGATTCCCCCGAACGCGCTATTCGCGTCATCGTCAGGCTGTCTCCAGGATCAGGGCTATCACAATAACCTAAGCGTTACTTATTGATCCGGTCATACTTTAGCAACCTGCTTGCCCAGGGTATGAAGTACTGAAAATTGGGGGCATCCGTGTGGCCGCCATCATGCTGCCGCCAGGCCAGTTCACCGTCCATGAGGCCAGTTAGTACGGGCGGCATTTTTTCGGTCATGTATGCATTACTCACGCCCAGATCCCGGGCTCCCAGCAGTTTGAACACGGGTCCGGCGGCTACCGTAGCCTTATAGCTCCCGGTCTGATCGAGCCATTTGGCGTCGCCTTTTTCGGGTATGCCGTAGCTGACGAAAGTGGGTCGTGGTGCACAGAGGGCCAATAATTCATGCGAATCGACGGAGAGGTCGCAGCCGGTCTTACGGCCAAAGGATGACTCGTCGGTGGCGTATTTCAGGTAGTTACCGGCCATCCAGTGATATTCACCACTACCGGCAAGGCTCTCCACAGCCTCGCCAAATACCCGGCGTTGCAGGGTTGTACCACCCTTCCCCGATGAACCGATAAGCCCCACCGCAAACCGCTGATCGAAAGCCATCGTGACCAGGGCGGCTTTCCCATACCGCGAAACCCCTTCAATACCCACCTGTCTGGCGTTCACCTGTGGTTCTGTTTCCAGGTAGTCCAGCGCGCGGGAGGCACCCCAGGCCCAGGCTCTCAAAGCACCCCAGTCGTCGGGTTTGCGGGGCTGGCCTTTGTTCACCAGACCAATAATACCCCGCGTCAGGCCAGCGCCGTTGTCGGCCTGAATACTGCTCGGTTCCAGCGTGCAGTAGCCCCACCCAGCCGCCAGCAGCTGCTCGGTGGGAGGTGAATCGCCGGTTGGTGCCGGAGCAAAGAAATTGGGTCCGGGCAGTCTGGTTATAGGCGCATAGGCCGGATAGCGGTCAAAAATGGCTTTCATCTCCGGATTCTGCTTGATCATCATCTCCTTAAATGCCGTATTGATTTTCTCCATATCGGCCAGTGACGGCTGGGCCGGGGCGGGTAACGCCGGGGGGAAGAAACCAAACATCATCAGGACCGGAACGGGGCCTTTTACATTTTGCGGCAGCACCAGCACCATGTTGATGTTCACGTTTATCAACGGGTACGCGCTGTTGTCGACCCGGCCAGTCAGGTGTTTAGCCACTACCGGAATCCGGCCCACCAGTTCGTTGTCGGTGACCTTCGTTATCCAGGTTACTTTGGGAATGTTTTTAGGCATCTGACCGTACATTTCGCGCTCAAACGCGTCGATAAGCTCAGGGCGACGGACGTTCCACCACTGCTCCGGCGTGGTTACTTTTTTGCCATTTTTTGTGGTGAGTACTTCGGGTAATTGCGGGCAGGGGTCGGCCTGCGATTCATCGTAATTGGCATGGTTGGGGGCCGACTCATTACCGCTGGGGCCGGGCCTTAACGTTTTGATGCCCAATTGCTGCATCATGTTGGCCTGGTCCTGAACGGCAGTCCAGGTTTTAAGCGGAGGATACTTACTGCTGTCGATAACCGTCTGTTGGGCTATGCCCTCGTAGCAAAGGCCCATGACAGCAGCATGAATGTCAGGTATTTTTTCATCTGTTTTTAGGGTTTAGGAACGTGTTACTGGTCGGTTCGGAATGGGGAGGCCGGTAGTCCCTCTTTATTGGACAGATTGGGGTTGACTGGATTATCGGCCCAGGCGTAGCGCACGTATTGCGGATTTGGAACGTCGTCACTGGACACAATCACGGTGTTGCCTTCGATTCTGGCGGTTGCCCAGACGAATTTTTTATCGCTCCCGGCAATGGCAAATTCACTCAAAGCCTCCCCGTCGCTGGTGACCAGCCCACCGCCGGTATGGGTAAAGCTAACCACGATTTTGCTGCCTTCCACGGTGGCCGATTGATAGAGCGGGCCGGAAGAAACCAGGGTTTCATTTAGGCCGTTTTCAAAGCAGCCAGGGCCAGCCGGTCGCCCACGTCCTTTTTATTGTCGGGGTGAATATCGTTCCATTCGCCCAGGTCAATGGCTACGGCCATGGCCGTGTTGGGTACCGACAGGGCTTTCAGTTGCGCTTCCCGAAGCACAGCCCAGCCACTTTCGGAAGGCAGGTAATTGTAGTCCATGAAGCCCGGAAGCTGCACGTACAGAAAAGGGAGGTCTCCCTGCTGCCATTTCTGTCGCCAGTCGCGGATTAGCGCAATTTGTAATTGCTCATATTCCTGTGGCTTACCGGCATTGCTTTCGCCCTGGTACCAGCAGAAGCCTTTGATGGCATAGTTGATTTCGGGTGCTACCATGGCATTATACAGGGCCGCTGGCTGATTTTGGGCATTGATTCCCCCAGCTGGATTTCCCCCGCCACCAGAGCCACCACCTGCGAAAGGCCGGTTGACAAGGCCCACCTTATACTGCCAGGTTCCTTTCAGGTCGACCGTGTCGGCCCCGGCGAAAATGCAGTAGGGTTTATCGGGGACGAAACCGCCCTTGCCGCCGTTGTTGGTGACCCGTACGACGAACACATTCTTACCCGCCTTCAGGACGCCGGCCGGTATGGGATACCGACGCTGGGGATACATGTAGGTCGTTTTTCCCACCGATTTCCCATTGATGTATAGTTCATCGGCGTCAACGATCCGGCCCAAAAAAACCCGGACGGGCTTACCCGTCATGGAAGCGGGCAGGTCTATTTCTTTCCGGTACCACACCACGCCATTTAGCTCTTTCACCCCTTGATCTTCCCAATAGCCCGGTACATTGATGGGATGCCAGCCTTTGGGAATGTACGAAGCCTCGTACCACTTTTTATCTCCCGCCATCCCCAAATCGACGGGCGGGGCAGGCCGGTTGGCAGTGCCAGTTGGTCGACGCGTCAGCGTGTTGATGTAGGTGGTGTCTTTATTCTTGTCAATCGTGGCTTTCAGCGCTGAAAAATCAGTCAGCCCTTCTTCGCTCGTCCAGGCCTCGATGGGGGTACCGCCCACGCTGGCGTTGATGATGCCGATGGGTACTTTGTATTTCGCGTAGAGTTTTTTGGCGAAGAAATACGCCACTGCCGAAAATGGCCGGATGTCTTCCCCAACGGCGGCTTTCCATTGCCCGTTCGGAACATCGCTTTGGGGCCCTTGCAGGCTGGTCATTGTCGGCACCCAGAACTGCCGTATCTGTGGGTCGTTGGCTTCGGCAATCTCTTTGGCGTACCGCACGTCATGGATATTCATTTGGTGAACCATGTTGCTTTGGCCACTACAAAACCACACATCGCCCATCAGAATGTCTTTTACAGTAAGTCGGGATTTTCCGGCAATCTCCATCGTGAACGGGCCCCCTGCTGGCGTGGCGGGCAGCTTTACCTGCCATTTGCCATCGGCTCCGGTTGTTGTTTTGTATGTCTTGTTCTTAAACTGAACGGTAATTTTCTCACCCGTATTGGCCCATCCCCATACCTTCAGGGGGGTATCGCGTTGCAGCACCATACCATCGCTGATGAGTTTGGGCAATCGAAGCTGGGCATGTACGGCTGTCGAGAGCAGCAGACTGAGAAGGCACAGGCCAACGGCGGTGGTGAATCTGAATGTCATTGGCTTATTCTTTGGGGGTTCGTACCAGAGTTTCTTCGGGGCCAAGATAGCGTTGTTCCAGACCACCAAAATCCACGACCAGTTTCTGCAAAACGACGCCGGGGTTGACCATCCAGAATTTTACAGTGTGTTTGCCGGGTTTGGCAATTTTATGGGTAGTGGACTTGATGATGATATTTTCTGACACCCATTTGTTCCAGATACCTTTGTCGCTGGTCTTGTCTTCTTTATTGAGGCTAACGGTTTGGGGCAGTTCATCATCCACCGAAACGGCGTATTGCAGCCCATTTTCATCCCGAAACAGATTCAGCGTGGGCGAGAAGTAGGCGTTGACCGCAAATTGACCTTCACTGTCCGTCACCACATCGTACTGGAGGTGGGGAGAATTGCCTCCCGCTTTCTGCTCACTCGCCGTCACCGGGAAAGGCGTTACTGCCGACCCTGTCCGGCCGTGGTCGGGTAATACTTTCCAGGTAATGCCGTTCGTATTGACGGCTTTGGTATAACGGTCGGCTTCTATGGAGACGCCCTGTTTTTCATCCTGATAAAAAACGGACGGGCTGGCCGATGCCCGAGCCGGTACCCGTTTATTTTCTGAAGCGGAAACGCGCTCACCCGCCACCGTTGAATCCGCTGGCGGGTACCGAACGTCGGGCATTTTTTGCCGGTTGGGTTGCTGCCAGTATGTGTATCCAATGTGGGTCTGGCTCATCAGGTGATTCCACTTGCCATTGTTCAGCTGGTGGTATTGCTGCGTAATCAATGAGTCGTTGGCGTACAGTTCCTTTACCTTATCGGCATACTGGTTAGTCTCTTTCCGTTTGTCGGCATATGCCTGCTTGTTCAGGGCTACATTGTAATATAGCGCATACAGGTTGGCGCAGGCTTTTATCGGATGTAGCACCAGCTGGAAATACGCGTCCTTATAATCAGCGGGTAGTGCATTATTTACTGCTTCCGCCTTTTTCAGCAGTTCCGTATACTCGTCAATGACTGTTTTCCACTCGCCCGTGGCCAGGCTGTACGTGTTGGCGTCGAGCAGTTCCGGCTTTCGCCGGGCATTGTACTTCGCATATTTTGCCAGCAGATAAGCAATCTCTTTGGCGGGTTGTTTGCCAAACTGGTCGGCTGCCCAGTTCTCCGTGTACGCATTCAGGTCATCGGCGTCAATTTTTTCGGGGTTCCAGGCGTAATCCAGAAAAAAGGAAATGGGAAACTCCATGGGTTTGATGTCCCCGACGTTCACAATCCAGATGTCGCGCACTTTATACTCCCAGGCCAGGTGCATTTGCTCCCAGATGCGGGGCAGCGGATTGGTGTTCAGCCATTTGTAGTTTCGGGGGCCGCCCACGTAATCGAAATGGTAGTAAATGCCGTAGCCACCCTTACGGGGTTTCTCATCCAGGCGGGGCAGTTTGCGTAGGTTGCCCCAGTTGTCGTCGGAGAGTAGCAAGGTTACATCATCCGGTACCCGCATGCCTTTATCGTAGTAATCCTGCACCTCTTTGTAGAGTGCCCAGAGCTGCGGGGTTTCTTCTGCGGGTTTGCCCGTCACCTCGCTGATGATGGTTCGCTGGTCGGCCACGATTTTCTCCAGCAGTGCCGTAGCTGTTTCTCTCGACATGGGTTCATCGCCATCTCCCCGCATCCCAACGCTCACGATTTTTTCGTTGGTGGCCCGTTTCATGCCACCCCGCCAGAATTGCTGTAGCTTCTCTTTGTTGGTCTCGTAATTCCAGGCACCACCGCCCACCCGGCGCCATTCATCGTGCGCCCGCATCAGCGGTTCGTGGTGCGAGGTGCCCATGACGATACCATATTTATCGGCCGATTTAATGTTCAGGGAATCATCGGCATAAAAGGCGTTGCCCCACATGGCAGGCCAGGCATAGTTGCCTTTCAACCGGAGAATCAGCTCAAAAAATTTCTCGTAAAACTGGTGATTGAAGCCCCCGAATTTTTCTTTGGTCCAGCCGGAAAGCGCGGGGGCTTCGTCGTTGATGAATAAGCCCCGGTACTTTACTTTCGGCGCATCGGTCAGCGTGATGTTCTCATTAAGGTAAATCTCCTTTCGCTTCACAACGGGCACGTCGGCCCACCAGTACCAGGGCGAAACGCCCAATTGTTTCGACAACTCCAGTACGCCATACGCCGTTCCCCGGCGGTCATTGCCCGCAATGATCAGGGCGTGGGAAATACCCTTATCGGGGTTGCTGATAGCTTGGGTTAACGAGGATTCCCATTTGCCGTCGATGGTACTCGTGTTTATTTTCTTCTTCGCAACCAGTTGCTTCAAAAAAGCAGATTGCTGTATTGTACCGATGGCAATGACGTTTTTACGGACCTGGGTAATTGCTGTGACGATGGGTAGTTTGCGGCCGGTTACCAGTTCGATATCCTGCTGCAACAGCGCAGCGGCTGTTTTTACGAGTTCCGTTTCGCCGGGGTCAACGTAGATTACGGCGGTAGTAACGGCAAATGAAGACTTCCCGGTAGTAATCGTTTGCGCTAAGCCAGATGTTACCAAACTGACTAGCAGGGCGAACAGTAGATATATCGTGCGACTACCATAACCACTAAGTACCCCTTTGCGATAAGGATGGCGAAGCCGTAAAATCAACGCTGTTTTATTTATTCTCATAGGTGAAAAGTCGTTCGTTCGTCGGCGAATATGTAGCTGATATGGATCACCCCGCACCACCAGGGCTACCAGTCGGCATGCGTTGAGCAGAATAGCCTGTTTCGTTATTTTGCGGTGGCTATGACCTTGTAAAAAGCGGGCTTCGGCTGGCTGTTTCGGTCGAACAATAGTGGATAACTGGTTCGGCCCCGGATGGGCCAGTTATTCAGCCAGCTATCGGCATCGTTAATACCCCAGAACGTGATACGGCTAACCTTGTCCTTGTGCTTCAGGAATAGCTTGAACAGCGCTTCGTAGTCAGCAGCCAGTTGCTGCCTGCACAGAGTCGGGCAGGGCGCTGGGGTAGGGGTTGGACTGCGCATTAACGGTCATCCGCTGGCCAATCTCAGCGCCCTGAACATTGCGGGGCAATACCTCAATGTCGAGTTCGGTAAACATCACTTTCAGTCCGAGGGCTGAATATTGCAGAATGCTTTCCTCAATGTCTTTCAACGGAATTTTGCCCACGTGCCAATGTCCCTGAATGCCTACACCGTCGATACGTACCCCGGCGGCCTGGATTTTTTTCACGAGTTCAACACAGCCAGCCCGCTTTTTGGGTTGCTCGTTGTTGTAATCGTTGTAATACAGCTCCGTACCGGGGGAGGCTTCCTGCGCTAACCGGAACGCTTCCGTTACGAAATTATCGCCGAGGTATTGCAGGAATACCGATTTCCGCATGGTGCCATCTTCATTGAGCGCTTCGTTGACCACATCCCACGAATACACCTTGCCTTTGTAGTGACCAGCCACCGTTTTGATGTGGTTGGTGAAGAACGTCTGAATGGAGTCTTTGCTGTGAATGCCCCGCATGAAGCCGGGTAACTGGCTGTGCCAGATGAGGGTATGGCCGTTGATTTTGATGTCGTGTTTCTTTCCAAATTCTATCAGTTTGTCGCCCATCGTAAAATCGTAGGTATCCCACCGCGGGTGAATCAGCGCCGACTTCATGATGTTTTCGGGCGTGGCCATGTTGAAGTGCCGGGCAATGAAGGCGGTCGTTTGCGGGTCCCGTTCATCGATTTGGGCGTTATTCAGCGCCGTTCCGATGCCAAAAGCATTTTTGAATGTCTCCCTCAGCGAAGGAATGGTTTGGGCGAAAAGATGCCCCGGCTTTGCGGCTGCGTTCAGCAGTAACAGGGCCGCGCATACAGCGATTGTCTGATTTTTATGCACCATAATGAGGTAGGTTTTACGTTGGTTTTTATCGCTTCTTTTGGCTGTTTTTGTCCTCCCGACCGGTCCGCCGGTGCGGGCAGGAGGGAGGATAAAAACAGCAGATAGTGTTTGATCCATTCATTTGAACAGCACCTGCGAAAAGGCGAACAAATCATGACGCCAGACCGGCCACGTATGCCCACCTGGGTATTCGCTGTACTGGTACTTTATGCCCATGTCGTCGAATTTTTTCATCATGAGCTGGCCGTTGGCGTGTGCGATGTCTTCTTTGCCCCCCTGCGAAATCCACAGGTGTTTCAAGTTCGTATTGATGGTGGCCGCATTCGTTTTCATGAACGCGTATTGGGGGTCAGTCAGCGTTGGGTTATTGGCAAACCAGCCCGAACTAAATACGCCCAGCGATGAGAATAGGTTGGTATTCCTGACGCCTGCGTACAGCGTCTGCAACCCACCCATCGACAACCCGGCCAGGGCTCTGTTATCCGCATCGGTTGCTGCCCGAAAATTGCTTTCGACAAACGGAATGGCTCCCTGTTTTAATTCGTTTTCAAAAGCCCTGAGTACGTTTTCATTGAAACCAGCCAATCCACCGGCCCCGCTCATATTTCCGTCGAGCATGACCACCAGCATGGGTTTAGCTTTCTGTTCGGCAATCAGGTTATCCAGTATCAGGTCCGTTTTGCCCTGCGTGGCCCAGCCCCGCTGATCTTCGCCACCGCCGTGCAGCAGGTACAGCACCGGGTATTTGTCGTCGATTGGTCATAGCCCGGTGGCGTGTAGACGTACATCTCGCGCCAGGTATTCGGTGGCTTTGGAGAGATAGCGTTTTACACGAATGTCGCCGTGGGGTACGTCTTTCAGGGCGTAGAATCCTCCGTCTTTATCCGGAATTTCGATGCCGCTGGCCATGCGCCCCATGCCGTAAAAGGTTTCGCTGGCGGGGTCCGCTACGGCCAGCCCATCAATCAGCAACGAGTAATAATGAAAGCCCCGGCTAATGGAATCGGTCGTAACGGTCCAGAATCCGCTGGTGTCTTTCTGCATATCGTATTTTTTGCCCAGGTCAATCTGCACCTTCTGAGCGTCCGGCGCTTTCACCCGAAATACAACGCGGTTGTCGGGCAAAATCTGCGGATATTTCGCAGACCGAATATTGGTTGCCGCTGGCGTACCCAGCACCGTGTATTTTGTCAGCGAGGCCACATCGACGGGCTTGAACAGAAACTGCGAAAACATGTACAGGCCGTTTTTCCAGACCTTGAAATCATGCCCGCCCGGCTCCACATAATAAATATGAGGCACGTCGTTCTGGTACAGGTAATCGTGGGTACGTTTGCTGAACGAAATCAGCCCATCGGCATCCCCGCACGAAATCCAGAGCAGTTTCAACTTCTTTTTGGCGGCTTCCGGGTCTGGCACCAGTTCTTCGGGCCGTTTGGTATTGGGAGCCGAGGAAAATCCACCTACCCAGGCAAATTTATCCAGATTGCCCAACCCGAAATTCAGCGATTGACCACCGCCCATCGACAGCCCGGCTATGGCGCGGTGCTCCCGGTCGGTTAGGGTAAGGTACTTTTTTTCAATAAAGGGAATGAGGTCGTTGAGCAGGTCTTTTTCGAAGGTGGCAAACGCTTCAACCTTGTCTTTATCGAACACATTACCCACGGCGCGGTCATCTTTCATAGCCCGGCCGTTAGGCATCACCACGATCATGGGCTCCAGTTTATTTTCGGCGTACAGATTATCAAGAACCACCTGTGGGTTTCCTCCCCTCAGCCATTCTTTTTCATCGCCCCCAATGCCGTGCAGTAAATACAAAACCGGATACTTTTTCTTTTTGGAATAACCGGGTGGCGTATAAATCAACGCTTTCCGGGTAACTCCCACGGTTTTCGACGGATAGGCAATCGTGTCGATTTTTCCGGTGGCAATCCCCGTCCGGAGCTGGTCGAAGCCTTTGGGGGCTTCTTTTTCGTATGGATCTGCGCGTAACTGGTAGCGCATAAAATGCCGAGAGCCGTCGCTAGTATAAGGAGTCGTTTCATGGTTATGAGGTTTTATCGTTAGTGAGCGTATTTCTGTCATGGCTCCGGCCACCCGGTCCGGGTGGCCGGAGCCATGACAGAAAACAGACTCTCTACAAAGGTATCGGCTACTTAAACAGCAATGGGGCAAATTCGTGCAGACTCCGACGCCAGGTCTGGAATTCGTGCCCCGTATTTCCGGAAACGTACGAAACCGCATTATACCCGGCGCCCTTCAGGTCATCGACCGCTTTCTTCACCCCATCGGGCCGTTCTTTGCTGCCGCAGCTAATGAAAACAAGCTTCGGTTTTGCCTTGTCTTTCAGGTCGTCCGGATTGTAGAGGCCACCGCTGAGCAGGCCGTAGTACCCAAATACGCTCCGGCTTGTTGAGGGTAATCATTTTGGTTTCCATCCCGCCCATCGAGAGGCCCGCCATCGCCCGGTTGTCGCGGTTGGTCAGGGTGCGGAAATTGGCATCTACGTACGGAATCAACTCGTCGGTCAGTACCGTCTGGAAAGGGTCGATCCTGAACTCCCGTATCTTGCCCCATTTCACTTCGTTGGTCATGCCGTAGGTCATCACGATCAGGAAGGGCTTCGTTTTGCCTGCCGCAATCAGGTTGTCCATAATCAGGTTGGCGTGTCCCTGATTGCTCCAGGCCGTTTCGTCTTCGCCCCAGCCGTGCTGCAGGTACAGCACCGGGTATTTTTTCGATTTGTCCTTCTCGTAGCCCGGTGGGGTGTACACAAAAGCCCGGCGCGGATGTACCGGTGCTTTTGGAGGGGAACAGAATCTGCTGTACATTACCGTGCGGAACGTCTTTCAGGGCGTAGAAATCCTGATCGTGGGCGGGTATTTCAATGCCGCTTTCCCACCGGACCGACCCGTAGTAATTCCTGGCACCGGGGTCGTTGAATTTCCCGCCATCGACCGTCACGTTGTAGTAGTGAAAGCCTTCATCCATCGGCCCTTCTGTGGTGCCGGTCCAGAAGCCGTCGGCCCCTTTGGTGAGTTTGGTGCCACCCCGACCACCCAGTCCCAGGCTCACTTTCACACTGTCGGCTTTGGGGGCATTGATACGGAACCGGGCGTAGCCCTGCGAGTTTACCTGCGGGTACTCCTGCCCCGGCTGGTTTAACGTGGAGGGTTTGAAATCCTCCGCTACCGCTGATGGGCTTGTCTGCGAAAAGCAGGGGGCATTTAGTAATATGGCTACCAGGAGGGTGGCTAAGGTTTTGCAGATCATTGGGTTGTTGGTTTGGGTGAGAAAAGCGCGAATGATTTGAATTTTGCCCCTGAAACGGCTTTATTTAAAAAGCTGCGGCAGGGTATTGGCCAGATACAGTTTGCAGTTCATCCAGGTGTGTCCACCCGGCACAATGAGCGGTTTAACGGTGATTTTCTTCTCGTTGAACAGGGCAATGTTCTGTTTCACCGGCTCGTACAGAAAATCGTCGGTACCGACGCTGACGGTGAACAGCTTCAGTTGCTTATTCATCTGCTCCGCGTTGGGCGACCAATCCGTAAAATTCTTCTTAAACTCCTCCGTGGCGGTGTAGGGTGCGTACGAACACACGTAAGCGAATTTGTCCGGATTCGTTAGCCCGATGTTGAGCGTTTGCCCGCCACCGACGGAGAAACCCGCCACCGCCCGGCCTTTACTCTGGTTGATGACCGGGTAATTGGCTTCCACAAACGGGAGGATGTCGTTCACCATATCTTTAGTAAAGTCCGGCATGGGCGCGGGACGAACGTTGCCGTAGGGCATCACGATAATCATCGGTTTGGCTTTGCCCTGCGCTATCAGGTTATCGGCAATCAGGTTGGCGCGGCCCACTTTGGTCCAGGTTTCTTCGGTATCCGAGCCGCCGTGAATCAGGTACAGCACGGGGTATTTGGTGTTGCCGTTGGCCTTGAACCCCGGTGGTGTGTACACCAGTAATTGGCGCGTGGTGCCCAGCGTGGCCGATTTATAATACCGGTAGCTCATTTTGCCGTGTGGTACGTTTTGCAGCGAATGGACCAGCGGCTGGTCGCCGGGTACGTCGACGATGCTGCGTTTGAAGCGCTCGTTGGCGAAAATGTGGGTGTTGTTCGGATCGGCCAGCTGGACGCTATCGACCGAAAAACTATAAGGATAGATGTCGGGCTTTACCGGGGGCACGGTCACGCTCCAGATGCCCGATGTGTCTTTGGTCAAGGCTACCGGTGCTTTCAGGAATTCGCCGGAAAGTATGACTTTCTTCGCATTCCGGGAGAAATACCGGAACGTGATGCTGTGGTCT
Source organism: uncultured Cytophagales bacterium (assembly GCA_963784335.1). Lineage (GTDB taxonomy): Bacteria > Bacteroidota > Bacteroidia > Cytophagales > Spirosomataceae > Spirosoma. The sequence goes on along the minus strand of CAWARB010000015.1, from coordinate 78,398 downwards.
TTGTGTACCTCCGGCGAGTTAATGACCGGCGGTCGCTGGGCAAGGGTCGAGATGGTCACGAACACCAGTATGAAAAGCAGGTGGAGAATTCGTTTCATGGTTGTCATCAGTGGCTTATTGAAAAAGCAGTTGGGCTGTATCGTTCACGTAGCGCTTTACATTCATCCAGGTGTGGCCACCACCGGTTATCAGGCTTTTATAGGTCACATTTTTGGCTTTCAGGTAGTCCATAAATTCGGAGGTGCCTTTGTACAGAAAGTCCTCATTGCCCACGCTCACCCACAGCAGTTTGAGGTCCTTGTTAGTCTTGGCCGGGTTGTCCACGAGGGGTTTGTAACTGCGTTCCATTTCCTCCGGCGACAGGTACGAGCTGTAGGCACACACCCAGGCAAATTTGTCCATGTTGCCGAAAGCCGTTCGTAGGGTTTGCCCACCCCCGCGCGAGAAACCACCGATGGCCCGGTTCTCCCGGTTGGCAATAGCGCGGTAATTTTTCTCGACGTACGGAATGACGTTGCTGACCAGATCGGTCGTGAAATCGTTGGTCCGTTTCACCGCGTCGGCCCCATCCCGAACGGTCGGGTCGCCAGGTTTGGGCGTACCGGTCTGCTCGGCCACGCGGGCGGCTATGTTGCCATAGGGCATGACAATAATCATCGGTTTGGCTTTGCCTTCTGCCAGTAGGTTGTCCAGAATCAGGTTGGTCTTGCCGACTTTGAAGAAGGTTTCTTCCGTATCGGTCGTGCCGCTGATAAGGTAGAAAACGGGGTATTTTTTCGCCGGATCTTTGTCATAGCCCGGTGGCGTATAGATGACTACCGAACCCGTTGTACCCGCCACCGACGGGTAATATTCGTAGGTGATGGTGCCGTGGGGCACATCCCGCATGGCGTGAATCAGGGGGGTGTCGCCGGGAATGTCGACCAGGCTGGCTTTGAACCGCTCGTTGGGGAAGAAGGCAACGTTGGCGGGGTCCATCACCGTTACGCCATCTACCCGAAAGCTGTACGGGTAAATATCGGGATTGACCGGTCCAACCGTTACGCTCCAGATGCCCTGCGCATCTTTGGTCATGGGAACGGGTGCTTTTTCGAACTGCGCGCTCAGGTTCACCTCGCTGGCCTGAGGAGCCAGGTACCGGAACGTGACCGACTTATCGGTATGCACCTGGGGAGAAACCACCAGCGGGCCGCGTGGCGGCTGGGCCATTGCCAGGGTGCAGAGGCAAGCCAGCATCCATACGAGCCATATTCGACGGGTTACTTGTTGGTTCATCGTTCTTCAGGGTTTAGGAATTAGTTGATTCTGCTCTCATTGGGTAATCCTATCAAGCTCTGCATAGTCTTACGGCTTAAGCCAGTTGTTGAGTTGCATCCAGGCGAACAACGGTTCCATCCAGCCCGGATGCCGGAAAATAAAGCCGTGGTCTCCCTTGGGATAGATGTGCATTTCGACGGGTACTTTCTGGTGTCGGAGTTTCTCAAAATACACGATACTGTTGTCCACATCGACCAACTTATCATCGGCCGCGTGGGTCAGGTACGTTGGTGGCGTGTTGGCCGTTACCTGAAGTTCATTGGAGAATAGACGCCGGTCGGCTACCGATGCATTTTTACCCAGCAAATTGTCGCGCGAGCCGCTATGCATGAGGCTGTCCTGCATGCTGATGACCGGGTACACCAGAATCTGGAAATCGGGGCGAAGGCTGGTGTTGTTGCTATTCTCGATATATGCTTTTTCAAAATGCGTAGCTTCCGTGGCCGCCAGATGGCCACCCGCCGAGAAGCCCATGACCCCGATTTTACTTTTGTCGATACCCCACTTGTCGGCATTCTCACGAACCAGTTTTATCGCCTGCTGGGCATCCTGCAACGGGCCGATTTTCTTGTCGGGCATGATGGCGTCGCTGGGAAGCCGGTACTTCAGTACGAAAGCCGCCACGCCTTTTTCGGCCATGGCTTTAGCCGTACCGACGCCTTCGCCGTTGTACACCACCACGCCGTAGCCGCCACCGGGAATGATGATAACAGCCGCACCAGACGCCTTGTCGGGCGCAGCTTTATAATAGGCCAGCGTGGGTTTGGTAATGCCCTTCAGCACCCCCGTTTCCGCCCCCGACTCCTGCACATCCGACGGTTTCGAATTGGGAACAGCACTCGTGTACAGTGGGATGATTTCCTGCGCTTCGGCAACAAAACAAAGAGAGATTAAGCAGCCAATAAACGCGGCTATGGTCATAGTTAGTCTGCCTCTAGCATGAGGACTACTGACCAATGGATGTAAACGAGAGGGTTTCATTTTGCTGTTAATTTTCCAGATGGAAATAGTCAAAATCGGCAAATCCACCTATGGTTTGGGTGGCGTAATTGAACAGTCCGAACCGGTAGCCCATAAAGTGCGGCAGCGTGTAGGTCATTTTCAGCGGCTCGCCAATGGCCGTCCAGGATTTCCCATCCAGGCTGTAGAAGAATGTAGCGATGTCTTTACGGTCGCTGGAAATCACAGGCCGCCTTCAGGTAGACCGTCTTCTGTGTCAGCGGAATCCGCTGCCGCTCAACCGGCCTTCCCGGAACTGGCACTCACCATCACAATTGACTTACTGCCCGCTTCGGCTTTGACGCCCACCAACCCGTAATTCTTTTGCAGGAGGCTCAACCCGGCAAAGTCGCCGTCCTTTAGGTTCGACACATCGAGCTTTGTGGAGCCGGTAGATTCGGGGCCGATGGTGCGCTGGGTGAGGGTGTTGCGGGCCATCACGAACGAGGTGTCTGTCCGGCCCGTTTTCAGGCGCAGAAAGCCCTTTCGCTCCGTCACCGACCAGAGACTATTGTCGGGGTTGTGGTTCCACTGCCAGACCAGCGGCAGGGCAGGCTCCCCTTTTTTGCGGGTAAACTCGTCGGAAGCCACAATGCCGGGAATCAGGCCTTTGCTGGCGGGCAGGTTCAGTGTTGGTGGTACTTTGCCGTTTTCGCCCAGCACTGGCCAGCCATCCTCCCAGGTTACCGGCACCAGATACGGAATGCGGCCCACGGCCCCAAAATCTCGGAATAAATACGCGAACCAGCGGCCGTCGGGCGTATCAATCAGTCCGCCCTGCGCTACGCCCAAATCCTGTAAGGCCACCCGGCCTTCCCAGGGGCCGGTGATTTTATCGGCCCGATGAATGACCACCGTCCGCATGCCGCCTTTGGGCCAGGTAATGTTGAACAGGTAGTACTTGCCCTTCACCTTGAACAGTTGCGACCCTTCGGCGGGCAGGCCCCCACCGGTGCCCGAGGGTGTGCTGGCGTTTTCGATGATGACCTGCTCCGTCGTGCCGGGTTTAACGCCGGAGGCATCGGCCGTGAGTTCGACCAGCTTGATTTTACCCGCGCCGTAAATCAGATACACCCGGCCGTCATCGTCAAAAAACAGACTGTGGTCGTGGTAGGAGGGGGCAAAGGAGGTCGACTTTCCAGGGGCCTTTCTCGATGTTTTTGGTGGTGTAAATATGGGTCTTGCCGGTTGTCTGGGCGAAGGTGGTTGCGTAGTAGGTTCCGTTGTGAAAGCGCAGGCTGCTGGCCCACGAGCCGCGGCCGTAGGTGCTTTTGCCGTTGGTCAGGTTCATGGCATCCACACTGGCCAGGGTATCGTAGGCGTAGCTGACCAGCTGCCAGTTGACCAGGTCACTCGACTTCATGATGGGCAACCCCGGACTCATGTGCATGGTGGTGCTGCTCATGTAGTACGTATTGCCCACCCGAATCATAGCCATATCCGGCACATCGGCAACGATGATGGGGTTATGGGCGGTTTGCGCTACGGAGAAGCGTATCGTGACGAGCAGAACCGCTACTACACCGGCATAAGTCAGGGCGCTTTTCATGCAGAAAACAGGGTAAAGGATAATGGCTTCATGCTAGTTTAAAGGCCCGATTAGCTCCACAAAATTGCCGTCGGGGTCCTGCACAAAAACGAAGTGCGCTTTTTCATTCAGGGGCGTGGGCGTACTGCCCAGAAAAGGCACCTTCATCTTCGTCAGCCGGTCGATGATGGGTTGCAGGGCTTTCACCTGGATGGTGATGTATTGCATGCCCGTATCGTCCTGAATCTTTTTTGGCTTCGGGTGTGATGCTTTACTGCCAAAGCTCATCAGTTTCCAGTCGGTGGCGTCGGGGCTGTTTTCGAGCTTCAGGATGGTTACGCTACGTCGCTACGCCATTGGTCAGGCCGGAACGTTTGCCGAAATCCTCATTGATGGTAAAATTGCCCGTTTTGACCATGCCGATGCCATTGACGTAAAAGTCCAGCGAGCGCTCGATGTCAGCGACCACCACGCCTATGCCAATTGTTTTACTGGTGAAATTGGATTGGGCATACGAACTTAGTACGCACCCAATCATGAAAAGTGTTGTTTTGACACATTTATGGAAAGTCATCATCATTTTGTTCAGGTTTAAAAGAAACAATCGTTACTGCGTTACAAGTCTGATTTGATTAAAGCGAGGGGTATTTGTCCCATTACTGGCCACGATTCTCAGCGTAATAATCTCGTCGTCAGTCACTTTCAGTCGGATTGATTTTCCCTCGGTTGACAGAATCTCGGCTGGTTTGTCGTTGATTAGAATGCGTTAGATTGTCCAGCTTTATAGTGTCTAAAGCCTGAATGTCAATGTACTTACCCGCCTTGTTTTTGTTCTGCAACTGGTAGGCGATAAAGGAACGGGTGCGTCGCCAGAACCGCTCGTCGTCGTAGCCCGATTCAGTTTTTTCGCCCTTGAACTGATGGTCGACTTCGGGCTGCTGTTCGCCACAATTTACCTTATCAACCGTGTTGGCATCCAGGGCCAGGGCCTCCGCTTCCTGCTGCTTCATCCGGGCTTTCTGCTCGTCGAAAGCCGCTTTTGAGAAGGTTTGGAAATACATCTGGTAGCGGGCGTCGTGGACTTCATAAAACGGTTGCAGCGTCAGCGAATCCAGGCTGAATTGCAGATTCCTGGCCGGTTTCAGGCGGTTCAGGTACGTGGCCGGGTCACCCACCAGCGCATAGGCACTGGTGATTGGGTAAAGCTTGCCTTTTGTTTCGTGACCCATCCGGCTATCGTCGGCAAACAGCCCTTTCAGGTCGTCCGTCGACGTTTTGGCGGCCAGCACAATGGGACCGTTGACGAAGGCCGCCCAGTTTGAGCCGTCGGGTAGATACTCCAGCCGCGTCGAGGTGGTAAAACGGACAGTTACTTTATCACCCGATTTCCATTTTCGACGAATGGCGACATAACTCGCCGGTTTTCCAGTAACGGGCTGGGCCTTTCCATTGACCAGAATTTCGAAGTTTTCAGCCCATTTCGGGTAGCGGATGTTTAGAGAGAATTCCTGTGGTTTTGGTGTTTCCACAACCAGTTCTGACTCATTCTGATAGGGAAATTCGGTACGCTGGGTAAGCTGAATATTTTTGGCGGCCCAGTTAACCGTCGACGGAATAAACAGGTTGACGAACAGGTCGTTGGCCGAATGGCTGTAAATCAGTTCGCCGTACTTGGTGTGGTTTTCGATCCCCGACCCCACGCAGCACCACATGCTCGTTTCGGGCTGCGAATACACCCGGTAATGATTGGGCCGGATGGGCGTGAAATACACAAACCCGCCTTTTTCGGGATGCTGGCTGGACAGGATATGGTTGTACAGCGTTCGTTCGTAAAAATCAAGGAAACTGACGTCGTTTCTGTCCAGAAACAGGGCTTTGCTCAGCCGAAGCATGTTGAATGAGTTGCAGGTTTCCGGCCCCTGATTCGAGCGAAGCACCTGACTGAAATCGGTTGTGGGGTTGAAATGCTCGCGCACGCTGTTGCCACCGAAGGCCACACTCCGGGTTTGGGACACGTTCTGCCAGAAATACAGGGCGGCCTCCGACCAGTCGGTCTTGCCCGTTAGGGTGGCGATTTTCTCAAACCCGATCACCTTCGGAATCTGCGTGTTGGCATGAAGGCCGGTTAACTTATCCTGCTTTTCGAGTAACGGAATCAATAACGCCCGGTGCGAAATCCGCTGCGCCGTTTCGAGGTATTTTTTGTCTCTGGTCAGGATGTACAGGTCGGCGAAGGTTTCGTTGATGCCGCCGTGTTCGGTGCGCAGCACCTGCTGAATCTGCTCGTCGGATAAGGGTTTTATAGGTCAATAAACCAGTCGCCCAACCCAATCAATACCTGCTTTGCCTGCTGATTTCCGGCGTACTCATACGCATCACGCAGCCCCGCAAACAGCTTGTGGATGTTGTAGAGCGGTACCCACGTATTATTCAGACCAAAGCTGCTGCCATCGATATCACCTTTGTGGATACGCTCCCAGAACACCTTCCCCTCGCGGAATGCCCCCCACGTACCCATTGCCGTTTTTGACCTGACAGCGCGCCAGTTGATCGACCATGTAGTCGAGCCGTTTTTTCAGTTCGGCGTTCCCGGTCGAGGCATGCATCATGGCCAGCGCCGACAGGTAATGACCGCCAATATGACCGTCCAGCCCCGAGCTTTCCCAGTTGCCATAGCGCGGGGCTTTTACCGGCAGTCCGGCGTCGATCAGGTACGGAGCCAGGAGTTTATCCGGGTCCAGAGCCAGGATATATCTCAGGTCAACATCCTGCGCATTCTTAAACGGCCCGCCCGTTAGCTTCACTTCCTGCAAGGCAAACGGCTGCATCTGCGCCAGCGCAGAAAGGCTGAGCAGAACGAAAAAGAGGGCTATAGAGAATAGGTCGTTTTCAATGGTAACGTTGTGTGTTCTAACTCCAACCTTACTATCTTATACATCGGGTCGTCACCTTTGTATTTCAGGTACTTGAACGAAGCTGAATTCTCGGATTTTTCGCCTGAAGACGTCGCATACAGGCCATACACGCAGCCAATGAAGCTATTGGCCGCTTTGGTGCTCAAAAACTTGCCGTCAATCTGGTCTTTCAACAAGTTCCAATTTTTTCCATCGGTCGAGTAGTAGAAGCTGTACAGGGCACCTTCTGACTGTATTTTGAAATTTACCCTGGCAGCGGATGAATTTAAAGGTACTTCGGTCACCAATTCCAGGGTTTTGTCTTTGCTCTTGAACAACTGAATCACGTCTTTGCCATCCTTTTTTGATTTGGCCGCGAAGTAAAAATGGCGTTCGTCCTGAAAAATCACCAAACCCGCTTTTTCGTTATCCGTTTTTGGCGAAAAGCTCACTTCAGTTTCGGCAGTACTCGTTAAATGTTGTTGACGCTTACCCACAAACGAAGGATTTCCGGCTTCTGAAATTGTTTCCGGTTTAAGTGTAAGCGTAAGCCCGTTTGATTTTGATGTTTTAAACGAACTGCTATCCACCGTTCTCAAAAAAAGCATCGAAAGGTCAAGCCCTTTGTCGAAGGTCATCGTATACGCGAAGTTGCCGTTTTGCGGCAAAGCCCCTTTCTGTTTTACTTCTTTGATATTGGTTTTGTATTGGTATTCAATGGCTTTTTCGCCGTGTTCGATCATCGGCCAATCGTTTACCCACGTCAGCGGAGCAATGAACATTTCGCGGCCAGTATTATAAAAATCGCCTTCGTAGGGACGTACCGCCAGGAAAATCGAATACCAGTTGCCATCGGGCCCCTCGATAAATTGAGCGTGTCCCGCCGACGTGATCGGGTTGGGTCGGTCAGCCGGTAAGCCTCTTTGCGTCAGCACCGGATTTCCTTCAAACGGTACATAAGGGCCCCAAACATCCCGGCTACGAAGTGCTACCTGCGAGTGATTGACGGAGGTTCCGCCTTCGGCCGCATACAGGATGTACCAACCGTTACGCTTCAAAATATGGGGCCCTTCAATCCAAACAGGTTTTTTAGACAGATCTACACCACCGTTCACCAGTTGCTTTTCTTCGCCCAGCACCGTCAAATTGGTATAATCGAACTCATACATCCGGATGGTGCGGTGCCCCGAATACAGCGGTTTGCGGTCGGGTGCATCGCTGTTGTAAATGATGTATGCTTTGTCGGTTTCTTCATCGAAATAAATGGAGGGGTCAATTCCTTTTACCTGCGGAATTTTCACCGGATTGCTGTAAGGCCCCGCCGGATTTTTGGACGTTACAACAAAATTTCCATCATGGTCAATATCCGTACAAGTTACGTAGTACGTCCCTTTGTAATGAGTGATGGCCGGGGCAAACAGCCCGCGTGTCATCCGCTCGCCCATGAACTCCATTTGCGAAGGACGGTTGATCACATTGCCGATTTGCTTCCAGTTTTTGAGATCACGGCTGTGCATGATCGGCAAACCCGGGAAATAGGAAAAAGTAGAATGTACGGAATAATAATCAGCCCCCACCCGCACGATGCTTGGATCAGGGTAAAAGCCCGTCAGGATCGGGTTCACCAGGGTCGTTTGGGCGAAAGTCCTGTTGAGTATAACCAGACTAAGGATGGCAAAAAGAGCCGTGAAAAGGCGATTCCTCATGTGAATATGTGTTAATTTCTTCTACTTGTTTCAGCTTATCTGCTTTTTTTGTCTCTCCGTTTTGTCATTCCCCGTTCCTAGGGAGGACAAAAGCAGACAGATAAAAAAACTATTGAGCGACCAGCGTGTATGACTTACCGGCTTGCGTAGGCAGGTCGTAAAGCATGGTTTCTTTTAACACAGCTGCGGCCACCGTTGCCTTCTCCGACACAATCGGCGCTGGCGTTGGCTCGACCTGGTAAAACGGGTTTGGGTTCTGACCGGAGGCCACTTTTGGTGCGGTTCCCTGGCTGATGGTCAGTGCATTCGGTGTTCGCACACGCAGGTTTCCGCCCAGGTTCGACTTGATGACAACCTTCGCCAGTTTCCCTGCTTTCCACTCCATACTGACCACCTCGAATCCACCGATGGCCCGCAGTCCGCTGATGCTGCCGGTTGGCCAGACATCGGGTAGGGCGGGCAGTAAGTGAATGGCACCATCGGCACTTTGCATGAGCATTTCGGTGATGCCGGAAGTACAGCCGAAGTTGCCGTCAATCTGAAACGGTGGGTGCGCATCGAACAGGTTATTGTACGTACCGCCCCCGTCTTTGGTGACGCCGAGGGGGGTGAGCTGATTCTGAATCAGGGTGTAGGCATGGTTGCCGTCCTGCAAACGCGCCCACCAGTTCACTTTCCAGCCCATGCTCCAGCCGGTCGATACATCGCCCCGGTGAACGAGGGAGGTTTTGGCCGCACTGTAGAGTTCGGGCGTGCGGTAGGGCGAAAGCTGGTTCGACGGGAACAGGCCGTACAAATGCGAAATATGCCGGTGTTTATCGGTTGGATCGTCGATGTCTTCCAGCCACTCCTGCAACTGCCCGTGCTGACCAATGTGCATGGGAGGCAGCTTGCTGCGCATCTGCTTTAGCGTATCGATAAAGGCGGCATCCTTTTTCAGTAATTCAGCGGCCCGAATGGTCGTGGTGAATACATCGAAGGCAATCTGGTTATCCATTGTGGTACCCGCATCCAGCGATGAGCCGCCGTGGGCAGCGGGGGCATTTTCGGGCGATGTACCCGGCGTGACAACCAGCCAGTGGTACTTGGGGTGTTCGACCAGGTAATCGGTGTAGAACAGGGCGGCTCCTTTCAGAATCGGGTACACCGAGGCCAGGTACGTTTTGTCGCCACTGTAGAGGTAATGCTCCCACAGGTGCTGGCTGGTCCAGCCGCCACCGGCTACCCACATACCCCACAACGCGCCATCAATAGCCCCCGTTGCCCGCCAGATGTCGGTATTGTGGTGGGCCATCCAGCCCCGTGCCCCGTACATCACCCGCGCCGTTTCCTGCCCTGTTTCCGATAACTCCCGGACCATCTGCAAAAACGGCTCATGAAGTTCGGCCAGGTTGGTCTTTTCGGCGGGCCAGTAGTTCATCTGGGCGTTGATGTTGATGGTGTATTTACTGTCCCAGGGTGGCCGCATTTTGTTGTTCCAGATACCCTGCAAGTTAGCAGGCTGCCCCCCGGGCTGCGAGGACGAAATCAGCAGGTAGCGCCCGTACTGGTAATACAGCGTCACCAACTGCGGATCATTGACGGAGCGGAAATTCTTCAGTCGCTCGTTTATTGGCAGGTTTGCGGCCGCGCTCGACCCCAGATCCAGTTTGACCCGGTTGAAGTATTTCTGGTAAGCCGTAACGTGGGGCGTCAGTATAGCCGCGTACGATTTAGGATAAGCCTTGTTCAGGTACGTTGCCGCCCGTGCGTTTTCGTCGGCGCTGACATCGTGGTAATTAACAAAGTTGGTGGCAATCGACAGGTAGATCGTTGCCGAGTTTGCTCCGCGTACCGTAAGCGCGGTATCGCTGGCAGACACAGTACCGCCCTGCGTTTTGATACGGGTAATGCCTTTGAACCGAACCTCGCTTTTCACGCCTTCGTGGTCCGACGTTGTAGCCGCGATGGTCAGTTCGTTGGCTGATGTTTTAATAACGGGTTTGGTATGCTGGGTGGAATAAAAAGCGGAAAACGATAACCGGCCCGGCTGGCTGGCTGTCAATTGCACCACAATTACCTGATCGGGAAACGACGCCAGTACCTCACGGGTGTAGGTCACGCCATCGACGGTATACGATGTTTTGGCCACGGCCCGCTCGATATCCAGCTCCCGGTAATAATTGGTGTAGTTTTCGTGCCCATCGAACATGAGGTTCAGGTTGCCCACCGGCTGGAACATCTGCCCCTGCGACTTTTTGCTGAGCATGGCTTTGTTGGCCAGTTGCTCGGCTTCTTTCTGTTTACCGTCGAAGATCAGCCTTCTGACTTCCGGCAAAGCCGCCAGCGCGTTGGGGTTGTCATTGCGGTTCGGCCCACCACTCCAGACCGTGTGTTCGTTGAGTTGGATGGTTTCTCTGGGTACGTTTCCGTACACCATAGCCCCTAAACGGCCATTACCGACAGGTAACGCATTCTCCCAGGTTTTATCGGAAGGTGTCGAATACCAGAGTTTTAAATCCGGTTTGCCCTGCGAGAAAGCAACGGATGATAGAGCCAGGAAAAAAAAGCTGAGGTAGGGTAATGAAAATTTGCTAATCATAATCGGATAGGACGCCCCAGCCGCAGGCGGGATTCTAAGCTGATACCGGTAACAGGATGAAAGAGGAATAAAGTTAGCCTCTTTCATCCTGTACCGGCATAGTTTTTACGGACTAATACCCGGGGTTTTGCGGGAACTTGGGACCATCAACTACGCGGTCGATCTGGTTCTGCGGAATTGGACGCAGCATGTGGTAGTCCTTGATGTTCGCTGCTGCTTCGGGGTTCCAGGCTTGTACCCGACGCACCAGCGAACGGGTGCGGACCAGGTCGTGCCAGCGCTGCCATTCCCCAAAGAGTTCACGGCTGCGCTCGTCCAGAATGAAGTCCACTGTCACGTCGGCAGCGGTAATGGCCATGGCGGTTGCGGCCGCTGCGTTTTGAGCCGCCGTGTTCGTTTTCCGGAAGGCAGCCCGCTGTCTGACAACGTTGAGCAGAGTGGCTGCCTGGGTGGTATTGCCGGCTTTCAGATACGCTTCGGCGCCTGTCAGATAAACATCAGCAAACCGGTAGAGTACGGCCGGTCTGGTAGAGGGGTCGTTGAAGTTCGAACCCCGGCTGGGGTCCATGAATTTCTTCAGGGCCGGAAAAATTCCGTTATTCCACAGGCTGGGCGGGACCACTATGCCCTTAAATGGACGGGTGCCCACGAACTGTGGCGCGCCAGCCACTTCGAAATCAGGCAACCAGACGGCGGTGTCGGCGCCAACTACCGTTGTATAGCTAATACCCCGCTTGTTATTGGTGGCGGTAGCTGGGTTGGTAACAGCCGTATTAGCGATGTACACCGTGTAGAACGAGTTGGCAAACCGCGTATCAATAGTTCGATTCGTAAATGCCTGATCGAGGAAATAATTCTTACCCACGTTAGGACCCGTTTTCTGTTTATCGCTGTTGGGACGCATCCGAATGTAAGGGCGTCCGTACTGCGAGTCCCGAATCATACCCGACGTGCCACTATTAACAAAGTTACCGGCTGCATTGACGAATGAGTTGATGCCACTGTTGTTCGGGTAGTTCCAGTTGGTAAACCAGGGTGACAAGTTTTGAGCGGCTCCGCCACCAGCGGCCCCGCCGACGGTGTAGTAACCAAACTTGGGGTCTAGTACGTGATCGCTCACAAACATGCTCTCTTTACCGTAGTCGTTGGCGGGCACAAACGCATCGCCGTAATCGGCCCACAGGTCAAGACCATACGTCCCTTTGTTGGCAATAATGTCAGCGCAAATGGTGGCTGCCTGCGTAAAGTCTGCGGCTGTGTTGTTGAGCCAGCCACGAGTCAGGTAGGCTTTGGCCAGCAGCAGTTGCGCTACGGGTTTGGTGGCGGCTTTACCCAGGAATGGAGCCGTTGGGGTATTGGGCAGGTCGGCCGCTGCTTCGGTCAGGTCCTTGATAATCTGCTCGTAGACACCTGCGCTAGCCGGCTGCCGCGATGCGGCCTGGGACGGTACCGTAATGAACGTTGTACTCAGCGGTACATCGCCCCAGGTCTGTACCAGATAGAAGTACCAGAATCCGCGCAGGAACTTGGCCTGCGCCAGGTATTGCTTACGGGTCGCTTCCGGCAAATCAATCGTAGCACCATATTGCAGTACGCCGTTCAGGGTGTTGATGTCCTGGAACGCTACGCCCCATGCCGCGCCGAAGTTACTGCCATTGAGGCCGTTGTAGGTGTAGGCAGGTCCCCCGCCCGAGCTGGCACCCTGCAAAAAATCATCGGTACCCGCCTGCATTTCAACGGTAAACCCTTCGGTTGCCCACTGCCCCCGGATGTCGTTATACACCCCGGCAATACCCCCCAGTACACCCGAAGGGCTGTTGAAATAGGAAGGAACAATCTGAGACTGTGGGTTCTCTTCCAGAATCTTTTCGCAACCGGAGCTAAGAAAAGCGGTCAGACAGAGGACCAGGCCAATTTTTATCGTTTTCGTTGTCATGTCGGAAATTAGAATTTAAGATTTACGCCGAATGTGAATTGCCGGATAGGCGGGTTGTTCAGGTTTACAGCGATTTGACGCTCAGGGGTTGCCCGGTTTCCCGACTGGTCATTAAGCGTTGACTGACCGGTAGCGTAGCTGTTCCCCTCAGGGTCGATAGCCAGATTCTGGCTCACCAACGGCGAATACAGGATGAATGGGTTCGTGGCGTTGAAGTAGAGTCGGGCCGAGCTGGCGCCCACCTTTTTGAGCAACTGGCTGGTAAAGGTGTAGCCCAGGTTGATACTTCTTACTTTGACGAACGAACCGTCATAATAACCCAGGGTCGATCCGAACCATTGAACAGCGCCACCGGCATCCGGTGCCGGGAAAGCATTGGTTGGGTTGGTATCGGTCCAGTAGTCTGTTTTTACCTGGTTTATCCGGCCCTGGTTGAAGAAAGCAAATCCGCCCGAACCAGTCGAGTTACCCGTCAGGTAAGGAACAACGACTTTCATCCCCATCCGGGCGAAGGTTACGATAGAGGCATCGAAGTTTTTGAACGTAAACCGGTTGGTAAGGCCCCCTTCCCAATTGGGCTGGAAATTGCCCAGTATCTGCCGGTCAGCCGGGTCAATTTTATTATCGCCGTTGATATCCTGAACCCTGATTTGTCCGGGGAACTGCAGTGGCGAGGTTTGTCTGGCTATGTCCGGCTGATCGGATGTTTGCCAGATACCAATCTTGTTATAGTCGTAGATGACCGAAAGGGGTTGCCCAACAAACCAGCCCGCTCCCACGTTCGACTGCTCGGTTGGGGTGGTGAGCTGGGTGATTTTTTCCCGGTTAAAGAAATAAATCACATCGGCGCTCCAGTTGAACCCACCGGGCTTTCTGAAAATATCAAACGTCAGCGATGTTTCCAGACCCCTGCCTTCGGTTCTTCCCAGGTTTTTCAGCGTCGAACCGGCACCATTGCTGGGGGGCAGCGGAACAGACAACAGAATATCTTTGGTTTTCTGAAGATACCAGTCGACCGTACCCGTGATGCGGTTATTCAGGAAGCCAAAATCAACCCCGATATCAACTTGCGACGTTGACTGCCAGCCAAGGTCGGAAGCAGGCAGGCTGGTAACGGTATAGGCCAGTTGCTGACCGGCGGTGCCAAGTCCGAAATTGTAATAACCCGCCGATAGCGCCCCCAGGGTAGAGTAGGCTCCTACGTTCCGGTTTCCGGAGATACCCCAGCCACCTCTCAGTTTCAGGTTCGATATGGCAGGAACACTTTTCATGAACGGCTCATCGATAATATTCCAGCCTGCCCCAACGGCGGGGTAGTTGAAATACCGGTTCTGTGGCGACAGCGTAGACGAACCATCCCGGCGCAGCGTTAACGTCAGCAGGTAACGGTCGTTGAAGCTGTAATTGACCCGACCCATGTAAGACAGCAACCCGGTTTCGGTAAACGAGTTACCAAAGTCCGAATTGGCCAGGGGCGTACCGGATGCCAGCGAGAAGTTGGACGTTTTGATGTAGTCGGCGGGTACCCCCGTTATCGTAAACCGGCTTCCCAACGAGTGGTTTTTCGTAATTTCATACAATCCCGTAAAGCCAAATTTGTGCTTGCCAACCGTTTTGTCGTAATACAACAAGTGCTGAAGGTTGATATCCCAAAATTCCGTATTACTGATTTCGGCGTTGGACGACGACTGAACCGTAGCCTGGTTAAAGTAGGTGAGCGGACCACCGTAGCCATTGTAGTTCGACTGGCTGAAGTTCAGACCGGCATTGAACCGATAGCGCAAGCCATCCAGGATGTTCACCTCCGCGTACAGGCTGTTGAACGTTCTCAATGACCGGGTACGTCCCAGATACGCATCTTTCTTGGTGATGATCGTTAGTGGGCTTACCCCGGCCGCATCGATTGAGCCTTCCGAGGGAAACAGGTTTACGGAGCCATCGGCAGTATACGGAGAAGCCAGTGGGGTTAGCCGGACTAAGCCACCCGGAATACCACCACCGCCCGGCGTATTGGTATACGTGAGCGTATTGAGGGTATTCAGACCAATCTTGATCCTTTTCCCAAGGCGTTGATCAATGGTAGCGCGTATAGTATACCGTTCGAATTTCTGGCTGGGGATAATACCGGTTTCATTGAAGTAACCGAGGCCGAGGGAGTACTGCGTATTTTCAACCCCGCCCTGTAAACCCAACTGGTGATTGGTGTTGAAGCCGGGTTTATAAATCAAGCCCTGCCAGTCGGTAGAAACACCGGCGGCCAGTGCTTCCTGCTCTTTTGCCGTAAGCGGATAGGCGGTGGTTCCGGGAGCCGTACGGTTGTACTTAGCCGCATCCTGTTTAAACTGAGCATACTCGGTACCATTCATCACGTTATACTTGCCCATGATGTTGGTGATACCATGATAGCCGTCGTAGGTAAGAACAGGTTTCCCGATTTTCCCCCGTTTGGTCGTTACCAGAATAACCCCGCCTGCTCCCCGCGATCCGTAAATGGCCGTTGCTGAGGCATCTTTGAGGATTTCAAGGCTGGCAATATCATCCGGGTTAATGTCATTCAAACCCCCATAGGGGATTCCGTCGACCACGACCAGGGGACCATCGAGACCATCCCCATTGCCGGTTGTCAGGGAACGGTTACCCCGGATACGAATAGAACCCTGCGAGCCGGGTGTCGAGCCGTTGCTGACAACTGTAACCCCGGCAGCACGGCCTTTCAACTGGTTGACCAGGTTAGGGGCAGGCACTTCCTTCAGTGTTTCTTCGCTAACCGAAACCACCGACCCGGTGATATCCCGTTTCTTCTGCGTACCATAACCCACTACTACTACTTCGTTAAGGGTTTTATCATCATTAGCCAGGGTGACGTTGATGGTTGCCTGCGAACCAATGGGTATCTCCTGGGTAGTGTAGCCGATGTAGGAGAAAACCAGTATGTTGCCAGCCTGACCGGGAACGGTAAGCTTATAGTCACCATTCACATCACTGATTGTTCCGCGCGTGGTGGATTTTATCTGAATGTTCACCCCAGGAATTCCCTGCCCATCTTCGCCCGTAACCCGGCCCGTAACCTGTCGGTCCTGGGCGGTTTCCGTTTGCCCGTCGAAGCTGGTGCTGGTCTGCTGATTCGGGAGGGCCGTGGCTGTCTCCCTCTTTAGCACGATCTGCTGACCAACTACTTCGTAACTCAGGTTTAACGGCGTCAGAATTTGCGCCAGTACCTGCGAGAGTTGTTCATTTTTGGCCTGGTAGGTGACTTTACGCTTGGACTGGATAATTTCCCGGCTGAACAGGAACTGAACGTTGGCCAGCTTTTCAATTCGCTTAATAATCACCTCCACATCCTGGTTTTGTACCGAGATACTGACGCGTCGGTTCAGCAGTTCCTGAGCATTGCCATCGAAGGCAAAATTGATGTTCGTCAGGAAAATGGCAAGCATGATTTGCAGGCTCGAGATTTTCATGATCCTGACCCACACATGGCGGTTAATCGAAAGGTAGTGCATATGTTTGCGTTGGTTGTCGTTTTCTTCTGTTGAAAATGTCAATAAAAACCCTGCCCTTCTTCGGAAGAGGAATGTGTTATGAGCGGCACATCGGTTGGGTCATTACAGGCGGTAGTGTTGGACGCACTATCGCCTGCTTTCTGCTAATCGGAAGTGATTGTTATGGCATAGTTAAAGGGTTTAGAGTAGGTAGGTTTCAATGACAGCCCCGGCTCTGGATGACCACCTGATTGTCGACAACTTCATACGTCGATTCAATGGCCAGGCAGATAAGCTGAATCTTTTCGAGAAAAGGTACACCATCCAGCTTCCCGGTAAATGTGCAGTGGCTAAGTAGTGGTCGGTCGTAGCGAATGGGCATGTGGTAGCTCGCTTCAAGCTGGTCGAAAATCTCCGGAACGGCGGTGTAATTGAAGGCAAATTGCCGGGCAATAATGGCGGACGGGTTCTCATCCGACATAAAATTCGTACTCTTTACCTCCGGCCCCGCTACAGAGCCAAGTGTTAGTTTCTTCGTTTACGTTGAGCACCACCGGTTTGTCCGGGGCGCTAACGGGCGTAACGGTTACCTTACCCGTTTTTACTTTCACGTAAGCCGTTTTATCCTGATCGGACGAGTGCACCTGAAAGCTGGTTCCCAACACTTTCGTTGTTAAACTGGCCGTATAAACAACAAAAGGTTTGCCGGGGTCTTTGGTTACTTCAAAAAAACCGTCGCCCTGCAGGTATACCTCACGCACTGGATGACTGGCCTGTTTACGAAAGCGAAGCTGGCTATTGGTGGATAGTAACACCGACGAGTTGTCGGGCAGGAGAACGACCAGAGACTGCCCCGTCACATTTCGGACACTGGTCCATTCCGCTTCACGCGGGGTTTGTGCTACCGGCCCGTTCGTTCCGGTAAAAACGGTGAGGGGAAGATTACCGGACTGCCACCAGAACACCAGGCCAATGACCGCAGCGGCAGCGGCCCAACGGCCCCACTGCCAGTTGATGAATGGCTTCCGGACGGTGTAGGCATCGGGCAATTGATCCAGAATACTCGCTGTCCGGTCATTAACCTGCTGGTCGGACAGGGTGATTTTTTGGCCCTGAATCAGCAGGAAAGTAGCTACTGCCTGTTCGTACAACTCCCTCTTTTCGGGATTTTGCGCCAGCCATTGGTTCCATAATCGCCTGTCTTCGGGGCGCCTTTCCGTTACCCACGACCGGAAAGCGGCATTGCCTATGAAATCTTCAACGGTTGTAACGTTTTCGGGATGCAGGTCCATTGGTACTATTCTACTATATTCAATGATAGTATGAAGATCAGGCCCGGCAATACCCTCGTTAAAGGAAAATAGTTTGACAAATAATGCAAATCGTGAAGAGTACGGGAGAAAGCTTGCTTTTCCGGAGTTTGGTAATTGCCTTCTGAAGAAAATTGGACACCGACTGGCGGTTTACGTTCATGACCTCCGCTATCTCCGGAATGGATAAATCCCCATAATAACGCAGGTACAGAGCCTCCCGCTCGCGGGCGGGCAATGAATCCAGTTGGGTCTGCAAGGCATTGGTAAGCTGAGTGAGGGTTTCCTGCTGGATGAGCAGGGTTTCGGAATCGGTTTCTTCCGCAACGGATGTGTCCCAGTCAAGTTCCTGAGTGGGCACCCTTTTCTGGCAGCGGAGGTACTGAAGAATATGGTGCCTCAGTGCCTTGAACAGGTAGTGCTTTACAGAAACGGTATCATTTATCTGGCCACGATTTTGCCACAATTGCAGGAATAACTCCTGCAGGCAGTCTTCCGCTACCGATTCATCGACCATAAATTTCAATCCATAGTGCTTCAACGCACGGTAGTAGCGTTCGACTAACTGGCCAAGTGCCTGCTTATCGCCCTCACGATATAACTGCCATAAAATATGATCCTGGGTAGTCATGAGGTTTACTGATTTATGGGGTCAATTAAGAAAAATGTAGGGTATAACGGATCAGATATACTCCGCCTGTTTATACCGCCTGATGATTAGTAGTTGACCACACCCCAGAAGGCTTTCTTCGGCTGATAGTTCTGGTCGAAGAGCAGGGGGTAGTCCTTACGTCCCGGAACCGGGAAGTTATCGAGCCAGGTCGATTTATCCGATACGTTCCAGAATGTTACGCTCGTTACGGTTCCTTTGTGCTTCCGGAACTGCTCAAACAGCATTTTGTACTGGTCAGCCTGTTTATCGGCCATGTCCGCGGTAAACTCAGACTTGTCCGTGTCCTTCCTCGGGCGTCGTTCATGTTCCTTCGGGTAAACGGATAAGTCCAGTTCGGTAATCTGCACGGCTAACCCGAGGCTGGCAAACCGGTTGATGGAGGCATCTATTTCTTTAGCGGTTGGCTCATAAATGGACCAGTGCCCCTGCAAACCCACGCCGTCGATGGGTACCTTCTTCTCCTTCAGTTTCTTGAGCAACCGGTAAATCTTATCCTGTTTGGCCGGGTTTTCCGTATTGTAGTCATTGTAAAACAATAGCGCATCCGGGTCGGCCGCGTGAGCGTACTCGAATGCTTTTTCGATGTATTCTTCCCCCAGGATCGAATAAAATTTGGAACGACGGTACACGTCAGTACCCGTGTCGGGCACCGCTTCATTGACAACATCCCAGGCGTATATTTTGCCTTTGTAGCGGGTCACTACGTCGGTTATGTGCCGTTTCAGTCTTTCCAGCAGTACGTCACGGCTCACCTGATTTCCCTGGGAATCAGTGAAAAACCAGCTGGGTGTCTGATTATGCCAGCAAAGGTTATGCCCCCGTACTTTAAGCCCATTTTTACCGGCAAAGTCAACAATCGCATCGGCATCCTGCCAGAAATAGGTATTCTCCTGCGGATGGATAGGACCCATTTTCATCGCATTTTCGGGCGTAACACTACTGAATTGCCGGATAATCAGTTCTGATTCCGGCCCAGTGAGGTTACGGGGAGCCACGGCTACGCCAACCGGGAAGTAATTTTTGTACGCTTCCCGCAAGGTTTTATCCGCTACAGTACCAGACGGTTTGATTTGGGCACTAACCAGAATGAGGCTACACAGAATGGCCGTCAGGCCAACGGTTTTTTGTACTGTTTTCATCGTGTCAAGCTTTATCTTCTATCACTGTATAAATTCTCATTCTCCTTGTTTCCTATAGCTCAGGCCGGTGCCGGTGGTCGACGAAGTATAACCGCTGTTCATTCCTCCCGTCAGCTATCAAAACCGGAAATGGCCTTTCAGGTGGCTGCCCGGTTGTAAGTTGAATAAGTGTCTCTCCATAATAGTGTCAAAAAGACACTATTATGGGGATAAAAAAAGAGCAATCTGTTGGATTATGCTCTGAACTGATCACCTTATCGGGAGAAACCTGCCTATTTCTTACTCCGTACCGTTAATTGGTTGCTTTCTGCGAGAAACAACATAGTCCAATTGTCATGGAATACCGCTCGCATATAGAACACAATTTTACAATGAAATAGTTATAATAACAAAACTTATTTTACCCGTTTCTGATTGTATTTTGTCATTTCTGGTCATTGCCCCACGAGTTGGGTAAACAACCCCGCCGGGCTGGGATAAACACTGACTAAGCATCCGGAAATTGGCGGCCTCGACAAAGAGTCAACCCGTTTATGGCCAGTTATCCAGGGTTGAAAAGGGGTTAGATGACACTAACTCATCTAACCCCTTTGTATTATTTACGCATACCTTATGGGGTATTCTATGACACTTTACACCTCAAAAGGAGTCCATTTCTCCGTACTCTGATGGCTTTTGATGACATTGTCAATAAAGGCCATACCCCGAATACCTTCATTGACCGAGGGGTAGTCCAGTGCTTCTTCCGAAGGCGTTGTGCCGTCGATGCGCGCAGCCAGTACCTGACTAAAGTTCCGGTACAGATTCCCGAATGCTTCCAGGTACCCTTCCGGATGCCCACCCGGTGTGCGGCTGCTTTGAATAGCGTAGGAGGACAGGTAGTTGCCGTATCCCGTGCCGGTCCGGTAAATCTGGGTGGGTTTACCCTGCCATTTTACGAGCAATGTATTGGGTTCCTGCTGGGCCCATTCCACGCCCCCTTTTTCACCGTAGACCCGGATTTTCAGGGCATTCTCTTCACCGGCAGCCACCTGAGAAGCCATCAGCACCCCGGTTGCTCCTTCCTCGAATTTTAGCAGCACGTTACCGTCATCATCCAGGGCGCGGCCTTCCACCATAATCGACAGGTGGGCGCACAGGTCCGTAATTTTCAGGCCGGAGACGTATTCCGCCAGGTGAGCCGCGTGGGTACCGATATCGCCCATGCAACCGCTTTTGCCGGATTTGGTCGGGTCGGTGCGCCAGGCAGCCTGTGCATTACCTTCCCGTTCGGTGAGTTGGCTGAGCCAGCCCTGCGGGTATTCCACCCATATTTTCCGAATCTTGCCTAACTCACCGGCCTTAATCATCTGCTGCGCCTGCTTCACCATGGGGTAACCCGAGTAGGTATGCGTCAGCAGGAGCAGCAGGCCGGTTTCCTCCACTTTCTGTTTCAACTGCCGGGCTTCGTCGAGGGTGAAGGCAATTGGCTTTTCAATCACGACGTGAAAACCCTTTTCCAGTGCCAGCATGGCCGGGGCAAAGTGAGCGAAGTTTGGCGTAACGATGGTTACGAAGTCCATGCGCTGTTCTGCGGGTAGCTGGCTCTCTTTTTCCAGCATGTCCTGGTAGTTCAGGTAACTCCGCTCGGCGGGCAAAAATAAAGACTGGGCACTGGCCAGGGCAACGTCCGGATTGATACTGAGGGCACCGCAAACCAGTTCGATGGTACTGTCGAGGTTAGCGGCATGGCGGTGGATGGCGCCAATAAAGGCGTCTTTACCCCCGCCAATCATGCCCATTCGCAATTTTCTGTTCATACTGTTTAGGATTTTATCAAAATTTCGGCACTAGTTAGTCAGAATCCGGCATTGACCGCATACGTGTCGCTTATTTTTTTCGCTGAATAACGGCCAGTGCTTTGGCTACGATGGAAGCTGATGTCAGCCCGTATTTTTCCATGAGTTGTTCGGGCGTACCGCTTTCGCCGAATGAATCGTTCACGGCTACCATGTCCAGCGGGGCCGGGTAGTTCAGCGATAATACCTGCGCCACACTGTCGCCCAGGCCCCCGTTCATCTGGTGCTCTTCTGCCGTGACGGCACAACCCGTTTTTCGGACAGATTGCAGAATGGCTTCCTTATCCAGCGGCTTAATGGTGTGGATGTTGATAATTTCGGCTTCGATGCCCTGCTCGGCCAGTATTTTGCCCGCTTCCAGTGCCTGCCAGACCAGGTGGCCCGTAGCAAAAATGGAAACGTCCGGCCCTTCGTTCAGCACAATGGCTTTCCCGATCTCAAAGACCTGATCGGCCGGGGTGAAGTTGGGCACTACGGGACGACCGAACCGCAGGTACACCGGCCCTTCGTAATCGGCAATGGCCATGGTGGCGGCCTTCGTCTGGTTAAAGTCGCAGGGGTTAATGACGGTCATGCCCGGCAGGGATTTCATCATGCCGATGTCCTCCAGTATCTGGTGGGTAGCTCCGTCTTCGCCCAGGGTCAGCCCCGCGTGCGACACGCAGATTTTAACGTTCTTGCCGGAGTAGGCCACCGCCTGTCGAATCTGGTCATACACCCGGCTCGACCCGAAGTTGGCAAACGTAGTGGCGAAGGGAATCAGTCCGCTCAGGGTCAGGCCAGCCGCTACGCCAATCATGTTGGCTTCGGCAATGCCGCACTGGATGAACCGGTCGGGATTTTCTTTAATGAACGTATCCAGCTTGAGCGAAGCGACCAGGTCGGCGCACAGCGCTACTACATCGGGATTGGTTCGGCCGAGTTCGGCCATGCCCGCGCCAAAGCCGGAACGGGTATCTTTCTTTTCGGTAAACGGGTATGTTTTCATGGGAGAGCCTTAATAATCGCCGAGGGTTTCGTCCAGTTGAGCCAGGGCCGCGGTTAGCTGCTCATTGTTGGGAGCGGTGCCGTGCCATTTGTGGGTGTGCATCATAAAATCAACGCCCTGTCCCATTTCGGTTTTCATGATAATGCAAACGGGAACGCCCTTGCCACTGGCTTTGTGGGCCTCGGCCAGGGTGGTGACCACATCGTCCAGGTCGTTGCCGTCCATGTGCAGCACCTTCCAGCCAAAGGCTTCGTATTTGACGCCCAGATCGCGGTTGTTCAGAACCACATCCGTGGGGCCATCGATTTGCTGACCGTTGAAGTCAATGATCGCAATCAGGTTATCCAGTTTCCGGTGCGGAATAAAAGCCGCGGCTTCCCATATCTGGCCTTCCTGCTGTTCGCCATCACCCATCAGGCAATACACCCGGTGCGGGTCTTTCCGGATCTTTTTGCCGTAGGCAGCGCCGGCCGCAGCCGAAAGTCCCTGCCCCAGCGAACCCGACGCAATGCGAATGCCGGGTAAATGCTCGGCCGTGGCCGGGTGCCCCTGCAGGCGCGAATCCAGTTTGCGGAACGTTGCCAGTTCACTCACGGGAAAATAGCCCCGGCGGGCCAGCACGGAATAGAGTACCGGTGAGATGTGGCCGTTGGACAGGAAAAACATGTCCTCCCCCGTGCCGCTCATATCGAATACCACCGAATCAGCGTCGTCGGTTTTCAGGGCCATCGTCTGAAAATAAAGGCTTACCAACAAATCCGTACAGCCCAGTGAGCCACCCGGATGCCCGGAGGCCACCCCATGTACCATCCGGACAATGTCCCGGCGCACCTGAGAAGCTACTTTTTTTAACTCGTCCGTTTTCATGCGTTTACTTTTTTGTGGTCACTTAAGAATTTCGCCAGACCACTATCGGTCAGCGGGTGGTTGAGCAGGGCGGTGATGGCACTCAGCGGACCGGTCATCACGTCGGCACCCAGTTCGGCGCATTTGATGATGTGCATCGGATGCCGCACGGAAGCCGCCAGAATCTGGGTTTCGTACCCATAGTTATCGTAAATAAGCCGTATCTGCGCAATCAGGGCCATACCGTCGGTCGATATATCGTCTAACCGACCCACAAAAGGCGACACATACGTAGCACCGGCTTTGGCCGCCAGTAACGCCTGCCCGGCCGAGAAAACCAGCGTGCAGTTGGTACGAATTCCTTTTTGCGAAAAGTATTTGATGGCTTTCACACCCGTCTTTGGTCATTGGTACTTTCACAATGATGTTGGGGTGCAGCTTTGCCAGCGCTTCGCCTTCCTGAAGGATCGTATCGTAATCCGTTGCGATCACTTCGGCCGAAATGGGTCCGTCGACCAGTTGGCAGATATCCACGTAATGTTTCAAAACGCGCTCCTGTCCGGAAATGCCTTCTTTGGCCATCAGGGATGGATTGGTGGTTACGCCGTCCAGCACGCCCAGGTCGGCGGCTTCCTTAATGTCTGCCAGGTTGGCGGTATCGATAAAAAATTTCATCGTGTAGTTGTAGTAAAAGGGAGTTGCCTGTCCGGTTGAGCCGCGTCACCAGAACGCAACTCAACCGGGCAGGCAAAACGGGTTAAATGTATTGATTAATGATGCTTTCGAGCCACTCCTGTTTGCCACTGCGCTGTTTTGGTTCACCGTTCTGGAAGGTGTAGGCACGCAGGTCTTCCAGTGATAATTTACCCTCTTCAAACGCTTTTCCCTGGCCGCTATCAAAAGATGCGTACCGCTCGGCGCGGAACTTGAGGTAGTCGGATTCCTTCAAAATCGTATCGGCCACGATGAACGAGCGGGCGAAGGCATCCATGCCGCTGATGTGGGCCACGAACAGGTCTTCCAGGTCCGTTGAGTTCCGGCGCACTTTCGCATCGAAGTTGATACCACCGGGTTTGATGCCCCCGGCCTGATGAATCACCAGAGCGGCTTCGATGAGTTCGTACAGATTGATGGGAAACTGGTCGGTATCCCAGCCGTTCTGGTTGTCGCCCCGGTTGGCATCAATGCTGCCCAGCATACCGGCGTCAGCCGCTACCTGTAGTTCGTGGTCGAAGGTATGACCGGCCAGCGTAGCGTGGTTGACTTCAATGTTTAGTTGGAAATCCTTGTCCAGCCCGTACTGCCGCAGAAAACCAATGACCGTGGCCGCATCGTAATCGTACTGGTGTTTGGTGGGCTCCATCGGTTTTGGTTCGATGAAGAACGTACCGGTAAATCCCTGCTTGCGGGCGTAGTCGCGGGCCATGGTCAGGAACCGGGCCAGGTGCTCCACCTCGCGCTGCATGTTGGTATTGAGCAGGGACATATAGCCCTCCCGGCCACCCCAGAAAACGTAGTTCTCGCCACCCAGTGCAATGGTGGCGTCGATGGCGTTTTTTACCTGCGTACCGGCGTAGGCCAGCACCGAGAAGTCGGGATTGGTCGATGCGCCGTTCATGTAGCGCGGATTCGAGAAGACGTTGGCCGTACCCCACAGCAGTTTCACGCCACTTTCTTTCTGTTTCTGCTGGCCGTAGTCAACAATGGCCTGTAGCCGCTTTTCGTAGTCACCGGCTGACGGGCCTTCATCCACCAGGTCGATGTCGTGAAAACAGTAGTAGGGTGCGCCCATTTTGGTGATGAACTCAAAGGCGGCATCCATCTTCATCCGGGCACGAACGTTGGCGTCATTATCCTGGTCCCAGGCAAAATTGCGGGTGCCGGGTCCGAAGGGGTCACCACCGGTTCCGCAGAAGGTATGCCAGTAGCTGATGGCAAAGCGGAGTTGTTCCCGCAGGGTTCTGCCACCTACTACCAGCTCGGGGTTGTACCATTTGAACGCTAACGGATTTTTCGATTTGGGGCCTTCGTAGCCAATAGCGCCGATACCCTTGAAGTATTCCTGATCGCCTAATGTGATTGTTGACATAAACGGAGTTGTTTTTATGCGTTGGTTAATTTGGTTAATCGTGCTCGTGAGGGCTACCCGTTCTGGACTTTGACGGAAGCGTCCTGCCTACCCAGGCTTGCCGACGGGAACAGGGCGTCTATCTGGATTTTCGGTCAGTCTGTTCAGCCGTGTTTTACTGTTGGTGAGTAATTGATGTAAAATTGACACTTATTTTTATCAATGTCAATATGACACTTATATTTTTATCAAAATATCGGTATCCGTTAACCTGAATCAGGTCGTTACGCAACATAGCATGTGCGCTGCGCTATTAGAGGCCAAGCTCTGAGTTGGGGATGAAGTTCAGGAAGGAATTGGTTATTGCCTGGTATTTGACCCGGTCGACCTGATAGAAATAAGCACCCCGCCGGGAGAAGCCTTTCTGCTTCTCATCCAGTTTGATGAGCAAATCGGTGGAGAGGATTTTGCGGCTAAAATTCCGCTTGTCGAATTCGGTATTGTATACGGCGTCGTACAGTTTCTTGAGTTGGGGAATGGTAAATTTATCGGGTAGGAGTTCAAGGCCGATAGGGTGCTGGGCGGCTTTATAGCGCAGCCGTTTAATGGCCAGTTCAACCATGTCGCCATGATCGAACAACAGCGTGGGTAAATCATAGATGGAAAACCAGCGGGCCTGAAACTCGCCCGAAATTTTCGTTTCATAATCGGCAATTCGGACCAGCGAGAAATAAGCGACCGATATGGTTCGGACGATGGGGTCGCGGTGGGGATCGCCAAAGGTGTACAACTGCTCCAGATACACGTTGGTCAGACCCGTCAGATCAAACAGAATCCGGGCGGCTGCCTGTTCCAGCCCTTCATCGGGCCGAAGCCATCCCCCCATCAGCGACCAGGTTCGTTCTTCTACCCCCCGTTTAACGAGCAGAACTTTTAGCATCTCTCCATCGAAACCGAATATGATTGAATCTAAGGCCAGTAAGTAAGGTTGCTGTTGTGTGTATTGATCTAACATTCGCTGGTAATTATTACGCCAGATAGTGCCCACGAAGGTAATCAATAGATTTTTTTGCTGACATACACCTGTCTCTTTCTCTAGCTTAGCCTACCAATAACTCACCCAGAAGTGCTTACCCGCCCGTAACCTTCATGCCAGGTGTTTGCGGCCTCGGTCAAATCCCTTTTTTTAGCGATGATTTCCGGATAACGAGGTCAGACCGGATAACAATGGTACCTGTATCACTAAGAGTTGAAAGGCCCCGCAGATGATTGGTTAAATGACGGGCTGCCACTTCGCCCATTTCTGTACCAGGGTAGTTTATCGTAGTGAGTTGAGGCTCAATGATTTTACCAATGATGTCATTGTTAAACCCTACAATGGCAATATCATCCGGAATACGAAGCCCATACTCTTTCAGGGTTTTCATGCAAACCGCAGCCGAAAAGTCATTGGTGAAGAAAGCCCCGTCTGGCATGGGCCTCATCTTTATTATCTGCAACGCGGCTTCTATTCCCCATTGCTCACTCAAATCTTTTACCAGAACATGCTTGTTGTTGTAGGGTACCCCATTGTCGGAAAGAGCCGCCTTATAGCCTCTATGGCGTTGGTCGTACACGTTTCGCTGCAAATTGGCCGTCACTAATACGATTCGTTTACATCCCTGGTCGATCAGATGCTGAGTAGCCTGGTAACCACTCCTGTAGTTATCAATTATTACTTTCACACACGCTGATTTTTCTTCTACACGGTCAAAGTACACAACTGGAATACCCTTCTCTTCAAATTGCTTAAAATGATTCAAGCCCTGTGTCTCAAGGGATAAGGATGCAATAAGGCCGTCTACCCGTTTGTGAAAAAGGTTGAGCGCATTGGCGGCCTCTTTCTCGAAGCTTTCCGATGAGTGCGCAATGAGAATATCATAGCCTGTTTCGGAGGTTACTTTCTCAATGCCAGCCAGTACAGAGGTAATAAAGCTACTGTTTAACTCATGAATGATAACCCCAATTGTATTTGTCTTTTGTTTCCGCAGGTTGCTCGCAAATGTATTGTGTCGGTAACCCAGTTCACGGGCTGTTTCCTGAATACGCTCCCGGGTTTTTAAATTTATGGTCGGGTTGTCCTGTAACCCACGGCTAACGGTTGATGAGGAAAGCGCCAGTTTCTGGGCAATATCGTATATGGTAACTTCCTTTTTAGTTTCCATAGTAGTTGGAATTGTATTAGGTAAATCCGGATAAAAAGCAGAACGCTGGTGATGCTACTTGTTCCCTGATGCACTAGCGCGGCCCGGTAGTAGGCACTGGTTTAGCCGTAATCCCTGCGAGTTGACCGCTGTTACCAACAGTAGCTGACCATTTTTACCCCGTAGTAAAGCCGACGACCGGGCATCGCCCCGAATCATCAGACCACTGGCTACCGGGTTGAGCGACCTGAACTGCCCTCTGCCATTGCCCAGCAGCACTGTGCCCACAGAAGCATCTTCCCGACCCATGTTTACTTCATTAGGATAAAAATTTCCCGTTAGTACCGCATCCAGGTGCCCGTCGTGGTTGACGTCATGCACTACAATGCCAAA
Source organism: uncultured Cytophagales bacterium (assembly GCA_963784335.1). Taxonomy (GTDB): domain Bacteria; phylum Bacteroidota; class Bacteroidia; order Cytophagales; family Spirosomataceae; genus Spirosoma. Next base: position 50,517 of record CAWARB010000015.1, on the reverse strand, counting down.
TACCGGTGCTACCTGAGCCGGTAGGGGCAGGGCGTGGAGAATAAATTTTCCATTTCCCTGATTTTCTATGTACGCACTCTTCAGGTAGGTGGCCTGCGCCTGGTATGCACCCTTGCGTTCATCAGCCGACAGGAGTTCATCGAACGTAACGGCTGCGTACTCGTCGAATCGCTTATACTTTCGCCGGAATTGGATAACCTGCTGGTTCAGGGCATCGCGCGGGAGGGCCGGATAACAGATGCCGCTGATGTAGTAGCCCAGAAGCGGGTCTATGGTGCCGTCACTATTGAAATCCTTAGCAACAATCCTGACGGGTTCATTGGCCGAAGCATGGTATAAAGTATTCAACCCTTCATTACCGGCTATATAGTCCATATCGCCATCGTGGTCAAAATCGCCCTGCGCCAGGCAGTTCCACCAACCCGCTGAGCCTGGAACCTGCACTGGCGACGTGGCTTTGTTGAATGTGCCTTGCTGGTTTTTGTAGAGGGTCAACGGCATCCATTCCCCGGCCAGTAGTAAATCGTCCCAGCCGTCGTTATCATAATCGGACCATAGTGCCGAGCAAACCATACCCACCTGCATCAGCGATGGACAGCGCTGGCGGGTTACATCGGTAAAGTGAATACCTTTCGGTGATGAGTCATTTCGCAGCAGATAGCTGCGGGCGGGTAGGGGATACTGACCGGGAATCTGGCGGCCACCGACAAATAAATCCTGGTCGCCGTCGTGGTCGAAATCGCCCGCAATGGCGCACGAACCACTGCCTGATAGGTCGGGTAATGTGCTGGCAGGGGCTTCCGTAAAACTACCCTGGCCATCGTTCAGGTAAAGCTGATCCTGGTAAAAAGCCTTGTCGGTAGCGGGACGTTCGTTTCCACCGTATACCACGTACAAGTCCAGGTCCTTATCCCCGTCGGCATCAAAAAACAGGGCATTGGTCGCTTCCCGATTTTCCTGAACCGGAAAGGGTTTTTTGGTCAATCCGCCCGCATCGTTCTGCCAGAACAAACCGGCTTCGCTGCCCCGGTACGAACCACCCACAAAACAGTCGTCCAGCCCATCGCCATTTACGTCGCCAACGGCCAGCGCAAAACCTGACCGAGAGAGCATTTTGTGCATGGCCGCCGTCTGTTTGAAATCTACATAATCTGACTCGCGGTGTATGAAGTTGACCGGGTGTTTCTCCGTTACGTCGGCGAAAAGCGGTTGGGCCACCGGTGCCGAATTAAGCTTGTTTGTCTCCTGTGCCTGTTTGTAGGAGAGGGTGAGGAGTTTATCGACCGGTACCGAACGTCTGGTCTCGCTTCGCCCACCCGGCCACTGAATCCGTAGCGAGTCAATCATAGTAGCTTTTCCCAGCCCAAAATGCAACACCGGTTCTACGGAAGAAAGATAGCCCCGCACCACGTTTAATTCACTGTACTGCATCTGCCCCCCCGACCAGACCGTTACGTTAGCACCGATAGCCCTGCCGATTGGCTGAATCTCCCCGGAGCTGAATGGTGAGGTAATGCTGTGCGGGATTCTGCTCCCGGCTGTTATTCCGGTAAAAGAGTGCCTCCGCATCGACGTTGTTCACCACTAAATCCAGGTCGCCATCGTGGTCGAAATCGGCGTAAGCGGCTCCATTGGCAAATGATTTGGTATTAAGTCCCCAGGCTTGGGAAACATCGGAGAAGGAACCACCGCTCACGTTCCGGAAGGCATAGTGCTCCAGCGGAATCTCGGGTACTTTATCCAGTAACTCAAGTCGCTTCTGCGTGTTGTATTCGGTGGTGCCGAAGCCGGAAAAGTCCTCGCTGAAATTGATGAAATCCCGGTCGGTGACATTTTTACGGTAGCCATTGGTGATGTACATATCTTTCCAGCCATCATTATCAAAGTCGGCCAGCAGGGGTGCCCAGCTCCAGTCCGTTTGCGCCACACCCGCCAGCATCCCTACTTCGCTGAACAGCGGCACATTCGTGCCATCCGGATTGCCAAGATTCAATTGAAGCGAATTACGCATGTACTGCATCTGGTTGCCATATTGGGGCGACACGCTCATTTCCTTGCGGTCGTAGTCCTGACCCGCCAGCATCATTTTGAGCCGGTTATTTTCCTTCGGCAGCATGTCTACCTGCATCAGGTCGGGCCGGGCGTCGTTATTGACATCAGCCGCATCGACACCCATACCGTACATACTGGTGTGCGCCATAGCCCGTTTGATTACGTTGGTGAAGTGCCCACTTCCATCGTTCAGGTACAGAATGTCGCTGCTGGTAAAGTCGTTGGAGCAATATATATCCGGGTAGCCGTCTTTGTTGATGTCGCTGATGACCAGGCCGAGCCCCAACCCGTCGTAGGTAATGCCCGCTTCGGCTGATACATCGCTGAACACTGGATGCCCTGCCGGTCCGGTTCCGTTATTCCGGTACAGTTTGCCCGTACTGGGGTGCGTACCATTCGACACGACCGGACGAACGTGGGACGGATTCTGGAAATCGGGAGCCGTATTGAGCAAAAAGACGTCGAGGTCGCCGTCGAGGTCGTAATCAAGAAAGGCGGATTGGGTTGTAAAAGCCGGGTCGGCCAGACCGTAGGCTTTCGCCATTTCCTTGAATGCGGGTTTCCCGTTCTGGAGTCCCTGATTCACGAACAGCAGATTTTCGGTCTGTTTCATAGCCGGGTGACTGGCTACGGATACGTAAATGTCGAGCCAGCCATCCTGGTTGACGTCGGTCATGACCACACCCGAGCACCAGCGATCTGTTGTGAGTCCGGCGGCTTCGGTAATGTCGTCGAAAGCGAATGCGTTGTTGCCTTTGGCCCCCTCATTCAGATACAGCCGACAACTGACCTGGTTTCCGGTAAAAAAGACATCCGGGAATCCATCGTTGTTCACATCCCCCACGGCCACGCCCCCGCCGTTGTAGAAATTAGTGAAGGTAAAGCCATTGAGTTTATCGGTGGGTGTCAGGTTATTGGCAAACGTCACGTGCGTCTGGCTGCCGGGAAGTTGCTCGAACAATGGTAGGGTCTGACGGGTGACAGGCCCCCAACAGGCTACTCATCAGGGCAATACAACGTAGAATAGTCCAGTCAGTCTTCATTATTACCCGTAAGTACATTATGCTATAATTGACAATGACACCGGGATGCCCGGTGTCATTGGTCAGTAAATCCAACTTATATAAAACGATTAATAGCCGGGGTTCTGTCCTTTCACGCCAACAATCGGATTATTGTCAATTTCCTGCTGGGGAATAGGCAACAGTTCGGTTTTGCCTTTCACAAAATAGGTAAGGGGTTCCGTTTTTAATTTACCTTGCTTCCGCCACCGCAGCAGGTCACGGTTCCGAATTTCTTCGCCACCAAACTCCACCCGACGTTCGTGCATGATAGCCGTAAATACCTGGTCTTTGTTCGATACGGGGTAGTTGGCGGTTGGGTACGCGGGCATGGCTACACTGGCCCGGGCGCGTACCATATTCAGGTACGTAACCGCACTGGCCGTGTTACCCAGTTCGTTTTCGCACTCGGCCATAGCCAGCAGAGTTTCGGCATACCGCATGATGCGCTGATTGATACCGCCTGTCATGAACCCGCCGGGATCTATTCGGTACATCAGGCTATATTTCCGCCAGCTTACCTTCTGCTCTACACCATCTACGATGGACGTATTGCCCGCCTGCGCTGCGGCAGTCAGTACGGTTTTACCGCTGTTGAAAAGGTCCCCCGTGGAATAGAACGATTTGGTATACCGGGGATCAAGTTTCGCATCACCCTTGCTGGGCCGCTCGAATTCGTTGAGCAGACTGTTGGAGGGAATCAGGTTGCGCCATCCGATTGCCGAATACTCCTGCGTCCGAACGGTTTCTTCGCCGGCTGCTGCGCCATCGGCATCACCGTTCCAGTTGAATGAGCCACCCGATGGTAGAAAGTTTACCTCCCAGATTGACTCCTTGTTGAACTCGGCTTCCTCCGTGAAGTTGTCGAAAAATTCGCCCACCAACTGGTATGTACCGGATGTTATCAGTTTCTGCAATTCGGTTTTAGCATTGGTATAATCACCCTGCTGCATGTACACACGGGCCAATAGCATAGTAGCCGCTCCTTTTGTTGCCCGACCCTGGTTGGAGGCATCGTAGGTAGCGGGCAACGCATTCTGAGCCGCCTTAAGATCGGCAATAACGAATGCATATACATCGGCTTCCGGCGAACGAGCCAGCGAACCATCCAGCGACGTTACGTAACTTTTATAGAGCGGAACCCCCCCCCACATGCTAACCAGGTCGAAATAAGACCAGGCACGCAAAAACTTTGCTTCGCCTACTGCCTGAGTAGAGACCGGTGCTGACAGGGCGGTTGCCGTAGCTGCCTTGTCAATAACCACATTGGCCCGGTGAATGACCCGGTAATTTCCCTGCCAGACGGAACCTACCAGTGCATTACTGGCATCGTACGTTCCTATCAGCAACTGGTTGCGGGGAACTTCGAGTCCCGCACCGCCGGGTGCCATATCGTCGGAGCGCAGGTCGTGGGTAAACCACCACTCCCGTGCTACCAGATTAGTTGATTGAAGCGCTGCGTACACGCCATTTACCGCACTCCTGATCTGAACATCATTCTGGAAATAGCTGTCGGTGGTAACAGCATTCGGATTGAGCTGATTTAAGCCTTCCTCTTTACACCCAATTGTTGCGCCCACTATCAGCGCGCTAACCAGCAGATAAGATTTATTCATGAAACTATGATTTTAGGGTGTTGAAAAATCGATTAGAACGTAAGCTGAAGGCCAGCCAGTACTGTTCGGGCCTGTGGAAAGTTAGCGTAGTCGATACCATTCCGCAGCAACGTACCATTCCGGGAACCGACTTCGGGGTCGTAGCCGGTATACTTGGTCAGGGTCAGCAGGTTCTGGCTGGATACATACACCCGAACTTTGCTGATAACGTTGTTAGTCAGGCTGCCCAGTGTTTTAACCGGTATCGAGTAACCAATAGTCAGATTCTTGATGCGCATGTACGAACCATTTTCAATAAAACGGTCGGAGGTGCGGCTATTATTGTTGGGATCGCCACTGATCGAGCGCGGAACGTCGGTATTCGTATTGGTAGGTGTCCAGGCATTCAGCACGGCCGGTCCTGCATTGAACAGCCGAAGCTGGCCCTGCGTAACAACTTTGGTACCGTTATAAATCTTATTACCCTGAACCCCCTGCAGATACAGCGTAAAGTCGAAATTTTTGTACGTGCCGGAAAGATTGGCGCCGTAGTTGAACTTCGGTATGTAACTGCCCAGGTAGGTTCGGTCATTGGCGTCGATCTTACCATCGCCGTTTAGGTCTTTAAACTTAATATCACCGGGAGCTGCATTGGGCAGGTAAGGCGTTTTGTCGTTACCATCGATGGCATTGGCAGCGTTAACCTCTGCCTGACTTTGGAAAATTCCATCGACCTGATAGCCGTAGAACGATTGAACGGGTTGCCCAACTTCGGTTTTCGTTATATCGTAACCACCGTAGTCAGCATCCTGACCAGCGTAGATCGATGCCGTTGGTGTCGCCAGGCTCAGTACCCGGTTGCGGGTAATACCAACGTTAGCCGATGCGTTTCCGCGGAAATCACCCTTCGCGTAGTTGTATCCTACCTGGAATTCATAGCCCCAGTTTTTCATGCTGCCAATGTTGGCTACCGGCGCGTTGCTATAACCAATAGAGTTCGGAATTGGCACGGCCAGAATCAAGCCATTCGTGTTCCGATTGTATACTTCCGCCGAAAAGGTGATCCGGTTGTTAAACAAACCGCCATCTATTCCCAGGTTAACCATGTCGGTTGTTTCCCATTTCAGGTCGGTGTTTCCCAGCCCATTGAAATACGAACCCAGTCCATTTGCTGCGCCGAAGGGATAAGCCGTTGCATCGGCCTGCACCAGCGACTGCCAGGCGTAGTTACCAATGCCGTTAAAGCCGGTTTTGCCGTAGCTGGCCCGCAATTTCAGTTCCGAAAACTGGGGTAAGGACTTCATGAACCCTTCCTGATTGATACGCCAGCCTACCGATGCCGACGGGAAGTTACCCCATTTGTTGCCGGGAGCAAACAACGACGAACCATCCCGCCGAATCGATGCACTAAGCAGGTACTTGCCCGCATATTCGTAGTTGATACGGCCTACGTACGAAATTAATTCCGTCACGAAGCGAGCACTGTTTACCGACGGATTACTTACGCCCTGAATCACGTTCAGATCGTTGTTTGGCCGGGTGCCGGAACCGTTCAAATTGGTAAATGTTGACTTTTGGTTTTCGGCCACTGCCAGCACGCTAAACTCGTGCTTGCCAATGGTTTTATCGAATGTAAGCTGGTTGGTAAATACCTGCGAGATATTGGTGCTGCGATTGTCGGTAATGGTGGCCGACGTGCGGCCGCTATATCCGTCATTATAAATCGGCGCAAATGCGGTTGTTGTTCCGAAGCCCAGATCGGCCCCGTAGTTAAAGCGGTACCGCAGATTGCTGGTCATCTTTACTTCGGCGTATACGGTCGCGAATGCTTTCAGGAACTTGTTCCTGGTAATATCCAGTGCGGGCGCGCGGAGCGGGTTTTCCGGGTCAGTTCCATCCAGCGCGGTTGGCGCGCTAAAGCCGCCGTTTTTCGTTGGGTCCGTTGCCGGAAAGTAGGGTACCATCCGCAGGGCGTTCATTAACTGGGAGCGGTTCCCCGTTGTTTCAGGGCGCTGGTTACTATACGAAGCGGTCAGTGTCTGGCCAATCGTCAGGAACTTGGCTACCTGGTGGTCCGAATTAAGCCGCAGTGACCCCCGCTCGAAGCTGGTACCCTGCTGAATACCCTGCTGATTGAAATAGTTTCCGGAGGCAAAGAACCGGGAAACCGTATTACCGCCCGAAAGCGAAAGCTGCTGCTGCTGAATAGGCGCGTTGCGGAACAACTCGTTTTGCCAGTTGGTTTCCGTTTGGGCAAAGGTCTGGGTAGCACCAGGATAGATAGGCGTGTTTAGGTTGCCCAGACGACTGGGCAGCGGAAAACCCGCGTTCGATGTCAGTGCCGTGGCATACTGAACATACTGATCGCGGTTAAGCACGTCGATTTTTTTCCAGGCACTTTGCGTACCCACGTACGAATCGAGGGTAATACGGACCTTATTGTCGCGGCTTCCTTTTTTGGTGGTAATGAGTACCACGCCGTTAGCCGCTCTGGATCCATAAATAGCGGCTGAACTGGCATCTTTCAGTACTTCCAGCGACTCAATGTCGTTGGTATTGAAGCTGTTAAGGTCACCAGTTGGTACACCATCAATCACATATAATGGTCCCGAACCATAATTAATCGAACCAACACCCCGGATTTGTACCGTTGGTGCCGTACCAGGACCGCCGTTATTAACGACCGATACGCCGGGAACCCGTCCCTGAAGGGCAGCCGCTACGTTCGGTACAGGCAGAGCCGTAAGTTCTTTGGTCGTTACCGTCGATACGGCACCCGTGAGTGATGAACGTTTCTGTGTGCCATAACCCACTACCACGACTTCATCCAGGGAGCCAGCATCAGCTTCCAGCGATACGTCGATGGTGCTTTGATTACCCACCGTAACCTCTTTCCGTTTATAGCCTATGAAACTATATACCAATACGGCATTACCGTTAGGTACATCAATACGGTAAGCTCCCCGGACATCGCTCGTTGTGCCCCGTGTTGTGCCTTTTATCTGGATATTAACACCCACCAGCGCGCTACCTGTTTCATCGAGTACGGTACCGGTTACGGATTGGTCGGCGGGTGCTTTTGCCCATAGGGTAGTCGTTAACAGAATCCACATCAGTAGCTGGCAGCACAATGGATGCAGAATTTTAGGCAGAAAGGATTGTAACTGTAGTTGATTTGACATAAATGTAGGGTTTAAAGAGTTGGTTGTCAGGTTATTGGTTTAGACAGGGCAATAGATTCCCATATCCATTTCTGGATTTCTTTTTTTTTGGGTGAATTGGCGTCAATAGTGTATAGATGGTAGTTAGTGTGCCACTACTTCATTGGCGAAAGTGAGGCTGAATCAGGCATAGGCTAATCGATGGTGTTAGGTGGAAGGTATTGACGAGACAAACAGGTGAAATATGTTTCAAATAGTCTGTTCGCAAGCGTTAGTACCGATTTGGAATAACTTTGGTGAATCCTTCATCGGGCGTCAATGAAAAACAACTGCAACTGATGCTTTTGCTCTTATCATTTTTTACAAGTAGTGTAGCTTATCAATCAGATGAAAGTACGAGTATCTTAAAATAGGAAAGTTACTATCGTTTAGCTGTAGATGAATACTATTTATTCTTTGAAGAATTCAATACCTGGGACAAATAAACAGTATGAATTCCATAATTGCAATCGGTTGCAATTATTTCTTTTTGTACTAGCCTACTGGTGGTATCTACTTGTGTATACGAGTGTTGCTACCAGCGGTAGTAAACGTAATCCCCGTCTGACAACCTATATGTAAGACTCAACTACAAAAAGTTGAGGGACATAAAAATACAAGGGATGTATTTGTGAATGCTTCGAGCTAATCTAAGCTCAAAACATTCACAAATAGGCGATTACAAGCATGCAAACCTTACTAAATGATTCGTTTGCCAGCTCGGGGGGACACACGTTCAGGAAGCCAACACCCGGCCAACTCCTCGTCCGAGTTGATTGGGTCAGGTAGGAAGCCTTAGAACACTGGGCGATTGAGCTTAAAACCTACCGGTCAGAACGTAATCTTGGTCGTAAGAAATCTCCCGTGTTTATGGTATGGGAACGCTTTACCTGGTCTTTTTTGAAAACCATACGGAAATCTCCCTCGACTTTACTGCCCGCTCTCCGTCCGCCTTAGTCAGTTCACAATCCGCTCCTTGTATCATTAGCTGCTAACTTAGCGACATGAACCTTCGTACCAGCCGTTTTCTCGTTTTAGGACTATTTTTTCTGTCAGGCTTTGCCGCCCTGCTTTATCAGGTTATCTGGCAGCGGCTACTCGTTTTTTACACGGGTTCCGACACCGTTAGTATCAGCCTGATTGTGTCGGCATTCATGAGCGGGCTGGGGCTTGGCTACCTGGTCGGTGGGCAACTGGCCGACCGGTCGACACCCGGTCAGAACCTGCGCTGGTTTGTACTGGCCGAAAGTGGGATTCTGCTTTTTGCGGCCATCAGCAAGTGGTTTTTGTATGACTACCTATACCAATCGGCCCCGGCTTTCGGGAGTCCGCTAGCGCTGTATGCCACCTTGTTTGGCGCCCTGCTATTGCCCACCTTCCTCATGGGCGTATCGTTGCCGGTACTGTCGCGGGCGTTTAAGTTCAACGAGGTTAATGAACAGTCGAACTACGTAAACCTGCTCTATTTTATCAATACGCTGGGTGCTGCGCTGGGGGCGCTGGTTACTGGTTTTGTACTGGTGCGTCGGCTTGGTTACGACAACGCCATCTGGGTTGGTGTTGTGCTCAACGCAATTTGTGCCGGTGTGGGATTCCTGTTTATACCGGGCCAGCGTTTGGCTCGTTCATTGTCAGCTTCTGCTGATAAACAACCGGCTACCGATCAGCTTCATACCGTAGATCAATCGGTAACCCGGTCCGGATCAGGAACAATGCCCCTTTCCGTATGGTCTGTGCAATATTTTCTTTCCGGTCTGGCCGCCCTGTCGCTGGAGTTGATGTGGTTTCGCATGCTGGATACGGTGATTAAAGCGGTGTCGCTTACGTTTGCGGTGCTGTTGGCTATCTACCTCGGCAGCATGGCGCTGGGTACCCTGGCCGGAACGCGTTTTGGGAAACTGGCTGCGGCCCGGCGCGAACGACTTTTCTTGTGGGCACAGGTCGGGCTGTATAGCTACGTGGCCTTCTCGGTAGCGGTCTTTGTGAATGCCATCGGACGGGTATCAGGCTTAACCTCACTTTGGCAGTACCTCGAAAGTGGTGAACCCATACTGAGTCCGCGTTTTGCCGTGTTGACCTACGGAGCCGTACCCATCTTTCTGCTTGCCGTGCCCACGTTTTTGATGGGCCTGAGTTTTGCCCTGTCGCAGTCGCTGATTCAGGACGATGCCGATTTGGTGGGTCGAAGGTTGGGCTGGCTGCAATTTGTCAATATTGTTGGGTCGGCGGCAGGCGCGTGGCTGGTTACCTGGCTTGGTTTCCCCCTGCTGGGCACGGCCACTCTGTTTAAAGTGGTTGGCTCGTTGGCACTACTATACCTGAGCCTTGTACTCATTCGCCAACGGGTAGAGTACGCTGTGGTTGGGGCCATTGCGGGGGTGGTACTATTGGCGCTGGTCAGTATTCCGGCTAACAACGAATTTTGGCAACGGCTCAATGGCCTTAGCAACCCCGCCTGTTTTGTGGGCGACGAAAACGAATCGGCCATCTCGGTTATCAAACGAACCCCTGACCTGAAGAGCGGAGTGGTTTTTGTCAATGGCCTGGGGCAGAGCGGGCTTCCCTTCCAGACGGATGAGGTGCATACTTTGCTGGGCGCGCTGCCCCTCATGCTGCACCCAAATCCTGAACGCGTAGCCGTGATTGGATTAGGGTCGGGCGGAACAGTTAACGGTATTGCCGGACGGCCCGAAACGCGCCAAATAGACTGCTACGAGATTGCGACCAACCAGGCGAAAGTGCTGGAGGAATACGCTTCGCAGGCCGGCGATACGGCCATACTGGCTTTACTGGGCGATTCGCGGCTGCGGTTGTTACTGCGCGATGGCCGATATGCCCTGCGTAACCGCCCCGACCGGTACGACATCATTGAAGCCGATGCGTTGCGGCCCAATTCGGCTTACTCGGGCAATGTTTATTCGCGGGAGTATTTTGAGGTGGCTAAATCGCGGTTGCGGCCCGGCGGCTACGCGGTTACCTGGTGCCCAACTCCCCGCGTGCTGTACACATTTCGGCAGGTTTTTCCCGTATGTGCTGTACACCGAGCAGCTGGTCCTGATTGGTAGCAACCAACCCATACAGCCGGACTGGAACGCCATGCGGAAACGGGCCGGGAGTGCGTTTAGCCAGCAGCATTACAGCCGGTCGGGCATTGATATTGGGCAGCTGCTCGAAAAATACCGGACGCAAACCCGGCTCCTGCCACCCCTCGAATCAATGGCCGGAGAAACCAACACCGATCTTTTTCCCCGCGATGAGTACAGCATCAGGGAGAGTGACAAGGCACGTTGGTAGTCGTTTCTGGTTTGGCTATTTAGCGGTAAACGGCAGTACGATCTTGCCCGGCTGACCGGGTTAACGGGCTATGCTTACAACTCAAACGTGATGCCCTGCGCCAGGGGCATGGTGGTACCGTAGTTGATGGTGTTGGTTTGTCGGCGCATGTAGGCTTTCCAGGCATCGGAGCCCGATTCGCGGCCACCGCCCGTTTCCTTTTCTCCCCCGAACGCTCCGCCGATCTCCGCCCCCGACGTGCCGATGTTCACGTTGGCAATGCCACAATCAGACCCGGCTACGGCCAGGAACCGTTCGGCTTCGCGCAGGTTAAGCGTGAAAATGGCGGACGATAACCCCTGTGGAACGGCATTTTGCTGGGCAATGGCATCGTCCAGAGTGCTGTATTGGAGCAGGTACAGAATGGGCGCAAAGGTTTCGCGCTGCACCACTGGCCAACTGTTCTCCGCTTCGGCAATGCAGGGTTTTACGTAGCAGCCGGAGTCAAATCCCGGTCCATCCAGTACGCCCGGCTCCACAACAAAACTGACCGCCCGCTTCGCCGATTTCCTGAACCGCCACCTGATAGCTGTGTACCGCCGACTGATCAATAAGGGGGCCTACATGGAATGATTCATCCAGCGGATTACCAATACGTAATTGCGCGTAGGCCCGTTTGAGCCGGTCTTTCACCTCATTGTATATACGTTCCTGCACAATAATCCGGCGGGTGGTGGTACATCGTTGTCCGGCTGTGCCGACTGCCCCAAACACGATGGCGGGAATAGCCAGATCAAGGTCGGCGTATTCCGACACGATGATGGCATTGTTGCCCCCCAGTTCGAGCAGGCTCTTGCCGAGTCGGCCGGCTACGGACTCCGCCACCGCTTTTCCCATGCGCGTACTGCCCGTTGCCGATACCAGGGCAATACGCGGGTCGCGGGCTAGCCATTCACCTGCCGGGCGCCCGCCGGTAATCACGCAGGACACCCCTTCCGGCACGTTGTTGTTCCGCAGCACGTCGCCGATAATCTGCTGACAGGCCAGCGCCGTGAGGGGTGTTTTTTCGGAGGGTTTCCAGATGCATACGTCGCCACATACCCAGGCCAGCATGGCATTCCAGGCCCAGACGGCTACCGGAAAATTAAACGCCGAAATAATGCCGACTACACCCAGCGGATGCCATTGTTCGAGCATCCGGTGGGCGGGGCGTTCGGAGTGCATGGACAAGCCATAAAGCTGACGCGACTGCCCCACGGCAAAATCGCAGATGTCGATAATTTCCTGCACTTCACCCAGTCCTTCCTGCAATGATTTACCCATCTCGTAGCTGACCAGCGTGCCCAGTTCGCGTTTGTAATGCCGGAACTGTTCACCCATCTGCCGTATTATTTCACCCCGGCGGGGCGCCGGAACCTGCCGCCATTCGGCAAATGCAGCCTGTGCCGTTTCTACGACCCGGTCGTAATCGGCCCGGGTCGTTTCGGTTACGCGGGCAATCAACTGACCATCGGCGGGCGAATAGGAGTCGATGGTTTTGGCCGCGTCGGCATGCCAGAATTGCTGCCCGGTACTGGTGCCAGGCTTGAGCGGTTGCGTAGGTAAGGGCAGGATGGATTGCATGAGCTTGATTTTTAGTTTGTTGAGACGGAGGCAAATCTACCCGCGTTTGCGTAAACATATGCATCTGCCAACAAACTTTTTGGCTAAACAGCGGTTAGGAAATAATAGTCAGATACGGTTATAATAAACGACAACGTTATGAAAATCAACCCACTTTATGGCCTGTTCGCGCTGGGAATTGCGCTGATTGCCACGCCGGGGATGGCCCAGACAACGCCCGCCGGAACGGTTTCTTCTACTACAAAGCCGCAGGGCGCTGTGGCACCTGATTCAATGGATGCCAAACAATCGGCACGCAGGCAAAAACGATCCATGAAGCGAAACCGGAAGGCGCAGCGGGCAAATACCAAAGACGCTTCTACCAACACGTCGGTACAGGACGCCCGCTATCGGGAGAGTTCGGCCAGTGATGGCACAGCGGTCAATAACAGCAACGTGACGAATTACAACAGCAACAACGTCATGAACGCGCCGACGGGCGCGGGTAGCAATCCAAACACGAAGAACGCGATGCAATCGCAGACTGAATCGACTGGTGCCAAAACAAATACGAGCCCGACCAACACTAATGCGGGTGCGGTTGATGCCATCAAGGGAGCAAAAGCCGCCGAAGCACCTGCCGTAAAGTCGGGCAGCACCGTACGGAATACCAGTGTTGGCGACTTCGTGGCGTCATCCCCCAATTACATCACGCTTCAGAATGCCCTCCAGTCGTCGGATTTGTCCGATGTACTGAAAGGAACCGGCCCCTACACTCTCTTTGCTCCGACCAATGATGCCTTTAAAAAATTACCCACTGCCCTGCAGGCCGGGTTGCTGAATGGCAGCAATCGGGAAGCCCTGAAGCAGTTACTGTCCGGCCATGTGGTGAGCGGTACCATGAATTCGGCTGACTTAGCGCAAAAAATAAAAGCGGGTGGCGGTAAAGCGCAGCTTAAAACATTGTCGGGCAGTACCCTGACCGCTCAACTTGGTTCAGCTGGTCGTATTCAGTTGATGGATGAACAGGGTGGCGTAATCCGTATGGAAGACACGGGAAGCCAGCAGGAGAATGGGGTCGTTTACGGAATTGATGCCGTCTTGCTGACGAAAGAAGGAGCGGCTGCTTTCAAGTAAAAGAAGCTGGATTATGGTCGTATAGGGCAGAGAGTTAGTTAGCGCCTAATGATTCATCCGTCTGTTTTATGCCGCAAACCGGACCGATCACTAATGATGACTGGACCGGTTTGCGGCTACCTACCAACTATAATGCTGATTTATACGGCTTATTGGCCTGTATAAATTCCCTCATTTTTAAATTTCTCTCTATATTTGACCACCTTAACCTTCTCTGCGTGAAACGCCAGTCCTCTTTACTATCAGAAAGCGTTCTGATCGAAAAGCTTATTCAGCGCGATCAGCAGGCTTTCCAGTGGCTCTACGATCAATACTCACCCGCTCTGTATGGCGTCGTGTTGCGCATCGTGCGTGACGACGATCAGGCGGCTGACCTCCTGCAGGATATCTTCATCAAAATCTGGAAAAACCTGGATGCTTACGACGCCACCAAAGGCCGTTTGTTTACCTGGATGCTGAACGTTGCCCGTAATACAGCTATCGATTCATTAAGGGCGCGTAAAACACAACCCTTCGCTGAAATCCGAACTGATGCTGATACCGTACATATTGTCGATCAGGAACACAACACGGAACAGCCCAAACCCGAACATATCGGTCTAAAGGATGTAGTAAATCAACTAAGACCTGAACGTAAGGAACTTATTGACCTGGTTTACTTCGGGGGATATACCCACGAGGAGGCTGCCGAAAAACTTAACCTGCCCCTTGGAACAGTAAAAACCCGGGTACGGGCCGCGTTGCAGGAACTGAAGCAGTTGTTTCGATAACAATTGTGCTTGAACAATCTGAATATGAACGTTACTGAATATATAGCGTCGGGAATACTGGAGTCTTACGTCATGGGTGCGGTAAGCGACCAGGAACGGCGCGAGGTCGAGTGCCTTTCGTCTATTTATCCAGAGGTAGGGCGTGAACTCGACCAACTGTCAGAGGCTATCGAACAGTATGCCATGCTGCATAGTGTTGAGCCGCCGGCCTCCACCAAAGATAAACTGCTTCAGCAACTCAGCTTCAGCAAGCAGGAAGAACCGGAGTTAGAGGAAGAGGAGAGTGGCACAATTGTTCGGCCAATGCCGGTAGACCTGTCTTCGTCCCACTCCCACCGGACTACCTGGATTGTAGCGGCCAGCATGGGCCTTGCTCTGTTGCTATTCTCGTTTTTTCTACTTTCAAAACTGCGCACCAATCAAAATGCGCTGGCCTCCGTTCGTGACAGAAACGATAGCCTGAAAACAGTAGCCAGCCAATTACAGGCGAATCAGACACAATCAAATCAGGTTGTTGCCCTGCTCAGTCAACCAGCGTTAAAGCGGATCGAATTGAAGGGCAACGAACAGGCTCCGGAAGGGAATATGTTTGTTTTCTGGGATGCTGGTACGCAGCAGGTTGCGGTTAACGTTAAGTCGTTGCCCATCCTACCTGCCGACAAACAGTATCAGCTATGGGCGCTTGTTGATGGTAAACCAGTTGATGCAGGGGTATTTGATGCGGGTAGTAGCGGTTCGACTACGCAGTCCCTGAATCGCTCGATTGCACGGGCTGATGCCTTTGCTGTAACCGTTGAGAAACGGGGCGGTAGTCCTGCGCCAACGATGTCTACCCTCTTGGCAGTATCGTCCGTAAAGGCCTGAACGAGCTACACTTCTTTTTTGTTATTTAGTCAGCACTGCCTTTATACCTAGCCAGTGCTGGCTTTTTTTTGTGCGGTCAAAAGCGAATTGCTTTGGCCGAGCGTTCAATCAGTAAGTAATGAATCTCAACAACAGACGTATGAAATATATCCTTTTTATTGCCCTGCCTGCTTTGCTGCTCGTTAGTCTTGCATTTACGTATGTACGCGGTGTCGATGAGCCCGCTAAACTAGCTGACGATCAGCCCCGAAAGGTTGTTAAAACTGATGCTGAATGGAAGAAGTTACTAACCTCCGACCAGTATGCTATTTTGCGCGAGCATGGTACGGAACGGGCTTTCTCGAGCCCGCTGAACGACATTCACCAGAAGGGTACGTTTTACTGTGCGGGTTGCCATAACCCCCTGTTTTCGGCCGATACCAAATTCGATTCCGGAACCGGCTGGCCAAGCTTTTATGCCCCCCTTGCCAAAAATGCCGTGAGCGAAAAGAAGGACAGAGCGTACGGGATGGTTCGCACCGAAATACTATGCAGCGTATGCAGCGGTCATCTGGGTCACGTTTTTGATGATGGCCCTAAACCTACGGGACTCCGGTACTGTATGAATGGTGCAGCTATGACATTTGAAAAGAAATAAACTGACACAAAACGGTGCCAGAGCCGTTACATAGAAGCCGGACCGCCTGTAGCAGTCCGGCTTTTGTACATCACATCGGCTGAAAATTAGTATCTTTGGCACCCGAACCGGATGCATGCTATTATCCTTCTTTCGTTGGGTGATGGTGCATTCTTTTGCAGTCCGTTGAGAAATAAATGAGAGTCTTTTAGAAAAAAACGCATGAGTCAACATAGGGAGCGATTCCGCGCTGTTCGGCACGCCTTTGGGACATTCCGACAACGAATTCGACAACGCCGTGTACAATTTGGCAATGTCAGACGCGGAGTGAGCCGACAAATCGTACGGGTTGCTGGTGAAGAACGGGTTAATGCCTGGCTTGGCACGTATCATGCGTATCGCGACCGGTTTCGCTCGTTTGTTTTTCAGTACATCGACCCTGATTCGTGGTACTACCCTTACCTCAAAAATACGATAAAGGTGTTTCTTTTGGGGTTTTTGTTAACCGGCATCTATGCGTTCATTCTCAACAACAATTTCCTGTACCTGACGGGGGAGATGCCTAGTGTTGAGGAGCTTAAAAATCCAAAACTCAATCAGTCTTCCGAAATTTATTCGCAGGATGGGGTAATGATCGGGAAGTTCTACGAAGAGAACCGAACCCCGGTCAAATTTGAAAACATTCCGAAGTCGATCATCGACGCATTGGTTGCAACGGAAGATGCCCGTTTTTATTCCCATGTGGGGATAGACCCCCGGGCCATTGGCCGGGCAGTTATCAGCCTGGGACGCGATGGGGGAGGGTCAACCATTACCCAGCAGCTTGCCAAGAATCTCTTTAAAACACGCCGAAAATCACAGAGCGGGGTACTAACCCGAATCCCGCTTATCCGGAAGGTTATCTACAAATCCAAGGAGTGGCTGATGGCACTAAAGCTGGAGCGGAATTTTACCAAGAACGAGATTATTACTTATTACTTTAATACGGTTGATTTTGGCAGCAACGCGTTTGGATTGAAAACAGCCGCCCGTATTTTCTTTAATAAGGACACGGATAGCCTGAATGTGCAGGAGGGCGCTGTGCTGGTCGGGTTGCAAAAAGCGACTACCTATTACAACCCGTTAAAAAACCCTAAGAATTCTATTAAACGCCGGAATATTGTACTGGGACAGATGGCCAAGTATGATTTCCTGACCCAAAAACAGGCAGATTCTATTAGCGCTTTGCCGCTCAAAACGGAATTTACCCCCGAAAATCCGTACTCAGGTCCGGCCAGCTACCTCAAAAACGCAGTTCAGGACTACGTAAAAAAATGGGGCGAAGAGAATGGATACGACTTGTACCGGGATGGCTTGCGCATCATCACAACGGTAGACTCCCGGATGCAGCGTTACGCAGAAGAAGCGACCAGCGAAAAAATGAAGCAGTTGCAGCGTACGTTCGATAATCACTGGCAGGGCCGTAACCCCTGGACGGATGAAGACGGCAATGAATTGCCTGGCTTTATCGACTCGGTGGCCCGGCGTACCGAACGCTACAAGACGCTGAGCAATCGTTTTTTGCCCCTGTACCCGGACTCGGTCATGTACTACATGAAGAATAAGAAGTACAAGATGCGGGTGTTTAGCTGGACCAGTAAACGCGGGTATGATTCCACCACCATGACCCCCTACGACTCAATTGCGTATTATAAACATTTTCTGCAATCGGGCATGGTCGCCATGGACCCGCGCTCGGGCTACATTCGGGCGTGGGTAGGCGGACTGGACTACGATTACTTTAAATACGACCACGTGAAGCAGGGCAAACGACAGCCGGGGTCGACCTTTAAGCCGTTTGTGTATACCACCGCTATCGACGATACGCTGATTAACCTCAGCCCCTGCGACCGTATTCAGGATCGCCCTTTCCGGAAGGAATACCGCGAAAATAAGGAAAACAAAGTGTGGGAGCCGCGCAATTCAACGGGCTATTATACCTACGCGAACATGACCCTGCGCCGGGCTATGGCCCGTTCGGTCAACTCCATAACGGCTCGATTAACGGACGACGTTGGCCCCGAGCGGGTGGCCGAATACGCGCACCGCATGGGTATTCAAAGTCGACTGGATCCCGTTCCGTCCATCGGGCTAGGCTCGTCCGACGTGTCGCTGTACGAACTGGTGAGTGCTTACTGCACCTTTGTCAACGATGGCGAGTCGACTCAGCCTATCATTGTGCAGCGTATCGAAGACCGGGATGGTAATGTGATCGAAACCTTTACGAGTCAGCATAAACGGGCTATCAGTTCCGAAACCGCCTTTCTGATGCGCTATATGCTACAGGGCGGTTTGCAGGAATCAGGCGGCACATCACAAGGCTTATGGTCCTATAATCTCGTTTAAGAATCGCAACGAGATGGGGGCCAAAACCGGGACTACGTCCAACAACTCCGATGGCTGGTTCGTGGGTATTTCCAATAACCTGGTGGTAGGGGCCTGGGTAGGGGGCGATGATCGAAGTATTCACTTCCGATCGACCGATCTGGGCGAAGGGGCTAAAACTGCGTTGCCACTGGTTGGCCGTTTTTTAGAGAAGGTGTATGCCGACCCGAAGTTTAAGAGCCTGCAGGAGCCTTTTCCCAAACCCGAAGGTATCGCGAAAAATTATTTAGACTGTGGCCCCTCCGGCGACGAAGAAGTTGTTGAAGAGTCTGACTCCACCAGTTCCTCCGAAGAGTCAGCAGACTCAACCTTTACAGAAACATTGCCCTTTGCTCCACCAGTGCCCCCGGATACAACGAAGAGGCCGTAAATGGCGCAGCAAATTGTTCGTTATTGTTTAGTATGAAACGCTTTTTACGAATCGCCCGCTGGGGTTTACTTGTTGCTGTTGGCCTGGTCATTTGTGCGGTAGGAGCAGCCTGGTTTGTCGATTCCCGAAATACGGATGCCGAGTTAACGGAAGAATTCAAGGACCAGCGTATTCGTCCCGCCATACATTATTACCGGGTTGCCGGCGAACCCGGAGAAAAGCCGCGAACCATTCGGTTTCTGGAAACCCCCGCGCTGAAAGGCGATTCGGCCCAGCCCGTAATTCTGTTTGTACATGGTGCGCCCAGCTCCCTGTCTTTCTTTAACAAGTTTTTCAAGGATACCCTCTTGTTGAATAAGGCGCAGCTGGTGGCCGTTGACCGGCCGGGGTACGGATATTCTGATTTTGGCCGGGTCGAAACGTCGATTATCAAGCAGGCTACGTTCCTGCAACCCCTCATTGACCGGTATCGGAAAGCGCCTTTTCTGATGATTGTTGGCTCGTCGTACGGCGGCTCCGTTTCGGCCCGGATAGCCATGAATAACCCTGATTTAGTCGATCACGTTGTTTTCGTTTCTTCGGCCCTGGGTCCGGGTCTGGAACGGACGTATTCAATCAGTTACCTGGCCGATAGTCCGCTGGTTTACTGGTGCGTTTCCCCGCTGCTCCGCCTGGCCAATGATGAGAAACTGGCGCACCGGAAAGCGCTGGAAGCCATATTGCCCGACTGGCCCAGGATTCGGGCAAATATCACGATGCTGCATGGCCAGCGCGACGAACTGGTTTACCCTACCAACGTATCATTTGCCGAGCGTCATTTAGTCAATGCCCGGGTAAAGCAATTTTTACTGCCCGAAAATCGCCACGATATTGTGTTCAACAAGCGTGAATACATGACCCAGATTATCCTCGATATTCTTAATCGGCGCGAGCAGACGGAGGACGCAAAAGCGAAGCCGATGGCCGCAAAGTCAATTGAGGAACCGGTTAACCTGTAAGGCGGCTTCAGACCGTCAGTTCCAGTTGATTCCCGTCGGGGTCCAGCACCACACTTTCGTAGTAGCCATCACCCGTTCGGCGGGGTTCGCCCACGATGGTGAGCCCATCCGCCCGAAATCGTTCGGTCAGGGTATTCACTGCTTGTTCGTTCCCTACCGAAAAAGCCAGATGAGTTAGTCCGATTAACGGATCAATACCGTTATCCCGGCGGTCCGATACCCCCGTCATCTGCATCAGTTCCAGACGCGGCCCACCGTCGGGGAAAGTCAGGAAGTAGGACGCAAAGCCTTTGCGGGAATTGACGTATTTATCATTGGCTACAGCCCCAAAATACGTTTCATAAAAGAGTCGCATCCGGTCCAGATCACGAACCCAGATGGCGAGGTGGTCAATATGCATGGGGTAGGGGCGAAGTACTATCTAAAACTCAAGTTACAAACTGAAATTCCTCACAACACCAGCCCGGGCATCCAGAATACGCCATCGCCCAGCCACCGGTACCGTTCATTTTTGAGGAAATAGGCGGGGTACCGCTGAATGCCGTACAGGATTATGCTCATCAGGACCAGCACTAGTGCCGACCGCTGGGCAAACCGGTCTTCAGCCAGAAAACTAAGTGCCAGTCCGGCCGCAACGATAGCGAAGGTAAGCCAGCGTAGTATTGTATCGCAGCGTTCGTTACCCCACTGCGTAGCCAGTGAAAACAGGGATTGATCGGGTGATTCAAGTTTTTCCATGACGGCAAACAGGAGCAGATTCTGAAAGGCAATGCCTACAAACATCAGGTATTGTACCAGGTCAACATAGGTGATTACCGGACGCTGTACCCACACACTCCCCCACACACCAGTTGCGTAGAGCACCGCTACCAACGGTTCTTTCAGTAATAAAGCCGGATGACGCGCCGGAAGCCGAAAAACGGCTCCTACGTACGCAGCACAGATACCGCCTAATATAAGCCCGAACTTGAGTACACTAGCCGGTAAGAAAAACAGTAGAATCAATGCCAGAACAGCGGCACCAGCCACTACCCGCCACAACAACGGAGCGTGTTGATAATGAAACTCATGCCGTTCTGTTAAGCGTTTCCTTGTGCCATCGGCTGCGTATTTACGGACATCCAGTAGTCGGTCGACGGTGTAGATGATGAACACCACCAGCGCCAGCATCAGCGATGTAGCCCAGTGCACAGGATCAACGCCGGACAGCCGAATAACCATTCGGTTCGACAGCACAGCCCCAATCACGACGGGAAAGCTCAGGTAGTAAACAGTTCGAAGGTAAGTAAGCAAAAGGTATAATGAGATAACGGCGTGTAAAACCTGTCTGGTTGTTCGAGGAGGAACTTTACTGAAAAAGATACGTCAATCAGGCCGGTACAGGCGGAGCCAGCCAGGGCTCCTGATGGCTTTTTACCTCGATGGACTGCCCAACGTGTAGGGTGCCCAGCGGGATAATACCTGACGAGTTGACCAGCACATTCTGACCAAACAGAATTTTCTTTTTCCATTGGCGGTAGGTAGCCAGCGTTTTGAGCGGTTCCTTTCCTAACGCGCCCGTTGCCGGGTCAATGGTTGTGAGCACACAGCGGGCGCAGGGTTTGACACCGTAAAAATGCAGGTCGCCGACAGTGAACTCGGCCCAGGTATCTTCCTCGTTAGGTAAACCGCCTTCAACCACCACGCTTGGCCGGAACCGACGCATGGACACGGGTTCCGGCAGTCGTTGGTTAAGTGCATCGAGCGAAGCCTGCCCGATAAACAGGTACGGATACCCATCGGCAAAGCTGACGGCATCATCGGCCCGGGCGTAGGCAGGGTCGACCGCCCGGTGGGTCGTTTCGGGCATAAAAACCAGGCGGCAGGGCTTCCCCAGCGCGTTCGTAAACCACTGATCCGCTTCGGCACTAACGGACACTGCCGGTACATTCTCGCTATCCCAGATGGTCACCAGCAACGTTTCGGTCGATGAAGACGGCGCTACCGTCAGGGGCAGCACCAGTACATTATCCGGGGAGTGTCGATGCCAGACGTGTAGCTGTTGCTCCCGAATGGCCACATCGAGTAAGGCCATCTGGTGGTTGGTTCGCTGCGTCATAAACGTCCAGGCACCATCGCTCCCGGGGGGCGAAACGAGCATAAACCGCCGGTCGTACCGGAAGCCTTTTTCTTCCACCACAGCCTCTGATACAGCGATCCCGCTCAGCGATTTAATGGGGTAGATATACAGTTCTGAAATGGTCATGGGCAGTTGATTGGCTGTGTTGGCGGGTATTATCAGAACCAATACGATTCAACGATACATTTAAAAACTCATTCTGGGTAGTGGGCTGATGGTTTGGTCAGCAAAATCACCCTGTTCATACTTAAATTGAGCGGCCATGGCAATCATAGCGGCATTGTCGGTACAATAGTCGAAGGAGGGGATATAAACGTTCCAGCCCTGTGCCGTACCCAGTTGGGTCAATGCCGTTCGCAGGCCACTGTTGGCCGATACGCCCCCGGCAATCGCGATGTCACGAATTCCCGTTTCGCGGGCGGCCCTCTTCAGTTTGGTCAACAGCATCTGAATCAGGGTATGCTGAATACTCGCGCAAATATCCGGCAGGTTCTGGTCAACAAAGTCAGGATTGATCTTTTTATTATCACGCAGAAAATAAAGGATGGCCGTTTTTATGCCGCTGAACGAAAAATCGAGGTTAGGCATTTCTCCCATCGGGAACTTGAATGCCAATGGGTTACCTGATTTGGCGTACTTGTCGATCAGCGGCCCACCGGGGTAGGGTAAGCCCAGCAGTTTAGCGGATTTATCGAAGGCTTCGCCCACGGCATCGTCCATGGTCTGGCCCATAATGGTCATATCCAACTGGCTATCCACGCGCACCAGCTGTGTATGGCCGCCACTCACGGTCAGGCACAAAAAGGGAAACGCGGGTCTGGGTGCTTCAATGAAATGGGCTAGTATATGCGCCTGCATGTGGTTCACCTCAATGAGTGGGATGTTCAGCCCCAGGGCCAGTGCTTTCGCAAAGGAAGCCCCCACCAGCAGCGACCCCAGCAAGCCGGGACCTCGGGTAAAGGCAATGGCTGATAACGCATTTTTGGGTAAATTTGCGTCGGCTAATGCGCGTTCAACCACGGGTAAGATATGTTGCTGATGCGCTCTTGACGCTAATTCGGGCACAACTCCTCCGTACTGTTCGTGAATTAACTGGGTAGCAATTACGTTCGACAGCATATGGCCATTGGCCAAAACAGCCGCCGAGGTTTCATCGCAGGATGATTCAATGGCTAGAATATTCACACCGCAAAATTAATGGATAATGATTTCTTTGAGAATAAACAATGGAAGTTGCCGCTAAACCGTTCACTCAGTTAGTAGTCTAAGCGGTATTCTATTTCTATTATTCGTTGTACCTTAGGCATTTCCACCCCGGATGCGTCAGTTTTTCGCCATACTCCTTAAAACACTGCTCTACCTGTGCATCACGGTATTGACATTGTCGTTGGCGATTTTATTGGGTCTCCAGGTGCCGGCCGTGCAAACACAACTGGCGAAGAAGGGAGCTGAATGGCTTTCAGAAAGACTAAAATTCCCCGTCGACATTCAGGGCGTTTCCATCAAGTGGTTCGACTCGCTCTCCCTCAAACAACTTACGATTAAAGATTACGAGGGCCGGCCGATGATTATGGTCGGGCGGCTCGATGTGGATTATAACCTGCGCTACCTGATCGATTCGTCGGCTTACAATATTCACCTGGACGAGATTGTGCTTTACAAGCCCGATGTCAGGATGATAAAAAATCCTAAAAACGGCGATACGAACCTTGATGATTTTATTGCCCGCATTGAGCAACTGACAACGGACCCGCTCCATCCGGGTGTTCCCAATCAAAATGTTCCGTTTACAGTTGGGCGTATCCATATGGTGGATGGGTCTTACACGCTCGAAGACCCCCGCGAGCCGTTGATGAATGATCGGAAAAGTTTCGATCATAACCATTTTACGCTCCAGCACCTGACGGCCGAGGTGAGCGATTTTATGGTGTTGGGTGATACGATTGCGTTTGACGGCAAAGGACTAACGGGCATTGACCGGGACTCCCGCATAAAAATCCGCCGACTGGATACCCGCTTTTTGTACTGCAACACCAAAATGGAGTTGGGTGGGCTCTATGCCAACATTGGCAATTCCATTATTCGGGACGAATTGATTTTTTACTACGACAAACCGTCGGCTTTCGGCGATTTCAACAGTCGGGTACGCATAAAAGCACAATTTCGGAACAGTAAAATACAATCGTCCGACTTAGGGTATTTTTCCGACTACCTGCGCGGACTAAACGAAACCTGGCTGCTAACGAGCAACTTCAGCGGAACGGTCAATGATTTCCGGCTTCGGAATACCGACCTTCGGTTTGGTGCCAATAGCCGGAGTCGCCTGGCGGGTAATATTGCCTGGAGAGGCCTGCCCGACATGAAGAAGACAACGGTTGATTTTGCGTTTACACCCTCCGCTGTCAACATGGCCGACATTCGGCAGTATTACCCCGATTCGTCCTTCAATAAGACTATCCAAAAATTAGGAACGGCTGCTTTTGCCGCCACTTTCACCGGATCGTTTGATGATTTCAAAACAAAAGGGACGTTTCAAACGGCCATCGGCACCGTAGCGGGCGAACTGGCGTTGAAACTGTCGGAGCGGGCGGATCAGACCACGTATACGGCCAATCTTAAAGCCGCCAATCTGGACCTGGGCCAACTGTTAAATCAACCGGAGCAATTCGGGAAGCTGGACGGCGCAGGGAAAATTACCGGGAAAGGAACGAGCCTGGAGCAAGCCGTTATTGACTTCGACGGTACGTTTAATCGATTTGGCTGGCAGCACTACAGTTACCGGAATGTGGCGGCACGCGGCAATCTGCAAAAAGCCGTTTTTCAGGGGCAGCTGCACATCAATGACCCCAACATTGCCTTTGACCTCGACGGTGAGTTTAATCTGAGCGGCCCCCGGAAACGCTATGACCTGAGCGGCATTGTGAAACACGCCGACCTGAGGGCGTTAGGCTACCTGCCTGATTCACTGACGGTCAAAACAAACTTAGATGTTCAACTGGAAGGGAGTAAGCTGGATGATATTGTGGGGAGTGCCGCCTTTAGCAACGCTACCCTGAATCTTAATGGAAGGGCACTGCCCATCGATAAACTGACTCTGACGTCGTCTGTCGAAAGGCTGGCTCAACAGCCGGTCGATTCTATCACGACGCAACGGTATTTCTACCTCGATTCTGATTTTCTGACTACCCGCCTACAGGGTAACTTTGAGCCTAAACGCACCATTGATGACCTGACCCAGTTGGCCCAGGAGTACCGGCTCTATTTTATGGGCGATGCGGCTGGCATGAAAGCCTACTATGCGCAGAAACAGCGCTGGCTGGAGTACGGAGCAGGGGAAAATGCCCAGCCGTTGCGCTATGGCATCGACTACCAGATAATTACCAAGAATAGTGCGCCGTTAATGACCTTCCTGGGAGCGTCGGCCTACATTGCCCCGGCCACCCGGCTGGAAGGGCGTTTTACGGAAAGTAGCACGGCTTTTCTGACGGCTACCGTTAAAACAGATTCGGTGAAATTTGGTACCATCGGCTTTGGTCCCAGTAATCTTGACCTGACTACATCTAAGTTTACGACCACAAAAGACGTACTGGCGTCGGCCGTTATTTCATCCAGACGCCAGCTATTCAGTGCCTTACTGCCCACCCGAAACCTGCAGGTAGAAGCCTCGTGGGCAGAGGATCATATTAATTTTACGAGTGAGGTTGACCAGGCCGACAGCAGCGGTTTATACACAAATCACGCCGAACTGAACGGCGAACTACAGTTTAAAGGGGATGCTATTGACCTCACCTTCCGAAAATCGAAAGTACGCGTACTGGACGGTGACTGGACCCTCAACCCCGAGAGTCTGATCCGGAAAGTAGGCAATACCTATACGATTCGTAATTTATCGTTGCTCAACGAAGATCAACTCATTCAGGCATCCGGCATTGTCTCGCCGGACTCAGTCGAACGCCTGGCGCTGGAATCGCACAATTTCCTACTGTCATCGCTTAATTCGGTACTTAAGACCAATCTTGGCGGTACGCTGAACGGTTCATTAACGGTTAGAAACCTGTATGATACCCCCATCGTCGAAAGTTCGATAACAGTCAACGCCCTATCGTACGAGAAGATACTACTCGGGGACATCAGCGGACAGGGTATATGGGACCAGCAAACCCAGCGACTCAACGTGAATGCCCTCGTTAACCAGCAAGGGGCCGATGTAGTGACCCTGGCCGGTACGTACACACCCCAGATAAAAGCAAATCCACTAGCCCTGAAAGCCAGCGTAAACAAGGCTGATCTGAACTTGCTGGAGCCATTTACGACCGGGCTTTTTTCCAACCTGGGTGGTACGGCCAATGGTGTCATTGACATAACGGGTAAACCGGCGGCTCTGGTGCTGAAAGGTGAGGTAGCCATCCAGGGCGGTCGGGGGCAGTTCGACTACCTGAAGGCCGATTTTGCCTTTGACGATACGGTTTACTTCGGCGAAAACGAGATCATTACCCGCCAGCTAACGCTGCGTGATCCGCAGGGCAACACCGCCCAGCTTAGAGGGGGCGTATTCCATAACGGGTTCCGGGACTTCAATCTGGCTTTTGATGCCGAATTCCAAAATTTCAGAATTATGAATACGGCGGCCAAAGATAACGATGCGTTCTATGGTCAGGCTGTTATAACCGGAAAAGCAGAGTTGAACGGGCCGACAGATAATCTGACAATCCGGGCCAATGTAGCCAGTAATAAAGGCACCCGGATTTACATTCCGCTGGATGGAGCCACCACAGTTGCCAATGATGAACAGATCCGGTTCGTTAACCTGAGTCGTGCCACAACGGGTGGTGTGGCTAGTCAGACAGCCAACAAATCGGCTACCCCCGCGGGTGACATTGATTTGTCGCGGATTCAGATGGACTTCAATTTTAATATCACCCCTGATGCGTACTGCGAAATTCAACTGGACCGCCAGACGGGTGATATTATCAAAGCGTATGGGCAGGGGCTTATTGCCATGAAAGTGGATACCCGGGGCGATTTTTCCATGACGGGTAACTACGAAATCCAGAAGGGAGATTACACCTTCACGTTCCAGAATATCATTAACAAACGCTTCCTGATTCGGCCCAATAGCCGCATCACCTGGACCGGTGACCCATACGGAGCCTTGCTGGACGTAACGGCTGCTTACACACAATACACGTCCCTGGCTCCGCTGTTGATCAACCAGAAAGCCACTGCCGATCAATCCCGTCGGTACCCCGTCGATCTGGTTATCAAACTGACCGGCGATTTAGGCACCCCTACCATTAACTACAATCTGGACATCAAAGATTACCCGTCTACCTCCGATTTTCGCCAGGCGGTGACTGCGTTTGCCTCCCGCATTCAGAGCAACGATCAGGAATTGACCCGGCAGGTAAGTAGTGTTTTGTTGTTTAATCAGTTGCTGTCGGAAGGCAGTAGCCTGTTCGATCAGGGGCAGGTAAACACCGGCGTAGCCAATAGTGTGAGCGAGTTGATTTCGAATCAGATTAGCCGACTGGCTTCCAACCTGAATGAGAATCTGGACGTGGGCGTGTCATTCGGCGGGTTTACCAGTGGTACGCAAAATGAAAACCTGCTCAATAACCTGCAACTACGGTTTTCGTACCGTCTGCTGAATGACCGATTACGCATCAGCCGTGATGGGGGATTCACCTATGGGCAAAGCCAGTACAATGCCGCCAGTTTACTCGGTGAGTGGACCCTGGAGTATTTCCTGACGCCCGACGGCCGTTTGCGGGCCAAAGTATATAACCGAAACCAGCAAAGTATTTTAAGTCAGTATAACCTGACCAGCACCATCACTACCGGTGGTGGGGTCAGTTTACTCTATACGCGCTCCTTCAACCATATTTTCAGCACCAAACGCCCGATCACCGGGCCTGACCCTTCCCAAGCCGGACTACATAACCCCCCTAACCAATCCAATACCAGGGTCTACCGTCAGCAGTTCGGCACGCGGGGCGTTCTGATAAGCCATTTTCCCGCTTTCTGCTTCAGAAAGGAGTGGAGCAAAGGGTAAAAATTACGTTTCCACTCTTTGTTGTACGTACCCTTCCTCGTTTCCCATGCAACAAATACGGTGTCTGTCTTTGCTGGTTTTACTACTTCTAACCGGGCCTGTAGTATGGGCTCAACGCACATTCACGAACCCCGTCAAAAATTCCGGTCCCGACCCCTGGGTGATCCAGAAAGACGGCTGGTACTACTACATGAACACCACCGGCCGGAACCTGACTCTCTGGAAAACCCGGAACATGGCCGATCTGGCCACTGCGGAGAGTAAAGTTATTTATACGCCCCCTACCGGCCAGCCGTATTCTAAAGAATTATGGGCCCCCGAAATCCATAATTTTGCCAATAACTGGTACATCTACTTCTCCGCCGATTCACTCAATAATCTGTCGCACCGGGTTTGGGTCATCGAAAACCTATCGCCTGATCCGATGCAGGGCGAGTGGACCCTGAAAGGCAAAGTCGGCGACAAAGACAATCATTGGGGCATCGATATGTCGGTTATCGACCACAAAGGGCAGTTGTATGCTGCCTGGTCGGGTTGGGAGGGTAAAACCAACGGTCGGCAGGATATTTACCTGGCTAGGCTCGAAAACCCCTGGACTCTCACCGGCGACCGGGTTAAAATTTCCCAGCCCGACCAGCCCTGGGAACTGCATGGCGATGTGCCGCAGGCCTGGCAGAAGAATGGTGAGGTGCCCAAAATCTACGTCAATGAAGGGCCGGAGTTCCTGGTCCACAACGATAGCCTGTTCATTGTGTATTCGGCCAATGCCTGCTGGCTTGATTATAGCCTTGGCTTACTGACGTACACGGGGCGAGGTGATTTGCTCGATGCCAAAAACTGGATTAAACACAACGGCCCCGTATTTAGTCAGTCGCCTGAAAACGACGTGTGGGCACCCGGTCATGGTGGGTTCTTTCGGGACAAAGCCGGACAGGACTGGATGATGTACCACGCTAATCCATCCGCCACGGACGGCTGCGGCAATAAACGGGCGCCCCATATTCAGCCTTTCACGTGGCACGCCGATGGCTCCCCCAATTTTGGTAAACCAGCCCCTAAAAAGCCCATGCCGGTACCGGCCGGAGACTAGTATGCCAAACTGAACAAGTAGGATAGTGGGAATACGTGACACTATTTTTTGTCATCCCGACGCAGGAGGGATCTCAAGCATCAGGATAATCGAGATTCCTCCTGCGTCGGGATGACAAAAAATAACCTGAATAAAACTCTACCTAAGTACTTAAAACATAATTCTTTGTATACAACTTGCCCTAATTTCTTACGTATGAACAGATTGTTTTTTTTACTACTTCTTCTGGTTTCTTCCCTGACGCTGGCCCAGCAACAGGATGCACCCGGACGCTGGTCGGCGGCTAAAGCCAACGCCTGGTATGCCAAAGAACCATTTCTGGTGGGGGCCAATTACGCCCCTGCCAATGCCATCAATGAACTGGAAATGTTCCAGGCCGACACCTTCGATCCGGCTACCATCGACAAGGAGCTGGCCATGGCCGAAAGCATTGGCATGAATACCATGCGCGTTTTTCTGCACGATTTACTCTGGCAGGACCCCGCGGGCTTCACCAAACGACTGGACCAGTTTCTGACTATCTGCGCTAAGCACAAAATCCGGCCCATGCTGGTGCTGTTTGATTCCTGTTGGGACCCGATGCCGAAACTGGGTACGCAGCACGAACCCGCACCGGGCTACCACAATTCTGGCTGGCTGCAAAGCCCCGGTGCCGAAGCCCTGTCGGATGTGTCGCAGTACCCCCGGCTGGAAACGTACGTGAAGGGCGTGGTTAGTGCGTTTAAAAACGACAAACGTATCCTGTCCTGGGACATCTGGAACGAGCCGGACAATGCCAATGACAACAGCTACGGGCAAAATCATACCATCAAAACGGAACTGCCCAAAGCCCGAAAAATAGCCATCATCACCAATCTATTACCGTACGTGTTCCAGTGGGTGCGGGCAGCCGGTGCTACCCAACCGCTGACATCGGGCGTGTGGATTTACCGTACCCCGGAGGATTGGAAGAACCCGGCCAAATGGAGTAAAATGGAAACGGTACAGTTCAATAATTCCGATATTATCACGTTCCACCAGTATTCATCGGCCGACGCACTAACCAAGGTAATACCCGCTTTGACGTCCTTCGGGCGGCCCGTTATCTGCACGGAATACATGGCGCGGGGCGTGGATAGTAAGTTTCAGACGCACCTGCCCATTGCCAAAGCGGCGAAAGTCGGCATGATTAACTGGGGCTTTGTGGCGGGAAAAACCCAGACGTTTCTACCCTGGGATAGCTGGCAGAAACCCTACGTGAATGGACGCGAACCGGCCATCTGGTTTCACGAAGTATTCAAGCAGGACGGCACCCCCGTTGACCCCGCCGAAGTAGCCGCCATCAAACAGGCTACCGGGAAATAACGGAACGGACAGTCACTGATTTCGGTCCCGATTTGGCTGCTCACGAATCGTTTGACAACTTTGCTGTCATAATCCAACTCAGTGTATGCCTGAACAGTCGCGAAGAACGTTCATCAAAACCAGCGTAGCAGTCGGACTAAGTGCCAGCCTGCCCGCTTTTACCAACGCCCCTAAAACCATGTTTGTACACCACGTTTTCTTTTACCTGAAAAATGCCGACAGTACGGCCGACAAAGCCAAACTGCTGGAAGGCCTGAATATGCTGGCCAAATGCTCAACCATTAAACTGGTTCACATTGGCGAGCCTGCCACCACCAACCGCGCCGTTATCGAGCGCACGTACACCTACTCCTGGCTGTGTTTCTTCGATAGCCCCGCAGACGAAGAAGCTTATCAGAAAGACCCCATCCACGATGATTTCCGAAACAACTACGCCCACCTGTGGGAAAAGGTAGTTATCTACGATTCCACAGGCCCAAAGCGGTAAAAAGCCTTCCGGGTTAGTCGAAAAGGCCTGCGTCTATTCAGATGCGGGCCTTTTTGGCTTTACTTTGCTACTTAATCCGCTGACTGTATGAAATACCTGCTTATACTGCTGACCCTAACGAGTACCTCCTTCGCGCAGGTGTATACACCCCAACCCGTTACCGGACTGCTGGGCGCGTTTGCTGCGGAGGTTTCGCTGGTAAAACAATCGCTGGAAGACCCCAAAACGGTACTGATTGAAGGCATTCCGTTTACAACGGGGCTTATTGGTAACCAGCGCGTAGTGGTTGCCGAAACAGGTATTGGCAAAGTAAACGCGGCCATGACAACCGCCCTGCTGCTCAGTCATTTTCATCCCCGGCAGGTGTTGTTTACCGGTATTGCCGGTGGCACTAATCCCGCCCTTCAGCCTGGCGATATTGTGATAGCCCGCCAGACGGTTCATCATGATTACCAGTACATTACCTTTGAGCAGCAGCCATCCATTCAGACGCGCAACGCGGTAACGGGCGAAAAGAACCCCGCCTACTTTAACGCTGACTCCGTTATGCTGGCCCGGGCTCAGGCCGTAGCCCGCTCGGTTGTGTTCGATCCCATTCCCGGCACGTCGCGCCCACCGTCTGTCCTGACGGGTACCGTCGTTACGGGGGATCAGTTTATCTCGTCGGCCAAAAAAGTGGCGGAGTTACGACAAACGTTCAAGGCCGATGCTACCGAGATGGAAGGAGCCGCTGTGGCACAGGTTTGCTACCAGATGCAGGTACCTCACCTTGTTATTAGAAGCCTGAGTGACCGGGCCGACGCCAATGCCCGAACGGATATGCTGTCGTTTTACCAGACGGCCGCCCGCAACTCGGCCCGGTTGGTACTGGCTTTGGTAAAGAGCCTGTAAGCTATGGGGTACCCACTGATTTTTTTAGACCCGCCCGTTAGCGTAGTGATTTTGATAACAGGGGCGCTTGTTGGACCTGAACCGAATCCGCTGTGGCAGCATTGATTTTACCCCTCGTGAACGAAATAACTGCTCCAACCAGAACCAGCGTGGCCATAACCAGGTAGGCGTAATGCATACCAAGCAGTTGGGCTGGTACTGCTTCGGGCATTACATCATTAGCCAGCGCATACCGGTTTCGGGTGCTGTACCAAACGGCCGCAGCCAGCGCAATACCCATTACCAGGCCCAGATTACGCATAAACGCAATAATGCTGCTGGCAATGCCGCGCTGGTCTAATGGGGCCGCGTTGAGGGCCGTGCTGCTGTTGGGCGATTGAAACAGGCCGAAGCCCAGGCTAACCAGCGCACTCCGCCATACGACCTCTTTCCAGTCCCAGCTACTATCCAGAAACGAAAAAGCGAAGTAGCCACCGGCCGTAATCAGCAGTCCGGTAGTGGATAGCCAGCGGGTCTCGATTTTATCGGACAGGTAACCGCCCAGGGGCGCAATGACGCTCAGGGTAAGTGGTCCGGCCAGCAGGACCAACCCTGCCCGCTCGGGCGGCAAACCCAGTAGTTGCTGGAGGAAAAAAGGAATGACAAAAAGGTTGGCTCCCGAGGCAATGAATCCGCAAAAAGAAGCCAGAATGGCCGAGGTGTAGGGCTTGACCCGGAACAGGCTTAACTGAAGCATCGGCTCCCGAACGCGCTTCTCCCAAATGAAAAAGAACAGCAGCAATAGGGCCCCGACGGATAACAAGCTGATGACAAGTGCGCTGTCCCAGCCGTAGCGGGGTTCGGATCCAAAATCCAGCCCCGTCAGGAGCGAGATAACACCGAATAAGAATAACCCGGCTCCCAACAGGTCGAAGCGTTTCTGGTTCACCCTGATGCTTTTGGGCAGTACGAGCCACGCCCGCCAGATGGCCAGTAGTCCGATGGGTACGTTGACGAAAAAAATGCTCGTCCAGCCAAATTTTCCCAACAGTAATCCCCCCACAACGGGGCCGGTGCTGGCTCCGGCGGCTACTACGGTACCCATTAGCCCCAGGGCCTTTCCCCGCTCATTGGGCGCAAAGGCATCACTAATAATGGCCGGGCCGATGGCAAAAATCATGGAAGCGCCCAGCCCCTGAACCACCCGAAACGCCACCAGTGACCACAGACTCCAGGCCAGTCCGCACAGCAGCGAACCCAGCACGAATACCCCAAAACCCGTGATGTACAGCCGTCGACGACCTACCCAGTCCGACAGTTTTCCCATGATGAGGAGCGTGCTGGTGGTGGTGAGGAGGTAACACAGCACAATCCATTCCACCCGGTCGCCGGCATTCAGTTCGCGCCGGATGGTGGGCAGGGCAATGTTGACGATACTACTATCGAGGGTAGACATGAACGTGCCAAACATGACCGTAGCCAGCACCGTCCATTTGTTGGGTAGCGACGTCGTTTTGGCAGGGGGAGGGATAGACACGGGCAGGATGTATTGCTTTTGAACGTAACCGGCAAAACAGGTACCTTGTTCTGTTGGGAGTGGCCAAAAACGGATAATAAACGTAGCGGTAATGCTCGTCATCTGCCGTATCATTCAGCCGGTTGGTCAGGGGTCGGGCAGTATGACTCATTGCGTTGTCCCCTCGCCGGCGTGTGGGAATCGGTTTGTATGGTAAGAACGCTAAAATTTCGTACCTTGATGGCTCTTTATCAGACCTTCTTTTCCTGCTGCCGACCGATGAAATACTACGTGCTGCTTCTAGTTGCCTGCCTGTTTGCCAGCACTGCCTGGGCGCAAACTGACGTGCAGAAACGCTATCAGACCCAACTCATTATGGTGGATGATGGCGGTATCGTTGACCTCGACGCAGGTACCTTCACGTTTTCCGGGAGTTTGTCGTTGCAGGATAAAAAGAAGATTACCATCCGGGGGAAAGGCGTTGATAAAACGATACTCAGTTTTAAAGGACAGACCGACGGGGCCGAGGGACTACGGGTATCCAATGCCGAAAATATCGTTATCGAAAACCTCACCATTCAGGATAGTAAAGGGGACGGTATCAAAACGATGAACGTAAAAGGCATCACGTTCCGCAACGTAAAAGTGGAGTGGACCGGGCCGCCAAAGGCCGAAAATGGCGGCTATGGACTCTATCCTGTTCAGTGCGACAATGTCTCATTGACAACTGCACGGCTATCGGGGCGTCCGACGCGGGTATTTACGTGGGGCAGTCGCGGGGCATTGTCGTTAAAAACAGCAAAGCCTACCACAACGTGGCGGGTATCGAGATTGAAAACTCCCGCAACGCCGAGGTGTTCGACAACGAAGCCTACGAGAATACGGGGGGCATTCTCATATTCGACCTGCCTGACCTGGTGCAAAAGCAGGGCGGCAATGTACGGGTGTACAACAACTACGTGCACGACAATAACCTACCCAACTTTGCGCCGGAAGGCAACATCGTAGCGGGGGTATCGGATGGTACCGGCCTGCTCATTCTGGCCGCCAGCAACGTGGAGGTATTCAACAACCGGTTTATCAATAACCAGAGCGTGGGAACGGGCATCATCAGCTACCTGCTCACCGAACGCCCCATCACTGATAAGGGCTATTATCCGTTTTCGACCGGCATTTCCATTCACGACAACGTGTACGAGCGTAAACCCGGACCACCCACCACGCGGGGACGCTTTGGCAAGCTATTCCACTCGGTGCTGAAATTTGATCAGGCTATTCCGCACATTCTGTACGACGGCATTGCTGACCCTGCCATACTGGATAAGAACGGGAAAATGCCCGCCGATAAGCGCATCTGCATCCGCAACAACAAAAATCAGAGTATCGCCAACCTCGATGCTGCGCAGGGCTTCAAAAACGTTTCGCGCGAAGCTGCTCCCTTCGATTGTCAGTTGGAACCCGTAACCGTAACCGTTGGCAATGGCCGGTAAAATAGGGATGCGTAAGGCGGTCTTTTTTAGTTTGCTGGCCACTGTCGTCTGGCTCACGCTGGCCAGCTGGCGGATGGACGCCGTGCCCAACAAATTGTCAGATTACGGTTTTTTTGCCGGTAACCCTGCTCTGCAGAAACCCGTGGCCGGGGTGGTGCCGTACGCCCTGAACACGCCCCTGTTTTCGGATTACGCCGAGAAATTGAGGTTTGTCAAACTGCCCGATGGGCAATCCGTTGCCTACAATGATTCGGCGGTGCTGGATTTTCCGGTGGGCACCACGCTCATCAAAACGTTCTACTTCCCCAATGACTTCCGGAACCCGGCCAAAGGGCGACGGTTGATGGAAACCCGGCTACTGATCCATCAGTCAGGAGGCTGGAAAGCCTTCGATTACGTCTGGAATGAGGAGCAGACCGATGCCCTGCTGGAAGTAGCGGGCGATACCAAAATGGTACAGTACGTCGACAAAACGGGCATTCCCCAGCAACACGCCTACGTTATCCCGAACCTGAACCAGTGCAAAGGGTGCCACAACCGCAACGAAGTGATGATCACCCATCGGTCCTTCGGTTCGTCAACTGAACGGTGACCTCGTCTACAGTGGAACGGCGAAAGCCACGTCCGAAAATCAGCTGGCCCACTGGAAACAGGAGCGGATGCTGACGGGTATGCCTGATGTGGCCAACTGCCCCAAAGCCCCCGTCTGGAACGATCCCGCAACGGGTTCGCTCAACGACCGGGCGCGCATCTGGCTCGACATCAACTGCGCCCACTGCCATAATCCCAAAGGCCCCGCCATGACCTCGGGGCTGAACCTGAGCGTTTCCGAAACGGACCCTACTGCCTTGGGTATCCTGAAAACGCCCGTTGCCGCCGGACGCGGTTCGGGCGGGCATTCGTTCGATGTTGTACCGGGCAAACCGGATGAATCCATCCTGATCTACCGGATGCAGTCGACGGACCCCGGCGAGATGATGCCCGAACTGGGCCGCAAAACGGTTCATACCGAAAGTCTGGCGCTGTTGCGGGAGTGGATTAAGGCGATGAAGTAAGCCCCATCGTACCAGCGGTAGAGCGGGGTGGGGTGAAGTACGAATTATTTTTGCTGAATCTATGACAAACGACAATCCCGCATTTCATAAACTATCGCGCCGTACGTTCACCGCTGGCGTTCTCTCGGCAGCCGCGCTCGGCCATGACGTGGTGAAGGCTGCGGGTTCGCTCCTGAATCCAGCCGCCACCCGAACGGATAAACTCGTTATCTACCAGATTTTTACGCGGCTATTCGGTAATCAGAACAAGCACCAATAAACCCTGGGGCACCCGCGACGAAAATGGGGTTGGGAAGTTCAACGATATTACGGACAAAGCCCTACAGGAGTTAAAGAAGTTCGGTATTTCGCACGTCTGGTACACGGGCGTTATCGAACACGCCCTCATAACCGATTATTCGGCTGATGGTATCCGAAAAGACAATCCCATGGTGGTGAAGGGCCGCGCCGGGTCGCCATATGCTATCAAGGATTATTATGATGTCGACCCGGACCTGGCCGTCGATGTCAAAAACCGGATGCAGGAATTTGACGCTCTGTTGAAACGTACCCATGCCAACGGATTGAAGGCCATCATTGATTTCATCCCGAACCACCTCGCCCGCGAGTATCATTCCGATGCCAAACCGGCGGGCGTTGTGGACATGGGGCAGTAGGACGATACAGACGACAACCTTCAACCCGCAAAACAACTTCTACTACCTGCCGGGCGAACCATTCCAGGTGCCCGACGGGGTTTCACTTCCGCCCGGTCTGTTGCCGGCACACCCTACGTCGAGAATCCCGTTAAAGCAACCGGAAACGATGTGTTCAAGGCTAAACCCAGCGTGGATGACTGGTACGAAACGGTGAAACTGAACTATGGAATCGACTACCAGGACAACCGGCGGCCGTACTTCGACCCTATTCCATCTACCTGGCGGAGGATGCGGGACATCCTGTTGTTCTGGGCCACAAAAGGGAGTGGATGGTTTCCGCTGCGACATGGCCGAAATGGTGCCGGTCGAATTTTGGGAATGGGCCATTCCGGAGGTGAAAGCGGCTAAACCGTCGGTGGTGTTTATTGCCGAAATTTATAATCCGAAACAGTACAAGAACTATATCCAGACCGGCAAATTCGATTACCTCTACGACAAGGTAGGCCTGTACGACGCGCTCCGGCGGCTCATGGAAGGGAAAGGAACAACGGCCGATATTACGAACGTCTGGAAAAATGAGTCCGGCGACATTTCGGCGCATATGCTGCGCTTTCTGGAAAACCACGACGAGCAGCGCATTGCCTCCCGCTTTTTTGCCAGTGACCCCTGGGTAGCGGTACCGGCCATGACCCTGGCGGCCACCTTGCATACGGGGCCGGTTATGCTGTATTTCGGGCAGGAACTGGGCGTAAACCCCACTAACGCCGAGGGTTTTCAGGGCGACGATGGCCGTACCACCATTTTTGATTACTGGGGTATACCGGAATACCAGGCCTGGACCAACGGGGGTAAATTCGACGGGGGGAAGCTGACCGATGACCAGAAAAAACTGCGGCAGTTCTACCAGCAACTGAACAAACTCGTTACCGGTAGCGATGCCATCCGAACGGGCGCCTTTTACGATCTGCAGGCTGCCAATACCGGCGCTAAAGGATATGACCGGGAGCGGG
Organism: uncultured Cytophagales bacterium; assembly: GCA_963784335.1. GTDB lineage: Bacteria > Bacteroidota > Bacteroidia > Cytophagales > Spirosomataceae > Spirosoma. The sequence continues at coordinate 12,884 of CAWARB010000015.1, read as the reverse complement.
TATTCAGTTATCTACGCTATTCGGCTAATCAAAAATTATTGATTGTCTGTAATTTCGACAAAAAGAAACCGGCTAAAACATCGGTAAAAATCCCCGCCGAAGCATGGCAGAAGATGAAGTTATCAGCATCTAATACGCATTCATTCACCGATATCTTTCGCACGAATAGCAAACGGACCGGCAAGGGTAGCGTATCCGTTCGAACTACCGCCGTTGGGCGTACTGGTGCTGGAAATTACATGATTTTCTCTATGTAGAGACGCATATTTGCGTCTCCTGTGCGTCAGCAAAAACCATCCGGCACTGGAGACGCAAATATGCGTCTCTACAAAACAACCAAAATCCATGAAGCCTCTTCACCTCTTTATCCTTCTCCTGTTCACAACAGCAGCCATCGCCCAGCCATCGGCAACCCATCCGGTGCCGCACGTGACAAACTACAAACCCCCCGTTTTTACGGATGCCGACCGGCTGAAAAAGCTGGAAGCTGCCTATCCCATCGTTGAAAAAATGTATCGGGACCGGGCTGAGAAGTACCACTATCCCGGTACGGCCTTTGGCATTGTGGTGGATGGGAAACTGGTCTACTCAGGTGGGTTCGGCTATACGGATGTGGCGAAGAAAATTCCTGCTACTACCAAATCCCTGTTCCGGATTGCGTCCATGTCGAAAAGCATCACGGCGATGGCCATTCTGAAACTCCGGGACGCGGGTAAACTTCGACTCGACGACCCCGCCGAAATGTATATTCCCGAACTGAAAGCGCATCAATACCTTACCGCCGACGCGCCTAGAATGACGGTGCGTAACCTGATGACGCATTCGGCGGGTTTCCCGGAAGACAACCCCTGGGGCGACCGGCAACTGGCCGATTCGGATGCTGATTTGATCAGCCTTATCAAGAGTGGTCTTTCTAACGCTAATGTTCCCTCGTTTGCCTACGAATACAGTAATCTGGCCTTTGCCATGCTGGGGCATATCATCACGGCAGTATCCGGCAAACCGTACCAGCAATACATCACCGATACTATTCTGAAACCACTGGGTATGAACGATACGAAGTGGGAGTACACGCAGGTGCCAGCCGGAGAAACTGGCGCTGGGCTACCGCTGGCTGGATGACAAGTGGGTGGAAGAACCGCTGCTGCACGATGGGTCGTACGGAGCCATGGGCGGCCTGATTACATCCATCGAGGATTTCAGTAAGTATGTCGCGCTGCACCAGGCGGCCTGGCCCCCGCGTAATGATGGGGACCCCCTAGACGGACCGCCGTCAGACGAAGTTCCATTCGGGAAATGGCGCAACCCTGGACGTTCTCGGGCTTGTTTACCCAGGCGAAAAACGCGGCCGGGCAGATTTGCCCGGTGACGAGTGGTTATGGCTACGGACTGGGCTGGAGCCAGAACTGTGTCGGTGTGGTTGGCGTGGGACACAGTGGCGGGTTACCCGGTTTTGGGAGTCAGTGGCGTTTTTTGCCCGAATACGGGATTGGGGTCATCGCCTACGCTAACCTGACCTACGCAGGGTTAGGGTCCGTAAACAGCGCCGTACTCGATACGCTGGTAGCCATTGGGAAACTACAGCCCCGTCAACTGCCGGTATCACCCATACTGGCCCAGCGCAAAGCCGAATTGCTGAAACTATTGCCCGACTGGACCAACGCGCAGCAAAGCGGTATTTTCGCGGAGAATTTCTTTCCCGATAAGTCGCTCGATTTTCGCCGGAAAGTGGTTCAGGACCTGTATGCTAAAGCTGGAAACATCCGGAACGTCGGCGAATTGATCCCGGAAAATCAGTTGCGGGGGCATTTTCTGCTGGAAGGGGAGAAAGCTACTATCGAGGTATTTTTCACCCTGACCCCCGAAAATCCAGCCCTTATTCAGCAATTAGATTTTCGGGAAGTAAGCAAATAAGTAGATGAGTATCGTTATATCAACCGCTACCGAAGCGGATATTCCGGCACTGAGCGCTCTGGTAAACGGCGCGTACCGGGGCGAAGGCTCCCGAAAAGGATGGACCACCGAAGCCGACCTGCTGGACGGTATCCGGATCGACGAGGTTGGCCTGATGGCCATGCTGCGAAACCCCACCGAAACGATTCTGACCTACGAAGACGAAGGCCGCCTATTGGGCTGCGTTGCGCTGGAGAAGAAAGGAACGGAGCTATACCTGGGTATGCTGACCGTATTGCCCGAAGCACAGACCGCCGGCATTGGGAAAAAGTTACTGGTAGCTGCCGAAGAACTGGCGCAGCAGCAGCAGTGCCAAACCCTGACGATTACCGTTATTACGGCCCGACACGAACTGATTGCCTGGTACGAACGGCGTGGGTTCAGGGCTACCGGAGAAAAGAAACCCTTTCCAAACGACCCCCGATTCGGGGTGCCTAAACAGACGCTGGAGTTCGTCGTTATGAAAAAAGAGTTGGCTGACTAAGGGGTATCAACTGAATTTTTTGTTCTTCTTATTGTATCATTCCCATGACACGATCCATTACCTGACTGGAAAAGAGATTATACCGGCCAGTGATCGGGAAAGGCGTTTTGCGTTTGCCGATTTAACTGTATAATTTCACCACCTTAAATCGCAACTGATACAACTAGTCATATGACATCCTTCAAACGAGTCCTGATTGCCGAAGATAGCTCCGTTATCCAGAATCTGGCCCGCAAAATTCTTGAGTTTCAGAATTACGATATCACAGCCGTTAAAAACGGTGAGCAAGTATTGCAAATTCTTGAAAAAGAAGATTTTAGTATTCTGCTGTTAGATATTAACATGCCTCTGATGGATGGTATGGAGTGCGTTCGGCGCGTCCGGGCTTTGTCCGATGCTGAGAAAGCCAACGTACCTATTGTTGCCATTACCGGTAACGCCAAAAACTATACCGAAGAAGAGTTTAAAACCGCTGGCTTCAACGATGTTCTTGTAAAGCCGCTCAATTTTGACCGCCTGGTTGAAGTTGTTAACCAGTTGACCGACAATTAAGTAGTTGGGCGCGGGTAGGGAGGAGCAATGCGTCGGCAACTTGCTCCCTATCCGCGCCTGACCACTATCACTTCATGCTTATCACTCTCCTAGGTACGGGTACATCGTCGGGAGTACCGCTGATCGGGTGTACCTGCGAGGTCTGCCAGTCCGTTGATTTTCGGGATAAGCGGCTTCGGACATCGGCTCATATTGCCGTCAATGGCCGAAGTTTCATCATCGATACCGGTCCTGACTTTCGGCAGCAGGTGCTCCGGCTTAACCTGCGGCAACTCGATGCCGTCCTTTTTACCCACGAACACAAAGACCACACGGCGGGGCTCGATGAAGTAAGAGCCTACAATTTCCTGTCGGGAAAGGACATGCCCGTCTATGGCCGGCCAACGGTGCTGGCGCAACTGAAGCAGGAGTTTGCCTATATTTTTGCCGACCAGAAGTATCCGGGCATTCCCCACCTGCAGGTGCATGAAATCAATAACAAGCCCTTTGATGTGCTGGGTGTTCGGGTAGTGCCCATTGATGTGATGCACCACAAACTTCCCGTGTATGGCTACCGGATTGGCAATTTTACGTACCTCACCGACCTTAATTACATTTCCGACGAAGAACTGGAAAAAGTAAACGGTACGGAGGTGCTGGTGCTGGATGCCCTGCAGCGGAACGAGCACCTGTCTCCATTTTACCCTCAATCAGGCCGTGGCTCTGGCGGAGCGGGTTGGTGCCCGCCAAACCTATTTCGTTCATATCAGCCATAAACTGGGCCTGCACCACGACGTTGAAAAGGAATTACCGGCCCACATCCGGCTGGGCTACGATGGGCTGCAGATTCGCCTGTAACGACCCGTTTTCGATTAAACCAATCGTTTCCACGCATCGTTATCAGGTACAACTCCACTTGTTCGATGCCAGTCTCCGTTAAACCCACTCGTCTTTTTTCAGATACCCTCCTGGCATCATTTCGCCAGCAGGGCGATGCTCCCGCCGATGCCGTTATTACGGCGGCCGTTGCGGCCAATGGCCCGGCCGGACTGCGGGTACTGATGCGCTGGCTGGCCGATACGGCCGATTTTCAGACTGCTGAACAGCACCCGGCCGTGCAGGATTTTTTTGTTCAGTACGCCGGCCTGCCAGCCTGGGCCGATCCGGACCGGATGCAGCGGGGGATGGAATTTTTCAAAAAAAATGCCCAGAAGATTGGCCTGACGCTGGGGTTGTTTTCCCTGCCTTACACCTACCTGGGGGCCAATGGGGCGCAGGTTCTCTGGATAACCGAGCGAATCAAAAACGATACGGCCCGCCGGTTGCAGGAAACGGGGGAGTGGGTGTTTGCCGTTCATAATGCCAAAGAGTGGCGTGCCGGTACCGCCGTTGCGCGCACCCTGAAAATAAGGTTGATTCACGCCGGAGCACGCTGGTTTTCGTTGCACTCGGGCAAGTGGAACGATGCGTGGGGGCACCCCGTCAATCAGGAGGACATGGCCGGTACGAACATCGCCTTTTCCTACATCGTTTTGCTGGGCCTTCGGAAATTGGAGGTATCCCTGACGGACCAGGAGGAAGAAGATTACCTGCACCTTACGAGTGTGATCAACTCGCTGATTGGCGTAGTCGATGCCTTGCTCCCCCAGAATATGCGGGAAGCCTATACGCTGAACAGGGCCATTACCCGGCGTCAGTTCACTACGTCCGAAGCGGGTATTGGGTTAACGCGGTCGTTGTTGAATGCCATCGGTGAGGTGGCCGTTCAAACAGACCGCGGAATTGCACTACCCGAAACGGCCCGGAACCTGGCGGCCGGTGAAATGCGTTTCTTCCTAGGCGACGAATACGCCGACTGGCTGGGCATTCCCCAGGTGCCGGTCGAAAAGCGGTTGGCGGGTCTGATCAGTCGGCTGCCTATTTTTCCCACTTTCGTTTAGAAGCTGGTTGAGTTAGCGATTTGAGCCTGAAAGGAGCGGGTTTTGGTTGCTGACAAGGTACTTTTCGCAGGTCATAGCCGTAGCTATGGCCAAAAAAAGTGACGCAGACAGCAGCCAAAAAACGCCCTTTTGGGCCAAAGCGATTAACTAAAACAGCTTCTTAAAGTTTTTGCTGCTGGTCTACAGCTTTTGTCGGTCGTTAACCGCAGCAGAGAACAAACTATCAACAACTTGTTTCACTCAGAGCCCATTGCCGCTTTAGCTACCGCACCCGGTATAGGGGCCATTGCCGTTATCCGCGTATCGGGCGACGGTGCCATCGACCGGACACAGCGATTTTTCAAGGGGAAAAACCTTACCCTTCAGGCTAGCCATACGGCCCATTTCGGTACCCTTCGTAATGAAGAGGGCAGCATCATCGACGAAGTGCTGGTAACCGTTTTTCGGGCACCAAAGTCGTTTACTAAAGAAGATGTTGTCGAGATTTCATGCCATGGGTCGGAGTTTATTATCCAGCAGATTCTGCGTCGGCTGATGCAGGAAGGCGTGCGGCTGGCCCTGCCGGGCGAGTTCACGCAACGGGCTTTCCTGAACGGCCAGTTCGATTTGGTGCAGGCCGAAGCCGTAGCCGATCTGATTGCGTCGGACTCGGATGCCAGTCACCGGGCGGCCCTGACCCAGTTGCGGGGTGGTTTCTCCCGGCAGTTGAAAGACCTTCGCCAGCAACTCATTGATTTTGTGGCCCTGGTGGAGTTGGAACTGGACTTTGGGGAAGAAGACGTGGAGTTTGCCCACCGCGACCGGCTCCGGCAACTGATGCTTGATATTCGGCGGGTACTGCATCCGCTGATCGACTCTTTCTCGACCGGTAACGCCATTAAAAATGGGGTGCCAACGGTTATCATCGGTAAGCCCAACGCCGGTAAATCGACCCTGCTGAACGCGTTGCTGAACGAGGAAAAAGCCATTGTATCCGATATTCCCGGCACCACCCGCGATGTCATTGAAGATGAACTGTTCATTGACGGCATTCGCTTCCGGCTTATCGACACCGCCGGACTACGGGAGGCCACCGACCAGATAGAAGCCATCGGCATTGAGCGAACGCAGCAGAAAATGCGCGATGCGGCTCTGGTCGTCTACCTGTTCGATGGCAAGAACGTACAACCCGACGAACTACAACTGGCCGTCGATGTTGTTCGTGCATCCGGTAAACCGTATCTGCTGGTGGGTAACAAGCTGGATGCCATTACGGATAGCACCCGTCAGGCCTTAGAGGAGATACTGGGCGAAGAAGTCCTCTGGATTTCGGCGGCTAAACAAACCCATCTGGACGAATTGAAAGCGGCCCTTTCATCCCGCGTTCGCACCGATTCGGCCGTGCAAACGGGTAGTGCCGTGGTAACGAATGCCCGTCACTACAATCACCTCACCGGTACTGATGAAGCCCTGGCCCGCGCCATAACGGGTTTGGATACCGGCGTCACCCCCGACTGGCTGGCGATGGACCTGCGGGTAGCGTTGCAGCATCTGGGCGAGTTGACGGGCCAGTCACAGACGGATGATTCTGGAGTCGATATTTAGTAAGTTCTGCATTGGCAAGTAGGAGGGGAAGTGTGAGTTTATTCACCCAACTTTAGCCTAAAAGCCCGATATTTGCCCCCTCAAAACTATCTGAACAACGGGTTGTACGGCTTGCTTGTCTCTATTCGCTGATGTCTCAAAAAGTAGTACTTGCCTTTAGCGGAGGTCTCGATACCTCCTTCTGCGTTAAATATCTAAATGAAGACCGGGGTATGGAGGTATACTCTGTGCTGGTCGATACGGGCGGCTTCTCCGATGACGAACTCAAGGCCATCGAAGAACGGGCCTATTCACTGGGGGTGAAATCGCACGTAACCATCTCCAAAACGGATGATTATTACCAGCAATGCCTGAAGTTTCTGGTGTTTGGTAACGTGCTGAAAAACAACACTTACCCGCTTTCAGTCAGTGCCGAGCGAATTTTCCAGGCCATTGCCGCTGCCGAATACGCACGGGAAATTGGCGCATCGGCCATTGCCCACGGCAGCACCGGTGCCGGCAACGATCAGGTGCGCTTCGACATGGCGTTTCGGATCATTGCGCCCGAAGCCGAAATCATCACGCCCATCCGCGACCTGCGCCTGTCGCGGGAGGCCGAAATCGAATACCTGAAAGCGAAAGGCGTCGATCAGGAGTGGCACAAAGCGGCTTACTCCATCAATAAAGGCCTGTGGGGAACCTCAGTAGGAGGGAGGGAAACCCTTACCTCCGATCAGTTTCTGCCCGAATCAGCCTGGCCCACGCAGGTGACCAAAACCGAACCGGAAACCATTACCCTTACCTTTGAGCATGGCGAAATTAAAGCTGTTGCCGGTGAAAAGCTTCGAAAATCCGGTGGATGCCATCCGTAAGCTTACCGAACTGGCCGGACCGTTTGGTATTGGCCGCGATGTTCACGTGGGCGACACGATTATCGGTATCAAAGGGCGGGTTGGTTTTGAAGCCCCGGCTCCGCTGATTTTGATTAAGGCGCACCACACGCTGGAGAAACACGTGCTGGGCAAGTGGCAGTTGTACTGGAAAGAGCAGCTGGCCAACTGGTATGGCACCATGCTCCACGAAGGTCAGTTTATGGACCCCGTGATGCGGAACATCGAAGTTTTCCTGAACGATACCCAAGCGTATGTGTCGGGGAAAGTACACGTCCTGCTGGCTCCCTACCGCTTTCAGGTGCTGGGTATTGAATCGGACCACGACCTGATGTCGGCGAAGTTTGGTTCGTACGGCGAGATGAACAACGCCTGGACCGGCGACGATGTGCGGGGCTTCTCCAAAGTAGCATCCAACCAGGTAATGATCTACGGAAAAATAAATGATCAGTGATCGGTAAGGCGCGAAAATACTGCGCTCCCCGGAGCATTGGCTACCCCCTCCAGCTACTCGATGTAGTGGTGGACGCGTATGCCCGTGGGTCGTACAAAAAGCGAAACTACGGCCCTGCTCAATACCGATGCCCCAGCCATTCTGCTGATGACCTCCGGGCACCTGGGCGACGCGCTGATTTTGAGTTATGCCTTCCCGCTCATCCGTGCACGCTATCCAAACGCGCAGATTGATGTGCTGGCCGGTAGCTGGTGCGATCCCATCTGGAAAGATAATCCCTACATCCGGCGGGTTGTTCACCTGAATCACGTCAGTACCAACCGGCGGCCGTTATCTAAATGGGGGAAATGGCAGGAGTTTTTTCAAACCGCTAAATCAGCCGTAAAAGCACTGCGGGATACGGTATATGATTTTTCGGTCGATGTCCGGTTCTCGGATTCGCCCATGCACTTTGTATTGCCCTGGCTAAAAGTCAAACAGAAATTTGGGTTTGGTACGCGGGGCTTCGGGGGATTGCTCGATAGTGAGTTTTTCATTCCGGAAGGCGAAATTCACAACTTCGACCTGATTCTGATGGTGCTGAAACCGATGGGAATTAGCGGTAGTCTGGAAACCGTTGAACCGTATTTCTTTCACCCGAATCAATCGCCGGCTCAGCTGTGGGCCAAAATGAATCGCCCGGTTCCGGCGCAGAAACCCGTGCTGATTTTTCCGGAATCCGGGAATGAGGTACGTATGCTCTCCATTGACTTCTGGGCTGAGTTAGCCAACCAACTGTTGACTACGAGCCCGCATCCCCTGGTTTTTAGCGGGCAGAAGGCGTTTACCACAGCCTTGTATGAGCGGGTACGGGCCGATAACCCGGCGGAGGCAGACCGTCTTGTGCCAGCCGTGGGCACGCTGAACCTGTCAGATGTGGCTAGTTTGAGTGAGCAATCACAGGCTGCTTTTACCCTCGATTCGCTACCGATGCATTTGTGCTGCCTGGGGTGCCCGACGTTTTCGTTTCAGAAAAACGGGATGGGGATTCAGTTTTATCCGATTCCCAGTCAGCCCACAACCGTTCTGCATAATCACCTGCTTAGTAAAGAGTTGACCATCAATCGCCCTGGTTTTGTCAGTGACTACGTAGCCAATTTTGACGATACGGTGCTGGAGCGGGCTATGAACTGGTTCAGCACCCTGAACAAACGCCACCCGACGGTTGATGAATCAATCCGGTAAGGTGGCGGTTAGACAATACGTATGGAAACAATAAATGTGGGTATCATTGGCGGAGCAGGCTACACGGGTGGTGAGTTGCTGCGGATTCTTATCAATCACCCGTTTGCGAAGGTAGCCTTCGTGCACAGTAACAGTCAGGCGGGTAAGCCTGTCTGGGCCACGCACACGGATTTGCTGGGCGATACCGACCTTACTTTTTCAGGTACCCTACCGGCTCTGGACGGGGATAACTTACCCGTCGACGTTATTTTTCTTTGTTCGGGACATGGGGCATCGGTTACGTTCATGGCCGAAAACGAAGTGTCTGACGATATTGCCGTTATCGACCTCAGCGCCGATTTCCGGAGCGAGACCGATGATTTTGTGTATGGCCTGCCCGAGCTAAACCGGGACCGGATTCAGGAATCCATGCGGATTGCCAATCCCGGCTGCTTTGCCAGCAGTATTCAACTGGCCCTGCTGCCGCTGGCCAAAGCAAACCTGCTCACACACGACGTGCAGGTTTCAGCCATTACGGGCAGCACGGGAGCGGGTCAGGCCCTGGTGTCCACAACGGGCTTTACGTGGCGCAACAATAACGTATCCATTTACAAGGCATTCACGCACCAGCACCTGACCGAAATTCGGCAGAGCCTGACCCAGCTTGACCCCGATTTCAGGGCGGCCATTAACTTTGTACCCTACCGGGGCGATTTCACGCGGGGCATTATGGCCAATGTGTATACACCCTTTACCGGAACACTGGACGAGGCAAAGCAACTGTACCGGAGTTATTACGAAACGCATCCGTTCACGCACGTCAGCGATGCGCCGGTGGATGTAAAGCAGGTGGTGAACACCAATAAATGCCTGCTGCATCTGGAAGTACACGATGGGCAACTGCTCATTACCAGCGTTATCGACAACCTGACCAAAGGCGCATCGGGCCATGCCGTTCAGAACATGAACCTGGTATTTGGCCTGCCGGAAGATACGGGACTGCGCTTGAAAGCGGTGGCGTTTTAATTGTTGGTACATCATGCTCGAAACCGACCGTCTGCTCATCGACAAGTTTACGGTTGACGATGCTCCTTTTATCCTTACCCTGTTGAACATGCCCAGCTGGCTCGAATTCATCGGCGACCGGGGCGTACGAACAGTGAAGGATGCCCATCAGTACATTCTGGACAATCCAATAAGCAGTTACCGGCAGCATGGATTTGGGCCCTATGCTGTCCGGCTAAAAAGTAATAAGGCGCTTATTGGCATGTGTGGATTGCACAAGCGTACGTTTCTACCCGACGTAGATATTGGTTTCGCCTTTCTGCCGGGCTACACCGGGCAGGGGTACGGGTATGAATCGGCCTCAGCGTTGATTGCTTACGGGCGGGATGTGCTGGGCTTTACGCGGATTACAGGCATTACCAAACCAACCAACGAAAACTCGATCCGACTGCTCGAAAAGCTGGGCCTGCGTTTCGAGAAGAAAGTACGCTTCGGGACGAATGTTGATGAAAGCCTGCTATTTGGCATGCTACTCACGAAGTTATAAACTCATTTGTGCTTTCTGCCAGGTGATAAACTCAGCCAGATATAATTTATGCCTGGCTAGATTCGGTTCGAATGTATCGCCAAACGTAACACGGTCAGCCGCTTCATCCAGCGTTTTCACCAGGCCGATTGCCTTCATGGTCAATAATATAGCGCCCATAGAGCCGCTTTCGTTACTGGCGTTGAGTCGGACTGGTATGCCCGATATGTCGGCCAGCATTTGCACCCACAGCGTTGATTGCGCAAAGCCACCGTTGGCATGAATGACCCGGGCAGAGCCGGTATAATCCTTTAGTAGTTCATTGATGCTTAGTAAGTTGAACAGGACGCCTTCCAGTGCAGCGCGGATAAAATGCGCCCGCGTATGTTGCCAGTCTACCTGCAGGTAAGCCCCCCGCACCGAAGCATCCCACAGTGGTGCCCGCTCGCCCTGCAAATAGGGCAGGAATAGCAACCCATCGGAGCCGGGGTCTATGTTGGCGGCTTCCTGGAGCACGGCTTCGGTATCCAGCCCGGTAAGTTTTTCGGCTACCCACTCCAGTACGTTACCCCCGTTGTTGGTTGGCCCGCCCACGGCGTAGTAGCCTTCATCCAGAAAATAACAGAACAACCGGCCTTTGGTATCCCGCAGGGGTTTGCGCACCGTCTGGCGAATGGCACCACTGGTACCGATGGTTAGCGTGGCTGTTCCTTTCTTGATAGCACCCGCTCCCAGATTGGCCAGGCAACCGTCTGACGCGCCAATAATCAGCGAAACGCCGGCAGGTAATTCAGTATTTTCCGTTTCTGGCCGGGGTTGGTACGTTCGGAGGTGGGTGGTGGGTACGGGCGTTGATAACTGGTCGGGTCGAACCCCGGCGTACGCCATCGCCTTCTGGCTCCACTGCCGTTTCTTTTCATTGAACAGACCCGTTGCTGTAGCAATGGAGAAATCCACTTCAAATTCACCCGTTAGTTTATGCCACAAAAACTCTTTGATTGAGCCAAAACGGGCAGTGCGGTGGAGCAAACGGGGGTCGTGTTCGCGTAACCAGGCTAGTTTGCACAGTGGAATCATGGGATGAATGGGCGTACCCGTTTCCCGGTAAATGGCGTTGCCCAGTTTGGCCTGTGTAACCCGCAAGCGCATTGGCCTGTGCTTCGGCCCGGTTGTCGGACCAGATAATGGCGTTTCCCAGCGGAGTACCGTCAGAGTCCATCGGCAGCAAACTATGCATGGCCGTGCTGAACGTGAGGTGCGTGATGGTATGCCCACCTTTGGCCAGCTTCCCGACTTATTTCGGAAATGACCTGCACAAAAGCGGACCAGATTTCGGCCGGGTCCTGTTCGGCGTAGCCGGGTTCGGGGTTGAGGGTAGTAACGGGAGCCGATGCGTGCGCCAGCATCTGGTCCAGATCGGGCGGCATAGCCAGGGCTTTTACGTTGGTCGTACCGACGTCAACGCCAACGAAGCAATTCATAATGACAGTGCGTTTAACAGCGGCTATTTGTCCAGACGATAAAATGATACGGCGTTTTCGCCAAATACCTTCTTCCCGGACTTCCTCACCCCAGGGAGTCAGATAATCAGCGATCAGCGTTTTTACCTGGGTGTAATCAGCCGCTACCAGGCAAACCGGCCAATCAGAACCGAACAGCAGCCGGTCGGGGCCGAAGTGTTCAAAAACGACATCCAGGTAGGGAAAAAAATCTTTCTTGCTCCAGGTATGCCAGTTGGCTTCGGTTACCATCCCCGATAGTTTGCACGAAACGTTCGCGTTTTTGGCAACCTCGGCCATGAAGTTCGACCAGCGGTTAATTTCGCGTTTCGTTATGTAAGGCTTGGCCAAGTGATCGATAACGAAGTTGACTTCCGGCACGGCGCGTACCAGATGCAGGGCCGCTTTGAGCTGGCTGGGGTAAATCAGCAAGTCGTACGTCATGCCGTAATCAGCCAGCTGACGGATGCCCTGTACTACCGCCGGACGAATCAGAAAATCGTCGGGCTCGGCCTGCGCCACGTGCCGGTATCCTTTTATAACCTTGTACTTTGAAAAGTAGTCCAGCCGCTCCTGCAACGTCTCCGACTGCAAATCGACCCAGCCGACCACGCCTTTCACGATGTCGTACGTGTGGGCCAGGTTGACTAAAAATGTCGTTTCCTCTTCCGATTGCGAAGCCTGAACGGCCACACAACCGTCGATGCCGTTCTGAGCCAGCACCGGCTCCAGGTCGGCGGGCAGGAAATCGCGCTGGATGATGGCCATATCGTCCGTAATCCAATTGTCGCGGATAGGGTCGAAATGCCAGAAATGCTGATGCGCGTCAATGGTCA
>CAWARB010000014.1:0-386341 GCA_963784335.1 uncultured Cytophagales bacterium | reverse complement strand
TATCATTTAACTATCTTGCGGTATGAGCCGCCAAAAACGTTGTGTCACCCTGTCTGAGCCCTAGTAACTCACCTTGCGAGAAGCGATTAAAAATCATTCCAAATATGAGTTCCGACGCGCTTGTCAAAGCTTACTCTGGAGTCATAAAGGCTTCTCGGCCAAAGAGGTTGCTAATCAGGTTGAAGTTTCCCCGCATTCGGTTGGCAAGTGGCTCACCAACTGGCAACAACAGGGCATAGTCGGACTGATGCGCCAAAAAGGACATGGCCGTAAACCCATCCTGAGCTTGACAAACCCGATCCATCAACAACAGCTGACTAAAGCTGTTTCAGCCCATTATCAGGATGCCCAACGTATCAAGACTGACTTGGAACAGGCCTTGGGACAGACCATGAGTCGGGATAGAGACCAACGCTTTTAAAAAAAATGATCCTGCTGGTACGATCCGACGCACGACGAAGCCCAAACAGAAATGCCCAGGCTAATGCCGATGGGCTATCTCGCTGGCAGGTGTTGCTAACACTCTGGGTATGTGGGCTGATTGAGTTATACTTCGCTGATGAAACGGGGATTACTCTTCAGCCTTATGTACCTTACGGCTGGCAAAGAAGGGTCAGCAAATCCAGATTATGAGTCGTACAAAAAGCAAGCGGCTCAATTTATTTGGCTTGATGCGATTAGACAATCATTTGAGTGTTTATCATAAAGAACAGAGTTTAAGTGGTGAATTTATCGTTGATTCATTGACTGATTTCATTAGTAAAGCCCATTCAAAACCGGTTGTCATTGTGCTGGATAATGGTCCCATTCATCGTTGCCAAGCGGTTTACGACCAACAGGCCAAGTGGGAAGAGCAAGACATGTATCTCTTCTTTTTACCCACTTACAGTCCGCATCTGAATCCGATTGAAATTCTATGGCGATTTCTAAAGTATAGGTGGTTGCAGAAGCTTCATTACAGTTCCTGGGGCCGTCTAAAAAAGGCTATTTTTGCCATTATTCGGGGATTTGGACAAGAATATAAAATCTGTTTTGACAATCTTGTCAAGAAAAATAAAATGATATTTAATTCTGCGTGATTACTTAAAGGGGATGTTTATGTAAAGTTTAAAGAAAAATATCCGACTTCAACTATAGATGAATTGGAAATAGTTTTATCGGAATTAAAATCACTGGTAAAATATTATAACAAGCTAACAAATCCGAAAAACGAAGCAGACAGAGAAATCAGAACACAGCTTGAATACATAAACAGACTGGAAATAAATGTAGCCTTTCCCTTTTTAATGAAAGTGTATGAAGATTATTCAAATAGCATTATTGAAAAAAAAGATTTTATTTCTATCCTTTCACTTGTTCAATCATTTACATTCAGACGTTTTATTTTAGCCCTACCTACCAATGCTCTAAATAAAATATTCATGAATTTATATGACAAGGTTGAGCCCGATAACTATTTGTTCTCAATTCAAAAATCATTGTTGCAAAGGTCAGGAGTTCAGCGCTTCCCAAGAGATACTGAAACCATTAACGCTTTAAAAGAGAAGGATGTTTACAATATTAAACCAAAGAACAGAACCTATCTACTTGAACGCCTTGAAAACTACCAAAACAATGAACCTGTCATTATTGAAGGCAATTCAGATATTACTATTGAACATATCTTTCCTCAAAATCCAGATGCGAAATGGAAAATTGAATTAGGTGGTGATGAATACGATTTGATTAAAGAAACCTATCTGAATACTATTGGCAATTTGACACTTTCAGGGAACAACGGTAAACTTGGAAACAAGTCTTTTCTTGGATAAACGACAAATGAATTATGAAGGTAAGGAGCAGGGATATATTTATAGCCGTCTATGGCTAAATAGAGATTTGAAAGAAAAATCAAAATGGGACAAAGAGGAAATAGAAAATAGGGCAAACCTGATTGCAGAGAGGTTTATTAAAATTTGGGAAATCCCAGATATACAAATTGAATTGGAAACAATCAGCGATGAAATAAACATCTTTGATGCAGAAGACCCCAAATTTAAGAAATTGGAGTATGCGATTTTCTTCAATCAAAAACTTGAAATAACACAAGTTGCAAAGCTTTATATCGAAGTGTTTAAACAACTTTTTGATTTGCAGCCTGAAACCTTTTTCACATCAGACATTGGCAAAAGGCATTAGCTTAACAAAGACACCAGTTGAAGACGATATTAGACAAGCGGTTCAGCTAAATGACACTTACTATATTGAAGCAAATATTGATAGTGTTGGTAAGTTTGACAGAATAAAACAAGCCCTGACAATATTTGGATTTGAAGATGAATTATTTATTAAGTATGCTGATTAGATCGAGAAGAAGGACGTTGTTGTAAAAAGATTCACCTCTTCATCCCCTCATGCTCATCACCCGCAAACTAACCCTGCCCGAAAACGTCATCGCTTTTTCGCGCTTCCTGCGCGACAACGGGTTGGGCATTGGTCCCGATGAGGAAGCGACGGCGTTGCTGGCGTTGGGTTATGTGGACATTGGGATTGCGGGATGATTTTCGGCTGGCGTTTCGGACGGTGTTCTGTCGGCGGTCGGCGGAGTTGGCCCTGTTCGACCGGTTGTTTGCCCAGTACTGGAAAGAACTGGAAACGGCGGTGGATGCCAAAACAAAAGACGACCCCAACCGGCAGCGACCGACCAAAAGTCCGCAGCCGAGTTTCAATCAACTGAAATCCTGGCTGTATGGCAACAAGCCAACGGAGGAAACCGAACTGACCACCTATTCGACGCAGGAAAATCTCTCGCAGCAGGATTTTTCGGCCATCGCGGCCGACGACCTGCCCGAACTCATGCAGCGCATCCGCGAGTTGTCACTCACCCTGGCCCGACGCGCCAACCGCCGTCAGCAGAAAACCACCAGCGTCCGGCAGTTCGACCTGCGGCAGACCCTCCGCAAAAACCTGCGTCGCGGGGGCGAACTGGTTGAGCTGGCTTACCGGAAACCGCGTAAGAACCGATTAAAAGTGGTGATTCTGGCCGATGTGAGTCAGTCAATGGATTTGTACAGTACGTTTCTGATTCAGTTCATGTACGCGTTTCAGACCGTTTTTCGGCGCATCGAAACGTTCGTGTTCAGCACCCGCCTGCACCGTATCACCCCCGCCCTCAAAAACCGCCCCTTTCCGGATGCCATCAAACACCTGGCCGATACCGTAACGGGCTGGGGGGGCGGCACCCGAATAGGGGAGTCGCTGCGGGAGTTTACGGATAGTTACCTGTCACTGGTCGATAGCCAGACGCTGGTGATTATCCTGAGCGATGGCTGGGATACCGGCGAGGTGGCCGTGCTCACCGAAAGCCTGGGCCGCATTAAAGCAAAAGCCCGCAAACTGGTCTGGCTCAATCCGCTGGCGGGCAACCCGTCGTTTCAGCCAACCGTATCGGCCATGCAGGCCGCCATGCCTTTCCTGGATGTGTTTGCCCCCGTACATAACCTGGATAGCCTGAAAGCCGTAGGGCGCTGGTTGTAAAAACGGAGGACGCAAACCAAAAGCCGGGCCGTACGGTTTTTAATCGTTGAGGGCTGGTACAGGAACAGTTCAGGGGTCGGTTTTCCGTGGTCATTCTACGCCTAAATCCCCGGAAGAGAACTTTATTTGTAATCGAATTGAGTCTCCCCGGGGAATTCAGGGGTAAACCGGTTAAGCCGTCAACTCATCCAGGCTAGTAAATGAAAGAAATTAAAGCAATTATTGATGGCTACGACCACCTCGACAAAAACACGACGCAGGCCGCGCTGGCTACCGTCGTGCGGGTAGAAGGGTCATCGTACCGTCGTACCGGTGCCCGGATGCTGGTCATGAGCGACGGCGTCTGGATTGGCGGCATCAGCGGGGGGTGTCTGGAAGGGGATGCCCTCAAACGCGCCCGGCTGGCCATTGCCAAAGCGTCGCCGTCCAAAATTACCTACGACACCACTACCGATGATGAGCACCAGATTGGCGTAGGGCTGGGATGCAACGGTATCATCGACGTGCTGTTTACCCCGCTGAACTTTACCGACTCAACAAACCCCGTCGAAGTACTGAAACGTTGCATGAACGAATCGCGTCAAACCCACGTCCTGCTGACCATTACCGGCCTGAAAGGTAACTGGCCCTCCATCAGCGAAGGCGATGTAATCCGGTATACTGATACTACCAGTCTGAACGTACTGGAAAACCCGGCCATTCAGCCGCAGCTGGACGAAAAGATTCAGGCCCGCATCGCCAAAGGCGTATCGGCTCCGTATCGGTTTGACGGACCAGACGGCGAGGTGCTGGAAGCCTTCGTCGAGATACTGGCCCCCGAAACGCACCTGGTTTTGTGGGGGCATCAGTACGATGTGTATCCCCTCACGCGCCTGGTGAGGGAGATGGGCTGGCGGATAACGGTCGTGGCCAATCCGTTGAAAGTCAACCGGAAAATTGCGGCCATCGTGGATGAGATTGTCCCGCCCGAAAACTTCACGGATATCCTGTTCGATGCCCATACGGCCATTGTTTTGATGTCGCACGACTACAAAACGGACAAGCAAAACCTGCCGAAGGTGTTGGCTACCGACGCGCCCTACATCGGGATGCTGGGTCCCCGCGTCCGGTCCGAGAGAATCTGGGCTGAACTGGCCGACGAAGGTAACCCCATTGCCGACGACGATTTTCCGCGCATCCACGCCCCCGTCGGGCTGGACATCGGGGCCGTGTCGCCCGAAGAAATTGCCCTCTCGCTGGCGGCCGAAATCCGGGCTTCCTTCTCCAACCGCGACGGGACGTACCTGCGCCTGCGCCAGAGCACAATTCACGTGCGGGAGTGACTGGGTAAAATGGATGGCATTTTTTTTCGTTTTATGGTTTCATCGATGCCGCGTTTTATGGAAAATGTCAGGCGTAAGTACCTGGTAAAAAGGTAGTTATTGCCGGCGCCTTCTGTCGGGATGACAGAAACGCGTTTTATTTATTTTTTCAATAGTGCTATAACGCACGTCAGATACCGCGTCGGAGGCAAACAAGCCGGGTGATGGTTGCCCGACACCCCTGATACTGACAATTATCCATTACCCAACTCATGCGCTTTACGCTACCGCTGCTTATCCTGTCCTGTTTTCTAATAACTTTTTCGGCCTGTGCTCCGCGATACAGAGGGCCCAGTACCGATCATTTTAACGGGAAGAAATTCGTCAATCCGGGCATGCCGGAACGCACAAAAGGGGGCCTGCTCAAGTGGCTGCTCCACCGCGATAAAGGTCCCTGGCCCGACCAGCCCGATGCGTTTGTGGGCGCGCGGCCGGCCACGCGTATTGAGGGCGATAGCCTGGTGCTCACGTTCGTAAATCACTCCACCTTTCTGATTCAGACCAGCGGCCTGAACATCCTGACCGATCCCGTCTGGTCGGAGCGGGTGGGGCCGACCTCGTGGCTGGGTGTCAAACGCAAGCGTCCGCCGGGACTTCGGTTTGAGGATCTGCCGCCCATCGACGTGGTGCTGTTAAGCCACAACCACTACGACCACCTCGACCTGCCTACGCTGAAGAAACTGGTAACCGCCTTCAACCCGCTGTTCGTTACGCCCCTCGGCGTGTCGTACCTGCCCAAATCGATTGGGGGACGTACCACCCGCGAACTCGACTGGACCGATACACTGCAGATTACCGATAAACTTCAGCTTACCTGCACGCAGGCGCAGCACTTCAGCAACCGGGGGCTTTTCGACCGCGACGAGACCCTCTGGTGCGGGTACCTGCTCCACACCGGTTTTGGAACGACCTACTTTTGCGGGGATAGTGGCTATGGCCCACATTTTAAAAAAATTGGGGAGCAGGCCCGCCGGGTGGCCGGGGCCAAGGGGATAAAGCTGGCGCTGCTACCCATTGGCTCGTACCGGCCGGAATGGTTTATGGCACCGGTGCACGTGTCGCCCGCCGGTGCAGTGCAGGCGTTTACGGACCTGAACGCGCAGCAGGCGGTGGGTATTCATTTTGGTACGTTTCAGCAGGGGGACGATGGGTTGTTCGAGCCGGTCGATGATTTGAGAAAAGCCCTCAAAGCGGCCACTATCCCCGAAAACCGGTTTTTAGTACCCAAAGAAGGACGCCCGCTGGTGTTTAAGTAATCCGTTTACTGCCAACAAAAGCAACCCTAGTCTTGTTGACTGGCCGGGAGCACTACTGATTATGCATATATACGCGATGAATTTATTGGCATTAGGCTGCTACCTGGGTGTACTGCTGGGGAGCTACGGAGTAGGCACGGAAGCCGGGCGTACGCACCCGAGTGACGACTGGAAACTGGAAAAGGATAAAGACCAGATACGGGTTTACTCCCGGCGGTTGCCCAATACCAAATTATCCGAACTCAAGGTTGAGTGTACCATGCCGGGTACGCAACAGCAGCTGGTGGCCCTGCTGTCGGACATTGGTAATTACGAAAAGGTGATTTATAAAATGAAGTCGGCCAGGCTGGTCAAACGCATCAGCGAAACCGAGCTGATTTACTACGGGGTGAGCTCCCTGCCCTGGCCGGTGAGCGACCGGGACATGACCGTCAGGCTAACGTTCAACTATGTCCCAACGTCTAAAATATTGTCCATAAAGGGGGTTGATATTCCCAATCTGATTGCACCCCACAGTGGCCGGGTACGCGTTACCGACTGGCTGGCCAACTGGCAGGTGCGGCAGGCAACCAGTAATCAGATGCAGATTGTCTATACCGTTCGGTTTGACCCCGGTGGCGAAATCCCGGCCTGGCTGGACAATGTAGCTGCTTCGGCCAGTGCCTTTCAGTCCTTTTCCCTGCTTCGGGAAAGTATTCTGTTACCCCGCTATCAGGGTAAGTCATTCGCGTTCCTGCGGTAAGGTATCCCCCGTCTGCAGGTTCTTCTCATAGGCCAGAAACCGCAATCCCGGCCGGAAACCAAGGGTGATTTCTCCGGCGTAGATATACCCTGCTTTGGGGAACAGCCGCTGCGTTACCTGATTTTCGGAATTGGTGTCGATGCGCAGAAAGCGGATGCCCCGCTCCAGCGCAAGCCTCTCGGCCAGTGCCAGTAAGGCTAACCCAACGCCCTTTCCCTGAAAAGCGGGGTCAACGGCCAGCCGGTGTGTCACAATAGCCCGCTGATTAAGATCAAAGCCGACCTGCGCGTATTCCGGTTCCTGGTCTTCGGTCAGAGCGGCCACGCCCGCCACTTGATTATCAATCTCCGCAACCCACAGCTGGTCTTTGGCCATATCCTGACTGAACACGGCTTCGTTCGGATAGTGGTCGTCCCACTGGAAATTCCCCGCCCGGTTCATCTGGGGAATGACGCGTTTGAGAAGCGCAGCCAGGGCTGGCAGATCGGCGGGGGTAGCGGGGCGAACCGTTGTCATGGGGTATTACTTGCCGTCTTTAAGCATCTCCACCACCAGCGCCAGTTCATCAACAGTGGCTTCGGGATCACCGTTATACCCAATGCTTCGGTACCGCACCCGCCCATTCGGGCCAATCACTATTTTGGTCGGAATACCCTGTACTTTGTAGGCGTTGGCTACTTTCTGCTGCCCGTCAAGGGGCACGACAAAGTCGTATGGGTGTTTATCCATGAAGGTGTACACGCGCTGCACGGGGCCACCCTCGCGGGTATTGACGAACAGAAAGCGCACGTCCGGGTCATTTTTGAAGCGGGTCTGCGCCTGTTGCATGGCCGGGAACGAGGCAATGCAGGGCCCGCACCAGGTAGCCCAGAAATCGAGCACGACTACCTTTCCTTTCATGGCCGATGTCGAAATCGTTCGTCCTTTCAGGTCGGTCAGGGAGAAGGCAGGGGCCGGTTCATTGATGAGTTTCTGCTGCATTTCATCCCGCTTGTCGGCTACTACATCCGCTTCGAGGTCCTTCAGGTAGGCATCGGCTTTGGCCACCGTCTGGCCGGGTTGTTTGGCGTACCAGTCATGCAGGGTGGCTTTCAGGCTTTTCGTGGCTTTATCCAGCTGCACTGCTTCTTCGATGACCGGCAGGGCTTCGTTCCCGTGGTTGGTACGCAGGGCACACTGAAAGTACCGCTCAATGGTCCGGGAATCGTTTTCATTGACCGTATCGGGGGTCAGCACGTCCTGGTAGGCGGTGTAGGCTTCGGCGTATTTGCCCTGCTGTTCCAGGGTCCGGGCGTAGGTATTCATCAGTTGCCGCTGCCGTTTTTGCTTTTCGGCGGTCCAGTCGCCCGACACATCAGTGGGTCGGGCCTGGTTTTTCAACACGGCCAGCGCGCGTTTGGTCAGCTGTTCGGCTTCCGGCACCGACCGCCGTTCATCGGCCATCTTGAAAGCAATGGTGTTCAGCATCCCTGCATCGATGAAGGAGTCGGGTTGCTGCCCCACAAAGGCCATCATGCCGGCAATATCGTTTTGCTTGTAATAGTCGTCGGTCATCATAATCGTCAGGGCCGGCAGGTACGTGGAGGTAGGGAATTCCTTCCAGAATGCCGCGTAGGCTACTTTTTTCTTCGCCCAGTTTGGTTCCGTTCGAATGGCCATCGCCCGGTCTTTCTGCATGAGCGCACCGGCGGGTTCTACGGATTTTCGGCGTTCGCGCAGGGCTTTCACCCTGGCAAAATCACCCATGCTCTCGTACAGGCGGGCGGCATCGGCCAGCTCGGCAGGGGAGGGCTCCGGGCGGGAAGCCAGGTACGATTCAATGGCGGATTTTACCTGGGGACCGTACCCTGGTTTGCGCTGTTTTATCCGGGCCGCCAGTAAATCATACCAGTACTGGGGTCGCAGGGCCGGGTTTTGGGCCAGTTCGTGTTCCAGCAGCGTAATAACCCAGCTCTGGTCGGGCCTGAAACCCGCTTCGGCGGGTAAGTGCGTGCGCGTAAACACCGATGCCTGACCCCCCGTAGCGTGGGGTACTATGCGTCCCGTCGCATCCCAGACCGGAATAGTGTAAAACTGCCCTTTGTTCAGGTCGGTCCGGTTTGGGATGCGGCTGTTCCGGAAATAAAGCATGGTACCCGCCACATCTTTCTTCGGCAGATAGACCTGGCCTACGTAATCGTTACCCTGCCGAACCAGCGTAACGGTGGTGGGTTGACTAATGCGCATCATAGTGGGAGCACCGTAGCGTACGTAACGCCCTTCCAGCGTGCTGTCCCTGGCCAGGGGTGTCGTTTGTGGCGAATAGGTAAACGATACAACCTGGTCGGGCTGGGGCTGCTGGGGCGAAAAACAGAACTGAGCCGTGGCCGAAAGCGTAGCCAGGGTCAACAGAAACAGGGTTTGGAAGAGGGTCTTTTTCATAACAGACGAATAAACAGCTGGTCGGGTAATACCGGAGCAGCCGGGTAAAAATACAACAATACGCCCATAGCCACAGCACGGTCTGCCTCATAAATAACCGGCTACCCGGAGGGCTGTCCGGCGTGGGACCCTGTGAGGTGTACCGCAAAAAAAAGTCGTGCAGCAGGCAACGGATTGATTTACTCCAAAAAACGATTAGTTTTACTGCATCCCGTCTACGCTCAAACTATTTTATGGCCATGTCTGCTTCCCGCCGAACATTCTTTCGTCAAACGGCGGCTGCCACCGCAGCCCTGACGCTCCCCCAGTTTTTGCCCGAAACGTTTGCCCGCCCCCTTATCGGTGCCGATGCCGCGCTGAAATCACCGGTGGCCTGGGCGCAGGACGAGGATTTCTGGTCGTGGGTAAAATCCGAATATACCGTATCGCCCAACCTGCTCAACCTCAACAACGGGGGCGTTTGTCCGCAGCCGAAAGTGGTACAGGACGCCCACATCCGGTTTTATCAGTACAGCAACGAGGCTCCATCCTATTATATGTGGCGTATTCTGGACCAGGGCCGCGAAGCCCTGCGCGAAAAACTGGCCGATTTAGGCGGCTGCTCGCCCGAAGAAATTGCCATCAACCGCAACGCGACGGAGGGGCTGAACACGGTTATTTTTGGCCTGAACCTGAAAGCGGGGGACGAGGTCGTACTGACAAAGCAGGACTACCCCAACATGCTCAACGCCTGGAAACAACGCGAAAAACGGGATGGCATCAAATTGGTTTACCTGAACCTCGACCTCCCCAGCGAAGACGACGACGCTCTGGCGCAGCAATACATCCAGGCGTTTACGCCCCGCACCAAAGTAGTCCACGTAACGCACATGATCAACTGGATCGGGCAGGTGATGCCCGTGCGGAAAATTGCCGATGAAGCCCACAAACGCGGCATCGAAGTGATTGCCGACGGTGCCCACTCCTTCGCCCTGTTCGACTTCAAAATCCCCGACCTCGGTGCCGATTATTACGCCACCAGCCTGCACAAGTGGCTGTGCGCCCCCTTCGGCAGCGGGATGCTCTACATTCGCCAGCCAAAAATCAAAAACGTGTGGGCCTTACTGTCGAACAACGAACCCGACGGGCCGGATATCCGCAAGTTCGAGAGTCTCGGTACGCGGTCCTTTGCCTCCGAAATGGCCATTGGTACGGCCGTCGATTTCCACAATAGCATTGGCACGGCCCGCAAGTTTGCCCGCGCTCATTACCTCAAAAACTACTGGATGGAGCGGGTAAAGGACGTACCGGGGGTTAAACTGCATACCTCGCTCAAACCGGCCTACGGCGGTGCGGTTGCCCTGTTCTCCATTGACGGCATGAAGCCCAGCGAAATTGACGGGCAGCTACTGGGGAAATACAAGATTCACACCGTGGGCATCGAGTGGGAGAACATCCGCGGGGTGCGCGTAACCCCGCACGTGTACCACAGCCCCAAAGACCTCGACCGGCTGGTAACGGCCATCACGGCCATTGCCGAAAAACAGGTGGTGGCCGGTAAGCAAAAGAAAAGTTGATTGCGGTCCATGCGTAGAGACGCAATACCTTGCGTCTCCTGACCGGATGGTTTTGGCTGATGGCCTATTGCTCTGAATGTTTTGAGAATCAGTCAAGTATAGAGATGAGACCCACTTTAATAAAAAGCATTCATTAGAATATCCCCGTTTTATCCTTACGTTCCTAACAGGTCGATACATTTAGGGTCTGTTTTTGTAACAAACCGTATGGATCAGATCAATTGGGGTATCATTGGTTGCGGAGACGTGACCGAAGTAAAAAGCGGCCCGGCTTTCAATAAAATACCGCACTCCCGGTTAGTAGCCGTGATGCGGAGGGATGCCGAAAAAGTGGCTGATTACGCCAGACGGCACAACGTTCCGGCCTGGTATACCGATGCCGACGCGCTCATCAATGACCCGAACGTCAATGCGGTCTACGTGGCCACGCCCCCCGATAGCCACGCCGACTACGCCATGCGGGCCATGCGGGCCGGGAAGCCGGTTTACGTGGAGAAACCAATGGCCCTCAATGCCGCCGAGTGCGACGCTATGAACAGGGTGAGCCAGGAAACCGGCGTGCCATTGTTTACCGCATTCTACCGGCAGGTCATTGCCCTATTTCCTGAAAGTGAAAGAGCTGATTGACCAGCGGGTTATCGGCGATATTCGGTACGTGTCGATGCAGTTGAACTGGTTACCGCCGTCGGCCGCGTCGGATGACACAAAACCCGGCTGGCGGGTATCGCCCGACATTTCCGGGGGTGGGTATTTTCATGATCTGGCCGCGCACCAGTTCGATTTTCTGGCGTTTGCCCTTGGCCCCATCCAGTCGGCCAGCGGCATTGCCCGTAATCAGGCCGGCCTGTACGCTGCCGATGATATTGTCGTGGCTACTTTTGCGTTTGAATCGGGGGTGCTGGGTGCCGGAAGCTGGTGTTTTACCGCCAGCAACGCCCAGCGACTGGAACAAACGCAGTTGATTGGGTCCAACGGTACCATCACCTTTTCGTTCTTCGAAAACTTCCTGATTAAGGTAGAAACCGCATCCGGCACCGACGAATTCACCGTCGCTTTCCCCGAACACGTACAACAACCCCTCATTGAGCATATTGTCAGTGAGTTACGGGGCGAAGGCCAAAGCCCCAGTACGGGTATAACCGGCGCAAAAACCAGCCAGATACTGGACTGGATTGCCAATGGTGAAAAGACCTTTTAGAGAGAACGAGCCTAACGCTCAGGGCTTCATGGCCTCCACACTCCTTGCGTCATTATACCCATCGGCTACGCGCTGAAATTCGGTGATGATGTCGTGATGTGAGGGTTGAAGAGGCTGGTAATCAATGTTATGTAGTACTCCTGTCCGTCTGTATTATCCTGAATCATATAGGCGAAGCGAACCATTGTTCCCGGATTGTAGGTTTGAAACCAACTGGCAAATTTTCGCTCCCGAGACTTCTGACGTCCGTCTCGCGAATCGCAGATATAAATGGTAATGGCCAGACTTTTACGTCGGTAAAAGTCCCGGATGATAGCGGCCAGAGTAGCGGCAATAGTCGGGTCCGTTCCCGGCGATTTTTCCGTTGGATTTTCAACTACATCAATCACCAGTTCATACCCATCGGTATGAAAAACCCACTCCTCACTGATGATGTAAGGAGTGGGTTTGAACCGAACCGCTTAAGGCAGGCCGACTGACGTTGTGGAACCGTAAATATTTTCGTCACCTCCCTCAAAGCCAAAGAGGTAACTATCCGGGCGTGTTGGCTCCGTTCTGTTTTTTGAGGTCAGCGATAATTTCTTGAAATTTTAGGTCGTTTTTAAACCGCTCGGGAGCCGTTTTACGCTCGTCTTCTTTCTCGGCGACCATGCGCTTGACGCCCGTCAAAAAACGTTCGTAAGCTTCCCGGTTTTTGATTCCTGCGTTTCCTGCGTTTTTATGATTCGTTCCGTCGAATATGCGATTTTTTTGAGTAGAAAAGTTGGGTGTTATGCCCGTGTGGTATGGTGAGAGAACGGCCAATATCCTATTGCCTCCGGCTATCAGCCACGCGCCAGCGGGTAACCCAAACACAATGAGTACTAAGCCCATCACCTGCGCATGCCATGCCCGACTGGTACCTATTGGTTTGGGGCAGCGCCGTTATTTTTCGTTAGGCTATCCCCGGGAGGCTCTACTCCGCACCTTTCGTAAAATCAATCCTGCAAATTATCTTGGTAAACAAAGATTTATAGTAAATTCAACCCAGAAAAAAGCGCTGAAATGACAGTAGCTAAGCCACGTTCTACTATGACTATCTATCCTCTACCGCACCCTTCCTCCTATGAAAACCCTTCTTTTATGCTTTGCCAACAATCGGGATCGGCCACTGCCTGAATTACGGCATGAAGACGATACCATTGACCGATTATTTGATCCCTTAAGCAGCCAGCAATACTTTCAAAAGATTCGGGATTCGTTTGCTACGACCGACTCGGTAGCCAGCAAAATTCTTACGTATCAGGACTCTTTATGCCTGTTTCATTTCAGTGGTCATGCAGGGTCTTCAGTACTCCATCTGGAAGATTCATCCGCACGAGCCATCGGGATTGCTCAGTTATTATCCCGTTGCCCGCAGCTCCAATTGATATTCTTAAATGGCTGCTCCACGCTGGAGCATATCCAGCTGCTGCGGGCGAATGGCAGTAAAGCGGCCATTATTGCTACCAGTACGCCGGTGGATGATACCATTGCCACGCAGTTTTCTACTGCTTTCTACCGTGCCCTGAGCCAGTGGAACTACGTTGGGAGAAGCACTGGAACGGGCCCGGCTGGAGCTTCAGGTAAAAGAAACGACAACCATTGAAACCATTCGGGGGGGACTCATAACCGAGCTGAAAGAAATCAGTCGAAACCAATGGTACTTCTCTCCCCCGGATGAACTGACTACTCAGTGGAAACTCCCTGCTGGTGAGGAGTTGCGTACCGCCGAGCGCCGGAACCGCTACGATCGCTATACCCGTCTGGCCCTTATTGTGGGCAGTATTGTTGTGGTAGGGGGGAGTTATCAGTATTTTCGTACGCATCAGAGTTTCGATTACGTTGTTTACCTGCGGACCAGCGAGGGGCAGGCCCCGGCCGGGAGTAACGCTAAGCTCCGGTTACTTCTGGGTAATACGCCCCGCGAGGAAACCGCCGACCCCAACGGGCGGGTCGTTATTACGGGCATTCCAGCCCGGTTCCAGCAAAAGCCGGTACGCGTCGAACTGATCGATAGCCCCGATCAGTCGTTCCGTAACGGTACGTTCGTGGATACACTTCTATTAGCGGAAACGGAAGCAACCCTTGTCATTGATACCCCACGAAGACCTGTGCTG
The DNA here is from genome assembly GCA_963784335.1 of uncultured Cytophagales bacterium. Taxonomy (GTDB): domain Bacteria; phylum Bacteroidota; class Bacteroidia; order Cytophagales; family Spirosomataceae; genus Spirosoma. The sequence goes on along the minus strand of CAWARB010000014.1, from coordinate 372,153 downwards.
TATTCGGGGAACCGTTTATGATAGCAACGGCGATCCGGTTGCTCAAGCTACCGTTTGGGCGGAGAACGTCCCCAATAAACAAACCGATAGCTTAGGTCGCTTTGTTATCCCGTTGCCCGTGAAGTATCAGCAGGAAGGTAGCCTTCTGGTAACAGCCCGTAAAAACCAGCAGCAGGTGTCCGTAAGTGCCAACCCCCGTCAGGAAACGTCCCTATCTCTACCCTTATAGCCATGAAAACAGTCGCTCCCTTCGTTGTTGGTTGTCCTACCCGTACTGATGCAGGCGCAGGCTCCTTGTGTACAGGAATACAAAGGCGAAGTAATGCTGCATGCCAGTCAGGGGAAAGGGGTAAGTAAAGTGGCCATCGTGATTGACGGTAATCAGGGCCCTGTAACCGATGCGAACGGCGTTTTTCGGTATCGTCTGAGTAAGTGCCCCGGCATGACGGTGCAAATAAAGCTGGGCAATAACAACTGGGCCATTGTCAATCAGGCTGAAGTGTATACGTACACGCTCCGCCGACTGGCGGACCCTGCTGATTTTCAGTTTAAGCTGATTGTGGCTCAGGCTAAGGAAATAGAAAAGGCGAGGAGTGCCTACTACTCCGAAATCGCAGGCGTGGCGGTGGATAAAGGATTAAGGGTATTGAAAGGTGAGATTGAGAAACTGAAAGGGCTGGAACAGCAACAGCTTACCGAACAGCGACTCATCACCAATCAGGCTAAAGCCACCGACCCGCAGTGGCAAAGCAAGGTGGGTGAACTGGAAAAACGCCTGGAATTGCAGCAAAAGGAGTATCAGCGGGGCGTGGATAGCCTGGTCAAAGAACCAACCTTGCTGGCAGGTAGAATTGAGGCATTGCAGAAAATCCTGGAAAAGCAGCGGCAGGAAAATCAACAACTGCTCGACAGTCTGGCCAAAGGCCCCGTACAGCAACAAGGCAAAATTGGCGAGCTGGAACAAATCCTGGAGCGGCAAAGGCAGGAAAATCAACAGCTATTGACTAAACTGGCCCAACAGGATTCGACCCGGCAGCAGGATAAGACCGGGGAATTGCAAACGATTATCGAACGGCAAAAACAGGATAATAAACGGCTGCTGGATAGTCTGGCGACTAAAGAACTGGCCTGGCAAAAGAGCAGGGCTACTGATTCCGGTGGTCAAGCGACCGGAAAAGAACGGGAGATTACGCAACTCCGGGATAGTCTGGCCCGTATGCAAAAACGCTATGAACTGGCCTTGAGCGAACGGGATAACCGGCTCAGCGAAGCTAAGGCAATGGCCACCGTTTTTGCCCAGCAAACCGAGATCGACAGCAGTTATCAGCAAGCATTCCTGCAATATAAGGAAGGCCAGTTCCGGAGGGCTTTGTCGACGCTGGCCGATGAGCAGCCACCGGGAGAGCCGCTCAAAAATACGACCGGTAAGCAATCGAACGAAGCCCTCCGGGAGCGGGCCTTATACATCAGCAAGTGTTTGTTTAAAGCCAACATATACCGGAGCCAGTTCGATATGACCCAGGCCGCTCACTGGTACGAAGAAGCGATCCGGGCTGATACGACACAGGTGGAGAACATCCTCACCTATGCCAATTTTTTACACCAGCAAAACCGTCCCAAAGAACCGGAGCGCTGGTACCGGAAAGCGCTGGACCTCAATCCACCAGCACCGCTAAAAGGAGAAATATACGTCGAATTAGGGTACTATTACATCGACAACAATCTATATGATGAAGCCGAAACGGCTCTTCTGGAAGCCGAGGCTATTCAGCGGCAACTGGCACGAACCAATGCCGAACAGTATGAACCAGCCCAGGCTCGTACGCTGGATGGTTTAGGCACCCTCTACACGAAACAAAAGGAATACGATAAAGCGGAAAAAGCGTTTGTAAAAGCGAAGGACATCCGGGAGAAGCTCGTTGAAAAATATGCCGATGAGTTTGAAGCGGATCTGGCTTTTTCACTCGACAACCTGGGCACGTTTTATTACATCAACAAGCGTTTCGGCGAAGCGGGAAAAACGTATCTACGAGCCAAGAACATTCAGGATCGACTCGTTCGACGGAATGCCGATCAATATGAACCTGATCTGGCCGCTACCCTGAGTAATCTGGGAACGCTGAATTTTGAGCTTGAGCGGATATCCGACGCGGAGACGGTTTACAAACAAGCTTTGTCAATCCGGGAGAAACTCGTTCAGAAAAATCCTGACCTGTACGAACCCAGTCTGGCCAAGGTACTCAATGGTTTAGGTGATATCTACACCACTACCCTACGTTTTGACGAGGCCGAAACGGCCTACAAACGAGCGAAATCAATTCGGGAACGACTCGCCCGGAAAAATCCCGACCAGTTTGAGTCTGACCTGGCGCAGACACTGACCGACCTGGGGAACCTCTATACGGATACTAAACGCTATCCGGAAGCCGAAACAGCTTATCAGCAAGCTAAAACGATTGAGGAAAAACTCGTCCTTAAGTATGCTGGTTTATTTGAACCCCAACTGGCCTCGACGCTGGAGGATATGGGTTTTTTTTACATGGAAATGAAGCGTAATCCAGAAGCTGAAGCCGCTTTTCAGCAGACGAAGGCCATCCAGGAGAAACTCATAAAAAAGAATCCGGTGGAATTTGAGCCAGACCTGGCACAAACGCTGACCGATCTGGGTACGTTCTACTATGAAACGAAACGGCTTCGGGAAGCCAAAGGCACCTATGTACAGGCTAAAGACATACTAGAACTGCTGGCCCCGACGGACGGCAATCAATTAGGGTCTTTGCTGATTCAAATCCTGCACAGACTGGCGTTGCTGAGTGATGGTCAGGAACGGGAGAGCTATTTCAGCGAAGCAGAATCATTGCAGAAGCAAGCCGTCGAACTGGCCGAAAAGCGCTTTGGGGACGCTGACTCTACGTTGATGGCCCGGGAGTTGAGTAACTGGTCCTACCACCTGCTCTTTAATAAAAAATTTGCAAAGGCCCAGGAAGTAGCGGAGAAAGCCCATGCATACGATGAAAAAGAAGAATGGGTCAACGCAAACTTAGCTATGGCCTATCTGCTACAGGGAAAACTTGACGATGCTAAACTGCTGTACTCCTACCTGAAAGATAAGCGACACAGATCGAGACGATACAAACAAGTATTTATAGTAGATCTGGATGAACTGGAAACGGCCGGTATTACCCATCCGGATATGGCAACAGTCCGCCAGTTGCTGAAGTAACGGGCTACCGGGAAAACGACCAGTACCACACGGCTACGGCTCCCAGCCAGCCCAGTACCAGCCAGATACCTACCGGCAGGCCAAACATGATAAGTAATAACCCAACCACAAACGCGGCTATGATACCCGACAGCCAGTGTTCGGGCATGACCGTGTAGCCGTAAGCCAGGCCGTGTAATAGCAAGAGCCAGCCCCAGCCCGTGAACCAGAGCCAGATAACAAAATCGAGCCGGATGGCTTCCGGGCAGTTGCGGAGTAAAATCAGTAATTCGGGGAGCCACAACAGGCCATACGTGAGCGCGTACTTCCCCAGCCGCTGGGCCCACGACAGCGGCAGATTGGGGAGCACCAGCAGGTACTTCCGCTCGAACGCGCTCACCTGTCCGCCCACCTGCGCGTGGCCCAATACCGCCAGCAACAGGCCAATGAGCAGTAGGCGCTGGTCGTAATCATCAGTGGGGTAAAGTCGGCAGACGCCCGCCAGTAGCAGGCCGGAAAAGGCTTTAGTCAACACCAGCGAGAGCGGTTCGTGCCGAAGCCAGTAGGTCGGGAAAAACAGTTCGTAGGGTAGTTTTACCGAAACGTGCGGCAGTTGAAGGGTGTCAGGACTGGGGTGCCGCAGCCGAAAATCGGCCCCCAAAGCGCCCGCGCCAATCAGCAGCAGTAGAAAGCCGAGAATGGCCCCGAATGAATTCCACCGCGCCTGCTGAACGGCTATCTGCAACATCCATCCCCCATACAGCAGAACCGGCAATAGCAGACCCGTTTGCACTGCCAGCCACAGAACAACCCGTTTGGGTGTGGGTACCAGCCAGAACGGTTGTAGAAACAGGTGCTCCGGCGCGGTCAGCTCCTGCCACAGGAACGACACCGTTTTGAGTAGGTACAAGCCCCACAACACAAACACAACGGCCAGAAAAAACGGGGAGCCCAGGGCCGCCATAATCAACGCCCGGTGTTCATTGGCGCTCAAAAACCCAAAGGCCAGCAGAGCAATCACCAGAAATGTACCCGCATTTCGGGCGTAGAACGGCCCGGTAAAAACGCGGTTCAGCAGGGAGAGCATGACCATCATACCACCGGTGCGACAAGTCCCTGATTCACCTCCCAGATACCCGTTAGTTCCAGCCCCGCGAGGCTAACGTCCTGATGCGAGGTGAGCAGAAATGAGGTGTCCTGTTCGGTGCGGAGATTGCCGATATAGTCGAACAGACGGGCGGCTGTGGCTACGTCCAGGGTGCTGAGGGGTTCATCCAGCAGCACCAGCCGGGGAGTGCCCAGCAACGCCAGCAAGAGGGACAGTTTTTTGAGCATACCACTCGAAAACTGCCCCGTTGGCTTGGTCCAGAACGCATCCACACCCAGCAGTTCGGCCAGGGCATCCACCTGCCCGGCCGGGCTTTGTTTCGCTTTTGCCACAAAGCGGGTCAGGTCACGGGCGGTTAGAAAAGTGGGGTAAACGGGTTCCGCTTCGGCGTAGTTGACCCGCATCCGGTAGGCTACCGGGTCGCGATTGATCTCGTACTGGTTATCGAGAGTGATCTGCCCCTCAACTGGCATCAGCCCGGCTATGGTCCGAAAAAGCGTGGTTTTGCCGGAGCCGTTACCCCCCCGGAAATAGTGAATGCCCGGCATCAGCTGCAGGTCCGGCACCGTCAGAACGGTAACGCCGTTGTAGGCTTTGGTGAGGTTGATGACGGAGAGCAAATCGTAGTGATAAATGATGAACGATAACTCCTTTGGTTTGGAGAAACTATCCCTGGCAAAGGAGCTACCACTCTTTTTACCAGCTCATTCCCAACCGCACTCCCCCCACAAAGTTCCGGGCGGGGGCCGCGTTGTAATAACGGTTTCCGAAGGCGTTCAGGTCGTAGCCCAGCGAGTAGTTGCGGTCCAGGAGATTGTCCCCGCTGGCGTACACGTCCAGGGTCCAGTGCTGACCCAGATTCCGCCGGTACCCCAGCGTTGCCTGCAAAAGTTGGGTCGGGTCCGATAGGGCCGTATTGGCATCATTCAGCCAGAATGCCTGCAGGAACTGATACGTCAGGTGGGCGTAAAAGCCGGACCGGGTTTCGGCATCGATGCCCGTTACATTGGTCGTTGGGGCTACACCCGGCACCTTGTTGTTCGACAGATCGACAGTTCCCTGCTGGTAATCCCGGAATTGGTAATTGGTCAGCGTCAGGCTGTTCCAGATGCGGAGCAGGGAGAAAAAGCCCGGTTGCGGTGTGCTAAAGGAAGGTGGTAGGATATCGTAACTTACCTGCGCTTCCAGTCCCCGCTGGTCGGTACGGCCCGCGTTGACAAAGAATTCGGCTCCCCCTGCGTTCGACCGCCGGACGATGGTTTCGCGCAGTTGAAACTGGTAGGCGGCTATATCGAAACGAAGTCGGCTATTGACAGCCGAACCCCGCAGCCCCACTTCGTAACTTGTTCCCTGTTCGGGGTTGAGGGCGGTATTGAATCCACCCGCCGAGGGGCGTACTTCCTGCGTTGAGGGGGCCGAATAACCCGTGCTGATGCTGGCGAAAGCCGAAACATTCGGGCCAAACGTGCGAAGCAGGGCTACGCGGGGCAACCAGACCGGCGTAAAATTCCGGGACAGGAAGGTGGCGGGTTGCGCACCGGCGGCCCGGACTGGAAAGCGGGTAAATCCGTAGCGATTATCGTTCCGGCTCAGCCCGGCCGTAAATCGAAAGTGGGCCGGCAGTTCGGTTTCGGCCTGCACAAAGAGAGTCGATTGCCGGGCGGTTAACTCTTCGTCGGTCTGGATGGTGTCGGCAATGCCTTTGCGGTTGCCAAAATTGCGGCCAACGGTGAAGTTGCGCAGGTACTCGGCACCAACGGTAACAACGGTGGGCAGGGGGCTATTGGGAAACTGAATCTGGGTAACCGTCCGGCCACCAATGCCCTGGTCGGCCCGCTTCTCGTAGTTGGTGATGAACGGGTTGGCGAAATCCGTCGAAGACGTGTAAATAACCGTTGTGTTCTGAATCCGGTCGTTCCAGCGGTAGGCGTGGGATAAACCAAAATACCCCACTTTCTGGTAGATACCGGCCTGCTGGTCGGCACTGCCGGGAACCGTAGCTGTGGCTGGTCGGGAAGCCCTGGGGTTGGCATTGAACTGGGTTTGGTTCAGGCCACCGGGGGTTTCGTAGTGCAGATCCGAGTACAGGGCCAATACCGAAATAGTTCGTTTGGGGCTAACGGTAAACGACCCGGTCAGGCTCAGGTTATCGCGCACCATCGCACTGTGGTCGCGGTAGCCATCGGCCTGCAAGTGGTTGTAATTCAGTGAGATGGCTGCGTTATTTTTGCCCGTCTGTACGGAAATGCCATTGCCGTATAACCCGTATGAACCCCCCAGCGCCGACAGTTCGACGCGGGTTTTTCCGGCTGGCACGGCCAGGCCACTAAACAAAACGGTGCCGCCCGTTCCGGCTCCGTACAAGCTGCCCGATGGCCCTTTGATGACCTCCATTCTGCCCAGCGACCGCACGTCCAGCGCATTGAGGGGCGTGTTGCCACCCGCATCCGTGAGGGGCAATTCGTTCCAGTACGTTTTGATGTTCCGAACCCCAAACGGCGACCGGATGCCACTCCCCCGAATGGCCAGCCGGTAGCTCCCCGGCGACCGCTCATCGGCCCGTACACCCGGCAGCGTGTTGAGGGCGGGCACCAGGGTGGGTATCCCAAACCGCTGGTTCAGATCCCGGCTTGTCAGAATGCCGATGGAAGCGGGCGTTTCCAGCAACCGCCGGTTCGACGCATAGCCCCGCACAATGACTTCATTGAGTTGAAGGGTATCATCCAGCGAGGTAGGAGAGGTGGGCGTTTGGGCCAGACTAAGTGAAGGCGAAGCGAACGCGATAAACGCAATGAGTTGTAGGGATAATCTGGGCATATTGCTCCTGGATACTGAATGAAGTTACTAAATAGCGTTTGTTTGTCATTCCGAAGAACGAGGAATATCAATTACCCCGATGCTTGAGATTCCTCATTCTTCGGAATGACAAACCAGAAACAACAAACATAAGCTTGTATTAAGAAGTAAGGTATCGTTGACCGTAGACGTAACGTAATTGATTGGGCACAAAAGTACGGAATCCTTTAGTTGTCAACCTACCCCGACCATCTTAAAAACTGCCTAATCCGGCAACTTTACCCGGTACAGTCGAAATGGATACGCTACCTTATCTGCCCCGTTATTATACCGCCTGGTGCGCTGAATCTGGGCGGCCGTTACGTACAGGTAGCCGTCGGTACCGATGCCGAAACTGTCGGGCCAGAGCAATCGGTCATCCTGGACGAGCGTTTTAAGCTGCCCCCCGGGGGTGACGTACCGAATGGACCTTGCCGGGCGAATCGGTCAGGTACACGTTTCCGGCCTTATCGGCTATCATGCCGTGCGAAACGCCGGTTTCGCCCACCACCTCAACCTGCGCCGATAGCTCACCGGCAGCCAGGCTGGTGTTGTTGAGGTGCTTCGTTTCGATGCGGTACAGTTTCGTTTGCGTAATGGGCCGGAAATAGAGGTACCGGTAGTCGTGGGTCAGGGCAATGCCGTTCACGTTGCTGCGGAAGGGATTGCCCCGGCTATCGCGTACGTCCTTGCCCTCAATGGTCAGTACGAAATTTGGGTCGGCTTTGGTCGATTTATCGTTTTCCAGCACGGTCCGGCTCGTCCCGGAAGTTAAATCGAGTACCACGATGGCCGCTCGTCCGGGGTCCGACAAATACGCCACCTGCTGGCGCGAATCCACCTGTACATCGTTCAGGGTTATTCGCTCGCGGGGTAAGTCGGTGAACCGGTACACCTTCTCGACCTGATTGGTTTCCAGGTTTATCTGCACCAGTTTGATGCCTTCGGGAATGGCTTTCTGACCGGCGGGGCTGGCCGGGTCGAGTACCCACAGCGTATTGGTCTGGTCCACGAACAGGGCCTGCACATTGATAAACCGGGTCTGCGCTTTCAGGGAATCCCACTTGTTCCATTCGGCATTGGGATACGGTCGCCGTTGGCCCCGAACAATTTCTGCCAGGCCATAATCGTAGTTGTCCGGACTTTTCGGGAACGTGACAAATACTCGGTTTTGGGACGAAACCCCCAGCCCGATGGGTTGATGCTTCCCAAAGGCCGCTACGGTTTGCAGGGTCGGGGCTGACTTGGATTGAGCCATCATGGATAAACTGGTCATGGAAAGAAGGAGGCTCAGCAGGCTCATTTTCAGTCCGTTTCTTAGCGGGTCGATTCGCATGGGTACTTGGTTATGGTCTTGACAATCCGCTGTTACCGGGCGACTTCAATGCCCTGGGTGACGATATCACTTAGTGAAACAGGAATACCCGCAAAACTGTTGGTACGGAAATAACCGATTTGACTGGCCATCGAAAAACCGCGGTAGAACCGGGCGGTGAACACTGGCGAAATGCTGATTTTTCGGTATATTTGATTCCAAATCAACGGCTCACTACAATGGGCTGTGTTTATCGGTTTGCTGGCCGGGAAATTAAGGTCAGCGGTTTTTCACCTTCACAATGCTGTAACCTTGATATTTTCCGAATTTAATCTGCACGACGACCTGCTGGCGGGTGTAGATGCCATGAACTACCTCAAAGCCACGCCCATTCAGGAACTGGCTATCCCCAAAATCCTTGACGGACGCGACCTCATCGCCAGTGCCCAGACCGGCACCGGTAAAACGGCGGCTTACCTCATTCCGCTCCTCGACCGAATTTCCCACGCCAACCACGACCATACCAGCACCCTGATTCTGGTACCAACGCGGGAACTGGCCAAGCAAATCGACGAGCAGGTAGAAGGGTTCGGCTACTTCGTGCAGGCCAACAGCATCGCTATTTACGGCGGGGGCAAAGGCGACGACTGGGATAAGCAGCGCAAAGCCCTCGAAACGGGCGCCGATATCATCATTGCCACGCCGGGGCGGCTGATGGCGCATATGCAGCTGGGCTACGTCAATTTCGATCGAATTGATTATCTGGTGCTCGATGAGGCCGATAAGATGCTCGATATGGGCTTCTCAGACGATATTCTGAACATCGTGGAGAAGATTCCCAAAAAGCGGCAGACCCTGCTGTTTTCGGCCACCATGCCCAACAAGATCCGGGAGTTCTCCAAACGGATTCTGATCGACCCCGAAGAAATCAGGCTGGCCGTATCCAAACCGGCCGCCGGTATCGACCAGCAGTTTTACCTGGCTTATGATAGTCAGAAACTGCCCCTGCTGGCTCATCTGATCAAAAACAGCACCAAACCCGTGAGCAGCATGGTGCTGTTCACCTCCAAGAAAGCCGAGATAAACAGCATTGTACGGGCACTGAACAAACTGGGCTACGAGTCCCGGGGTATCAGTTCAGACCTGGAGCAGGACGACCGGGAAATTGTGCTGCGCGATTTCAAAAACAAAGCATTCCCTATTCTGGTCGCTACGGACGTGCTCTCGCGGGGTATCGACATCGATAACCTGACGCACGTGGTCAATTACGACATCCCCCGCGATGCCGAAGATTATGTTCACCGCATTGGGCGTACGGCCCGGGCCGCTACCACCGGAACCGCTATCACCTTCATCAGCGATCAGGACCAGAACCGGATCGTAAACATCGAACGCCTGATTGAGCGGGAAATGGATAAGCAGTCTATTACCGAGGAACTGGGCATGGGTAAATCACCCGTGTTCGATCCCAAACGGTTTAGCGGTCTGCGGGGTAAAGGGGGGCGTGGCAACGATGCCCGTCCGGACAACCGGCGGGGTGATGGTGGACACAACCGTGGAGGACGTGACGGGCAACGAAGAGACGGCAGGAATCGGCAGGAAAACCGGGAGGTGCCGGTTGGTGGAACGCAGCCGGAACGCAACGGCCGGATGGCTGCCGGGGGGACGGAACATAAAGCTACCCCGGAAAAAATTACGGTTCTTTCCGAGACTTTACCGGGTAACGGGCAAGCGGTGGCGCCGGATACCAGCGAAGCCGGGAAGAACAAACGCCGGAAGAAACGTCGGCGTGGGCCGCGTGAAGGGGATCAATCATCGGAAGGGGATAAACTAATTGACAAAAAGACGGACCAATAAATAAATTTTTTCCAGCCCTCGACACCAACGGACGAAACCACTTTGACGGTCTGCGTATACTTCTTTTTGCCGTAAGTAATCGATGCGGGAATTTAATTAATAAATAGTTCTTAAGTCGTTCATATGTAGCGAATTGTATGTGTAACGAGCAAAAAGCCCAGTTTAATTATTGGGCTTTTTTTTGCTTTCTTTCGTGAATTACAGACGTAATGTCCTTATGACAAGCGCTATCTCACGCAGACTATATTTACAGAAAATGTCGCTGGCCGCTGGTGGGTTGCTGGCTTACTCAGCCGACTCATGGGCCGCGCCAGCACCCGCACCTAAAAAACTGGGGGTAGCGCTGGTGGGCCTGGGGAATTACGCTACCACGCAACTGGGGCCGGCCCTGCTCGAATCAAAAACCTGTTATCTGGCTGGTATTGTGACCGGTTCGCCGGAGAAAGCCAAAGCCTGGTCTTCGACCTATAAAATTCCAGCGAAGAACATCTACAACTACCAGACGTTCGACCAGATAAAAAACAATCCCGACATTGATATTATTTACATCGTACTGCCGAATTTCCTGCATGCCGAATACACCATCCGGGCTGCCCAGGCGCGTAAACATGTGATCTGCGAAAAGCCGATGGCCATGAATGCTGAAGAAGCCCGGCAGATGATTTCGGCCTGTAAAGATTACGGTGTACAGTTGTCAGTAGGGTATCGGCTGTATTTTGAGCCGCATCACCTGGAAATGCGTCGGCTGGGCCTTCGGCAAACATTTGGCGCGGTCAAACTGATTGAGTCGAGCCTGGGTTTCACGCTGCCCCCGCCCAACTCGTGGCGGTTGGATAAAGCCATTGGGGGAGGAGGGGCCATTATGGACTTGGGTGTGTATGCCATACAGGGGGCCCGCCGGATACTGAATGACGACCCCGTCAGTGTAACGGCCCAGGCCTATACCTTCGATCGGGTAAATTTTAAGGATGTTCACGAAACGGTTTTCTGGCAGATGGAATTTGCCGGGGGAGCCGTAGCACACAGCAGTACCACCTATTCGTCGTACGTAGACCGGCTTTACGCTACCTGCGAGCGGGGTTGGTTCAAACTCGAACCCGCCTTCAACGCTACGGGTTCGCAGGGCGTTACCAGCCTTGGCCCCATGGAATTACCCTCCCCCCAATACCAGCAGGTGGCGCAGATCGATGCCTTCGCGCAAAGTATTCTGAAAGCAACCAAACCGGAGGCATCGGGCGAAGAAGGCTGGAAAGACATGAAAATAATCGACAGTATACTGCGGGCAGCCGATACCGGCCGGAAAATAGAAATCGACTGGAACAGTGTCCGGTACACCGAACTGGTGGGGAACGGGAAATAGGTTGCCGGGCAGCACAACCCTGATAACCGGGTCAACCAAAGGGGGACGGCTACTAAAGCCGTTCCCCTTTGGTTTGCAGCAGGGGCGCCTGTGCACTGCCTACCACGTTTTGCACCACGGCACAATGAGCACTCACATATTCCGTCGGTACTGCCCGCCAACGGCGTAGAGGGCGTTGGATAACTGCCCCAGCGAACATACTTTGGTCGCTTCCATCAGACTCTCGAAGATATTTTCGTTTGCCAGGGCAGTAGCCTGCAACCGGGCCAGAGCAATCTCCGCTTCTGTCCGGTGCTGTTCCTGAAAGGCCCGGCATGAATCGACAGCGTACCGTTTTTCGTCGTCCGTGGAGCGGATAACCTGAGCCGGTACGATGGTAGGCGAGCCCGCCGGGTCGAGAAACGTATTGACCCCCACAATGGGTAGCTCTCCGTTGTGCTTGAGGGTTTCGTAGTACATGGATTCTTCCTGAATCCGGCTGCGCTGGTACATGCGTTCCATGGCACCCAGCACACCACCCCGCTCATTGAGAGCCAGGAATTCCTGGTACACCGCTTCCTCTACCAGTTGCGTCAACTCGTCCACCACGAAAGCTCCCTGCAACGGGTTTTCATTCTTCGTCAGCCCGAATTCGCGGTTGATAACGAGTTGAATGGCCATGGCCCGCCGGACGGATTCTTCCGTGGGGGTGGTGATGGCTTCGTCGTAGGCATTGGTATGCAGCGAGTTGCAGTTATCGTAAATGGCCAGCAACGCCTGCAGCGTGGTGCGGATGTCGTTGAAGGCAATTTCCTGCGCGTGCAGACTCCGCCCTGATGTCTGAATGTGGTATTTTAGTTTCTGGGAGCGCTCATTGGCGTGGTAGTTATGCTTCATGGCCTTGGCCCAGATGCGCCGGGCTACCCGGCCCAATACCGTATATTCCGGGTCCATGCCGTTGGAGAAAAAGAACGACAGGTTAGGGGCAAACGCATCGATGTTCATGCCCCGGCTAAGGTAATATTCCACGAACGTAAACCCGTTGGAGAGCGTAAACGCCAACTGCGAAATGGGATTGGCCCCGGCTTCGGCAATGTGGTAACCCGAAATGGAAACAGAGTAAAAGTTCTGTACCTGGTTATCCGTGAAATACTGCTGGATATCGCCCATCATTTTAAGGGCAAATTCGGTGGAGAAAATGCAGGTGTTCTGCGCCTGATCTTCTTTCAGGATATCGGCCTGCACCGTTCCGCGCACTTTCCGGAGCGTATCGGCTTTGATTTGGGCATATACCTCCGGGGGGAGTACTTTATCGCCCGTTGTGCCGAGCAGCATCAGGCCCAGCCCATCGTTGCCATCGGGCAGGGGGCCGTTGTACCCTACCATTGTTCCCTCGCCGGCAGGGATAGGCATGGGGTTTTGCTGGATCCACTTCTCACACTGCTGGTCGATGGCGGCATTTAGGAAGAAGCCGAGCAGCATGGGCGCGGGGCCGTTGATGGTCATGGACACGGAGGTGGCCGGGTCGCAGAGGTCGAAGCCGGAGTAGAGTTTCTTGGCGTCATCCAGCGTGCAGATGCTCACGCCGGAGTTACCTACTTTACCAAAAATGTCGGGCCGTAAAGCCGGATCTTCGCCGTAGAGCGTGACCGAATCAAAGGCGGTAGAGAGCCGTTTGGCGGGCAGCCCTTTGGATACGTAATGGAACCGCCGGTTGGTGCGCTCGGGGCCCCCTTCCCCGGCAAACATGCGGGTGGGATCTTCGCCCTCGCGTTTGAGGGGAAACACACCGGCCGTGTACGGAAATTCGCCGGGTACGTTTTCGGTTAGCAGCCAGCGGAGAATATCGCCCCAGTCATGGTACCGGGGCAGGCTTACTTTCGGAATTTTCAGGTGCGACAGGGTCTCGGAGTACAGCGGTTGCCGGATTACCCTGTCGCGAACGCGGAACTCATAAAATTCGGCTTTGTAGCGTTCCTGAACCTGGGGCCACTGCTCCACCAACGCCCGGCATTCGATGGTAAGGCGGGCGTAGGTTTCGGCCTTTACCCGGCGTACCTCGTCTTTCCCCGCACCATCCGGCAGGAGTTGCAGAGCCCCATCCAGCTGATACAGTTGGCGGGCCAGGGTCGTTTGCTCCTGCACGAACTGGTCGTACCGGCGACTCTCCTCCACGATCTCCGCCAGGTACCGAACCCGATCGGGGGGGATAATAGGCGTGACGGTTTGGGGGGGCGGGCTCTGGGTATGGAGGGGGGCTAGCTGCTCTTCCCCCAGCAGAGTCATCAGTCGCTCAAACAGCGCGTTCATGCCCGCATCGTTGAACTGCGAGGCAACGGTGCCCAGAATGGGCAACGCATCATCCGGCACGTCCCACTGGTTATGATTGCGCCGGTACTGTTTCCGAACGTCGCGCAGGGCATCGAGGGAGCCGCGTTTGTCGAACTTGTTGATGGCAATCATATCGGCAAAATCGAGCATGTCGATTTTCTCCAGCTGGGTGGCGGCTCCGTATTCGGCGGTCATCACGTACAGCGTTTTGTCGGCGTGCTCGGTAATCTCCGTATCCGACTGCCCAATGCCGGATGTTTCAACGATGATCAAATCGAATTGGGCGGCTTTGCAAACATCAATGGCATCCTGCACGTGGCGGCTCAGCGCCAGATTCGCCTGTCGGGTGGCCAGGGAGCGCATGTATACCCGGCCTGGATTGGCCCGGCCTGGATTGGCGCGGCCCGGTTCGCCCGCTTTTGGCGCGATGGCATTCATCCGGATCCGGTCGCCGAGCAGGGCACCACCCGTTTTGCGTTTGGAGGGATCAACGGAGATGATGGCGATCGTTTTATCGGGAAATGTCCGCAAAAAGCGCAGGACCAACTCATCAACCAGGGAGGACTTTCCAGCGCCCCCCGTGCCGGTGATGCCCAGAACGGGGGTTTTGGGCGAGTGGCTGGTGGCGGGATTGAAGGACTGATTGAATACGTCCGGATTGTTTTCGGCGGTGGTAATCAGCCGGGCGATGTAATCCGGTTCATCCGGGCCGGTGCTTCCCTTACTGGTTCTTAAGGGCGGGGCGGGGGAGAGTTCAAAATCGCACTGGCGCAGCAAATCGTCGATCATACCCTGCAGGCCCATTGTCCGGCCATCGTCGGGGCTGTAAATGCGGGTGATGCCGTACGCGTGGAGTTCCGCTATCTCGGTGGGCAGGATGGTGCCACCCCCGCCCCCAAAAAGTTTGATATGACCCGCCCCGCGTTCCTGCAGCAGATCATACATGTATTTGAAAAATTCCAGGTGGCCACCCTGATAACTCGTTACGGCAATGCCCTGCACATCTTCCTGAATGGCGCAATCCACAATGTCGGCAACCGACCGGTTGTGCCCCAGGTGGATGACTTCCGCTCCCGACGCCTGCATGAGCCGACGCATCAGGTTAATGGCCGCGTCGTGTCCGTCAAACAGGGAGGCCGCCGTAACGAGTCGGATTTTATGGGCAAGCGCTTTGGTTGTCTGCGTGGCTGGTTGGGGTGCCTGGGTCGTCATAGGAATGGGGTGCGAACTGGCACCATGTTTGTCGTCTATCAAAGTTATAAAGGAAACGGCGTGATGGTATACTTGGGGAAATCTTGTACAGCATGATTCGGGGGGTGAATGCATCGCGGAGAATAGCGCGGCTAGTCGTTAGCACTTGCCGTAACTAAGCCGCCCGCTCTGCACCGCACAGAGGAGAAAAACGTACGTTCCGGCATCCTCGTTTTTTAGGGAATCAAGTCATCATTAACCGTACCCGTCTTTCTCGAAATGACTTAGTTTCTTTACCTATTCTTTTGTATTATTCTCTCGAAGAAGCATGGTAATGGGAACTTTTGCCTATGTTTGTTAACCAAATGCGCAAAACAGGTACCATATGAACACATCATCAGGCTCAGTGTGGTTAGTGGATGATGACGAGGACGATTTAATGCTGATGCAGACAGCGTTCAATTGCCTGGATGCCCGGCTTACGATCAAAACCCTGCTCGATGGGGAGGAATTAGTGCCGCATCTCCAGGAAACATCCGATTCGCCCCGGCTGGTGGTTCTGGATTTGAACATGCGCCGGATGGGGGGGCTAAAAACCCTGCAAGTCGTGCGGTCCATCGCCAAGTACAGCCAGCTGCCGGTGGTAGTGGTAACAACGTCCAGCAATCCAGCCGACAAGCGCAATTCGGTGGCATTCGGAGCCAATGATTATTATACAAAACCCGCCAGCTTTGATGAACTGACGGGGCTGGCGAACCTGCTGATCCAGCGGTGGGTTACGAAGCCTGTTGTCTGAACCCGCTCCCTTATTCTTACATGAAACAACACCTGATTGATCGGTACAATATAACCATAAAAGGAAACCAGGACGGGCAGGTAGTCTTGTTTGCACACGGTTTTGGCTGCGACCAGGGTATGTGGCGCTACGTAGCGCCCGCGTTTGAAGCCGATTATAAAGTGGTGCTGTTTGACTACATCGGTCATGGCAAGGCCAACCTGAATGCCTATAACCGCGAACGGTATGCCAGCCTGCACGGCTACGCACAGGACGTGCTGGACATTTGCCACGCCCTCGAGCTGCAACACGTTATTCTGATAGGGCACTCGGTCAGCAGCATGATTGGTGCGCTGGCCTGTATCCGGGAGCCTGACCGGTTCGACCGGTTGATAATGGTGGGCCCGTCGCCCCGTTATATTAATGACGGCGATTATTACGGGGGCTTCGAGCAGGAAGATGTCGACGGATTGCTGACCATGATGGATGGTAACTTTGCGGGCTGGGCTAACTCCCTGGCACCGGCTATCATGGGTAACGGCGATCAACCCCAGCTGGGCCTTGAACTGGAGGAAGCGTTCTGCCGTACCGACCTTGATGTGGCCCTGCAGTTTGCCCGGGTTACTTTTTACAGCGACAACCGGGCCGATCTGCCCAAACTACAGACCCCGTCGCTGATTATTCAGTCGCTGGACGACATTATTGCTCCCGTAGAAGTAGGGGAGTACATTGCCCAAAAGGCACCCAACAGTCAATTACGGGTCATCTCCGCGACGGGACACTGCCCGCACCTGAGTGCTCCCGCCGAAACGACCGACGTTATCCGCCAGTACCTGGCCTCCGTCAATTAATTCGTTGCCCCGTACCATGCAGGATATCACCGCGCAGATACCGTGTGGCGTGCTCGTACTGAATGCCGAGAGTCTCATTGTGTCGGTTAACCCCTTTGCCTGTACGCTGCTGGAATACGATGCTTCCGCGCTGCTGGGCGAACGGATTGACCGGCTGCTGAGCATACCCAGCCGGATTTATTTTCAGACTCATATTTTCCCCCTGATTACCCTGCGTAAAGTTGCCAATGAATTGTATTTGAACGTACTGACCCGGCAACGTACCCAGATTCCCGTGCTGATCAATGCCGTCAGCCGCGAGCAGGATGGAACGACACTTACCTACCTGTCCTTTATTCCGGTTTACCAGCGCAGGCAGTTTGAACAGGAGTTGATCAATGCGAAGAAAGCCGCCGAAGAGGCACTGCTCCGCAATGATGAACTGGTAAAACTCAAACAGGAACTGGAACTCCACCAAACCGACCTCGACCGGCAACTCAGTTACATGCGGCACCGGAATGATGAACTGGAACAGTTCAGCAAAATCATTTCGCACGATTTGCAGGAACCCCTCCGGAAAATTACCCTGTTTGCCGACCTGCTCAGTCACGAGCAACCTGATGCCCTGACAGCCATGGGGAACAGGGCACTGGTGGGTATCGGTACGGCTACCAGCCGGATGCGGCAGCTCATTGGTGATTTGCAGTTCTACTTCACCCTGACCAATCAGTTGCCCAATTTGACCGACACCGTTGACCTGACAAAGCTCGTAGAGGAATTGATGCTGGAATTTGGGCTGGTCCATGCTGGGTCCGGCGTGGAAACGCTGCCGACGGTACTGGGGAACAAGGCTGAACTGATCAACCTGTTCCGGCACCTGCTGGACAATGCCGTGAAATTCCGGGAGCCGGGGCAATCGGTTGCCGTTCGGGTGACCGGTACGGTCATTGGCATGAATATGTTTCAGCACCTGCCCAACAAATACCGGTATTCAGACTACGCCCGCATCGTGGTGTCCGACAACGGGCCGGGGTTCAGTAACCAACACAGCGAAGAGATTTTCCACATCCTGAAGAAACTCAACCCTCATACCCCTGGTATTGGGCTGGGACTGGCCATTTCCCGGAAAATCGTGGAGCGGCATAATGGGCAGATTTCGGCGCAGTCCACCCCCGGTGAGGGGACCCGGATTACTGTGTTGCTGCCTATCACCTGACGGTGGCCGTCCTGATATGCTGGCCTGGACCGCGCCGGATGGGTATAAGAATCAATGGTGGTGACAGCTAACCGGACAACGGATACCGCCTGTCAATCCAGTGTGTCCTTTATCCTTATCCCTTGCCCGGTTACCACCGCCGACCCTACATTTGTTATCACGAAATGCGCTAAAAAATGACTACTCGTCTAAAAAAAATAATTTCTTCCGGGCTGCTGCTGGCCGGAACGTTGTCTGGTCATGTTCAGGCTCAGGACAGCGCATTACTGTACGAAGTAACGGGGCCGGGCCTGGCTCATCCTTCGTACCTGTACGGCACCTTTCACCTGATTTGCCCGGCGGATCTGCAGATTACCGGGGCCATAAAAAAAGCGATGGGCAATACGCAGCAGGTATACCTGGAACTGGATATGGACGACCCGGCCATGATGGGCAGCATGCAGAAGGCGATGCTGATGCCCAATGGCAAAACAGTGAAAGACCTGCTCAAACCCGACGATTACGCCGTGCTGGATACGTACCTGAAACAGAAGATGAACATGGGACTGGCCCAACTGGGTATGCTGAAACCCATTGGCCTCCTGTCCATGATGTACATGACCATGTTACCCTGCCAGCCCGCGTCCTATGATATGACGTTCGCCCAGATGGCCGCCACCGACAAAAAAGAAGTAAGGGGGCTGGAATCGCTGGAGGATGAACTGGCGGCCCTGGATAAAATTCCGGTGGACGAACAACTAAAGGGCCTGGTCGATATGGCCAGGAACCCCGATGAAGCAAAAAAAGAATTTATGAACATGGTTGAGTTGTACAAAAGCCACGATCTGACGAAGTTGATGAACACCATGAAAACCAGTCAGTTCAGCGGGGGCGATTTTGCGCAGTTTGAGGAAAGCCTGCTTGCCGACCGGAATACGAAGTGGATACCGGTCATTGAGAAAGCCGCTAAAGAAAAGCCAACCTTTTTTGCCTTTGGTGCCGGGCACCTGGGTAACGAAAAAGGGATCATCAACCTGCTCCGTAAGGGAGGGTACACGGTGAAAGCGCTGGAGTGAAGTGAATTATCAGGGGAACCCCGGCCAATTGTCAACAGAAAATGCCCGTTATATAACGGGCATTTTCTGTTGACAACCATTAGACCCTGCCTTATTCCGGCTTTGCCTACTGTGCAGGCGGCTTTTTTGTTAACCATCTACCTCCCAAAACTATGATGTCACTTTTCCATTCTTTCTCCATCGGGGGCGCAGTGCTTGGCCTATTGGGTCTGCTCAATAGCTGGATGGGTACACCCGGTACGCCCGCTCCTCACCAAAAGGCCGTACAAATCGACACGACAAAGCGGCCCGAAGAAAACAGGTTTACCAAAACGGTACTCTCCAGCGACCTCAATGAGCCGATGGAACTGGCCGTAGCACCCGACGGACGCGTGTTTTTTGTGGAGCGGGCGGGTAAGTTTTACATGTACGATCCCGTAGTGAAGAAAACCCGGCTCCTGCATGATTTCCCGGTAAAAGCCGTCGAGAAATACCTGAACGGTCTGCTGGGCATGACCATCGACCCCAATTTCAGCCAGAACCATTATCTCTATTTTTTCTATACCATTCAGGACGGCGGGCAGACCAAACAACGGATTGCCCGCTTTGTCATGAACGATGATAATACCCTGGATGTAGCCAGTGAGAAACCCATTATCGAATTTCCCATCGACCTGGAAGTGAGTGCCCACACGGGCGGGTCGATGGCCTGGGATACGCACGGTAACCTGTTTATCTCGACCGGCGATAATACCGTGCCGTTCGAGTCGAGTGGATTTGCCCCCATCGACCAGCGTGCGGGGCGACACACGTTCGATGCGGAACGGTCGTCGGGGAACCCGAACGACCTGCGGGGGAAAATCCTGCGTATCCACGTCGAAAAAGACGGTCCCGGGGGCGCGCCCGCCTACACCATTCCGGATGGCAACCTGTTTCCGAAAGGAACGCCGGGTACACGCCCGGAAATTTACGTGATGGGTTGCCGTAACCCGTACCGTATTTCGGTCGATCCGGTTACGTCTATCCTGTACTGGGGCGAAATTGGTCCCGACTCCGGTACCGATGGGGAACAGGGACCGCGCGGCTACGATGAGTTTAACCAGGCAAAAAAAGCGGGTAACTACGGCTGGCCCTTCTTTGTAGGGGATAGCAAACCGTATCATCACTACGATTTTGCGACCAAAGCCGTGGGCGAACTGTACAACCCGCAGGCACCGGTCAACAACTCGCCCAACAACACCGGGGCCAAAACGCTGCCGCCCGTCAACAAAGCGATGGTGTGGTATCCGTACAATAAATCGGACGAGTTTCCGCAGTTGGGCGTGGGCGGTCGCTGCGCTATGGGTGGCCCGGTCTATCATTACGATGCCGCCAGCCCCTCGAAAACGAAAATTCCGGCGTACTACGACAAGGCCCTGTTCATGTACGACTGGATGCGGAACTGGGTCTTTGCCGTACGCATGGACGACCAGCAGAACTACGTGGGTATGGAACGCTTCATGCCGGAGCAGGGGGATTTCCGGCGGCCGGTCGACATGGAAATTGGGCCGGAAGGGGCTATGTATATGCTCGAATACGGCTCGGTGTACGGGATTGACAACGTCGATGCCCGGCTGGTGCGAATTGATTTCAACCCCGGCAACCGCACCCCGGTGGCCAAACTCACGGCGAATGACACCATTGGCCTGGCTCCCCTGACAGTAGCTTTCGGCAACGATAGCTACGACTACGACAAGGCCGACCGGCTCCGGTACGAGTGGCGCTTTGAAGGGAATGCCGTAGCCGCAACGGAGGCTAAAACGGCCTACACCTTTCGTAAAAACGGTATTTACAAAGCCCGGCTAACCGTAACCGACCCGTCGGGGAAATCCAGCACCGACACGCTGACCCTTAAAGTAGGCAACACCATGCCCCGGGTAGCTATCTCGACAACGGACAACAGCACCTTTTTCTTCCCCGGTCAGGCTCCCCTGCATTACGCGGTCGTGGTGGCGGATAAGGAGGATAAACTGATTGATAAAAAGAAGGTGAACGTGGCGATGACCTACATCCCGAAAGTAGCCGATACGGATCAGCAGTTGGGCCATCAGGCAATTTCGGCTTCGTTTAACCTGGGGAAAAACCTGATTGCGGGCAGCGACTGCAAGGCGTGCCACCAGGTAGATGCCAAATCCGTTGGGCCATCGTTCACGGAGATTTCCAGGAAATACCGGGATGATAAAACGGCAACGGCCAAGCTCGCCAACAAGATTATTATCGGGGGCGGGGGCGTTTGGGGCGAACATGCCATGAGTGCCCACCCCCAACTCTCCCGGGAGGAAACGACCGAAATGGTCAAGTACATTTTCTCGCTGGGGGTGAAACCGCCCGACAATCACCTGCCCCAACAGGGTAGTGTGGTACTGAAAGACCACGTGGGCAATGACCAGTCGAGTCGCTATATCCTGACCGCGTCGTATACCGACAAAGGAAGCGTTGGGGGCCAACAGCCTACGCTTTCTCTAACCCGGCAGGATGCGCTGATTCTGCGCCCCACCAACGTACTGGCAACCGAAGCCGACGAGCTGCATGATATGGCCAAACAGGGTCGACGGCTGGGTGCCATTCAGGATCAATCCTGGTTTATGCTGAAAAATATCGACCTGAAAGGCATCGACCAGCTCACCGTTCATTACGCAGCCAAAGACCAGGATGCCACTATAGAGGTACATACCGACTCGCCAACGGGACCGGTAATCAGTCAGCTGAAAACCACGCCGACGGGGGATGGCCGGAAGTATGCCGATGTAGTATCTCCCCTCAAGACTCCGGTTGGCAAACACGATCTGTATTTCGTATTTACAAAACCCGGCGGTAAAAACCTGCTCGCGCTGGAATGGGTACTGTTTGGGCAGAAAGGAGCCGGGGAAGCACTGGGGGCAAAATCAACGGAGAAGTAGGGACTTATACGGCGCTGAATCGGTTTGACTCCCTTCGGCGCCGGGTTCGATTCAGCGCAAAACGACACGGGAGAGAACGTATACTGCCCCCGGATGAAACCGGGATGGATTATGCCGGACACCCGTAGTGAGGGTATATCCCAACGAAATGGCTGGACTACGCAAGCGTGTCTGGTCGTTGAAGTAGCCTACTTACTCGTTGCTCTTTTCTGCCGGCGATAGGACAGATAACTGCCCAGGAAGAAAATGTCAGCCAACGCGGCATAGAGGTAATTGCCACTTGCGCCGGTCATGAATACAAGCACGAGGCCAAAGGCAAACAGAGCCAAATAGTTATTTTTCATGATTTACGAAGGGTCAACCGGGGTATGAGTGAGCCTGTGTAAAGCTAACTAATCGTAGCCAGAGCACAACGTGAGTAAAGTAACTTCGCTGTGATCGGTGGTATAATCGCTAAAATCCACTCCATGACTGAAGTGACGAACATACTGAATCAACCGGTACGTATCCACCCAATGATTTTGCCCAACCAGCAGGCATTCTCTGCCACCTGCGGACGGCGTAGATTTGTTAACCGTTATTACTTTTCAGCCAGGCAATGAATTCGGCAAATACCTATTCCTTTTTGACAGGCGGGGGCCAGATGGGGGAACTGATCCGTCAATTTGACTGGTCGGCAACGCCCCTGGGTACGCCCGACCAATGGCCACCGAGCCTGCGAACGGCGCTGGGCATTCTGCTCCATGCCAAAACGCCCATGTTTTTGTGGTGGGGGGAGGAGTTAATACAATTTTACAATGATGCGTACCGCCCCAGCCTGGGGGTCGGTGGTAAGCACCCCGCTGCCCTGGGTCAGAAGGCCGTGGACTGCTGGCCCGAAATATGGCCTACTATCGAGTCCCGGATTGCCCAGATACGGGCAGGTGGGGAAGGTATCTGGCAGGAAAATCAACTCATGCCCATTTTCCGAAATGGCCGGTTGGAAGACGTTTACTGGACGTTTGGTTACAGCCCCGTACCGGATGAGACGGGGCAGGTTGGTGGGGTTCTGATGGTGTGTCAGGAAACGACGGCACTCGTCAACAGCCTGCGGCAGTCAACCCAAAAACAGGAGAGTATCCAGCGATTGTTCAAACAGGCTCCGGTAGCCATTGCCATTTTCCGGGGACCGGAGTTTATCGTTGAGTTGGCCAATGATAGCGTCTGCCTACTCTGGGGGCGAACCCAGCAACAGGTAATTGGTAAACCCTTGTTTGAAGCCCTGCCCGAAGCCGCTGGTCAGGGGTTTGAAGAGCTGCTCACAACCGTACTGAAAACGGGTAAAGAGGTGATCGCATCTGAATTGCCCTCCTTTATCGAGCGAGCCGGAAAGCAGGTTACCGTGTACTGGACGTTCGTATACGAGCCCCTGTACGAGCCGGATGGTACCATTGACAGTGTCATTGTGGTGGCCACCGATGTGACCGAGCACAAACTGGCCAAGCTGGCCTTAACCGAAGCCAGCCAGCGCAAAGATGAATTTTTAGCCATGCTGAGTCATGAGCTGCGTAACCCACTGGCACCCCTGCGCAATACCCTGCAACTGTTGCGGATGACCGGTGGGCAGGATGAAACTGTAGACGCATCCGTTGAGCTGATGGCTCGTCAGGTCGATCATCTGGTGCGGCTGGTGGATGACCTGCTGGACATGAGCCGGATCAACCAGGGTAAAGATCGAACTGCGTCGGGAGCGCCTTGAACTGGGGGAGCTGATTACCCATACGATTAAAGCCATCCAGCCGCTGTACGAGGCCAGTGACCGCCATCTGCTGGTCAGTCCGGCGTCAGCTCCTGTGTACCTCCAGGGTGACTCCACCCGGCTGGCTCAAGTGCTAACCAATTTATTGACCAATGCGGCTAAGTACACCAATAAAGGCGGGCACGTATGGCTGAGCGTTGACCGGGCAGATGGGGAAGTGCTGGTGCGGGTAAAAGACGATGGAATCGGCTTGACGACGGAGCAATTGAGCAGTATTTTCGAGATGTTTTTTCAGGTGAACACCTCCTTAAACCGGCCTCATGGCGGTCTGGGGCTTGGCCTGGTGGTTGTCCGGCAGTTGGTTGAATTGCATGGCGGCTGGGTAGAAGCCCGCAGCGGGGGGCTTAATCGAGGGAGCGAGTTTATTCTCCACCTGCCTACCCTGGCTGAAGCCGCCCCTTTTCTGCCCGTACCAGACAGGCAGCCCAGGCAGGGAAGTAGCGGCCACCGGATAGTGGTTGTCGATGATAACCAGGATGCTGCCATTACAACGGCCATGCTGCTAAAGCTAAAAGGGTACGAAGTCTATACCCGCTATGATGGGCTGGAGGGTATAGCGGCAGCGGAGCGTTTGCAACCCAGCGTGATGCTGATCGACATTGGTATG
This sequence comes from uncultured Cytophagales bacterium, assembly GCA_963784335.1. Classification (GTDB taxonomy): domain Bacteria; phylum Bacteroidota; class Bacteroidia; order Cytophagales; family Spirosomataceae; genus Spirosoma. The sequence continues at coordinate 347,776 of CAWARB010000014.1, read as the reverse complement.
CCCGGCCTGAATGGCTATGAAACCTGCCGGCTGATCCGGGAGCAGCCCTGGGGTCAGCAAATGGTGTTGATTGCCCTAACGGGCTATGGCCAGGCCGAGGATAAACAACAAAGCCGGGAAGCGGGGTTTACGGCCCACCTGGTAAAACCCGTCGATTTGTCGACGCTTGGTCAGGTAATCGAGTCGCTCCTGCCCGGCTAGTGGGTAGAAGGTGTCCGTCTTCGTCGCCACCCAGCCGCGCCTTTTAATCCTGCTGTTTATTTTTTGCCCTTGAACGGAAACCCCGTGCTACATACCAAAAGAAATCGCTGGCTTGTTCTTTCGTTTTCAGGGGGTTGTACGTGGTTGGGGAACGGTACGGTTTGGTAAACCACGTTCGAGTCCTTCTGCCGCGTTCTTCTTTACCGCCCTGGAAGGGCGGCAGGTTGAAAAGTAAAAAGCCCCAACTCTCCGAGTCGGGGCTTTTCTGTTAGTGACCGATACGGGAATCGAACCCGTGTTACCGCCGTGAAAGGGCGATGTCCTAACCGCTAGACGAATCGGCCGTCTTGTTTAAAAGACCCAACAGTGTAGTTGATTAACTGCCCTGTTGGCGAAACGTGGTGCAAAGGTAAGGTGATGTTTTAAAAATGCAATGCCCACCACCGAAATTTTTCTGAAAAAAGGGTTTCTGGTCGATTTACTGCTATTTTTGAGCCAGTTAGCTTCTTCGTTTTTTTCGTCATCTATGAAACATGTTCTCCTGCTGGTGGCCCTGGCCACGTTGTTGCTGCCTTATCCCTCCGGGCTGGCATTGGCCCAGGCATCCTCAACAACCTCAACCAGCGTATCCTCACCCGCTCAGTTTCTGGGCTATAAACTGGGTGATCGATTTACGCCCCACCATCGCCTTATTGCCTACGCCGAACAGGTGGCCCGTCAGTTACCCGGTCGGATCAAACTAATTCCGTACGGCCAAACCCACGAAGGTCGCCAACTGATGGTTGTCGTTGTGGCCTCCGAAGCGAATCTGGCCCGGCTGGAGGAGATCAGGACCAATAACATGAAGCGTACCGGCCTGCTGGAAGGTACCCCAACCAATGCCCCCCAGCCCCCCATTGCCTGGCTGAGTTACAATGTGCATGGGAACGAAGCCGTAAGTTCTGAAGCCTTTATGGAGGTATTGTACCGGCTGACGAACACCCGTGATGCCGTTTCGCAGAAGATCCTGAATACCACCGTCGTGCTGCTCGACCCCGGCCTGAACCCCGATGGACACGACCGCTACGTGAACTGGTACAACCAGATGCTGGGCAGTAATCCAGACCCAACTCCCGCAGCCCGCGAACACAGCGAACCCTGGCCCGGTGGTCGGTACACCCACTACCTCTTCGATCCTAACCGCGACTGGGCCTGGCAAACGCAGGAAAATACGCAGCAGCGGATGATACTCTACCAGCATTGGATGCCCCAGCTCCACGCCGATTTTCACGAAATGGGCGCGGAGAGTGCCTATTATTTTGCGCCATCGGCCAAACCCTACCACCAGGACATTACGCCCTATCAGCGGCAGTTTCAGCAAATCATCGGGCAGTACAGCAGCCGGGCTTTCGATAAAAATGGCTGGCTTTACTACACCCGCGAACGCTATGACCTGTTCTATCCCAGCTACGGCGATACCTACCCAACCTACAACGGGGCCATCGGCATGACGTTTGAACAGGGCGGGGGAGGCCGGGCGGGACTGGCTTTCCGGAAGGAGGATGGGGACACGCTTACCCTCCGTCAGCGCATCGACCATCACTACGCATCGGGCATGGCCACGCTCGAGTCCGTGGCCGACCGGCCCGCTGAAATCGTGAAGGAGTTTGGGCAGTTTTTCGATAAAGCCCGCCAAACGCCCATTGGCGCCTACAAAAGTTACGTAATCAAAGCCAATGGCGATGCCGGACGGATCCGGGCTTTGCAGCAACTGCTGGACCGGAATAAAATCAGCTATGGCTACGCCGGAAAGGCCCAAACGGCTGCCGGAGCATTCAATTATGGTACGCAGAAAACGGAAAAAAACGTGGCGGTAGCCGCCGAAGACATGGTGATCAGTGCCTATCAGCCCAAATCGACGCTACTGAAAATCCTGTTCGAGCCCAACTCGACCCTGGAAGATTCGGCCACCTACGACATTACGGCCTGGTCATTACCCTACGCATACGGCCTGCAAACCTATGGCCTGACAACCCGACTAAATCCGGTAAACAATGTCCCGACTGCGCCCAGTGCACCAGTGGCACCCGCCAGTGCTTATGCGTACCTGATTCGCTGGCAGTCGCTCCCGGCGGTGAAAACGCTGACAGCCCTGATGAAACAGAACGTGCGGGTGCGGGTAGCCGAAAAACCGTTTGAGGTAGAGGGGAAAACGTACCCTTATGGCACGCTGATTATTACCCGAACCGGCAACGAGCAGTTCGGTGAACGGCTGGGAACGATGGTCAATCAAGTTGCAATGGCTAACGGGGCCGACTATACGCCGGTTCAAACCGGGTTCGTTACGACCGGTTCCGACTTTGGTTCCGGCTCGGTATTCGGTGTAAAAGCCCCCAAAGTAGGGCTCGTAACGGGGGAGGGAACCCCCCCACCGTCGGTGGGTGAAGTCTGGCACTTTTTCGACCAGACCCTCAACTACCCGATTACCTTGTTGGATGGTAGTACGCTGGGTAACCTAACCTGGACCAAGCTGGATGTACTGATACTGCCGTCGAACTATAACTACAGCCGGATTTTACCCGAAAAGACGCTGATGGCGCTGAAAGAGTGGATTCGGGCGGGGGGTAAACTTATTGCGATGGAACGGGCCGCGTCATTTCTGGCGGGTAAAGATGGCTTCGACCTGAAAGAGAAATCGGGCGATGCGGATAAGGCCGATAAAGTTCGCCGGGGAAACGTGGCTGATTCGCTCAGGGTGTATGCTGATCGGGAGCGGTCGGCTCTTTCGGATGAAACACCGGGTAGTATCTACCGGGTCAACATGGACACGACGCACCCGCTGGGGTTTGGCCTGACGGGTGGGTATTACTCGCTGGTGCTGAACGCCTATAACTTCGATTTCCTGAAGGATGGATGGAATGTTGGCTACCTGAAAAATGATAATTACGTAGCCGGATTTTCGGGGAAGAACGTAAAGGGAAAACTGAAAAACACCCTCCTGATGGGCGTTCAGGCGATGGGGCGCGGTAGTGTGGTGTACCTGGCCGATGATCCGCTTTTCCGGGGCTTCTGGTATAACGGTCAACTGCTGTTCAGCAACGCGGTCTTTATGGTAAATTAACGGGTGAATGAGCGAATGGCTGACGCGAAAAGTGTTGGCCTCAGCCATTCGCCCGTTCACTCATTTGCTCCTCGACACATGAAAGCAATCCTCTGCCGGTCGTTCGGCCTGCCCGATACCCTCACGCTGGAAGACGTGCCGTCGTCCACACCCGGCCCCGGTGAAGTGCTAAGTCAGACGAAAGCCTGTAGCCTTAATTTTCCGGATACGCTGACCATCCAGAACAAATACCAGTTCAAACCCTCGTTGCCGTTCTCGCCGGGGAGCGAGTCGTCGGGCGTAGTGCTGGCCGTGGGGGAGGGCGTCACCCACCTCAAACCCGGCGACCGGGTGTTCACGTACGGCTCGCACGGGGGACTGGCCGACGAACGGATTTCCGACGCCCGCGCCACCATCCCACTGCCCGACGGCATGGACTTCGTAACGGGGGCGTCAACCCTGTACGCCTACGGCACATCGTACCACGCCCTGAAAGACCGCGCCCGGCTGCAGGCCGGGGAAACGCTGCTGGTGCTGGGAGCGGCCGGGGGCGTGGGACTGGCGGCTGTTGAACTGGGCAAGCGAATGGGCGCCACCGTCATTGCGGCCGCTTCTACGGATGAAAAACTAGCGGTTTGTGAACAGAAAGGAGCCACTCACCTAATTAACTACACCACGGAAGACCTGCGCGAACGGATAAACGGAATCACGGGCGGCAAGGGTGTTGATGTGGTGCTGGACCCGGTGGGGGATACGTGGGCAGAACCCGCTATCCGGTCGATGGCCTGGCGGGGACGCTACCTGGTGGTTGGCTTTGCCGGGGGGGCTATTCCAAAGATACCGCTCAACCTGGCGTTGCTCAAGGGCTGTGCCATCGTGGGCGTTTTCTGGGGGGCGTTTACGCAGCGGGAAGCCGCTCTGAGTCAGCAAAATATGCAGGATATAGCCACCTGGGTCATGCAGGGGATACTCACCCCGCATATTCACAACCAGTATACCCTGGCTGAAGCACCGCAGGCCCTGATCGATATGCTGGAACGCCGTGTCATTGGGAAGGCGGTGGTGGTACTGTAACAAAACAGGCACCACCTGGTTTTGTGTTATATACGCGTAATTTGTACACAAACCACGGCTTTTGGTGATGTTTGAGAAACGACTGGCTAAGGCACTGCTTGTAGGACTACTCCTGGGGTTGCCCCTGGTTAGTGCGGGTCAGGGTATGCGGTTGCTGGGCATCCCGCTGGATACAATCCTGAAAACGACCGCTCCCCGTGTCGACCGCAAATACGTTGTAACGTATTACAACCGCCTGCACCTGTTTGGCGTGGTGGAACGGCAGGACTATACGTTGCGGGTAGTAGGGGCATCACAGCCGCTGAAGTACAAGCCAAACATGGCCTGGATGGCGGGCGTTGGCATGAACTACAAATGGATTGGCGCCGAAATAACGTTTAAACTACCCGTGCTGGGCTATGATATCGAGCGAAGGGGAAAAACCGGGCAGTTTGGGGCTTCTCTAAATCTCAACCGCAACCGGGTTCTGTATTCAGCCCAGTACCAATCGTATAAGGGGTTTTATCTCGCTAATCCAAGGCTCCTGCAACCAGACTGGTTTGACCGTAATTCGGGCTACCCGATTCGGAATGACCTGCGCAGCCAGACCTTTACGGGTCACGTGCTCTACCAGTTTAACCCCCTCCAGCTTTCCGTTCCGGCAACGCTGCTCCAGCGCGAGGGGCAGCGCCGGAGTGCCCATACCTGGGTGCTTGGCGGGATGGTTACCTACCAGAACATTCGGGGCGATGCCTCACTGGTGCCTTCCGCCCTTCAGGCCGACTTTCGCCCGGAAACTCACTTGTTACAGATCAAAACAATGGCTCTGGGGATCAATGCGGGGTACACTAAAACATTCGTTTTCCGGAACCATTACTTCACCAGTTTCAGCGTCCGGCCGGGTGTGTCACTACTGCTCCAGCAAACCAATACCGTGGAGAACGTATCAGACAGCCAGCTGAAACTGGGCTGGGAGAGTGTTGCATCATTTACCCTGGGTTACAGTACGGATAACTATTATGGGGGTATTTACGGGTCAACGAGCTGGGTTAACCGGGCTTTCTCGCAGGAGTTGATCAATACCCACTCCGATTATATTCGGCTGGTGGCAGGCAAACGCCTTCGGTATCGGCCCAGGGGTATTGTAAAAAAACTGCCGGGTATATAAGCCAACGGTGTCCCGCGCTGCCAGCTGGCAACGCGGGATACCGCGGTTATAAATCGACGTGCGCCAGACCAACCGAGTTTTTGTTGTTGGAGTTTTTTATCTCGTACGCCACAATAAGCTGATTGTCAACGACTACACCCGTGGCATTTGTGCCGTTGAGGGTGTTTTTGGTAAACTGGGTTGTTGGGTTCTGATCTGCCTTGATGTTTTTGTAGGCAATTACCGATGATACTCCCGCTTCCGTTTCCTGATTTTGCTCCCATAGCAGAACCGACGATGTGGGAGCCGATACCAGAAACGCATTTTTAGCCGTTGGGTCCTCCAGTACAAACAGGCGTTTGCCCTGCTGCGTGGCTACCCGAATGCCCGGCGACTCGGTGGTGCCGGACATCCAGGCAATCAGATTGCCGTTCTGGCTGCTGCCGGAGGTTGGGCCGGAGTGGGGGCAGCCGTTAATCTTCCATTTGTCAGCCAGTAAAATGGCTGCCTGGGAAAAGGTAGCACCGTTATCGGAGGAAGTCATCTTGGCAATGTCGCGGGTGTTGTCCTGATTCTCGCGGTAATACAGGTTGAGGACTCCCTTGTTGTCGACCAGGAGACTGATGTTACAGCAATCGCAGGTAAACGGATCAAGGGTTTTTACCACCCCGAATGCGTCGCCCGTCGACGTCACAAACTTCAGGTCGCGCTCGTGTTGTTTCCCCGGAATATCGCTCAGGTAAGCTACCGCCACTTCGCCGTTGGCGAGTACAATGGCATCGAAGAAACCGCGGACCATGTTCGGAGTCCGGTCGGCATGGACCGGAGCGGGCGGGCCCCAGGTGTTACCCCCGTCCTTCGACTGGCTGTACACAATCTGCAAATCGGACGGTCGTCCCCCCCGGGCTCCGCCTTTGGCCGGGCCATCGGCTGTTGGTTTCGCTCCCCCGTGACTGTCGGCGTGGTTGTGACTGGCTGGGGCTGCGTCATGATTTGCATGGGCTGGTGCGGGTTGTGGAGCACTACCCGGGCCTCCGGGCATGGTAAAGACCGCTACCAGCGAGCCATCTTTTTTGAACAGCAGTTTGGGCCGCATCAGCCGGGAACTGCCAATGCCTGCTGCCGAGTAAATGAGTTTTTTGTCGCCAAACGTCCGGCCTTTGTCGGTGGATTCGGCCCAGTAAAAATAAACGACCCCTACTTTATCTTTTTCGGTCCACGACAGGGCTACGGTACCCGTTGGGGTTTTCGCGAGTGTCGGCACCGCGTAGGCGCGGGTAGTATCACTGAATGTGTTCGGATTGTTGGCGTAGGTGGTCAGGCCGGAAAGCATCAGGAGGCCCGCGCACAGCATCGGTGTAAGCAGCTTGTTCATGGTTTATTTTCGTTAGATGGATTGACTGAATGGAGGTTTGGGAGTAGGAATCGCCAGGTAGGGTTGGGGCAATTTGCCGGCTGCCGGCGTAAACGGGTTAGTCCGGCAGCTGACAAAGTTACCCTAGAAGCGGTACGAAAGCGTGGTAACAAACTGCCGGGGTGGAATTGGCATGATGCTGTAGCGATCGTGAATCAGGTAATTCAATTCATTGGTGATGTTCGACACTTTGGCCAGTATCGAAATTTTCCGGTACGTATACCCCGCCGACAGGTCGATGGTCGTGAAGCCGGTCAGGGGAATCAGGCGACTGAACACCGGCGTCTGCCCGTAGGTGTTGTTATTACCGCCGTACCGGGCACCCGTATAAAAAGCGGATGCTCCCAGTTTGAGACCACGCAGTTGGGGCAGATCGAAGGTGTAGAAAATTGTGGCGTTGGCCGTGTGGGCGGGGTTATTGGTCAGGCGCTCCCCTTCAATGGGCGACCCTTTCACGAGCGACGTCTGGGTGTACCGCATGTAATTGTAGCCATAGCCCGTCATGAACGACAGGTTTTTCGACAGGGTACCGTTCAGGTCAACTTCAAGGCCGTCGCTGGTCGTTTGCCCGGTAAACTCCTTTACGTTGGTGTCCGTATTGGGTGAACCATCGGCTTTGAACGGGGCAATCTGAGCAAAATTGCTGTTTACGATGTGGTAAACGCCGATGTTCGCTGAAAGGCGCCCGTTGAACAGTTCATTTTTCACACCCGGCTTCAAACTGGTCGATGAGGGAGGGCCGCAGGATTTGCCCGTTTATATCGACGCCCGTATTGATGGTAAAGTTATTGGCGTAGCTACCAAAAAACGAGGTGTTTTTGGTGGGCTGGTATAGTAACGCCACTTTGGGCGAGAAGGCCGCATCTAGTTTTGTTTCGGCGGCACCCCGCGTCTCGGCCAGCGTTTGTAAGCTAAGGATAGTTGTCTGCACGGTTCGTTGCTGCGACCACCGTACCCCCGCCAGCACCTTGATTTTATCCGTCAGACTAATCAAATCCTGCACGTAGAAGCCCAGCCGCCGGGAGGGTGATGTAGTGCGGTTTAGTTGAGTTGCCTCCGGGATATCCGTACGGGTTTCGTACAGATTGGGGGTAAGGATATTGATCTTGTCGTAGGTTGTTTTTCCCGTTCCGTAGTTGATGCTGAACGAGTTACTCTCGCTTACAATGCCGACCAGATCGCTGCCCACCAGCAACTGATGCCCCAGGTTGCCCGTGTTAAACCGGCCGTTGAGGTTGACCTGCCCGGTATAGTCTGCCTCGCCGGTCAGCGTCCGGCTTAGCGCCCGTGTCCAGTCACCGTTGGGCTGAATGGTGTTGTTCGGTACGCCCGCACCGTAGGCCGTCACGTTGGTTTTCTGGCCGGAGGCAATGGCGGTCAGCTTCCAGGTATTGCTGATCGCATGATCGATAGTGAGCGAGCCGGACAGCTGGTCTACATCGTTATACGCCCAGTGGGTATTGATAAAGCGTGACCGGGGAATGTCGGGAATAATGGCGTCCTGGTTGGCATTCAGGGAACCAATGCCATTGTCGGGCGTCAGGTTCGATTTCAGGTAATCGCCCTGGAGCAGAATCGTCGTTTTCTGCCCCAGTCTGTACAACAGGGACGGGTTTACGTACACCCGGTTTGTCTTGACCACATCCCGGTAGCTGTTGGCGGTTTCGTAGGTACCCACCACCCGGAACGCCAGGTTTTTTGTCAGTGGACCGTACAGGTCGACGGTAGGTTTGTAGCAGCCCATAGCTTCCCACGCGCATCGAGACCTCACCCCCGCGCTCAAATTTTGGTTTCTTCGTAACCATGTTGATAATTAACCCACCCGATACGTTGCCGTACAGCAGGGCCGCACTCCCTTTCAGCACCTCAACCGACTCCAGGGTGCTGGCTTCGGGAAAACCCATGGTATTGGTGACAACCCCGTTTTTGAAAATACTGCCCCCGGCACCGGCAATGCCAATGCTGTAGCCCCGCGCCGAAAACGTTTCGGCTACCCCACCACGCTGCTGCGTCAGAGATACCCCACTCACATTTTTAAGGACGTCGCCCAGGCGGGAAGCCTGCTGGTTAGTAATCAACGCGTTGCTCACCACACCCGTCATCTGCGGAACATCCAGCGGAGCCAGGTTCGCCTTGCCCAGCGAAACCGCTCTGTTGGCACTTCGTACTTCGACTTCGGTTAACTGGGCGGCACTCTCGGCCAGCGAAAAGTCGATAGTAGTTACCTGACCTGCTCTGGCTGTAACGGCCTTCTCCTGCGATTGCAGGCCCACGAAGGTAACCTGCAGGGTATACGTACCGTCGGGTAACCCCCTTCAACTGATAGGTTCCGTCCTCGGAGGTGACTGTTCCTTTGCGGGTATCTTTCAGGCTGACAGTAACATAAGAGGCCGGGTTGCCATCGCTGGTTTTCACCACGCCCCGAATGGTGGCGTGCGTTTGGGCAAAGGCTGGCATGTGGTAAAGTGGCCCCGTGAGTAGTACCAGTAAAGTCCAGTACCGAAAAGAAGAGTGTATGTAGTGCGTGTTTCATTTATTTAGACTAATTATAGAGTAGCAAAGGTAGGCCTGCTTTTTTGGGATGCAAGTGCTATTTAGAAAAATTCTTAATAATCTTTTTTTACGCCTGTTCGACGCCGGAAAATTCATACGGACGGTCAACACCGACTGATTTTTACAGGTACAGGGTAGTTGCGGCATTTGAGTAAAACCGATGCTGTAACCACCCTCTGTTAACGTGAGTCAGTGGGACTACAGGGCGGGTGCTAGGGCGCTGGTCACCCGGACCGGGGGAGGTAAATTTCAGGTATCAGACCCGTTGTGATTCCTGCTGCGTTGGTCTGAAAAGATACCTGAAGTACGATGGGATAGGCTGAATCTGCCTGATTGCCTGCCCGCATTTATGCGCTGACCGGTTTGGCACTCGTGCAGAAAGTTGGCCGGGCACCTTGCTAAAAACTGTCAATTTTGTGCTAAGTAGCTGTTTATCAGTGTGATAATCGTATCGTTCGTGGTGATAAAAAAAAGAAGGTTTATTTTTCCCGATAAAGCAAGGTTGGCACACTTTTCGCAAACTTCACTACCGAACACAGTACAGTTATGCCCTTTGGGTGTCAATCTGGATTGTGTGCTTTACATTTATGGGTTAGGTTTCGCAAACGCCATCTTTAGTCTTAAGGGGTGGCGTTTGTTGTTTTTTGTGCTTCGCTCGGATTTTCGTCACCTTCCAGATCATAGAGGGCTACATTCATCTCGAAACCCAGAATGAGCAGCAGGGAGATCAGGTTAATCCAGATCATCAACGCTATCAGGGTGCCAATAGACCCGTATATTTTGTTGTAGGAACCAAACCTGGAAATGTAGAAGGAAAAGGCAAGGGTTGTCAGTACGATCAGTACCGACGCCGTAACGGCTCCCGGCATAATGAAGACCCATTTCATGTTGACATTCGGCCCCAGCCGGTAGATAATCGTAACGGTACCGACAAACACCGCGAAAACGACCAGATACCGACCCATATCCAGCAGGTTGGCGAAGAACACATTATTCAGGATTCCGAAGTGCAGCAGGTAATCGTTTACGTTGGTGCCAATAATCAAGACCACGACGGCCAGAATCAGGGCAAAGGCCAGGGTAAACGTCAGGACAACCGCGATTGCCCGGATCTTTAAAAAACTCCGTCTCTCTGCTGACTTATACGATGAGTTAAAGGCATGGATCAGCGCAACAATTCCGCTGGTAGCCGAGTACAGGGCCAGCAAAAAACCAAACGATAAGACGTTACTCTGCGGGCGACTGATGATGTCCTGAATCGTGGTGTTAACAACCGTAAAGGTATTCCCCGGCAAGACCTCCTGAAAAAACCCCATAATCTGCTTTTGAAGATCGGGGACGAACGTGATGTAGGGAATGAGGGTGAAGAAGAAAATAACGGTAGGGAACACGGCCAGGATCAGGTTGAACGAAACGGAAGCAGCCCGCTCACTGGTGTCGTTGTTAATAATCTGGTCCAGCATCCGCTTCAGAAACGTATACCAGGTACTTCTCGAATTGAAAGGATGATGGCTTTTCAACCACGCCTTTGCATTCAGGAGTGACTTGTTAGACAATAATTTATCAACCATGTTGATTCGTGTAGTTAGTACCGATGTCTACCCGCCAGGAACCGGCCAACGAACAACTATTCGTGTTTTAACTGCCTTCCTGAAAGAAAGGTTTAGTTGCTTCAACCAGTTCAGGCGGAGCCGCACAGGGGCGGCCCGTATCGGTACGGACGAAAACCAGGGTCGTTTGGCCCGTATTGAGCAACTGTCCATCCTGATTGAAAATCTCGTACGAAAACAGTAACCGGGTTTTGGGGCGTTGCGGGATGGTGACGCGAATGGTGAGCAGATCGTCGTACTTAGCCGGGCGGATAAAGCGGGAGTTGAGGTCATACACGGGCATGGATATACCATCCTCCTCTATCTTTTTGTAACTCAATCCGATGTGGCGAAGAGCCTCAACCCGCCCAATCTCGTAAAAACGGGCATAATTGCCGTAATACACAATTCCCATCTGATCCGTATCGTAATAACGAACCCGAATATCCGTGACCTCGTGAGTAAGCATGGGCGAAAATTAATGATGAAGTTTACAGGGTGAATTGACTACCCACATGCATACTTATCCGGCAAAAACCTACTTCATAATCTTCATCCGGTTCAGGGCCTGCTGGTACAGGCGGGCGTTGGCCATGTGCTCGGCTAAGGTTTTGGAGAAGGTGTGATACCCATTGAAACGGGCATCGACCACAAAAAACAGGTAGTCGTGCTTCTCGGCGTTCAATACCGCATCGATGGTAGCGGGAGCGGGCAGGTTAATGGGGCCGGGGGGCAGACCGGTGTAGCGGTAGGTGTTGTAAGGCGAATCGACGGCCAGTTGCCGGTTCAGCAGCCGGCGGATACCAAAATCGCGCAGGGCAAAAATAACCGTTGGGTCTGCTTCCAGTTTAATGCCCTGTTTGAGCCGGTTCAGGTACACACCCGCCACGCGTGGCTGCTCATCCCGCTTGTTGGTTTCGGCTGCTACAATGGAGGCCAGCACCTGAACCTGGGTTTGGCTCATGCCCAGGGCTTTGGCTTTTTCCTGCCGCTCCGGGGTCCAGAATTTCTTGTACTCCGTACTCATCCGCTCCAGCAAGGCTTCGGGTTTGATGGTCCAGAACATTTTGTAGGTGTTGGGCAAAAACAGGCAAACAATGGTCGTGGTATCGAAACCATATTTCTGGCAGGTAGCCGGGTCGTTGAGTAAGGCGCCGAGGGAGTCGGAACTAAAGGCAAACTTGCTGCCCAGCCGCTGGATGAGGTCACTCTTTTGCCGCATGCTGTTGAAGGTAACATCCATGGCGTCCTGGCTGCCATTACGCAGTTTAACCAGGGCTTCGCGGTTGCCCATGCGCGGCCGAATCTCGTAGCGGCCTGTTTTTACCCGCTCCGGGTACTTCATCAGCTTGGCCAGAAACCGGAACGATGTTTCATCGTTGATAACGTCGTTTTTCTTCAGTGTATCCATGACCGACTCAAACGTAGCACCAGGCGGAATCAGCAGGGCAAACGGTTTGTCATTGTCCTGCACCAGCAGGTTGGGGCTCCGGTATATCTGCCAGAAATAAAACGAAAACGTTGTCAGCAGGATAGATACCGTGAGGAATAAGCCTATTTTGAGATTTTGGGACATGGTAAGCGGTAAGTAAAGATTACTGTACAAGGAATGGTTGCGGTCAGAAGGTCATTGCAGATGGCTCATCAGGCACCGTACCGGATTCCGGTTAGCGTATGCCGCAAATTTACGCCAAAACATGACCTGTTCCTCTATGTAGCGCATGAAGTACGTGTTATCCCCGGCATCTTTCATTGGGTTAACGCGTCCCCTTATCGGTAAAATGGTTGTAAATTTGAGCGAATCAATTCAACTTGCTTTGGTTGTTCGTCAATTCTTTCCGCGCCGGACGGCACGCGGCCCCTCGCTTTATACGCTTTCGTTCTGGTTGCTTGCCCTGAGTAACTTTTTGTTCTGCGCCAGTTTCTCGATGATGATTCCCGAACTGCCCGCTTACCTGACGAAGATGGGCGGTAAGGAATACGTGGGGCTTATTATTGCGCTGTTTACGCTCACGGCGGGTATTTCGCGCCCTTTCAGTGGTAAAATTACGGATACCGTAGGGCGGGTACCGGTCATGGCGTTCGGGTCTATCGTGTGTTTTGTGTGCGGGCTGCTGTATCCCTACCTGCTTACGGTGTGGGGATTTCTGACGCTCCGGCTTATTCACGGTTTCTCGACGGGCACCAAACCCACCGCTACGGCGGCCTACGTGGCCGATATGGTACCGGCCAACCGGCGGGGCGAAGCCATGGGTACGCTGGGCCTGTTTACGGCTATGGGCATGTCGCTCGGGCCCGCCATTGGCAGTTGGTTAGCCACCGATTTTTCCATGCAGCTTATGTTCTGGACCTCGTCGGCTTTTGCGCTGCTCTCCATCGTTATCCTGCTGCAAATGCCCGAAACGCTGGCCAGCACGCAGCCGTTTCGGTTTAGTCTGTTACGGTTGAAAAAAGAAGAGATCTTCGATAAATCGGCCCTCCCGCCGTTCATTGTGTTGCTGCTGCAATCCTTCTCATCGGGTGTTGTCCTGATTGTGGTACCAACGCTGAGCACCTCGCTCGGCATCGCCAACAAAGGGCTTTTCTTCTCCGTCTATACCATTGCCTCGCTGGGTATCCGGCTGTTGTTCAGCCGTAGTTCCGACCGGTACGGCCGGTTGCCCGTGCTGTTTGTGTCGACCTGTGTGCTGGTCATCTCGATGGGGCTGCTCATGCTGACCGATTCGACCGCCTGGTTCTGGACGGCAGCCGTTTTCTACGGCATGTCGTGGGGGATGAACTCACCCACCGTGCAGGCCTGGACGGCCGACCTGAGCGACGAAAAAACGCGGGGACGGGCCATGGCGACCATGTACATTGCCCTCGAAGCGGGTATTGGTCTGGGGGCCGTGGGTGCGGGCTGGGTACTCAATAACATGGTTGGCGAATCCGGCATGGCGGCCTCATTTGGGGTGTCGGCCCTCATTGCCCTACTGGCCGTGGGCTACCTGGGCTGGTTCTGGCGAAACGAACACCAGAAACGGTTGATGCCGATGAACGAAGCCGATGAAATGGCCCTGATAGACGGCGAACCCTGATGGATACTATCGAGCCTGAAATCCGTCCATTGGTGGATGCCCTGAACCAAACGGGTCTGGTACGCACGTTTTCGAGTTGTCAGGGACACTTTGGCCCCGATGAACAAACCCTCGTTGACCGAAATCATGCCGAGGTCCGATTCGTCCCTGCCGAGGGGGTATCCACAGAATCCGTAGAGAAACTGTTGGCCAGCCTGCTCACCCGGTTCAAAAGTCAGCATGGCATCCTGCCCGTTACGCTTACGAGGGTATAAATTATACACGCCCATCGATGATGAATTGGTCGAAGAAACGGTTGTGCTCGAACTTCGCCCGTTCAACCGATTCGATTCGCCCGACCGGAAACGGGCCGATACAGACCGGGCCATCGGGCAGGTGGTAGCGTTATTGACTTCACCCAACCGTTAGGTTTGTTGATGGAAGAGGAAAACGATTGAACACTAGTAGTTTACAGCCTTTATGTCCTCTTTTTTCGTTGGGGGGCTTTTTGCTTTCTGGATATGCGACGTATCACCAGACAAGTCCCCCACGCGGAGCAAAAAGATTAAGACCTTGGCAAAACTGCTATTTGCTCTCAGTTTGAGCTGATAGTAGACGTAGCCGAATGTTGCGCCAAATAACGGATACTGAACAATTCGGGTCTCGAAACGAAAATAACGATGCTCAAACTCTGGGAATGAGAAAAAGTAGTAATACAGCAAATACCCTAATAAACCATACAGTATCCCGACCAACACTATACCCCTGTTTGTTTAGGGGCAACCACTTAATTAGTAGCAAATACAGAAACACACCCGGTATGTAAAGCCAACTCCAATAGATCAGAAACATGATGGCGATAAAGCCAACCAATCCGCAATCCCATTGCCAGAAGAGAAGTAAATCGTCAAGGTGGGCCCTATGCCTCGATTGAGAGCGTCCACCAAAGCCAGAATCACAAGAGCCAGTACGAAACGTTTGGTCATCATTAGAAGGTTAATACTATCAAACGAAATTGCCTTCAAACCCTAATCTGCCTACCTGGGGCGTAACCTTTATCACGCGAGACTCAGAAATGAAGACCCACAACCCGACTTACTGGGGGTAAATATTGGCATCCGTTGCCTGGCTGACAGCCCCAGCGATCTGCAACCTGTCGAGCGAAAGCGTTAACACGCACAAGCCCGTTCTGTATCTGCACCCAATGCCGGCAAGGGCTGAAAGGTGCTGGCTCACAAGTCTAATAAAACAGCAACAACCCAACCCAGCGCCTTTACACCCTTGCGAAGTTGTCCTGACGGTCCCCCGGCTCGACCGAACGATGCGGCCCGTTTACACCCATCCAATAAAAGGGATGGGCTGAAACGGCAGGGTGCCCATTGTAGGGTAGCTGGGGAGTCCCTAAGTATACTTAGGGACTCCCCGCTACCCTACAAATAGCCCCGTAGCAAGGAAGGTAGGGGGCATCTCAGACAACATATTATTGTGCGCGATTTTGCGGAACTACTCTTCTCTAAAGGCTCTAATGTTCAGTTAGTTTTAGTTCCGCAAAATCGCGCAAAACAAATCTGGGTCAGATGCTATACAACAAATGAATACCGTTCCACCTGAAATAAGCAATAGTGGTCCAGATGAAGTGATTTAACGGTAGGAAAGGCATATGGCTTACCGGATTACCTGCCTAACACCATTGGTGCCTGATGACCGGAAGCTCATTAACGTCACCTGGCTTTGCTGGAATGTACGAGCCAGGTTGAATGGGTGACTTTTTCGTCAGTTGTTCAACCGGGATTTGACTTATGAGCCGCATCCGACTGATATGGCAAACGCCTGAATCCCGCTTTTCAGCCGCATCCAGGCGTTTTATGGGCTTCGGCCCGCTCTAAACTTACTTACAAAATAAACTGGCTCAAATCGCGGTTCTTCACCAGGCCGTTCAGTTTTTCATTCACCAGTTCTTTTGTGACCACCACGTGGGCGTTGGCCCCGATCACGTCGGGAATATCGAACATGAAATCGTTCATGAGGTGACTCATTACCGTTTGCAGCCGACGGGCACCGATGTTCTCTACCTCGCCGTTGACTTCGAAGGCAATCCGGGCCAGTTCGCGCAGGGCGTCATCATCGAAGGTCAGTTCGACTTCTTCCGCTTCCAGCATGGCTTCATACTGCTTGGTGAGCGCGTTTCGGGGTTCTTTCAGGATCTGGTAAAAATCATCTTCCGACAAGCTCTGCAACTCCACCCGAATCGGGAAACGCCCCTGTAATTCGGGAATCAGGTCGCTGGGTTTGGCCACGTGGAAAGCCCCGGCGGCAATAAACAGGATGTGGTCGGTATGGATAACGCCGTATTTGGTATTCACGGCACTGCCCTCCACAATGGGCAGCAAGTCGCGCTGGACACCCTTCGCGGCTTACGTCGGGGCCGCCACCGCCGTTGCCCGACCGGGCCGAGGCCACTTTGTCAATTTCGTCGATGAAAATAATGCCCGCATCTTCGGCCTTACGGATGGCTTCCTCTTTCACCTCGTCCATGTCGATGAGCTTGGCCGCTTCTTCTTCCAGCAGGATGGTGCGGGCTTCGGCAATGGTGACCTTGCGTTTTTTACCGCGCTTGGGCATCATGTTGCCAATCATTTCCTGAATGTTCATCATGGACAGGTCATCCACCGAACCGCCCATCACGCCGATATTCGGGGTCTGGGTTTGCTGCACGTCGATGTCGATTTTGCGGTCGTCCATCTCGCCGGAGCGGATTTTTTCGCGGAAACGTTCGCGGGTGCGTTCGTTCAGTTCCGCGTCAGAATCGCCCTTGTGTGTCACTCTCGAAACCAACCTGTCCATTCGTCGTGACGGGTTTGACGGATGGAATCAGGATATCCAGAATGGCATCTTCCACCAGCTGCTGCGCCCGCACCTGCACGGCTTCTTTCTTGGCCGACCGGACCATGTTGACGGATTGCTCGACCAGGTCGCGCACCATGCTTTCCACGTCGCGGCCTACGTAGCCCACTTCGGTAAACTTGGAAGCTTCGACCTTAATGAAGGGGGCATCGGCAATTTTAGCCAGTCGCCGGGCAATTTCGGTTTTCCCGACGCCCGTAGCACCAATCATCAGAATGTTGTTCGGGGTGATTTCGTGCTGCATTTCGGCCGGGCTGTTCATGCGTCGCCAGCGGTTACGCAGGGCAATGGCTACATTGCGTTTGGCATCGTGCTGGCCGATAATGTATTGGTCGAGTTCGGCAACGATCTGCCGGGGGGTAAGATCTTTTAGTAAATCAGTCATCAATCGGGAAGGGGCATGTAATGGATACGCCCTGTCAAATAAACGCAGGAAACCGGAAAATGTGCCAGAGAGACGGGGTAAATTTGGCTGGTGGCCAAATGGAAATGCAGTAATGAAGGTAGGGTAAATCAAAAATGAGGTAACTTTAACAAAAAAAAATTATGAATTGGCGAGCGTTTATTCATACTGACCCGGCGGTTCTTGGCGGTAAACCCGTTATCAAGGGAACCCGTCTCTCCGTTGAGTTATTGCTGGATCGACTGGCGAATGGATGGACGGAGCAAATGATTCTTGACAGCTATCCAACCCTGCCGGCTGAGTCGTTGAAAGCTGTTTATGCCTTTATGCTCGACACAATTCGAGACGATATTTTTCAAATTCCTGTCCCGTTGCGTCAGGCTTCATGACTCCACCAGCCTACCAATGGCTTGCCGACGAAAATTTCCCCTTTCCTGCTTTTAACGTACTACGTAATGCGGGTTGGGACGTCAATCATATAGGCGTTGAACAAGGAGGGCTACCCGATACGGCAGTAATGAAAATAGCTATCGATGAAAAGCGGATTCTGCTCACGTTCGATGGTGACCACGGAACCCTCGTTTTCAAAGATGGTTTCAGACCGCTGGGTATCGTGTATTTTCGACTGACAGACTACCTTCCTGATTTTCCCGGACATCTTCTACTCAAACTACTACAACGTGATTGGCCCTTTCACGGATTCATTACGGTTGTGGAGAATGATATAATGCGTCAGCGGGCAATCCCCGAATCGTTACCGGGGAAGTAGTTGAACATAGTCCCTTATTAATTCCACTTACCCCCTTTATTTACCGTATAACCATCAATCACGCAGCGCATGAACCTGAGTCGCCTGTTTCTTTTTGCCTTTTGTATTGTCACCGCCCAGGCCCAGTCGCCGGTCAGTTTGATTCCCCAACCCGCCAGTGTGCAGCCGCGAACGGGGTCTTTTACGCTGACTAAATCCGCCAGTATCCACTACAACAAACCCGAAGGCCAGAGCGTGGCGGATATGCTTGGCCTGAAACTGAATGTGCCTACCGGCTTTGGTATTGCGGCCCGGCCGGGCAAAACGGGCACGATTCAGCTCAACCTGACCGATGCCCGCAATGCCGAACTCGGCGACGAAGGCTACACGCTGAACAGTTCGCCAAAAGGGGTAGTCATCACGGCCAACAAACCGGCGGGGCTATTTTATGGCATGCAGACCCTGCTGCAACTCCTGCCCGCAGCGATAGAAAGTAAAACGGCCCTAAAAACGGCCCGCACCTGGACACTGCCCGCCGTGTGGATTGTGGACCACCCCCGCTTTGCCTGGCGGGGTATCATGCTCGATGTGAGCCGCCACTTTTTTACTAAAGATGAGGTGAAACAGTACATCGACCAGTTGGCCCGGCTGAAATACAACACCTTCCACTGGCACCTGACGGATGACAACGGCTGGCGGATCGAAATCAAATCACTACCCAAACTAACCGAAGTGGGGGCGTGGCGCGTGGCACGGGCCGGACACTTTGGCGACCGGGCCGAGCCGAAACCCGGCGAACCGGCCACCTACGGCGGCTTTTATACCCAGGACGATATTCGCGAGGTGGTTGCCTACGCCCAGGCCCGTAACGTAACCATTGTACCCGAAATCGACGTGCCCGGCCACAGCATGGCGGCTCTGGCGGCCTACCCGGAACTGAGCTGCACCAAAGCCATCGTAAGCGTTAATCCCGGCACGTCCTTTTCGGACTGGTACGGCAACGGCACCTTTAAGATGAAGGTAGAAAACACGCTGAACCCATCGGATGAGAAGGTGTATGAGTTTCTGGATAAGGTCTTTACCGAAGTAGCTGCCCTGTTTCCCAATCAGTACATCCACGTGGGGGGCGATGAGTGCTACAAAGGCTACTGGGCGAATGACCCCGGCTGCCAGGCGCTGATGAAGAAACTGGGCCTGCGGCATGTGGAGGATTTGCAGGGGTATTTTATGGGGCGCGTGGAGAAGATTCTGACCGCCAAAGGCAAGAAACTGCTGGGCTGGGATGAAATTCTGGAAGGCGGTATCTCGCCGGGGGCTACCGTCATGAGCTGGCGGGGCATTAAAGGCGGCATCGAAGCCGCAAAGGAAGGCCATAACGTGGTGATGACCCCCACGACGTTTGCGTACCTGGATTACAATCAGGGCGAAGTAACCATCGACCCGCCCATTTACGCTACCCTGCGCACCAGCAAAAGTTACAGCTACGAACCCGTGCCGGAGGGTGTCGAGGCCAAATACATTCTGGGCGGGCAGGGCAACCTCTGGACCGAGCAGATTCCGACCCTGCGCTACGCCGAGTACATGACCTATCCCCGCGCCTGGGCGCTGTCGGAAGTGTTCTGGTCGCCGAAGGAAGCCAAAAACTGGCCCGACTTTGTGAAACGCGTGGAAACCCACTTCGACCGGGCCGATGTGGCGCAGATAAACTACTCCAAAGCGATATACGATGCCATCGTTAAAACGAGTACGAACAACGGCAAACTACGGCTCGAACTGGCCAGTGAGGCACCGGGTCTGGACATCTACTACACCATTGACGACACCATGCCCGACCAGTTCTCGACCCGGTACAACCAACCCATCGACCTGCCCGAAGGACCCATCACCCTGCGCGTCATCACGTACCGAAACGGCAAGCCCATCGGCCATTTGATTACCCTGCCGCGCGATGCCTTACAGAAGCGGGTAGGGCGGGGGTGAAGTAGTGTGTAGCTATAGCGCTTATTGATGAATGTTTCGGGCGAAGCCGTACCGGTTTGGGGCGGCTTCGCCGGTTAACGCATCAGCCGCTCCAGGTCTATCCGCAGCGATAACTGGCTGGTGCCCGCCGTGGGAATGGAGGTGAAACGCCCGTAGGTCAGCTGGAAGCCTTTTGCCTGCACCGACGCACCGTAGGAAATACCCGCCCCCCCGGTCGTTAATTTGCCTTCGGCCCGTTTCTGATGGTTGTACCCCACCAGTAGGTTTACGTTGCGGTGAATCAGTAGTTCGACGCCCACGCTCAGGTGCCGGGCTATTTTCTCGGTCACGCTGGTGGTTTTGGGGAATGGGGTTGCCGCTCAGGTCATACCGGACGTTCAGATTGGGGTCGTTGTAACTGAGGTCGAAGCGTTGCAGGTGGTGGGCCGTCAGCGTCAGGCGGATGGGAGCGTACTGGGGTTTCAGGGTTACCCCCGCCTGCAAATCGAAGGGCAGATCAGCATCGACGGGACCGTAATTCTTGAGTAGATACCCCACGTTTTTGGCCACCAGTCCAAAGGTCAGGTGTCGGTTAGGATGCCGCCAAATACCCCCCAAATCGGCCAGGATACCGAAGGCGGAATACGTCTCGATGCTGGAGCCAACGGCTTTGATGGTGGCCCCGAGGGTGAAATTGCCTTCTGTGCGGGCGTGGGTCAGGCTCAGGGCGTAGTCGTTGGCCGTAAACGAACCGAGGGTATTACCTGCCGGGTCGGTAGGTCAAACTGACCGTACGCTCAGGTACTGCAACCCAACGGCCCAGCCCGAATGCCCGTTGGTACCTGATTTTTTCAGGGCAGTCCGTATTGCAGCGTGTAGTATTTTGCCGCTGCCAGGTAGGGCATCAGGCTGATGGACAGTTCGTTGTTTTTGACCGAATCGGCCAGGGCGGGGTTGTTCAGGTGATACGCTCCGTCGGGACTAACGGCACTGGCTACCTGCCCACCCAGAGCCGCCACCCGGGCGTGGGTGGGCAGGTCGAGAAACGAAAAGACGCGCTGCCCACCGAGGGGCTGAGCCAGCACCGACGGTACCGCGATCAGAACGCCAAGAAAAACGCAGAGCCAGAAACGCACGAGTCTAAACCAAAGGATATCCGGCAAAGGTCAGAAAAAAGCGTGTTCGCTGGTTACAGCCCAAACCCAATTTTTAGGCCGAGGGCCAGACTGGGCTGAAGGCGATTGCCCGGCTTGAAACGGTCGTAGGTAAACCCACCGCCGGAGGTGTCAATGGGCGAAGTGAGTTCGGTATATGCCGTACCGAACGCCAACCCCCACATAGAAATCCAGCAACACGCGGGACAGGGTAGATAGCGACTGGCCGGGAATGGCAATCTGCCGCCCCCATTTGATGTGGCTACCCATCAAAAACCGACTGATGCCCTGTTGCCCGTTCGGGAAATTTGGGTCGGGGTCGTACAGGACCAGGTTTTTGGTGGCGTTTATCTGTTTCGCAAACCCTTCGATGGCCAGGTAATTACCCAACGGAAACGGGCTCCGGATGTGAATGTTTTTCTTTTTATTCGTTCGGTACCGGCCCGTATAGTGCCGCCACTCCGACCGTACCCGCCAGATGGACCAGTCGGCGAATTGTTGTTTATCATCGGCCACTACCGACAGCCCTTTGTGGCCAAAACCCACTTCGGCCTGCACCGAACTGCGCGGGCTGACCCGTACTTCCAGCCCACCCTGAATGGTGGCGTCCGGGTCGAGCAGGAGGGAGAGGGGAGCCAGTTTTATAACCACATGAACGGGCCGGTACTGAATCGTGGAATCCTGCCCGTAAACTAAGCGGGTTAGGAGAAACAGGACGATAATGTAGTGTAAACGAATCATAGCTATGCGTAGAGTTTATCGAAAAAGTTAGCCAGTCACCTTGTTCCGTAAGCGGGCGATTTAAATCACCCGCTTACGGAACGAGGTTGCCCGTTTACGAAATGAAACAACCTTGTTTTGTATCCTTTGCTTTGTATCATTACCGAACCTGATATGAAAACTTTATACCAACCACGGCGCTGGGTTCAACCTTATTTGCTGGACGATAGACATCAAAAAACATCCCGCCAATCGAGTGCCTATACGGTATACCGTTTACCGACTCGGCAACCGTCTGGTTGTAGCGGAGGCCAAGTCCACCGTAAAAATCATATATCCATTCTCTTTTACCGTTGCGTTTATGTCCAATGACTCGTTGAATGCCAATCTTTAAATGGCTTCCCACTACCCGCTTATGGATAGGGAAAAGTACCGTTGCGTTATTGCCTCCCACAACAATATCCAGGTAAATAGGTGCTACTCCGTTAACGGTCATGGCAAATCCCTCTATAGCCCAGTATCTACCTCCTCGTGAATAAGATTCCCGGTATTTTCTGTATTCGGTACGAACTCGCCATGCCTGTCTGTTATCGAGTTTGCCCTGTTTGAATAGGGAAAATTTATCCAGAAAAGGTGGACCATAACCAAGTTCGGCCTGAATCGAGGTTCGTGTTGTTATAAACCGTTCCACACCTATCTGCCCCATACTCTCTGTATCGAACAGACTTAATGGATTCCACTTAACTAGGAACAGGAAGGACGACTGGTGGGCAGACGGCGTTAAAATCCTGAGCGACACTTACCGTTTTTGCACTCAGTAGTATAAGATAGAGGAATGGAAGCAGCCGGTTCATACGGAGCGGGTGGTTGGTGCAATGATGAGACAAAAACAATCATAACCGTTGGAATCCGGAAGAAAAATTAACTTTGTTCCTACGTCATTTCGTCTAAACCCGCTTATGCAACCATCAACAGCCAGCCTAACGCCCGAATCGTATCCCTTAAAACCAACCAAAACAGACACGCTTGCCCAAAAAAACGCCGAAGCCGAACTCGGCGGCGGCCAGAAACGCATTGATGCGCAGCATAAAAAAGGAAAACTGACCGCCCGCGAACGGATTGCGCTGCTGGTGGATGAAGGCTCGTTTGAAGAGATTGGTAAGTTCGTGATGCACCGCACCCGCGATTTCGGGCTGGACAAAGAACATTACCTCGGCGATGGCGTCGTAACGGGCTACGGCACGGTAGAGGGGCGGCTGGTGTACGTGTTTGCCCAGGACTTCACCGTGTTTGGTGGGGCACTGTCGGAAACCCACGCCGAAAAAATCTGTAAAATCATGGATCTGGCCCTGCAAAACGGGGCACCCCTTATCGGCCTGAACGACTCCGGCGGGGCCCGGATTCAGGAAGGCGTACTATCCCTGGCGGGCTATGCCGATATTTTTTACCGGAACACCCGGGCGTCGGGCGTTATTCCGCAACTATCGGCCATCATGGGCCCCTGTGCGGGCGGGGCGGTGTATTCCCCGGCCATCACCGACTTTATTTTCATGGTCGAGCAAACGAGCTACATGTTCGTGACCGGCCCCAACGTGGTGAAAACCGTTACCCACGAAACCGTAACGGCCGAAGAACTGGGTGGAGCCAGTACGCACAGCACCAAGTCGGGCGTGACGCACTTTGCCTGCGCCAACGAACTGGCCTGCATCCAACACCTCAAGCAACTACTGAGCTATATTCCGCAAAACTGCGAGGATGAGCCGCCCATGCTGGCCTACGACGCCCAGGATGAAAGTCGTCCGGCCCTGAACAGCATCATTCCTGACAATCCGAACCAGCCGTACGACATGCGGGAAGTGATTGAGGCACTGGTAGATACGGATAGTTTCATGGAAGTGCATAAAAACTTCGCCGAGAATATCGTGGTTGGTTTTGCCCGGATTGGCGGGCGGAGCATGGGTATTGTGGGCAATCAGCCGGCGGTGCTGGCGGGCGTGCTGGACATCAACGCCAGTACCAAAGCGGCCCGGTTCGTGCGGTTCTGCGACTGTTTCAACGTGCCCCTGCTGGTGCTGGAAGATGTGCCCGGTTTCCTGCCCGGCACCGACCAGGAGTGGAACGGCATCATTACCAACGGGGCCAAACTGCTTTACGCTTTCTGCGAGGCCACCGTGCCCCGCGTTACGGTCATTACCCGCAAAGCCTACGGGGGAGCGTATGACGTGATGAACTCCAAGCACATCGGGGCCGACATGAACTACGCCTGGCCATCGGCCGAAATTGCCGTAATGGGAGCCAGCGGAGCCGCCGAAATTATTTTCAAGCGCGAAATTGCCGAAGCGGAAGACCCGCAGGCCAAATTGCAGGAGAAAGTGCTGGACTACACCGAGAAGTTTGCCAATCCCTACCGGGCCGCGCACCGGGGCTACATCGACGAGGTCATCATGCCCGACCAGACCCGCCAGAAACTCATCCGGGCGTTTGGGATGCTGGAAAACAAAGTGGCCACTATGCCAAAGAAAAAACACGGCAATATTCCGTTGTAGGCAGGACATGAGCACAGTCGCTACAAGTCATCGGCGCGGCCCGAATGCTGGCAAAAAAATAACCGAAAGTGGGTTGATCTAGTTATCCTGGCATGACGCTTACATCATCAGCTGCTGGGTATGCCTGCATCAATTTGAGCCTTCAGGCCGCTAAAATCACGACGAATCGGGGCATGATTCGCAGGACGTTTACTGAGCGGGGCATTGCCTATGCTTCAGAACTTGCCCTGAAAAACGTGCAGGATTTATTGACCATCGTGGACTGGAACCTCCAACAGGATATCCGGTTATTCCGCGTTTCGTCGGATTTGTTTCCCTGGGCATCCGAGTACCGTCTGGCTGATCTGCCTGATTTTCCCGACATCCGGGCTACACTCGAAATCATTGGCAGCCGCCCCATCCGATTGACGACTCATCCTGGCCCGTTCAACCAATTGGCTGGTCAGGGGAAAGTACTCGACAATACCATAAAAGACCTTGAATACCAGTCAGAACTGTTTGATCTGATGGGGTTGACGCCCTCCCACTGGAATAAGATCAACATTCACGTGGGGGGTGCCTACGGCGATAAAGTGGCAACCAAAGCCCGTTTTTCTGAGAATTTTAAGTTGCTCTCCGACAACCTCCGCGCCCGGCTGACGGTGGAGAATGACGATCGGGCGAGCCTGTATACGGTTGCCGATCTGGTGCCGGTTTACGAACGCACGGGGATACCGATTGTCTTTGATTACTTTCATCACTCCCTCAATCCGGGCCTGCAAACCGAAGAAGACGCTTTTCTGATGGCTTACGCCACCTGGGATGTACGCCCCGTGTTACATTTTTCGGATTCGCGCCAGGTGCACGAAGATCCCAAAGCCCGGCGTGAAGCGCATGCCGACTGGCTCTACTCGCAGGTTAACACCTACGGCAAAGCGGTTGACATTGTTTATGAGTGTAAGATGAAGGAGCAAGCCTTGCTCCGGCAGCGAAGTAAGGTTTCTCAGGCACTACCTTCGGACTCCTGAGCGGGCAATCCAATGATGATCCGTCAGCGGGCATTGTAGAGAAGAAGTTAAAGGCTACCCTGACATGCACGCTGCTGTTTCAGAACAGCGAAGGAAGAAGAAACGGATTGATCCACTGAGTTGACAGAGGGCGGAGGTACGCATGAATAGAGAGTGATTTTCCTCAACGCAACGGAAATTCATTGTCAAGGCAGAAAACAAACTATTTAGTCAGCATGTTACATACATACATGTAGCTAATCAGCATCTGATAGTCTGGTGACGGCTTCCTTCATATTCTTTCCTGAATCTCCTTCCGGTATTTCTTTACCGGTAGACAGTGGCACCACCCAGCTGGTACATCCAGTTCCTCTTGTCTGCAATCTTTATCGGTCAATAAAGTGCACAGTCATCTCATAAAAATTGATTACCTCTAAAATATACGTTATGACAGAAAATGAAAATTGGCAACAAAAAGCCGGCGCAGATCAGGTTGAGCGAGGACGAAGAACAGATATTAGCGCAAATGGGCCTGACCGGAAGCAACAGACGTTCGTTTCTGAAACAGGTGTCTGCTGCCAGTCTGAGCATTCTGGCTTCCACTTATTTTACGTCCGACGCATTGGCAGAATTCTATGGACAACCTACCCGAAAATCCGGCGGCATTGCTCAATGAGGTGAAGGTAAACCTGCGGGTGAATAACACGGTAAAACCGTTGACCCTCGATAGCCGCACGTCGCTGCTGGATGCCCTCAGGGAGCGATTGGCGCTTACCGGTTCCAAAAAAGGGTGCGATCATGGACAGTGTGGTGCCTGTACCGTACTGATTGATGGCAAAAGGCAACTATCCTGCCTTACCCTGGCGGCCACCTGCGAAAACAAGGACATCACTACCATTGAGGGACTGGCTAAGGGCGGCAAGCTGCACCCCATGCAACAGGCCTTTTTAACCCACGACGGGTTTCAGTGCGGGTATTGCACGCCGGGGCAGATCTGCTCGTCGGTAGCGCTGCTGGAAGAGGCAAAAAATGGCGAAGCCAGTTACGTGACGGACAATTTCAAGGACATAAAAGCAAACCTGAAACTGTCCGAAGAAGAGATCCGGGAACGGATGTCGGGAAACATTTGCCGGTGCGGTGCCTACAACAACATCGTTCAGGCCGTGAAACAGGTTCATTCGGGCAACGATAAGATGCCCACCTGGGAATTTGCCACGGCGGAACAAATGCAAAAGGCGAAAAACGCCTGACCGGCCAACGGGTTTTACAAACACGCCCTGTTTTTTTTTGAAAGCAGGGCTCAAAAACGGATACACAATGAGACCCTTCACCTACACCGGCGCTACCACTAAAGAACAGGCGCTGCAAGCATTTCATCCGAACGCGCATTACCTGGGTGGCGGCACTAACCTCGTTGACCTGATGAAGGAAGACGTGGAGCGCCCTGACCAGTTAATCGACGTAAACAACCTTAGCTACTCGAAAATCACGGCCGGAGCCAACGGCGGACTGACGCTCGGTGCTATGGCGCGCAACGCCGAAACGGCCAATAACCGTGACGTGCGGACCAACTACCCCCTGCTTTCGATGGCGATGCTGTCGGCCGCTACGGCGCAGATACGGAATATGGCCAGTAATGGCGGTAACCTGCTGCAGCGTACCCGTTGCCCTTACTTTTTTGAAACGTCTATGCCCTGCAACAAACGGGAACCGGGTAGCGGTTGCGGGGCCAAAAATGGGATGAATGCCACACACGCTATTTTTGGGTACAGTGATAAATGCGTGGCGGTGCATCCCTCCGATATGTGTGTGGCCCTGGCTGCCCTTGGCGCAACGGTAGAAGTACAGCAACCCGGCGGCTCATCCCGCCTGATTGACTTCAACGATTTTCACCGCTTACCGGGAGACCAGCCCGAAAAAGACACCACCCTGCAGCCGGGCGAATTGATTACGGCCATTCATCTGGCACCCACCGTCGTTTGCCGACCATTATTATTACCTGAAAATCCGGGAGCGTTCCAGTTATGCCTTTGCCCTGGTATCCGTTGCCGCTGGTTTGCAGCTGAACAACGGGACCATTACCAAAGCCGGGCTGGCCATGGGGTGCGTAGCGCACAAACCCTGGAAGCTGGTAAAAGCAGAAGCTTACCTGGCGGGCAAGCAACCAACCCTGGCCAATTTCGAAGCGGCTGCCGACCTGGAAATGAAGGACGCCAAGCCGCTTGAGGAAAACAAATACAAGGTTGAGATGGGACGAAAAGCCATCGTAAGAGCACTGACACAGGCTTTCGAACGCAAAGCCTAACCACAAAAAATTATGCCAGATATAAAAAATAAAACGGGCGTCGGGCAGGCGATTGACCGGGTAGAAGGGCACCTGAAAGTAACGGGAATGGCTAAGTATTCTACCGAATTTCCGGTGAAAAACAAGGTGTATGGCCAGGGTATCAACAGCACGATAGCGAAAGGAGAAATCGTTTCGATAGATACGTCGGAAGCCGAAAAGCTGCCCGGCGTTTTAAAGATAATCACGTATAAAAATGCGGAGAAATTAAAGACCTTCGATCAGGTTCCAACGGCCATTTCTACCTACCACCATCGCGCCCGTTTTGCAGAGTAACAAGGTGCATTATTACGGGGAGTATGTAGGGCTCGTGGTGGCCGAAACGTTTGAACAGGCGCAACATGCTGCCCGGCTGGTTAAGTTTGACTACCGGAAAGACCCCAATCCGGCCATTCACCTCGACAAACATGAGGGTAAGGCGTATACACCGAAGGATATGGAGGATTATACGCTTGGCAATCTGGAGGCAGGGCTTTCGGCCGCGGATGAAGTGGTAGACGTTACCTATACCACGCCCATCGAGCACCAGCATCCCATGGAACTGCACGGTATCATTGCCACCTGGGATAATGGCAAGGTGATGGCGTACGCCACCCAGCAAATGATAAACGACGCTACCATTGCCATATCCGACACGTTCCAGATTCCAAAAAAGAATGTGCGGATTGTTTCGGCGTTTGTGGGCGGTGGTTTTGGCTCCAAACTAAACACCGAACGACATGTAATCATGGCGGTGATGGCGGCTAAAATGGTGGGCAGACCAGTGCAGGTTACCGTAACCCGGCACCAGATGTTTACCAATACCGGACTGCGGCAGCACAACATTCAGAAAATGAAGGTAGGTGCCAAAAAAGATGGTACACTTACGGCCCTTTCCCACGAGACAATTTCCCATACGTCGCCCACGCAGGAGTACCAGGAACCCTGCGGGCAGGTAACGAAAATGCTGTATAAGGCACCCAACAACCGGGTTACCTACCGGTTGGTGCCGCTGAACATACAAACGCCCTTTGCCATGCGGGCGCCGGGTGAAGCAACCGGAAGTTTCGCGCTGGAATCGGCCATGGATGAGATGGCGTGGAAGCTGAAGATGGACCCGATCGACTTCCGCATTAAAAACGATACGCAGGTTGATTTGAGCGAAAAGAAACCGTTCTCTTCCCGGCTTCTGGTGGAATGTTTGCGCATCGGGGCCGAAAAGTTTGGCTGGAAAGAGCGCAAAATGGAGCCACGCACCAAACGAAACGGCAACTGGCTGATCGGCTACGGCGTTAGTGCGGCTTCACGGCAGTCACCCTACAAAAAAACGAATGCCAAAGTGATTCTGGCGTTGAGTGGTAATACCGTGAAGGCTACCGTGCGGATGGATGGAACGGACATCGGAACGGGAAGTTATACCATCATTGCCCAAACCGCTTCTGAGTACCTCAAGATTCCGGTGGGGCAGGTGACCGTCGAGTTAGGCGACTCGGAATTTCCGGTAACACCCGGTTCCGGCGGCTCGTGGGGGGCGGCATCCTACTGTAACGCGGTCATGGCTGCCTGCGAAAATGCGGTTAAAACCCTCAAGGAAAACCGAAATATAAAAGAAGAAGAGGAGGTGCCCCTGGCTAAGTTGTTGAAGCAAAATCAGCTGAAGCAATTTGAGGCAGATGGCAGCGCCGAACCGTCGAAGGAATTCGACGAACATTCTGTGTACTCGTTCGGGGCCAATTTTGCTGAAGTATGGGTGGATAAAGACACCGGGATGTATCGAATCAAACGAATGGTGAACGTAGGGGCTGCGGGTAAGATATTAAACCCTAAAACGGCTTACGGACAAGTTATTGGCGGCCTGACTATGGGAGCCGGCATGGTCATCGCTGAGCAATCCAAGGTAGAACCAAACTTCGGTAATTTTATCACCCGTTCCTTCGCCGATTACCACGTACCTGTCAACCTGGATATGGCCAATATCGAGGTGGTGTTTCTGCCGGAAGATGATAAAATTGCCAATAAAATGGGCGTGAAGGGAATCGGAGAACTTGGTATTACCAGCGTGGCAGCCTCCATTGCCAACGCTATCTTCAATGCGACCGGCAAACGAATGAGGGACCTGCCCATTACCCCCGAAAAACTAATCAGTGCGGCCCTGGAACCAAGCGTAGCGAGTTGATTTTGGGTCAACGGTCCGGGTTGAATTAAGCAGTCACGCAGAGTTAGGTTACTGCATTTTCTATCATTCTGAGGGACGAAGAATCGTCGGTGAGAGCAAGAAAAATCAGGCTTACCCGACGATTCTTCGTCCCTCAGAATGAAAAAAACAACTAAAAAATATACGTCAATTTTTTTGTCATTCCGACAAAGCAGGAATCTTCGGATGAGGATAGTTTTTCTTGCTCCTAACGAAGATTCCTCCTTTGTCGGAATGACAAATCTCTGGTTGGGAATAAAACTAGTTAATTCTGCGTGACTACTTAAACACCCGGTTGGGTGCCGCTTACGCAATCCAATACGGGTCTCTTCAGGGGTACACGGCCAATGGTATTTTTAGTCGATCCTGGTACGAATTTGACGCCTGTACGGCTGTTCCGGTACGGGAAAAGCGGGTATGGACCGCTGCCGGATGGTTTTTGAGCGGACTGATTCAGCCCTAAAAACGGGGGTAAAATCCATGAAACCGCACCATCCCGACTGGTTAGCTGGCCGACCGAAGTCGGCGGCTTTTGAGCGTGTATACCGGACTGACTGTTCGACGGAGGAAGGGGTTCGTAGCAAATCCGCTCTTCGAAAGCCTGCCATTGAAAATATTTCGGCCTTTAAGGCAACCCTGTGGCCTTAATTCGTGTCTTTACGGTAGTTGTCAGCGGGGCGTGCCTGTTTGGCCTGTGGTTTGTTCTTCACAAGCCGAAACAATGCTGCTGATTTTATTCCGCTTTTATGACTCTTCGTTTACGTTTATTTTGTTCGTTACTCCTTATTACCAGTCCCTTCCTCGTTGTCCGTTCGCAATCCCTGACTGTGATGCCCACCGATTCGCTGATCCGGATGGATGGGGAATTAACCGAATCCGTCTGGCAGCAAGCCAGTGTGGCCAGTGACTTCATCCAGAATTACCCAAACGACACGCTCCCGGCCTACAACCGCACCGACGTCCGGATGACCTACGACCAGGGTAATCTGTACATTGCGGTTATCTGTTTCGATAAAGACCGGAGTAAACCGTTCATCGCTTCGTCGCTGAAACGGGACTTCGAGTGGGACACGAACGATAATTTTACGGTGTACCTGGACCCGTTCGGCGACCGGATCAACGGATTTACGTTTAACGTAACCCCACTCGGCGTGGAGCGCGAAGGGCAGATGTACAATGGGGAACGGGTGGCTTCGGAGTGGGATAACAAATGGCGTTCGGTGGTGAAAACGTATCCCGACCGCTGGCAGGCGGAGCTGATGATTCCCCTTAAAACAATCCGGTACCGGAAAGACACCCGGTATTTTCTGATGAATTTTGCCCGCCATGACCTGAAAAACAACCAGCGGACGGCCTGGCGACGGGTGCCGGTGGCCATGCGGATTTCGGCGATGGCCTTTGCCGATACAGTTCATTTCAGTACCCCACTGCCTAATCCCGGTCCCAACGTTTCACTGATTCCGTACGTTAGCGGCCGGTACATCGATGGGCGGAATGAAGGGGGGGCGAGCGCGTTTAAAGGCGGCATCGGGTTCGATGCTAAAATCGGCATTACCCCGTCTCTGAACCTGGATTTGACCGTGAACCCCGACTTTTCGCAGGTTGAAGCCGACCAGCAGGTAACGAACCTGAGCCGGTTTGAACTCTTTTATCCCGAACGGCGGCAGTTTTTTATCGAGAATCAGGACCTGTTTGCCAACTTCGGATCCGAACAATCCCGCCCTTTCTTTAGCCGGCGCATTGGTATTGCCCGCGATACCAGCACCGGCGTTATCGTACAGAATCCACTGCTCTACGGCGCGCGGCTGAGTGGAAAAGTGGGTCGCGACTGGCGGGTGGGGTTGCTCAACACCCAAACGGCGAGTCAGGCATCCGAAGGAATCAACGGTCAGAACTACACGGTTGCCGTGGTGCAGCGGCAGGTGTTTGGTCGCTCCAACATCGGGGCTATTCTGGTGAACCGGCAACGCGTGGGTGGCCCGGCCGACAGTAGCCAGTTTACCCGCATCGGGGGGCTGGAATACAACCTCCAGACGGCTAATAACCGCTGGACTGGCAAGGTGTTTTACCAACAGGCCATTAAACCCTACGCCCTGGCCGATGCCCGGTCGCACGGGGGAAACCTGCTGTACACCAGCCGGAATTTTTCGCTTGAAGGAGGGTACGAGTACATCGGTAAAAACTACCTCATCAACGATATTGGCTTTGTGCCCCGAACGGGCTACTGGCGGTACCGCGTCGAGAACAACACTACTTTTTACGTGAAAGGGGAGCGGGCCGTCGTATCGCACGGGTCCTACTTCGGGGGTATGCTCATCCGCAACATCGGTGGGCAGGTGACCGACCGTTCGGCGGATTATGGGTATGGCTTAAAGTTTCGGAACACGGCCGAGGGATACGCTGGCTATTCGGCAAATTACACCTACCTGTTCTTTGCCTACGACCCTACCAACTCCGATGGGCTGGCTTTGCCGCAGAATACAGCGTATCGGGCGGGCGGTTTCTTCGCGCATTTTGAGACGGATAAGCGCAAACGGCTGAATGGGGTAGTGGATGGCTATTCGGGGGGGTATTTTAACGGAAAAAATACGAACCTGTCGGCCAGGGCACAATATCGTTTTCAGCCCTACGGCACATTTAGTATTGCGGCTGAGTACAATAATATCCGCCTGCCGGAACCCTACAAATCGACTACGTACCTGCTGCTGGGCCCCCGTGCTGACATTACGTTCTCGCGGAAAGTGTTCCTGACGACCTTCATGCAGTTTAATAACCAGACCGATAATGTCAACCTGAATGCCCGGCTGCAATGGCGGTACGCGTCCGTGTCGGATTTGTTCGTTGTGTATCAGGAAAACTACCTGCCCGGTTCGTTCACCAGCAAAAACCGGGCGCTGGTGCTCAAATTGTCGTACTGGCTAAACGTCTGATCTTTATGCCTAATCCATCGCCCAAAAAGCAGGGCAGTCTGACAAAAACCGTCCTGATTGGCCTGGCCATTATCGTTGGTATCGCCCTGCTGTTGGGTACGCTAACCGTTTTGTTTCCGTAAGGGCGGCCGCTGAGTTAGTTGCCCCCCCCGCCATTGCCGCCCTGATTGTCGGATGACCGGTCATCGTCGCCATCCCGGTCGTTTGCGTACTGGCGGCTCAGGCGGTAGGTGAAGCCGATAAAGCCAATCCGGCTTTCGCGTTTGCCGATGGTATTGGCCACGAAGTTCGACCCGAAACTGTCGATCTGGAATTGCAGCGTGTTGAACACATCACTCATCCGAAGACTAATTGTACCCCGTCCTTTCAATACGTCCTGTTTCACGCCTATATTGACGTTGAAAAACTCCTGAATCGTGCCCTGCGCCACAATAAACGGCGAGCGGTAGTTGACAGCCACCTGAATAGAGGTACTGCGCAACGGACGGAAGTTGGAGGTGATGCGGCCCGTCCAGCTTTTATTGGTGCGGGTCAGCAGTCCCGGTATATCGGCACTGGATTGAATCGTTCGCTGAAAGAAGGTGGCGGTTCCGTTTATTTTCCACCAGCGGGTCAGTTCCTGCTCCAGCACCAGTTCCAACCCGTAATTCTGCGACCGGTTCAGGTTCAGGTAGGTTTGCTCCGTAATACCATCCTCGCGCAGGGTCCGGTAGCGGGTTATCTCGTTGTTTGTTTGCCGGTAAAACAGCGAGGACGTCAGGGATGTCGATTTGCCCGTCCAGAGGTGACTGAGTTCAAACGAGTTGATCAGTTCCGGATTCAGGAATGGGTTACCGTAGCTGATATTGAGCGGATCCTGCAGGTCGAAGAACGGATTAAGCGACCGCACCGACGGCCGGTTGATGCGCCGGGTGTAGTTCACCTGCATCTTCTGAGCCTGGCTCAGGTTATAGTTGAAGAACGCGCTGGGAAACAGGTAGATGTATTTTTGATTGTTTTGCTGACCAGTCGTTCGTTGTTCCGTGTTGATAGTCGTGTACTCCGTTCGCAACCCCAGCTGATAGCTGAATCGTTTGAGCTCGTTGCCAAAGTTGGCGTAGGCTGCGCTGGTCCGCTCGTTATAAATAAAGTTGTTGCTGATGGCCGTGTTCAGCACCCACTCGTCGTCGTCCCGGTTTTCAAAAACGTAATTGGCCCCCAATTGGCGATACGTGTATTTAAGCCCTGCTTCCAGCTTTTGTTTCTCTTTCAGGGGTTCTACGTAGTCCGTTTGAAACACCGCTACCCGGTTATTCTGGTCGTTGGTCGACCGTTGGTCGCCATTCAGAAAACTGGAGGCCAGCAGGTTGGGGGGGAGGGTGGTGGTGTTCATGAAGTTCTGGTATTCCGTTCCGGTATTGTTCGATAGGGTTGCGTCAGCCGTCAGTTCACGCCCTTCCTTATCGAACGTGCGCCGGTACCCGAATTTGTAATCCAGCCCCCGTTCCGGCTCCCGCTCTTCGTTGGTCCGGAACGTTTGTCCGAGCGAAACCCGGTTAGCATTCAGGGTGTTGAACGTCTCGAATTCCGAATCATAACTGTAGCCGGGCCGGTACAGGACCGATGCCGAAATGTTGTCATGAGCCGAAAGGGTATAATCGAATCCCAGCCGCAGGTTGTTATTCACCCGCCGGCGAATGGCATCGTTGCGCTGGGCGAGGTAGCTGACCGAATCCGTAAACAGGTTTTGCCGCTCCGACACCCGGTACTGGAACCGGCGGTCTTCGCGGAAATTGTAACTGCCGAACAGATTCAGTTTCTTGAGCCGGGCATTCACATTAACGGATGCATTGTACTTGTCGCGGGTGCCTACATTGAGCTGTACATTGCCATTGAAACCGCTGGCCTGTTCTTTTTTCAGGACGATATTGATGATACCCGCCCCGCCGTCGGCATCGAATTTGGAAGAAGGGTTCGTAATCACCTCAATCCGTTCGATGTTGCTGGCAGGAATCTGGTCCAGCACCGCCTGCCGGTCCAGCCCCGTAAGGCCCGACGGTTTGCCATCGACCAGTACAATTACATTACCACTACCCCGCAAACTCAGCGAGCCATCGACATCGACCGTTACCGAGGGTACATTTTGCAGAATATCGATGGCCGAACCACCCTGCGCAATAGGCAGTTGGTCGACGTTGATTATTTTTCGGTCCAGCGTGTATTCAAAGGCGGGTTTTTCCCCCTTTATCACTACTTCGGCCAGCTGGCGGGTAACCTGTTTGAGGGTGATTGTACCCAGGTCGACGGCCGGTTTGCTTTGGGTGATAACAAGGCCGGGCAGGGTTTTTTGCTCAAAACCAATACTCTGAACCAGGGCGTAATACCGGCCGGGTATCAGGTTGGGAATCGAAAACAGCCCCTGCTCGTCGGTCAGGCCACCGCCCACCGAACTGGAATCCCTGGCCCGAAACAGGCCGATGCTGGCGAAGGGAAGGGCTTTCGTTTTTCCCTCCTGAGTAGCCATGAGTCGTCCACTCAGCTTACCCGTTTTCGGCGCATTGGCGTTGTCAGTCTCGGCAGAATAGTATGTGTCGGGAACAA
Organism: uncultured Cytophagales bacterium; assembly: GCA_963784335.1. Lineage (GTDB taxonomy): Bacteria > Bacteroidota > Bacteroidia > Cytophagales > Spirosomataceae > Spirosoma. The sequence continues at coordinate 312,237 of CAWARB010000014.1, read as the reverse complement.
AATCCTCGTCGGGTTGGGTGTTGTTCACTCTATTGCCGGTTGCCGGGGCCTTGGTTCTGGGCGCTGTCAGGCCAGTGGCGCCGGGTTTATCCCGGTTTACCTGCATCGAATCAGACCTCGTCAGGGGGGCTACCGTGTCCGGTTTCATGCCAATTGCCTGGAGTACCCTGTTTGACGGGGTAACCGGCTGCTGGGCAGCAGCCGTACAGATGGTCAGAAGAGAAACCGGTATGGCTATGAAGGAAGAAAAGGTCATTAGTAAATAGTTGAGTGATAATTACTTATCTGCTATTAACTAATCGTTTTGCCAGGCTGTTTTTTTTTATGCCTTAGAATTTCATTAGAATTTGGCGTGACGTGTTTCCGAATCGACTGAGCTACTGGTTCAACTGTTGCCAAACAGGATACAAACGAGCGAAACGTCCTGGTGCTTTAACCCTCATGCGGCCACTTCCGTACAGGCTTCAATCGCTTCCAGAATCACTGCGCAGGCTGCCCGAATCTGGGCTTCGGTAATGATGAGGGGGGGCGCAATCCGCATGGAGGTATCGCAGAATAAGAACCAGTCGGTGATAACGCCCTGCGTAATGGCCTGGTCGATGATGGGTTTCAGCACCGCAAACGAGTCGAACTCCACGGCCAGCATCAGCCCTTTTCCCCGTATGGCCTTGATAGCCGGATGCACCAGCAACTGCCGGAACAGCTGCCCTTTGGCTTCGGCCTGTTCGTACAATGTCTCCGTCCCGGTACCGTCAAACCCATGGGTATGCTGCCCCTGAATGACCTGCAACGTGGCCAGCGAGGCCGCGCACGAAACCGGGTGCCCGCCAAACGTGGTGATGTGGCCAAGAATAGGATTATTCCGGAACACCTGCATGATGGCTGCCGAACTGATAAACGCCCCGATGGGCATACCGCCCCCCATACCTTTGGCGCACAGGAGGATATCCGGCACCGCGCCGAACCCGTCAAACGCCCAGAACGTACCCGTCCGGCCGAAGCCCGTCTGAATCTCGTCGAAGATTAATAGGGCACCCACCTCCGTGCAGCGTTGCCGCACGGCTTGCAGATACCCCGCGTCCGGCACCCGAACGCCCGCTTCGGCGGCAATGACTTCCATCACGACGGCGGCCGTTTGCTGGGTAATTTGTTCGAGATGATTCCGGTTGCCGTGTTGGATATGGCGGATGCCGGGCAGGAGGGGGCGGTAGTTTCGTTTGAAATTCTCGTCCCCCGACAAGGACAGAGCTCCCTGGCTGGAACCGTGGTAAGCCTTGAAACAACTAATAATCTCCAGTCGACCAGTGTAGCGTTTGGCCAGTTTCATGGCGCCTTCCACCGCTTCGGTGCCGGAGTTGGTAAAGTACACCGTGTTCAGCGAATCGGGCAGGGTTTGGGTCAGGGCACGGGCCAGTTGGGTCTGGGGCGTCTGGATGTACTCGCCGTACACCATCAGGTGCAGGTATTTGTCCAGCTGGTTCTGGATGGCTTCGAGTACGTGTGGATGCCGGTGGCCCACGTTACTGACGCCAATGCCCGAAATCAGGTCCATGTAGGCTTTTCCATCCTGTCCGAAAATAAATACGCCTTCGGCCCGCTCGATTTCCAGCCCCAGGGGGAAATCGGAGGTCTGGGCGATATGCTGTAGGAATAACTGCCGGTCTGTCACCGTGTAGAGGATAAAGGTGTTACTATCGATTTACTAAAAGTCAACATCATCCGCCATGAAAACAGTTCTGTACGGCAAAAGGCCACCCTGTCAGGCATCAATACCGGCCTGGTGTGCAGACTGAGGCAGGTAATTGCCCTGGCGGGATGAAGGGGTGATTTCCGGACGAACAACCAGCTGTAGGGCGCTGCGTTCAGTAGGTTTCCCCGGTTACGCGGATAGGCCTGATTTCGCTAAATTTTGTACTGACACCCCGAATTCTGTAACACAACCCATCCGTAAAGCCAGTAAGTTTGTACGTGTAAAAAATCGGCCCAATGAGAATTTTGATCCATACCCGTCTGATCTGCTGCTGGCTGGCCTTTATGGTTCTGCTGGGCAGTACGGGCTTTGGTATGGTCGACCATTGGTGTCAGGCGCGCGGGCATACAAAGTCGCTCCTGTTAACCAAAAATGATTGCTCCTCCCATTGCCAGTCGGGCGTAGCATCAGAACCGGCTACCGATAAATGCACGGTTAAACGGATGCCCTGCTGCAAAACGCGCCTTTCGTATGAGCACCTCGACGTGAGCCGTTTTAGTGATGACCAGCCTAATCCGGTTCCTCCTCAGCCCGCCGAGTTTATTCCTAATCCTGCGTTCTGCCCGGTACCGACGGCTATCCTGCCAGCCGATACCCTGACTCCCTCTATCAGGGCTACCGACGACCCGCTTTTCCGTACCCGTCGCTTTCTGCTCACGGCCCTTTGTACCTGGCTTATCTGAGTCTGGCACCCCGTTTTCCGTTCGCTCACTGACTGGTTTCCCGCGCCTGACCCGGTTTTTGGTCATTAGCCGGCCGGGGCGACGTTGATTTATGTGGGGATGATGCCCTGGTGTTATCCCGTTTTTCCGTCATCAATAAATTTTTAGTCTGATTTTTTTATGAACAAAGTATCTGTTGTAGCCATCGGGCTACCTCTTTTCGCGCTGTCAGGCTGTATGCACATGGATCATTCACCTGCCATGCAGCCGGCATTGACGATCAACTATCCGGCGGCTTACGTCGTAAATGCCGAAGGAAACAGCCTTTCGGTTATCGACCTGACCAGCCAGCAGGTTAACGAAACCATTTCGTTCGGTGGCGCATCGATGAGCCACTCTGGTAACCACACGGGTACCATGACGGACATGATCATGTGGCCGCACCACATCTATCTCTCACCCGATGGTAGCAAACTGGGTGTTGGCGTGCCGGGTATGGACCTGAGTGCGGGCCACGCGGGCGGAATGAATGGTATGCCGGGGCGGGTACTGGTCGTTAATGCCCGAACCGGGGCCACGAGTGTAAACCAGCAAACGCCTGTTATGAATCATAATGCAGTTTTCTCGCCCGATGGGTCAGAAATCTGGACCTCCCAGATGAACCGGAACGGGCAGGTGCTGGTTTACGACGCCACGACATTCGCGCTTAAAAAAACGATTCCGGTAGGCATGGAACCCGCCGAGGTGACGATGTCAGCTAATGGGAAATATGCCTTTGTTGCCAATGGGATGAGTAACTCGGTCACGGTAATTAACGTAGCTGATAAGTCGGTGGCCAAAACAATTCCGGTGGGGGAGGACCCGGTTGGTGCATGGCCCGGAGCTGACGGCATGATGTACGTCGATAACGAGATAGGGCAAAGCATCAGTGTGATCAACGTCAATACACTCAGCGTCACGGAAACTGTCAGGCTGGGATTCACACCGGGCTATGCTGCCCACCACCCAACCCGCAACGAACTATGGGTAAGTCAGGCAGGGACTGGAACGGGCGTAGTTATCTTTGAGCGCATGAACGGTGGCTGGATGAAGATGGGCGAGGTAGCAACCGGACCAGACGCGCACGCCATTGTTTTCACAAAGGATGGCGCTACGGCCTATATCACCAATCAGGGAGCCGCAACGGTATCGGTAATTGATGTGGCAAAGCGCACTAAAACAAAGGACATCGCAGTAGGCAAAAAGCCGAATGGCATTGTCCTGAACTATCCGTAACGGCGGTCGCATTTGTTCGACCTGAAGCTACCGCAACGGCCAAACGGCGGGTTGCCGGGCCATCGGCAATCGCCCAGGTCGAGTACCTGTCTGGACCCGGTACGTTTCGGCTGAAACCGTACCTGTAAGCCGACGCACGTACGTAGCCCGGTCGCCTTACAGGTACGGTTTCAGCCATACCCCCGCCAGGGCCTGCTCATGGGTCGTGACTGGGCAGGTTATACGCATACCCGCTGAGCGGCAAGGATTTTCGGATTGCATGAGCCCTGACAAGCGGAAAATAAACCCACCTGCCGACTGAGATTTACCCAATTGCCAGAAGCCAAAAGGAGGTAGTTTATTTATGAACTTGTTAACATTTACGCAAAGTTAATGCCTGTACTTTTGCGTACTTTTACGTTAATTCTAACAAACTCATTTCTTATGAATCAACAGCTACGTGCAGTGAGCCGATTATGGCTCTTATTTGACTGCTTTTCTCTTCGCCCAGGGTGCCTGGGCGCAGATCGTCATCACATGGTTTTGATGTGAACTTCGTCAAACGAGGTTATGGAACTAGTCCGTCGCGCCAGCGACATCGGCCTCAAATTTTGTATAACTGGTCTGACCCGTGGGTCAGGAGTTACTACAACTGGGACGCTGCCGCTCGTGCGTGGGGGGGAAAATGGCTGGGCTGCCACGTCAGCTGCTGAGGTATAACGGCCAATTTCGTTTGTGACATTTACGGTCAAATCAAACGCAGGCTAAATCTGTCACTTTCATCAATCGATCCTTTTGATTACGACGTTCTGGAACAGGTCCCAACAATGGATTACTCCAATATCAAGTAAATTCAGGAGGTTTCACTGATATCACAACGATACCTTTCTTCTGCACTTACAACAGCGGCCGGAGGTCAGGCTGGTACCCTGTTTCGCTGAGTGCCATATCGGCCTTACAGAATTTGCCTGAAACCAGTAACGGACCTTTCGAATTATCCCTTTTGGTGCAACAAGCACGGAGCGAAGGTATGGTATGTTTTCGATACGAATCAACGGTACAGCCAGTGACTTCTCCTTGAATGGCTACCGTCACCCTGGCCGGCCCGTCACACCCGTTGCCAGCCTTTCCGCCAGCCCAACCACGCTAACTGGCTTTGTCGCCACACAGGGTACGGTATCGAACGTTCAGACCTACACGCTAACAGGCAGTAATCTGGATGGGAACCCCGTTTCGGTTTCGGCGACAACGGGAATTGAGTTGAGCACAACGATAGGTGGCAGTTACATGCCGACGCTCTCCATTCCGGCTACGACCAGCGCGGTTTCGCAGGAAATATTTGCTCGTTTAGCGGCTACTGCCGCAGCAGGACCGTTCAACGGCACCATTACCAATACCGCCAATAGGACACTTACCGCTGCGGTTACGGTGAGCGGTCAGGTTAATGCGCCGAATGCACCGACGCTGTCGGCAACGCCTACAATGTTATCGGGATTTTTAACCCCGCAGGGAACGCCTTCGGCTGAACAGATCGTTACACACTGACGGCGGCTAATCTGACGGCGGGAATTTTGGTATCGGCTCCCACCGGCGTGGAAGTGAGTCGCAACATCAGGTAATGGGTTTGGGCCATCCTTTACCCTGCCAATGTCGACAACCTCGGCTGTTGTATTTGTCCGGCTCAACAGTGCCACCGCCACTACGATAGAGGGTATCATTACGAACGTATCGGGTAGTGTGACGGCTAATGTGGCGGTAAGCGGTACGGTTAGTTCGACGGCTCCCGCCCCGCGTATTCGCGAGATTCAGGGTAACGGCCATATTTCGCCCCTGGCCAGTACAACGGTTGGTAATGTGCCGGGTATTGTTACGGTGTTGCGGAACAATGGATTCTGGATGCAGGACCCCAGCCCCGATGCCGATGATAATACCTCGGAAGGTATATTTGTATTCACCAGTTCGGCATCGGGTCGCACCGTTGGCGAATCGGTAACGGTGAGCGGCACCGTGCAGGAGTCTCGTGCGAATGTACAGAACCTGAGCATAACCCAGATTGCCAGCCCTACGGTTACGGTGGTCTCTGCGGGGAATACCCTGCCAGCGCCGGTTGTAATTAGCTCGCAGGCTGGTGCCGGCGTTCGCCTGATACCGACCAACACAATCAGCAATGATTTTCCGACCAGTGGCGACGTTGAACTGTCGGTGTTTGATCCTGCTGAGGACGGACTCGATTTCTTTGAGACCCTGGAGGGAATGCGGGTGCAGATTAATAACCCCGTAACTACGAGCCTGCGCAATAACTTCGGTGAAGTGTTCGTCATTGCCGACAAAGGAGCCGGGGCTACGGGCCTGAATAGTCGGGGTACGCTCACCATCAGCGGAGCCAACACCACGGATATCAACAGTGCCATTACCAACAGTGATTTCAACCCGGAACGCATCCAGATCGATGACGTTCTGTATGGTACGGGGGGAACGCCGAACGAAAACGTGGGTACGCTGCTCAACACCATTGTGGGGGTGGTTAGCTACGATTTTCAAAACTTCGAAATTCTGCCGAGCGTAGCACCAACGGTTTCCGCATCCAATGTGCCACTGGTCAAAGAAACCACGAACCTGCTTCCAACCACGAACCAGCTAACCGTTGCTTCATTCAACGTTGAAAACCTGGCGGGTAATGAGCCTCAGGCTAAATACGACGGACTGGCACTGGGTATCAAGAACAGCCTGGGTTCGCCGGATATTCTGGCTCTCGAAGAAATTCAGGATAACAATGGCGCTACCAACGACGCCATAGTAGATGCCACCACCACGCTTACCCGGCTCCGGGATGCGATTGTGACGGCGGGTGGTCCTGCCTATGAGTTCCGGCAGATTAATCCAGTCGACGACCAGGATGGCGGACAGCCGGGTGGAAATATCCGGGTGGGCCTGTTTTACAATCCGGCACGGGTGCAGTTTGTCGACCGGGCGGGCGGTGGCTCAACCGTGAACACAACGGTTAGTAACAACGGTGGTCAGCCCCTGATTTCGGCCAGCCCGGGCCGGATTCTGGACACCAATCCGGGAGAGTCGGACAGCTTTCCCGGCGATGACTTCACGTCTACCCGGAAGCCCCTCGTCGGCGAATTTACGTTCAATGGTCAGCCACTCTTCGTTATTGTCAACCACTTCTCCTCCCGGGGGGGCAGCGGAGCCCTTTCGCAGCGGTTCCAGCCCCCGGTGCAGGAAGAACAGGGTCGGCGGGAAGAGCAGGGTAAGATCGTGAATGCCTTTGTCGATCAACTCCTGGCGGTTAACCCAAACACGAATGTTGTGGTAGCCGGCGACTTTAACGAGTTTCAGTTTCTGCCCGCGATGCAATACCTGAAAGGCAATGTGAATGGAGAAACCCCCGTGTTGACTAACCTGATCGAATCGTTACCCGCTCAGGAGCGTTTCACCTATACCTTCGATGGCAACGCGCAGGCCCTTGATTATATCCTGGGCAGCAATGCCATGAACAGCAAACTCGATGCCTACGATGCCGTGCATTTGAATGCCGAGTTTCTGGATCAACTCAGCGACCACGACCCAAGTGTAGCCCGGTTTAACTTTGCGCCGGTCACAACCCCGCTGGCTCTGACGTTCACGGCCAGCCCGGATATGCTGCTGACGTCGGGTACTACTACCCTGTCGGCTACCGTGTCGGGTGGGACTACCCCCTACAGCTACACCTTCTCGGGGCCGGGTACCATCACACCCTCGGGCAACACGGCGTCGGTGTCTAACCTGCCCGCCGGGGTGCAGACCTTCACGGTCGTAGCCAGCGATGCCACCAGCCTGACCATTTCGGGCACGGTGAGCGTGACGGTGAGCGAGGCCAATACAGCTCCGGTGGCTACGGCCAACGCCAACCAGACGGCCACCGTCGGGGTTCCGTTCTCCTACACGGTCAACGCCTTTACCGACAGTGAGACGCCCAACAGCCTGACCTACACCGCCAGCATTGACCCCGCCAACGGGTTGAGTTTCGATGCCAACAGTCGGGTCATCTCGGGTACGCCTTCGATGTCGGGGGTAAGCACGGTGACCGTAACGGCCACCGATCCGGGCAGTCTGACGGCCAGCACCAGCTTCACCATCACGGTGAATCCGGCGGCCGGAACGCCCCCCCCAACGGGTACCTTCAGCATCACCGGAGTAACCACCCTCAGCTGTGAGACGATTTCGGCCGGTCAGCGTCGGGTCACGTACAACCCCCGCTACGCAGGTCTGGATGGAACACCAGTGAGTTTTTCGGTGGTCAATGAGATGCTGCCGACGACCAATCCGGGCCCCTACACCCTGGACCTGTACACCGATAACCCGGTCATCACCCTGAGTGCTACCCAGAGCGGGGCCAACACGCTGTTTGCCTACAACTGGCTATCGGCCTGTAGCTCCTCGACGGGCAACACTCCGCCCACCGTGGCCAATCCGGTTGCGCCCCAGTCGGCCACCGTGGGTGTAGCTTACACGCTGTCATTAGCTAATGTATTCACCGATGCCGAAACACCCAACAGCCTGGTGCTGTCGGTCACGGGCCTGCCCGCGGGGCTGAACTTCGTGGCTCCTTCCACCATCTCGGGTACGCCTTCGATGTCGGGGGTAAGCACGGTGACCGTCACGGCCACCGATCCGGGCAGTATGAGTGCCAGCACCAGCTTCACCATCACGGTGAATCCGGCGGCCGGAACACCACCCCCACCGAGTGGTACGTTCAGCATCACCAGCGTGCAGACTATTAGTTGTGAGGTGCTCTCGGCGGGTCTGCGGAGACTGACCTTCAATCCCCAGTACGCAGGTGTGAACGGTGCCCCAATCAGCTTCTCGGTGGTCAATGAACTGGCCCCAACGACTAATCCGGGCCCCTACACCCTGGACCTGTACACCGACAATCCGGTGGTGACGCTACAGGCAATGCAGAGTGGCATCAGCAGCAGCTTTGCCTACAACTGGCTGGCAGCCTGTAGTTCCTCAACGGCCAACACTCCGCCCACCGTGGCCAATCCGGTTGCGCCCCAGTCGGCCACCGTGGGTGTAGGCTTACACGCTGTCGTTAGCCAATGTATTCACCGATGCCGAAACACCGAATCAGTTGACGCTGTCGGTCACGGGCCTGCCCGCGGGGCTGAACTTCGTGGCTCCTTCCACCATCTCGGGTACGCCTTCGATGTCGGGGGTAAGCACGGTTACCGTCACGGCCACCGATCCGGGCAGTATGAGTGCCAGCACCAGCTTTCACCATCACGGTGAATCCAGCGGCCGGTACCCCGCCACCAACGGGTACCTTCAGCATCACGGGGGTAACGACGGTCAACTGTCAGGTACTCTCAGCGGGTCAGCGTCGGGTCACGTACAACCCCCGCTACGCAGGTCTGGATGGAACACCAGTGAGTTTTTCGGTGGTCAATGAGATGCTGCCGACGACCAATCCGGGCCCCTACACCCTGGACCTGTACACCGATAACCCAACCATTACCCTGAGTGCGGTGCAGAGCGGAGTGAGCAGCACGTTTGCTTACAACTGGCTGGCGGCCTGTACGCCTTCGGCACCCAGTGCGCGGGTGAGTGGAGAGCCCGTTTCAGACTTACACATCCAGGTACTGGGTAACCCGGCTCGTGATGTAGTTTCCATTCTGGTAACGGGTGCGGCTGGTGGTTCGCTGAATCTGACGCTGACCGACGGTCAGGGCCGGGTTGTGGGTCAGCAGGCAATGGAACAGGCTACTGCCTCGGAGCGGGTTGAGTTCCGCGTGAGTAAGCTGTCATCGGGCGTGCTGATTTTACGGGCCAATACCCCAACACAGTCGAAAACGGTCAAGGTGATTAAAGCCGAGTAAGGTGATTCGTCAACTGGTATGACTAGTGATTGTGCCAACCGGGCCGGGATTTCCTGGCCCGGTTGTTTTTTGCCGGCTCCTCATTGGCTGGTTAGTAAAGGAGGCTTCCATTCCACCCGCTAAAACAGCCATTTGTGGTTATTATCATATTCGATACACGTATTTCCCTTATTTTCGCCGTTATAGCAACACAACCCACTTCATTCATGACCGAAACTGATACCGGACTGCCTTCTTTTATTCGTTCCTGGAACCAACTCTATGCCATTGTAATGGGGAGCCTGGCTGGTGAGATTGTCCTCTTTTATCTACTAATGCGCTGGCTGTCATGAGTAGTATTGACTGGAGTGTGTTGGTGTTGACCCTAACGGGTATTGTTGTCTACGGTATTGTGCGAAGCCGGGGGAGCCGCAGCATGGACGATTACCTGCTGGCTGGCCAGTCGTTGCCCTGGTATCACGTTGGCCTGTCCGTAATGGCTACCCAGGCCAGTGCCATTACCTTTTTGTCGGCACCAGGGCAGGGGTTTACCGACGGAATGCGGTTCGTTCAGTTTTACTTCGGGCTTCCGCTGGCGATGGTCGTCCTGTCGATCACCTTTGTGCCCATTTTTCACCGGCTCAAGATTTTTACGGCCTACGAATTTCTCGAGGACCGCTTCGACACGCGGGTGCGCACGCTAACGGCGGGCCTGTTTCTGCTCCAGCGCGGCCTGTCGACCGGCCTGTCCATTTATGCCCCGGCCATTATTCTTTCAACCATTCTGGGCTGGAATATTTACTGGACCAACCTGCTGATGGGGGGCATCGTCCTTATTTATACCGTAACGGGTGGCACCAAAGCGATATCATACACGCACCTGCAACAAATGGCCGTGGTGACTTTTGCTATGGGACTGGCCGGATACCTGACGGTGAAAATGCTGCCCGAAGGAGTTGGTTTTGTTGATGCCCTGCACGTAGCGGGTAAAGCCGGACGGATGAACCTGATCGACCTTAAATTCGACCCCGACAGTCGGTACAACCTGTGGTCGGGTTTGATTGGCGGGTTCTTCCTGCAGCTATCCTATTTCGGCACCGACCAGTCGCAGGTAGGGCGGTACCTGACGGGACAATCCATTGGGCAAAGTCGGCTGGGGTTGTTGATGAACGGCTTACTCAAAGTGCCCATGCAGTTTCTTATTGTGCTGGTCGGGGTGCTGGTGTTCGTTTTTTATCAGTTCAATCCGGCACCTACTTTTTTCAATAAACAGGAAACCGAAAGCCTGAAAAACAGCCGCTATGCAGCACAGTATCAGGTTGCCGAAATAAAGCATCAAAACCTGACTGCCCAGCGGCAAAAGGCCGTTCTCGCCATGCAGTCAGCGTTGCAGACGGATGATGAAGCGGGGCAAACCACCGCCGGTACGATGTTGCGTGAAACCGACGAAGCCCTGAAAGTGGTGAAAACGGACGTGACCAAACTGATCCAGCAAAATAACCCGGCGGCCGATACCAACGACGTGAACTACATTTTCCTGCGCTTCGTACTGGACTACCTGCCGCACGGACTGATTGGCCTGCTTATTGCCGTTATTTTCAGTGCCTCCATGGGCTCCATTGCATCGGCTTATAACTCGCTGGCGTCCACCACTGTGGTGGACGTGTACAAACGGTTGATCAATAAAACGGGTAGTGATGCCGACTACCTGAATGCATCACGCTGGGCCACCATTGGATGGGGTATTTTCTGCATTGTGGTGGCGCAGTTTGCCAACCAGCTGGGGAGTATGATCGAGGCTGTCAATATCCTGGGTTCACTGTTCTACGGCGTTATTCTGGGTGTATTCGTGGTGGCTTTTTACGTAAAATCCATCGGTGGGCAGGCTACCTTCTGGGCCGCCGTCATCTCTGAAGTGCTGGTGGTTATCAGCTGGATACTCAACCTGACGGCTTTCCTGTGGCTCAATGCCATTGGGTGTTTGCTGGTGGTGGGTATTGCCTGGCTGTTGCAGCGTACGCTGTTCCGGGGGCGCTGAATACATCGGGCCTGAAAAACAGGCCCGTCACTTTTTCCGGGTTAGTTACCCGGGTTATGTCTTTTTTTGCATTTTAAGCAGCGCTATCGCTGTCATTCAGTAGTATGTTGTTTATCGCTTTACCCACTTGTCCTTCGATTGTACGCTATGGCAAGTGACTTATTCAATCGCCGGGATGTCATCGCTTACTTTGTTGTGGCGGCCATCGGAGCTTCGCTGCAACTGATTGCGGGAAGCTTATTGCAGGACTGGTTTCTTATTACCTACGAGCAGGCATTACTGGCAGGTTACCTGATTGCTTTTTTCGCGGGTTTCTTTTTAACCAAACTCTTTGCGTTCAATGCCCGAAACTCAGCCCAAACCAGGCGCGAAGCCGTCAAATTCACGATGGTTTCGATTCTGTCCGGCCTCATCACGGTTTACGGTTCGTCAATTACCTATCAGTATCTGGCCAGTGAGTTCAAGCAGTTAACGTTTCTGATACCCTTTTCGGTGAAAGCGGTTAACCTGACCAAACTCATTTCGCAACTGACAGGAATGGGGCTAAGCTTTATGAGTAATTATATTCTGCACAAGCAGTTTACCTTTCAGAACACCGGATTTTACGAGAAGCTTAAAAACCTGCTGGGTCTGTAAGGCGGATTTAAGCAAACGAAAGGCCGTCCTGCTTGAACAGGACGGCCTTTTCTTGTCTATCGGCGCAGTGTTGGTGGAAGCCGATACGTAGTACCCATCCGGTTTAATTCAGCTTTCAGTGACCTGGAACTGCCAGTGTGTGCCCGGCACTACGGATGAGGTTACCATTTTGACGGACCATACGATTCAGGTAGATCAGTCCGTGTCCGTCAAAAAACTGGTGCTGTCGGGTAAATTAGCCTTCGTTAACGGAGGCCGGGTCTCGTTTTAACGTTGCTGAACCGACTTGCTGACGAACTTCCTCCCGTCATCAGAGGCCGTAAAAAAGGTCGTCCTGACGAATCAGGACGACCTTTACCCGTGTAGAAACACCCGGGTTTACTTCATCTTCTTTCCCTTGCCCTTCACCGCGGGCATGGCCGGTGCTTTGGCCGAGTACTCCGTCAGGCTTTTCTCGATGCCGTCCTTGAAGAACGAAAAAGCCGCGTCGTTGGCTGACTGACCGACCGACAGGGCTTTTTGCGCCATTGGAACGGCTTCCGCGTACTTACCCATTTTGGCCAGAATCTGCGACTTCACGTATAAATTCCGGTACGTCTCTTTCATAGCAATCGACTTGTCGATCCAGGTCATTGACTGCTCCAGATTACGACCCTTCGACACGTTGTAACTGGCTGCCGCCTGCAACACAGCCGCATCTTCCGGCTTGTCGGCCACGGCTTTGTCGACATTGGCCGCTGAATTGGCATTGACATCCACTTTCAGGCTGGCAGTCGCTTTGGCCTTCGCCCACATGAAGTTCATGTTGGCGGTACTGTCTGTCAGGTCACTAAAACCAATGGTGAACGTTTCGATGGTTTCGCTGTTTTCCGCTGGCGTCAGGTTAACGCGCAGTACGTCTTCCTCCTGCTTATAGTTGGCTTCGGTAACCCCTTTGTTTTTGTTGAATATCAGCGTGAAATTGCCCTGCTCAGGAATCGACATAACGGCGTAGGTGCCAGCGGCCAGCGTCTTGCCATTCACCATCACGTCGGTGGAAGTGGTAAACAGGGTGGCACCATTGGCACCCGTCCGCCAGATTTTTCCGACGGGAACAAAATCACCCGAAAATGGCTGACGACCTTTCAGACTGGGGCGGGAATAAACAACGGATAAATCGGTAGTGCCAACGGTTTGCATGACCGTAGCGCCGGGGCTGGGCGAAGCAAGCTTGATTTGGGCGGTGGCTAATTGAGCCGCCAGGCAGAACGTAATACCACTCAGTACGAGTTTACGCATGATTGTGAAGTAAATTAGTTTAGTTGTTTGTGAAAAACGGTACGAAATTGCGGCTTTTTACCCAAAAAGCCAACTCATGCACCGGCAACCCTTGCTTCAACTGCTCCGCCAGCACCAACCCACCGACCCAAATGAGCAGGCTATGACGCAGGCCACCATCGACTTTGTGGCCCAGCACCCCGACTGTTTCGATCGCGCTCTGCTGGAGGGGCACATAACCGGTTCGGCCTGGATTGTTTCTCCCGACCGGCAGCAGACCCTGCTCATTCACCACCGGAAACTGAACCGGTGGCTCCAGCCCGGTGGCCATGCCGACGGTGACCCCGATGTAGCAGCGGTTGCCCTGCGGGAAGCGCAGGAAGAAACGGGATTAACCAGGCTGACGGTTATAGCGCCCCCCGGGGCTGATTCTAGTCTGGAAATCAGCCAGACAGTACCCATTTTCGATGTGGACATACATTCGATTCCAGCCCGGAACGAGGTGCCGGAGCACCTGCATTACGACATCCGTTTTCTCATTGAAGCCGACCCGGATGAGCCACTGGGCTTTTCGGAAGAAATCAGGAATATCCAATGGTTCGCTGTCGAAACGGTCGTTAACTACGCAGAATCGGAGTCTATTCTGCGATTAATTCGTAAAATGAGTAAAAACTAAAAAACTAGTTATTTATTAATGGCTTTTTAATACCAGGATTATGTATCTTTGTTTTACGACAAAACCATAAAAAAGGTATGAAAACGGCACCACTTTTAATCGTCTTTTTGAGCTTATTGGCTGGGGTAACGGGCGTTTACGCGCAGAGCAGGCGGGATGTTCAGTCGGTTAAACCACTCAATAATCCGCTTTATTCGTCCCACAACTACAAACATCCTCAGGCGGCAGCGGCCGCCCGCAGCTGGGAAAATAAGTCCGCAGTAGGGGTTAGCAGTCCCGTAGCTACGGAAACACAACTGGCAAATTATAAACACCAGATGCCTAACAGAAAGCCCGTTGGCGGCATAGTGGTACCGCATACACCATCGACCAATCTGGCTGACCGGAACTATAAAATTCAGCGCCTGAGTGTACCCCGGCGTTCGGTCGATCCCACTCAGTACTATGTCGAGCAAGCCGCCAAAGTAGCCAAAGATACCCTCGTTGATTGACTATAAGATTCATCAGCCCGAACCATCCGTTTTCAGGATGGTTCGGGCTGATGGCATTCATTGACAGACACCGTTTGGGTAAACCGGTGCCAGGTGCCCAACCGTCAATAGCATCACGAACGGCGTTGTATACGCTGAAGTAATCAAATACCGATGTAGCGTGGAATTGCCCATCCGAGTGCCTACTAAGCTACTTTAGTGCATCGGACGGGAGCTCTCAACGGGCAGGTTAACACTGTTAATCGTGCCCAGTGCCGTTCATTGACCCTCCGTGCCGGTTCGGTGTAATCGTCAACGGGCGTGTTCGACTAATAAAACACGGGTAGCCGGATTCTGCCTTACCTTTGCGTATGGCTTACAAAACGGTACGGATTAATTTAACGCTGACCCAGTCTCCCCGCCAGTCTGTACTGGTCATTTACACCGGCGGTACCTTCGGCATGGTGTACGAACCACAGACCGGTCAGCTCGTTCCCTTTGATTTTGATCAGGTAGTGGATCGGCTCCCCGAGCTCAAGCGACTCACGTTTGATATTGCTCTGCTCACCCTACCGACAATTATCGATTCATCGAACATGAAGCCCGCCGTGTGGGTCGAGTTGGCGCAGATTATTCAGGATACCTACCAGCAATACGACAGTTTTGTCATTCTGCACGGTACCGATACGATGGCCTATACCGCATCGGCGCTGAGTTTTATACTGGTTGGCCTGAACAAGCCCGTTATCCTGACCGGTGCCCAGCTGCCCATTGGCGTAGCCCGCAGCGATGCCCGCGAAAATTTCATCACCGCCCTGGAGATTGCTGCTGGAGAGGAGGGAGGCAAGCCCCTGGTGCCGGAGGTATGCGTATATTTCAACTCGTTGCTGCTCCGGGGAAACCGGTCTACCAAGCGGGAGAGCGTACAATTCAACGCCTTCGCATCGGAAAATTACCCGCACCTGGCCACGGCTGGCGTCAGTATCGACTACAACCGCCCGTTTATCCGGCCCTACCAACCCAATGATTCCCTGCACCTGCGCACCCAGCTGGACCCGAACGTCACCATTCTGAAACTGTTTCCGGGCATTACCCAGCCAGTGGTGGAGTCGATTGTGAACATACCCAATCTGCGGGGCATTGTGCTTGAAACCTTCGGGGCTGGCAACGCACCCACGGACGAGTGGTTTCTGGATACCCTGAAACGGGCTATTGACCGGGGCGTGTCGGTGTTCAACGTGTCGCAGTGCGAAGGGGGGCGCGTCACGCAGGGACACTACCAGACCAGCCAGCAGTTGTTGCAGATTGGCGTCGTGAGCGGAGCCGACATTACCACCGAAGCAGCTATTACTAAACTGATGGTACTGCTTGGGCAGGAACGCGACCCGGCGCGACTTCGTACGCTACTGGCACAGCCACTCAGTGGCGAGATGAGTGCGTAGCATGATGCGCTTTTTATCTATGCCTGTTTATGCGGTTGGCTAACAGCCGTTTAGAATACGGTTTTAGCCGGAATCCCGAAAAAAGCAGGAGTTTTCCCAAAACTTCGCTTTAGTAACAGGGCCTTTTAATGCATTTGATAAGAGGCTGTTTGGGTTAAATGTTGGCAATAGAAAAAAAGTGATTTTTTTTTTCATGTTTCCAACTTGGTAGGAAAGCGCATTTATAGGTGAAAAGGTCAACTCAAAAAGCTTCTAAGGGGCAAGTAATCACGCAGAATTAGATTACTGCATTTTTTTGTCATTCTGAGGAACGAAGAATCTTCGGGTAATCCTGGCTTTTCTTGCTCTTACCGACGATTCTTCGTTCCTCAGAATGACAAAAACAATTAAAAAAATTACCTCAGTTTAAATTTGCGTGACTACCTAATTATCGGCAAATAGATTTATTGACATGAGTAAATACGTGGTAACTGCTGGTACGAGTTATTTAAATAAACCGGCGTTTCGGGCTTTGTGGGTGCTTGTGCTGGCTGGATTTTATATTTGCGCACAGGCCCAGCGGTCCGTCAGGTCTACCTCCGCCAGAGCCGCAACACGCCCGGCAGATACGACCGGCAAAGGGTGGGCGTCGTACGCGGCCAAAAAACAGCTTGTGGCCCCTGGGCAAGTGTTGTTTCAGAATAACTGCTCCGCCTGTCATAACTTTCTGCAAAAGGGGATTGGTCCCAATCTGGCCGGGCTGTCGGCGGATGTATCCTCAGCCTGGGCCAGGGCATTTATTCGTAATGCACCGGGGCAAATCAGTCGGGGTGATGCCCGGGCTACCCGGCTCTTTAAAGAATATAACCAGTACATGCCCGCCTTCCCGACTCTGAAAGAAGGGGAACTGGATGCCTTGATGGCCTATATCCATGCCAATCAGAAACGGGAATCAACCGAAACGGAAAGTGACAACCTGGGCGCCGTACTCACCGACCCTATCCCGGCCAAACCCCTGAAGTCCGGGTTGCGCCTTCGGCTGGAAAACGTGCTTACCGCGCCCGCAACGGCGCAGGCAGCCCCCCTGGCCCGCATCAACAAGATGGTGGTGCTGCCAGCGGGAGCCGGTCGGGCCGACCGGCAGTTTATAGAGGACCTGCGCGGTAACCTGTACGAAATGGAAGGCCCCAACCTGCGGGTGTACATGGATATGGCAAAAGAACGCCCGGCTTTTATCCATGCGCCGGGCCTGGCCACTGGGTTTGGGAGTTATGCCTTTCACCCCGATTTCTACCGGAATGGCCTGCTGTACACCACCCATACCGAAAAAGCCGGGACCGCACCGGCTGATTTTGCCTACGCCGATTCCATTAAAGTAACGCTTCAATGGGTGCTCACCGAATGGAAGGTGAATGAGCCAGCAGGTGCCGCTTTCTCCGGGACTGGCCGGGAACTCCTCCGGGTCAATGTGGTGTCGCCCATTCACGGCGTACAGGAGATTACCTTCAATCCGCTGGCCCAACCAGCAAGCCCGGATTATGGGTTGCTGTACATAGGCATTGGCGACGGGGGAGCCACTGAAAACGGGTATTATTTCCTGTGCAACGCTAAAAACCGGGTGTGGGGCTCCGTACTGCGGATTGACCCCAACGGGACCAATAGCCGTAATGGTCGGTACGGCATACCGGCTACTAATCCCTATGCGCAGGACAAAGACCCGGCTACGCAGCGCGAGATTTTTTGCCGGGGATTTCGGAACCCGAACCGCATCAGCTGGACACCCGATGGGAAGATGCTCATTACCGACATCGGGCAGGCACAGGTAGAGGAACTGAACCTGGGTGTAGCCGGGGGCGACTATGGCTGGCCGGAGCGGGAAGGCACTTTTTTGATTAACCACCGGGGTAAAATGAGTAATGTATACGCGCTCCCTGCCAATGATCGTACCTTTCACTACCTGTATCCCGTGGCCCAGTACGACCATGGCGAAGGCAACGCCATTTCGGGTGGATTTGTGTACACCGGCCAGGCGATTCCCGAGCTTCGGGGAAAATATATCTTTGGCGACGTGGTGAATGGTCGCGTGTATTACGTGGAAAGCAGTGAACTGAAGCAGGGGCAGCAGGCCCCCGTGCATGAACTGGCGCTGGAGCTAAACGGAAAAGAAACCACGTTTCAGGAGTTGAGTGGTGCTAAAAAGACGGACTTTCGCCTGGGTGTGGGGCTACAGCAGGCGTTATTCCTATACACCAAAACCGATGGTAAGATCTATAAAGTAAGCGGGGTGGTGCCGAGTGCTCCCTAAAAAGGCACTCCTGCTCGTTTTTTTTAGGCACATATTGCGTTTCTAGCATCAATCCTGCATCTTTGCACTCCGATTCGTCGGGGCATGAGTGACACAGAGAGGTGTCCGAGTGGTTGAAGGAGCACGCCTGGAAAGTGTGTATGCGGGTAACTGTATCGAGAGTTCGAATCTCTTCCTCTCTGCCAGTACGTTACAGAAAAACACGACTAATAGAGAGCTGCCGGAGTGGTCGAACGGGTCTGATTCGAAATCAGAAGTACTCGTAAGGGTACCGGGGGTTCGAATCCCTCGCTCTCTGCCAAAGGCCAACACATACAGTGCTGGCCTTTTTTGTGTTTATGCCTGTATGTCAAGTGACTTACGTCTTCTGATTTCTTATGTATGGTTTGATACACGACTTTTTTAACCGACCCTGGATTATCTGGAATTAGCCGATTCTGTTTATAAAAGATAAAGATATGTAAACCAGTAAAATAGTCCGTGCTGGTATCTGCTGAATCAATACGTGCTCTGGTTAGTTTCGGGAAAACATAACCGGTAAAAAGGGCCAGCTTGGTGTATATCGGGTCTATTCGTATACTAAAGGCCATAAAAAAGGCTCAAACGTTGATTTGGTCAAAGTTGAGCCTAGTGTTGCGATTTCTTAAGGGCAAGAAATTGCCTTCTATCATCAAAAATTAACTATGTCCTTAAAGATTCTAACGCGTTTAGACATAGCCCTACTCTTTAACACACTGACAGGCGGGGGAACACTAGGCATAAACATAGCAGCGACAAGATCAATTCTTAGATGGAAAATGTCGCCATTATCTAAATCATGCTGATCATAATACTTTTCGCAAATGTCGTATGCTAAATGTGCCATCGCTATTAAACCAGATCCTACTCTGGAATTGGGTTTTTCATTGAATAAATAAGTAAGTAAATCTTCAAAATAAAAACGGATCTCACTAGCAGAGGTAAAATAATTTTGAATTAGTATTTTTATGAAATAAACTTTTTCGACCTCCGGATTTATCTCGTCTAATTGCTTAGGAGGATTTTTTACCATTGTATATAAGTTTCTCACTTTTGCGTCAAACTCTTCTATTTTGTTGGGTCCATGCTCTAGCCATGATCTTAAAAGGGCACTCTTTATTCTTATATCTCTGTAAGTGTTTGATAAATATTCTAATCGTTCAATTAGCGATTCAAAAGTAATTTCATTTTCTGCTATATCAATAGGTAGTTTAATTATAAATTCAATGGCAATTGCCTCCAAATGAGGTACTAACTCGTAAAATGCCGTATTTTTGTCTAAATAGTTTTGCGCTGACTCAGGACTATCAAAACCATTAATAAGTAAATTTCTAGACTCTTCAATATCAATGAAGGGATTCATTTCTGTAATAACAGCTACCTTTTCCTTTTTAGAAAATTTCTCCGTATTCTCTAGCATTATTTTGTAATAATATATTACTTTTTTAGCATCTAAGTAGAAGTGTTGGAGCATTAGCCATGTCGAGTGCTGTAAAACTCTAAGTGGATCGTCCATGAACTTTGTTTTTACGGAATCATTTTCCTCATCAGCATCAAGTTTTTTAGTGTATTCCCAGAGCGTTTGCATCACTAAACTATCATTATAGTAAAGTTCTTGCATTATGTGTATAATACTTTGTCCAAAAAATCCTCTCTGTTTATCATTTACGCCATTAATATCTGTTAAAAATTTAACCGTATTTTCATGGATAGGGAAATCTTGCAAAATGTTTCTAATGAACAAACTGTAATAGTAACTATGGAGTTTGTTAGCTAGCTCTCTAGTTCTATCATAAGTTTATCCAAATCTCTGAACCTAAATTTTTGGTCAATACCTATATACTTTAAAACAAAATATTCTCCTAGTACATCCGGAATTAATGGTGAAAGAATAATAGGCGGTATATGATTTGGATCAATATCAGATGGTTTATATGGTGAGAGGTTTTTTACTACATACCCCTTAACAGGTTGCACGTATCCCATCGTGGAAATCAGACTATTAATATCTGATTGTCCTGATAGGGCCTCGTATAATTCAGAATTTAAAGAAGTAGAAGTAGGGAGCCAACTGATATTTAATGAGAGAATTTCATCTAACTGAAGTTGATTTAAACCATAACATAATGTTGCTAATATCAGTATATTTTTATGTTTATAAATGGTATCAGCGTAACAATATTTGGAAAGGTACTTGTCACATTTTCTAATTCATAATCTAGCTGGTAATCTAACAGATTGTAAAGGTTCCAATCTCTAATGTGCTGACCATTAGCTATAGCATTTCCAATAAACATAGCAAAAAGCGGCCTTTGGAATGGGTCTATATTTCTTAAATTTTCCTTGAAAAGATTTACATTAATTGTTATGTTTGATTTTTTGTTGATTAATATTTCCTCGACAATTTTAATTAAATATTCATCTTTTAAGCCTTCAATATTAAAAGGATCTTTTATTAAAACATGACCTCTCTGAGTCATAGTTTTTTAAATATTTTTCTCCACCATTCCCCATTTGAGTCCCTGTCAATTATTAATATTTTTACAGGTGAGTTTAAATCTATTCGATTAACTAAATGATTTATGAGATTTAATATATTTTGATAATTACTAGCAGCCAAATCAATTATAAAAAGATGCGGAATTTCTGGCCTCCAGTTATTCCAGTCTAATGAATTGATTTGCTGTATTGGTAGAAAGCCACAATTAATGTTGAGTTTCTCTAATTCCAAACATAGTTCTAATGCTAATCGGCTCTTGCCGACTCCACCTCTCCCTGTAATTGCCCACCAAGAGAAATTGCTATCAGAGAAAAAAAACTCCATTAATTTAGATATTTCCTCCCCTCTACCAACAAAGTTAGATGTACGTTGTCTATAGTTGAAACTATGTTCTAGTACCTTATATGAATATGCGTCTTTAATTAAAAGGGGAGTTACTTGAGTATTCTTTACTATTTGGTCAACGTTTTCATTAATTTGAATAATATTTTTTTTAATTTCAAATATGGCTTCTTTGTAATACTCATCAACATATAGTTTTCTGAGTTCATCATCCATTGATATGTTATGTATGAAAATCTCAAAAAATTTATCTAATTGATTTTGTTCCGGTAAAACAATATTTTGGTTAACTGTAAATTTTGAAACAGTAAGTGGATTATCTTTATTATTATAAATGCGACTTTCGATTAAATGTAAAAATAATAATTCCGAATTTGCGAAAGAAAACATTTTTGACGATACTTTAGGCTGGTCTTTCTCAAACTCGTCGGAAGTTTTTTGAATGACTATCCGAAGGCGCTCATTGAAGGTTTTTTTAGGTAGTATTTTTTCGGCACTAAAGTCAAATCCAACTTCTAACGTCTTATCTATGAACTTGTCACTGATTTTT
The DNA here is from genome assembly GCA_963784335.1 of uncultured Cytophagales bacterium. GTDB lineage: Bacteria > Bacteroidota > Bacteroidia > Cytophagales > Spirosomataceae > Spirosoma. The sequence goes on along the minus strand of CAWARB010000014.1, from coordinate 290,515 downwards.
GTGGCAATGTACGTTAAGGCAGCAATAGTAAAAGGGTCCATATTTTAAATGCCTTTAATGATTAATGTCAGATTGTATTTGAAAGTCAATCAGGTGCAACTTTATTACAAAAAAAATTTCTGTTTTTCTTCTATAAATTGCTGGTAAAGGCTCATATAGATAAGGCTAAACTTGGGTCTTATTAACCGCCAATACCCCGAAAAAAAGGCGGCTCCAATCAGGTAGAGCAGTACGAACGGCGCGGCCAGAACCCAGACGAAAAAAAAGCGGGCTATTTTAAAGAGTCTCATAAATTTCAGCGTTAACCATTAATCCAATTTTAAACCGTACCTCGTACCCGTATGAGGCCTCTAAAGTAACCATAGAAACTGGCTCCAAAAAGGTCTTTGCCAGCGGATCTATCAATACGTTAAAGTTATCCTTCTGACTCCGATTGGTGGCCGCTATCTTGGTGACTATCAGTTATGAAGGGTGGTGGTCATGGCTAGTTGCTCGGAATGTCGTTAATTCGGCAGTAAAAACAAAGATAAACATATGTGGCAGGAAAAAGATAACCAACTCACCCGCGACTTTACGTTCGCCGATTTCAGCGAGGCTTTCGCCTTTATGACCCGCGTGGCGCTCGTTGCCGAGAAAATGGACCATCATCCGTGGTGGTCCAATGTGTATAACCAGGTGACTATCAAACTCTCCACGCACGACGCAGGCAATACTGTGACCGCAAAAGACCATAAACTGGCCGAAGCAATCAATAAAATAGTAAGTCGGTTAAACTGATTGTTCATCAGCTAAAACCATCCGGGCATGAGACCGCACTGGCGGACCAGCAAGGTATTGCCGCACCGGCGTACCGGTCTCTACGCTATATTGCGGCATGAAACTTTACCTCGTGCCGACGCCCATCGGTAATCTGGACGATATTACGTTGCGGGCCATCAAAATCCTGCAAAGCGCGGATGCCATTCTGGCCGAAGATACCCGCACCTCGGGGGTGTTGCTGCGCCACCTGAACATCAGCAAGCCGCTCCATAGCTACCACATATTCAATGAACACCAGACCGTGCAGCGGCTGGTGAACCAGCTAAAAGAGGGGAAAACACTGGCGCTCATCTCGGATGCGGGTACGCCGGGCATTTCGGACCCCGGTTTTCTGCTGGTGCGGGCCTGCATCCAGAACAATATTCCGGTCGAGTGTTTGCCCGGTCCAACGGCGTTTGTGCCCGCGCTGGTCAACTCCGGCCTGCCCAACGACCGGTTTACCTTCGAGGGATTTCTGCCCCATAAAAAAGGACGGCAAACCCGGCTGGCCGAACTGGCAGGGGAGGAGCGAACCATGGTGTTCTACGAATCGCCCCACCGGCTGCTCAAAACCCTCCAGCAGTTTGCCGACGTGTTCGGTGCCGACCGGCCCGCCAGTGTGTCGCGGGAGTTAACCAAGCTGTTCGAGGAAAATCAGCGCGGACCATTGTCCGAACTTATTGCTTATTTTGCCCAAAAAACGATAAAAGGTGAACTGGTTGTCTGTGTGCAGGGTCGGGAAGATAAAAAAGGGGCTAAAGAGCGAAAATACACAAACGAGCGTGATGAAGAGCAGGACGATGACGATGAAACCGCCGATGACGATGAATAAACGCATGAAAAGCCAATGGCTCATGCTGTTACTTATTCTTCATTCTTCATTCTTCATTCTTCATTCCGGCCACGCCCAAACGCTTTCTCCGGCCGCCCGGTTGAGTCTGCTCACGGTGGGGCCGGGCGAAGACCTGTATTCGGTATTTGGCCACACGGCGATCCGGGTTAATGACCCGGCGCAGAACGTAGACGTGACGTTTGGCTGGGGCGGTTTCCGGTACTGAGGATAATTTTTACGTGAAGTTCCTGCGCGGTACGCTGCCCTACTACATCGACGCGTATGACATGTACCCGTTCCTGTACGCCTATCAGGCCGAGAACCGCACCGTTCGGGAGCAGGTTCTTAACCTGTCGCCGGTGCAGAAACAGCAGCTTTACGCCGTGCTGCTGAAAAATATGCTGCCCGAAAACAGGACCTACCAGTACAAATTCTTCTACGATAACTGCGCCACCCGGCCCCGCGACAAACTGGCCGAAGCCTGTGGTGACAGCCTGACGATTCCGTCCCGTAACCGGATGACCGGCAAATCGTACCGCGACTGGATGAATATATACCTCGATAAAAGCGTGAAACCCTGGGCCAAACTGGGTATGAACCTGGCTATTGGTCAACCCGCCGACGTGAAAACGGACGGCTGGCACGCCATGTATCTGCCCGATCAGGTTCACGACCAGATGGTACAGGCCACCCTCAAAAAGTCGGATGGGCGCGTAGAACCCCTCGTGTCATCTGATCAAACACTGTTCGAAGCCCGGCAGACGTTTCGGCAACAAATTCCCCTGTTTTTCGATCCTAACGTCGTTTTTGCGTTGCTGGCCATCGCGGTCACGGTCTTTACCATCCGTCGGTACCAGTATGGCCGGGTCGACCCCTGGGTAGACCGATTGCTGTTTGCTGTTTCGGGCTTCCTGGGCTGGTTTCTGTTCCTGCTCTGGGTCGGTACGGATCACGGGGTAACGGCCTGGAACCCCACGCTGCTGTACCTGATGCCGCTGCACCTGCCCCTGGTTTACTGGGCAACCGGTAAGGGGACAACGGCCCGTCGGCGAACGCTGTACTTCGGTATTACCGCCGTGTTCATCGTCCTGGGTATCTTTCTGTCCAAAGTGCCGGGGGGCGTCGATGTCCTGTTTCCCATGACCCTGCTGGGCCGGTGTATCGTGAACCTGCAACCCCGCAGCGGCCAGCAACCGCTGATCCGCGTTTCCTGATGGATAACAGCCGGGAGGATTCGGCCTGTTCATTTATCCTGCTTTTCCCGACTCCAGATTTCATCCACCGTTCCCCCCGTTGAGCTTTGCCCGGTATGGTGCCATTCCTCGCCATTGATGGCTGCCCCAAACGTCAGCGAACGGCCCGTTCGGCTGTTATCACGGGAGAAAAAGTCGATGGACTCGGTGTAATTACCACCGGATAGGGTATAGGTGCCTCCCCCCGTTCCCGAAAACTGCTTCGTCTCTGGATTGAGGGCCACCCACTGGAAGCGGCTGCCGGTGAGTAGCTTGATGGTTTTGCGCGGTCCCCTGGGCATGGGGGTGCGCTGGCCTCCCGGCACCGTCCGGGCCGTGATGCGCCACAGACCCGTCAGGGCCGTCTGCGGTTCAACAATACGGCTGAATGTCTGGTTGCCAGATGGTGTGGTCAGGGTTAAGAGATCGTCGCGGAGGTTGATCCGGTACGCATCGGACTGCCCCACCCGGCTGCTATCAGCGGTATCGAACTCCGACATTACCCGCAATTGACCGGCTTCCTGTTTATAGGGACCACCTTTGGTGGCCACAAAACGGGATGGTTCGTAGGTCGTTTGCATCAGATAGCCATCGGCAATGGTAATCAGGGTTGTTCTGCCTGCGTCCTGCGCGCGCCAGGTTCCGGCCAGCGGGTTGGTCTGTGGCGGCCGAAGTGCGGATACAAGACTACACGAAACCAAAAGCAACAGGAAGATGGGTATTTTTTTCATGAGTAACGGTTAGTTTGCTGATTACTAAAAAGTAACGGGATACCCGTGAAGCTACTGGTGGTTAGCTATCCGTTTGTATCCCACCACCGATGCGGTGGGGACACCCGTGTCAATCAATAAAAGCGGCTCAATTGAGGCAGCCCATCAGGTAAGTTCGGTGGCTTTATTACTTTACCGCCTAAACGCCCGTTGCATCTATGAAACGCCTGCTCCTTGCTCTATGTTTTTTTTGCTTCGCCGAGGGAATGGCCCAGCCATCCGAGCGGTTCGTAAAGGTTATGGTTACCCCCGACCATGCCGACTGGCTTTATAAACCCGGCGAACCCGTTAAATTTACCATAGCCGTTTACCGGAACAACGTGCTGCTGCGGGATGCCAGACTCCAGTACGAAATAGGGCCGGAGAAGATGGAGCCAACAAAAAAAGAAACCGTTACCCTCAAAGACGGCACGCTGGCACTGGACGCGGGCACCCTGAAAACACCGGGTTTCCTGCGCTGTATCGCTACGGTGGAGGTGGATGGGAAAACGTACCGGGGCCTGACAACGGCGGGATTTGACCCGCAGGGTATCAAACCGACGGTAGCCAACCCGGCCGATTTCAACACCTTCTGGACCAATGCCAAAGCCGACCTGGCTAAAATTCCGGTCGATGCCCGCCTGACGCTCCTGCCCGAACGGTGCACCGCCCTCACGAACGTATACCACCTGAGTGTACAAAACATCAATAACTCGCGGTTTTACGGCATCTTGTGCGTACCCAAAAAAGAAGGAAAATACCCCGCCATACTGCGGGTACCGGGTGCGGGTGTCAGACCCTATACGGGCATGATTGCCGAAGCCGACAAAGGATTTATTACCCTCGAAGTCGGTATTCATGGCGTACCCGTCAACCTGGACCCCGGCGTGTATGCCGACCTGGCCCGGGGACCGCTCAACGGCTATCAGATGGCCGATCTGGATGACCGCGACCGGTATTACTACAAACGAGTTTATTTAGGGTGCATTCGGGCGGTGGATTTTCTGGCCGACCTGCCGCAGTACGACGGGCAGAACATGGCCGTTACGGGTGGCAGTCAGGGCGGAGCACTCAGCATCGTCACCGCCGGACTGGATACGCGTATCAAGTGGCTGGGGGCCTACTACCCGGCCCTGAGCGATGTAACGGGGTACCTCAGCGGACGGGCCGGGGGCTGGCCGCACCTGTTTTCGGGAAACAACCTGGCGTTTAACAACAAACCCGACCGCATTAAAACGACGGGTTACTACGACGTGGTCAACTTCGCCCGGCTGGTCAACGTGCCGGGTCGGTACGCCTGGGGGTTCAATGACGAGACCTGTCCGCCCACCTCCATGTATGCCGCTTACAACGTCATTCCCGGTCCCAAGACGCTGGATATAGCCCACCTCGACACGGGCCACTGGACTTATCCCGAAGAAACGGAAAAAATGATGGCCTGGCTGATGAGCCAATTGAAAGGGGAAAAATGAAACATGGTTTACGGGCTGAAGTTTACAGTCTATGGTTGGCAAACGCATAATTGGTGACGCGTCAGCCAACCACAAACCGGAAACGTTACACCGTAAACCCAAACAAATAACCATGCAACTTTTTGTTAGTACAACCCTGTCTGATGCGAGTAAAGCGCAACTTCAACAACAACTTCCTCCGGAAATTACTACGCAGTTTCGGCAGGATTTGCCAGCAGCGGAGCAGCAGGCTGCCTTTCGCGCGGCCGATCTGGTACTGGGTAACCCTCCCGTCGCCTGGTTTACGGAGCCCCTGCCAACCCTGAAATTCTGGCAACTCGATTCGGCGGGATTTGATGGCTACCAGGCCGTTCAGACGCAGGCCCGGCTGGCCAACATGGGCGATTATTTTGCCCGCCCCTGCGCCGAAACCATGCTGGCGGGTATACTGGCCCTGTACCGCTGTATTCCCGAGCTGGTACTGCTGCAAAGCCGGTCCGAATGGGTTGGCGTGCCCATCCGGGCCCGCACTAACTCGCTCTGGCAAAAACGGGTCGTTATTCTGGGTACCGGCACCATTGGTCGGGCGGTGCGCGGGATGCTGAATGGCTTCGACTGTACCACAAAAATGCTGGCCCGTACGGACCCCAACGCCGATTTACACACGGCCGATGAATTGAAGGCTATACTGCCCGAAACCGATATCGTTATCAACTGCCTGCCCGGTACAGCAGCCGGTTTTGTTTCGGCCGATGTGCTTGCCGCCATGAAGCCCGGCAGCCTGTACGCCAATGTAGGCCGGGGCAACACCACCGATGAACCAGCGCTGGTTCAGGCCCTGACATCCGGCCGGCTGGGCGGGGCCGTGCTGGACGTAACCGACCGGGAACCGCTGCCCGCCGATAGTCCGCTCTGGACATTGCCCAACGTTTTGCTCACCCAGCATTCCGGCGGGGGACAGCCCGACGAGGCCGCTGGCAAAGTGGCGCAGTTCAGCCGGAATCTGGAGCGCTTCCGGGCGGGGCAGGCGCTGGAAAATCCGGTCGAATTAAACCGGGGATATTGACAAAAAATGGGGTAAATAGTCCGTTTAATGGGTAATATGCCCGTTTTGTCGACTTTTCTTTGTATATTTAAAGGATTGAACAAGCACCCGGCCATTTGGTAAAATCCGGGCAAATACACTGAGCAGTTCCCGTACGAAGTCAATGATGAACGAAGAAAATGAACAGCCGATAGAGGACGATAACCAGCAGCCCGAAGCCGAATTAAGTGCCGACGGACCCGAACTGACGGACGCCCCCGAACCGGATGAACAACCGATTGAACCCACCACGGATGTACTGCATGCTCAGACCGTTGTATCGGGGCTGTACGAAAATTATTTCCTCGACTACGCATCCTACGTTATTCTGGAGCGGGCCGTTCCCGCCGTTGAAGATGGGCTGAAACCCGTTCAGCGCCGGATTCTGCACGCGCTCCGGGAAATGGACGATGGCCGCTTCAATAAAGTGGCCAACGTTATCGGGCAGACCATGCAGTTTCACCCCCACGGCGATGCATCCATTGGGGAAGCCCTGGTGAACATTGGCCAGAAAGAGCTGCTGTTCGATACGCAGGGCAGCTGGGGCGATGTCCGCACGGGCGATGGGGCTGCCGCCCCCCGCTACATCGAAGTCCGGCTGTCGAAGTTCGCGCAGGATGCCATTTATAATGATAAGACCACCGAGTGGCAGCTATCCTACGACGGCCGCAAGCGGGAGCCGGTCACCCTGCCGGTTAAGTTTCCGCTGCTGCTGGCCCAGGGGGTGGAAGGGATTGCCGTGGGACTATCGACCAAGATTTTACCCCACAACTTCAACGAACTGATTGACGCGTCGATCAATATTCTGAAGGATAAACCCGTTTCCCTGTTCCCCGATTTTCAGACCGGCGGGCTGATTGACGTTGGTAATTACAATGACGGGCACCGGGGCGGCAAAGTGCGGGTGCGGGCCAAAATTGAGGAGGTCGACAAGAAGACCCTCGCCATCCGCGACGTTCCCTACGGGGTAACAACCCCGCAGTTGATCGACTCCATCGTGAAAGCGGCCGAACTGGGCAAGATTCGGATTAAAGCCCCCAGCCGGACGGTAGCCGCCGTCATAGATAATACGGCCAGGGATGTGGAGATTCTGGTGAACCTGCAACCCGGCGTGTCGCCCGATGTGTCGATTGATGCGCTGTATGCCTTTACCGATTGTGAGGTGAGCATTTCGCCCAACGCCTGCGTCATCATCGGGGATAAACCCCACTTCGTCAGTGTAACGGATATTTTGCGGGTCAACACCCACCAAACGGTGCAGCTGCTGCAACGCGAACTGGAAATCCGGCGGAATGAATTGATGGAGCGGTTGCTGTATAGTTCGCTCGAAAAGGTATTCATCGAGAACCGGATTTACCGCAAAATTGAAGAGTGCGAAACCTTCGAGGCCGTACTCGAAACGATTGATAAAGCCCTCAAGCCCTATAAAAAGCTGTTTTACCGGGCTATCACGCAGGATGACCTGATTCGGCTGACCGAAATCAAGATCAAACGTATTTCCAAATACGATGGCTTCAAGGCGGAAGAACTGATGCGCCGGCTGGAGCAGGAACTGGCCGAAACAGATGATAACCTGGCGAATATCACCCGCTACGCCATTGCCTATTATAAAGACCTCCAAAAGAAATACGGCAAAGGCCGCGAGCGAAAAACCGAAATCCGGGCCTTCAACACCATTGCCGCCAGTGTGGTGGCTGCGGCCAACCAGAAACTGTACGTTGACCGCGAAGGCGGATTTGTTGGATCCGGGCTCAAAAAAGACGAATACGTCAGCGATTGTTCCGATATCGACGATATCATCGTTTTCCGGCGGGATGGCCGGTGCGTCGTAACGAAAGTTACGGATAAAGTATTCGTCGGCAAGGATATTGTGTACGTATCGGTGTTCAAGAAAGGCGACGAGCGCAAGATTTATAACCTCGTGTACCTGGATGGCAAGTCGGGTATCTCGATGGCCAAGCGATTTCCGATTACGGGCGTCACCCGCGACCGGGAATATGACCTGACGATGGGTAATCCGAAGTCAAAAATGACGTATTTTAGTGCCAATGATAATGGGGAAGCGGAAGTTATTACGGTGAACCTGACGGCCCAGTGCTCGGCCAAGATCAAGCAGTTCGATTTCGACTTTGCCAGTGTCGGAATCAAAAACCGGTCGGCGCAGGGAAATATTCTGACCAAGTACCCCGTTCGGAAACTCACCCAGAAATCGGGGGGGGTATCCACCCTGGGCGGGGTCGATATCTGGTACGATGAACACCTGGGTCGGCTCAACCGCGATGAACGGGGGCGTTTGTTGGGGAATTTCGACGCGAAGGACAGTATTCTGGTCGTGTACAAAGACGGGCAGTACGAACTGACAAGTTTTGACCTGACCAATCGGTACGAACCCAACGACGTAGCTAATTTGCTGAAATTTGACCCGGAAACGGTGCTGTCGGCGCTGTACTACGAAGCGAATCAGAAGGCGTGGTACGTAAAGCGGTTTAAAGTAGAGACGACATCGCTGGATAAGAAATTCAGTTTTATCGGCGATACCAAAGGGTCAAAGAATCTGGCCGTCACCGTCGACCAGTACCCGCGCATTGAGGTTATTCATCAGGTAAAAGACCGGGGTCCGCTGGAAAAAATGATTCTGGAGCCGGAAGGATTTATTGATGTGCGGGGCTGGAAAGCCCTGGGGAACAAACTGCCTTTTGCCAAAGTGAAAGAGGTCAAACTGCTGGCACCTAAAGTGGTGAAAGAGGTAGCAAAACCTGCTCCGGTGAGCGCACCGAAAGTAATTGATCTGGTCGAGGTAGCCGAAAAAGAACCGGCTCAGTTAGGGTTGTTTTCCTGAACGGTAAACGGATAAGTACGACGAGGTCGTTAACCATATCACCCGGTCTGAGAACGATTCGTTAGGCTTCCCCGATCCGGCCGTCGTGAAAGCCTGGTACACAGACGTATTGGGTTTGGCCCTTCACAGTGGGTTGGGTAGGATGCACTGGCTCGCCCGGAGAAGTACCGTTCACCTCCCCGCCCAGGCAGTGGCGATGGCATACAAAGCGCAGCGCTCACTGACCCGTTTGGAAGCGTAGCTGGCTTTATTGTTAATTCTCATTTTAGTCTTCAAGTAAATGAACACGACTTTGGCAACGGACTATAGTAACGACACGCCCCACGAAGCGGCTGGCGTCCGGATAGCCAAGTGGGCCATCAAAGCCCTCATTGTGCTGGCCTTCTGCTCCGTCCTGGTTATACTGCTCAGTAACTGGTGGGTCGTTTATAACACCCGCGACCAGATTTACTTCAACATGGACGAATTACCCGCCAATGAGTACGGACTGGTGCTGGGTACGAGCAAGTTTGTTCGGTCGGGCAAGGAGAACCTGTTCTTCCGATACCGTATGGAAGCAACGGCCCGACTGTGGAAAGAGGGAAAAGTGAAGTACCTCATTCTCAGCGGCAACAATGATTCGGAGTATTACAATGAACCCGTTGATATGCAGCGGGCACTACTAAAACTTAATGTGCCGGAATCGGTGATGACGCTTGATTACGCGGGCTTCCGAACATTCGACTCCGTGGTACGGTGTAAGTCGGAGTTCAAACAGACCAAAATCACGATTATCTCCCAGAATTTCCATAACGCCCGCGCCCTGTACATTGGTAACCATGAGGGCATGAAAGCCATTGCCTTTGCCGCTCAGGACGTGCCCGACGGCTATTCTCTCCGCACCCTGATTCGGGAGTACCTGGCCCGGCCTTACGCCCTGCTGGATGTGTACCTGCTGCATCCCCAACCCCGGAAAGGTAATCAGGAGCGCAGGCGTAACGCTACGGTCTAGCGCCTGACAAGCTGCCTGCCTAAAATAAACCCCACCCGTTTTCGGGCAACGAACTTCCCGTGTACTCCTTGTAATGCGGTAGCGCAGTTTTTACGTCGATAGCCAGACCCGGGAGGGAACGGGCAGGTGGGCAGGCGTAAACGGAACCACAACCCTCGTTTCTTTTTTTGACCCATACCCCCAACCAGGCTACTCCATCCGGGATTGTTTCCAGGACGTGGAGCGAATAGGATCCTGAAGCGGTAGACTCATGGCATGTTTATCGGGGTTTTTTTCGGAAGCCATCAATATTGGCTACCTTTGCCGATAGTAGTAAACCGGGTACGGTGTTTGGCGATAAGGCTGGGGATGATTGATGAATTCGGCGTAGTGAACTGATCCGTTTGCTGCGATAGGCAGCAACGTTACAACCTGATACCACGATTGAAAACACAACACGCGTTGGTACGAACTGGATAGCAACGCGTAACAATACAGTATAAAACTCTTTAGTAAGGATGCCGTGTAGGGTGAATGAACCTACCGGCCCATCCAATCACTTTATATCCATTCACAATGGTTCCAAACGACGAACTGATTCGCATTATTGACCTCCTGAATACAACCTACGAGGGGGAAGAAGCCTGGCACGGCCCATCGGTAGTGGATGTGTTACGGGGCGTAACACCCGACATGGCCGGGAAACGAATTTCTCCCAATACCCACAGCATCGCCGAACTTGTTTTTCACATGACGAGCTGGCGAATTTTTTGCGTCAAGAAGATGCAGGGTGACGAAGCGTTCGATATTACGACACCAAATAAAGATTTTGGTGCCCTGCCCGATAGAATTGATGATTTCGAGTGGGAAGCACTGGAGATGGAATTGAGCCTGAGTCAGGAAGAACTCATCAATGAACTCGATAAACGGGACGATGATGAATTCCTGGAGGACATCGTGCCGGGTCGGGATTATACATATTATGACATGCTGCACGGCATCATCAATCACGATATGTACCATACCGGCCAGATCATGATTATGTATAAAACACTACTCCTGAAAGGAAGCGGCCCGCGTCAGGCGGGTAATGAAGCCGACGAATACGGCTCCCCGTTTGGTAGTAGCAGCCACGAACAGGACGATTATTATTGATCTGGTGCATTGTTGACTGATAGCATGAGTGACTGATAGAACGTATTTCGCGCAACTGCCCGCTCATGCAATAGACTGGCATTCAACCATTCACTTATTTTATCACGTGATCACGCAACCGTGAACTATTGGCTCGTCAAATCCGAACCCGACGCATACAGCTGGCATCATTTTATGGAACAGGGGCGCGCCGTCTGGGATGGCGTTCGCAACTATCAGGCGCGAAACAACCTGAAAGCCATGCAGTCGGGCGACCAGGTTCTGTTTTACCACAGCGTTAAAAAGCCGGGTGTTGTGGGGTTGGCAACCGTCGTTGCTGAAGCCTACCCCGATCCTGTCGCAGCCAGGGAGGCCGCCCAGCTAGGGGCGAAGCCGACGGACTGGGTGGTGGTCGAACTGGAGCCGGTTATGGGACTGGACAACCCCGTGGCCCTGGCCCGGATCAAAGCCGAACCCCTGCTGGCCAACCTGAGCCTCATCCGGCAGTCGCGCCTGTCGGTTATGCCCGTTCGGGCGGATGAATTCGAATTGATACTAAAAATGGGGCAGGAAAATAGTGAAGCGTGAATAGTGTAGAATGAAGAATAAATAGTGAGACAACTTTTTATTCTTCATTCTACACTATTCACGCTTCACTGAAAAAAGAATATGGCTGACATGCAACTGATTATTCCTGAACGCTGGGCGGAATACGAACTGATTGACTCGGGTAATTTTCAGAAACTCGAACGGTTCGGCAACTTCATTCTGGCCCGGCCCGAACCGCAGGCCATCTGGGATAAATCACTCGCCGACCAGGAATGGACGCGGCTTGCACATGCCGTTTTCCAGCGCGACCGTCAGTCGCCGGAGCGGGGCGACTGGCAAACCAAACCTGACATGCGCGACCCCTGGTACGTGTCGTTTCAGCAGGCCGGTTTAAACCTGAAGTTTAAGCTGGCTCTTACCACCTTCAAGCACGTTGGGCTGTTTCCGGAACAAGCTAACAACTGGGTGTACATCCACGATAAAATCAAAGCGCTGGCCCCGACTGTAGCCCGGCCCAGCGTCCTGAATCTGTTTGCCTACACGGGTGGCGCATCGCTGGCAGCCCGTCAGGCCGGCGCCGAAGTGACGCACGTCGACGCCGTGAAACCGGTTATCAGCTGGGCGCGTGAAAATATGGATTACAGTGAACTGACCAATATCCGCTGGATGGTGGAAGATGCCCTGAAATTTGTTCGGCGTGAAGTACGACGGGGCAATCAGTACAATGGCATCATTCTGGACCCGCCGGCGTATGGTCGTGGCCCCGCCGGCGAAAAATGGGTGCTCGAAGAACACCTGAATGAACTGCTGAAAGCCTGCGCCGACCTGTTGGATCGCACCAATTTTTTCTTTATCATCAACCTGTATTCGCTGGGGTTCTCACCCCTCATCCTGGATAACCTGATGCGGCAGATTTTTGGCCACGTACCAAACGCAGAGTGGGGTGAGTTAGCCGTATCTGACCAGGCCCATAAACGGCTGCCGCTGGGCGTATTTTACCGGTTCAGCTCATAGATAGAGAATGAAAGAGCGAAAGAAATGTATAAAGAGCGAAGGAGCGGAGGAGCGTAAGAACAAAAAAGGGGCGCGCCCGCTTTTCGTTTGTTCACTCGTTCACACGTTCGCTCTTTCGCTCTTTTTAATGGCCTGCAACGACGACAACCGGCAAACGGCCCGTATTCCTGACTTCCCCAAGTTTGACGATAGTAGTCGGGTGGCCGGTTCCTTTCGGGCCCTGACCGGGGCTATTAATCAATCGTCGCCCCCGTCGGCTTATGCAAAAAGGGCGGGTATTCTACTCATGATGGGGCGGGTAAAAGAAGCCCTGGCCGATATTGATGAAGCCATTGAACGGAATGCTAACGTAGGCGGATATTACCTGACGCGTGCGCAGATTTTGCGGGCACTGCACCGGCCCGCTCAGGCACTTCAGAATGCACAGCGGGCCGAAATACTGGGCGTTGATACGCCCGAATTATACACCCTGCAGGGCGATTTGCTGCAACAGCAGAATCAGTTTGATAAAGCGAACCTGTACATAGCCAAAGCCCTTCAAATGGCACCCTACGATGGCGAAGCGTATTTTTTTAAGGGGCTGATGACCGCCCGTCAGGGCGATACGACGCAGGCACTGGCACTGTACCAGCAGTCATTACGGCTGAAACCCCGCTACCTGGAAACGTACAATCAGCTGGCCTCCGTTTACCGGGCCATTGGCGACAGGAATACGGCCCTGGTGTACAATAAACAGGCACTGGACTATTTCCCCAACAACGCCCGGCTGTACTATGGCCGGGGACTGATCTATCATACCGAGCGCAAACCAGATAGTGCCCTGTTGTATTATCAACAAACGGTGAAGGTACAGCCAACGCACTACCAGGCGTATTTTCAGATGGGACTCCTCAACCAGACGTACCGAAACTACTACGGCGCACTGGCTAACTACCAGCGCGTTCAGGAACTGAGTCCCCAGTTTCCGCGTATTGATACGTACATCGGATACTGCCACGAACAGATGGGACAGTTTGATCTGGCCATTGCGGCTTATACTAAAGCCACCCGGCAGAACGCCGGTGACCGGCAGGCTGCTGCTGGTTTATGGCGATCTCGACGCCATCAATACGTCAGGAATAACCCGTTTTTTTCGCCGGATACCGCAGCAAAACCGCTGAATTCTACGCGAAGCCGCCCCGTACTTGATACAAGTCGCATTCGAATTTCGACTATTCAGCCAAGGGGGCGTGTAGCATCAGGCACCAGCGATTCGCTACAGCGAGCAGTAAAACCGATTGGACAGAATTAACTGTTTATCTATGGTTCAGAGGATTTGGTATTCGGTTGGCTGACGCATTGTAGTAACCAGTGCGTTAGCCAGCCGAATACCGTAAACCAAATCCCCTGAACCGACTACTATAAACCGAGTAAACTATGATTGCGCAGGACGAACAAATCCGCGTGACGCTGCCCGACGGTAGCGTTCGGCAGTATCCAAAAGGCAGTACCGGCCTGGATGTTGCTGCCCAGATTAGCGAAGGACTAGCCCGTAATGTACTGGCTGCCAAGGTGAATGGCGTCGTGCAGGATGCTACCCGGCCCATTGACAGCGATGCCCAGGTGCAACTGCTGACCTGGAATGACCCCGAAGGAAAAGCTACCTTCTGGCACTCGTCGGCGCACTTATTGGCCGAAGCCCTTGAAAGCCTTTATCCGGGCACAAAGTTTGGCATTGGACCCGCCGTCGAAACGGGTTTTTACTACGATGTAGACCTGGGTGGTCAGCCGTTTTCGCAGGAAGACTTCAAAAAGGTAGAAGACAAAATGCTGGAACTGGCTCGCCAGAAACAGGCCTACGTCCGTACGCCCATGGGTAAAGCGGAGGCTATTGCTTATTTTGAGGAAAAAGGAGACCCCTATAAACTCGACCTGCTCGACGGGCTGGACGATGGTACGATTACCTTTTATACGCAGGGAGGCTTTCACCGACCTTTGCCGGGGGCCGCACATTCCTAATACAAGCTTTATCAAAGCGACCAAGCTCATGAACGTAGCCGGTGCCTACTGGCGTGGCAACGAAAAAAATAAGCAGCTGACCCGGATTTACGCCGTTACGTATCCAAAACAGAAAGAACTCGACGAATACCTGTACCTGCTCGAAGAAGCCAAAAAACGCGACCACCGCAAGCTGGGCAAAGAACTGGAACTGTTCGCCTTTTCGGAGAAAGTAGGAGCGGGGCTTCCCTTATGGCTACCCAAAGGAACCGTGTTGCGCGAACGACTGGAAAATTTTCTGCGTAAAGCCCAGCTCCGGGCGGGTTATTCGCCAGTAGTGACCCCTCATATCGGCAGCAAGCAGTTGTACGTAACGTCGGGTCACTGGGATAAATACGGCGAAGATTCGTTCCAGCCCATCAGGACGCCCGACCCAAACGAGGAGTTCCTGCTGAAACCCATGAACTGCCCGCACCACTGCGAAATCTACAAAACAAAACCGCGCTCGTACCGCGATTTGCCCCTGCGGCTGGCCGAATTTGGAACCGTGTATCGCTATGAACAGTCGGGTGAGTTGCATGGCCTGACCCGCGTGCGGGGATTCACCCAGGATGATGCCCACATCTTCTGCCGCCCCGACCAGGTGAAGGATGAATTCATGAAGGTAATTGACCTGGTGCTGTACGTTTTCCGCTCCCTTGGTTTTGCGGATTACAGCGCTCAGATTTCGCTGCGTGACCCGGAAAATAAAACCAAATACATTGGTTCTGATGATTTGTGGGAGAAAGCCGAATCCGCCATTATCGAAGCGGCTGCCGAAAAGGGACTGCCAACGGTAACGGAACTGGGCGAAGCGGCTTTCTACGGCCCTAAACTCGACTTTATGGTGCGGGATGCCCTGGGCCGTAAATGGCAGTTGGGTACGATTCAGGTGGATTATAACCTGCCCAACCGGTTTGAACTGGAATACGTAGGCGCCGATAACCAGAAACACCGGCCCGTTATGATTCACCGGGCCCCGTTTGGGTCGATGGAGCGCTTCATTGCCATCCTCATTGAAAACTCGGGGGGTAACTTTCCCCTCTGGCTCTCTCCCGAACAGATTGCTATTTTACCCATTTCGGAGAAGTACGAAGAATACGCCAATGAGTTGTTCTTTACGTTGCAGGAACACGATATCCGGGGCTTTGTCGACCACCGGGATGAGAAGATTGGCCGCAAAATTCGGGATGCGGAAGTGAATAAAATTCCGTACATGCTGATTGTCGGCGAAAAAGAAGCCGCCGAAGGGGCCGTCTCTGTCCGGCGCAAAGGCCAGGGCGACCTGGGCAGCATGCTGGTGGATGACTTTGTAACCCTATTCCAGGCCGAGGTGAAGATGCAATAAAACAGCGATTCCATTGATTCGTCGGTCGTTGGTGAGTCAATGAGCCAGTCGTTGGCATAAAACAACAATTGGTGTCAGCCACTGACCAGCTCACTAACGAAACAACGGATTAAAGTCGTTCGTAATCTGTATTTTGACTGGTTTGTCGAACTTTTTAGCAACCTTTACGTTATCCAAGCGACTTCTGGAAAGTCAGTTTGAAAAATTGTTACCCTAAACATAATCTATGGCATTACCCCAGCGCAGACCACCCCGTCGCGTGGTTGAAGAACCCTACAAAGTAAATGAGCGCATTTTAGTCCGCGAAGTGCGTGTGGTTGGTGAGAATGTAGAGCAGGGCATCTACGAAACGAACAAGGCGCAAGCCATGGCTAAGGCACAGAATCTCGACCTGGTTGAGGTGTCGCCTAATGCCGTACCGCCTGTTTGTCGCATCGTAGACTACTCTAAGTTCAAGTACGAACAAAAGAAAAAGCAGAAAGAAATCAAGGCGAATGCCACGAAGGTGGTTATAAAAGAAATCCGGTTCGGTCCCAATACGGACGATCACGATTTTGAGTTTAAACTCAAGCACGCCATTAACTTCCTGAAAGAAGGTGCTAAGGTGAAAGCCTACGTACAGTTCGTGGGTAGGGCCATCGTGTTCAAAGATCGGGGATTTCAGCTACTCGATCGTTTTTCCAAAGGATTGGAAGAGTTCGGTAAGGTGGAATCTGAACCCAAACTGGAAGGCAAACGAATGAGCATGTTCCTGTCGCCCAAGGTTGTTGTGGCCAAGAAATAAATACCCTGGTTTTCAGTTTACGGTTCACTGTTTTCAATTGGCTGATGCAAGAGCGATTATGCGTCAGCCAACTGAAAACAGTGAACCGTAAACTGAAAACTTTTTTCGTATCTTTGCGGCCTGTTTACTTAAATTTTACCCACAAAGCGGTTTACTGCAATGCCAAAAGTAAAAACAAATTCGGGCGCCAAGAAGCGTTTCAAGCTGACCGGTACCGGAAAAATCAAGCGGAAGCACGCCTTCCACAGTCACATTTTGACTAAGAAAACAACCAAGCAGAAGCGCAATTTAGTACACGCCACGCTGGTAGATGGTCCCGATGAGCGTCGTATCAAAGCGCTGCTGAACATCTAAGGACTAAGAAAGAACGCGGTTGCGTTCTGGTTTTATGTTTCACCCGAAGCCAGGCTTTGAAGAGAATGATGAATGATGAATGATGAATGTTAAGTAGAGAGTAACTAACCTGTTTATTATTCTACACTTTTCACTTTTCACTCTACACTATCTTTCCGCCTGTCGTCAAAAAACAAGTAGCATACAATGCCACGTTCCGTCAATCACGTTGCCTCACGGGCGCGCAGGAAAAAAGTAATGAAGCTGGCCAAAGGTTATTTTGGTCGGCGTAAAAATGTCTGGACAGTCGCTAAAAACGCTGTCGAAAAAGGATTAGGCTACGCATACCGCGACCGTCGTGCCAAAAAGCGCGATTTCCGGGCGTTGTGGATTCAGCGGATCAATGCGGGTGCCCGGTTGCATGGGTTATCGTATTCGGCCTTTATGGGCGCGCTGAACCGAACCGATATCACGCTGAACCGCAAAGTACTGGCCGACCTGGCCATGAACCACCCGGAGGCATTTGCTGCCGTTGTGAATCAAGTAAAGTAAACAGAATCTAGTACAAGCAAAAGGCCCGGTTTCAGACCGGGCCTTTTGTGTTTTCATGGGGACAAACTTTTGGCTATTTCTGATAGCCGATTTGGTCGAATTTCTCGCTGGCTATCGTCAATAATTTCCTTGAATTCCTGATAGTCCCGTCGATTTCTAAAATACATATTGTAAAAGCTATTCACGGCAGTATTAAGTTGGGTTTTATCTTTTAAATCGAAGGCCGTCATTGCCCATTCTACGTAGACATCGGGCGTGTAATCTTCTTTATGCTCCGTCTGTTCGATTCGCTGGAGAAACTGGTGCAGATTCCCAGCCTGTTGATAAATCTGCTTTATAAAGAGTAATCGGTTCACCAGGGTTCGAGTATCGATATCGCTCAGAGTCTGGAAACATTGAGTCGTGTCTCTCTGAATGGCGAGGGTTAAGGCCTTGTACAGTGCTGGTTCCGTCCAGGATGGATACAGTTGACGGGCCTGTTCGAAAGCTGCCAGAGCCTGAGGGTAATCCCCTTTTCTTAGATAGATAGTTCCGAGTTGAACGAAAGACGGAGGTCGCTTTGATCCTTCAATCTGATTGATTTGCTGACATAGGGCGATGGCCTTATCCGTTTCATCTCCGGCTATATATAATGCCAATAACCTGGTCATCAGTCGGCTATAGGCTGGGTGCTTCACCAATTGCTCATTCATGAGAACACTGGCCCGTTGGTAGCAAAACTGTTTTACCGGTTCTGGCTGATTACTCTGGAGAACACTAATGGCCAGTGAAGTTACATTGTCAGCCATGTCGAGTTGGTGTCCAGAATCTTCGTGGTAGATTGTTTCCAGCACTTTGGTGCGCTCTTGGATATCAGTTAAGTTGTTTTGCCGGTCCAAGGCTCTTAGGGTTCGGTAGGGGTCATAAACCGAATATACCCCCAGTCCTGCTATCAAGCCGATTATAAGAATACGGCTGATAGATATCCAGGCGGGTAATGGACGGACTATTTCTGAAATAGGTTGCAGTGGTGAGGCATCAATAAAAGCCAAGAGCAGGAAGGTAAGCTGTAGCGGTAAAAGGCTATCGAAATTAAAGATATTAAAAAAGAAATAAGCAACGAAAATGGCACCCAGTAATCCTCTATCCAATCTATTGACAAGCGCGTTGGAAATTCGAAGTCGGCCAACCAAGCTTACCCAAATGAATGAATAAGCAAGCACCCCCAGTACACCAGCCGAAAACCCCAGATCGATGAGTACATTGTGGGCACGGTCGTACCAGCTATAGCCACTACTTAGCAAAATAGCTGGGTCATAATATTGGGCAAACCCGTAGCTGAAATTTTCCTGCCCCCAACCCATTAAAGGGCGATCAGCTATTCCTCTGATGCCCAGTTTCCAGCAAATGATCCGGGGGGAGAGGGTATTATTATTTCCGGAATAATGCGTTAATCGATACATGATGGGAAACTGCTGGAATAGGGTAGAGGTACGTACTATCAGGAACAAACAGCCCGCCCCTATTCCCAACAGGGCCAACCAGCCAACCGGTTTTAGAAAAGAGCCATAATGCCGCCAGAGTCTCCAAAAGGATAGGTATATACAGGCGGCTACCAAACCAATGACTGCCGACCGTGTACCGGTCAAGTATACACCACCCACTAGAATGACAACAACTGATGCCGACACTACCCCTTTAAGTGAGAGAGGAAGGGCCGGAAACTGATTAAACAAGTAAAGAGTGAGGAAGAGATGAACCAATAGATAGATTGCTAAAAAAGAAGGATTTCCCACCGTGGCAATTAGCCGATGATCAAAGGCTTGCCACCCCGAAGGACTATAGTATCCTTTTATAACGACAACTACTGCCACAGCCACGGTTAGTAATAGAGCTGTGTTCCAGTACTGTCGCAAAAGGGAACCCGAACCAGTGCAAAAAAATATAGCCCCAGATGTAAGTATAATAAAAAGCCTTCCATGCGGGAATATCCCGAAAAAATACTCTGTATCGGGTCAACACCCCCTAGGTCGGCAATTAGTAGAACTACCAGAAAGAGCAGTATGGATAACTGAAGTCGTGACAAAGTTGCTTGGAAGAACCCTGGCGTAAATACCGCCAGGAGAAACATCGCTTCAATCAGGCAATTGAGATACCAGGTACGCTCTGAAATGTAACCGAAATAGGTAGCTGAATTATAGACTAAGGGCGTCAGTAGTGTTGCCAGGAACAGGCCAAAACGCACTGGTATCAGAATAGAAGAAGCTGATTGTGCTGGTTTATTCGATCGATTTTTCTGGTTTCTGAAGTTGGTATGCCCCGGTGGTGGTGGATTTAGGAGCTTTTGCTTTGTCCGGTGGTCGATTACTGGCTTGGTAAGTCGATTTTTTCATAGTATGTAACGGGTGGATAATGAATCGGGGTATATACTTCACCGCAAGTAAGTAAATGATTAGCAGATAATTGCCCAAATCTTAAAGTGGGAGACGTCTACTGAACACGTCTCCCACTTTAACGTTAATCGCTGGGTTTGATGAAGCGCAAAAAATGCGTCTTGTTCTACTAACCGTATTAAACCAGGAAAGCACCGATCTTTTCAAACAGGGTCTGTTTCATAGGGAGAAGTAGATATAGTGAAAAATAAGGAAATCCTGAGTGGATTGACAGTCATCCGATTAAATGAAAAGCTCCAACTTTTTCCCGCTGAATGTTTCCCTTGCGTCCGTTTTTCATCTACCTTTATATCCCGTAACGACCTAAACAGGTTTAATCATGGCGTCTACGGGACTTAAATCCGCGAAATATATTTTTGTTACCGGCGGAGTAACTTCATCACTTGGCAAAGGCATCATTGCCTCTTCTCTAGCCAAACTTCTTCAATCCAGAGGGTTAACGGTTACGATCCAGAAATTCGATCCGTACATCAACATCGACCCCGGAACACTCAATCCGTACGAACATGGCGAATGCTACGTGACCGACGACGGGGCCGAAACGGACCTTGACCTGGGGCACTACGAGCGGTTCCTGAACCGGCCGACCTCACGGGCCAACAACATCACCACCGGGCGCATTTACAACAACGTTATCACCCGCGAACGCCGGGGCGATTTCCTGGGTAAAACAGTGCAGGTAGTACCCCACATCACCGACGAAATCAAACGGAATATCCGTCTCCTGGGTGATACCGGTGAATACGACATCGTCATTACCGAAATTGGCGGTTGTGTGGGCGATATCGAATCGCTGCCGTTTGTGGAAGCCGTGCGCCAGTTGAAATTTGAACTGGGGGAGAAAGATACGCTCGTTATTCACCTCACCTTGATTCCTTACCTACGGTCGGCGGGCGAATTAAAAACCAAGCCCACCCAGCACTCGGTCCGGATGCTGCTCGAAAACGGGGTTCAGCCCGACATCATCGTTTGCCGCACCGAGCATGCCCTGCCGCAGGATATTCGCCGGAAAATAGCCCTGTTCTGCAACGTACAGGTCAGTTCGGTGATCGAAGCAATTGATGCCGAAACGATTTATGATGTTCCCCTGCTCATGCAGAAGGAACGGCTCGACCAGCGGGCGTTGTACATGCTGGACATCTACAATGACAAAGATGCCGATCTGGATATCTGGAAGAGTTTTCTGGGCCGGCTGAAAAGTCCGGGCAATGTAGTTCGCATTGGGCTGGTGGGTAAGTACGTCGAATTGCACGATGCCTATAAGTCGATTGCCGAATCGTTTATCCACGCGGGAGCCACCAATGAATGTAAAGTGGAACTGGAATGGATCCAGTCCGAGACGCTGGTCGATGAGCACTATTGTGCCGAGGTACTAAGCCAGCTGGACGCGGTCCTGGTTGCACCCGGCTTTGGGGAGCGGGGCATCGATGGGAAAATCAATGCCGTGCGCTACACGCGCGAACAGGGTATTCCGTTCCTGGGTATTTGTCTGGGTATGCAGATGGCCGTCATCGAGTACGCGCGCCACGCCATGGGCATTGCCGATGCCCATTCGACC
This sequence comes from uncultured Cytophagales bacterium, assembly GCA_963784335.1. Lineage (GTDB taxonomy): Bacteria > Bacteroidota > Bacteroidia > Cytophagales > Spirosomataceae > Spirosoma. The sequence continues at coordinate 268,840 of CAWARB010000014.1, read as the reverse complement.
GAAATGGAGCCGGACACGCCCAACCCGGTCATTAACATGATGGAGGATCAGAAGACGGTTACTGATAAGGGGGGGACCATGCGGCTGGGTGCCTACACCTGTAAACTCAAGCGGGATTCACTGGCCCACCAGATTTACGGGCAGACCCAGATTAGCGAACGGCACCGGCACCGGTACGAATTTAACAACGAGTACGCGGCTGCGTTTGAAAAAGCGGGGCTCCGGCCAACGGGCATTAATCCCGAAACGGGCCTGGTTGAAATTGTGGAGTTAGCCCGGGACATTCACCCGTGGTACGTGGGGGTGCAGTTCCACCCCGAACTGAAAAGTACGGTGCTCAACCCGCATCCGCTGTTTGTCCACTTCGTAAAAGCGGCCCTTGCCTACAGTCAGCAAAAGCGAATGGAGCCTGCCGGTAGAACCACCGTTCCTGTAGAAACCGCCGACGCGGTTGATTAAGCGGCCGGATTGGCGTAAATTTGCAGCATACATGGTTTACGGTTTATCGGTTGCGGTTTATGACTGGCTGACGCACCAATAGCTACTGCGTCAGCCAGTCATAGACCGCAACCGATAAACCGTGAACTGAAAACTATAAAAATGGATCGTAATCAACTTATCGGCATTGTTCTGATTATGGCAATGCTGGTTGGCTACCAGCTTCTGGTACCAAAACCTGCGCCCAGCGTGAATTCGCCCGAACCGGCAAAGTCCGGCGCACAGGTCACCCAAAAAACGCCGATAACACCACCAGCCGCCGTCACGGTAAACGCGGATCAGCCGCTCGACTCAGCCGCTGCTAAAGCCAGATTTGGTGATTTTGCCGCCGTCGCATCCGGCGAAACCCGCGACATCGTGGTCGAGAACAAAGACGTCAGCGTAACGTTCAGCACCCTGGGCGGACAGGTGACGAAAGTAGTCCTGAAAAACTACAAGACATACGACAACAAACCGCTGGTTCTCATTGACCCGAAAAGCAGCCGGACCGGACTGGATTTACCCACCAATGGCGGGAAAGTCGATTTACGCAAACTGTATTATCAAACGACGGCCCAGAGCGGTACCGTAGCCGGACAGCCCCAGCAAATCACGTTCCGGGCCGAGATAGCCCCTGGTCAGTCGGTAGAGCAGGTGTACACCATGCCGGTCGACGGCTATGTGCTCGATTATGCCCTGAAACTCAATGGGCTGAGTAATACGGTGACCAACGATAACATCCGGTTCTACTGGGTGGATGAGATGCAGCAGTATGAAAACGACCTGACCAATAACCGCCAGGCGGCTACCATCAATTTTCTTACGGCCGATGAAAGTTTTGAGAACCTGAAGGAAGGGGAAGCCAATGACGATGTGAAAGCCGAGCAGCCCGTTCAGTGGTTTACCATCAAACACAAGTACTTCCTGTCCGGCTTTGTGGCCCGGAACGCGCCCTTGCCCACGGCGGAGTTCAAAACCACCGTTGACCCCGCCGACAGTCGTGTGGTGAAAACGGCCACGGCGGATGTAACCCTGTCCATGGCGGATGTAAAAGCGGGCAAAGGCCAGTACAAGTTTTATTTTGGCCCCAACGATTTTCAGCGGCTGGGCAGCGTAGCCCCGGAATTTGACCGGAACGTGTACCTGGGTTACTCCGTGCTGAAGCCCATCAACAAGTACTTTTTCGTGCCGGTTTTCAACTTCCTGGAGAAATTCATTTCCAACTATGGCTTGCTGATTATTGCGCTGGTTGTGTTCGTGAAGCTGATTCTAACACCGTTAACCTACAAGTCATACGTCAGTATGGCCAAGATGCGGGTGCTGCAGCCAGAACTGAACGAGATGAAGGAACGCGTGGGCGATGACATGACCAAGCAGCAGGCCGAGCAGATGAAGTTGTACCAGGAAGTAGGCGTTAGTCCGCTGAGTGGCTGCGTGCCGGTGGTGGCTACCATGCCCATCCTGTTCGCGCTGTTCATGCTGTTCCCGAACCTGATCGAGCTGCGGCAGAAATCGTTTCTGTGGGCTGACGACCTCTCCACCTACGATGCGTTCATTCGGTTTCCGGCTATCCCCTTCATTGGCAGCCACCTGAGTTTATTTACCGTGTTGATGACGGCTTCGTCCATTGCCTACGCCTATTATAACAACCAGACAACACCCACGCAACCGGGGCCGGTGAACATGAAGGCCATGAGTTACGTATTCCCGTTGATGTTTATGTTCGTACTGAACTCCTATCCGGCCGGCCTGACGTTTTACTACTTCGTTTCGAACGTAGTGACCATTGCGCAGCAGCAGCTCATCCGCCGATTTGTGGATGAAGATAAGATCAAGGCAGTGCTGGACGAAAACAGGCGGAAAAACGCGGCCGGCGAAGGGAAGAAACCGGGCGGATTTCAGGCACTGTTGCAAAAGCAACTGGCATCCGCTGAGGAAGCCCGCAAGAAAGCCGACGAAGCCCAGCGGAAAGCGAAGTCGAAAAAATCATAAAATCACCCATCACTCAGCCTCACCACCCGTAGTGCTGAGGGGACAGAATTTATTGCATTTTTGTTAACAGAAAGCAACGCAATGGCGTTGCTTTCTTGTATGGGTAAATGGAACATGACAACGACATCGTGTTGGTATAAAAGAGGGAGTGTCTATCTGCTTTTGTGGTTGATGGCCCAGGTCGCCACGGCCCAACTGGCGCCCGATGCCCAGAAGCGGTATACTACGGCCGTCAGGCTGGTGCAGGCGGGTGAGTACGAACGGGCCAAGACGGACCTGAACGCACTTATCCTCCAGCGTGGGCCGCTGGCTCCCTACGCCAGTTATTACTACGCACTGGCCGCCTTTCGGCAGAAGAACATCAATCAGGCCCGGCTGATGCTCCTGCAACTGATGGAGGTATTCCCCGACTGGCGTAAAATGGATGAAGCCCGTTATCTGTTAGCTGCCAGCTACATGGAACTGGGTCAGTACGAAGAGGCCATGAAAATGAGTCAGCTGGTCAGTGATGCGAAGCTATTGCTTTTACTGCCGAAACTCGAGCAGCATTTCATTCCGCGTATTACCGACCTGGACCGGTTAAAGAAGCTCAACAAAGCCTACCCGAGCAACCGGACGATTGGCCTGACGCTGATTGAGTTGATCCAGCGAAAGTCCAGCGATAAAGACGACCTGGAACTGTCGGACCAATTGACCAACCGATTTGGGGTGCCGGGCTTGGCTACTACCACAACCCAGCCGGCACCCGTCACGGCGGGGGCATCCAATCGTCCGTCGACGCCCGCTACCGCGCCCGCCCGTTCTAACCGCCCAAAAGGGTACTACAACGTAGCCGTCATGTTTCCATTTCGGCTGGATGGTTTCGAGAATGACAAACGCGGGCGCTCAAACCAGTACGCCTACGATCTGTACAACGGCATTAAAATGGCGAAGGCTAAGTTGCAGGAGGAAGGCATTACGGTCAATCTGTTCGCCTATGATCTGGATAACGACCCCAACAGAGCCCTTGAACTGGTTAATAGCCCGGCGTTTGCCCAGACAGACCTCATCATCGGGCCGTTGTACGTTGAGCCCAACCGGATTGCTTCCGCCTATGCCAATCAGAACGGCATTTTGCTCCTGAATCCAATGGCTACCAGTAGTGAACTGGTTATGAATCAACCCATGTCCTACCTGGCTCAACCCTCCCTGAATCAACAGGCCCGGAAAGCAGCCGAACAGGCCAACAACCTGGGGGGCAGTCGTAAAGTGGCCATTTATTTTGGAACATCCCGCAAGGATTCCCTGTTGGCGCAGGCGTATCTGGATGAAGTTCGGCAGCAACGCTATCAGGTCGTCGACTTTAAAAAAGTAAGTGGTAACGCACAGGCAATGGCGGATGCGATGTTGCTTACCGCTCCCGGCAGCAAAACCCCGCTGGCCGGTTCAACCCCACCCGCGGTTTCCGGTAGTCTGGGGCATATTTTCTTTGCCAGCAGTAATGAAAACGACGGCGTCCGGATGCTGGATGCCCTGAGCCGCCGGAAAGTAACCGGTCCGCTCATTGCTACAGCCTCGGCTTTTGACTTCTACCGGAATTCAGCGAACACCTTTACCCGGCGGGATCTGTATCTGGTCTACCCCGATTTTGTTGATACATCCCGGGAGCCGGTCGTAGCGTTTGAGGAGCAATACCTGGAAAAACGCCATACCATCCCCTCTGTTTTTGCCAGCGAGGGGTACGATATGATGCTTTTCTTCGGCCGTCAACTGGCCAGAAACGGATTACAGCGCGGCAACCATGCCGCGCTGCGTTCGGATACCGACGATTATCTGCTATCCGGCTTCGATTACACACAATCCAACGAAAACCAGGTTGTCCCCATCGTGAAGTACGAGGACGGGCGATTGGTAAAAATTAATGAGTGAATGGATGAATGCGTGAATGAGCGAATAGTGGACAACACTAACCCAGCCATTCACTTATTCGCTCATTCGCTCATTCACGCATTATGAATAAGAGCGAGCAGTTATTTGAGAAAGCGAAAACGCTGATTCCCGGTGGCGTCAACTCACCGGTTCGGGCGTTTCGGTCCGTGGGTGGTACGCCCCTGTTTATTAAATCAGCCAAAGGTCCTTATATCTACGACGAGGATGGACGGCAGTATATTGAACTCATCAACTCGTGGGGCCCCATGATTTTGGGTCATGCCTTCGAACCCGTCGAAAAGGCAGTGCGGGATGCCATCCAGCATTCGTTCTCGTTTGGTGCGCCCACCCGAAAAGAGGTAGAAATGGCCGAACTGATAACGAACATGGTCCCCTCCATTGAGCAGGTGCGCATGGTCAATTCCGGAACCGAGGCTACAATGGCTGCCATTCGGGTTGCCCGTGGGTTCACAAACCGCGATAAACTCATCAAATTTGAAGGATGCTACCACGGCCACGGCGACTCGTTCCTGATTGCGGCCGGCAGCGGTGCCATGACGATGGGTATTCCCGATAGCCCCGGCGTGACCAAAGCGACGGCCGCCGATACCCTGACGGCCCCCTACAATGACCTGGCGGCCGTGGAGACGCTGCTGGCGAACAACCACAACCAGGTGGCGGCAATTATTCTGGAACCCGTAGTGGGTAATATGGGCTGCGTATTGCCCGAGCCCGGTTTTCTGGAAGGTATTCGTTCCCTGTGCGACCAGCACGGCGTAATCCTGATTTTCGACGAGGTGATGACGGGCTTCCGGCTGGCTAAAGGCGGAGCGCAGGAACGATTCGGCATCAAACCTGACCTGACTACCCTGGGTAAAATTATTGGCGGAGGGATGCCGGTGGGTGCCTACGGTGGTCGCGCTGATATTATGCAGCGGTGGCTCCCGCCGGGCCGGTGTATCAGGCGGGTACCTTGTCGGGTAATCCAATTGCCATGTCGGCAGGGCTGGCTATGCTACACCACCTGAATGAGCACCCGGAGGTGTACACCCGGCTGGATGCCATTGGTGCCAGGCTGACAACGGGTTTCCGGGCTGGTCTGCAAAAGGCGGGTTTACCCTACACCATCAATCAGATTGGCTCCATGTTTACCCTGTTCATGACCGAGCGGCCGGTGACGAATTTTGTGGATGCCAAGTCGTGCGACGTGGCCCAGTTTGGCCGCTATTTTCACGCCATGCTCGAGCGGGGCGTCTACCTGGCACCATCCCAGTTCGAGAGCCTGTTCACCTCCGTTGCCCTCACCGACGACCTGATCGATCAGGTTATCCAGGCGAATGAAGAAAGCCTGTTGGTAATGATGACCGGGTCGCCGGAGCGTTGATAACTTATAAATTATTTTTTTGTAAATCATTCATCATTCATCATTCATCATTCATCATTCATCATTTATTATTGTTCTTCTCCGTCATCATACCCGTCTATAACCGCCCCGACGAGCTGCGCGAATTACTGCGCAGTTTGACCCGGCAGACGTATGCCAACTTTGAGGTGGTGGTGGTGGAGGATGGGTCAACGGTAAAGGCCGACGAGGTGGTGGCTACGTTCGCTGACCTGTTGGATATCCGGTATTTTTTCAAGGAAAACTCGGGGCAGGGGTTCACCCGGAATGTTGGTTTTGAGCAGGCCAGGGGGGATTACTTCGTTATTTTCGATTCAGATGCCCTGATTCCTCCGCACTACTTCGCCGAGGTAGCGCAAACCTTAACCAGCACCTGGCTCGATGCTTACGGTGGTCCTGATGCGGCCCACCCGGATTTTACCCCCATTCAGAAAGCCATCAGCTATTCGATGACCTCCCCTTTTACGACGGGCGGGATTCGGGGGAAGGGTAAAAACCTTGGTGGTACCTACCATCCCCGTAGTTTTAACATGGGGTTGTCGCGAAAGGTCTGGGAAACCGTGGGCGGTTACAAACTGACCCGTATGGGGGAGGATATCGAATTTGCCATCCGAATTATTGAGCATGGGTTCAAAACCGGCTTAATCCCCGATGCCTTCATTTATCACAAACGCCGGACAAATTTTGGCCAGTTCTTTCGGCAGCTGCGTTTTTTTGGTCGCGCCCGTATCAACATTGCCCGGTATTATCCCGGCGAACTGAAGCTGGTGCATACGTTTCCAGCCCTGTTCACGGTATACGTGCTGCTCATACCCATATGGGCCGTTATTAGCCCGGTGCTGTTTGGGCTGGCGCTGGGGATGCTTGGGCTGTTTGCGCTGCTGATTCTGATTGATGCTACCCGGAAGGAAAAAAGTGCTACAGTTGGTTTATTGAGTGTGGGCGCTGCCTTTGTGCAGTTGACAGGCTACGGAATTGGTTTTATGGGTGAAGGCTGGAAACGACTGCGTGAACCAGCGCAGTTCCGGGAAACGGGGTCCTCTATCGACTATCCCTCCTGATCAATGACGAGAGCAGGTAATGGAGCAGGCAGCACGAATGTTACTGCATCGTTAACTAAATGACGTGACCACGTGTTATTTTCGTAACCGATAGCCAACTTATTCGTATGACCAAGCTTGCCAAACCACCCGGCCAACAGTTAGTGAAACGCATGAGTACCCGAACGAAAGCCCTGATTGTGGGGCCACTGGGTTTCCTGCTTTTTAGCGTCGGTCTGTGGGTGTTGGGTACAGCCATAGTTACCCATCAGGCGGGGGGTCCGTTCCGGCAGTGGTTCCTGTGGGGGGTGTATGGGTTGATTCTGTTGAATGGAGGCCTGGTGCTGTTTGGGCTGGCGATTCGTTACCGGATACAGCTGGATTACCGGCGGTTCGTAAGGCGGGAGCTTAAAAAACGCGACCGGGAGTGGACCCGCTTCCGCCCGAAACGAAAAATCCCGTCGGGTAAGGACGGGATTTAATGCGCATGCCAGCCACTAATGGATTGCGGCTTACGCGGCTTTCTTCTCTGCGAACGAGGCCTTGATGGCTTCTACATCCACATTCTTGATGGTTGGTTTCCGGAGCAATTGTTTAATTGCATTCACCTTGTTGTTTGCAATGGCCCGGTTCCGACGCGCCTTTCGCTTTAATTCTGTTACTGCCATGACTATATACGTTTTTACTGTGTTTGTCTAATATGGGCGCTGGAACGCCGGGTCGCCGGAGCGATTAGTCCGCAAAAGTAAGGTTTTTTGCCGACAAAGTAAACGGTACTGCTTGTTTTTCGGTCTACTGCGTAATTTTGCAGCATGCAAAAACCAACCTTGCCCAAGGGTACCCGCGATTTTGGCCCGGAGCAGATGCGCAACCGGCTTTTTATATTCGATACCATTCGCCAGACGTTCAAGCGTTTTGGTTTTCAACCCCTCGAAACGCCCTCCCTGGAAAACCTGTCTACGCTAACGGGTAAGTACGGGGATGAAGGGGATCAGCTGCTCTTTAAAATCTTGAACTCCGGTGATTTTGCCGCTGACCTGACCGAAACCGACCTACAGGCAGGGTCAAAAAAGATGACCCCGAAAATTGCCGAAAAAGGGTTGCGCTACGACCTCACCGTACCCTTTGCCCGGTACGTAGTCATGAACCGAAATGCGCTGACCATGCCCTTCCGGCGGTATCAGATGCAACCCGTCTGGCGGGCCGACCGGCCCCAGAAGGGGCGTTACCGGGAGTTCTACCAGTGCGATGCCGATGTGGTAGGGACCGATTCGCTGCTGTGTGAAGCCGAAATTGTGCTCATGATTCACGAAGTATTTCGCAACCTGGGCATCACGAATTTCACGGTGAAAATCAATAACCGTAAAATTTTAGCGGGCATAGCCGACGTAATCGGCGTGCCGGGTGAGGAAGCAACGCTCAGCGTCGCGATTGACAAACTGGATAAAATTGGGAAAGAGAAGGTACTGGACGAGCTTCGGGGACGTGGTTTTTCGGAAACGGCCATCCATAACCTGGACCCCTTATTCGGCTTTCTCAACCAGGAAGCCGGTTTGGTGCTGGACCAATTACAAAACTGGCTCGCGTCGTCAGAAATAGCTACCCGGGGCATGGCCGAATTGACGGAAACGCTTCAACTGGTGCAGCAGTACGGCCTGACGGACAGTCGGGTTGAAATCGATCCAACCCTGGCGCGGGGCCTTTCCTACTATACCGGGGCTATTTTTGAGGTGAAAGCCACTGACGTTTCCATTGGCAGCGTTAGCGGGGGGGGGCGATACGATAACCTGACGGGGGCATTCGGGATGCCGGGCCTGTCGGGCGTGGGAATATCGTTTGGCGTCGACCGGATTTACGATGTCATGGCTGAGTTGAATCTGTTCCCGGCGGGTGCCGGTCAGGGTACTCTCGTGCTCCTTGTGCCTTTTGATGCGGAAGCCCGCCGGGTGAGCTTACCCCTGCTGAGTCAACTGCGGGCGGCCCAGGTAGCGGCCGAACTGTACCCCGACCTGGTAAAAGTGAAGAAAATGCTCGATTACGCCAATGATAAGGCCATTCCCTACGTCGTACTCATTGGGTCGGATGAAGTGCAGACGGGCCAGCTGACCCTCAAAAATATGATTACCGGTACGCAGCAGAAGCTACCGGCCGAGGAGCTTATCGCGCTGGTGCAGAAAGAGACCCGGGCGCAGGGTGTTGAGTAGGCCCAGCCGGCACCCGGGTCCCTTTGGGGACAGGTCGCTTATTTCAGGATCATCAGTATCTGGCCAATTTCAATGGTCGTGGACGTCAGGTTGTTCCAGGTGATCAGATCCTTGACCGCTACGTTGTTCTGGAGGGCAACCCGGTAGAGTGTTTCGCCCGCGCGAACGGTATGGAAAACGGCTTTACGGGTAGGGGGCGTACCCGCCGGTCTGGCTGGTGACGCCGGGCGGACCGGCGGACCCTGGGCTTTGGGCATCGTGGCGGTGGGCGCCGGTCTTACCCGGCTATAGGCCACAATCAGCTGCTGCCCAACCCGGAGCGGAATTCGTTCCGACAGGTTGTTCCAGCTATACAGCTGTTTGAGTGTGATGCGGTACAGCTTAGCAATGGCGTAGTAGGTCTGGCCTGGCTTCACAATGTGCCATTTGCGTTTCTCGGCCATCTCCATTCGTATTGTATCCTGCTGTATCAGTGAATCAGTCACTACGGGCTCCCGGGGAGGAGTCGGTGTTCTCGCGCGCCCCACATCAACGGCTGGTTTGTCAACTGCTTTAGGGACGACCCCTGGTGCCGGTCTGTTGACCGGAGACGCCACGGGGTCCGCCGTTTTATTGGTCAGTTCAGGAGTTACCGGTTTTGGTTCAGGCCGGGCCTGAACCGTATCCCGAACCGCTGGCCGGGTAATGACGGGTTGCGGGATGGGGATGGATTCTTCGGGGGGGAGTTGGACGTATTCGATGGGCTGGTTGAGCGGTCGCTGCGTTTGTAACCAGACGATTCGCCCCCGCTGCAGCCGCTGGGCCTTCGTCATCCGGTTAAATCTGGTGAGAGAAGCCAGCCGAACGCCGTAAATGTTGGCTATCTCCAGCAACGTCTGATTTTTCTGCGCTACGTGAAAGGGTATTTTAGCGCGTTTGTCCTTGCGCTCCAGGTAGTAGATCAGGCCGGGATGGATAACGTCCTGATTGGCATTCAGGTCATTGTATTTTAGAAACCGGTCAATGGAAATATCGCCGTAGTAGGCCAGGGTAATAAAGTTATCGCACTGCTGGGCCTGGATCCCTTTTCGCTCGTTTATTTCGTAAAAGGTGGCTTCTGACCGGAAGCCATCTTCCTGTTTGTTGATCTTAATCAGTATCGGAAACCCAATGGCCAGCTGGCGCAGATTCCTGAGTCCCGGCTCGGCCAGCGCCTGAACGGTGGTAAACTCGTCGGGGGTTACCCGAATGAGTACCGTATACTTTTTGTCCGTCGGCACAACCACCGTTTTAAGCCACTGATTAACCGGTTTCACCCGCTCAATGTCGACGCGCAGTCGATTGGCAATGTTCTGGAGGGATTGTCCTTCGCCGTATTGGTACGTATACAAAATATAATTCACCCCCGGGCGGTAGGTTGGTTCTTCGTACTGGAGCACTAGTTTACGGGCCAGAATTTTCCAGAGCAGGGGCGGACTCTGCGGGCCAGGCATGATATAGGCCGGATCCGTCGGCTCGATTACGTCCTGACTGGTGTTCTCTTTGAGGTAACGAATGAGTGCCAGCACGTAGTTATTTTTCAGCGTCAGTAAACGCTCCAGGTCCGCTACGGCTGCTTCGGCACTAAGGATAGGGTGGTAGCGTTCATCCACATTGCTATCCATGCGAAGCCGGAGGGCCGTTGCATACGGGCGCGACAAGCCCCAGAACCCCAGTGTGTCTATATCGGAAAAGGGCAGGGCAACATAGCGAAAATCATCGGGTAGGTTTGCTTTGGCAAACAGGGGGTTTAGTAACGGATTCAGTTGCCGGAGGGCACTGATGTCGGCCTGAATAATCCTGGGTTGCGCATACAAACGCTGGATTTCCTGCTGAATCTGGATGCGTGCCTGCTGAGTCAGATGAACAGGTACATCGGCAAAGGTAATTTCTTCCGGTACATCGGGTAACGATTGCCCGTGCAGCCCATTGAATAAACCTAATAGCAGCAGTAAACCAAGGACACCGCCAAACCAGCCACCCAGCTTATGCCGTATCCGTGCCGGATAGTGGGGGAGGGGGGAGTGATTTCTGGGGCCGTTTATTCGTGCTTCATCCGCGGAGGAAGTCAGGTCTTTTTCAGGATGGGTAAGGGAGCCAGAAACGGAAATCACGCTGTGCATGAGTTTTAAAGTAGGTTGCTGCCATCGGTTAGATGGCGGATACGTCAGTAGCGTTTATAGGGTACCCTTGCCTTGTCGGCGGATACACGAATTGCGTATACCTCTGATACTCAGATAAGGACGTTGGGGTAGCCGAGCGCCACGCTCGTAGCAGCGCCAATAAACGAATTACCGAACGAATTGACAAGCGGGAGGGGGTAATTCTGCTTGCTGGCCGACGTATAAACGAAAGAACGGGTCATGGGTAAAAAAAGGATAGGGGTCATAACGATACCGCTGTGTCAATAGGGGCAATTAACCAGGCGAGTAGCGGTCATACAGGAAGAAGAATGGCCAAAACTACGGTATTAACCCGTTGGAAACAAGTTAAGTAGCTTGAAAATCAGTTGGTTACTGTTAGTTAGAGTCGTTATAGTTCTATTTGATGAATCGACTTAATAAGTAAGCATCTGTTCATGTATAGTAGCGGACCAGTTACTTCCCCCATAAACGAATTGCCTTTGCGCAGATAAATGGCATTTCAGCCCGTTTATGCCCCGATAGCGGGCTTGCCGGCTGTCATCAAAAATCCCCTGCCAGTTCTTGACAGGGGATTTTTGATGACAGAGAAAGACTTGGTTGATTGAGCGGGTAAAAAGAAACGCTATTTACCCTTACCCCCGCCTACTTTACCCGCTTTGTTGACCTGCCCGTCGGCAGCTGGATTTTTTACGTACTTGTCCAGCCAGCCGCTCATTTCCCATAGCATGTGCAACAGGGACTCTTTAGCGGTGTAGCCATGACTTTCGTAGGGCAGGAATACCAGCCGGGTGGTGGCGCCAAAGCCCTTCAGGGCGTTATAATACCGCTCCGACTGGATGGGGTACGTACCGGTATTGTTGTCGGCCTCCCCATGAACCAGGAGCAGGGGCGTCTTCATTTTATCGGCGTTCATAAACGGCGACATTTTGTTGTACACATCGGCTGCCTGCCAGTAGCTGCGCTGCTCGTTCTGGAAACCGAACGGAGTCAGGGTCCGGTTATAGGCACCACTGCGGGCAATACCCGCTTTAAACAGGTTGCTGTGGCTGAGGAGGTTCGCCGTCATGAAAGCACCGTACGAGTGACCGCCAACGCCTACCCGGCTCGAATCGACAACCCCTAGCCGAACGCCCTCGTCAATGGCCGCTTTGGCACTGGACACCAGCTGGTCAACGTACGTATCATTGGGTTCTTTATCGCCCTCACCCACAATGGGGATACTGGCGTTGTCCAGAATGGCGTAACCCATCGTTACAAAGGCAGCCCCGCCCCAGTAACTAACCCGGTTGAACTGGTAAGGCGAGCCACTTACCTGGCTGGCCGCTTCCTTACTCTTGAATTCGGCCGGGTACGCCCACAGGAACGTAGGTAGTGGTCCCTGGTCTTTGGTGTACCCAACGGGCGTATACAGGGTAGCCGTCAACTCGACCCCATCGGTCCGCTTGTAGCGAAGCTGCTGCTTTTGAATGCCTTTGAGCTGCGGGTAGGGATGGGCGAAAAACGTGACCTGAACGGGGGCGATACGCGCTTTTAGATTCCGTACGTAATAGTTAGGATTCTCTTCGGGCGTTTCGCGGGTTGTCAGGATAACTTTTTTTCCGGCATCCAGCACGGCAACAGGCCGCTCAAAAAACGGCGCTGCCGACCGCCAGAGTTCCGTACTTTTTCTGGTCTTCAAGTTGAGCAGACTTACAAAAGGCCGGTCGCCGGTGGGAGAGGCCCCCTGCATATTCAGCATCAGGATTTCATCGTTGGGGAGCAGATTCAGTACGTCCCGCCCATACTGATTATGGTTCATATCGGGCTGACCCGGGTTCGAGTACCGGTCCTCGTACGAACGGTCGAAGAGAACGGCTGTTTGCCAGGTAGTCGGATGAACGATTTTCGTGATGGTTTTGCGGCTTTGCCACCACTGCTCGGTAGCGAGTGCCGTTGTATTGTTACCCCAGGTAAAATTCTCGAACCGATACTGAGCCGCGTAGATTTCTTTGGGCGAAGCCGAGAAAGGGGCTTCCAGTTGAAAGACCTTGTCCCGGATATCGGCCACCACTTTCGGGTCGCCCTTGTCCTGCGCTACTGTGTAGTATACGGTAGCAGGCATGTCGGCCCGCCATTCGAAGTCACGCGGTCCGGTGGGGGCACCGTCCCGGCTGTAGGGAACGCTTTCCTGCAAAGGACCATCGTTCAGGGTTTTTACCAGCGAGCCGGATAAGGCAAAAATGTCCGTTTTGAGCGGAAACCGATTAACCGGAACCAGGTACGAAAACGGCGTATGCACGGTTTGAACCAGCACGAACTGGCCATCGGGCGATGGTTCTGCCGAGCGAATGATGCCTGGTTCGCCGATAGCCGTGATTGACCCGTCCGTACCCATCCGTACCACCTGCGCGGTCGTGTAATAAGCAAACTGCTTCTCGTCGGAGGGGTTCTTCAGTAAATCCTGGTAGGTGGGCGCCTGGCCCCGCTGTCCGCCCACATTTTGCTGGGTAGTGGGACCGGCTGGTACGGCGCTGATAACGGGTGCCGGACCACGGCCGGCCGGAATGGTTTTCACGATCAGGCTTTTGCTGTCCGATACCCAATAGTAAGGAACGCCCAGCGTAGCATTGAGCGCCAGTGCGCCTACTTTCTGAGCCGCTGCCGTTGCTACATCCGCTATATACAGGTCAATCCGGCTATCGGTTGAGTTGGCAAACGCAATCTTTGACCCGTCCGGCGACCATTGAACAAAGCTGATGAGCGGAGCGGCTGGTAGACCCGTCAGTGCTTTCCCCGCTTTGTCCATTACTTTTTTGAGTGTCAGACCGGTGATGTACCGCGCCCGGCTGGGGCCGTTGTTCGCCGGGTTTAGCCGGAGTCCGGCCAGTTTGAATTCGGGCTGGGCCAGTTCATCGATACCGGGTGCTGCGGCCTGTTCGAGAATGAGCATCATATCCCCTTTGCCCGACAGGCTGACAGTGGGAGTGAGGGGAGCCGTAACCAGGTCCGCCAGTGCTTTGGGGGGCGTCTGATAGGTTGGGGCATCCTGGGCATGCCCGGCGAGCGAGCCGGTAAGCCAGGAAATAAGCAAAAGCCACTGGCTTCTGCGAAGGGTTTGGACGTGCTTAGTCATTGACGTAGATGTAATGGTTAAAAGTACGCATGAAAAGACTACCTTAAAAAGGGATACCCTGGTTTATTGCATAATCGGGTCAAAATGCAGGATGTTGGGCAGTAAATTATATTTTTCGGGCTGGCAAAGAAGGCTAGCTGATAATGAGTTGAATTTGCTGCCGTGGTCACATGTCAACCTCGCCAAACGTCCGTAATACCAGACCACCTGAAAATAATACCGGGCAATCAATACCACACCAGTACGTCTTCCTCTTTTTTTCGGTGAATGTCCGGTACGGTGGCCTCGTCGGCGGGGTACCCGACGGGGATGAGTAAAAATGGTTTTTCGTTGGCTGGCCGGCCCAGCAGGTTTGTCAGGAAATCCATCGGACTGGGTGTATGGGTGAGGGCTACCAGGCCCGCGTTGTGGATGGCCGTCAGCAGAAAGCCAACCGCCAGTCCCACCGATTCCATCACGTAGTAATTGGGCCGCTTGCGGTCGCCGTCGGTTTCGTAAATACGCCGAAAAACGATAATCAGCCAGGGGGCTGTTTCCAGAAAGGGTTTGCGCCAGTCGGTGCCCAGGGGGGCCAGGTCTTCCAGCCACTCGGCCGACATCCGACCGCTGTAACTTCGGTACTCTTCGGCTTCGGCCGCTTCCCGAATCTGGTGTTTCAGGGCCGGGTTACCGACAACGCAGAACGTCCAGGGTTGCTTGTGCGCACCCGACGGGGCCGTGGAGGCCGTCATCACAAGTCTTTCGATGACGTCGCGCGGAACGGGCCGCTCCGAAAAATCCCGGACGCTACGGCGGGTAGTCAAAAAGTGATAGTAATCCCGGCTGCGTTCCCGGAGGGTCGCATCGGTCGGGGTAAACGTTGGGCGGTAGGGGATAAAAGCCATCCGGCGAAACTACGTATTCCGGCCGAATTTATTGATTGCCTTTGCCGGCCTGCCGCCCCGTGTTTTTACGAGGGCGCTTCTGGTCACCCGTTGCCGATGGATTTGTCGCCGTTGTGTTGTGTCGGTCCCAGCCGCTTTGTTCGTTTTTCTGCCCAGGCCCTTATGCCGCTGACTGGGTGGCACGTACATGTACGAACGGGAGGCACCCCCATCGGCAATACTCATGCTGGCGGCTTTGCTGGTGGCTGGTCTTGAGCCGGGAGTCAGGTAGCCCGCACCGGTTGAGGCCGTAGAGCCGCCACTTTGTCCGCCCGTTGTCGATTGGGCGCTACCTTCCTGTACCCAGCCAAGGGTTACCAGCAAGCCTAGTGTTAAACAGATCGTTTTCATGTGTTTTGCTTAAAAATGAATTCGCCCGTAACGCTTCACAAACGTACGGGCGAACAGGTGACTGAGTCACTACGGGTGGAGCCGATTAATTCATCATCTTATCGATGGCATTGATGCGGTCCATGTGTTGTTGCAGCGTTGGCAGTGTTTTGGCCGCAAACGCCTTGATATCGGGATCAATATTGTTGCCGTCAGCTGCTTTCTTGAAGGCGTCGATATCTTCTTTGTGGTCGTCGACCATCATGCTCACGTATTTTTTGTCGAACTCTTTACCCGATAGTTTGGCCAGTTCATTGACATCTTCCTGCATATCTTCTCCGAGGGTAGCGGGCAGGGTGATGTTTTTAGCCGTGGCCAGTGTTTTAAGTTCCTCGTTTGCCTTCGAGTGGTCGGCTACCATCATGGCACCAAACTCTTTCACGTCCTTGCTCATACCTTTTTCCTGTGCCATACGGCCCAGTTCCACTTCCATCATGCCTCCATTGGCCGCTTTCATGGCAAACTCGCTGGTGTCTTCGCTCTGTCCCATGCCGGCTTCTTCCTTGTTCTCGTTGGCATCTTCCGCATTTTCCATGCTGTCCGACTCCTTCTTTTTGTTGTCGCAGGCCTGGAAGCTCAGGGAGCTAACTGCCAGCAGAATCAGTAGGCTAATTTTTTTCATACCGTTGTTAATTGATTTGGTGAATTACCTGTTAAAACGATATACCGTCGGTTAGGTTTGGAAAAGGGGGTAAGTTTTTGTCCGATAAGACAAAATTCTTCCGCTAACCGGGCGTGAGCCTGGCAGGAAAATGTGTGTCCCCCCGCCATCATTCCCAATGAAAACAAGTACCTGATCAACCCGGCATATCCCCATTGCAACCGGATAATCCTCGTGCGTATCAACCGGTTTGGTTGCGCTCCGCGCATCAATTGGCAGGGTAATCAGACCGGGAATACGAGCTGTTAACTGGCTATGTTTTAGTTGAAATAGAATAGTATTTCAGATGGATTGTACTGCCGGGTATCTGCCCATTTTTATGGATTTATGTCGATCCATTTTTAGCGCGTGTTTAACCCACTTACGCGCGCTTTTACGGGTTTATTTCTGTTTTCTCCCGAAAATTTTGTATATTTGTGTATAGTGAGGCTTACGTGAACTGCGTAGGCCAGAATAGTAATTTTCTGCGAAACTCCTTTATCAAATGGCGGACGTAAATCCCGACCTCGAAGCTCCAAGTAACATTATTCCTATCAACATTGAGGACGAAATGCGCGGAGCCTACATTGATTATTCAATGTCGGTTATTATCTCGCGTGCTCTTCCCGACGTTCGTGACGGCCTGAAGCCGGTTCACCGGCGGGTATTGTTCGGTATGGCTGAACTGGGAGTCAGTTACAACAAACCCCACAAAAAATCAGCCCGTATCGTGGGCGAAGTACTGGGTAAATACCACCCGCACGGCGACTCGTCGGTATATGATACGATGGTTCGGATGGCCCAGGACTGGTCACTCCGGTACCCACTCGTGGATGGGCAGGGAAACTTCGGCTCCATTGACGGCGATTCCCCGGCAGCCATGCGGTATACCGAAGCCCGGTTGAAGCGGATTGCCGAGGAACTGCTGAATGACATTTATAAAGAAACGGTCGATTTTCAGCCCAACTTCGATGATTCCCTCGAAGAGCCGACCGTTATGCCGGCCAAGCTGCCCAACCTGCTGCTGAATGGCTCATCGGGTATTGCGGTGGGTATGGCCACGAACATGGCGCCCCACAACCTGACTGAAGTCGTGAATGGGATCATCGCGTACCTGGACAACAACGAGATTACGATCGAGGAACTGATGCAGTACGTGAAAGCCCCCGATTTCCCGACGGGAGCGACCATCTACGGCATGGAGGGCGTAAAGTCCGCGTTTATGACCGGGCGTGGCCGGGTGGTGATGCGGGCCAACGCGACCATTGAAGAAAACAAGGGCAAAACCCAGATCATCGTATCGGATATTCCGTACATGGTCAATAAATCGGTGATGCTGGAGAAAACGGCGGATCTGATCAACGATAAGAAAATTGAGGGGATTGTCGCCTTCCGCGATGAATCGGACCGGGACGGGTTGCGGGTGGTGTATGACCTGCGCCGGGACGCCATTCCGAACGTGGTGCTGAACAACCTGTACAAGCATACATCGCTGCAATCGTCTTTCAGTATCAATAACGTGGCGCTCGTGAAGGGGCGGCCCATGATCCTGAACCTGAAAGACATGATGAAGTACTACGTTGAACACCGGTTCGACGTGGTTACCCGCCGGACGCAGTACGAACTGCGCGAAGCCGAGAAACGGGCGCATATCCTGGAGGGTCTCTTAATTGCCCTGGATAACATCGATGCCGTTATCAGCCTGATTCGCTCATCGCGGGATGCGGAGATAGCCCGGACCGGCCTGATGACGCAATTCTCCCTGAGTGACCTGCAGGCCAAAGCCATTCTGGAAATGCGCCTGCAGCGCCTGACGGGTCTGGAGCGGGATAAGCTACAGGCGGAGTTCGATGAGCTGATGCGGGAGATTGCCGACTACAAAGAAATCCTGGCCAGTGAAGAACGCAAGCGGCAGGTCATCAAAGAAGAACTGACCGACATACTGGCCCGCTATGGCGATGAACGCCGGACGCAGATCAATCCGGTCGGGGATGGCAATATCAGCGACCTTTCCCTGATTGCCGATGAGGACATGGTCATTACGATCTCGCACGAAGGCTACATCAAGCGGACACCCACTACCGAGTACCGGTCACAGAGTCGGGGAGGGGTGGGGTCGAAAGCAGTCGTGACCAAAGAGGAGGACTTCACCGAGCACCTCTTTACGGCTACCATGCACAACACCCTGCTGGCCTTTACCCAGAAAGGACGCCTGTACTGGTTACCCGTGTATGAACTGCCCGAAGGGTCACGGACGTCAAAAGGACGGCCATTGGCTAACTTTATCAACATCGAATCGGACGATAAAGTACGGGCGGTCATCAACGTGACCGACCTCAAGAATGAGGACTACATCAACAATAACTACATTGTGATGTGTACCCGGCAGGGAACCATTAAGAAGACCATGCTGGAGCAATTCTCCCGGCCCCGTCAAAATGGGATCATTGCTATTACGATTGATGAAGACGACAAACTGCTTGGGGTGTGCATGACGAATGGCGATAACGAGATTGTGATTGCCTCTAGTGCGGGTAAAGCCGTCCGGTTCCACGAAAGCCGCGTTCGCCCGATGGGTCGCACGGCGGCCGGTGTGCGCGGCATATCGCTGGATGAATCGGATAAGACGGACCATGTTATTGGTATGGTCTGTATCCTGTCCTCGGAGGCTCAGTTGCTGGTTGTTTCCCAACACGGCTATGGCAAGCGATCCGATATTGATGGCTACCGGATTACGAACCGGGGGGCCAAAGGTGTGGGTACGCTTAAAGTTACCGAGAAAGTGGGCCGGCTGGTTGCGGTACTCGATGTAGCCGATAATGACGACCTGATGATTATTAATAAGTCCGGCATTGCCATTCGGACGCCAGTCAATGCCATCAGTGTGATTGGCCGGAATACGCAGGGAGTGCGGCTTATCAGCCTGCGGGATGGGGACGAGATATCGTCCGTAACCAAAATAAAACAGGAAGAAGGGGAGGAGGCAGTTGCCCTCGATTCGGAACCGTTAATCGTTGAGTAATAAGCGAATAAATAGGCTGGTTTTGAGCCGCCGTACTGATTGAAAATCAGTACGGCGGCTCAAACAATTTGTAACTGGTCATGCTTATACGGACAGAATCCGTAATTTCGTTATTGAATTAAAAAACAACCCCGATTACACATGAAACAAATTTTTGTTATTCTCGTCGCGTGTTGCCTCTCAGTAGGGGCGTACGCACAGCAAACTGGTTCCGCGGCCGTGGACCAGGCTGCCCTTGACGCTTTTAAAAAGGAAAAAGACAAAAGCGATAAAGATATCACCGACGCCAAAGCAGGCGGCAAAGCCAGTACCTGGATGGACCGGGCTAAAACGTACCAGAGCATTGCCACCAGTGGGAACATCAAGATGGACTCCGCCGCGGCTACCACGGCTTATGATGCGTACAAGAAAGTTATTGAACTGGATAAAGACAAAAAAGGGGGGCCGGGTAAACTGGCCAAGGAAGCTGAAGAAGCCCTGACGAGTCAGAACCTCTACAATGCTTTCATGCAGCAGGGAGTTGCCAAATTCCAGGCGAAAAATTACGCGGAGGCTATCAAGTCGCTGGGCATAGCGGGCAATATCAATCCCAAGGATACGCTGGCACCCCTGTATTCGGCTATCGCGGCTCAGCAGGTAAAAGATAATGCAACGGCTAAAGTGCAGCTGGAAAAGTATATTGCCGGCGGTGGCAAGGATGCGGCCATATATGGTTCGTTAGCGATGCTTTACCGGGCCGATAACGAAATGGACAAGGCGCTGGCAACTCTGGACAAAGGCATTGTTATCGATCCATCGAACAAAGACCTGGCCAATGAGAAGATCAATATCATGCTGACGTCTAATAAAATGGATGAGGCTATCACCAGCATGAAACAGATGGTAGAGAAAGATCCTAACAACGTGCAGAACCTGGTCAATCTCTCGATTGTGTACAACAACATTGCTCATAAGGAAGACGAAGAAATTCGGAAACTGGAGGGTTCTTCCAAGAAAGGGGATAACACGGCCAAACAACTAGCCGACTCCAAGAGCATTATTGATGCTTATAACAGCGAGATTGCCCGGTTGAACAAGCAGGGTAAAACCGCAGAGGTGAAACGCCAGCTGGCTGATGTGCAAAAGCGGTTGACGGAGCAAAAGGCTGAGTATGCCAAACTGGATGCTGCGGCCAAAGAAGCGGCAGCCAACGCATCCTCGGCTACGGCTAATGAGAAGAAACTGGCTGATCTGAAAAAGGTACAGGAGGAGAACCTGGTGTTTGAAAAACAGTACCTGGGCAAAGCACTGGCTGTTGATCCTAACAACTTCGATGCGAATTACAACATGGGGGTATTCGTTTTTAACGAAGCGGTTAAAATGAAGCAGGGCGTCGACAGAATGTCAATGGCCGAATACACCAAGGCAGGAAAAGAGGCCGATGGCAAAGTATGTGGTAAGTTCAAACAGGCATTACCCTACTTTTTGAAAGCGAAAGCAGTTAAGGAAGAGCCAGAGCTAACGAACAACCTGGAAACTACCCAGCGGGTGTTGAAAGAGTTTGAAGACAAGAAGGTAGCCTGTATTGAATCGTAGTATTAATGGATAGTAGGAAGGGCTGGTGTAGTACCAGCCCTTCCTTTTTATGTATCTACTTAACATAATATAAATTATACAACAAATTGTATAACCCTGAAATAGCTTGACAAATAGTACAAGCTATAGCATGTAGCTGGTAATACAGCGTAGGAGTTAACTACAAGGGTAAGAGAGAAACGGGTGGATAGGGCTTACTGCACGGAATCTTTTATCCTGATCGTATAAGACGACTCCGCTAAGGTTGGCATTGACTGAATGTTAATCGTACCCGTGATGGTCAGATCAGCCATATCTGCAGCGGCATCCCCGGTAATCATTGACAGAGTTAACCAAACCGTTAATAGTCGGTAATGGCAACCATAGTGTTACGGGTAACTAATGTATGCCCGATTGGTATTCACCAGTACGTTGAATCCTGAGAATCTTAATGTACGCGTCGGATGGTCATGAGTTCACGACGGGCAAGGATGTCTGATTGCGCCAAGGCAGTTGGTAAAGCAACAACCAAAGACATAGCTACTAAGAAGTAAAGGACGAACAGCCTAAGCCAGTACGGAGAAGGAAAAAGTAACGGATGAAAGCAAATGCAGGCCTGAATGACGCCGGTACTTTAGTGCCGAAAACAAGGAATGCTATAACCAAAAAATGGGTATATTTCCCTTTTTTTTAGATATCCATCAATAAATATCCACGTGGAACACTAAAGTGTTGCTTTACAGTAAGTTAGCGTTAATAGAGAATGAAAATGTAGTTTAAATGCACTAGAAGGCACTTTAACTCAAAAAAATGGCAAGAAACAACCCGTCATTTTTAGCCGGAAACAACACCTGAATCCGTTCTTTACTTACACCGTTGGGGTAAATTCCCGGAAAGAACCGTCTGTATAAAAAACAAGAATTCGTTCTACTTTCTTCTCCCCCGATGGGTTCGGTGGGTTGGTCATAAACGGCTCACTGGATTGATTATCATCCGCTTGCATGACCACGTTTTGGGGCGGAATCTCCGTACGTTGACTACGAACACCAGCAGGTTGGGGGACAGCAGCGTAGGAAAGGCCTGGCTGTACTGTATTGAATTGATCAGAGCGGTTTTGCGCTGGTCGGCCAACTCCCCTATTCGTATAATTTGACCCTGATGGAGCCATTTGGCGATCAGTTACCCCCGTTTGATGCTCTTCTTCCATGATCCATTCGTAGCCCAATTCGGGAAAGCGACGGATTATTTTTTGAATGATATCAAAGCTGGGGCGATTTCGCCCAGAGAGAATGTGCGAGATACTGGAGCGTTGAACGCCTATCTCATCGGCGAAGTAAGACGGAGTCAAATTCTTCTCGATGAGGATCTGTTTAATTTTGTCATTTATAGTCATACACCCTTCCGTCAATGTATCGTATACTATTTCGTACACTATACTGCTTTCGCAAATATATAACTAATTTAATGTAAATAGTTAGTTATATAAACTGGGTGCATTGAAAATTTATTGCCAATTGTGATCATGTGCATGATTTACAATAGTGATTGTATTTACAATGAATGGTTTTCTTTTGGAAATAGTATTTAATGTAAACGTAATTCAATGATTTAATGTAATAAAATAATTAAAAAGCAGATTAGATTAGAACATGCAATTTATTTGCGGTGAGTATGTGTACTTCAGTCACCACGCTAATGAACGGGCGGAACCGAAAAGCCAGGCGAGTAGGAAAAGTATTTCTGGCTATCCTATAAATAGTCCCCTTCTCCGTCACACGGATTGGCTAAGGGCTGCGTCTTGCTAATTAGTCCTATTAGCCAAACCTCCATAATTTGCTCCTGTATCTTTCCCCTATAGTTACCCGGACAGGTAATCAAGCATTGATGGATCATCAACCGAAAGCTAAGTCAGTTTATAAAAATGCGGTATCCACGTCCACCCTACCCAAGTTTAAATGCTTTCGGCGGAATTAGCAATGGATATCAATTACCGACATTAACCCAGTTAACCGGGATTAAGTGAGTGGGCTATATTTAATCAAGCACGAACCCACAAAGTATTTAACCCCAGAAGAGCGTTCCAATACAGGCGCTCTTCTGGGGTTAAATAAGTATTCAGCCAATCAAACAGAAATATTGTTTTCGCGGAGTGCGTCGTTCAGTGATGTCTTAAGATCTGTAGAGGCTTTACGCTGGCCGATGATTATGGCACAGGGAACATGGTAGTCCCCCGCCGGAAACTTTTTAGCGTAACTTCCGGGGATAACCACCGAATTGGCAGGAACGTATCCTTTGTACTCGACGGGTTCATTTCCCGTTACGTCAATAATTTTCGACGAACCGGTGATCGTTACACCTGCGCCCAACACGGCCCGTTTGCCAATGTGTGCTCCTTCAACAACGATACAGCGTGAACCTATAAAAGCACCGTCTTCAATAATAACGGGTGCTGCCTGGGGTGGCTCCAGAACCCCTCCTATTCCAACGCCCCCACTCAGGTGAACGTCCTTCCCAATCTGGGCGCAGCTTCCAACGGTTGCCCAGGTGTCAACCATCGTACGCTCATCCACATAAGCTCCAATGTTCACGTAGGATGGCATCAGTATAACACCAGGTGCCTGAAACGATCCATAGCGGGCAACGGCTGGTGGAACGGCCCGAACATTAGCCTCCGCAAAGTTTGTCTTTAACGGGATCTTGTCATTGAAGGTAAAAATACCCACCTCGTCAACGTGCATCTTCTGGCTGACGAAGTAAAGAAGAATGGCCTTTTTTACCCATTCATTGACCGTCCAGGAACCCGTTTCATCCGCTGGTGGTGTGGCTACCCGCAGTTCTCCCTTATCCAATAAATCAATTACTGTTCGTATAATATCAAGCGATTCCCCTTCGGCTAATAGTGTTCTATCATTCCAGATAGTCTCAATTTTTTGTTCCATTTACGTGAAGTATAAGTTAAATCAACGCTACTTAACTACTTGACTTATAGCAAAATACGATTTAAGGCAAAATAATATTTTGTTATACATCAATAGCATAAAGGCTGATTGCTATGTTTTACCAAAGGTACAAAGAAGGCGATTATAGTTGTCGCATAAGCCTGGTAAAAATTAATAGTCTGTGATGGACAATCAACAGTCAGCTACCAGTTCTCAAAGCAGGTTACCCGGCTAACCGCTACATTTCGATGCGACTCATTCGTAGTCAACCAGCTGATTATGGTCAGCCGGAGTATGTGACTTAACTATCAAACTACTTGCCAATCATTTATGTCGTCTGGTAATGAATAGAGCCAGTGCTGATGCCCCGTTCACCGTTCTGCTATTGTTCATGGTGACTGGAGTATGCCGGAACCCTATTGCCTACAGGTTACTCTGACGAACGGGCTCAGGTTGTTTACTTACCCCGGCCCCATTCTGATATTTTCGTTTTTCAGGAACGATGTCGTGGTCTCAGTGGTAATTGAGTGCAACTGTATTTTATACACAGTACTGAGTGGGGTAACAGGAAAAACAACCTGGTCTAAGAAATTAAAATGCTTTAGGGAAAAGCAAAGCAAATTCATGATCGGTGCTATTAACTATTCTGATTTTTTTCAGTAGGTCGGATTTAAATCGGCCCTATTTAAAACGCATCCTGAAGAACGTGTAGTTGCAGCATACGCGCGAATGAACTAAAGGATCATGGTCATCAACAGTTAAACAATAGGATAACCTTATCAATTAGCTTTACTCCGTTTTTTTTCGTGCTGGTTGGATAGGACTATTGTGGGAGTGTGGTCCCCTACCCGCGACTGATAGTTAAAGTAACGTGGTTAATTCTCGGATGGCCTGTTACAGGGATTGATCGTGTTTCATTCGCAACATGTACTGGATGTAGTATATACACGAAAATGTATTTAGTAATTATAGTATGTAAAAACACTTATTAATACGCTAGGCTGGTTAATTCTGCCTGTCCTGATAAGATAGCAATACCTACCTACTCCTACTGCCTAAAGTTTGTATAGAAGACATTGTTCTCGGGTGGCCTAAAAATACGTGGTTTAAAAAGACTAAACGTAGGTACTATACTAAACATGTCTCCACCATTAGTATCAACTAGGAATAGAATTTAGTAATTAGTAACAATTGATATAAATTTTAGCATAATAAAGCCAAAAAACTAAATAAACTAGTATAATTTGATGCGATTTACTACTCATGCTTAGCAATATTACCATAAAATACTAATTTATATAGCTAAATATGCCATTTTACTAATAATACTCTACTCTTATTACTAAATCCTCTCCTATTACTAATTATGGATACGCCTAATTAATACGTATATTTGGACCCGAAAACAAACCAATTTTCTCTGTTCATGGAAAAAATACGCGTTGCTATTAATGGGTTTGGTCGGATTGGACGGTTATCGTTCAGACGGCTTTTAGAAAAAGAAAATATTGAGGTAGTTGCCATAAACGACCTTACGGACAATGCAACTCTCGCCCACCTGTTGAAATACGACTCTGTACACGGTAAATTTCCAGGTACGGTTACAGCGGATGGTGATAGCCTCACCGTAAATGGTATGCGCATCAGTGCTTACGCCGAACGCGATCCCAAAAAACTACCCTGGAAAGACCTGAACGTTGATGTCGTACTGGAATCAACGGGCCGTTTCGTTGATGAGGCCGGTGCGGGCATGCACCTGGAAGCCGGTGCCAAAAAAGTAGTTATCTCTGCTCCTGCTAAAGGTAACATTCCTACGGTTGTTCTGGGTGTGAACGATGATACACTGACGGGCGACGAAACGATTATTTCGAATGCTTCCTGTACAACCAACTGCCTTGCTCCAATGGCAAAAGTGTTGGATGACGTATTCGGTATCGAGAAAGGGTACATGACTACGATACACGCCTACACCGCCGACCAGAATCTACAGGATGCGCCCCATTCTGATTTACGCCGGGCCAGAGCAGCTGCGTTGTCTATCGTTCCTACTTCGACCGGTGCTGCCAAAGCAGTGGGTTTGGTACTACCCCAACTAAAAGGCAAACTGGATGGCAATGCACTGCGCGTGCCGACCCCGGATGGTTCACTAACGGATTTGACGGTTATCCTGAAACGGGAAGCAACCGTTGACGAAATTAACAATGCCATCAAGCAGGCATCAGAAACCACCATGAAAGGCTACCTGGAGTACACTACGGATGAGATTGTTTCCATCGATATTGTTGGCAATCCACACTCCTGTGTTTTTGACTCTAAATTAACGGCCGCCAATGGTACGCTGGTTAAGGTAGTTGGCTGGTACGATAACGAATATGGTTATTCCAGCCGGGTGGCTGACTTAATTGTGAAGTTGTTTAATCGATAATATAGTATAACAATGTAAATTAAGGAAGTATCATTGCATAGTTTACATTGTTGAATATAATTAATTACAAATGGGTGCGGTTTAATAGACCGCACCCATTTTGCATTGTAAATAGTTAATTGTGAATCCCTTATTAAAGAACATCTGCTCGTACATTGTTTTTATACCAATGTGAATTTGGTTCAAGGGGGAGTTGTACAGGTCAGTTGTATATTGTAAATTGTCGCTTACCGGTTTAACTTGGTCAAGGCTATAGGAGAACAGTTCAGGGTTATCCGTCTTCAAATGAAGCGTCCCTCCTGCTACAAGCAGACGGCTATAAATCGATAAAAAACGAGGGTGCGTCAGTCGGTGCTTTTCCTGTTTGGGACGCGGTTGCGGATCGGGGAACGTAATCCAGATTTCGTTTACTTCATTCTCCACAAAGAACTCCTCAATAAAATTTATGTCTGTTCGCAGGAAGGCCACGTTCGATAAGCCAAGCGTTTGAGCCGCCTGGGAACCCCGCGCAATCCGATCCCCTTTTATATCGACACCAATGAAATTTGTGTCGGGAAATGCCTGAGCCAGGCCAACCGTGTACTCCCCCTTACCGCAGGCCAGCTCTAAAACGATTGGATTATCATTCCCAAAATATGCGGAGCGCCAGTGGCCGCGAATCGTTTTGTACAGCGGTTTACCGATTTCAATAACATTTTGGCTTTCGGCATTTTGCAGAAAGCGGTGAGTTTTTCTTCGCGTCACGATTATAGATTAGTTAATTCGGCAATGATATAATTACTCCCCGTTACCAGAATCAGGTCGTCGGGTGAGGCATCAGCGAGGGCCGCCGTCAGGGCCAGGTTGACATCGGGAAAAGCCACTCCGATTCGGTTGAACTGGGCGGCTTCCGTTTGCAGCAGGTCAGCCGGCAGGGAACGGGGGGTTTGGGCCTGACAAAAATAATAAACTGCCTGTTGGGGTAATGTATCCAGTAGTCGGGAGCGGTCTTTGTCAGCGACCAGGCCCAGTATGATTCGTAGCGTTCGGCGGGGAATCGTTTCAACCGTTTCCAGTAAAGCCAGTAAACCGGCCTCGTTATGGGCCGTATCGGCAATGACCATCGGACTCGTTTGCAGGGTCTGGAAACGCCCTTTCAACCCCGTCAACTCACTCACCCTGGCCAGGCCGTTTCGCTGGTTCTCTGCCGAAACGGGCCATGTCGGTTGCAGGATATCGACAACGGCCAGCACAGCAGGCAGGTTTTTTAGCTGGTAACTACCAACTAAATCGAGCAGATACACCTCCTCTCCCCTTTCTTCGGGGCGGTTTACCGACACCACCCGCTTACCCGCCTGGACTCCGTTATCCAGTATGGTATAGCGTAGATCGGCAAAAGTAAGCGGAGCCTGCAATGCCTCCGCCGTTTTGCTAAATACTAAAGACGTATCCGGGCTTGATTCGCCCACCACGACCGGTACGCCCGCTTTGATAATGCCCGCTTTTTCGTACGCTATCTGTCCCAGGGTATCCCCCAGTATATCCGTGTGGTCGTAGGCAATATTGGTGATCAGGGAGGCTTCCGGTACAATAACGTTGGTCGAATCGAGTCGCCCGCCCAGGCCGGTTTCGATGATGGCCAGGTCGACCGATTGCCGGGCAAAGTAATCGAAGGCCATAGCCACGGTCACTTCAAAGAAGGATGGCTCGATGGATTCAATCAGTGCCTGGTGGGTGTGAACAAACTGCGCTACGGCCTCCTCCGCTATGGGCTGACCGTTGAGCCGGATTCGCTCCGTAAACGATTTCAGATGGGGTGACGTGTAGAGCCCAACCCGGTACCCGGCCGATTGATAAATGGCCGCCAGCATGTGCGAGGTACTTCCCTTCCCGTTGGTACCCGCCACGTGAATGCTGCGAAACCGCTGGTGCGGATTCCCCATGGCTGCGCACAGGGCCAGGGTATTGCCCAATCCGGGTTTGAGCGCCTTGGGACCAATCCGGTGAAAAACCGGGAGCCGACTGTAGAGGTAGTCGAGTGCTTCCGCGTATTGCATTTACTTGGCCTTGATAATAAAGGTAATGGTTCCCTTCGCCGTGGGGGGTGTTGCCCCGCCTTTAGGCCGCAACCGCAGCCGCTGAACCGCTTTTCGGTATAAATCACTAACGGCGGGACTCACCGTACTCTGCAACTGTCGAACGTTGATGATATCCCCGCTCCCGTCAACAGTCAGCTGAAACACAATCTTACCCGTTTCATCCGACCCGTCATTTACGCTTGGGCTACCGGCCATCGACCAGCCCGATACATCAAAGGCCACGCCTGTTGCTGCGCCCACCGGGTGTTCCATAAAATTCTTTGGCGTTCAGTTTACCATTGGGATTGCCTTTGTCGCCTACGCCACTGGCATCGTCGCCGTTGTTATTCCCCCCCGTACCAGAAGCCTTGCCCACTGTTCCGTTGGAACCGCCCCCCCCGACGGGGTAGACCCGCCGGATTTTTTAAACAGGGCATCGTTATTCACCGTTTCCACTTTTTTGGCGGGGGCAGGGGGAGCAGGGCGTTCAGCCGGAGCCGTGGCTTTGGGGGCCTCCACCCGCTTGGGTTCGGGCCGCACGGGGGCCGTAACCGGACTTTCGTCGGCCTTACTGGTAATAATGGGTTTCTCCGTCGGCGTTTTGGCCGGTTTGGCATCGACCACTTTGGGCGAAGGGGTCACCCGCGTTTTCTCCACCCGGGGGGTTGTGTTCACCCTGGGCGGTTCGACGCTTCGGTTGGGGCGCTTTTCAGCGGCTTTTACCTCGTCGGTATTGGGCGAGTCGGATGCCTTGTTATAGGTCTGTATCTTACCACTCCCCCGTTCATCCGTGCCGAAGTTAACCTCGATGAATTCAATCGGCGGGGGATCGGGTACGGTCTGGGTTAGGTTTACCAGAAGCAACAGGGCAATCAAAATACACGTTGATGATAACGGCGCCTGCCAGGGATTTCATCCGGATTTCTTCTTCGTTCTCAAACGTTATACGGTTCATAGGGACTAGGGTTAACGGAGTACATGGACGATTCAGGCCGACTGTGCGGTCAATCGCTGCGTTTCAGTCAGTATAACGCTCCTGCACCCGGCTTCGTTTATGAATGGGACTGATTATGCCCTCCTCCGGAACAAAGTAACTAAAAATCTTTGCCGATAAGAAAACAGGGCACCCTCTTTCCGACTTATGTTTGCAAAACAAACTCACCCTGGCGCCTTCATCAACCCAGTCACGCTGTTCCAGTATCCATGCCCGTTCTCCAGTCCATCGTTGATATAGCCGAATTACTGTACCAGAAAGGAATTACTGAGGTGGTCGTTTCGCCCGGTTCCCGCTCAGCTCCCCTTACCCTGGCCGTTGCCCGGCACCCTAAGCTACGGGTGCGGGTCATGGCCGATGAACGGTCGGCGGGATTTGTCGCCCTGGGGATGGCCCAGCAGAGCCGCAAACCCGTTGCCCTTATCTGTACCTCGGGCAGTGCGGCCTACAACCTGGCCCCGGCAGTGGCCGAAGCTTATTTTCAGCAGGTCCCCCTCCTGCTGCTGACGGCCGACCGGCCCCACGAATGGCTGCACCAGCAGGATGGGCAAACGATTGACCAGCGGAATCTGTTCGGGTCGCACGTCAAGCGCTGGTACGATCTGCCCGCCGATTACGCCCATCAGGATACCCGCTGGTTTATCAACCGATCTATCAACGAAGCCGTTTCACTCACCACCCTGGCCCCGGCCGGGCCCGTTCACGTGAACGTACCCCTGCGGGAACCCTTTTATCCGACTGCGGATGAAGCCTTTGCCTACGAGCCGGTTCGGGTAATCGATACGCTCCCGCCCCACCTGTCCATCCCGGCCACTACCTGGAACAATTTACTGGCCGAGTGGGATGAGAGTGTCCGGACGGTCATTGCGGTTGGGCAGATGCCCCGCGACCCCGCCCTGGTGGATATACTTCTTAAACTAAGTGACGAGTTTGGGATTGCGGTTATTGGAGAAATTACCAGTAACCTGCCGACTAACGACCGGTTTATTACCCGTGCCGATACGTTTCTGGCCGGTATCACCCCCGAAGAGGCCAACAAACTCCGTCCCGACCTGCTGATTACCATCGGCAATTCGTTCCTCACCCGAAACCTCAAAACATTTTTTCGTGGTACGGCATTCCGGGGTTCGGTCGGTCAGCAGCACCCTGCCTATCGGCACTGGCATATTCAGCCCAGTGTCGACCGCCTGCCCGATTCGTTCCAGAGCCTGACCAGGCTTATTCCCGCCGAATCCGGCCGATTTCCTGAAACAATTGTTCACCGACGTCGATTACCAGCGTTTTCTGCAGGGGGATGATGACGACGGGTCGGCTGACTTTTTGCACCAGTGGCAAAAACGGGACTGGAAAGCGGCCCAACAGGTAGAAGCGGTGCTGTTCCAGCCGGATGTTCCGCTCACCGATTGGGTAGGTACCCGGGCGGTGCTGGATCACCTCCCCCAGGGATCTGTTCTCCACCTAGCCAACAGCATGCCGGTGCGGTACGCCAATCTGTGCGGCCTGCCCCCGGAACAGCAAATCGCGGTGGCTGCCAACCGGGGCGTGAGCGGAATTGACGGTTGTTTGAGTACCGCCCTGGGAGCCGCCCTCATGACCGATCAGCTTGTGACCCTGCTCATTGGGGATGTTGCCTTCTTCTACGACCGGAACGCCCTCTGGTCCGCTCCCATCCCGCCTAACCTGCGTATCGTCCTGCTCAATAATGACGGTGGGCATATTTTCAGGCTGATCGACGGGCCGGACCGGCAGCCGGAACTGGAAACCTACTTTGAAACACCCCACGGGTACACGGCTAAAAACACGGCTGCCGATGCCCATATCAACTACGCCGTCTGCGACTCGCTGGAAAACCTGGTGACCCTCCTACCCGACTTCTTTACGCCGGGCCCCACGGCTAAACTCCTGGAACTAAGCACGGATAAACGGGTTAACCAGGACCAGTTTCTGCTGTACAAAAAGAGCCTGCAAAAAGAACCAGCAGATAACTAAAACTACAGTTATAGTTATCTGCGTATCCAACAGTAATCCCGTTAGCAACATAATCCATCTATACTCATGAACCGTACATTCCTGCTTTGTACCCTAGCAACCCTGCTGGTGGGTACCGTGGCTTCGGCCCAGACAAAACCCGCCACCACGACTACTGCCCCATCGTCGGTCGAAAACGAGAAGTTTGTTTTCCTCAACAACGGGGCAACGGTGGGTATGATTATCAAATCCGTGCTGAAAGCAGACCGGCAGCGGCTCAAACTGACCGATCAGCAACTGCCCAAAGCCAAAATCGTCATTACCAACGCGGTAGTTGCGTACAACGAAGGGGTTAAGCAACTGAAGAAGGCGGGCATGAACCAGAAAAAGCTGCGGACGCTGGCCGTAGGGGTGGAAACAGACAAGGTTCACCAATACAAGGCCATCCTGACTCCGCAGCAATACGCCATCCTGGCGGCTCAACAAATGAAGATGTACCCCGAAAGTAAACTGTAGCGGTCTCCCCTACCGGCACTGCTGCGCCCGTTCTTTCTTTGCCTGCTCATCCCCGGCCGATTCGCCCCGTTGCCAGGCCTCGCAGGCCCGGGCTTTGTTTCCGGCGGCCAGTTCGGCCAGTCCGATGTAATAATAGAGCTGATCCACGGAGGCATCCAGGGTTTCGGCCTGTCGGAATGCGGGGAGTGCCTTTTTGGGGTTGTTTTTCTCCCAGCCAGTATAAGCCCAGGGTTCGGTGCGCCCAGGCATTCTGCGGGTCGCGCTGGAGCGATTCCTCCACCAGGGGCAGAGCCTCTGCCGGGCGACCTGCTTTGAGCAATAAATAAGCTTTGTTATTCAGGTAGTAGGGCTGCCGGGGTTTCAGCGTTAACGCCTGTTCAACGGAGGTCAGGGCTTCGGTGTATTTTCCGGCACGGGCCAGCAGCAGACTCTGGTTATTCAGGGCGGCATCCTGCTTTGGGTTTAGCTGTAAGGCCCGGCGTACATCCAGTCCGGCGGCATCGTAGGCTTTCTGACTGAAATAAAACGCCCCCCGGTTGGTCAGGGCGTCTACATTGTTGGGGTCCAGTTGCAGCGCCCGGTCGTAGGCTACCTGCGCCTGGGCGGGTTTGTTCAGTTGGACGTAGGCATCCGCCAGGCGTGTCTGGTAAAACGTAGAGTCGCCGTACTGTTGCTCAATTCGTTCCAGGTCCGCTACGCTTCCCCCCGCATCGCCGGTTTCCAGCCGGACTTCGGCCCGGTTAAAATAGGCCGTTCCAAAATCGGGATCGGCATCGATAGCGCGGGTATAATCCGCCAGGGCGCCCTCGCGGTCATCATTCCTGAATTTGGCTAATCCCCGGTTATTATAGGCATCGGCAAAATCGGGCTTCTTGGCAATGGCTTCCGAGTAATACCGGATGGCCTCGGTGTATTCCCGCTTCTGTAGCTGTACATTTCCCTTCAGGAAAAACTGGGCCGCTTCCTCACCGGAATTGGAACAACTTGCCATGAAGAGTGAAAAGTAAAGAATGAAGCATAAATGAACCACCGATTGGTTACCCAGGACCCTTACCTTTACAGCACAACTCAATACGTTATTCATCACTTTTCATTATAAATTCTTCACTGAATTCATGCGTTTCGTTCAGGACATACCCCATCAGCAGTTCCCCCAGTTCCGCATCGGCCTGTACGCCTGGAACGGCAAATATATCGTCAAAATCGAAGCGGGGCCCTACGAACAGACGTATAAGATCAGCGAAATGGACCTGCTGGCCCCGGATGCGGTGCCCGCTATGCTGGATGCCGAGTTTCTGACGCGGGTAGCCGAACGGTTCCGGGCCATGGATACCGACTGGCAGGCAACGGGTGAGCGCCATGACGCCTTTTAAGAAACCCGGTCAGGGCCGTCCGGTCTCCCGGTACTCCCCTGACCGGGTAGCTGGTTATACGAATTGCTGAAGCCGGGTGGGAGTCAGCTGCAGGTATTTACCGGATCGTTCGGGATCCTGAACAAACCACGCCGGATTCCCGGCTGCGTCGCGGCCTAATTTGGCGTTGGGCACGGGGGGACGGTTCAGGTCGACGGCAATGGCCGGTGCGATAGGCTCCGCCACGGGCTGGCCCGGCACCAGGATTCCGGCGTCAATCAGTTCACGGATACTTTCCAGGAACCGGTCGCCAATCAGGGTTATTTCTTCCTCCGTATGGGCATCGGTCATGAAACACGGAAACCCGTCCCAGATGTGGATTCCCCTGTCCCGCATCAGCGTGAACAGCAAATCGCCGTAGGGTACCTCTTCCGTAAATTTCACTTTCCAGAGGGAACCGAACTGGGCTACAAACAGGGGCAGGCACTGCCGTTCCAGCGACCGGTTAAGCCGGTCGGTCAGTCGGGTGGCTTTGTCCGTCAGGCTTTTTTGCAGGGCTGGCCCCTGTTCTTTCATGTACTGCAAAACGGTTTTGGCCGCTGCCAGTGCCAGGGGATGCCGGACGAAGGTACCCGCGAAAAAGGTAATGTCCGCCTGTGGGTACGAGCTGTCGCCGTACTGCCAGTAGCCGCCATCGAGCGCATCCATGTACCGGGCTTTGCCCGCCAGCACGCCAATCGGCAGCCCCCCCCCAATCACTTTGCCGTACGTGGCCAGGTCCGCCTGGATGCCAAACAGGGCCTGCGCCCCGCCGGGATGCATCCGGAATCCGGTAATCACCTCGTCGAAAATAAGGAGTGACCCACCCGCTTCGGTCAGGGTGCGGACCTGCTTCAGGAAGTCGACGGGCCTGAATTCGGGGCGACGGCTCTGGACCGGCTCGACCAGTACGGCCGCAATCTCCGCCGACCGCTCCC
The DNA here is from genome assembly GCA_963784335.1 of uncultured Cytophagales bacterium. Lineage (GTDB taxonomy): Bacteria > Bacteroidota > Bacteroidia > Cytophagales > Spirosomataceae > Spirosoma. Next base: position 234,786 of record CAWARB010000014.1, on the reverse strand, counting down.
GGATAATTTGCAGGCTCTCGTCGGTACCATAGTCCAGCACCAGGATGTTCTGCACGGATTCGGGCAGGATACCCAGGGCACCCGGATACGACTGCCGGGTGCCGGACCCGCGAACCACCACCTCGTCGAAGGTGCCGTGGTACGACCCGGCAAAGACAACGACCAGCGACCGTCCGGTTACGGTACGGGCAATCCGGAGGGTACCCATTACGGCTTCGGAACCGGTGTTGCACAGGGCTGCCCGCTCAAAACCGGTCATTTCACACACTAACCGGCACACCTCTCCCGCCAGTTTGTGCTGGGGACCCAGCTCGTACCCCCGGTCAATCTGGTCATGCAGGGCTTTGGTAATCATGTCGGGCTGGTACCCGAACATCGTCGAGCCAAACCCGTTCAGTACGTCGATGTATTCATTCCCGTCAATGTCCCACAGCAGACTACCTTTGGATCGGTCGATAACGATTGGGTAGACCACTTCTTTGGTGAGCGGTTTGAAACCCGTCACCACGCGGGGGTCGGCCATCCAGGTCCGGTATTCCTGCGCGTAGTCCTTGCTGCCTTTGGTTTTCCGGGTGTACCGGTCGGTAAACCGGGCCAGGAACTGGTTCTGGGTAGCAGTCAGTTCCGTCCCCTGCCGCTCAATCCGGGCACCCGCTCCGAACGGTTTGACCTCCGGCGTTTGCCGATCGGTACCGGCCGTTTGTGCCGGTGCCGGCCGGGCGTGGGCCGCTACGGGTACACTCGTTGCCGGGGCCGCCGGAAGTGCCGGTGTTCGGGCTGGTTCGGGCTGAACTACCGGTACCGGCTGATCAGCGGTTGGGGTCGTTCCCTGCAGGTAAGCCATCTGCTGGGCCATGATCTGTAGCTGCTGGGTAAACAGGTTCGTTACCGCATCACTGCCAACTGATACGGGGGGCAACGAGGAAGTCAACGGTGGACTGGCAACCAACGGCCGGGGTGCCTGAACGGGGGATACCGCCGGGGTAGTGTCGACGAAAGCGGGAAGCTGGGGGGCCGCTGCGGGCGCAGCCGGTACAGGAACCTGATAGGCATCGGCCGGTAACTGCTCGGCCAGGTAATCGACCAGCCGGTCCAGGGTACTGTATTCACTGTTTAACTGCCGGAACGAAATGGGCAGACCGAATTTCTTTCGGAGGGTATACGAAACCTGCGTAAGGGCCAGCGAGTCGAGCCCCAGTTCGATAAAACTCAGCGTAGGCGATGTGCCGGTCGATTCGATGCCGGCCGTTGACGTCAATACCGCCCGTACGTCGTCCATTATACCCTCTTTTCTCATAGTCGTACTGGTTGTTGGTTGTGCGGCCATTTCGGCGGCCGGTTGATGGTGGTTGGTTTTTAGCGATGCTGCGCCCGTTTCGGGCAGGGGATCAATCCAGCAGCGTTTTCGGTTAAAGGCGTAGGTGGGTAACGCCAGTTTGGTCAGTGCCTGCCCGGCGTTAAAAGCGGCCCAGTCCGGCTCAACACCCGCCAGCCAGAGTTGCCCCAGTGCGGTCAGCAGGGCCTGGTACTCGGAGCTGGCTCCCTGCCGGGAATCCAGACTCGCGATGACGGGTACGGACCGGCCTTTCAGTTGCTGGCGGGCCAGCGTGGCCGTTACCAGGCCGGGGCCCGCTTCGAGCAACAAGGGACGCACGGTCGTAAACAGCGTTTCCAGGGCATCGGCAAAGAGAACGGTTTCGCGCATGTGCGTAGCCCAGTAGCGGGGACTGGTGGCCTGCGCATCGGTCAGCCAGGTTCCGCTCACGGTCGATACGATTGGCGTCTGGGGCCGGTGCAGCGTAACCCGTTCGACCACCGCCCGGAAGGTATCCAGGATGGGGTCCATCATGGCCGAGTGGAACGCATGGCTGGTTTCCAGCACGCGATTGGGTAATTCCAGTCCATCCAGCTGCCGCGAAAATTCGGCGATATCCTCATCCGGCCCCGCTACCACGCACAGAGTAGGGCTGTTGACGGCAGCCATGGATAAGCTTGGGGGCAGGAGTTCCTGCACCTTCGCCCGGCCCAGCCGTACCGACAGCATGCTACCCCTCGGCAAGTCGCTGATTAGCTGGCCCCGGGTAGCCACCAGGGTCAGGGCGTCGGTGAGGGAGAATACCCCGGCCAGGTGAGCAGCCACGTATTCGCCGATGCTATGACCACAATAAATGGTTGGCTGGATACCCCAGCTAAGCCACAAACGGGCCAGCGCGTACTCCGTAATGAACAGGGCAGGCTGGGTATAGCGGGTATTTTTCAGTTGTTCGGCGGCCACCGCGTCCACCGTTTCCGGGTACAGCACCGGGCGTATGTCCTGGCCCAGTAGTGGTAGCAGAAACTCGGCGCAGGTATCGACCGCCTGTCGGTACACGGCTTCGTGTTTGTACAGCTCGCGGCCCATGTTCAGGTATTGCGAGCCCTGACCGGGAAACAGAAAGACCACTTCACCGGGCTTTTCCAGCAGTACACTTGTTCCGTCGGATGCGACGTCCGACGCCCCACCGGGGATCGACAGGCCCTCCCGGAGTTCGTCCGTAGTGGAAGCCAGCAGGAACCGACGGTGGTTGAACGCCGGGCGCGTCGTTTGGAGGGTAAACGCCACATCGCCGGGCTTTAGCGACGGTTGCTGGCGCAGTTGTTCGGCCAGGTGAGCCGCGTACTGCCCGAGGCTATTGGCTGATTTGGCCGACCAGGTGACCAACTGAACCGGACGCGACGCGACAACCGGCTCCGGCTGGTGAACAACGGGCTGACTCTCGTATTCTTCCAGCACCACGTGGACATTGGTCCCTCCCACCCCAAACGAACTAACACCGGCCCGGCGTGGATGCGCCCGGCGTGGATGCGCCCGCAGATGCGGCTGGTCCGATCCCCAGTCGGTTAAGGTTGTGTTGACGGTAAAGGGGCTGTTGGCAAAGTCGATTACCGGGTTGGGGGTTTGGAAGCCCAGCGACGCCGGAATTTTTTTGTGGTGGAGGGCCAGCGTGGTTTTGATGAGCCCGGCCACCCCGGCCGCAGCCGTCAGGTGCCCCATGTTGCTTTTTATGGAACCGATGGCACAGAACTGGTTAATCGGTTGCTCGCCAAAGGCCATGCAGAGTCCTTCTATTTCGATGGGGTCGCCGAGGGGTGTGGCCGTCCCGTGCGTTTCGACGTAACTGATCGTAGCCGGATCGATGCGGGCATCATCGAGGGCCCGGCGGATGGCCCCGGCCTGCCCTTCGGCATTCGGGGCGGTAAAACTCCCTTTTCCTCCCCCGTCATTGTTGACACCCACCCCTTTGATGAGCGCAAAAATCGGGTCACCATCGCGTTCGGCGGCTGCGCGGGATTTGAGCAGTACCACACCCGCTCCATCGCTGAACACCGTACCGCCCGCGTTGGCATCGAAAGGCGTACAATGACCGTCGCGGCTCAGCATGGCCCCCTCTTCGTACAGGTGACCGCTGTTGATGGGGGCCGTGATGCTGGCGCCCCCGGCAATGGCTACGTCGCACTGGCCGGTACGCAGACTCTCGACGGCCTGGGTAATGGCCAGCAGCGAGGTGGAACAGGCCGAATACACACTGACGGCGGGACCGGTCAGGTTGAGCTGGTAGGCCGTTCGGGACGCGATGAAATCCTTCTCATTCACGGTCATGGCCTGAAACGAGCCGATGTCGTTAACCGCCTGCCGGTTGGCCAGTACGTTAGTCAGATAATACGTATTGTTCCCACAGCCCGCCCAGACCCCAACGGTGCCGGGGTACTGCTGGGGTAGATAGCCCGTTTTTTCGAGCAGTTCCCAGCTTATCTCCAGGAATATCCGCTGCTGCGGGTCCATGGCCGACGCCAGCTTCTCATTCAGCCCGAAAAAGTGGGCATCGAACTGGTCAGCCTGATCAATAATCCCCCGGGCTTTGACGTAAGCCGGATCCCCCGTCAGATCGGCGGGCAGGCTGGCATCCAGTTCAGTATCCGCAAAAAACCGGGTGGTTTCCCGGCCCTCGGTCAGTACCGTCCACAACGCATCGATGGTGCTGGCCCCCGGAAAACGGCCGGCCATGCCGATCACCGCGACGTCACCCGTAGGGTTGGCCGCTAGATCGGTGCCATCCCGCTTACCGGCCGGCACCGGTGCTTTTTTGTGCCCGGTCAAAAAGGTGGCCAGGCCAGTCACCGTCGGAAACTGGTAGAGTTTGGTAATTGGGATGTCCAGCTGGTGCGTTTGTTTCAGAGCGGCCAGGGTTTTAACGGCCAGCAGCGAGTTCCCCCCCAGGTCAAAAAAGTTATCGTGCGTGCCCACCCGCTTCACGTTCAGCACGGCTTTCCACACGGCCGCCAGTTTCTCTTCAATTTTGGTGCCCGGTGCCCGGTAGGTATCGGTCAGCAGTTCCGAAGCATCGGGATTGGGCAGGGCCTTGCGGTCGACTTTCCCGTTGCTGGTCAGCGGTATCCGCTCGATGGGCACCAGCAGGGCCGGGACCATGTAATCGGGCAGCGTGGTCAGCAAAAACGCACGTATCGCCTGGCGGTCGAACCCGTCCGCCATCACCGCATAACCCACCAGCCGTTTGCTGCCTTCCCCATCCTCGCTGGCTACCACGACGGCGTGTTTCACGCCCGGATACCGGAGCAGGGCGGTCTCCACTTCCCCCAGTTCAATCCGGTAGCCCCTTATTTTGACCTGTTCGTCGATGCGTCCCAGGTAGTCGAGTCCGCCGTCGGGTAACTGGCGGGCCAGGTCCCCGCTTCGGTACAGCCGGTCGCCCGGCTCCTGACTAAAGGGATTCGGGATAAACCGGCTGGCCGTCAGTTCGGGCTGGTTCAGGTAGCCCCGGGCCAGTCCCGCGCCCCCCACGTACAACTCGCCGGGCTCGCCCACCGGGGCCAGTTGCTGTTCGCTGTCCAGCACGTAGGCCGTCAGCGTCGGAATGGGTTTGCCAATCAGGCTGGTCGTGTGATTGAGGTGTTCGGGTTGCAGGGCCAGGTAGGTAACGTGGACGGTGGTTTCGGTGATGCCGTACATGTTGATAAGCTGACAGGCCGGGAAAGCCCGGTGCCAGGGTTTCAGCCGGGCCGGATTCAGGGCTTCCCCCCCGAAAATAACGCAACGCACCGAAACGCGGTCGGCCGTACCGACCAGGGCATCCTGCAGCGTGTAAAAAGCCGATGGCGTCTGGTTCAGGACGGTAACCCCTTCCCGGACCAGCAGCGCACCAAACTGCGTGGCGTCTTTAGCCGTTTCTTTCGGCACGATAACCAGCCGCCCGCCGAACAGTAACGCGCCGTACATTTCCCAGACCGAAAAATCGAAACAGAACGAGTGAAACAGCGTCCAGACGTCCTGATCCGTGAAATCGAACAGGGGCGAATCGGTCATAAAAAGCCGCACCACATTTTCGTGCTCGATCAATACCCCCTTGGGCCGACCCGTAGAGCCGGACGTGTAAATGACGTAGGCGGCATTCCGGGGCGTTAATTCGTGGCAACCGCGTCTTTTGCCTCCCGCACCAGGGTTGATTCGGCTTCGTCGAGGCAAATTGTCTGGATTGACTCGCTATAGTCAGGCAACACGGATCGCGACAGCCTGTCGGTTACCAGTACGCTGCTTTTCAGGTCATCCAGCATATACGCAATCCGGTCGGCGGGGTATTCGGGGTCGATGGGCACGTAGGCGCCCCCCGCTTTGAGAATACCCAGTATCCCGACAACCATCGCCAGGGAGCGGTGCAGACAGATGGGGACCAGCGTTTCCTCTACCACGCCCAGCCGCCGTAAGGCGTGGGCCAGCTGGTTGGATTGCTCATCCAGTTCCCGGTAGGTAAGGCGGGCATCCCCGCAGACGACCGCCGTATGATCGGGGCTTTTTCGGGCCTGATCAACGAATAGATCAACGACTGTTTTATCCTTCGGGTACGAAACGGGTACGGGTATCGGCGGTTGGTTATCCATCACTGCAGTATCTTGGCGCGTAAGTATCAACTGTTTTATCCGGACACAGGCCGGTTATTCATCAATTATCGGGTAGGACCGCCTGAGCGGCCAGCCAATCGTCGGAGGTATAGGAGTACAGCACTTTATCCAGCACGATTCCTTCCTTCACGGCACTCCAGCGGAGCAGCCCTTCCCGCTGGTAGCCTGCTTTTTCGAGCACTCGGATGGATGCGGTGTTGCGGGCGTACGGCATGGCTTCGACGCGCAACAGCGAGAGTTCAGCAAAAGCGATGTTGGTAATTGCCGTCAGGGCGGCTGTAATAATGCCCCGGCCCCAGTGCTGTTCACCCAGCCAGTACCACACTTCGGCCGAATACCGGTCGATATCCTCCCCGATGCGCAGACCGATATTTCCCACGGCCTCCCCCGCCACGTCGATGGCGAAGTTGGTTTCCCGCTCCGGATCAACGACGTACTGAATCCAGCGCTGGGCATCGGCCTGCGTGTACGGGTGCGGAAACGTGTCGCGCAGGTTAAGCCATATAGCGTGGTTGTTGGCGTGCCGGGGAAGGGTTTCCTCATCGCCATAGTGCCACGAACGCACTGTACAGGATCCACAATCAATCGTCATTATTCGTCACTAGTTTTTCAATACAGGCAACCCGGCAACTCTGTTGTGCTATTTCTGACTTGTTTATTGCGTTCAGGTAACCCTGAACGGTAAAATAAGATTAGCCACCCAGGGCTACAACCTTTATTCCGGACAACTATTTTCCCGTATTTGATATAGAAAAGTACACATAATACTATTATAATAAACTAGTTATAAACGAAATTGATAATTCATACACTTCATAGATCCTTATATAAATCTAGGGTCCTACCGCCCTGCCAGTCCTACTGCCTTCGTTGAGCAATAGCCACGGACAGGCACGGCAAGCGCGCTTACTCATAACTAATGATTATAGTCCATAAGCACAAGTAGGGCATTGGCGGCACATAAAACGGGGAGCCGGTTTTATCTTTGTGTGAAGAGCAGGCGCCGGGACTATCCGGCGTATTGTTTTATCAGATTAGTTGCTAAAATCTATAGACACTATAAAAACCATGGCTATTCAACTCACGGAAACGGTTAGCAGAGCCGCCCGGCGCGATATTCTGGATCTCGAACAGAAAATCAGTTCGTTTAGCCAGGGAGACCTGGCGGAGGAAGCGTTCCGTAAGTTTCGACTAACGCGGGGTGTATACGGCCAGCGGCAACCGGGCGTGCAGATGATTCGCATCAAACTCCCGCACGGACGCATCACGGCCGACCAGTTGGTACGTATCGCCGATCTGTCCGATACCTTTGCCACGGGTAACCTCCACGCCACCACCCGGCAGGATATACAGTTCCACTACGTTAAACTCGCCGACTCGCCCGCAGCTCTGGGCCGACCTGGAAGATGCCGGCATCACGCTGAAAGAAGCCTGTGGGAACACCGTCCGGAACGTGACGGGTTCGGCCCGGGCGGGTATCGACCCGGAGGAACCGTTTGACATTACCCCCTGCGCCCACGCCATTTTCGATTATTTCCTGCGCAATCCCATTTGTCAGGATATGGGGCGGAAGTTCAAGATTTCGCTTTCGTCCAGCGAAAAGGATTCGGCCTACGGCTACATGCACGATGTGGGGCTGGTAGCCCGGATGCAGGATGGTCAGCGGGGCTATAAAGTCATGCTGGGGGGCGGACTGGGTGCCCAGCCTTTTTCGGCCCAGACGGCCTACGAATTTCTGGAAGAAGACCGGGTTATTCCCTTTATCGAGGGGGTTATCCGCGTATTTGACCGCTACGGCGAACGGCAAAAGCGCCACAAAGCCCGCATGAAATACCTGCTCAACGATATTGGGCTGGAGGAACTGATGCAACGGGTGGCCGATGAGACACTGGCCCTTCGGGTCCATTCGTATCCCATTGATGAAACCGTCGGAAACGACCTCTTTCCGGCCCCACCCGCCCCCCGGCCCGATGCGCCCCGGGCGCAGCCGGTAGCGGGCCACGATGCCTATAACCAGTGGTTAAAAACCAACGTGTTTGAACAGAAACAGGCGGGCTGGTATGCGGTACAGCTGCGCGTGCTGCTGGGCGACATGGATTCGGACACGGCCCGCGCCCTGGCGCAACTGGTGAAGCAGTACGCAGCCGACGATATTCGGGTAACGGTCAATCAGGGGTACCTGCTTCGGTTCATTCAACCCGAGAAGTTACCGGCGCTATACGAGGGTCTAAACGCGCTGGGACTGGCTCAGCCCGGTTTCGACACCACCGCCGATATTACGACCTGCCCTGGTACCGACACCTGTAATCTGGGCATTACCAGCAGCTACGGCATTACCCGGGCCCTGGAACAGATGATGCAGGCTGAATTCCCGGACCTGGTGTTCAACGACGACATCAAGATCAAGATTTCGGGGTGCATGAACGGGTGCGGTCAGCACTCGGTGGCCAACATTGGCTATCATGGTTCGTCGCTGAAGAACGGAGCCTACGTGCTACCGGCGCTACAGGTGCTGCTGGGGGGCGGATTCAACGGCAAAGGCGAAGGCCTGATTGCCGATAAAGTGATTAAAGTGCCCGCCAAACGGGGTCCCGACTCGTTACGGTATCTCCTGCGCGATTTTGAGGCCAACACCTTCGATGGCGAGTACTACAGCGATTACTACGCCCGGCAGGGAAAAAACTACTTCTATCAGTTGCTGAAACCCCTGGCCGACCTGAAAACCCTCGTCGACAGTGACTACATCGACTGGGACCATACCGAACAGTACGTGACGGAAGTGGGCGTGGGCGAATGCGCCAGCGTACTCATCGACCTGGTGGCCACCACCCTGACCGAAGCGGGCGAAAAGCTCGGCTGGGCGCGGGAAGCCCTGAGTGAAAGTCGTTGGGCCGATGCGCTGTACCATACGTACAACGTGTATATCACCGGTGCCCGGGCGGGCCTGATGAGCCGCGACGTTCCGACCAACACGCAGCACGGCATTGTCAGCGACTTCGACAAAACCTTCCTGGGTGAACCTGATTTCCACCAGACCGAAGGCGAATTCAAAGCCCTGGTGTTCAGCATCAATAAAGAAGAACCGTCGGAGGCATTCGCCCGCCGGTTCATTGCCCAGGCCGAAGCATTCCTGCAGGCCATTCAGGCATACCGCGCGGAGCAGATTGACCGGGAAGGTATGCCCCAACTACAGGAATTAACCCAGGCGCAGGACAGTTAATTTTCAATGATAGAGTGATTGACTGATAGAATAAATAAGTGGAGAAAAACATTCTATCATTCAGTCATTCTATCAGTCAATCATTGAAAACATGAAGCTTACCCTCGTAGGTGCCGGGCCTGGTGACCCGGATTTGATAACGGTGAAGGGAATCAAGGCGTTGCAGCAGGCCGATGTGGTGATGTATGACGCCCTGGTCCACCCCGATTTGCTCAACTACTGCCGCCCCGATGCCCTAAAGGTGTACGTGGGTAAGCGCCGGGGTGCCTACTCCTGCGTGCAGGAAGATATCAACCCCCTGATTGTGCATTACGCGCAGCAATACGGCCACGTGGTCCGGTTGAAAGGGGGCGATTCGTTCGTGTTTGGGCGGGGGTACGAAGAAATTGACTTTGCCCGGCAGCACGGCATTGATACGGACGTTGTACCGGGCCTGTCCAGCAGTTACGCCGTACCGGCCCTCGCCGGCGTTCCCCTCACCACCCGGGGCCTGTCCGAAAGTTTCTGGGTAGTAACCGGCACCACCAAAGCCGGAAAATTATCCGCCGATTTGCATCTGGCGGCTCAGTCGTCGGCTACGGTCGTTATCCTGATGGGCATGCACAAACTGGCCGACATCATGACTACGTTTGCCCAGTGCGGCAAAACTGACACCCCCGTTGCCATCATCCAGAACGGCAGCCTGCCCGAACAGCGAACCGTTTTCGGCCGTGTTTCAACCATTGCTGAACGGGTAGCTGAATCCGGTATTGACAACCCGGCCATCATTGTCATTGGCGAAGTAGCGGGGCTTGAGCGATCCGGAACGGTCAATTGGCGTTGCTCACGCAACAGACACTGATTGACCAAGAAGATTTGGTTCTGTGTACTTATTTCGTAGTTTTAGCTGTAATCAATCAGCGAATCATGACCAAAACAATTATACAGGAGGCTCTGGCAGAACTACCTGACGAGTTTTCTCTCGACGATTTAATGGAGCGACTCATCCTGCTCCAAAGCTTTGAACAGGGACGAAATCAATATGAGCAGGGGAAAGTGTTTACCCAGGAAGAAGTCGGTAGAAAACTAGAGAAATGGCTCAGGTAATCTGGACTGAGACAGCCACTAAGGAGCTTATCGACGTTGGAGACTATTTGGAAAACTATTCAGTTAAGTACGCCAGCCTGACTATACAGCGTTTTTACGACCGCACAACCCAATTAGCTTCGTTTCCCCAAATGGGCCGCATCATTCCAGAAATTGATGATAACCGCTATCGTGAACTGGTGGAAGGAAATTATCGGCTGATGTATGAGATACTAAGCGATGATATTATACTGATTCAACGTGTGATTCACCAGGCCCGCAATTTTAAACCCTGACGTAAGTGAACATGCCCTTAAAGTCATTGGATATTGTCGCCCTGCTGACCAAACTGCCCGACGAAAAATTGAGCATCGGGCAAGTTGGTACCGTTGTTGAAGTACTGGCCGAAAACGTATTTGAAGTGGAGTTTGCCGATGCCAAAGGCCGCACCCTGACCACCTGCGCCGTTGAAGCAAAAGACTTATTGAAGCTGACGCATGAGTTAGCGATGTAAGGTCATTCGATCAAATAAGGTTATCCTGCTTTTCCGCTTTTTCAGTGAATAGTTTCGTTACCTTTTACATTGCCACTTCGGGAATCCTTCAGGTTTATGATGACCAAAAATTCCGGCAGCACAACGTAGTTGATTTTGAAGGCAATTTGGCTTTGAAGGTCGCAGGTAACCAGGACGATTTTAGACATTACACGATAGTAACCCATTCAGAGCACCTTGGGTATCAGGTTGTCCTAAAAACAGGGGTAGGTAAAGAATTCTTCGTGACCAAACCGGAAGGCCCCGCCGAGTTTCCTCAGCGGGGCCTTCCGCTTTCGTAATTCACGATCTAATTCTTCACTTCTTCGTACGGTACATCTGAGACGTTGTCGCCTTCGGGCTGGCCCTGTCCGGCATTGCCGGGGTTGGCGTTGCCCCCGTCGAAACCGGCGGCTCCGTCCATTGGGTTGGCTCCGTCACCACCCGTGGCGCTGTACATCTCGGTCGAGGCCGTGGCCCAGGCTGCGTTCAGCCCTTCAAGTGCCGTGTCGATGGCAGCGGCATCGCGGGATGCGTGGGCCGTGCGCAGGTTCGCCAGGGCGCCTTCAATGGCGGTCTTGTTGGGTTCCGTCAGTTTGTCGCCGTATTCTTTCAGCTGCTTCTCCGTCTGGAAAATCATCGAGTCGGCCGCGTTGACTTTCTCGATGGCTTCGCGCTCGGCTTTATCGGCGGCTTCGTTGGCTTTCGCTTCTTCGCGCATCCGGGTAATTTCGGCATCGGTCAAACCGCTGATGCTTCAATCCGGATTTTCTGCTCTTTGCCCGTGCCTTTATCTTTGGCCGTTACGTGCAGGATACCGTTGGCATCCACGTCGAAGGTTACCTCGATTTGGGGAACGCCACGCGGTGCCGGTGGAATGTCGGACAGGATGAACCGGCCTAGCTGGCGGTTCTGAGCCGCCATGGGCCGCTCGCCCTGCAATACGTTGATTTCTACACTCGGCTGGTTGTCCGATGCCGTCGAGTAGGTTTCTACTTTCTTGCTCGGAATCGTAGTGTTGGCATCCACCATTTTGGTGAACACACCCCCCATCGTTTCGATACCCAGCGACAGCGGGATAACGTCGAGCAGCAGGACGTCTTTTACCTCACCCGTCAACACACCACCCTGAATGGCCGCCCCAATGGCTACGGCTTCGTCGGGGTTAACGGCTTTGGATGGCTTTCGGCCAAACAGTTTTTCTACTTCTTCCTGCACCTTCGGAATCCGGGTCGAACCACCCACCAGAATGACTTCGTCGATCTGGCTGGCCGACAGGCCCGAGTTTTTCAACGCCTTGCGGCAGGGCTCCAGGCTCCGCTGAATCAGCGAATCGGCCAGCTGCTCAAACTTGGCCCGGCTCAGCGTCCGCACCAGGTGTTTGGGAATACCATTCACCGGCATGATATACGGCAGGTTGATTTCCGTTGAGTTGGAGCTCGACAGTTCAACTTTAGCTTTCTCGGCGGCTTCCTTCAGGCGTTGCAGGGCCATTGGGTCCTGACGCAGGTCAATGGCTTCGTCCTTCTTGAACTCGTCGGCCAGCCAGTCGATGATTACCTGATCGAAGTCGTCGCCACCCAGGTGGGTATCCCCATCGGTTGCTTTCACTTCAAACACGCCATCGCCCAGCTCCAGAATCGAGATATCGAACGTACCACCACCGAGGTCGAAGACGGCGATTTTCTGATCCTGGTTCGTTTTATCCAGTCCGTAAGCCAAAGCGGCTGCGGTGGGCTCGTTGATGATCCGTTTTACGTCGAGACCGGCAATCTGGCCGGCTTCTTTCGTCGCCTGACGCTCGGCATCGTTAAAGTAAGCCGGTACCGTGATAACGGCTTCGGTCACCGTCTGACCCAGGTAGTCTTCGGCGGTCTGCTTCATTTTTTGCAGAATCAGGGCCGACAGTTCCTGTGGGGTATATTGACGGTCACCAATTCTAACGCGGGGCGTACCGTTTGGTCCGTTCTCCACGTCGTAGGCGACGTTTCTGATTTCATTCGTTACCTCACCAAAGCGTTTACCCATGAACCGCTTGATGGAGGAAATTGTATGTTTCGGGTTAGTGATGGCCTGGCGTTTGGCGGGAGCGCCTACTTTGCGTTCGCCGTTGCCGTTGTCCATAAAAGCCACTACCGAAGGGGTTGTGCGGGCACCCTCGGAATTGGGGATTACAACCGGCTCGTTGCCTTCCATCACGGCCACGCACGAGTTCGTGGTGCCTAAGTCAATACCAATAATTTTTCCCATAACTGGATTTAGTTTCTTTTCCTGTTCTGTATAAACTGACAGATACAACCTGTCTATCAATACAAATGCCAGCCTGAATAATTAGGCAGATTGCTGTCAGATTGGCAGAATAATGCAAAAAAAAGGTCATCCTGTCGGGATGACCCAGCCTCCGTCTTCCTCTGTGTCAGAGCCCCTCCCGAACACGCTCATTGAATTGGGGGCAGCTCTGACAGTACGCTAACCGGGCAGGTGTACTACCCTGAACGATGCACCGGCAACAGCCCCACATAAAAATCCATTCTTTTTTACCCGACTGGTGATAACCTTCCCGATTTCGTGCGCTATTCAGTAGCAAGGGCTACGGCCAGCTATTCCAGTCAACTGATTTCGTAAATCTTAATCGACATGAGAACCTCTTTATTTATCCTTACTGCCCTGCTGTTTTTGGGACGTGAAACGCAGGCACAGAGCAGCACTCAGGCTGTCATTCGTTCGGGGGATGTGTGGCAATACCTGGTCACAGACCGTGATCCGGCGACCAGCTGGAAAACGCCCCTAGCCCCTGCCTATAACGATACCAGCACGCCCTGGTTCGCGGGAAAGTCACCTTTGGGCTACGGTGGACAGGGAGCTGGCGGCACCACCATCGCTGCTGAAGGCGGCACCTGTCTGGACCGCTGTATCAGCAGCCCGGCGGTAGCCTCCAGTTGCCGAACCTGCCCATCCGGCACCGCACAAGCCACTACCACCTATTTCCGTAAAACGGTTACCTTGACCAGCGTGTCGGGGTCGACCTTCGCCCTGCAATACCAGCGGGACGACGGTATTGTCATTTATGTCAACGGCACCGAAGTGACCCGTGAGAACCTGCCCGCGTCGCCTGTTACCTACTCGACCCTGGCCACGGCCTATCCTTCAGACCCCGACGAAGTAGCCTGGGTAATGCTCGATCCTTCGAGGTTCGCTTCGCTGCTCCGGGAGGGGACAAACCTGATTGCCGTTGAAATCCATCAGTACTCGGCAACCAGTTCGGATGTTCGCTTTAACCTCGAACTAAAGCAAACCCTAGCTCCGCAGCCACCCACGTCTATTTCTATCGTATCCGGTGATGAGTGGAAATACACCATCCCCGCAACAAATCCGGCAGCCAGTTGGAAAACCGACCTTTCCCCCTCCTACAATGACCCCAACACACCCTGGTTTGGCGGCAGGTCGCCCCTGGGCTATGGCGGGCAGGGATCACCCGCTACCACCATTGCGGCTGAAAACGGCACCTGTCTGGACCAATGCGCCAGTACTGTTGCTTCCAGTTGCCAAACTTCCTGTAGCAGCCGGGCCATTACCACCTATTTCCGCAAAACGGTTTCGCTGACCAATGTGTCGGGTTCGGCCTTCACGATGCGCTACCAGCGCGACGACGGCATTGTCATTTATGTTAATGGGCAGGAGGTTACCCGGAACAACATGCCCGGTGTGACGGGTGACCCCGTTAGCTTCACCACATTGGCCACGGCCTATCCTTCAGACCCCGACGAGGTGGCCTGGGTAACGCTCGACCCGACTAAGTTTGCTTCGAAGTTAAAAGATGGCCAGAATCTGATTGCCGTTGAAATCCATCAATACTCGGCAACCAGTTCGGATCTCCGATTCAACCTCGAACTGAGGCAAACCGTAACTCCTACCTCAGAGATAACCATCCAACGGGGGCCTTATCTGCAAATGGGTACGGCCAGCGGTATGACTTTCCGCTGGAGCACGAACGTGGCTTCTTACGGCCGCGTCGTCTGCAAATCACCGGCTGGGGTCGTGAAAACCAGCACCTGGCAGCCCACCACACCGCTGCTTCTTAATGCTACCACTACCATTCATAGTGACAGCGTTTCGATTGAGGGTCTGGACCCGGACACGAAATATACCTACTCCATAGAAGCCAGCTTAAGCGCTTCCGGGTCATCACCCGTACTGATTCAGGGGGGCGTTGATAATTTCTTCCGTACGGCGCCGGTTACCGGTACCGCCAGCAAACCGATCCGCATCTGGGCGCTGGGTGATTTTGGCCGGGCATCCGCATCCAACCGCCAGGAAAAAGTCCGGGACGCGTTCAATAACTACCTGACGACCAACAACATCGACTACGTAAATCTATGGTTGTGGTTAGGGGACAATGCCTACGACTGGGGCACCGCCGATCAGTATCAGCAGAATGTATTCGACAAGTACGATTCCCGCCTGGACCCCAAACAGCGTATCATGAAGCAAACGCCTGTTTATGCAACGCCCGGCAACCATGATTACAAAAACGTGTCGGCTACTGACCCGACCAAAAGCCAGGACCCCAATGACCCATTGACACGCCAGACCCATAAGATCCACTATTTCGATGTGATTAACAACTACACGAAGGGCGACAACAGCGGAGTTCATTCGGGAAAAGAAGAATATTATTCGTACGACTATGGCAACATTCACTTTATCAGCCTGGATACGTACGGGTTTGAATGCGAGAAACAACCCGATGGCACGTTTACCTGCCCCAATGGCTACGGTATCCTCAACACCGACCTGCGCAGTGACGGAGAACCCAAAAGCGCGCAGGTACGCTGGCTGAAATCCGATCTGGTGAGGGCTCAGCAGGACGCACGAATCAAGTGGATCATTGTCATTACGCACTACCCGTTCTACTCGATGGGAACAAAAGATTCCGATACGGATGCCGATATCAAACCCCTCCGGGAGAAGTTTCTGAAGTTTCTGGAGCAGTACAAAGTAGATATGGTGATGACGGGTCATAGTCACACCTACGAACGGTCAAAACCCATTCGGGGCCACTTCGGAACGGAAAATGAATTCAGCACTGATTCTACCCGATTTATGGCACCGGAAACGCCGGATGCGCATGCGCGGGGCTGGTATGTGCGTCCGTCGGCTGCCGGACCCAAATCAACGATTTTCCTGAAGAAATCAACAGATCCAAACAACTACATTGTCCACGTTGTGAATGGGTCAGGGGGCGCTATGGGGGGTAAACAACCTAGCTGGCCCCACGCGGTGATGCAGCAATCGTATGATGAGGGCGGGTCCATGTACCTGGAGATAACCGGCAACCGCCTTGACGCTAAATTCATTGCCGAAGACAACCAGGTGAAAGACCAGTTTACCATCTTCAAAGATGCAGACCCGTTAATCAGGGCGGGTAGTAACTGGAAATACTACGTAAGCAACAGCGCGCCCGCTTCGGCAAACTGGAAAGGCGGGGGTACGTTCGACGATTCCGGCTGGCCACAGGGCCAGGCTCCGCTGGGCTACGGCAACGATGGGGAGGTGACCCGGGTACCGGCTTGCCCCAATGACCCCACCTGTGCCACAAAATCATGGACAACCTATTTCCGGAAGCCCTTCACATTCAATGCCAGCGCCTATGCGGGCACGGTGGCGGTGGCCGATCAGCGGTCGCTCCTGATTAACTACCGACGCGACGATGGCCTGGTCATCTATCTCAATGGCCAGGAACTATGGCGGGAGAATATGCCCACGGGCCCAATAACCCATACCACGCCTGCTTTGGGGCCAGCCGAACCCGAAAAAGCCTGGTTAACCGCCATCGTGAGTCTGACGGGTTTGCGCGAAGGCACCAACTACCTGGCCGCTGAAGTGCACCAGAATTCACAGACCAGCTCAGACCTTCACTTCAATCTGGAGTTGATTGTAAGTCCTTACGCCTATGACCCGACAACGACGTCCGCGAGCCGGGTTGCCGCCGGGACGGTCTCACCAGCGAGCGAACAGGCTGACTATACCGTAAAGGTTTATCCAAACCCGACCCCGGATGGGAAAGTGTTTATCGCTCCTGCCCTGCCCTACGAGTCGTATATTCTGACTGACGATCCAGGGTAAGGTTCTGAAGCAGGACAACAGAGCCGGTACCCTGGACCAACTCGATATAGCGGATCTGCCGGCAGGCCTGTATGTGCTGGTCTGTCGGGGAGACTACGGAACCAAGTGGTTTAAGCTTATCAGGAACTAGAGTCAGCGGGTACGTTTCTCACCCGCTGACCGCGCCATCACCTATTTTTTATTTTCTATCCGGCCTGATAACCTGCCCTACCCAGCCGCGATACACAGGGTAGATACACGCATAATCAGTTCACTTTAATCCAGTTTTCACTCATGAAAAAATTAATGTTATCCGCCCTGGTCGTGGCCGCTACGTATGCCGCCCAGGCCCAGTCCAACACCCTATCGCTCAGCCAGTCGGGGCGATGGTAACCAGCGCCCCGGTTACGCAAAAAACCGTAGTGCGAATAGAGTTACCATCACTGTGACAGGTGATAACAACAACTCCTATCTTTCAAGCAATCAGCGCCAATGATCTTAGTGCGTCTATTACCATTACCCCCAGTAGAAACAGTGCGTCTGTTGAGGCTCACCATTACTTAAACGAAACTTCTGTTACCCAGGTTGGTAGACAGCAGGCCAGCCTTTTCAACCTTCCGCAGCGATCACAACCAGATTGCGCTCATCCAAACTGGCGATGGTATGGGGACGGCCTACACCACTGATCATAGTGATAACAATCAGATCGGGGGTTACCCATAGTGGACGACGGTAATGCTTATTCCCTTTACCGCAGTGCTCGCAACCTTCTCGGTCTGAGTCAAACCGTGACTGTAACATTGGTACTGCCCTCGCGTATAACAGCGATAGTAAACCAAATTAGCCTTGTACAAGGTGGAAACAGCAATTATAGCTCTGCCACTTCCTACTACTGAAGTAACAACCAAGCTAGTTTGGCCCAAACCGTGATAACAATTCTCGCTCTGTTACCTCTTACAACCGTAAAGTACCAAGCTAGTTTGGCCCAAACCGGCAACAGCAACTCTGCCTACTTACTCCCCTGACCGTAGTTATAACCAAGCCAATTTCATCCAGACAGGTACCTTGAACGAGACCCCGCTAAGACAAGAAGTATTCTATAATACTACCACTGTCTCACAAGAAGCGAATAGCAGTACACTCATACGTTAGCCCTATTAAGCTGCCACTCAGTTGCGGAGTGGCAATGCCCTGACCTTAACGCAGATAAGGGACGGCAACATACTCCAATTTGGCCAGGTGCGCAATAACAACACTGCTACCATTACCCAGAGACCTGCCAACTAAGCCCGAAAGCCCGTCTATAAATCGCCTTTCAACAAACGGCCCACTGTAACCAGACTACTTGCTACAGCGGCAACAACATTCGATACAGAAGGTGAATAAGTAGGAGAAAGGAAGTAGTCTCAAACCGGCCTGGAACTACCCGGCCGGTTTGTTTTCTTGACCGCCGTTAGTCACTAACTGCTCTGAGTGTCATCACATCACCTATTTTCTATTTTCTATCCTATCTGATAACCTGCCTTACCCAGCCGCGATACACAGAGAAGATACACGCATAATCAGTTCACTTTAATCCGTTTTCACTCATGAAAAAGTTAATGCTATCCGCCCTGGTCGTGGCCGCTACGTATGCCGCCCAGGCCCAGTCCAACACCCTATCGCTCAGCCAGCGGGGCAATGATAACCAGGCTCCGGTTACGCAAAAAGGCAACGATAACAGCTTATCACTAAGTCAAGCCGGCAATAGTAACAGCTCACTTTATGGGCCAGTTACCCAGATAGGCAACCAAAACACCGGTACCATTTCGGTTGAGGGTGATGAGAACCAAATATACTTTGCTCAGGGTGGGAATCATACCAAAGCAACGCTGACGACTACGGGTAATGGAAACAAGGCCAGTCTAGGTTTATCGGGTAGCGAAAGCCAGGTTAGCCTCACCCAGAATGGCAATTACAATGTAGGTTCTGCTTGGTCCCGAGGTAATAACAGTCAGGCTAGTGTTAGCCAAACCGGAGACAATAACACGGGCAGGGCGGAATCGAGTTATGGAGAAGCCTTTATTGCCCAAGTTGGCAACAATAACGATGGCCAGATTTTTGTCATTGAAGGTAATTATAATAAATACAGTATCGCCCAGACCGGCAACGCAAACACTAGCCTTATATGGAATCGATATAGTGAAGATAATCAGGCTAGTGTAACACAAATTGGCGATAATAACAATGGTAGTGTTGGACTAAGATACAGCTTTGGGAGCGTAGCGGCTATTACCCAAACCGGCAATTATAACATGGGTAGTATCGATGTATTTCAAGGCAGTAGTCAAGCTACCCTTGTGCAAACCGGCGACGCTAACCTGGGCCGCATCAGGCAGTCCGGGTACGAAAGCCAGGCTACTCTGACTCAACTTGGAAGTGATAACGAGGCCCAGCTATCCCAGTCTGGCTCATTGAATACAGCCACTATTATGCAGGAAGGCAATAGCAATAGGCTGATGGGCCTTGAGTCTACGTATGCTGCCCAGCAGGGAAACGGCAATGCGCTAACCTTGACCCAGAGTGGAGTTGGCAATGCGTTACGCTTTAGCCAGCTGGGCAATAACAACACGGCTACAGTTACACAAGGCGCGCATAATTAATCTCGAAAGCCAGCCTGAAACAGTGTTTGGGCTGGCTTCCATTCTCATCATCTAAACAACCTAAATCACCATGATACGACTTATTTTCATCCTTTTATTCGGTCTGCCACTGGCCGCTTCAGCCCAGTCGGATATTTGTTACCAGTTGCCACAGACCGATCAAAATAGGGTCGGTTCGACGACCGGCGCGATTACCCTTGTTCAGTCCGGTCAACCCAACCAACTGCGGGTTAAGGGAACCGGGGCCAGCAATTCGGTTCCCCTGTCCCGGCAGGGTGTCAGCAATTTGCTGGACGTGGAGGTAACCGGCACGGGAAATCAGTATGATTTTCCCCAGTCAGACAGTAATACCGTAGCGCAGGGGCCAACGCGGCAGAACAACAGTCCGTTGAACGTGCTGCAACGGGGCCAGAACTTCCTGTTGATTCAGAAGGGTACCGACTCAACGACGGGTTTACTCGCGCGAATAGAGCAGATGGACCGTATGCGGATACTCCTTGGAACCTGTTTCTGATCATGAAACCCTACGACTGTTAATCAAACTTTCATTACTTCTCCGATGCCTTATTGAATTTACCCACAGGCACCCGGCAAAGCGCTTCAGGAGAAAGCACATCGGGCGAAATGGGTGGCCCAGCCTGAGCCTGGTTTGGGATACCTCCCCCTAGAGTAGGCAAGATTTTTCACGAACGGTCAATCAAAAAAAAGCGCAGCCTACTGGCCGCGCTTTTTTTATTGTCCTAAACGGGTAGTAAACCCGTTGTTTTGTGTGCATTACAGCTGGCTGCTGCCCAGCCGTACCGGGCAGAGCCTGCTGGCTTCTTACCGACCGCCCAGCAGGCCGCCGAGCATACCGCCCAGGCCACCACCACTGCTCTGACCACTCTGATTACCCTGGTTACCCATTGCGCGCATCAGGTCGTTCATGTCCAGTTTACCATCGGCCATGGCCGACGACGCAGCGCCCATCCAGTCCATACCCGGCTTCCCCGTTGCTTCACCCAGAATCACGTTGCCGTCAACGCTGGAATCGGCTGGGTCAGCGGCTTTATTCATCAGTTTGCTTAGCACCATTGGCACTACCGCTGCCGCTATCGACATGGCTACCTGGGGTGAGATGCCCAGTTTCTGCATCAGGTTCTGCTCCACATCCTGCTTTACCCCCTGGGTAACGGGGTTTTGCTCCACGTTTTGGCCACCGCCCGTTACCATACCCAGCAAATTGCCCAGGCCACCGCCCTGGGCCTGCTGCCCCAGACTACTCATGATGGTGCTGGAAATGGTTTGCATCACATTATCGTTCTGCTCGTTCGGGATAGCTGGGTTATTCACGACTGCCTGTCCTGACTGCTGCTTAACCAGGTTCATCAATGTTTCTAGCATAGTATTGTTTTTTTAGAAAATGGTAATCGGGAGTAGGATAAACATCACCCGGCGTTAAAATTAACCAGATTCCGGTCGATTAGTCTACCCGAATCCGTTAATTTGGCGTGAATATATTTACTGCCTGTATGACGAACGAAGACCCGAAAAGCAGCAACTCAACGATAAATGCGTTGTCGGCACCCGGCACGACCGCACCGAACGAAGCCCCCGAAAGCAGCAACCCAGCGCCTGAACTCAATCAATTCGCCGAAAAAGCCGGTCCCTTACTCCCCGATTTGCTGTATCCGAGCGAGTCGGATGAACCCCTCGAACTGACGACCTGCTACCTGAAACAGGCTGAACCACTCACCGTAAGCCAGATCAAGGACTGGCAGATGCTGCCGCCCTCGGTCTATGTGGAAGAAATCCCGGAAGCTGACTTCTGGGAACCCGTCACGACGCAGCAGGACTGGTATGAGGCCGAAGAAAAGACCAGAGCCACGAATTTCCAGCAGCTAAAAGATGTGGTTGAGCAGGCATTAACCGGTCGGCAGGTGTTCCGGGTGGGTGAAACGGAAATGGAGGTGTATCTGCTGGGCCGACAGGAAAGTGGCGACCGGGCGGGAATCAAGACAAAAGTGGTGCAGACTTAACTGGTATTCGGATTACGGTTTACTGACGCGAACGTTACCTGCGTCAGTAAACCGTATACCCGAATGAGGCAAACTATTTATCCTGATTCAGTTCCCGCTCTTCGTAGGCCAGGTCGTACTGCTTGAGCACGTCGGCGGGTACACCGTCCCACTGGTTGGGCACATTGCCCACGTAACCCAGGTCTTTGATCCCCATCTGACTGGTAAAAAAGCCGGTGGCGGTCATGTTGCGCATCAGGCTGAAAAAAGAAGCCCCCTGCGACATGTTCGATTTAACGGTCGATGGATAGGCAATCTGGTCCACCAGTTCGATCTGCTGGGCTTTGGTGCATTGCACGAATGGCTTGCCGAACAGTTTGGTCGACGTATTGTCCAGCCAGCGGATTCCCCCCCGCATGGGCGTCTGATTGTTAGGCTGATCTTTCATCATGAATTCGATGAAGGCCGGAACCCCCGACTGCGATGCACTGCCCGACTTGGCATCGGCCGGGATAATAATATCCGACAGTACCGTAACCGTTTGCAGTTCGTGGGGGGTAAAGAACTTCTCGGACATGAGCTTTGCATCGCGCTCGGCTTCAAATTTCTGACGACCTCCCGGAATTTTCAGGGGTTTGGGCTGTGGTTCCGGCACAGCGGCTTCAACCGGCGTAACGGCCAGGCCAAAACCAGTAAGGGACAGGGCTTTTAGGGTGTCTCTGCGTTTCATATCGCTTAAATATTTTTCTTCTTGACCTGATCGATTAAATACTCACTCGTACGCATGGAACTGGCCAGAATGGTCCAGGTAACGTTTTTATCCCCCTGCGACGGGAAGGGAGCCGCATCAACCACAAACAGGTTCTTTACGTCGTGCGCCTGCTGGTACTTGTTCAGCACCGAGTTTTTGGGGTCGTTGCCCATCCGGGCGGTACCCACCTCGTGGATGATCAGTCCCGGCGCGGCCAGCCCGTAATTGTTGGTCGCATTCGGCTTGTCGCCCAGGGCAATACCACCCATCGAATGGATAATTTCCTCGAAGGTTTCCTGCATGTGTTTGGCCTGCTTGATCTCGTAGTCTGACCACTTGTAGTTGAACCGCAGCACCGGAATACCGTATTTATCCACCACGTTCGGATCGATTTCGCAGTAATTGCTTTCGAGGGGTACGGGTTCACCCCGGCCCGCCATGCCCACGTAGGCACCGTAGAATCGACGGTAGTCATCTTTCAGGCTGGCACCGTAGCCGCCACCGGCTTTCATCTTGCCATCCCGACCGGCAATCATGCCGTTCATGGCTTCGATACCCCAGCCAAAGCCGTAGGCGGGCATGCCCATGCCACCCCAGTATTCGATGTGGTACCCGCGGGGGAAATCCAGTTTTTTGTTGTCCAGCCACCAGGGCGTGAATACGTGCATCCCTCCCACGCCATCTTCATTGTAGCGTTTGCGGTCCATCAGGGCCGGTATAAACGCCGACCGGCTGGCACCCGTCGAGTCATTGATGTACTTACCCACCACACCACTGGTATTGGCCAGGCCATTGGAGAAGCGGCTCGATTTGGAGTTCAGCAGCAACCGGGCGGTTTCGCCCGCGCTGGCCGCCAGCACCACCGTTTTGGCTTTAACGGTCACCTCCTGCATCGTCTGGGTATTCACGTAACTGACGCCCGTAGCCAGCCCGGTTTGCGGGTCGGTCAGTACTTCGCGCACCATGGCTCCGTTTATCAGTGTCACGTTACCCGTTTTCATGGCGGGTTTCACCAGCACCGACGAGGACGAGAAGTCGGCGTACGCCTGACAGCCGCGACCACACTGGCTACAGTAAAAACAGGCACCCCGCTCATCGTTGATGGATTTGGTCAGGATACTCAGCCGGGAGGGAATAACCGGAATACCCAGTGTACGGGCCCCCTTCCGAATCATCAGCTCGTGCAGGCGGGGCTTGGGCGGGGGCAGAAAAATACCATCGGGTTCAGAGGCCATATTCTCTACCGAGCCAAACACGCCGATGAGCCGGTCAACCCGGTCGTAGAACGGTTTGATATCGTCGTACCCGATTGGCCAGTCTTCGCCCACGCCGGTCATGCTCTTACGCCGAAAATCATCGGGAGCAAAGCGGAGCGAGATACGCCCCCAGTGGTTGGTGCGGCCGCCCAGCATCCGGGAGCGGAACCAGTGAAAATCGGATCCTTTCGCGTTGGTGTACGGTTCGCCTTCAATGTCCCAGCCGCCCCAGGCCGCATCGAAATCGCCGAAGGCCCGCGTTGTACTGGCTCCGCGCCGGGGCGACTCCCAGGGCCATTTCAGTTGGGTGATGTACTTCGGGTCGGCAGGGTCGAAGTAACCGCCCGCTTCGAGCAGCACGACTTTCGCCCCCGCTTTGGCCAGGGTATAAGCGGCCATACCGCCCCCCGCGCCTGAGCCAACAATGGCAACATCGTACTCAACCGGTGCTTTTGGACTATGAAATAAACTCATGCAGTAGGTAAGTTTTTAATATATTTTAAGAATTGCAATATACGCACAGGCCTTAGTATTAGTCAAGGTAATTCCCGTAAAACAATGTTTTTATAGGCTGCCTCCGCCTTACCACCGCCGTGGATTTGCAAGCCAATCAGGCCCGACCGGGGAATAGCGGGGTCCGTTTCCCTGTAATCAACCGTTTGCTCCCCATTGAGCCAGAGCCGGATGCGGGGCCCTTCGCAGCGAATCCGGTAGTCGTTCCAGTCATCCGGCCGCAGAATCCGTTTTATCAGGCTGGAATCGGGCGCAACCAGCGTCTTGTTACGGCGCGACTCATCGTACAGACTCCCCCAGTAACCGGTGCCCAGATCGGCCTGGTACCCAGTCATTTCGTAGACCGGATTCGTTAGTCGCTGACTGCGTAGCTGCACCCCGCCGTTTACAAAGCCGGTGCCAACCAGTTTCCACTGGAGGGTCAGCTCAAAATTGGCATAGCTACGGGTGGTACAAAGAAAATCATTTTGTGGCACCTGTTTGTTCAGCGAACCACCCACGAGGGCTCCATCCCGAATGCGCCACATACCCGTCGTATCACCTTCCCAGCCCCGGAACGTTTGCCCATCGAAGAGCCTGACCGGCGGGGCTGGCGCGTCGATAAAGCCAGAAAAGATAAACAGGCATGCCAGCAACAGGGCCTTGATCATAGCACGTTGGGGGTAACAACAGTTCTATAAGCAGTTGCCCAACTTATTTTACCCAATAAATGACCACTATCGTTAATCGAACAGGTACCAGTCGACGCCGAAGGCAAAGCCCCGGCGCATCTGCAGAAAATCGGGGGCAACGAAGTAACCGGGCTGAAAAACGCCCTGGTTAGCGTGGGTCAGTTTCACGAACAGGCGGGTCCGGTTCACGCGCAGGTTGGCGTACACATCGGCCAGCACGGCCCCCTCCACCGCCTGCCGGTTTTGCAGGTAAAACTGCTGGGTAACGGGCATGTAGGCGTCCGCGTAATACGACGATTTATAATGCAGGTCGATACCCGCCTGAATGTACAGCACTTTGGCGTACAGAAACTCGTACTGCAGGCGGGCATTCACGAAAAACGGGGGCGTACGCAAGACATCCGTCCGGGATTGTACGGTGTAATACCCCTGCCCCGCCAGCAGAAACTTACCCGCCTGGAGGTGATACCCTAACCCCGTCCGGAGCACACTAAAGGAGCCATCTACCTGCTGAGGAGCCGCTTTTTCGTCGAAATAGATGTAGTTGCTCAGCAGGTAATAATCCAGCATCGGCTCCAGCCGGACGTTTTTGTACTTCAGGTTGAGTTTCCCGAAGGCGTGGTTGTAGCCCCGCAGACTGAAGTTATTCCGCCAGAAGAACAGGGGACTCTGAAACCGCTCCTGCAACAGGGTTGGATTGACGAACATGGAACTGTACCCCGCCGTCAGCAACTTACTGTCGAGTTGCCCCTGCAGCCGGTAGCCCCCGCCCACCTGGTATTCGAGTTCGGCCGTTACCTGCGACAGGCTGTCGGGGAAATAATAGCCCATCCAGCCGCCCAGAAAGGTTTCGAGCCGGGGCGTGGCGTATTCGGCAAAGCTGTTACGGGTTTCGTTGTAACGGGTGAACTGCCGGTAATTCCGGACGCGCAGGTAGGTCCGATAATTAAACGAGGACCCTTTGAACTGAGCAATACCCTTGATACCTACCTGGTTTTCGAGCAGCCGGAAACGCGCCAGCTGGAAAATGCGCGAGGTGTCGCCGGTAAACGTCGGGTAAAACGGCAGCGGTTCCGGACTGGTGATCGGGGTAACCGACTGGTTGAGCCGCAGGGTATCGTCCTGGTAGAAGTTCCGGTGGGATTTATAATCGAAGCGGTGGTAAAGCTGGAACCCTTTATCGAGTACGAACTGATGGTAGGCGTGGTAATCATTACGAATCTCCCAGCCGTGGGGTCCCTGCACGGATCTCACCCCGGAACGAAGCCGCGGATCACCCGTATAATTATAAATGATGGGAACCCGGTCTCCGGTTAGTCCTGGCAGTACTCCCCCCTGGTCATCCAGGCTGTGGTTCATGTTATTGAAGTGCGCCAGCAGGGTGTATTTCTCGTTTTTTGAGGTGTAGTTGGTATGCAGCAGGAAGGCCCAGTTCTGGGCCAGCAGTTTGTAGGGGTCATTGGTGCCGCTGGTGCCAAACTGTTTCTGGGACGTAAACCGCTGAACATTGAAACCGATGTTCCAGCGGGAATTGATATTCTGGGCCATGTCGAACCGCAGAATATTCTGATCATTCGCCCCCAGTGCCACGTACATATCCGTGAAAGGCGATTTCGTGTTAAAATATTTCACCCCCATGGTCGGATACGCATACGGGTCGAAGACGGAATACCCCGACTGGGCACCCAACTGCGCAGGTGCCTGAACGAACACCGGCCGGATGGGGGTACCCAGAGCGCCTAAATCCTGGTACATATTCTGGCTCCGCTGTACGTAGGTGTACCGGTGTACATTATCCATGGTGGTATCCACGGTGTACAACTTCTTCCGGTTATTGAAAATATCGTCTTCCAGTACGTAACGGGTCGACCTGGGGCCGTAAATGACTTTGGTCGAGTCGTCGATGATACTAGTACCAGTTCCGGTTTGGCCCGTGGTGGAGGTGGGCATTGTCTGCCGCCCACCAAACCCACCGGGAAAGCCACCCGGCTGGGTTGAACCCGGAAATTGCTGCGCCCGGCCGGTGCTGACCAGCCCGATCAATAAAAAAAGTAGGAGTACCCGTCGATTCATTCCATCAAAAGTACGTCAAAACGCCGGACAGCAGAATACTACCGGTAACCGTTGTTGGGTATTTAACGATTTTTAAGCCCCACCTCATCCATTACGGTCAGGAAACCGGTTTCCTGACCGGCTAAAAACTGCATGGCCACCGGCAGGTAATACAGGGGCCAGGTTGCCCGCTCGGCGGGTGTGAGCAGGGCATCGAGTTTTACCCAGTCTTTTTCGGTCGTCAGCAGGACCGTATCCGCCGGCAGGTCGGTTACCAGTTGCTCCAGCGTTGGGCGGGTGTAGGGGTGGTGGTCGGCAAAACGAGCGTGCCGAACGAGGTGGTAGTGCTGCCGGACATACTGCTCCAGGGGCGTGGCGTTGCCCAGACCCGATACCAGCACCACCGCCCGCAGGGTTGTTACCGATTGCCCCCGGGCGAAGGATACGGGGGCCTCGTAGACCAGACCGGCAAAAAAAATCGGTATGTCGGGACGGGTGTACGGACGAATCCGATTCGCTATGTGCGTCTGTTCGGCAACGGGCAACGTAAGGGGGCATTTGGTCACCACCAGCACATCGGCCCGGCGGGCCCCTTTCCGTCGTTCGCGGAGCCGACCGCCGGGGAAGGGCCGGTCGTTATAAAACGGGCGGTTGTAATCCATCAGCAGGATAGACACGTGGGGAGCCAGGGGGCGGTGCTGAAACGCATCATCGAGCAGGACCCGTTTTGTTTCCGGGTATAGTTCGAGCAAGGATTCAAGGGCTTCGACCCGCCGTTCACCCACACACACCCGAATGGCGGGGTTAAACTTACGGTAGAGTTGCCGGGGTTCATCGCCGATGGTGTCGGCGGTGTCGGCATCACTGGCGACGCGGAACCCGGTTGTTTTCCGGCCGTAGCCCCGGCTCAGGGTAGCCAGTGCGCCCGCCTTAAACTCGCCGACTGCCAGTGACCGTTTAATCAAAAATTCAACCATGGGTGTCTTTCCGGTTCCCCCAACCGTTAAGTTACCGACACTGACAGACTGAATAGTTGGTCGCTGAGTCGCTAATAAGCCATTATCATAGAGCCAATTACGGACATCGGTTAGTGCGCCGTACACCCCACTGAGGGGACTGAGTACCCATTCCCTGACCGAACGCTTCATTATTATTTTCGTATTATTGCCCGCCTGAGCCGTCAAAAGTAGTACTTTTAGGACTGATATTTTTTTGCCCTGCCCACCTGACCAATGAGTTTAAAAGTCGACTTCATTCCATACACGTTGCACTTTCGCTTCGAAGCAGGTACGTCGCGCGGCACCCTCACGCAAAAAACGTCGTACATCGTTCGCCTGTACGATGATGAGGATATGTCGGCAATCGGGTACGGCGAATGTGGTCCGCTGGTCGGGTTAAGTTACGACGACCGGCCCGATTTTACCGAGTGCCTGGAGCAGTGCTGTCAGGATTTTAATGAACTGGACCTTCAGCTGTTTAGCTGGAACCTGCCCATCATTCTCAATCAGGTCATCAGCCCGCAGTTTCCGAGTATTCTTTTCGGTTTCGAAACGGCTATGCTCGATTTTCTGGCCGGTGGGCATCGCCTGATCAAACCGTCCGATTTTACGACTGGTGAACGGGCTTTACCCATCAATGGCCTGATCTGGATGGGCAGTCAGGCGTTTATGCGGGAGCAGATTGACGAAAAACTTCAAGCCGGTTATACCACCCTGAAATTAAAAATCAGTGCGCTTCATTTCGAGGAGGAGTGTGACCTACTGGCCATGATCCGGTCCCGCTACTCCGCCGAGCAGATTACCCTTCGCGTGGATGCCAACGGGGCCTTCACGCCCGACGAGGCTATGGGCAAACTGACCAAACTGGCTTCGTACGATTTACACTCGATTGAGCAACCCATCCGGGCGGGACAGCCGGACGTAATGGCCGACCTTTGCCGCCACTCGCCCCTGCCCATTGCGCTCGATGAGGAACTGATCGGACAAATGGAATACGTGCAGAAATACCGGCTGCTGAAAAAGATTCAGCCCCAGTTTATTATCCTGAAACCTACCCTGCTGGGCGGATTACGCCATTGTGATGAGTGGATCGAACTCGCTGGGCGGCTCGGTATCGGCTGGTGGATCACCTCCGCCCTGGAATCGAACATCGGCCTGAATGCCATTGCCCAGTATACCGGCCAGTTTAAACACTTACTCCCGCAGGGATTGGGAACCGGCCAGCTGTACACCAATAACGTTTCCAGCCCGTTGTACACGGCCGGTGGTTACCTGCACTACGATACGGCCCGGGCCTGGAATGTGAATCCCCTGCTGGGTGGCCAGTCCGAGCCACTACACACTTAACGCGCAACCCTTTGAACCTCCCCGCCGATCATATTCGTCTGTTATTTGGCCTCAAACTTCGTCAGTTACGGCTCGACAAGGGGCTTTCGGTCAGCGAGCTGGCCCATCAATCAGGTTTATCCATATCCTACGTAACGGAAATCGAGAAAGGGCGGAAATACCCGAAAACCGACAAGATTTCGGCCCTGGCCAATGCCCTGCAGGTGGACTATGACTCGCTGGTATCGCTGAAACTCAGTAAGAAACTGGAGCCCATCTCCGACCTCTTACGCTCTAAATTCCTGACGGAGATTCCGCTTGAACTCTTCGGCATCGACCCCTCCGACCTGCTCGAACTGCTGGCCGAAGCCCCCGCCAAAGTGAGCGCCATGGTCCGCACCTTCATGGATATTGCCCTTAGCTACAACATGAGCGTTGAGCGGCTGTACCTGACCATGCTGCGGTCGTATCAGGAACTGCACGACAATTACTTTCCGGATATCGAAGCCGATGCCGACCGGTTTCTGAACGAGTTTGCCCCCGCCGATCAGGGGGTGGGCGAAGCCCTGCTCATCAACCTGCTCAAGACCCGCTACGCCATCCGGCCCGAACAGTTCGATGCCCGTACACAACCGGAACTGGTGGCCCTGCGCTCCATTTTCCGGCCCGAAAAACACACCCTGTACCTGAACGCCGATTTGTCGGCCGAGCAGCGGGTCTTTATTCTGGCCCGGGAAGTAGGCTTCCAGTTTATGCAGGTGAAAAACAGGCCCACTACCTATTCCTGGGTAGAAGCCGAGTCGTTCGAACAGATACTGAACAACTACAAGGCATCGTATTTTGCCGGTGCCATCCTGATTCGGCGGGAGAAACTGGTGGCGAAGCTAAGCGACCTGTTTGCCCGCGACACCTGGCATAACGACGATTTCCTGCAACTCATCGACCACTTCAAGACAACACCCGAGCAGTTTTTCTACCGGCTCAGTACGGTATTGCCCAGTCAGTTTGGTATCGACCAGTTATTTTTTTACCGCTTCAATCACACTCCCGGCCAGATTACCTTCCAGCTGACCAAAGAGATGCACCTGTCCCGGAAGCAGGGACCACGCGGCATTGTCGACGAGCATTTTTGCCGCCGGTGGATAGCCTGGACCATCCTGGAGGAGTTGCAGTACATCCAGCAACATAAATCGTTCGATGGTATCCTTTGCCGGGCGCAGCTCTCCGAATACGCCGATTCCGGCCAGCAATACCTTATTATTTCGGTGGCGCATCCGTTTCAGCCGGCCACCGGGCAAAACATAAGCCTTTCGATGTGCTTTGCGGTCAACGATACCCTGAAAAGCAAAATGAAGTTCCTCAACAACCCGGCCGGCGTGAAGTCCCTGCACGATATTCCGTTTCGGGTGGTGAACCAGACCTGCGAACGCTGCGCTATTTTCGACTGTAGGGAACGGGTAGCCGCTCCCGCGGTACTGCAAAAGAAACGCCAGTTCGACGCGCTCAGGAAAGCGGTGGCAGGACTCGATTAGTTCATGGAGCTGGTACGCATCACGGGGCCTCATCCCTACTTAACGCCCATTCGACGCTGGTACGAAACCGCTTTCCCACCCGAAGAACGGCGGGATTTTGACGTACTCATTTCATTACTCCCCTATCCGGACCTGCACCTGTGCGCCCTGATACGGGCCGGGCAACCCGTTGGGTTCATCAGTTACTGGCAGTGGCCCGATGCCGGTGTGCTGTTCATCGAGCACTTCGCCATCGACCCTGCCCGGCGCGGTCAGCAACTGGGTCAGGAGGCCCTTGCGCGGGTACTCAGCATACCTGCCGCCCATTATTTACTGGAAGCCGAACTCCCGACGGATGACTTAAGCAAGCGACGGATTCGATTTTACGAACGGCAGGGGTTTCAGGTCAATGATTTCTCCTATGCCCAGCCGCCCTACCAGCCCGGCAATCCAGCCATTCCGATGCGGTTGCTTTCGTTACCAGCCCTACTAAACCAGGCAGCTTTTTATGCCTTCTCCCGGTTAATTGAGGAACGGGTGTATCAGCGGTTTTATCACTAACACGACTATACGGTTCCCCATCGCTACTGTGCCAAACAGGTCCGCTTTCAATCGGTTGACCCTGAAAGTACCGGTAGCCCCTATTTGCTCATCCGTCTACTGTTGCGTTGATGTAACAAAACAGCGCTTTTGATATAAGTATAATTAACTATTACCTTTGAAATCGTATACTGAAGAACTCCGCCACGAAGCTGAGTTTCTAATTCCACTAGTGTACAACCGTAACCAATGAAAATGATTACCCTTAGTATCCTCATCGCTGTGGCCGGCTTCACGCTACAGCCCGTAACCGCTCAGACATGGGAGCAAATCGGCAAAAAAGGCGATTGGGAAAATACCGTGGCCGTGGCAGCTCTGAATGGTCATCTGTACAGTATCGAGAAGGATGGTACGCTGTTTGAAACCGATGAAGATGGAACGTATGAGCAACTGGGCAAAAAAGGGGAGTTCGACCACGCTGAAATTTTAGTAGCGATGGATGGGGCCATCTGGACCGTGGAAGACGGCTCTCTGTACCGTACAGATCCCGAAACCGCCATCTGGAAACAGGTTGGGAAAGCCGAAGACTGGAAAAATACGGAAGCGATGGTGGGACTCAATGGTAAACTATACAGCGTCGAAACATCGGGCACCCTGTACGAAACTGCGAAGAACGGTACCTGGAAGCAAATTGGCGGTGATGGCGAGTTTACCGACGCAGCCATGCTGGAAGCAACCGGCGGGTACCTGTGGACCGTTGAGAATGGCACCCTCTACCAAACCAGCATCCAGGCGATGCGCTGGAAACAGGTAGGCAAAAAAGGAGCGTGGGCGAATACGATAGCCATGGTGGGCGAACAGGGTATTTTGTGGAGTATAGAAAAAAATGGCACCCTCTACAAAACCGACATGGCGGGTACTAGTGAACAGGTGGGAAAACGTGGCCTGCTCCGGGACGTGACCCTGATAACAGCCATGAACGGGGCCTTGTACGTTGTGGAGGACGGTACGCTTTACCGCATGAACCACTGAAATGTGTCGTTGAACCAGCTAGTTGGGTAACACTAAGGGGGAGTAGTCGCTGACTACTCCCCCTTAGTGTTACCCAATCGGTTTTTGCTTACGCGTTCTGCTTCATCCGGATGATATTCAGCGCGGCACCCGCTTTGAACCACTCGATCTGGCCTTCGTTGTAGGTATGATTGACCGGAAACTCATCGTCCGTACCGTCGGCGTGGTGCAGCACGATTTCCAGCGGGCGGCCCGGTGCGAATTCGGTCAGACCGTTGATCTCGATGGTATCGTCTTCCCGCACTTTGTCGTAATCCGCCGGGTTGGCGAACGTCAGCCCCAGCATTCCCTGTTTTTTCAGGTTCGTTTCGTGAATCCGGGCGAATGACCGCACCAGAATAGCCCGCACACCCAGGAAACGGGGTTCCATAGCCGCGTGTTCGCGGGAGGACCCTTCGCCGTAGTTCTCATCGCCCACGACGATGGAGCCAACCCCGGCGGCTTTGTACGCCCGCTGCACGGCGGGTACTTCGCCGTATTGGCCGGTTAGCTGATTTTTAACGGTGTTGGTCTTCTCGTTGTAGAAGTTCACCGCACCAATCAGCATGTTGTTCGAGATATTGTCGAGGTGACCCCGGTACTTGAGCCAGGGACCCGCCATCGAAATATGGTCGGTGGTACACTTGCCTTTGGCTTTGATGAGCAGTTTCAGACCGGTCAGGTCCGTACCCTCCCACGCCTTGAACGGCTCCAGCAACTGGAGACGGTCGGACGCTGGCGACACGATAACCTGCACACCCGACCCATCTTGGGCGGGTGCCTGATAACCAGCGTCGTCAACGGCGTAGCCATTGACCGGCTGCTCGATGCCCTGTGGCTCATCGAGTTTTACCTGCTCACCCGCTTCGTTGGTCAGCGTGTCGGTCATCGGGTTGAACGTCAGGTCTCCCGCAATGACCAGGGCCGTCACGATTTCGGGGGAAGCCACAAAAGCGTGGGTGCTGGCGTTCCCGTCATTCCGCTTGGCAAAGTTCCGGTTAAAGGAAGTGATGATTGAGTTTTGGCGGGTTGGGTCGTCCATGTGCCGCGCCCACTGCCCAATACAGGGACCACAGGCGTTGGCCAGTACCACGCCACCAATTTGCTCGAAGGTATCAAGCAACCCGTCGCGTTCGGCGGTAAACCGGACCAGTTCAGAACCGGGCGTTACCGTGAATTCGGCTTTGGCTTTCAGATTTTTAGCCGTTGCCTGAGCCGCTACCGAGGCCGAGCGGGTCATGTCTTCGTAGCTGGAGTTGGTGCAGGAACCAATCAGACCCACTTCCAGCGTAGCAGGCCAGTTGTTTTCCTTTACCGCTTTGGCAAAGTTAGACAGCGGCCAGGCCAGATCGGGGGTGAAGGGACCGTTGATGTGGGGTTCCAGTTCCGAGAGGTTGATCTCAATCAGCTGGTCGTAGTATTGAGCAGGGTCGGCATAGACTTCGTCATCGGCGCGCAGGTTTGCCCGTACTTCTCCGGCAGCCTCGGCAATCTCGGCCCGGCTGGTAGCGCGCAGGTAGTCGCCAATTTTTTCATCGTACGCGAAAATAGACGTGGTTGCCCCTATCTCGGCGCCCATGTTACAAATGGTTCCTTTACCGGTAGCCGACAGGCTCTCGGCTCCTTCACCAAAATATTCCACGATGCATCCTGTACCGCCTTTTACGGTCAGGATACCCGCCACCCGCAGGATAACGTCTTTGGCCGATGCCCAGCCGCTCAGTTTGCCGGTTAGTTTGATACCAATAAGTTTCGGCATTTTCAGTTCCCAGGCCAGACCCGCCATCACGTCGCAGGCATCAGCCCCTCCCACGCCAATGGCAATCATACCCAGACCACCCGCGTTCGGCGTGTGAGAATCGGTACCAATCATCATACCGCCGGGAAACGCGTAGTTTTCCAGTACGACCTGGTGGATGATACCGGCTCCGGGTTTCCAGAAACCAATGCCGTATTTATCCGAGATGGACGCCAGAAAGTCGTAGACCTCCTTGTTTTTGCTTTTGGCAATATCCAGGTCCTTATCCGCGCCTACTTCGGCCTGAATGAGGTGGTCGCAATGTACGGTGGAGGGAACAGCCACCTGCGGCCGGCCCGCCTGCATAAATTGCAGCAGGGCCATCTGGGCCGTAGCATCCTGCATGGCCACGCGGTCGGGGGCAAAGTCCACGTAAGCTTTACCCCGTTCGAATGCCTGGGTAGTAGCACCGGAAAAAAGGTGACTGTATAAAATTTTCTCCGACAGGGTCAGCGGTTTACCAACTGCCTTTCGGGCTGCTTCTACACGTCCGCCCAGGGTTGCGTACACGCGCCGAATCATATCTACATCAAAAGCCATAACTAACAGGAATAACGGGTTACTGAAATGAATACGCTACAGGAAAAACCACCCGTACCGGAACATGGGTTCGGGTGGCGGGTCAAAATTAGAAGATTCTGACTCGTTTTGGAAATAATCTGACAAATGGTTGGTAATCCTGGTCAACATCGGCAGGATTGAGGTGATTTTGCGCTACTTCCCCGTATTTAGTATGGCGCAGGCCAAGAATCAGGCGTACCGGTCAAACTATACACGGTACAACCTGTTTAGGGGTAAGGAGCTAACTAACTTGCCCCTATGTAGTTATCGTTCCAATCTTACCCCGGAGATGCTCATGAAAAAAACAAGCCTTTTATCCATTGCCGCCCTGTTGGTGCTGGGCCTTGTTGGTCTATCCTTCAAAAACGCGCCAAAAGCCATGGTTCCGTTGATCGCTACCCTGAACGGGGCCAGTGAAAAACCGGCTCCAACGCCATCGACTGCTACCGGCACCTTTACCGGGGAGTTGAACACAACGACACGGGTATTAAGTTACACGGTTACCTACCAGGGATTTACCCCCACCATGGGCCACCTGCACAAGATAACCAAAGCCGACGGCACGGGAGGTGTCGATGTGGGATTCAAATCGGTGACCAGTCCTATTATTGGCACTACGGCCGCGTTAGCTCAGTCGAAAGTAGATAGCATGCTGACTGGATTTTATTACGTTAATCTCCATTCGGCCGCCTACCCGGCGGGCGAAATCCGGGGTGATATCAACAAGAAATAAGCCCTTCCCGGTTGCGGGCTGTGTGCTGGCAGGCGGTCAACGCCACCCGCCAGCACCGACTTTTTTATCGTACCGGTGCGTTTTTTACCGGTTTGTCGACACAAAATACCGTTTCTTAAAAACCAAATCGATTATTTACCGTTTACTAACTGACACCGGTACAAAAGCGGGTGTCCGTTATATAAATTACCAACTGTCATGAAGAAAAGTAAATTTTTTCCCGTTGCTGCGTTGCTGGCCCTGGGCCTGATCGGTATATCGTGTAGTAAA
The DNA here is from genome assembly GCA_963784335.1 of uncultured Cytophagales bacterium. Lineage (GTDB taxonomy): Bacteria > Bacteroidota > Bacteroidia > Cytophagales > Spirosomataceae > Spirosoma. The sequence continues at coordinate 199,240 of CAWARB010000014.1, read as the reverse complement.
GAAGATAACCCCGGTACGTTATCAACACCAACTGTATCCGTATTAACGGCAACCGTTAACGGGGCGAGCGAGAAGCCAACGTCGAACACATCGACCGCCGTGGGTTCTTTTGTCGGAAATCTGAATACGACTACCCGGGTGATGAGTTACACGGTTACGTATTCTGGACTTACACCTACTGCCGGGCACTTACACCGCATTACGGCGGCCAATGGTACGGGTGGCGTTGACCCTGACTTCCCATTCCCTGCACTGGCAAGTCCGATTATTGGAACAAGCGCGGTGTTGCGCCAGTCGAAAGCAGATAGCATACTGAATGGATTTTATTACGTAAATCTACATTCGGCAGCCTATCCGGCGGGCGAAATTCGGGGCGATATTAAGAAGAGATAGTTGCTGTACTCTCTGTTTTGGGGGTTACGCATCTGAGCGCAAAAGGCCAGTCCGGTATACCGGACTGGCCTTTTGCGCTCAGATGCGTGCCTGGTTAATTACGCTCCAGTGATCGTCTGGACCGACACGTTGGCTGCCGGATTTTTCGGTAACGTACCCTTTAGTATACTATCGGTATAAGTAGCCGATCTCCGTTCTATCAGCACTTTTTGCGCAGCCTTAATAATTGCTCCAATGGACGGTTACCGACCTCCTGGCTGGGTACGTTACCCGTTTTCATTTTTCCGGGTTCGGCAGCAAAGCCCGCTGTAGCCTGCAAGCGGATCAACCCATCGTCTTTCACCGTTAACCTTACTTTTCCTTCATAAGTCCGGCCGCCTGCACCGCATTATTCCGGCTAACGGCAACGGTCCGGTTGAGGTACCCTTTGCCAGTCTGGTTTCGCCCATCATTGGCACAACGACCCTGACGACTGCCGGACGGGTGGATAGTTTGTTCAATGGCTACTACTATGCCAACCTGCACACACCGGCGTTTCCGGGGGGCGATATCAGGTAAATGATACGGCTCGTTCCCATAAAAAAGCAATCCCTGTCTATTATGGACAGGGATTGCTTTTTTATGGGGGGCTATCAGCCCCTGCCACTTTGTTCAGTAGGTTCTACACCGAATGTTGCTTTTTCATCAACAACTCGCCCGGCCGTTCGTTTACCCAGTAACACAAACGGGCCAGTGGTGGCCTGCTGCCAAACAGATTCCCCGGCTCATTATGTCGAAACGAAAGCGCTATCGCTCCGCCGAAAAAACCCTCGGCACGTCTCCCGGTACCCTCACGTACGTAGGAGCGGAAATTGAACATGCCATTAAAATCAAGCGCATCGACTATAATGCTTCCGACTACCGAATTGACAGCAGCAGTAAGCTGAGTGCCTGTACATTGCCGCTACCCGAAACCCCCTACATCCACTGGATTGATGTGGATGGTATTCACGAACCAAAAGTCTTGGCAGCCCTGGGCCAGCAATACCGCCTGCACGCCCTGTTGCTGGAAGATGTGCTCAACACGGAGCAGAAACCCAAAATTGATTTGTACGATGAAACGCCCCAGGGTACAAAAGAAGGGACTCCATTGGGTAGTCAGGTCGTTTTCGTCACCATGAAAATGATCCACCATAGCGTCCAGCATCAGGAAATCGACGTAGAGCACATCAGTTTTGTGCTGGGGGCCAACTACCTTATCTCCTTTCAGGAAGAACGCACCAGCGATATTTTCGAGCCGGTTATCGAACGCATCAAAGCATCGTCGGGTAAAACCCGGCGCAATGGACCCGACTACCTGCTGTACGCGCTGATGGATGTGATTATCGACCACTACTTCCTGGTAACCGAACGCATTGGCGATAAGATGGAGGAAATAGAAGAGCAATTAGTGCAGGAACGTGCTGACCGGCAAACGCTGGCAACCCTTTACACGCTGAAACGGGAACTGGCCTTTATTCGCCGAACCATTTATCCGGTGCGGGAAATTCTCGGCACGCTGCTCCGCGAAGAGTCGGACCTGATTCAGCGGAACACCCTGCCCTACCTGCGCGACCTGGCCGACCATATCAGTCAGGTCATTGAAACCCAGGAGTCGTACCGCGAACTGATTGCGGGCCTGATGGATGTGTATTATTCGATTGTTAACAACCGGATGAACTCAGTCATGAAAACGCTCACCATCATCTCGGCCATTTTTATTCCGTTAACCTTCATCGTGGGCGTGTACGGCATGAATTTCGAGTTTATGCCCGAACTGAAAAGCCCGCACGGCTATTACTACACCTGGGGGGTTATGGTGGTTATCGCCATCGGCGAAATCATCTACTTCAAACGGCGTGGCTGGATGTAAAGGAATGATGACCGGGTCGCCGGAGCGATGATGAATGATTTACAAAATAAAAAGCCCGCATTAGTTGATCAATGCGGCTTTCTGATATGACAACGACGTACCATTCCCTCCTAAACCAGCACTGGCTGACCGACTCCCGACAGCTAACCGGACTACCCGGCAAAAGCCAACTGGCCGATGTTGTTTTTTTTGCCATCCGGGGTGAACACCACGACGGGCACGCTTTTATTGGGGAACTGTACCAAAAAGGGGTCCGTCAGTTCGTGGTGGAACGGTCGGCCCTGACCGGAACACCGGGCCGGGCCGGCCTGCAGTCCGAACTTAGCCGGTACCCCGAAGCCGAATTCAGGGAAGTGGACAGCAGTTTACACACGCTCCAGTTGCTGGCTGCCGAACACCGGCAAGGGTGCAGATTCCGGTAATTGGTATTACGGGCAGTAACGGCAAGACCATTGTGAAGGAATGGCTGGCCCACCTGCTGTCCGACGACTTTATCATTGCCAAAAGCCCTAAAAGCTACAACTCGCAACTGGGCGTTCCCCTCTCGGTGCGTGAATTGACCCCCCGGCACACGCTGGGCATTTTTGAGGCCGGTATTTCGCAGGCCCAGGAAATGCCCGCCCTTGAACGCATCATCCGGCCCACCATTGGCGTGTTTACCAATGTTGGCACGGCCCACGATGAGGGATTTAAAACCCGTAAGCAGAAAATTGCGGAGAAACTCCGGCTGTTTATCCACTCGGATACGCTTATTTACTGCACCGATTACGTCGACATCGACGAGGAGGTACACCTGCTCCTGAAAGCCGTTAACCCCCACATCCGGTGCGTTACCTGGTCCTCGCAGGAAAACAAGGCAACCTATCAGGCCCGGCTGAATGGCAACGAACTGACCCTGACGGGCCCGGAGGCCGGTTCGGTTCGGGTAACCCTCCCCTATACTGACCCTGCCTCCGTGGAGAACCTGACGCACTGCCTGGTCACGATGCTGCAACTGCGTCCCGAAACCGTCACACAGTTGCAGCCCCGCCTGAACCGCCTGCGCCCGGTGTCGATGCGGCTGGAGCTAAAAGCGGGAATCAATCAGTGCGTGCTGATTGACGATTCGTATAACAACGACGTAGTGGGGCTTAAACTGGCCCTTCGCTTTCTGAATCAGCAGACCACCCGCAGCCGACGGGTCGTTTTTTTATCCGATGTGCTGCAGTCGGGGCAGCCGGAACAGGACCTGTACGCGCTGGTGAGTACCCTGATCAGGGAGGCCGACGTAACTCAGTTCATTGGCATTGGGCCTGTACTGAGCCGCCACGCCCCGTTGTTTGCTGACAATAGCCTGTTTTATGCCTCTACCGATGCCTTGTTGACCCAGTTCCCGTTCCACACGGTACAAAACTGTGCGGTGCTTGTTAAAGGAGCCCGGTCTTTCTCGTTCGAGCGGATCAGCAACCGGCTGGCAGAAAAGGTACACGGTACGGTACTCGATATCAACCTCGATGCCCTGACCCATAACCTGAACACCTACCGGGAAAAAGTTGGCTCCGGCACAAAAATCATGGTGATGGTAAAGGCCTTTGCCTACGGGAGTGGCAGTACGGAAGTAGCCCAACTGCTGCAGTACCACCGCGTCGACTACCTGGCCGTTGCGTATGCCGACGAAGGGGTAGCCCTCCGGAAGAACGGCATCACCCTGCCGATCATGGTGATGAATCCCGCCCCCGAAACCTTCCCGGCCCTGCTGTCGTATGGCCTGGAGCCGGAGATTTATAGTAGGCGGATGCTGACAGAGTGGGGTGAATTTCTGCGAAACCAGGCTCCTGATACCGACCAGGCCAGCCCCCGCGCCATTCACCTGAAAATAGACACCGGCATGCACCGGCTCGGTTTTCTGGAATCCGAGCTACCCGGGGTGGCGGCTTACCTGACGGCGCATCCATCTTTGCACGTAGTGTCGGTGTTCAGCCATCTGGCGGGTTCGGACGAAGCCCGGTTCAATGCGTTCTCGCAGCAGCAGTACGATACATTCCTGCGCAGCTCAGCAGTTCTGGAAACGGCTTTAGGCTACCGGCCTACCCGACATATCCTGAATTCAGCGGGTATCATGCGGTTTCCGGCTTATACACTTGACATGGTTCGGCTGGGCATCGGCCTCTACGGGGTTGAAGCCAGCGGGCTAAACCCCTCGGTGCTGCATACGGTCGGTACGCTGCGAACGGTTATCAGTCAGATTAAAACCGTCAGGGCGGGTGATTCGGTGGGGTACAGTCGCCGGGGGGTACTCACGCATGATGCCCGCATCGCTACGCTGGCCATTGGCTACGCCGATGGGTACGACCGCCGGTTCGGGAACGGTATGGGGCAGGTGCTGGTCAACGGAACACGGTGTGAAACGGTGGGTAACGTATGCATGGACATGACGATGATTGATGTTACCTCGGCGGTGGCTTCGGAAGGTGATGCCGTTATCATCTTCGGTCCTGAATTGCCCATCAGTGAACTGGCCCGACAAATTGGCACCATCCCCTATGAACTGTTAACCGGTATCAGTGAGCGGGTAAAACGGGTATTTTACAAAGAAGGCAATTAAGGTGTCTATGCCGGGCCTTATACGAAAGACGGCCAAAGCACCGGGTTGATGCTTTGGCCGTCTTTCGTATAAGGGACCATAAAACCAGTACTATCGCAGGCACACCGACAGGTATCCGTACTGACTGGTTAGTCGGTAAATCGCCGGGAGCAAAGCTGCTGCACTCTTGCCCGGCTTCGCTTCAGTCTCATTTTTACCGCACTTATCTTCAGGTCGTACAGTTGGGCAATTTCATCAATGCTCAGTCCGTCTTCGTATTTAAGCCGTAAAATGGTGCGTTCCTGCGCCGATAAAGTAGCAATAACCTGTTGCATGACCTGATAGGTTTCTTCCCGCAGCTGCGTTTCCGTGGAGTCATCGTACGTAGTGCTCTCATGGCGCTCTTCCAGTTGCGTCGTGGAAAATCGTTTGGCCAGGCGAAGCTGGTCGGCGCAGTAATTATACGAGATGGAGTAAAGCCAGGTCGAGAAGCTGGACCGTTGCTGAAACCCCTCCAGCTTACCGAAAACTTTAATAAAAATGTCCTGGGTAAAATCTTCCGCCTTGTCCGAATCTTTTGTCATCTGCAAACATCGGTGGTAGACCTTGTTGACATACCGATTGTAGAGTGTTTCAAAGCACTGAGTTGTATTATGGGGTAGGTAATGACGAATCATCTCTTCGTCGGTCATAGCTGTATCCATATCTGCATAGGGAGTTACAAATTTTTTATGGATTAGGAATTATAAATTATTTCGTAATAATACTATACTGCGTAGTAATATTAGCCACTTATGTCAAATTAATTTACCAGAAGGCGTAATTACGGTACAAACAGCCTGTTACACATCCCTTTGGTTGGCAATTACAGGGTTACCTAACCGTTATGCTTATACGTAGTTACCAGTTTCGGCTGGTCCATTAATTATTGCTTTTCGCTTTTACCGCTTCTACGTTACCCTTTCGGCTTTCCAGTTCCAGAATAGCTTTCTCCTGGTCAGTTTTATTGGTCTCGGTATCCTTCTGTAGTTGTACCAGTTCTTTATCGTTATCCTCTATCCGTTTCAGCAGCCGTTCTTTTTCTTTGGCGTTCTGCTCAATGGCCCGTTGAAGTCGCTCGCCGTTACGAACCAGCTTCTGGTGATTTTTCTGGGCTTCGTCAAAACCCGCCTGCGCCCCTCGTACTTCCTGCTGGTAAAGGGTGTTACCGCTAAAGTTCTTGAGTAGCTCCTCGGCACCGGAATACCCTGTCCCACCCGTTGTTACATAATTACCACTGCCAAGGTCGAACGCGGCAAAAATGGTGGCGGATGTACGCGATGATTTAACCGTACTGACCAGATTTACGGGCTCCGATGATACGGATGGGATGCTGGCATTGGGAACGCGGTAGGTGCCCCGCGAAGCGGATACGCGTCCGTACTTCTGAAGTTGGTTCTCCCAGTCTTTTTCAATTTGCTTCCCATCGCCCTGGAGGGTCAGGTATAGCCCCGCAACTTTACCCTTGTCAACCGTGCTTTCACCCGCGTAAACGGTTTGAGCATAGGCACTAGGGCACACTGTCAATAAACAGCCGAGTAGTAGTAAATGCACAAATGGTATCATAGTCACGGTTTAATTAAACTGTTAACAAACTCCGTATGTAACGCGCTTCAGCCTGGCGTCAGGGCTGCCTTTCGGGTAATCAACAGGCGCTTATCCCCGTTCAGCAGGGTAGTGGCAAAAATGTAAATTTCTCCCCCTTCCCGTAAAGATAATTTTTTCCGCAGTTCCGCTACGGTTTGCGGAAAGTTTCGGGTAGTCAGGTTGGCTTTCAGGTCCGGGATATGGTTTTTGAGGGTGTTTTTGTCGGGTTTTATTACGTCGTTAAGGATAAATATTCGACCGGGGAAGTCAGGCTTCAGCGCATCACTGGTATACAGATGGCTATTGGGGGCTAGTTTAACCAAACCAAATCGAGCGGCTGTTACCCGAAAAGCACCCGCCTTCAGCACGGCGGCATTGGGTTCGTACAGGTACGTTTTGGGGTTACCAAAGTCAACTACTGCGGTCAACTCCTCCCGCCACTCAAACTGTAAACCAACCACTATATCCGGCAGCAGGTTAACAGTGTTAAATTTAACATTAACTTTGTCAACTATCTGATTATCAACCACCAATAACAACTCTTTTACTTCGCCCTGTACGGCTACAATATGCACCGTTTCTACCCGGTTGGCCAGTTGTTTGAGGGCCAGATCAATGTCCAGCAGGGGGGACACTTTTACCAGTAGTTTACGGGTGTGCTGTAGCAACTGATCCAGTACGCCCGGCCGGGTAATGTCGGGTTCGCAGTCGTCCAGTCTCACTACTTTACCGCCCTGCTCATCGCGCCGGTGCGGATCTAGGTAAAGCCAGTCGGCCTTTTTTTCGGGACTGCTGCCCGCAATTTGTTCAAGCATACGGATTCCATCCCCCACCACAAATTCGGCATTGGTTACCCCCAGCAGCGGCAGGTTATACCGGGCGTGTTCTACCAGTTCGGGTTGCTGTTCTACGTACACCACGCGTCCCGTTTGCCGGGAGAAAGCCCAGGTATCGACGCCCATTCCCCCTGTAGCGTCAACCAGTAACGCACCCTGCACCAGCGACGCTTTATACTGAGCCGTGCGCTCCGAAGAAGCCTGCTCTACCGACAGCGCCGGGGGAAAGATCAGGGCATCCGTGGCGTACCAGGCCGGTAATTTATCGCGGGCTTTCTGGCGGGCCAGTACCTGCGCCACCAGTTTCCGGGCGTTTATACCGGCGGGATGACTGCGCAACAGCAATGACCGGACATCGGCGGTCAGGTTTTCCCGGATAAATACGGTCTCAGCGTCAGTTAAAGGGGCCAATGTAAAATATAGTTTAATCTTTTTTTAATCTATTTGTACCTTTGAAGGATAATATCAATCAACGTCCTATAACCACTATACCATCACGGTCAGTACACCTTTATGCAACTGTTTACCCCTTTTCGTACCCTCCGGGATTATCAATCGTCTTACTTCCGTCAGGATTTTCCGGCGGCTCTGTCAGTTTTTCTTGTTGCCCTGCCACTTTGCCTGGGTATTGCCCTGGCTTCGGGCGCCCCTCTCTTTGCAGGCCTGGTGGCCGGTGTGATCGGCGGCATTGTGGTTGGTTTCTTTTCGGGCTCAGAAATTAGTGTGAGCGGGCCCGCTGCCGGACTGGCCGTTATTGTGGCCGATGCCATCACAAAGATAGGATCTTACGAAGCATTCCTGGTAGCAGTCGTGCTGGCGGGCGTAATGCAGTTCGTTATGGGATTGATTAAAGCGGGCAAATTCAGCGGTTTTTTTCCCGATAGTGTCATTAAAGGAATGCTGGTTGCCATTGGTATCGTTATTATCCTGAAGCAGATTCCCCACGCTTTGGGGCGCGATACTGATTACGAAGGCGACTATGAGTTTCAGCAACTGGCCGATGGGGAGAATACGCTGTCTGAACTGTACCGGGCGGTCGAAACGGCCAGTACCGGGGCGGTTATAATCAGTGTTCTTTCGCTGGGTTTTCTCATAGGGTGGGAGAAACTGACCAGCCGTAGCAGACGCCCGCTGGTTAAAAACTTCCCGGCGGCTCTGGTCGTAGTCATCATGGGGGTAGCGCTCAACGAATATTTCCGCGTAGCGGTACCGGGCTGGTACCTGGGCGATACGGCCCAGCAGCACATGGTTCAGGTCCCCATTATTGCGCCGGGGAAAAGCCTCTTTTCCATCTTCGATTTTCCCGATTTCAGCATACTGGCCAACCCGAGGATTTACGGAGTGGCTGCTACCATTGCCCTGGTAGCCAGTCTGGAAACGCTCCTGAACCTTGAAGCCTCTGACCGGCTCGATTCGGCTAAACGCGTGTCGTCAACCAATCAGGAGCTGATGGCCCAGGGCATTGGCAACATGCTGTCCGGGATGGTTGGCGGACTGCCCGTTACGTCGGTAGTGGTGCGTACATCGGCTAACGTATATGGCGGAGCGCGTACCCGGCTGTCGGCCATCATGCACGGCATCCTGCTGCTGCTGGCCGTTTTTCTGGGGGGTGCCCTGCTCAACCATATTCCGCTGTCCTGCCTGGCAGCCGTGCTGATTATGGTCGGCTATAAACTGGCCAAACCCGCTATTTTCAAAAAGACGTTCCGGGATGGCTGGGACCAGTTCATTCCGTTCATCGTGACCGTAATCGGCATTATTTTCACTGACCTGCTGATCGGTATTGCGATAGGTACGGTGGTGGGGATATTTTTTGTCCTCTACACCAATTTTCAGACCACGTTTCACCTGACCCGGGAGGGAAAGCAGGTGCGTATCGTGTTTGAGAAAGACCTGTACTTCCTGAGCAAGCCACAACTGAAGGAAGCCTTAGGGTCGCTTCAACCCGGTGATACCGTGCTGATCGATGGCAGCAAAGCTCCTTTCATCGACCACGACATCTATAACATGCTGTACGATTACCAGGAAACGGCAAAAGTGCAGGGCATTAAATATGAACTGCAGGGGGTGCGCCTGAGCCGCCGTAGCGAAAAACCTCCGGTAAACAAACAGGCGAAAGAGGTCAGCTAAGCCCGGACCGGCCGCGATAAACGGCATACACGTCCCGAACGGTTCGGTACAGTCACCGCGGTTGCTGGCTGAATGGTACATCGGGTATTGCTGCCCGGGTAAACAGGCCGCGCTGCTTTGTACGTGCTGCCCACGTCTATCAATGTCAGTTCCCCCCTGTTCCACCGTTTCTGCCGCCTGTCGGGGGTAGCGGCAAAGAGGAATACGTTGGTTAAGTATTCATTAAACCCCGGTTCTATTATCGAACTATGGGTACAGGCAAGTGCCGCACGGCTGGGGCAGGGAGCCGCCGGTCGAGGGGCGCGTTTTATGGATGTGGTTCCCGGTGGCCGGGGTTGCGGGGAAGAACTGAACTGCCACGACCAGTCTGTGGCTAATCCCGTACATTTGTTAATCGACTTTTGACACTATGCAATCTGTATTCTTTTGGCAACGCCGGGCACTGATGGTCCTGTGCCTGTTGGCAACTACCCCAGGATTCGGCCAATCGGGTACCAAAACGAATCAGGCCGCTTCGGTCCGGCTGTGGCTAACAGACCCGGGCAACGCAATACACTTCGTGCAGCAGCCCTCACTGCCATTCAGCACGGGCACGCAACCGGCGATGACCATTCACGTCAACGCCGGACAAACGTACCAGACCATCGACGGGTTTGGGTATACACTCACGGGTGGCAGTGCCCTGCTGCTGCATCAGATGAAGGAAACGGACCGCACACGCCTGCTCCGCGAACTGTTTTCAACCAGCGGCAACGGGATTGGGGTTAGTTACCTGCGCGTGAGTATTGGCGCATCTGACCTCGATGAACGGGTTTTTTCCTACAACGATTTACCCGCCGGTGCCACCGACCCTACGCTCGCCAAATTCAGCCTGGACCCCGACCGTGTCCACCTGATTCCGATGCTGAAGCAGATGCTGTCCATTAACCCAGCCCTGAAAATTATGGGCTCACCCTGGTCGCCCCCGGTCTGGATGAAAACCAATGGCAACGCAAAGGGCGGTAGTCTGAAACGGGAATACTACGATGCCTACGCCCGCTATTTCGTCAAATACATCCAGGGAATGGCGAAAGAGGGCATTCGGATTGACGCCATTACCATCCAGAACGAACCGTTGCACCCTGGCAACAACCCCAGTTTGCTGATGCTCCCGGCCGAGCAGGCGCTGTTTATCAAACAAAGCCTGGGCCCGGCGTTCAAAGCCGCCAACCTGAAAACCAAAATTATTCTGTACGACCACAACGCCGACCGCCCCGACTACCCGATTACGGTGCTGAACGACCCCGAAGCCCGCAAATACATCGATGGGTCGGCATTTCATCTGTACGCCGGGCCCATTAGTGCGCTGTCGGAGGTACATAACGCTTATCCCTAATAAAAACCTGTATTTCACCGAGCAGTGGATTGGCGCCCCCGGCAACCTGAAAGGGGATTTGGTCTGGCACGTTCGCGAACTCATCATTGGGGCTACCCGCAACTGGAGCCGCACGGTCCTGCAATGGAACCTGGCCGCCGACCCGAAGCAGCAGCCCCACACGCCGGGCGGGTGCGATAAATGTCTGGGCGCCTTAACCATCAACGGTAATCAGGTGACCCGCAATCCGGCGTATTACAACGTGGCCGTGGCGTCAAAATTTGTCCGGCCCGGTTCCGTCCGCATTGCCTCCAACCTGGTTGATAAGCTCCCCAATGTAGCCTTTAAAACGCCCGATGGCCATACCGTATTGATTGTCCTGAACGACGGCGCAACTACCCGTTCCTTTCGTATCGACAGTCAGGGAAAACAGGTAAACGCGACGCTGAATGCCGGTGCCGTGGGCACCTACGTGTGGCCTTAGCGGGTGGGGGTTACTTCACCCACTTCAACGCCCGCCCTGTCAACTGCACTCCGGCCCTGGGCGAAGCCTTCACAGAAAGAGTCTCTACCTGGGTGTCGTTCAGCCAGATACCGCTCGAATCCTGCACCGTAACCTGTAGTGACTTGTACTGGTCCGTCCCAAAAGTGGCAAAACTGTTTTGCCCGGCCACTACAGAACAGGCGGTCAAAACCCCGCCTGCGGTTCGGAGCCGACTGTTTCTGCAAGGTCACCCGCAGACTGTCTTTGTTGAGTTCAGACAGGGTTACCCGCCCGTTTTGAATCCGCAGGGTTTGCAGGGCTGGTAACCGAAGCACCAACCGGACACCCAGTTCGTGATCAGCGTCGCTTCGGGGCGCTACCTGATACCCCTTATTGTCGTGTATAAAATTTACGAACACCGTATCACCCTGCTGCCGGATATGGTAATAGTCAGCAAAACCAGGGGCTATCAGTGCCTGTGGTTTATCCGTACTTTCCAGCGCTACAATTTCGGCGGAGGGTGTCCCCTCAATGACCCAATGCCGTGCCGTGGGCAGGGGTCTTGTGTCAAAATGCTGGTACGGATTGCGCCAGTCAATGCGGTTGTACTGTTGCCTGAGCAGCACATCGGTAGCCACCATACCCGTGCCGGTAACGAAGGCAATAACCATCAGGAGAATATAGCTTGTTTTCATGGTCGGTTTATTCGTAGTGAGCGGTGACGAACTGCTCGTAGCGGGATTCGATTTCGGGTAACTCAATGCCCAGCAGGTACATATTTTTGAAGAAAACCGGCAGGTCGTTCGCTAAAAACTGCTCCCGTCGGTAGGTTTTTATCCGGTCATTGGCCTCCTCCGTCGGGAAGTACCCAATACCGCGCCGGTTGGCAATAACGCCCTGCTGACTCAGGAATTCGTACGTCCGCATCACCGTGTTGGGGTTTACTTCCAGCTCGGCGGCTAAATCGCGCACCGACGGAATCTTCTCCCCCGTAACCCAGCGGTTCAGCAAAATCTGCTCGCTCACGTAGTCGGCAATTTGCAGGTAAATAGCTTGCTTATCTCTGAAATCCATCGTTATACCTCCCGTTCTTTCAACCGGACATACGCCGTGATGTACAACAATATAATAACGACGCTGCCCACCGCGTACCGCAACTGATTGCTCAGGGGCTGGGGAAGTTCCACTGCCCGGTAATCATACGGATTGACAGGCGATTGAGCGAGTAGCTTGCGCGAAAGGGCTAACGCTGCTAATCCAGCCGGAGCCAGTCAGCATTGCAACAGAACGTTGTTGCCGAGGTAACTGAAAATCAGCAGGGCAAAAGCGATGACGGCCACCAGGGGCAGCGTATAACGCCGAACCAGCAGGGCGAAAGCCATCGTGAATGCATGAAGCAACCCGTAAAAGCCCATAATTGTACGGGTATCTTACGAACAGAGGCATCGGCAAAAAAAGGCTTTAGTTTAAATAAACCTCCCTGTCGTTTAATCATGGCAATTTGCTCCGGCGACCAGTTGCGGTGGTTGACAAACCAGATGCCCACACTGTCAAGCGCGGTAAATACCAGTCCAAAAACCAGCACAAATCCTACGCCCGAAATAAGCCAGATAAGCAAAATTTTCTCGAACTGCGAGGCTGGCTGCATCAGGTAGTTCATGGCGCGTTCTTTCTGGTTCAGTACGCTGATCTGCTGCACCGTAAACACGTACCAGCAGGGCCAGCCCAGGACAAAAAACAGGAGAGTCCTCATCTCGATTACCGATCCCGGTGACCCCTGGTAAGTAAACACACTTGCCACAAACAAACTCCCGATGAGCAAACCGGCATTCGCCAGCAACTGCCCCCGGTTATCGGTAAAATACTTGCGTAGCAACCGCCCGAAGCGGGCTACGGAGAATAGCTGATTCATGCGTTGGCAGGGGTTAAGGTGGACGAAAAAAGTTGCCGGATACGTTCCGGCTCCGCTTGCACGACGTTGAAAAGTCGCTCTAAATCCAGTCGGCTGGGTTCGCCGGTGCGGTTTTCGGTCACGATGGCATAGCCCCCCACGGCCCGTTCAGCGTACAGGGCCGGCTGGGCTGGGTCCAGGTCAGAAACCAGCCCAAACCACAGCCGCTCCGTAATAGTCTCGACACTGGCTTTGAGGGCAACACCCCGCTCGGATAAAATCACGATGGGGTCGATGAGTGTTTCGAGGTCGCGCACCTGATGCGTTGAAATAACGACCGTCCGGTTCTCATCCACGGCCCCGGCTACCAGCCGCCGAAACTGACTTTTTGAGGGGATATCCAGGCCATTCGTTGGCTCGTCCATGAGCAGCACCGCCGTGTTGGTAGCCAGGCCAAAGCCAATCAGCACTTTCTTTTTCTGGCCGTACGACAATTCATGCAGTTTCTGGTCGTCGGTAAGGCCAAACTCACGCACGTAGCCAGCCATCTGCGCCCGGTCGAAGCGGGGATAAAAGGGGGCGTTGGCCTGTACAAACTCCCGGATTTTCACCGCCGGTACGTGGATTTCTTCGGGCAGCAGAAACAGATCTTCCAGAAATGCCGGACGGCGCTGACCGGGGCTATGGCCATTCACCTGAATACTGCCCACTTTTGGGTACAACAAGCCCGACACAAGCCGCAATAACGTTGACTTTCCGGCTCCATTTGGCCCCAGCAAGCCATAAATAGAACCGGGTACAAGGCTGAGGCTCAAGTCCTCATACAGCAGTTTACCCCGCTGGTACCCAAACGATACCGTTCGTAAATCAATCATGAAAGAAGATGCGTTGTAGTGTATTAGATTAATAGTACACTACAATAGTAATAATATCTTTCCTGCTTGTCAAGTAACTTGGAGAAATTATTTTCAGGGGGTAAAAATTTCGGTACTTCGCGTTTTCAACCCCTACAGAAATCCGTCCGTTTCCACCCATGCACCTACCCGACTACTCCGCCCCCCTGCTCCATCTCGCCAAAGACCCCGTTATGGCCCGTTTGATTGCTGAAACGCCCGCACCAAAAACGGACCTGAATGCCACCAAGGGAGCAGCAAACCCAGCGCATAATCGGGTTTACGTTGCTTTGCTGGAAAGTATTGTGTCGCAGCAGATTTCGGTGAAGGCGGCCGATGCCATTTTTGGCCGGTTTTGCGCCCTGTTTCCGGACAATTACCCACAGGAAGACGCGCTCCTGCTGAAAACGGACGATGAGTTGCGGGGGGCGGGGCTGTCCTTCCAGAAAATCAAGTACCTGAAAAGTGTAGCGGAGTTTTCTCTCCGGCAGTCGGGCGTAACCTCCGCCTTCGACCGGGTCTCCCTCGATGCCATGACCGACGAAGAAATTGTGCAGTACCTGCTGCCTATCAAAGGGGTGGGCCGCTGGACGGTAGAGATGCTGCTGATGTTTGTGCTGGATCGGCCCGACGTGTTTCCCATCGATGACCTGATTATCAGACAGCGGATGATGCTGGCCTACCCTGACCAGACGAATGGCCTGACGGGCAAAGCGTTGTACCGGGTATTGCAGGACATTGCGGAACCCTGGCGCCCATACCGTACTACCGCCAGCCGGTACCTGTGGCGCTGGAAGCCCCTCCCCTGATGGGCTGGAACCGGCCGGATTACAACCGTTTCATTTTCACGGCCAGTTTAGACTTCACCTTGATCAGCACCTGAATTCCCTCCGGCTGCACCAGAATCCGTTGAGGTACCATCTGGAAGGTATCAATATCGAGGTCCGTTTTCTGGCTTACTTTGGCTTTGGCAAAAGCGGTTTCAATTTTTCCGGGTATGGTAGACAGGGGTTTTCCCAGCGGAATTACCAGTTTCGACTGAATCGAATCGCGCAGGTGGTCATGCAACAGCCAGTCCGCCGTTGCCATCAGGTATTCCCGGGTGACTACATCGAACTCAACATTCTTAATCCGTAGTGTATTGGTTAGGGTATCGTAGGTAGGCTGGCCGTGGAGATACAACGTTCCGTTTACCGCCCCACCCACGTCCGCTTTCAAAATCAGCATCTTACCACTACCGTAGACGGCTCCCCCCTTTATGGTCAGATTCCCCCCCGCCAGGCTGATTTTCGTTTTGTGCAGGTGTTTCCCCAGTACTTCATTGATGTCCTTGTACGGCACGAAGGATAGCACCTCCAGGCGTGAGGAGTCCGGTAAGGCATCCCGGTGCAGCAGCTGGGGTAGCTGCTCCAGCGAATCCGGCGCTATAACCGGTTGTTCACCAATGTGCGTCTTAACCCGGAAAGCAATCTGGATGGGCACCGTAATTTCGGTGGCGTTACCATATACCGGGGCCGATGCAATGCTGAAGGGCTTGGGAATCAGCCAGATACTTTCGGGCTTTTTGGTAATACGAAGTGGTTTTTGCAGATCGCGCCAAACTTTACTCACCTGTCTGTCCAGGCGTAGCCCCTTACGAACCGCCCGATCAATGGCGTGTTCAATCTCCGCCCGTCGCTTGTCCAGAATGGTTTCGGCCAGTTTCCGGACGTTTATTTTTATACCCAGCAACTGAACTTTCGGCTCCTCGGTCCACTGGTATTCATCAAACTTGACTTTCGTAATCAACCGCCACTCTGGGCTAACCGCAATGGGGCTTTTTAAATTAATGGCCAGCGCGCATAGGGAACGACTCTTCCGTTTATCGCTCCGGCGTAACCCGATGGGGTTGCTGTACCATACCTGCAACGGGGCGGATAAAATGACCTGCCGGTTGGCGTATTTAATCCTGATAGGGCCGGTGCGTTCAACGCGAAGCTTCCAGGCCTCCCCTTTCTTACCCTCAAAGGTCTCTTCCGGTACCAGCGTTGTGGACAGACCCTTATTAATTTTGGCTTCCAGGTCCCGGATGTTGAACGTGAGGTTCCCCGCTACGTAGGATATGGGGTCCTCAATCGGTGGTTCAAACGCTTCCTGAAGGGGCTTATCCGACTGGACACGTTTTTTGCATCCCTCCATCCCAATCGAACCAGCGATTAGTATAAACAAACCGACTATTAGTTGCATTTTCATCACTATAACACAACAAATACGTTACCAAAATGTTAACCGGGCGCGTAACTATTCATCGATTGCTGGTCAGGCCGCCGGGCTTTTTATCAACGGCGCACCCGCATCCTTTCCCACAACCTGCCTGCTTTACCGAAAAACTCCGGTAGGCCCGGTTTCCCAGATAAAGAAGCGCAACGGCAAAAACCAGCACTATAATGAATTCCTGCATCTTTGGTATCCAGCTGTCGATTGATGGTATTCGGTTATAATGGGCTAACCGCACTGTAATCGAATACAGTATCCTATAAACCCTGTTCCCATCCGTTCCGTTCGGCTAGTCGGTAGGCGTGCTGATAGTGGTGTTCACTGTGCCAGGCGTAGAGGGCAATGACCTGCCGGATGGGAAACGTCTTTTTACTGGCCGGATGGAAGTACGTTCGTTCCAACTCCGATTCGGTGAGTGCCTTCAGTATAGTGACCCAGCGCAGGTGCAGGTTATGAAGAATAACCAGTGATGGAGCCACATCGAGCCGGGAGTCGGGGAGTTTGGCCCATTCCCCTTCTTCGTAGGGGCTAATGGTCGGATTATCTTCTGTCAGGGCTAGTTTGGTACGCACGTAGGCATTCAGGTGGCTATCGGCCATGTGGTGGACCAGTTGCCGCACCGTCCAGCCTTCCGGCCGGTAGGGTGTATCGAGCCGGTCGTCGCCCCACTTGCCAACTAGTCTGGTCAGTTTAACGGGTAATTCAGCCAGGGTAGCAATGTGCTGCCGGGTATCTTCATCCGAGAAAGTTCTGGCCGTGAACGAAGTCCCCGATGGGGTAACGAAGGGTGTTGATGTCAGTCATTGATTAGTGGTCGTTAATCATTACGGTATGAGGTATTAATTATCCCTGTATACCTGTTCATCCGTAAGCGGGCGACCGCGACGGCGGACCGTTTAATTCGCCCGCTTACGGATGAACAGGTAGATGCAACAACGGGCAATCACATCGCCCCCGTACGGAAACGTGCGTTTAGTGCCAAAATCCCTGAATAACCCCAATCAGTTCCGGGTGTACGCCACAACTGGCAATAACATCGCCCCGAAACAGATATTCATCGCCCCCGTCGAAATCAGTGACCAGGCCACCGGCTTCGCGCACGAGCAGCACCCCGGCGGCCATATCCCAGGAGTGGAGGTTATATTCGTAGAAAGCTTCATATCGCCCGGCGGCAACGTAGGCCAGGTCAATAGCCGCCGAGCCCAGTCGGCGCAGGCCGTGGGTTTGCTGCATCAGCGTTTCCAGAATGCGCAGGTATTTGGGCATCTTGTCGAAGCTATAATACGGAAAGCCCGTGGCAATCATGCTTTCGCCCAGTCTGGTAACGGGCGAAACCGACAGACGGGCTTCGTTGCAATACGCTCCCCCACCCTGCCAGGCCGAAAAACACTCGTCGCGGTTAGGGTCATACACCACCCCGGCAATGGGTGTTTTACCCTGGGCCAGCCCAATGCTGACTGAAAAAATGGGGAGTCCGTGAATGAAGTTGGCCGTACCGTCGAGCGGGTCGATGATCCAGTTCAGGGCCGACTGATCGGCTTCCTGCCCGGTGGTGCCTTCTTCGGTAATGAACCCGGCTTCGGGCAGTAGCTGACTCAGCTTTTTGACCAACTCTTTTTCGGTTTCCTTGTCGACGTAAGACACCAGGTTGTTCAGGCCCTTGTATTCAATCGAAGTCGCGCTGGAACTTGCTTCGTTCCTGGAGCAGAAACGCCCCGGCCTCTTTGGCAATCGTATTAATTTCGCGCGTAAGGGCGGCTAAATCATTGAGCATAATGAGTAAAGAAAACCGAATAATGAACAAGTTGGCAAAAACACCTACGCTTTTCTTTTAGGTTTGTCACTCCCCCTCCTGTTAGACTGACAAAAGAACTTACTGCATAATATCGCCCAGCGCGTTGTCGTACAGATTTTTCGCTTCACCAACCGTCATGATGGTCGTTTCATCCATCACAAAGCCGCCATTCGTTACGGTGCCCAGGTGCCGGAAAGGCAGGACACTGTCTTCCAGGTAGCCAAACCGCCATTTATCCCCCCGGTCTTTGTGGGCGGTAGATTTGGACAGTACTTCGACAATCAGACGGGGTTGACGAATAATCAGGTTGTTTCCCCGAAGGTCAAATGGATGACAGCTTACAACGACATCGGGGTACGATATATGCCTCCCTTCCTGCACATCTCGACTTTCATGTTTTCAGAAAACACCCGGCAGCCTTTGTTCTTAACCGATACCTTTATCAAGTACCTTTAACATTGTCGATGAGTAGGTTATGATTAACCGTTCCGCCCGCCATTGCGTAAACGTCTCCGTTATAAAACTCGTGACGGACCTCGCTTTTCTCCTCCAGGACGAGGTATTCCTCAACCGTATAGGTGCGTTTTTTTCGTCTGATAGCAAGCATAGCTGATTTGGTTTTAACCCGGCATCACTGCATAATATCGACCCAGCGCGTTGTCGTACAGCTTTTTCGCTTCACCAACCGTCATGATGGTCGTTTCATCCAGCACGAAGCCGCCCTTCGTTACGGTGCCCAGGTGCCGGAAAGGCAGGACGCTGTCTTCCAGGTAGCCAACCACGTGCTGCTGCTGGTCGGGCGTGATGGAGATGACCACCCGGCTCTGGCTTTCGCCAAACAAAAAGGAATCCGTGCGGTGCCGGGTATCAATCGAGATGTCGAAACCAAGGTTAGCCGCCATCGCTGATTCGGCCAGCGTAATGAACAGACCACCGTCCGACACATCGTGCGCCGACTGAAGCCAGCCGTGCCGGTTCATGGTTTTGATGCTTTCCTGCACCCGCCACTCCGTCTCGAAATCGAAATGGGGGGCCGGTGAGGCTTTGATATCCAGGTACGAATACAGGTACTCCGACGAAGCGATGTCGTTCGTGGAGGGGCCAATGAGGTAAATCAGGTCGCCTTCGTTTTTGAAGTTCAGCGTCATGTGGTGGTCGGGGTTGTCCATCAGCCCCAGCATCCCGATGGTTGGCGTCGGGAACACCGGTCCATCATCCGAGCTTTGGTTGTAGAAACTCACGTTGCCACCCGTAACCGGCGTGCTGAACCGCTTGCAGGCTTCGCCCATGCCCTGTACTGCTTCCACAAACTGCCAGTATACTTCCGGCACGTAGGGATTCCCGAAGTTCAGGTTGTTGGTGACGGCCAGCGGCTCTCCCCCGCTGCAAACGATGTTACGGCAGGCTTCGGCCACGGCAATCATGGCTCCCTGGCGCGGGTTGGCGTTCACGTACCGGCTGTTGCAGTCTACCGTAATCACGATGGATTTATCGGTATCGGGCAGGCCGGGACCTTTTACGCGCACTACGGCCGCATCGGAGGGCGCATTGGTGCTTCGGTTGGCCGTGCCCACCATTGAATCGTACTGCTCATACACCCACTTGCGGGAACAGATGTTCGGGTGCGTCAGCAGGTGTTCGGCTATTTTTTTGATGTCGTCAACCTCGATATCATCGACATCGTCGGCGTTGAATTTGGCGTATTCCTTAATGTAAGCGGGTTCCTTGTACTCACGCTGGTACTGGGGAGCCCCCCCGCCGAGTACGAGGTCATAAGCGGGTACATCGGCCACCCGTTCGCCGTAGCGGTAGAAGTGCAGACGGCCCAGGTCGTTTTCGCCCCGCGCCGTTACTTCCCCAATCTGGGCGCAGTTCAGGTCCCACTTATCGAATATGCCCTGAATAACGCCCTCTTTCCCTTTCTCGATCACCACCAGCATCCGCTCCTGGGATTCCGACAGCAGAATTTCGAACGGAGCCATGTTGGGCTGGCGGGTCGGTACTTTATCGAGGTCGATAATCATGCCGTGTTCGCCCTTGGCGCTCATCTCGGAGGTGGAACAGATGATACCGGCCGCTCCCATATCCTGAATACCAATCACATAGCCCGTGGCGATGATTTCGAGCGTGGCTTCGAGCAGCAGTTTCTCCATGAAGGGATCACCCACCTGCACGGCGGGCAGTTTATCCGTGGAAGCCGCCGAAATATCTTCCGACGCAAACGTAGCACCGTGAATCCCGTCTTTCCCCGTAGCCGACCCGACAATAAATACCGGGTTACCCACGCCAAAACTGGTTGCCTTCGCCGATTTCCCTACCTCCACGATACCCGCAGAGAAGGCATTGACGAGTGGGTTGGTGTTGTAGCACTCATCGAAATGCAGTTCGCCCCCCACGGTGGGGATGCCGAAGGCGTTGCCATAATCGCCAATGCCTTTGACCACACCGCGCAGCAGTCGCTTGGTTTTCTTGAGGTCGAGCGCCCCGAAGCGGAGCGAATTGAGCTGAGCAATGGGCCGGGCACCCATCGTAAATATATCGCGGTTGATGCCCCCAACGCCCGTTGCTGCGCCCTGATAGGGTTCCAGTGCCGAGGGGTGGTTGTGCGACTCGATTTTGAACGAACAGGCCAGTCCATCGCCAATATCGACCAGACCGGCATTTTCTTCCCCGGCTTTTGCCAGCATCCGGTCCCCGTCGCGGGGCAGGGTTTTGAGCCAGATGATGGAGTTTTTGTAGGAACAGTGTTCCGACCACATGACGGAGAAGATGCTCAGCTCCGTAAAATTGGGCCGACGACCCAGAATTTCGGCAATACGGTCAAACTCGTCGGGTAGTACGCCCAATTTACGGGCCGTTTCCAGCGTGGGAAGGGATTCGAGGGTATCCATGATTAGTGAATTTTGAATGTGCAGAATTATTGAATGAGTGAATAAATTCGGAGCATCAGCTATTCGCTCATTCTGCTCATTGTATCATTGGCTCATTAGGCACAAAACTACGGCATTTAGGGGAAAATGGCCCGTCCTACATTGACAAATCTCAAAACGCGTGTATATTTGCATCCAGAAAGAGAGATGGCAGAGTGGTCGATTGCGGTGGTCTTGAAAACCACTGACTGTAACAGGTCCGGGGGTTCGAATCCCTCTCTCTCTGCAAGAAGGCCAGTTAATTACAGCCAGACGCCCGATACGAAATCCGTGTCGGGCTTTTTTTTGCGGAATCGGATTGCCCCAACAGGGAAGGTTCAAGGCACAGTTAATTTTGAGCTCGGAAGTTTTTAGGTTATGAGTGGTACTGTACCGGGGTTACCGGACACCCAATACGTTTCGGGCACTGGCGCACTGTTAACGTGCCGGTTGGTGTCGGTATTACCCGCCAGTAGAATCAGTTCTAGGATGGCGTTGTTTGTTGATATACCTTTGAGTTCTCAAAAGGGGGTAAGACTTCGGTTTTACTTCTTGGCTCGGCTGGTGGTGCAGCCGGGCCTTTTTTTTTCTTCTACATCTTTTTTCTCTGTTTTAACGGCTTTTCCGCCACCAGTTTGTCAGTGGCAACTAGGTTCAGAGAATTTATATAAGCAAGTGAATTAGGCAGTAAGCCCGTTTCTATAGGCTGAACGCCTATAAACGTGATCATACCGCTTATTTTAGGCACCTATAAATAAACAGCCACATGAACGCAGACGAACAGACACCTGACCCGGAGCAACTATTTGACGAGGAGCAGGATGAGCCGTATGTGCAAACCGTTTCTACTGAGGAGTTTGTGGAGGCAGTAGCCGAAGCCAGCAGAAAAGAGAAGGATTGAAAAGCGGCTACGCCTGAGTCTCAGCAAAAGATTGGATCCAGCAAGGCGAGCCTCGAAATACCATTAATCGTTTCTCCGAAACAGCAATCGCCCGGTAGTAAGTCCTGAGACCAACTACCGGGCGATTGCTGTTTTATCTTATCCCGTTACTCGACCGAAATCATCGACACGGCTTTGGCTTCGAGCATGGTCTCTCCCATCAGGTAGCAGTCGGCGGCACGGCCTTCCGAAATGGCCCACACCACCAGGATAGTGATTAATCTACCTAGCTAGGGGAAGAAGGTAATTAAACAGGTTGACAGGCTTTACACGTTTATGCACTGGTCAAAAAATTTCCCCTTATTTTACGGCATGCAGCATCTCAGACGTTTTGCCTTTCTATTTTTTGCCCTACTCATTAAGGCCCAGGCACAAAATGGCTTTGTGGCCAATTACGACGAATCAAAAGTGCCGTCTTACACCTTACCCGATGTGTTGACAACCAGGGCGAATCGGCCCGTTAGTGATAAGGCGACATGGGAAAAGATAAGACGCCCCGAAATCATTACCCTTTTTGAAGAAAATGTGTACGGACAAATGCCTACATCCTATGATCGGCTTACGTACTCGATAAAAAATGAGAAGGGTAACGCCATGGCCGGTAAAGCTACCCTGAAAGAGGTGGTTATTGAGGTTATCGAAAACAATAAGCCATTGACAATAAATCTTGTGCTTTTTGTGCCGACCAAACGAAAGGGACCAGTCCCCGTTTTCCTGCTGATTAACAACCGGGGTAAGGAGAATACAGACCCCACGCGGGCACTTAAAAGCGATTTCTGGCCCGCCGAAATGGTTATTGACAGTGGGTATGCCATTGCCGCTTTTCATGTTAGTGATTTGGCCCCTGATGATTCCGTCCGATACGTAGACGGTGTACTTAGACTTTATCCGCAACAATTATCCGCTAATGACGGTATGCGGGCGATAGGAGCCTGGGCGTGGGGGGCGAGCCGTGTATTGGATTATTTTGAAAAAGATGCCGCTATAGATGCCAAAAAGGTGGCGCTTGTTGGCCATTCGCGGGGAGGAAAAGCATCTTTATGGGCGGCAGCGGAGGACCAGCGGTTTGCTATATGTATTACGAATTGTTCGGGCAACACCGGGGCGGCTTTATCCCGTCGGCGGTTTGGCGAAACGATTAGTCGAATCAACACCACGTTTCCGCACTGGTTTGCCAGAAACTACAAAAAATTCAACAATAAGGAAGATTTATTGCCCCTGGATCAACACATGCTATTAGCAACTATTGCGCCCAGGCCGCTCTATGCAACGAATGCGACCAAAGATCTCTGGGCCGACCCAAAGGGAACATACTTATCGCTGAAGCAGGCCGAGCAGGTATATGCGTTATATGGAATAAAATCAACTCTACCAGCTGATCCGCCTGCTGTAAATCAGCCAGTCGTTGACCCTCCGTTGGGGTATCATATCCGGGAAGGTGAGCATAATTTAACCGCTTACGACTGGAACAATTTCATAAAATTTGCCAAGTTTCAGTTTAAACAGTAAACAGTCAGCTTTAACAGGGCTTAAGCAATTGATTGATGTTGAATAAACAGGAAAATTATATCGCTGAGTTATAAAATAAGGTTGTATCGTCCAGATTGCGTGTGTACGGCTTAATTTACGTTCAGTACACAACCTAGTATATCTCATAAACAGAAACCGCCCGGCAGTGAGTCCTGAGACCAGCTACCGGGCGGTTTCTGTTTTATCTTATCCCGTTACTCGACTGAAATCATCGATACGGCTTTGGCTTCGAGCATGGTCTCTCCCATCAGATAGCAGTCGGCGGCACGAGCGGCTTCGCGGCCTTCGGATATAGCCCAAACCACCAGGGATTGCCCCCGGCGCAAATCACCGGCCGCAAATACCTTCGGGTTAGTCGTGGTCTGGTACTTCACGGCTTTCACGTTGCCCCGTTCATCATAGTCCACCCCGAGGTCGTCCAGCAGGCCGTTGTGTTGCGGGTGCAGGAAACCAGCGGCCAGCAGCGCCAGTTCGCAGGGAACGTCGCGCTCCGAACCGGGCAGTTCAACCATTTGCATACGCCCGTTCTTGTTTTCCCAGGTCAGGTCAACCAGCCGCAGAGCTTTCAGGTTGCCGTTTTCATCCCCAATAAATTCTTTGGTGTTGATGGACCACTGCCGTTCGCAGCCTTCCTCGTGCGAGGTGCTGGTCCGGAGCATCATGGGCCAGTTGGGCCAGGGCGTACTTTCGGCCCGATCCTGCGGGGGCATGGGCATCAGTTCAATCTGGGTTACGCTGGCAGCCTCATGGCGATTGGACGTGCCAACGCAGTCTGAGCCAGTGTCACCACCGCCAATAACCACCACGTTTTTACCCGTTGCCAGAATATCTCCGTCGGTATATGTCTCGCCCTGGTGGTCAACTTCCACCGGAAGTTCGGCATTCCGTTTGTTCTGCTGGCTCAGGAACTGCATAGCGGGGTAGATACCTTTCAGTTCCCGGCCCGGAATCGGCAGATCGCGGGGCACGGTTGAGCCACCGGTGAGCATGATTACGTCGAAATCATTTAGCAGATCGTTCGCTTTCACATCTTTACCCACGTTAACACCCGTTTTAAATACAATCCCTTCGGCTTCCATGACGGCCAGCCGACGGTCGATGGTCCATTTCTCGAGTTTAAAGTCGGGGATACCGTAGCGCAGGAGTCCGCCAATCTGGTCGGCTCGTTCAAATACGGTAACGGTGTGCCCTGCTTTATTCATCTGCGCGGCAGCCGCCAGCCCCGCCGGGCCAGACCCCACAATGGCTACCTGCTTACCCGTCCGTTCTGTCGGTATGCGGGGTGTTACGTATCCCTGTTTGAAGGCTTCCTCGGCAATTGATTTTTCGATAAACTCAATCGCTACGGGGGGTTTGTTGATACCCAGCACGCACGACGCTTCGCAGGGAGCCGGGCAGATGCGGCCCGTAAACTCCGGGAAGTTGTTGGTACTGGCCAGAATTTCGTAGGCGTAGGCCCAGTTCTGTTCGTACACGGCATCATTGAACTCCGGGATAATATTACCGAGGGGACAACCGCTGTGGCAGAACGGCGTTCCGCAGTCCATGCACCGGGCAGCCTGCCGCTGGGTATCCTGCGGGGTGAAGTCCACCTCAATTTCCCTGTAATCATGAACCCGCTGCTGCGGGTCGCGCTTTTTGGGTAGTTCGCGCGCAAATTCTAAAAATCCTGTAGGTTTTCCCATTAGTCTATACTAATCGATCAGGGTGGCTATCAAACAACTTCGCCAAATAATGTGTCGTCAGTTCTGTCGTATTGAGTAGTCGTCGTTCTTCCTAAAGCAATCGTTCTTGTCCGTATATTGAATAGTTTGCAAGTGCCAGGGCAACTCGCTTATACGAGAGCCATTTC
The DNA here is from genome assembly GCA_963784335.1 of uncultured Cytophagales bacterium. Classification (GTDB taxonomy): domain Bacteria; phylum Bacteroidota; class Bacteroidia; order Cytophagales; family Spirosomataceae; genus Spirosoma. Next base: position 173,897 of record CAWARB010000014.1, on the reverse strand, counting down.
CGATACATGGAGAATCGCTTTACTTTCTTCTATTTTTTTGACCTGATCAACCATCAGCGTTTCGACGCCAATTGTTCGGCCCTGAGCATTCACAAACTCTATTTCAAAACCGGCCTGATGGCCATGTACCATCGCCACCGTCCCAACATCACCCCGAACTAAGCCAAGGATGGGAAGATCCATCAATAAAGCCACTAAATCACCTTCATCAATCATTGTTCTATCAGTTTGGATATGCCGTTACTAATTTAGGGATTGTTTCGTTATTTTCGACAAACCAATCTGTTCGCAACGGATACGATTTCCCATTCGGACACGGTAACCAGCCTTCCACAACATATCGTTTACCGAGGGCTGTTTCGATGACTTTTGTGACCTCCGATTCCAGGACTAACGTCAGCAACGCTTCTTTTAAACGTCGGAATTTTGTTGATTATACCCCACTAGTTCATAAAACGCAGCTTTGCCTTTGTTCTGGGATGAGTTTTATCGAGCAAATACGTTTTTAATTTCATGTCGGGAATACTGGCTTGTTCGCCGTTGGGGAGTTTCATTACCCCTGCGTCAAATCCACGGTTATATCCTGGTACACGACACTCTTATCGCGAAGCTGATCGGCCAGTGAAATACCCCGTCCGGCTAATGCCTGTCGGAAATCACCCGGCATCACTTTCACAAACCGGCCAAGCTGGTTATCCCAGTCCTGAATCAGGGTTAAGGCTACATTGCTGGTGGTGTATTGAAAATGCTTCTCAACGTACTCACGGAGAATACCCTGATCTTCTTCGGTCAGGGTTTCCAGATCAACCATGTCCGGGTTTATTTTGGCCGCAAACGTACCGTCCTGGTCATACACGTACGCGACCCCACCCGACATACCGGCGGCAAAGTTGCGCCCCGTCTGACCCAGGATAACAACCAGACCACCCGTCATGTATTCCAGACCGTGGTCGCCCACCCCTTCTACCACCACTTTGGCCCCTGAATTTCGGACGCAGAAGCGCTCCCCGGCCATGCCCCGGATAAAGGCTTCGCCCGATGTGGCTCCGTAGAACGACACGTTACCGACGATGCTGTTTTCTTCGGGTTTAAACTGGGCCGCCCGGTCGGGGTACACGATGAGCTGAGCCCCACAGAGTCCCTTGCCGAAGTAGTCGTTGGCATCACCTTCCAGTTCGAGTTTGATGCCACTCGTGGCGAACGCTCCGAAACTCTGACCGGCCGTTCCCCGAAGTTTGATGTGGATGGAACCCTCGGGCAAGCCCGGACCACCGTACACTTTCGAAATTTCGTTGGACAGCATCGTACCAATGCTCCGGTCGATGTTTTGTACGGCAAATTCAGCATATACCGATTCGGATGCGCCCAGTGCGACGCTGTCCAGCAGGGGTTTAGCTACCTCGATCAGTTTGCGGTCGAGTACATCATCCAGGTAATGGTTTTGCTCTTCCTGCTGATACAGGGCCACATCCAGGTTGGTAGGCTCTTTGTACAGGAGCGCATCGAGATTAAGGTTTTTGTATTTCCAGTGCGGCAGGTTGTCGCGCAGTTCCAGCATCTGTGCCTGTCCTACCATTTCATTGATGGTACGGAAGCCCAGTTCGGCCATAATTTCGCGTAACTCCATCGCCAGGAACGTAAACATATTGACGACGTGCTCCGGCTTACCGGTAAACAGGGCGCGTAGTTCCTTGTTCTGCGTCGCCACACCAACCGGGCAAGTGTTCAGGTGGCACTTCCGCATCATGATGCAACCCGCAGCCACCAGCGCTGCCGTGGCAACCCCGAATTCTTCGGCACCGAGCAGGGCGGCAATGGCTAAATCACGACCGGTACGCATCTGCCCGTCGGCCTGCACCGTTACCCGGCCGCGCAGTTTGTTCTTCACCAGTGTCTGGTGCGCTTCGGCCAGCCCCAGCTCCCACGGCAGCCCCGCGTGCCGGATACTCGACAGCGGAGAAGCACCCGTACCGCCATCGTGGCCCGAAATCAGGATATGATCGGCATGGGCTTTGGCTACGCCCGTGGCGATGGTGCCGACACCGGCTTCCGATACCAGCTTCACGCTGATGCGGGCGGCCCGGTTGGCATTTTTCAGGTCGGAGATGAGCTGGGCTAAATCCTCAATCGAGTAAATATCGTGGTGAGGAGGGGGCGAAATCAGCCCCACACCGGGGGTTGAGTGGCGCGTCCGGCCAATCCAGTCATCGACTTTGAAACCGGGTAGTTGCCCCCCTTCGCCGGGTTTGGCCCCCTGCGCCATCTTTATCTGTAGTTCGCGGGCGTTGGTGAGGTAATAGCTCGTTACACCAAAACGGCCCGAAGCCACCTGCTTGATAGCCGAATTCATGCTATCGCCGTTTTCGAGTGGCGTGTAGCGCAGTTCGTCCTCACCGCCCTCGCCTGAATTGCTTTTGCCGCCAATGCGGTTCATGGCAATGGCTAAGGTGGTATGGGCTTCCCAGGAGATGGACCCAAACGACATGGCCCCCGTAGCAAAACGCTTGAATATGCTTTCGACAGGCTCTACCTCGTCCAGCGGTACGGGCGTACCTTTTTTGAATTTGAGCAGTCCGCGCAGCGTAATGGCTTTCTGCGTCTGGTCATCAATCAGTTTGGAATATTTCTTAAAAAGAGCAAAGTCGTTTTTCTTCGTCGATTGCTGCAGCAGGTGGATGGTGTCGGGATTGAAAATATGCCGTTCACCCCGTTGTTTCCACTGGTAAATACCCCCCACTTCCAGCCGGGGAGCCAGTACGGGCATGTCGGGGAACGCCACCGAGTGCCGCACCAGAATTTCGCGGGAAATTTCATCCAGTCCCATGCCGCCAATGCGCGAAATAGTACCCGTAAAATAGCGGCTAATGACGTCGCTATTTAAGCCAAGGCATTCGAAAATCATGGCTCCCTGGTACGACTGCAGGGTTGAAATTCCCATCTTCGAGAAGATTTTCAGCAACTCGCCGTTGACCGCTTTAATGTAGTTGCGGTACAGTTTATCGAGGTCATAGTCAACCGTCAGCAGCCCTTTCTGCTTCATGTTCGCAATGGTTTCGAAAGCCATGTAGGGGTTTACGCCCGATGCCCCGTAGCCAATGAGCGTAGCCACGTGGTGCGTTTCCCAGGCGTCGCCTGCTTCTACCAGCAAACCGACCTTACCCCGCAACCCCTGCCGAATCAGGTAGTGGTGAATAGCCGAGGTGGCCAATAGCGATGGAATGGGGGCGTGACTGGAGTCGATGGCCCGGTCCGATAGAATCAGAATCGAATATCCATCATGAATGGCATCTTCGGCGTAGCGGCAAATACGGTCAAGCGCGCGTTCGAGGGACTGTCCTTCACCATCGGCGGTGAACAGGCAGTTGATCGTTTTGGCCTGGAACTTGGGCCGATCGATGAACCGTAATTTATCGAACTCTTTGGTAGTCAGCACCGGCTGATCGAGTTCAATCTGCCGGCAATGTACCGGCGATTCACTCAGCAGATTATACGTGGCCCCCACAAAGGAGATGAGCGACATAATAGACCGCTCCCGGATGGAGTCGATGGGGGGATTGGTTACCTGGGCAAATAACTGCTTGAAATAGTGGCTCATGTGCTGGCTCTGCTCCGACAGAATAGCCAGTGGCACATCCGTACCCATGGAACCGAGGGCTTCCTTGCCCGTCTCCACCATCGGGGCCAGAATCATCCTGAGGTCTTCGGAGGTAAAGCCGAAAGCCTGTTGCATCCGGAGCAGTTTAGCCGGGTCATAATGGCTATAGGTCCGAATGGGTGTTTCTAAATCCTGAAGTTTTATTTTGTTCTGGTCGAGCCACTCCTGGTAGGGCTTGCGGCCACACAGTTCGGCTTTTATCTCTTCGTCCGACACGATACGCCCCTGCTCCATATCGACCAGGAACATTTTACCCGGCTGTAAGCGCCCTTTCGACACCACCGTTGCGGGGTCGATATCGAGTACGCCTACCTCAGAAGCCATAATCACGATATCCTCGTTGGTCACCCAGAAACGGGAAGGGCGCAGGCCATTCCGGTCGAGGGTAGCGCCTACGATGCGGCCATCGGTAAAGGAAATGGAGGCTGGTCCATCCCAGGGTTCGATCAGGGCCGCGTGGAATTCGTAAAACGCTTTCCGGACGGGGTCCATATCCTCATTGCCATCCCACGCTTCAGGCACCAGCATCATCATGACGTGGGGCAGCGAACGGCCACTCATCACCAGCAATTCAATGGCATTATCCAGGTTGGCCGAGTCCGACTGCCTGGGGTCGCAGATGGGCAGCAGCATATCCATCTCATCCTGGGTAAACTTGGATGACTTAAGCAGGCCTTCGGCCGCCTTCATCCAGTTCACATTACCCCGAACCGTATTTATCTCCCCGTTATGGGCAATGTACCGGAAGGGTTGGGCCAGTTTCCAGGACGGGAACGTATTGGTTGAAAAGCGGGAGTGAACAACGCCAATGGCCGAAACTACTTCTTCCTGCTGGAGGTCGGGGAAGTAAGGCTCCAGTTGCAGGGTCGTTAACTGCCCTTTATAGGTAATGGTGCGGCAGGAAAGGGATGAGAAGTAAAAATGGTCAACGCCGTTTATCGTTTCATTGATAATACGGGTGCTGGTATTCCGTAGAATGTATAGTTTCCGCTCAAAGTCGTCGGGGTTAGTTATTCCGGAAGGCCGTTTTATAAAGACCTGCTCCATTTGGGGCTCAGCCGAACGCGAGCCATTACCCAGGTCACTATTGTTGACGGGTACGACCCGGTAACAAAGCAGTTCCAGGCCAATCTTTTTCATTTTCCGGTTCAGCACCGCCCGGCACTCTTCGCGCAGCCATACATCCTTGGGAAAATAGACCATACCCACGCCGTATTCCAGCGCGGGGGGAAGATGAATGCCGAGTTTGCGGGTTTCGTCCACGAAAAACTCGTGGGGTATCTGAATGAGCAACCCCGCCCCGTCGCCGGAGTTTGGCTCAGAGCCAACGGCCCCCCGATGCTCCATTCGCCGGAGCATCTGTAACGCGTCGGCAACTATCTGGTGAGACTTGCGCCCCTTGATATGGGCAACAAAGCCGATACCGCAGTTGTCGTGTTCGAATTCGGGGCGGTAGAGGCCCGCCGGCTGGTCAACCTGATCAGACATGGTCGTAACAGTGTTGGGTAAGGCCCTTTCTTTCTACTCCTGTTAGGAAAATAGCAAAAAAAAGCAGCGAAAATTGAGAAAATCTAAAATATCGGATAGCCTGGCGTGTACTTAAATGTGTAGATAGCAACCGGGCTGACGGGCGTTTGTGACAAAGTCATGCAATATAGTACTAAAAAAAATTGGCAAAAACAGCTTTTCCCAGAATTTAATAGGTTAAAGCGCTAATTGTAAATTTGATTATAAATGTTCTTGAAAAGTGAATATGACAACCAATCACGTGTAAGCTACCTAACGGGTGATGTGAGGCATGAAATGGGCAGATAATCCCTTGATTACCGTCCATTCCCTCCCGTTTCCGGGTAAAATCCCTACTTTTTCAGCCAAAAGACCCGTCATGTATGGTACCTGTTACGGGTTTCTTCTGCTCAACACTGGCTGAGTACCCATTGGCTGAAACGTCGGGTAGTTGGTTCCCCAGCCCGTTTTTTTTAGTTAGGTGAACGGTATACGACATCTGAATTGCCGGAGTATGACCATACCCCTCCCCGCTGCGCCAACCCACAGCTAAAAAATTAGCGTTTAAGGCTTACGCGCAATTATTTTTCAGGCTACTTTGGTACGGATCAACCGGGACTGTTCCGGGAATAGCGGTAATTGGCTCGCAGGCTTTTACTGGCACTGGAATAATTGTCACTGTCGGCAATCGGTGTGATCAAATTCGTAGTACACGAGCCTTTCAAATACTAAAAAACCAACTGAGTGTTGTCCAGTATTGGTGCGCTTTGCTGGGTTGGTTAAACTCATTTACACGATACTCTATACCCAACTCAATTTTACTCGTATCAATGACATTGTAACCCAACGCCAACGAACCTCGAATTTCCAAATCGGCTGTATTGGGCGACCAAATACCCAGGTACTCATTATTGAATTTTACGTACATTTCCCCAGGGTCAATCTGCTGGCCATTCAGTGCCTTTTCCAAACCCAGTCGGTACCGAAGTCTGACTTCTGGGGGTTCGGTCTGCCGAAAGGTTTCATCGACAACGAACCGGTGCGCAACCGTGATTAAATCGAGCTTATTGACAAAGCTTGCCTGCTGAATGAACCGATGAACAAATTGATGGTCTTCAAACCGAATCAGATACCCACCTCCCAGGGTTGAACTGACCGCCATTTTTTTAGTGAGCACCAGCCCCACATCCGTTCGATCGTAACGAAACCGGTTTCTGGTTGGCTCATCAGGCTCTCGTTCGGCGAATACCTGACGGGATTCCAGTTTTGTATTGAGCTTTACTGTTGGGGACAGCGAAAAATTGACATTTACCTGTGGAAGCGTACCCGCCACGTACCTGTTTTGAGAATGTGCAGGCAGGGTGACTCGAATTACCAGGAAAATAATTACCAGGCCTCTACCCATCAGTAAATCAGGTTAGTTGAATTGCGCTCTACCAGTTGATGAATGCGGATAACCGCCCCATTCTGTTCACTGAGCACTTCGTACTGGTTTTCTGAGCGGTCTTTGCGCGCCTTTATAATCAATTCATACCGGATTTGAACCGAAGTGGGGAGGCTGTCAGTTAGAAGGGCTATCTTTAAGTCAGCCTGGCTGGCTGTCCATTGCCATTGTGATTTAGACACGGTAAACTTGTCAAATTTTCGGGTAAGCTCCTCAGAAATCCTCATTTTGGCTTTAACGGGCAGCTGGCGGAAATGGGTTTGTATTTCGACGTCCTGAATCTCACCCGTCGGGTCGAATTCAATACTGTACCGTTTTCCTCCCGACCTCAATTTGGCTTCGATGGTTTTTCCGGTCAAACTTTCTTCCCCATACCAACGAATAGGTACCCTTCTAAATACATCGTCGATAAACCGGGCGGCTCTGGGGGGTATCTCACCCGGTTTTATCCTGTATTCCCGCTCGTATTTCTGCTGCCCCACACAGGACAGGGCCATGAGCAAACTCACCAGGGAAAATAGCAGCGACAAAAAAGAGGGTAGTTTTATCATCAGGTATGAAATATCCGCAAGCGGAATACGACATAGAAACAACCTGTTAACTCCAGGGTGCAAGCCCTATTTAAAGCTGAGTACAGCGGGCGCATTTACCAGCAGTTCGTTTAGCAGCAGCATATACTGTTTTTTGCCTGAGATACGCCAGACAACGGTGAGCGTATCCCGATCCTTGGTTAACTGCATCTGATCGATACGCAATTGTCGGGCACGAAGCTGCTCTTCCAGTACGCTGATCTGACTGAAATCAGCGCTTCGAAAGGTAATACTCAATATTTTTTGTCGATGTAATTTATCGATCAGTCGCTCGATCCGACTCACCATCACCAGGATTAGTAAGGTGATCATGGTAAAAACGAAAGCCAGGGCGTGGTAGCCAATCCCCGTCGTCATGCCAATGGCTGCCGATGTCCAGATAACAGCCGCCGTTGTCAGGCCAAATACCGAAAACTGATCCTTGAAAATAACTCCGGCTCCAATAAAACCAATCCCGGTAATAATATTAGCCGAAATGCGGTCATCCGTACCGGCACCATGTCGGGACACGATGGTGAAAATCGTGGAGCCCAGGGTAATCAACACAATGGTCCTGAACCCGGCCGATTTGTTTTGATACTCTCGTTCAAATCCGATGATGCCACCGCACAGAATAGCCATGAGCATACTGATTACATCCTGTGTTTCTATAACAAAATCCATTCGTTTTCTTTGAACTAAAAATTGCGCCGAATACGATCTAAAGTGAACCTATTCGCCACATAAAACAGCTGATAACTGGTTTCAATCAGGCTCTTACGCCCATACCGTGTGCCAGGAATAACGTTTGGCAGGCACGTAAATGATAGCCTATAAAGTCGGGCAATGATGAAAACACACTACTGACAGGCAGCCTTCATACAAGAACTAATGCACGGTTTCCCCAGTATTCTTCCGCTGTATAGGACATTCCTTTCCTTTTTCAGACACACGTCCACGTTCATTCCGTACCCTCTCCGGTTTCAGGAGCGCCGTGTAGTCTACGCATTGACGAAAAGTCTGGTAACTGCCACATACGCCAGTTACCGACCTTCATCCCCCCGGAAAACGGCATCCTAACAACGAAAAAGTAGCTAAACCTGTTTAATTTATTCCCTGTAGCAGGTTTAGCGATTTACCCCTGGAGTAGTTTGTAGGGTTTCAATCCCGGCGCGGGTGGTTGAGGGGCGTGAAGTATCAGCGTGTAGTGGTCAGGTAGTCGGCCAGCCGCCGTAACAAATCGGTGTGTAATCCATCGGGTTTGTAGCCAATAGCCCGGTTTAAGTCAGCAGCCGGTATGGCAATCAGGTTAGCCAGCCGAACAACCGACGCAACCCGTAACCGATTGTCAGGATTTGGCTGTAACACCTCATCGAAACCCGGTACGGTTTGCCGTAGTTGGGAGGAAATACCACCTACCAGAAAATCACCGTAGCCGGGCAACTGACGCAATAGCAGGACCGGACGCAGTTTGTGGGCTCCGTCTGACTGCTGAATTGAGCAATGGCTATATCTCCCTCCTGCATAGTTAAGGACGGTTGCGGGTGGTGTAGGCGGGAACGTCAGAGTAATCCGGCTCATCGTCACCATAGCCCCGATTCAGCGCGGCATGAGCAGCCGCCCGGAAATCAGCGCGTTCGGTTTCTTCTGCCTGTTGCTGTATCAGATTGAGCAAACCAGTGACAAAGGGGTCTAACTGGTTGTCGTGTTGCTCAATATCAATCGTCAGAATTTTAGGTTGTCCCTGCGGGTCAGTAATGAGTGATACACCTTGCATGCTGGCTATTGGTTGAGGTGAAAAGATCAGACTACCTTGTGCGACTGGAACACCGGGCCGGGCATTACCGGAACGACTGAGCTAATACCGGAAAAATGCGGATGCTCCAGCATCAGCAGTGCTTTTGCTCCGATGAAACTTAAAAGTACTTCATTAACATTACCTCCGACTTGTGCCCGTCTGATTGGTGTCGGCGCGTTAGTTTAGGAACTCCTCATTGGTAGGGCTTAGCGGATTTGTGCGGTTGCACAAACGAACCGCTGGTTTTCGTAGCGAAAAACCAGTAATACCAGGGTGGCATCCGTAAGGAGGGGATCTTAAAGCAAGCATTTTACCGCACCGGCGGACTGGTCTGCAACAAGGGTATTTTGCACGGGTTAACTCGGTTGGTCGATCTGGTAGCGACCGACTGTCAAGTTACGCAAAATCCGTCAACCAGGTTGTTTCCAGTTGACGGATTGGCAGGACGGGTTTACTGTATTTTAGCTGACTCTTTCCGGTGAAGCAAACCAACGAAAAAAGGCTAACCAGCTGATTTTGAGTTAGTTTAACTCTAATCCTGATTAGCCTTAATTTGTAAGAAGTGATCCGGCTGGGATTCGAACCCAGGACCCATACATTAAAAGTGTATTGCTCTACCAGCTGAGCTACCAGATCATTTGCCCTTCGTTTCGACTATTTGTCGTCGTTTGGGAATGCAAAAGTAGGTGTTTGCTTTTCTAAACGCAAGCGTGATTCAAAAAAAATTTAGCGGCTGAGTCAATTTTATGGCCTCTACGGCCTCCCGAACGTCATGTACCCGCAGAATAGACGCTCCTTTCAGCAGGGCAGTTGTGTTCAAAACAGTAGTCCCGTTCAAGGCCTTATCGGCACTGATTTTGAGGGTTTTCCAGATGGTTGTCTTGCGCGAAAGACCCACCAGTAATGGCTCCCCAAATACCCTGAAAGCTGCCAGTTGATCGAGTAGCTGAAAATTTTGTTCAACCGTCTTGGCAAAGCCGAATCCGGGGTCCAAAATGACATCTTTTGCCCCTAATGCCCGTAGCGTTGTGAGCTGACTAGCCAGTTCATCGACAATTTCGGTAACCAGATCGGTATAAATTGCCCGTGAATTCATCGTTTGGGGCGTCCCGCGCAGGTGCATCAGTACGTACGGAACGGAATCGGATTGGTTCAATTCGCCAACCGTGGCAAACATAGCGGCATCGAGCGTGCCTCCCGAAACATCGTTGATGAGTACAGCACCGGAGGTAACTGCGTGCCGGGCTACGTCTGCCCGAAAGGTATCGATAGACAGCAGAGCATCAGGAAAGCGGGACAGAATGGCTTCGATGACGGGGAGTACCCGGTCGGCTTCTTCGGTAGCACTCACCGCATCGGCACCGGGGCGGGTGGAGTAACCACCAATATCCAGAAAAGTAGCGCCTTCGCTCAGCATGCGGTGAGCCACCTCAACAACCCGGTCTCCGGATGATTGGCCGGTACTGACCCGGCTACCGGCAAAGAACGAGTCAGGAGTAGCGTTTAGAATGCCCATCACAACGGGCTGTGTCAAATCGACCAGCCTCCCGCGGCAGTTCACGGAGTGCCGCTCAACGAGGTGCCGTCCAAGCGTTTTTTTCGTATCTTTCGGCATTATATTAGTCAGTTGGTTAGCCGTTGAGTCAGTTCGTCTTTTCTGCACCAGCACTGACTGTCCAACGCATCAATTTTTTTGTGAACACAGAATCCCAATATCGGCAGGTTATCCAGCACTGCAAGGATTTATTCCTGAAAAAAAATAAAGACTACGGCACGGCCTGGCGTATTCTGCGCCTGCCCAGCATTACCGACCAGATTTTTATAAAAGCCCAGCGCATTCGTACGCTCCAGGACATGGGAGCTACCGGCGCAGCGGGGGGGCGTGTAGGGGAAGGTATCGAACCGGAGTTTGTTGGCATTATCAATTACTGCGTAATGGCCCTGATCCAACTGCAGTTAGCCACCAATAGCAGTGCGGGTTCGGCCCGGATGGACATTCCGGTTGGTGACCTTGAACAGCTGTACGACGCGGAAGTTAATCGGGTTATGGAGCTGCTGTTTGCCAAGAATCATGACTACGGCGAAGCCTGGCGCGACATGCGGGTTGGTTCCATGACGGATATTATCCTGATGAAATTGCTCCGGACAAAACAAATTGAAGACAACCAGGGCGCTACCCTGGTTTCGGAAGGTATCGATGCCAATTATATGGATATGATCAACTACGCCGTTTTCTGTTTGATAAAACTCAGTGAAAAGAATAATGAATGATCCAGGATGGCTATCACTACCAATAAGCTATTTATCATTCATCAGTTATCATTCTAAGACATGAATCCAACAACCATATCCCCTAAAATCAAGACGGGTACGCCACCGATGCTGATTGCGGCCCGAATTGCCCGCATTCTGGTTGGGTGCGTTTTTATTTTTTCGGGCCTGATTAAGTTAAATGACCCGGTTGGTACCCAGATTAAGTTCGAAGAGTATTTCGAAGTATTTGCTCAGGACCTGCCTGTTCTGCATGATTTCTTCATGGCCCTGGTGCCCTTCACACTGGTGATGTCGGTGCTGTTTTGTGCGGCCGAAATCATTCTGGGGGTAGCCCTGCTGGCATCCTATAAACCTAAAGTTACGGTCTGGCTCCTGTTCTTCCTGATTACCTTCTTTACGTTCCTGACGTTTTATTCGGCTTACTTTGACCGGGTAACTGACTGCGGTTGTTTTGGCGATGCCATCAAACTGAAACCCTGGACATCGTTCGGAAAAGACGTTGTGCTCACGGTGCTTATTCTATTCATCATCGGTCACCGCAACCGGCTGCGTTCCCGAAACACGGGCTGGCTGGTGGGTCTAACCACCGTACTGACCCTGGGCCTCGGTATGTACGCCGTTCAGTTTCTGCCCCCTGTAGACATGCTCCCCTACGCCGTGGGTAAAAGCATACCGGCTGGTATGAAGCCCTCAGAGCCCTTACGCTACAAGTACGTCATGGAAAAAGACGGGAAGACGGAGGAATTCGAAGCCTACCCGACCGATAAGGCGTACACCTTCAAGGAAATGGTACTGGTGAATGAAAAAGCGAAACCAAAAATTACGGATTACCGGGTCTGGAATGAAGCAGGTGATTTTACGGAGCAAACGTTCGAGGGAAACAAGCTCTTTATCATCATAAAAGATACCAAAGACATCGATGCCGGCAACCTGCCCGCCATTCGATCCCTGGTAGATGATTTGAAAGGATCGACTGTTTCTGCGTATATCCTCACGTCTACCAATGACGACGACATCAAGGCCTTTCAGAAGGAGTATCAGCTTACCACCGTACCTTATTACAAAGCTGATGCTACTGTTCTTAAAACGATTATGCGTTCCAATCCCGGTACCTGGCTCATGCGCAACGGTGTCGTTAAAGGCAAGTGGCATTATAACACAACGCCGGGCGCGGACGAAATAAAGAGACTTGTGACTGAGTAAATGAGCAATTGAGTGAATCGGTACGCTCAGCCAAACGGTGTACGTCCGGTAGTCACTCATCCACTCATTTGCTCGTTCGCTGATTGCGCATGAAAAACATCTTTTTGATTGGCATGCCATCATCCGGCAAGAGTACGCTGGGTAAGCGTATTGCCGCTACCCTTCATTATCATTTTGTTGATACGGATAAGGTCATTGTTCGTGAAGAAGGCCGTTCTATAGCCGAAATCTTTGCCCGGTCAGGCGAAGCGTACTTCCGGGCGCTTGAACGGGATGTGCTGCGTTCTATCCGTGCCGGGGCCAACCTGGTGGTTTCAACGGGTGGTGGGATGCCTTGTTTCCATAACAACATGGACTACATCAACGCTACCGGTGTATCTGTCTTTCTGGATGTGCCGGTACCGGTGCTGGCCCGGCGAATTCAGGCCCATGCGCACGAAGACAGACCACTAAACAACGCAACCGATCCGGAACTGCTCGCCACGCTACAGAAACGCTACGAAGACCGACTCCCCGTTTATACGCAGGCGAACATCATTATTGCTGGTGAAACAACCGAGGATGACCTATTAAGACGGGTGGGTGAATGGCTCTAAACCAAACGAAGACGGCCATGAGGCCGTCTTCGTTTGGTTTAGAGCCATTCGCTTCTACTCAGAAAAAAGTACCGACAGACAGCGTAACGGTCGTTCTTTTGTTGTCGATCTGGGCCGACCCAAAATTAGCCGTATTGGGCAGCGTATAAGGCGTATACGCCGATTTAAACGTATTGTATGCGCCGGACACGTCAGCAAAGAAGCGATCGTTTCGTACGCCAAGCCCACCGGATACCAGGAGTTTACTCCGGTCTATGTTATCCAGCTGACGCAGATACGGATCGGGCAAATAGGCTGCCCCCCCGCGGATGCGCAACAATCCAGCCCGAAACTCCGCCCCGGCCCGAAAATTAATTACGTTCTGGTAGGTGTTTTGCACGGAGGTGCGCACATTATTTTTAAAATCACTGTTCGCCTGTGCGTTGCCGTTATCCGAGGTACCGGCTCCCAAACCACCGTAACCCACGTATTCGGCCGAAGCGGTCAGGAAACCAACTTTGCTTTTCCCCAAAAATACCGTAGCTCCCCCCGACGCCCGGAAGGGCGACGTTACGCTGTAATTAAAATCATTCGGCAGCACATCCACGGTACTGTTTCTGAGCAGTGTACGGTCAAAGGCCACCGCGCTCACACTTTGCGAGTAGGTTTCCCGTAAGCTCATGAAGGTTGGGGTGGCCACATTCGCCCCAATCTGGATGTCGGGCGTTAGTTTATAGATGGCACCAAGCGACAAATTAAACCCGTTGCCTTTAACACTCAACTGATCCCGCAGTGAGTAATTATCGAGCACGGTTCCGTTCACTACCGTTTCGGCAAGTACATTGTCGGTCGTGTAGCGAACGCTGGACAGGCCCAGATTTACCCCCAGATAAAGCTTATCGTCCAGGTTTCCCGCGTACCCAAACGTCCACTGCGACTGCGCCCCGGTCGAGGTGAAGGTATTGCGCTGGTCGCGGGGATTGAGTGGATCGAACCGGCTGTAGGGTGGCTGGCTGTTTGGCTGTCCCTGAGCGTCGGTAAAGGGGGTGCCATCGATAAAATATTGCTGATACGCTGCGGCCAGCAAGTCGGTAGCCTGATTTGTATTGGGGTCATACTCAGCATCGATCTGCCCCCCCGTCACGTTACGGCTGTTTGCATCCAGAATGATTGGATCGATCAACGAACTGCGGTTGTTGCGCCCCTGAAAGGTAAACTGATTAAAGTAGTTGATATTCTGGTGATACCCTACGCCAAACGTAGAGCGTTTCCAGCGTCCGCCGTCCTTACCACCCCCGGCAAAGATGAGCCCCAGTTGTCCGACCGAAAATTTGGTTCCGTTGCTCGGGGTGGTTGTGCCCAGATACGTGGATTGGGAATTGTTCAGGGTAATGACAGGACTGATACTAATTTCGGAACGGTTATAGAATGCAAGACCCGCCGGGTTGCCAAACAGTGAACTGGCATCTCCGCCGAGGGCGGTTTGATTGCCACCAAGGCCCCGAAACCGGGCAGTGCCATTCTGTTGTATTTCCGAGAACCGAAAGGCTTCCCCGGCGTAAATATCGCTGGTTTGCCCAAAAGCGATGCCAGCACTCAGTAGAAACGCTGACAGGAGAAATAGTCTGGTAGTCATGGAATGATTGTGATTGGTCCGTATATATCCTTTGACAGTAAATACGACTTTATGTTTAATTGTACTACTGGTAATAACGAAAAAGCCCATCGTTTGTCCTGAACGATGGGCTTTTATTTTAACAATTTTGTCAGATATTACCGGGGACCTCTGGAACCGCCCCCGCCACCACCACTGGAGTAACCACCACCACCGGAGGGTGCACTCGGCGCACTGTAGGAACGCTGGGGAGCACTGTAGGTCGGTTGTGATTGCTGCTGTGGTGCACTGTAGGTTGGTTGTGCGCTTTGATAATTTGGCTGACTGGCACTTCCACGCCCCCCGTTATAGCTTCCTGCGTTACTGGGTGAGCTGTAGCTTCCCCGGCTATTCTGGCGGGGAGCCGCGTAGTAGTCACTGCTGGAACTTCTGCCCGATGACGGGGTTGAGCTGTTGTACGACGGTGCTGGGGTGTTAGCGGAACGACCACCTCTGGACGACCCATTGCTGTTGTCATAGTAGTAGCTACTCCCGCCCCGGCTATTACTGCGGGGGGAAGAATAGTACCCGCTGGATGTGTTTCCGCTGGATGCATTACCCGTATAAGCAGGTGTACCGGCCGTTCTGCCACCGTTGCTGCTTCGGGGCGTGTTGACAAACGCGTCGTTGTACCGGTTGGTAGCACCGCCGGCACGAGCACCGTAGGTACGGTTGCTGGCCCGATAGGGATCAGCCCCGGTCACGTAATTATTGTTGACGTAGGTATTCCCATAATAGCCACCGTACCCACCACCGAAGTAGTTACCATAGAATGGACTGTAGTACCCGCCAAACCCGCCGAGAGCATAGGAGTTGAACGGCGAATAGAAGCTGTTGTAGCCAAAGGGTGAGTAAAAATTATCATAACCGAACGGGCTGCCATAGCCGTAACCAAACGGCGAACCGTATGGGTTACCGAAGCCGTAACCACCCATTCCCATTCTCATGCCAAGTCCCAGACCCAGCCCATTGTAAAAGCCGGTGTTGTTATACCCCCAGCGATTCCAGCTATAGGCCGAAGTGGTGGCCGAGTTGTACCCGTTCATAAAGCCGGAGTTGTAGGCGTTGGTGCCGTCATCATTCCAGCCCGGATCGGCGGAAAGGCCCCGGTTCAGTTTACGGGCACTTAATTCCGTATAGTACTCATCAGTATTGGCACCGCCGTTGGCTGCATACTGTTCGTCGTTAAAATCCGGATTGGCGTTACGAAGCGAACGTTGCTGCTGGCGGCTATACCGCTGTGATGGGGCATCGCTGGAAGCCACCGAACCGTAGTCAGATGAGTTGCTGGCGTACACGGCTGCGTTTCCGGAATTACCATACAAATCATCCACTTCACCAGCGTTCTTGGCAGTCTGAAGGCTGGAGGAACAACTCCAGAAACCCATCAGCAGAGCCAGTGTAAGGTAAGAATATGGTTGTTGCGTTTTCATTTGGCAAGGGAATTAAAGTAATGTTGGCTCGTCTAAATCTGCACTAAATATATAACACAGAATTAACCTGTTTGATTACAAAAATAGCGTAAAAAACTATCTTTGCAAGTTATCAGGTATTAGATTTCAGTTAACCAGTCAAGGTTTAATCCTCCATTAAAAAAAAGTTGGTTGGGTAGTGAATTGGTCAGCCACTCACTACCCAACAGACCGACTAACGCATGGCAAAAGCAATTCCGTCCCGTAGTGAAAACTACTCCGAGTGGTATAATGAGTTAATCAAGAAGGCCGACCTGGCCGAGAATTCAGCCGTCCGGGGCTGTATGGTCATCAAACCCTACGGCTATTCCATCTGGGAAAAAATGCAGCGGGCACTGGATGACATGTTCAAAGAAACGGGCCACTCAAACGCTTATTTCCCGCTGTTCATCCCAAAGTCATACCTGAGCAAAGAAGCCTCCCACGTGGCGGGGTTTGCCAAAGAATGTGCCGTTGTGACGCACTACCGGCTTAAAAATGCCGAAGATGGGTCAGGTATCATTGTAGACCCCGATGCCAAACTGGAAGAAGAACTCATTGTGCGGCCCACCTCAGAAACCGTCATCTGGAGTAGTTATAAAAACTGGATTCAGTCGTACCGCGACCTGCCGCTGCTGATCAACCAATGGGCCAACGTGGTGCGCTGGGAAATGCGCACCCGGTTGTTTCTGCGTACCGCCGAATTCCTCTGGCAGGAAGGCCACACCGCCCACGCCACCTCCGACGAAGCTCAGGCCGAAACCCGGCAGATGCTGGAGGTGTATGCCCAATTTGCGGAAGAATGGATGGCCATGCCCGTTGTAAAAGGGGCTAAAACGGCTAACGAGCGGTTTGCGGGAGCCGAGGATACCCTCTGTATTGAAGCCCTCATGCAGGATGGCAAGGCGCTTCAGGCGGGTACCTCTCACTTTCTGGGGCAGAACTTTGCGAAGGCGTTCGATGTGCAGTTCCTCACCAAACAGAATCAGCTGGAGTACGTATGGGGAACCTCCTGGGGTGTATCAACCCGGCTGATGGGCGCGCTTATCATGGCCCACTCTGATGATGATGGCCTGGTACTGCCGCCAAAGCTTGCTCCCATTCAGGTCGTTATCGTTCCCATCTACCGTACCGAAGATCAGTTAGCCCAATTGTCGGCCAAAATCAGGCCGTTGGTACAGGAACTCAAAAAGGCCGGCATTCTGGTCAAATATGATGACTCCGACGCCAACAAGCCCGGCTGGAAATTTGCCGAGTACGAACTGAAGGGCGTTCCCGTTCGGTTGGCCATGGGCGGGCGTGACCTGGAAAACGGCACGGTTGAAATAGCCCGGCGTGACCTTAAAACCAAAGAAACAGTACCCTTCGATGGGTTGACGGAACGAATTATAGCCCTGCTGGACGACATTCAGCAGACTATCTACGATAAAGCCCATGCCTTCCGGCAGGAAAACACGTTCCCGGTCGACACGTTTGACCAATTTCAGGAACAAATCGAGAAGGGTGGTTTTATACTGGCGCATTGGGATGGCACGTCGGAAACCGAAGAAACCATCAAGGAAATGACCAAAGCCACTATCCGCTGCATTCCATTCGATCAGGAGCCAGAGGAAGGAGTTGACGTGTACTCCGGCAAGCCATCCAGGGGGCGGGTCATATTTGCCCGGGCCTATTGATATAAACCAGATGCGAGGATTTCTCCAGGGAAATTGCGTCGTTGAAACAGGGGCAGACAAACCCGAAAAAGGGGATAGTGGGTGTTGGAGGGTCTCTTTCCGGGTAATACCCGCTTATTTTCTGGCTAAAATCCTGAACTTTTGACCGTAGTAGCGAGTTGGTCAAAAGTTAGCGTATAACCAAACCATGTCGGAAGATCCGGCATTTAATGACTACGCTCCCAACAAAACACATAGCATTATGGCACAAGCAAAATCTGGTGACACCGTTCAGGTGCATTATACCGGAACCCTCTCCGATGGTACTATATTCGATTCATCGGAAGGGCGTACTCCCCTGGAGTTTACCGTGGGCAGTGGTCAGGTGATCAAAGGCTTCGATGATGGCGTGGCGGGAATGAATCCCGGTGAGAAAAAAACAATAGATATTCCGGTAGAAGATGCGTACGGGGCTACCAACGAGGAAATGATTTTTACGCTGAACCGGTCGGAGATACCAGAGGATATTCCACTGGAGGTGGGTTCTACCCTCAACATGCACGAAGACGGGAACCCACGGCCTATCCCCGTTATAATTCGCGATTTGACCGACACCAGCGTAACGCTCGATGCCAATCACCCGCTGGCCGGTCATTCATTGACTTTTGACGTTGAACTGGTTGGGGTAAAATCAGCATCAGGCTTGATTTTGTAAGCAACAGGGACTAAAAACGAGGAGGGGTTAGGGAATTAATACGCCCCTAACCCCTCCTCGTTTTTGGTATTATTCCTCCAGGATTACCAGATGATCCAATTCACGCTGGGCCGCTTGGATACCCCGCAAATCGGCGCGGGCTACGTAGGCGGCCAATGCCACCGTAAGTGCGCCTACGTTTAGCGCGACGACCACATTCCGGATTCGTTTCAGGCTGACCCTGGCGTCAGTTATGGTTTTCTCAATGCCTGCCGACACCATGACGGTATTGGAATAAGCGGGTCGGGCGGTGCGTGAAAGTAAATCCTGCGCCCGATTAAGCAGACTGTTCTGATACGCATTAAGATCCAGCTGCTGCTCATGCGAAAGCTCAACCCAATGAATAACCTGGTATTCATTCAGTGCACGAGCCATGCTATGGTAGCCTTTGGTAATACCAGTAAGTTGGTCTGGCGTGAGATCTTCCATATACAGCTTGATTTCTGAATCAGGGTACGTTTTCTGTCATTCCTCCTGTCCCACCAGCGGACCGGTCGAAATGACCTTAATCAAACGCGTTTAGTACACTGTATTAAGGTATAGTAAAGCAGGGTCAATACCACCCAACTTTTTAACAAACGGTCAGAAATCAGCGAATAACATGCCCCTACCCGACAGCAGCGGGCCTAGGCTGCGCATCGCAAAAAAACCCGCTACTTTCTGACGAAAATAGCGGGTGGAACAAAGTTGGCGACCAGGCGTGCCCGACAAAGCGGGCCACGCCCTGGGCGTTGACGTAGTGAATGATGGCCCCAAAGGGGCACACAGGCTGTTTAGTGCTGAATAGCAATACGCGTTGTGAATTGCTTCTGATCCGGGCCAACCACAAAGGTGTAGGCTCCATCGGGCAGACCCGACAAATCGAACCGGCGCACCGACCCTTTGAACGAATCCGTTTGTACCAGCACATTCTGAGGATCGTAAATGGCTACCGTAGATTCCTCTACGTTGCTAACCGGCAGCACCACCTCAATCTTATTCTTCTCGTAGGCCGTCAGCGTTGGCTTGGCAACCTGCTGCAGGTTACGCTCGTCGATGTTAACCGAATTGGCCTTGATGGTCAACCCCTGCGACATCCACCAGGCGTTATTACCAGCGGTCAGGTAATACTGCCCATCGGGCAGGTTGTTCAGATTGAGCGACGTTGCCTTTTGCTCATTCTTAGCCACAACGCCCCGGTAAAGTACGTTTCCATCGGCATCGATAAGGGCCAGATCAACGGAGGCACCAGGCTTTGTATAGACACGTACTTTCTTGCTTGCGGACTTGGCAACTTTCACACCACCCATTCCTGACCCATTGTCGGCTTTGGCTACTCCCAGACCTGCCAGACTCCATACTGATAACAGTACTGCGATTGATAGACGGATTTTTTTCATGGTTATATAATTAAATTTTTTCAGGTTGTATAGTTTGTTTTTCCGTGACAAAGGTGTGGCAGGAATGCGATTCGTTGCAAGAACACCACCACTGGAAACCAACGTTTTACGAAAACTTCATTTTATAATTATATCTATTCTAGCCAAATTAGGTCGTTTATTAGAAAAGTACAACAAGTCCCTATTTATACCGCATGAATTGCATTTTTCTAATATTTCAAAAAAATTGTACTCCATGAATTTCAGGGTCTACTTTTCATATACAAAGTACAATTCGGTTGAAATGGGTCGCGTCAGTCCATGACGTTCGGGCAGTAAAAAATCACGTGTCCGTCCCTGATTCCGGAAGTCAGACCATAGTTTTCCGGAGTCCCGGCGATGTGCCGGACCGGGATAAGGAGATTGTACAGTCAGTGGAGCAACCGAATAAATCCGGCCGTTGTCGTATCGGAATCCGAAATGGGTTCGCCAGCCACTACATGAGAATATCCCGGACCGCCTGAACGCGTTTGGGCAGGTTGGTCTCACCGAGCATATCGCGGAGGTCAATTTCGATGTTGCGACAGATGGCGGTCATGGGTACATCGTTGATACTATTTTCAAACGGATTTTCGCTGGTGTCCCCTACGACTTCCATCGTATTAAAAATCCACGCAATAACGGTATAGAACGGCACCGTAAGCCAGATATGCCAGCCACTGAATTTAGCCATCTCGGATAATAGTCCGTAAGGCAGGACGATAATAAAGAGCCAGGTAAATATGTAACTGAAAAAAGCGTACTGACGCGGGAAAGGAAAAGATTTTATTCGCTCGCAGGCCCCCTGCTGGTTATAGAACTCGGTTAGCATCCGTTCCATGTCGACATGGTAATAGTCGGTGAGGTAGTGCCCGTTCCGCAGCGTTCGCAGCTGGGCCGATTGCTGGCGCAGCAGAAAGGTGGCGGGGTTGGGATGCTTGATTATTTCCTGAATTTCCTCATCGGAAAGAAACCGGCTTAGTTCTTTGTCCAGACTACACTGCCGGAAGGCCTCAATGCGCTCGACAATAGTATGAGCAACATCGTGATGAAGCTCCCAGACGGGCTTTTGACGTAACTGTATCCGTATGGCAGTAATATAAGCCAGATGCCGGTAGATGAGTTGCTGCTGAATGGGGGCCAGGGTTGCATCAGGCTGCGCCGGTTCGCTGCTTCCTGGCTTTACCATGTAGTCGAGTACCAGAATACCCCACGACCGGCTGGCGTTGGTGATGCTACCCCATATCCGCCGGGCTTCCCAGAGCCGGTCGTAGGATGAGTTATTTTTAAAGCCCACGTAAAAAGCAACGGCAGTACCGATGGTAGCAACCGGAACGAAGGGAATAGCCAGGAACGTCCACTTGAAATACGAGTAAAGCAGACAAACAAAGGCCGAATAAGAAAAGAAAAATAAAACGGAAGGCCAGGCAAAAGGAAAGACAACCCGAAACGGAACACGTTTGGTAGTAAACATAGGACAGAGAGTAGCGTTAATGCCTTACAGGCGTATTTTCCAGACAGGAAAACTACTAAAATAACGCGAATCATTGGGGTGAAACCTGCTTTTGGAGCCGAATTACCCACCCCTAATCCCACCAGGAACTAACGCTCTGATAGACCCCGACCTGATAGCCCCCGACGGTTGGCCGCTGTCCTGTTAATCTAGGGTTTGGAGGGCCGAACAACCCGCTAAAGTTCCGTAGGCGCGACTGACTGTATGAACAATGGATTAATTTATTGTTTGCCTGCCTGGCAACCCGTAGGTTGCACCCGTAAACGGGTCCGGTAAATTTGGCCACTGTATCCAGATTAACGGCCCGTAAAGGAATTACACTAAACGAGTATTCTGTCAATTCATGGAAAACACATTAAAAGGCCAAACGGCCATTATCACGGGTGCCAGTAGTGGCATTGGAACGGGCGTTGCCAAAGCATTGGCGGCTGCCGGGGCTACCGTCGTTATCAACCACTCCGGCGAGTCATCCAAGTCGGCTGCCGAAGCCGTTTTGACCGAAATTACCAACGCGGGTGGCACCGGCATGACGGCCCAGTGCGATGTAAGTAAGGAAGACCAGGTCATCAGGATGTTTGCGGATACGGTAAACCGATACGGCACGGTTGACATCCTGATCAATAATGCGGGATTGCAGCGGGATGCCAAGTTTGATGAAATGACCCTCGACCAGTGGAATACGGTTATCGACGTTAACCTGACCGGTCAATTTCTATGCGCCCGCGAAGCCATCCGGGAGTTTCTGCGCCGGGGACCGCGCCCGGACGTATCATCGGCTACCGGCAAAATTATCTGCATGAGTTCAGTGCATGAGTTGATACCCTGGGCGGGGCACGTCAACTACGCAACCTCAAAAGGGGGTGTTAAAATGCTGATGCAATCGCTGGCTCAGGAGTATGGCGACCGCAAAATTCGGGTCAACAGCATTAGTCCCGGTGCCATTCAAACCCCCATAAACCAGGGTGCCTGGGAAACGCCCCAGGCATTGAATAGCCTGATGAGCCTGATTCCGTACAACCGAATCGGCCAGCCCCAGGATATTGGGAATTTGGCGGTGTTCTTATCGTCCGATTTATCGGACTATATTACTGGTGCCAGTATTTTCATTGATGGGGGCATGACTGTATTTGAAAGCTTCGCCACGGGAGGATGACGATAGCATACGGTTTTCGGTTGGCTGGTGCAAGGGCGTTACCTGATGAATCAGCCAACCGAAAACAGTAAACAGCTACCTGTAAACCTGAGAAATGTCTATAGAAAAGCAACGCCTTGAAGACCCCGCCTGGCGGCAATGGGGTCCCTACCTGTCCGACCGGCAGTGGGGAACCGTGCGGGAAGATTACAGTGCCAACGGCGATGCCTGGAATTACACCACCCACGATATGGCCCGCAGCTATACGTACCGGTGGGGTGAAGAAGGGATAGCGGGCTTTTGCGACGATAAACAGCAGCTTTGCCTGGCACTGGCACTCTGGAACGGGCAGGACCCGATCCTGAAAGAACGCTATTTCGGCTTATCCAACGGCGAAGGAAATCACGGCGAAGATGTGAAGGAGCTCTATTATTATATAGACAACATCCCCACGCACGCGTACCAGCGGATGCTGTACAAATACCCGCAGGCTGCTTACCCTTACGAACAGCTCATTCAGGAAAACCGCCGGCGAACCCGGCAGGACCCCGAATTTGAACTGCTCGATACCGGTCTATTCGATGATGACCGCTACTTCGATGTGTTTGTCGAATACGCGAAAGCCGGACCACAGGACATAGGAATGCGGGTAACGGTGCACAACCGGGGACCCGAAGCCGCCAACCTGCACCTGCTGCCCACGCTCTGGTTTCGGAATACGTGGCTGCACGGCGATGATACGGATGGAGTACCCAATTATAAACCGGCGCTGGTTTTGTCACCCGAGGGCAACGTATCGGTCGAGAATTCCGCCCTGGGTCATTACGTTTTACATGCCGATGGGCCACTGGAATGGCTGTTCTGCGACAATGAATCCAATACCGCCCGGCTCTACAACACGCATACCGGTGCCCGGTATCCGAAAGATGGCATCAATGACCATGTCGTACACGGGACAGCTACCGTCAACCCGGACCATACGGGTACCAAAGCTGCCGCTCACTACAACCTGACCATTGAAGCGGGGCAATCCGTTACCCTGCGGCTGCGGCTTGAATCAACTTCTCTACCGAATCCCTTCGCTGATTTCGACGCTATTTTCTCGAAGCGGCAGCTAGAGGCCGATGCATTTTACGCCACCGTTCAGCCTGACCAGGCTACCGACGACGAAAAGCGGATTCAGCGCCAGGCTTTTGCCGGAATGCTCTGGAGCAAGCAGTATTATTATTACGATGTATCGCGCTGGCTGGCCGGCGATCCCAACAGCCCTCCCCCACCCCCCGAACGCCGGAACGGGCGTAATCATACCTGGTTGCAACTCATCAATGCCAACGTCATTTCCATGCCCGATACCTGGGAGTACCCCTGGTATGCGGCCTGGGACTGGGCATTTCATTGCGTAACCCTGTCGCTTATCGACCCAGGCTTTGCCAAACAGCAGCTCATGGTGCTGACCAATGAGTGGTACATGCACCCCAATGGCCAACTACCCGCCTATGAATGGAACTTCTCCGACGTGAATCCACCCGTGCAGGCCTGGGCCGCCTGGCGAATTTTCCACCTCGAGCTGGAACGCAATCCATTCGCGGGCCAGGAAGATTTGACGTTCCTGCGGGGTATTTTCCACAAATTGATGATCAACTTTACGTGGTGGGTGAACCGGAAAGATGCCTCAGGAAATAATATTTTTGAAGGGGGTTTTCTGGGCCTGGATAACATTGGTGTTTTTGACCGTAATACCGTGTTTCCCGATGGCAGCCACCTGGAGCAGGCCGACGGAACGAGTTGGATGGCTATGTACGCGCTCAATATGATGCGCATTGCGCTGGAACTGGCCCGCCATGATAGTGTGTACGACGAAATGGCCACCAAGTTCTTTGACCACTTCCTGTACATAGCCAGCGCCATTACCAAAATTGGTGGCAACGATACGGGACTTTGGGACGAAGAAGACGCGTTTTTCTACGACCAGCTTCGGATGAGCGATGGCACGATACACCGGATGCGCGTTAAAACGCTGGTGGGACTGATACCGCTCTACGCCGTAGAAATACTGGACGACGAACTACTGAAAGCAAACCCATCCTTCGTGGAGCGAATGGACTGGTTTCAGAGCCACCGCCCGGATTTGTATAATCAGGTATCACGCTATACGGAGAAAGGGATGAACCAAAAGCGGCTACTGAGCCTGTTGCGTGGCTTCCGGTTAAAAGCGTTACTGAGTAAAGTGCTGGATGAACATGAGTTTTTGAGTCCGCACGGTGTCCGGGCAGTATCGCAGGTGTACCGGGATCATCCGTATCGGTTTACGCTGGATGATGCGACGTTCACCCTCACCTACACCCCCGCCGAAAGTACAACCGATATGTTTGGGGGCAATAGTAACTGGCGTGGTCCCGTCTGGATGCCAACCAATTACCTGATGGTCGAGAGCATCGAACGGTTTTACGATTATTTCGGGGACGAATTTACCGTCGAATATCCCATTGGGTCGGGGCAGCAGATAACCCTCAAAGCCGTAGCACTGGAGCTGACAAACCGGCTAATCGGCCTGTTCACGAAAGACGGTGCCGGTAACCGCCCAGCGTTTGGTCAGCACCCCAAATACAGGGACCCTCACTTTAGCGATTACCTCCTGTTCTACGAATACTTTGATGGGGACAACGGCCGGGGCGTTGGAGCCAGCCACCAAACGGGCTGGACGGGTTTAATCGCCGAACTCATCAACCGCAAGTACAGGCTCCTACCCTAAACAAGAACGATGCCCGTATGATGTCTTCCCTGGACATCATACGGGCATCGTTCTTGTTTAGGTCTATTCGATTATTAGTCGTTCAATCGTACCGGCCGTAGTACCGTAAACCGTTGCTGAAGCAGGTAGTAACTACCAAACAGGACCGCACTGAAAAATAAATCCCCCAGCAGCCCATTCAGGAAGAAGGATGTGCCATTATAAAAGGCCAGCCCGGCTACGTAACAGCCTACCAGACCTGCCGCCGATTGTGGATAGAAGGAACTGCCGTACCACACCACAAAATTGGTAATCAGAAAGAACAGCAGAGATGAGACAATGGATGCCATCGCTATCCGACCGGCGGACGGACGCTGCAGGCTCCAGAGGCCAATAATCCATATCAGCGCAAAGCAGGTATAGACGGCTCCCATGCTGCCGTGAAACCCAATCAATGCATCACTCAGCAACATGGCCGCAAGCGGAATGACCAGGCCCAGCCACTTACGATCGAAGGAAGCGGCTCCGAACAGCGCCAGCGCAGCTACGGGGGTAAAATTAGGCCAGTGCGGTACTAACCGAAACAGGGCCGTAGCCAAAATGAGTATAGTCAATAACGTCAGGCGAATCTGTAGGGGCTTCATATGTATAAAACAGCAGTTAGGGGATCAACGTAAGTAAGTAGTGTAAATGAGTGTTGAGTTGATCCTGCCAGGTGTGTGGCAAAGATAACCCCATAAATAGTTACGGCAAAGTCTGCCGGTTGTTGTGCGGCAAAACAACCAGCGACTTTGCAAACTCAAAACCAGTTTGCCCGCCAATTCATTCCCGTTGGTGTGGGTGTATCTATATGTACTCAGGGCTACGGAAAGTGCGGATTAATGCCCTGAAGAACGTAAAAACCAGTTCCGTCGGATGACCTGGAAACCAGCCTTTTTCATAATGAACTTACTGTACTATAGGTCTTGTATCATGCCGATCGGAATCCCGGCGATAACCAACCATTTTTGCTTTACGTTATTGACCCGTGAAACAGTCTGTAAAGGCTGAAGTTTTACTAGGTTTTAAGCGTTGTCAAAGTGCCGCGAAACTCGTTTTTTTAATGCTATGAACCACGGGTGCAACGATGTAAAGACGAATTCAATGCAGGAAACGATGACGTCCTATAATAACCCTGATGAGCCATTAACACCTGGTTTGGCGGGTACCATTACCCGGTTTGTGAAGTAAACCGGATGGGTAAAAAAAGTGTGGTAATTTTAAGCAACCGCCACCCTTTTTTTATGTCAATTATTAGTTGGCTGAGTAATGCGCCAGAAACGTAATCAGCCGCTCGAAGTGGAGTTGTTCGTACGAATTTTGGGTCAGGCGGACAAGTGAGTGCCGGTATTCCTCTACCAGCTTATCAAAATGGGGATTGTGGTTTAGCCGGGCCGCAATCAGCCCTTTGTAACACCGGTGCGTTTGATTGTACACAAAACGACAGGGCTGGTCGGGCTGGTCGTTCAGTAACTGATCGATAACGGCTATGGTGCAGGCTTTCTGCATAAATGCAAATCCCTGCTGGCCAAAAAACAATTCTATCTGTTCGCAAACGTGAATAAGTTCATCCTCCGAGTGAATCCTGTACCGGAAATACTGGAGGCCGCTAAACCGACCGATTGACAATAAAAATGTGTTAGCATCGGACCTGAACTCAGTCAGGTTATGTAAAAATTGCTGGGCAATCTGTTCAATCTGGTCATTTCGACAGCCAAAATTCACCTCCAGCATGGTATCATCCGGATAGGGAACAGACGAAAGAACAATATTCCGAAACCCATTGGCCGTCGGTCGGCGAAACTGTTTTTTTTCGGGCAACAACGCATAACCGTGTTGCGCAAAAAACGGTGTCAGGCATTCATACAGTTTCGTTTCAAAAGGAGTAACCGTCATTTTAATCAACGCTACGGACAATGGCACTATTCACCTCTCGGTATAACTAGTTTTACCCACCCATTGTTACGCGATGTGCCGGTAACGCCGAATTCTTACGCTGAGCAGAACTAAACGGGGCAGTGAACAGTTACAGTAATCACACGCCCAAAACAGGGCCGTTAATTTGGGGACGACCGGAATTGACAGCTTGCAGAGGTCGCGTGTAAGCATGCCGGGAGTTGACGGAATTTCCCGCCCAAACAAATCGTCAAAACAATAACAGGCGAGTATAACTACGCCATGGCTGCCTAATCCGGAGGATTAAGCATTAGCCATTGTCTCCCCGGCCTACGTGCTGCTGGCTGGATCAGGGGGCACCATCTCGCAGCGCTGGCTCAGTTTATGGTGTTAACGGCTGAGCGAGACACAAGCACCTACGGATGACGATTGGTTTGGTACACACCGGCCTGATTCCCGACAATCCCAAGTGGACCTAAGCATGTAGAAAGCACGACGGGTTCCTTGACTGGACGAGGGTTCAAATCCCTCCGTCTCCACCCAAAACAAAACTCCTCAGCACACATTTGTGTTGAGGAGTTTTGTTTTTTATACGGTTATAAAGGCACGACAAAACAAGTGCACGGAACGTGTATCCATTTTATTTTCTCATCAGAACAAAGCGCATTAATTACCTGATTTATTGGATTCAATTACTCCATTTAAGTTTATCCGCTACGGCCTGTTTTACAAAAAAAGTCAAAAAACATCCGAACTATTCAACTACTTTTTATCATTTAAACAAAGAAGCAACAGAATAAAGGGAAAATTCAGGGTTAATTAAATTGATTCCCTTATTTAGTAGTAAGACTTATTATATTTGTGCTGTCAGTATACCAGAACCTAACATACATTACCGAATGAAAGCAAAACAAATTCGATTCTTTTCTCAGGACGAGAATAGCGAAGCCAAACAGAGCAAGAAGAAAACGGACGTTAAATCAACGCCAGCTACCGGCTATATTTCAACTGCCGGTAAGGTTGTATTTCCGAACAAAACAGTCGATCAATTAGGATTCGATCCGCAGGATAGCTGGTTTAAAGTAGGAACGCAGGATGGTAAGCGGAAAATAAAATCCCTTTTCCTGGTTCCCGGTGCCAGTGGACAGGAGGAAGCTTTCGAACTGGAGAAAGCAGCTAAAAGTTACAGTATTTCGCTGCCTTATATCCTTCAAAAGGGCGGTATCGATTATTCCAATACCAAACATACCTTCACAATTAAACCATTCGACTATGAGGGTGATGTACAGGGATATGAGTTAAAACTAGCCAGCGATACCCCAAAAGCAGTGTATACCGGCAAGCCACGTGGACGTAAACGTGCTGCCGCAGCTACGGAGTAACATACGGTTAGCCAATCTGTTTCGTAGATTGTTGCCAACAAAGCGACTAAAAAAGAAGCCATAACGGTTTCTTTTTTAGTCGCTTTGTTTATATTATAGTACAGGCAATAAAAAAACAATAGTAACCCTATCCAGGAAGTATACAATTAGTGTTCCGGAGTGAGTGCGAAACCGGACAATAAGTTCTTTACAGAAAATATAATGATCGTATTGGTTCAGCTTAAACTACGCTATTTTCGTTTCTTACTAATTGATGCTGCCCGTCCGAAAATTAGTTGCAAACAACGCGGGCTACAGGCAGTTTTCTGGCTATGAATCGCAGTCAACTGGATGAACTAATTGCCCAGGGTGAACACTCCCGTTTAGAATTTAAGCGTCAGCTCTCGGCAGCCAGCCGGATAGCCCGTACACTGGCTGCTTTTGCCAATACATCAGGCGGAATTTTACTGATTGGCATTGCTGATGATGGAAAAATAAGAGGTGTTTCGTCGGAATTTAAGGAAGTCGAAAAAATTGAAGATGCCACCGACCGATTGATTCAGCCAGCCCTGTCCGTCAGTTATCAAACACTAACGCCCGATGGCCGGATTGTACTCATCGTAACCGTTTCCGAGAGTGCAGAAAAACCACATTACCTCATTGACGATTCGGGAAAACGAACCATTTATGTCCGGGCAAAAGACAAATCAATTCCCACCAATAATCTGATCATTACGGCCGACACCGCCAATCGGGAATTGCTGAAATCACCTATGGCCCGCACGTTGATTCAATACCTACGAAAGAACGATTTCATTACCGCCGACCGGTTTGCCAAACTCATCAACATTTCAGCTTACCGGGCGGGTAAGCTATTGCGCCAACTGGCGGAGCGGGGGCTGCTGCTGTTAATCGATAAACCTCGCCCGGTACGCTACGCCCTCAAGCTGTCGGAGTAATCCTGTTGTATCTTTGTGCTGTATATGACATCAGAACAGACACTAACCAAAGAAACCATTTCGGCGGCCTTTATGGAGTTGCAGGACCGTATCTGTCAGGCACTCGAAAAAGCGGATGGCACCGGCACATTTCGGGAAGATGCCTGGCAACGACCGGGTGGTGGTGGTGGCCGCTCCCGTACCCTGACGGAAGGCACTATTATCGAGAAAGGGGGCGTGGGTTTTTCGGCCGTACACGGCGAAGCGACGGAAGCAACCCTGCGGGCGCTGAACATACCAACCCCGCCCGGCGAAGCACCGCCTACATTCTACGCAACCGGCGTATCCATTGTGCTGCACCCGCGAAACCCCATGGTGCCCATTATTCACATGAACGTTCGGTATTTTGAGATGAGCACCGGACACAACTGGTTTGGCGGGGGCATCGACCTTACACCCCATTACGTAGTGGCCGACGATGCCCGCTGGTTTCACCAATCCCTCAAAATGGTTTGCGACCGCCATAGCGTTGAGTACTACCCTACATTCAAGCCCTGGGCGGATGACTATTTTTATATTCCCCATCGGCAGGAAACGCGGGGTGTTGGTGGCATCTTTTTCGATTACCTGAAACCTGAACAGGCTGCGCACAAAGCCGACCTGTTTGCCTTCGTTCTCGCCATCGGAAACAGCTTCGCCCCTATTTATACGCACTTCATGCAGCAGAATAGTCAGCTTCCTTTTGGTGAGCGCGAAAAAAACTGGCAGTTGCTGCGTCGGGGCCGGTACGTGGAGTTTAACCTGGTTTGGGACCGCGGCACCCGGTTTGGTCTGGAAACCAACGGACGCACCGAGTCCATTCTGATGAGTATGCCCCCGCAGGCCAACTGGCTTTACGATTTCAAGCCTGAACCCGGCAGCCGGGAGGAGGAAACGCTGGGTTTACTGCGCAAGGGAGTGGCGTGGGTTTGACCCTGCACTGAAGGATAATCACCGGTCAATAAATGCCCCCACCATAACGCTGCCCACTGAGAGTAGCTTAACGGGTGTTTAACCGTTCACGGTGCTTTCCCGGCTGACTTATCGATGAAATTCTTCTGGATTTTGTGGGGGTTCGATGCGGTCATTACCCTCATCTTCCTGTATTTCTTTTTTGTTGGCCTAACCGATGGCAGCGTTTCCTCCGTCAATGCCCGCTTGTGGTTCCTGATACTGGCTGCTTCAGGGGCAATCCTGTTGGGTAGCTACTGGCTGCAGACTAATCAGCAACCGGGCTGGGCCACGGCACTGTTATGCGTGCTGGCTATACCGGGTTTACTGGCAGGGCTGTTTTTTCTACTCGTACTGATTACAAATCCCCGCTGGAATTAACACGGCCGGAAAACAAATAAATCGTTTAGTGAAATCCCCTGTTCTGCGCGCCCCCGCTGGTCAGAAACGATGGGTAGAATACCAACTGGTGAAGACCATACCCACCGCGCTGAATAATTTACCACCGATCAACCCCTTAACACCGGACAATGGCGAATTATCCCGTGCCGGCAGGGTGCCGGCTGGCCCGTTTTGTTAGTAGCTAAGACCGAGCAGGTTAACCCCCTGCCTGGGTAGAGTTGCCCCAGGGTAGCGGATAAAACCGGCACCAAAACCGCCCGTAAGTGAACCGAAATACCCGGAACGGCTGTTCCGCCAATCAGTCCTGAACAACTAAAATAAACCGGCCCGTTGGGCTGTTACGAATGAAAAAATATGGATTTATGCTGTTGCTCTGCTCCCTGCTCCTGGGTAGTAGTTGCCAGCAGGCCGACACCCCCTGTACCCAAACCACCGTTACGACCGAAGCCCCTCCAGAAGAGGTTTCTACCCTGAAGCAGTACATTGAAACGAATAACATCAGCGCCACGGCCGACAAGCGGGGCTTTTATTACAGCATTCAGAAAGCCGGATCGGGGACAAAGCCAACCGTGTGTTCCAACGTAACGGTCAATTACACGGGCAAACTAACAAACGGCGAGGAATTCGACAGCGGCAGGGACGTTCGTTTCGGTTTGAATCAACTCATTGTTGGCTGGCAGGAAGGTATTCCGCTGGTGGCACCCGGTGGCAGCGTCACGCTTTATCTGCCGCCCAGCCTGGCCTACGGTTCGCAGGAGCAGAATGGTATTCCGGCCAACTCAATTCTTGTATTCACCATCGACCTGATCAAGGTCAATTAACGGCGCAGTCCGGCCAGGTTGCTGCTACCTTGCCTAATTGACCTATTCTGGCTTCGACCTTATACCAGCCTTACCGATGCGGATTCCGGCGTTTCGCTTGACACTGGTTTTTTCACCGCCACCAGGGTAATGATTGCTGCCAGAAACAGGGAGCCCGCCATGAACAGATAGGAGGCACCAAACCCACCGGTTGTGCCGTTCAGATAACCGACAATGTAGGCGCCAATAAACGAGCCCAACGCCCCGAAGCTATTGATAAGGGCCATGGCTCCCCCGGCTACGTTTCGGGGTAGTATTTCGGGAATGATGGCAAAAAAAGGACCGTATGGTGCATACATAGCTCCCCCGGCCAGAATAAGCAACACAAACGATAGCCAGAAATTATCCGGGCCAATTAAGTAAGAGCCGTAGAAGGCAACAGCCCCCACCAGCAGAAAAGGCCAGACAAAGGCTTTCCGATTCAGGGTTCTATCCGAAAAATACGAGGCCCCCAGCATCCCGATAATAGCCAGCACGTACGGTACTGAGGATAGCCAGCCGGTTTTGACGATGTTCATGTTAGGAGCGGCATTCAGGATGGAGGGTAGCCACATAACGAACCCGTACACGCCAATGCTCCACAGCGCGTACTGGAGACTAAGCAGAATAACCACGCGGGATTTGAACGCTTCGGCGTAGTTTTTAACGGGCTTTATCCCCTGCTGCTCCTGTTCCAACTGCACCGCCAGTGCCTGTTTTTCGGGCCGGGTAAGCCAGTTGGCATCCTCGGGTTTATCATCCACCAGCCGCCACCAGAAAAAAGCCCAGATAATGGCAGGCAGCCCTTCCAGGATAAACATCCATCGCCAGCCCACCGCCTGAATCAGGTAACCCGACATCACCGACATCCAGAGAATGGTGACCGGATTTCCCAGAATCAGAAATGTATTGGCCTGCGACCGCTCCTTTTTGGTGAACCACCGACTCAGAAAAAGCAGCATGGATGGCATCACCGCACTTTCGACCACACCCAGCATAAAGCGGATGCCAATCAGGGCGTTTACGTTACTGACAATACCGGTTGCCATTGCCAGCCCTCCCCACAAAATCAGGGACCAGAATATTAGTTTTTTAGCAGACCGATTTTCGGCGTACACCGCCCCCGGAACCTGAAAGAAGAAATACCCCAGGAAGAAAAGCGAGCCTAACAACGACGACATTGCGGGGGTGATGCGCAAATCCTCCGCCATACCGCTGGCAGCACCAAACCCAAAATTGGCCCGGTCCAGATACGCCAGGCTATACGTGATAAAAGCGACAGGCAGCAGTCGATACCAACGGGATTGTGCCAGTAGTTTGTCCATGTACGGTTCCCTTAATTATTCGGCATCAGGTGCTGCGTGCACCGAACCGTCATCCCTATAAAGGAACAAGGCTGGGCTACTCTACTGAAAGCGGGGGGGGACTACTTCTGTTACCGTAAAAAGTGCAGGATACTTCTATGCTTAAGGGGGCAGTTATAAACCCAATAAACCGGAGCGTATCGACCATAAAAAGACCGGACAGCTGCTATTGCCCGGAAGTAGAAACCAGTAGGGACCGTAACAAACCAGTTATGCTGAGGGACAGCGCTGGCGGGGGCGTGTGTTTGTTTACGCAGAGGCAGTCCAGAACAGCCCGGGGCCAGCAACGGTGCTGCGACGCAGGAATGAAGCCCGGAATCGGGTGCAGATACCAGGGAGGTATTGACTTGCCCGACGTGTTACCTTAAGCCTTTAAAAGACGATATTGGAAACACCATACCAGAAAAGGGCAGTGGCTCCTACCAGAACAGTCCAGGCGGTTACCTTTTGTATATCTGCCGTCGTAAGAGTAGTAGTAACAATGATACGAATCTTAAACATGATACAGGTCAGGAGTTAGTGTATACATTTATTTAAGCAAAGTTCGTACCAGAAAAAAAGGTCGATTAATCGAATTGATACCGTAAAAAAAATAAATAGAAAAAAATCGCAAACAACAGTTATTACCTGATACGAAGGACTGTAACTATATGCTGCTAAGTTAATATAAATAAATCCTGTTATCAAATAAAATAAGGCTTTTTAGTTTAATTTTATTAATTTTTAGTTAACTTATAGTAACGATTAATATTTTTATATAGAAAACAAGTTCACTATACTCTCATTAAATTGGAGCATATTATCATACTTCAACTGAGTTTTGTCCAGAAAGTGGGGTGGTGTGTCGTCAACCGATGCGGCTAAACTACCAGCACCATACACCCAGGGGGTTCGTAAGGGCATGGATCAGCTCAACACCAGGGCCCCAGCGTTACAGCGATATACCTTCCTCCTTCTCGTCGAAAAAGAGATAATTTAACAGATCGCAGTAGGGTTTTATAATCCGGCACCCCTGTACGATTTCATCGGCAAAATTGGGTTTCAGCACCTCTTTATCCGTGAAGCGATGCATAAAGAACAATTCCTTCCGGCGCAGCAAGTCTATTTCGGGATGGTCTGCAGGGTAGCCTTTGGGCGTAGTTTTCATTACCTCGCCGGATGCTTCGGGGAAATACGCTTTAAACGCATCGGCTTCAATGATAGTCTTCAATTCGGCGGCATTATAATCCACCTCCTGCCGGAACTTGGCCAGGTTGGCCGGGGTGGGGTTCCACATCCCCGCCCCCAGAAAGGATTTGTTGCCCGGCTGGATATGCACGTAGTAATCAATCCGGCCGGAGTGCCGCCCACCGGGACCAATGGCAAACGCCAGATTCGATTTATACGGGGCTTTATCTTTGGCAAATCGAATGTCGCGGTTAATCCGAAAGACACAGTCTTTTACGGCCGTATTGGCCAGCGGTTCAAATGGACTCATCTCCCCCAGCACCCGTTCCACCACGGCAAGGAGTTCGGCTTTAGCAGCCTCATACCGAGGGCGATTGGCGTGGAACCACTCCCGGTTGTTGTTCGCAACCAGGTCACGCATGAAAGTTAGTGTGGGGGCCGTAAAGGTCGCTTTTGCGGTAGATTTCGTTTTCATAACTACCCCAAAGATACGGGTAATCGGTTTACCGTATCCGGTACACTGTTTGGGGTTGGCTGACGCATGTCGTTATAGCTAGTACGTTAGCCATCCCCAAACGGTGTGCTAATCAATAGTATTATGCCTATGCCCCAGACATCAGACTAGGTGCTGCTACAGGCCGCTTTGTTCGCTTTCCTGACCAGTAACTAACTAAAAATCAGCTTGCTTTCTATTATTCATCTCTTTATATTCGTTAAGCAATCTCTAAACTCAAATAGCCATGAACGTATTACATCGAGTGGAACACTGGGGCGACACCCATCACCCCGCCTGGACCGATGGCCTGCGCATTATACTGGGCATCATTCTGGTGCTGAAGGGAGTGAGCTTTATTAGTGATACCGCTTACCTGGCCAATCTGGTGGGCGGGTTACACTTCAGCCTGTGGCCGGTCATGCTTGTCCATTACGTGGCCTTCGCGCACTTGATGGGCGGATTGCTGATAGCCCTGGGTTGCCTGACCCGCCTGATGGTGCTGCTGCAGCTTCCGATACTGGTTGGTGCGCTTTTCTTCGTAAACATCCGGCAGGGTTTCTCACCCCTGAATTCCGAACTGTGGTTATCGGCATTTGTGCTTACCCTGCTCCTGTTGTTTCTGGTCATCGGTTCCGGCCGTTTCTCCATGGACGAGTACGTAAAACAACATAGCCATTAGAACCCGCTGGGCCGCAGGTGCGGTCAGAAGATATAGCGAATAGTACACCAGGGTATTTCGTCCCGCAGCAGTTGCTCAAAAACGGCTATCATCTGACGTTTCAACTGGTGCCGGTACCGTATGTTCCAGCCACCAAACTGACTTACTTTACTTTCCTGCAACGCTGGTGCCCACAGTAGCTCTTCTGCCTTAGGGTTGATGGCCAGATTTGCCTGATGCTGCCACTGGTTGTGCGTCAGAAAAATAACTTCGCACTGAAGCTGCGCCCGCACATCGGGCCGAACAGCCGCTTCGAGCTGCCGAAACAGGTCACGGTAGTCGTTACGCCAGGCTTTCGGGTCTCCGTCAGCACCGCTATACACAATAACGGGAGAGAAATTGACGTGTACTTCGTAACCCGCGTCGTAAAAATCGTTGATAGCCGCCAGCCGCTTTTCGATACTATCGGTACGGACATCAACCAGTTTGCTCACGTGACTGGGCATCAGGCTAAACCGGATGCGTACTTTGCGCTGTGGGTTGAAATCGAGCAGGGCGGGGTTCACGAATTTGGTGGCAAACGTAGCCTTGGCACGGGGATGGTCGCGGTAAAAGGAAAATACCTGTTCAAGACCACCCGTCAGGCCGTAGTCAATCGATATATCGGAATTACAGCCAATATCATATGTCCAGTAGGCTGGGTCGGTCTGGTTGGCGGGTTTGGGCCAGTCCAGGGCATTCACGTGGGCATCAACGCTCCCGAGGTTCTCCTTAATGTTAGTGAACAGCGTAATGGGATTCACGTTTTTGTGCCGGTCCACGTAGCAATAGGTACAGGCCCCAAAACAGCCATTGGCCAGACTCGGCGCGATGTAATCTGAACTCCGGCCACTCCATTTTATAGCCTGCGCTTTAAGTTTGCCCAGCACCAGCACATCGGACTTGACCTTGAAATGGTTCATCCCCAACTCCGGCAGGCGGTTATGCTGCTTTATCTGTAGCGTTTCAGCATCCGGAAAACGGGTCATTATCGCTTCGCCCTGTTCGTTGAGCGCGTCGGCGGTATAGAGTATTAATGCGGGATTGAAGTCGGGCATAAACGGGCAATTGGGTTGGTACTATATAACATACCAGCTATACCAATAGTTCAGCAGACAAAATGACTCAATTATCTTATAATCAAGTAGTTAAAACCAAATTCCTCAATCGACTTCACGTAACTAGTCCGCAGTTACCAGCTACTTACCTGACCCATCAACGGAAGCAATCCGGTATTGGAAAATTGACCGTAAGTTGTTTACCCAGCGCTTTATCAAGCCCCGTGAATGGTCGGAGAATCTGCCTGAAATAGGTGTATTCCAGAAGGTGGAGGTAGTCTTTACCAGTAGTCACTCCCCTAGCTGCAACCTATCCCCTACTTTGAGTTGCCCCCAGGCCGGGTTGGACGGAGTGTAGTTGCGATGACGTTGTTTCAATGACCCACACCCGCCGGGCATCGTCGTACTCAATCTGCGTGATGCGCTCCTGAATCAACGGGTTGGGCGCACGGCTTTCAATCCGTTCATCCGTTTGAACGTGGCCCTCTACCAGGCGGATAACCCGGTCGGCAAGTGCCTGCACATCCGCATCGTGGTGACTCACCAGCAGCGTAGTTGTTTGCCACCGCTGATGGAGTTTTACCAGTACCTGCTGCAATTGCTGACTGGATTGCGTATCCAGTGCAGCAAACGGTTCATCCAGCAGCAGGAGCTGCGGCCGTCGCACCAGGGCCCGGGCCAGGGCTACCCGTTGCCGCTGCCCCCCCGACAACCGGCCCGGTTTCTGGTCGATGAACGTTTCCAGACCAGTCCCTTCAATCAACTCATCCACCAGTCCCGGCTGCTGGTTCGGGGCTGCATAGGTAATATTTTCCCGGACAGTCATATTCGGAAAAAGGGCCGTATCCTGAAACACGAATCCGATGGCCCGTTGTTGAGGAGGCAGGTTGATACCCGCTTTTGTATCGAACCACACGGCCTTATCGACCGTGATTCGGCCCGAGCGGGGCGTTTCCAATCCGGCCAGCAAGCGTAACAGGGTTGTTTTCCCGGAACCTGATGGGCCAACCAGGGCTGTCAGGCCCCCGAACTTCAGTTCAATCTGTACCTGAAGTTCGGTGGCTCCTTCGGCAAACAGACGCGGCAGTGATACATCGATGTGAATCATACCGTTACGCGTTTATTGATGCCGTACACCAGCAGCAGTATGGCAAAGGAAATCGCCAGCAACAGGGCAGCATAGGCGTGGGCGGTATCGAAGTGTAGCAGTTCGACCTCGTCATAAATGGCAATGGACGCTACTCTGGTCTGACCGGGCAGGTTCCCGCCAATCATCAACACCAGGCCAAACTCGCCAATGGTATGGGCGAACGTCAGCACGATACCCGTCAGCAGGGCCGGTTTGCAGTTGGGCAACAGCACCCGGACTATCGTTCTAACCGGCGACTGTCCCAGGGTGTAGGATGCCTCTCGCCAGGAAACGGGCAGGTTTTCCAGCCCCGCCTGAATGGGATGTACCATAAAGGGTAAACTATAAATCAGTGACGCTACCACCAGCCCTTCGAACGAAAAAATCAGTTGTAGATTAACCGTTTGCAGCAACCACGCCCCAAACGAACTGGTTGGGCTAAACGCGAGCAGCAGATAAAACCCCACTACCGAGGGGGGCAACACCAGCGGCAGGCTGATGAGGGCTTCAACCACCGGTTTAAGCTTGAACCGGCTCAGGGCCAGCCAACTCGCCAGCGGTATACCGATTAGCAGCAGCAGTACGGTGGTGATGCCAGCCAGGCGTAGCGTCAGCCAGATGGGGTCCCAGTCGATGGGCATGAGTTAGTGGGTATAAAATCAGGATGCGGGCGAACGGTAGCCAAACTGCTGCAAAATACGTCGGGCATCCGGACTACGCAAAAACTGCACAAACTGTCGGGCCACTTCAGGCTGGCCCGTCCGCTTGAGTATGACTACGCCCTGCGCAATGGGTGAGTACCCCGTGGTAGGGAGGTCAATCCAGTGCCCGCGTTGGGTAAGAGTAGGGTCGAGTACCACCGATTTGGCCGTAAACCCAACCTCCGCAGCACCCGTCAATACGTACTGGTTCACCTGTGCAATACTCTCGCCATACACAATTTTGGCCTTCGCCTGGGCCAGGCGTTTTCTGTATGTCAAAAACGAAACAGCCGCTTTACCGTAGGGAGCCATGGCCGGATTGGCAAGGGCTATATGCCGAACTGCGGGGTTGGATAATACGCGCAGATCGGCGGTGAGGGGCAGGTCGCTCAGGGTCCAGAGTACCAAGGAACCGTAGGCATATACCACCGGCGCGGCTGTTGTCAATCCTGCTTTGTGCAACGTTTTGGGATAGTCCATATCCGCCGACAGAAAAACGTCGTACGGGGCACCCTGCTGAATCT
Organism: uncultured Cytophagales bacterium; assembly: GCA_963784335.1. Lineage (GTDB taxonomy): Bacteria > Bacteroidota > Bacteroidia > Cytophagales > Spirosomataceae > Spirosoma. The sequence continues at coordinate 134,985 of CAWARB010000014.1, read as the reverse complement.
GGGTTGTAAGCTTACCGGACGAACTGACAATCAACTCCAATGGCGTACCAGTCTTTTTCTGGAAGGCCACTCTCAATTGCTCTATAACAAACTGTGCGTTGGCAGCTACCGCCACCCGAAGGGGTTGCGCCAGCAGGGTTAAGGGACTGAAAAGAAGCAGAATAAGTAGTTTTCTCATGCGTGATGGTATCCATTTCATACCGGTCAACTCAGGGAGCTGATCGTACCTCGATTGATTTTACGTTCCGAACCCAGCGGGTTGGCCTTTTTTCTTCGGGCACCACCACCCGATACGGCCCGGCACCCGGCACCAGGGGTGCGCCATCAACGGCATCGGCCAGCAGTATGGTCTGAGTAGCAAATTCAGGATCGAGTTCGGGGAGTGCAAACAGCACTTCATAGTCATCCGCTCCTTTGACCAACACAAATTTTCGCAGGTTTTTCCCTCTCAGTTCGCCCCCCAGCGAGGTTCCTGCCCGGTTGAGGAGGTCAACCAGGGCCACGCCTGTATACCGGTGTTCTTTGCCGTCCTGATCTTTAGCTGTCACCTCCGTATGGGGCATCGCTTTTAGCTCGGTTTCCTGAAGTGTGGTTGCCTTCGTTACGTCACCGAAGATGGTCAGTGCGGTTTGCGCCTGCCCCTTGAGTGGAACGGTGTAGAGAATGAAAAATAGACTCGTGCCAATCCAATAGTCGGACACGACAGATACGATACGGTTATTCATGGCTTTTTTACCTGACTGCTGGTGGCTCAGCGTTATATCCACACAAATATAACGATGAGCCACCAGCAGTCAAAGCGGCACTGCTGTTTACGCATGGCCAGGGCGTTCCTAAACAGCGGTGCCGCTTTGATCCCGTAGTTGTTTTTCGAGCCAAAACCCGTAGGTCAACAGTAGCAGTTGGTTATCACGAGTGGGTCTGAACCGGCCCCTGGCCACCCGGACCCACTCGTAGAGCCTGTATTACCTCAGTAACAAAAATGACCAGCCTGCTAAAAGTAAGTCTGTATAGTAGCTACAGGTTCAACGCTGTAGTTTTACCAGTCCATAGACTGCTTTTCATGACTTACGTCCGTACTGACCAGTCCTCGCTGGAATCAACTACTGCCCCCCAACCACAGCTGCCCTGGGTAACGGTTATCTGTATCAGTTATAATCAGCAGGCATTTGTGACCGAAGCCCTGCGGTCGGTCATTGCCCAAAGCTATCCCAATATCGACCTTATTGTGATCGACAATGGCAGTACCGACCAAACGGCATGGCAAATCGAGGAAGTCATCCAGCCTTACCCAGCCATCCGGTTTATCCGTAACGCGCAAAATCTGGGACTGAACCGGGCCTTCAATCAGGGATTAGCCCTGGCGAAGGGTCAGTATATTATCGACCTGTCGGCAGATGATGTGCTATTGCCCGATCGTATTACCCGGCAGGTGTTTTTTTTTGAGCAGTTGCCCGAAGAGTACGGCGTAGTGTTCTCCAATGCCACTTACATTGATGCCAGCGGTACGGTGACGGGCGTGCATTATCCAATCGATCCGGCCACCGGTCTTGCCCGGGCAGTAGTGCCAACGGGTTGTATTTTCAGGCAGATTCTTACCAGCTATTTTATTTGTACGCCCACCATGATGATGCGTCGGCGGATACTGCACCAGTTGAATGGGTACGATGAAACCCTCAGCTACGAAGATTTTGATTTCTGGGTACGTTCGTCCCGCTTTTGCCGGTATGCCTATCAGGATACGATATTGACTCAGAAACGACGTCATCCCCACGCCCTGTCGGCACAGGTAGTGCAGCCCCGCAATGATCTGTTGCCTTCTACCTTTATTGTGTGCCGGAAAGCCCTGGCGTTGTGCGAAACACCCGCCGAACGACAGGCACTGGCCTTTCGGTTACAGCGATTCATCCGTAAAGCATTTTACGCCGAACAGTTTGATCTGGCTCTCCAATTCGGAGACCTTATGCGGCAATTCACTCATCCCGACCTGCTTACCTGTCTGGTATTAACCATGAGTAGCCTGCATATTCCGGTTAACCGGCTTTACCGGTACTATCGCCGGGGGCGCTTCGCTGGCAAACGGGCGAAACTGGTTTAAGTCGTTTTTGGTTTATGCTTTACTACACCCCATTCCCATTGAGTTGTTAGCTGTATACCGTTATCATGTCTGCTGAATTCATCAAATTATACCCCACCAATCCTGACCCCCGCCGGCTCGAACATATCGTCAGGAGTCTGCGGGAAGGGGCCGTTATCATCTACCCAACCGATACCGTTTATGGCATGGGTTGCGACATCCATAACGCGCGGGCGGTGGAACGGATAGCCCGCATCAAAGGCATTAAACCAACCAAGAATGACTTCTCGTTCATTTGCTACGACCTGAGTCATATTGCCGACTATGCGCGGGTGAGCAACCAGGCTTTTAAGCTGATGAAAAGTGCTTTGCCTGGTCCGTTCACGTTTATTTTACAGGCCACTAACAATGTACCCAAACTACTGAACACCAATAAGAAAACAGTTGGTATCCGGGTTCCGGACAACGACATTCCCCGGCAGATTGTACGGCAACTGGGGAACCCCATTATTACGACGTCCATTCGTGATGAAGACGAGATAATTGAGTATTCCACGGATCCCGAGCTAATTTTCGAGAAGTTTCAGAATCAGGTCGATATTGTCATCGACGGCGGCTACGGCGGCAACGTTGCCTCTACCATTGTGGATGCCACAGGGGATGACTTTTCCATTATCCGTCAGGGGCTGGGTGAACTAGTACTTTGAAAAGTTCTGATTTGGGGTTATACTTGCATCGTAAGGTTGCTATTCCTTCATGGGAGTTCAACCTTTTTTTATGAATTATCATTTAAACTTGTTTTTATAGTATGCGTTTTTCACTGGCCGCGCTCTGCTTTCTGGCAGTTTGTCAATTCACCGGCTGTTCTTCTCAATCAAAGCCAGACGAGTCGGCGAAAACCGGCACAGCGGGTGGCGACTCCCTGGCATCCGTATCATCGTCCGACTCGTCAGAAACGCCCGCTACCGGGGGCATGACTTCCACCCGTTCGGTGAGTACAGGAGACTCTACCCTCGATTCGCTGACTTACGCACCTACGGGTGCGATTTTGCCTAAGTACCGCATTTTCGCTTATTACGGTAATCCCCACTCCAAAAAAATGGGAGCCCTCGGGCAATATCCGAAAGAAGAAATGCTCCGGCGGATGGACAATGAAATAAAAAACTGGAAAAAGGCTGACTCAACCAACACACCCATTCAGCCCGCGCTCCATCTGGTAGCCACCACGGCGCAGGGCTTACCCGGTAAAGATGGCGGCTATCGGCTGCGGATGTCCGACAGAACCATCAAGAAAGTGCTGAAATGGGGAAATGAGCATAAGGCTATCGTATTCCTCGACATTCAGCGGGGCCACGCTCCACTGGGCCCGGAAATGGAATATATGGAAAAATACCTCAAGCTACCGTTCGTTCACCTGGGCCTCGACCCGGAGTTTTCGATGGTTACGGGTGCCCGTCCCGGGGCAAAGATAGGTTCCTATGATGCGGCTGATATCAATCAGGCGGTGCGATTCCTGAGCCGTGTCGTGAAAGAAAATAATCTGCCGCCCAAGGTACTGGTGATTCACCGGTTCACGCAGGGTATGGTCAAGAACTACAAGAATATTAAACTTGATCCCAACGTGCAGATTGTAATGGACATGGATGGCTGGGGACCACCCATACTCAAAAAAGATTCGTATCATGACTACATCCAAAAAGAGCCGGTTCAATACACGGGTTTCAAACTGTTTTATGATAACGATTTACGGAAACCCGGCTCCCGTATTATGACCCCGAAAGAAGTGCTGGCGCTAACGCCCGTTCCCATGTATATTCAATACCAATAAACGGTAGCTTAATCAGCAGAAACGGCGAGAGAAATCCTGTAGCAGGATTTCTCTCGCCGTTTCTGCTGATAGGCCACAATACAATTCATAAACGTACCGGCAATGTCCCCAGTACCAGACACGTAGCTTATTTATAGATTTTAGCTATAGGCTCATAAAAACTATAGATAAAAACTATAGCGAAGATTTTGTAAATTTGATTGTCAAATAACAAAACTCTATCAGACATGGCAAATAACGGAAGTCAACGCATTTGCACCCGTATGGGACGTCAATGACGACAGTAAAGTCAACACCGTGGGCAAGTGCCCGTTTATCGAGTGGGGCAGCTCAACAAAAGTGCTGGCGGTGGCACGAGAAACCGTGACTGGTGGCCGAATCAGTTGAAAGCTGAATATTCTCCGCCAGCACTCTTCGCTGTCCAATCCGATGGGCGAGACATTTCAACTACGCTGAGGAATTCAAGACGCTTGATCTGGCGGCCGTAAAGCAGGATATCTTCGATCTGATGACCGACTCGCAGGACTGGTGGCCCGCCGACTTACGGTCACTACGGCCCTTTCTTTATTCGGATGGCCTGGCACAGTGCGGGCACCTACCGCATTGGCGATGGTCGTGGTGGTGCGGGTTCCGGTACCAGCGCTTTGCGCCCCTCAATAGCTGGCCCGACAATGCAAACCTCGACAAGGCACGCCTGCTGCTCTGGCCGATCAAACAGAAATACGGCAAGAAACTTTCGTGGGCCGACCTGATGGTCCTTACCGGCAACTGCGCTCTTGAGTCGATGGGCTTCAAGACGTTTGGTTTTGGTGGCGGACGTGAAGATGTTTGGGAGCCGGAGGAAGATGTTTATTGGGGTTCTGAAACCGAGTGGCTGGGCGACAAGTCGTTATGCCGGCAGCAATGTACGCGTAACCTGGAGCAACCCCTGGGTGCGTCCACATGGGTCTGATCTACGTGAACCCGGAAGGTCCGGACGGTAATCCTGATCCGCTTGCTGCAGCGCACGACATTCGGGAAACTTTTGGTCGCATGGCCATGAACGATGAAGAAACCGTTGCGCTTATTGCGGGTGGGCACACCTTCGGTAAAACCCACGGCGCTGCCGATCCGGGCGAGTACGTTGGTTCTGAACCCGCCGGTGCACGCATTGAGGAGCAAAGCCTGGGCTGGAAAAACTCGTTTGGCAGCGGGCATGGTGCCGATACCATCACCAGCGGGCTTGAGGTAACCTGGACCACCAACGCCAACCCAATGGAGCAACGACTATTTTGAGCACCTGTTCGGCTACGAATGGGAACTGACGAAGAGCCCGGCTGGCGCGCATCAGTGGAAACCAAAAGATGGTGCAGGTGCCGGTACGGTGCCCGATGCCCATGATCCGTCAAAGCGTCATGCACCCATGATGCTGACGACCGATCTCGCCCTGCGGGTCGACCCTGCCTACGAGAAAATTTCAAGACGCTTCCACGAGAATCCGGATGAGTTTGCCGACGCGTTTGCCCGCGCCTGGTTCAAACTGACGCACCGCGATATGGGACCAATCGAGCGCTATCTCGGTCCGGAAGTGCCGACGGAAGAGCTGATCTGGCAAGACCCTGTTCCCGCCGTTACGCATGAACTGATTAACGATCAGGATATTGCTGCTCTGAAAGAGCAAGATTCTGGCTTCAGGCCTGTCGGTTTCCCAACTGGTATCTACTGCCTGGGCTTCGGCATCCACCTACCGTGACTCCGACAAACGCGGTGGCGCCAATGGTGCCCGTGTTCGCCTGGCACCGCAGAAAGATTGGGAAGTTAACAACCCGGCTCAACTGGCTACCGTGCTGGAGACGCTCGAAGGCATTCAAACGGAATTCAACAGTGCCCAGTCGGGCGGTAAAGCAGATTTCACTGGCCGACCTGATCGTGCTGGGTGGATGCGCAGGCGTTGAGCAGGCGGCTAAGAAATGCCGGTCATGACGTAACAGTACCTTTCACGCCGGGACGGGCCGATGCGTCGCAGGAGCAAACCGATGTGCAATCGTTCGATGCCATGGAGCCAAGTGCCGATGGGTTCCGTAATTACCTGAACGCCAACATAAGTCGCCGGCTGAGGATATGCTGATCGATAAAGCGCAACTGCTGACGCTGACTGCACCTCAGATGACGGTGCTTGTTGGTGGTATGCGTGTGCTGAACACCAACTTCGACCACTCGAAACATGGTGTCTTCACCGAGCGTCCGGAAGCACTCACCAATGACTATTTCGTCAACCTGCTTGATTTGGGTACCACCTGGAGGGCTACTTCAGATGCCCAGGATGTATTTGAGGGACGTGATCGTAAAACGGGCGAACTCAAATGGACCGGCACCCGTGTCGATCTGATCTTCGGTTCGAACTCCGAACTGCGGGCTATTGCGGAAGTTTATGGATGTGAGGATTCGCAGGAGAAATTCGTGAAGGACTTTGTTGCCGCCTGGACCAAGGTGATGAATCTGGGCCGCTTCGATCTGGCCTGATTTTGATGGCAACGCCGGACGTTGTCATGTAACAAAAAGGTGGTCTGGTAACGGGCCACCTTTTTTGTTTTGTTCTGCCTGACGGTATCTTCATTCCAGCGAACCACGTCCGCTGTTCCGGCGTTTTGACTATTTTTCGCTCAAACAATATACGGTATGGTACACGCTTCTGCGCCGACGCTTCCTCAAACATTCGATGACTTCATGCAGTGGGAGCCTGTCGATGGGTTCAAGTACGAGTGGAACAATGGGGATATTATCCAGTTTTCAGGCATGAAAAAGAAGCAATATTACATCTACGATGTATTGAATGGCCTTTTTATCGAAAAAGGATATCATAAGAAGGGCACATTCATGGCAGAACCTGATGTGATGCTTACGACTACGCAGATGCGCCGGCCTGATATTGCCTATTTCACGAAAGAACAAATTCAGCGTGGTCGAAATGGGGACGATGTGATTCCTGCCTTTGTGATCGAGGTGCTGTTGGAAACCGATCTGGCATACCGAATCGAGGAGAAAATTGTCGAGTATTTCAAAGCTGGAGTCCAGGTAGTCTGGACTATTATTCCGGAACAGGAAGTCATATACGTGTATACCTCGCGCAAACAGGTAACGATTTGCCTGGACGATGACCGTTGCTCTGCCGCTCCCGTATTACCCGATTTTGACATTTCAGTCAACACGCTGTTCGCCCCATCGGTGGCGTAACCGTCGTTGGCAGTTGGCTCAGAAATCTGCCCCAGAATCCTCAACGGCCCGAATAACGCAGGGAACCGTTTCGTCTGCCAGCGTATAATTAATCAGCAATCCAACTTTCTGGAAACGGTTATAATACTGGCTGTTACCATTGACCGGTACAAAGCCGTCATACACCGCATCGTGCGTTAAATTGCCCAGCATAGCCAATGTTTCATTCCAGGCCACTTCACTCACCAGGTTGTCTTTTTCACGTACCCTGACCAAAATCTTGCCCCTGTCGCTCGTCCGCTCGTAGGCGTAAATAGTACTTTCTGCTCGTGCTTTACTGGACACCAGCCGAAATCGTTTCATGCTTAGCATACTCTCTACGCTCACCTTATGCTTCAATAAAAACCCTTTCAGTTCGTAGTAATCAAAAACCGGTTGGGGCAACGTTGTCTGTGCGTTGGCGGTGTGGAAAGAAGATAGGCTTATCAGGATGGCTACCAGAAAAAGTTTATTGAGTGTCGTGCTTTTCATAATTGACATTGGTTTACTTAGTTACCTGTACCTTATTAGCCATTAACCGCAGTGGATACAGAAGTAAGCGCGAAGTTCACGAAGGAATTGATCAGGCTTTGCTCCCTTTGCGGTTACCAGATCTCGCTTCTCAATGTTCCTTTAACCACTGGAAATACTCTTTCTCAACAGTTACCCTCAGGCTTTTGCTTTTTCTAGATTCGTTTTTATCGGCAACGACGGCAAAGGTGATGGAGTCGCCCTCAAAGGGAATCGTGAAAACGGTGTAGCCCCCAACAGTCCGTTGGGTGGACTGACCGAAGGTTACGGTACTGATCCCCAAAAGTACCAACATTGTTATGGGAAGAAATTTTGCCACAGTCATTCGTTTAAAATAGCCCGACAAAATTGGGGAGATTCGCTCGGCGCTCCGCGATCAAGGTTTGTTAATTGTTACCACACCTGAACTAGACGCAGCATCGTACATAGAAAAAGCGTCCCGATTAATACCGGGACGCTTTTCCTACAACACCTAAAGATTAGTTATTTACCGATTTTCTACCAGTGCCTTAAACTCATCCACCGTTACTTCCTGCGACACGACCGTCAGCTGGGTTTTGGCGTATTCGATCACTTTATCATCAAACACCCGGTTAAAAGTATTCGTGTAATTCTGCCCGTTGTTCTTTTCATCCATCAGGTAATTCTGGGCGATACGGTCGATGGTTTTGTTCATCTCTTCGTCTTCACCACCCATGAACCCAAACTGCTCCCGAACCATCTGACGGGTTACGTTCAGTAACTCGTCCTGCTCAACCTTGATATCGGCTTTATCCGCAATTTTGTTTTTGATGAGCTGTAGTTTAACCGACTTCGTAAAATCATCGTACTGCTCGTCAACCTGTTCTGGTGTAAACTTACCCTCATTTACCTCCAGCAGCCAGTTTTTCAGAAACTCGTCGGGCAGCAGGATTGGCGTGTTGTCAATGAGGGTTTTCTCCACGTCCAATCGCAGCAACTGATCCGATTCGCGGCTGTAGTTGCCCCGGATAATCTCAACGACTTTGGCCCGAAACTGCTCTTCCTCCGTTACGGCGCCAATACCCAGTACCTTATCAAAAAACTCCTGATTCAGTTCAGCGGGTTCGTGGCGGGTAATATCATCAATGGCAAAGGTAAATTCTCCCGTCAGATCGGCGGCTTCTTCTTTCTTCACACCGGTAGCGTTAGCGCGGGCTTTCTCGTCGGGGAAAGCGTCTTCCAGTACAAACGTAATAAGATCGCCTTTTTTCTTACCGACAAACTGACCCTTTGCTTCCTCAGCCATCTGATTCATCGGGAAAGCCGTTTTAGCGGAGAAACCAGCCGTATCTTCTTCCGTACCAGCCTGCTTCAGTTCGCCGTAGATGGTATCGCCATCGCCCACTTCTTCGCCATGACCCTGCGTGTGGAACCGCTGCTGCAAATCAGCAATTGTACTGTCTACTTCAGCCTCACCGGCCTGAATTTCGTAGCGCGTCACGCTGGCAAGGTCACCGAAATCGATGTCAAATTCGGAGGCCAGACCAAGGGTGTAGCTGAATGCAAAATCAGATTGGTTATCCCAGTCAATCTGGTCGGCCTGCGTCCGGTCAGGGACAGGATCACCAACGACCTGTAATTTGTTTTCGCGGATATACTGGCTTACCGTTTTGCTCAGCATGGCGTTGATTTCGTCGACCAGGATGCTTTTGCCGTACATTTTCTGCACCAGCGAAGCTGGTACATGGCCGGGGCGGAACCCCTTCAACTGAACCTTACGGCTGTAGTCTTTCAGTTTTTTATCTACTTCCGGCTTATAATCGGCAGGGGTCAGGGTAATTTTCAGCGAAGCATTGGTTTCATCCGCTTTTTCTAGGGTGATATCCACGATTGTGTCGGTTTAAAATGACTGAATGACTGAGTGATAGATAATTGAATAGCTGGCACAGGCAGAATATTCAATCAGTCAGTCATTCAGTCATTCAAAACTTTTGTACGGGCGGAGGGACTCGAACCCCCATGCCTTGCGGCACCAGATCCTAAGTCTGGCACGTCTACCAATTTCGCCACGCCCGCAAATTAGTGGCTCAAAACAGTCAGGCTTTTCGCCTTTTGAGGGTGCAAAACTACTGAAAAAATTCAATTCATCAAACTAAATACCAATAGGTTTTATTTTTAGTGGCCCCCTGCTCCATTTTGCATTATTATTTTGTTAACTTGGTAGTACGAGCACAACCTAAAGGAAATAGCTGCCAGGCAGCCACCAATGATGAATGTTACCGAATCTAGCCCCCAGGCCGACCCTGTCATTGATTTAGAACTGGAGCGACAGGAAATTCTCAAACGTTACCGACGGCTGTTGAGGGCGGCCAAACCCATGCTGAAAGGGAATGATGCCAAGCTGATAAAACGGGCATTCAATACCTCAGCCGAAGCCCATAAAAACATGCGCCGGCGCTCCGGAGAGCCGTATATTTACCATCCGCTGGCCGTAGCGCAAATTGCCGTTGAAGAAATCGGGTTAGGCCCAACCAGTATTGTGGCTGCGTTACTCCACGATGTGGTGGAGGACACCGAAACCACCATTGCGGATATTGACCGGGCATTTGGTTCGAAAGTAGCCCGTATAATCGATGGGCTGACCAAAATTTCGGGCTTTTTTGAGTACGGCTCGTCCCAGCAGGCGGAGAATTTTCGGAAGATGCTGCTGACCCTGTCGGATGATGTACGGGTTATCCTGATTAAACTGGCCGACCGGCTGCACAACATGCGGACGCTGGACTCGATGCCCCGCGACAAGCAGTTGAAGATTGCCTCCGAAACGATTTATATCTACGCTCCCCTCGCCCACCGGCTGGGTTTATACGCCATAAAATCGGAGCTGGAAGACCTGTACCTGAAACACGTTGAGCCGGAAGCGTTTAAGGATATTGCCCAAAAACTCCGCGAAACCCGGCTGGCCCGTGATCGGTTTATCGGGCGGTTTATCGAGCCCATCGAAAAAGGGCTGGCTGAAACGGGGCTTAAATACGTTATAAAAGGTCGGCCCAAGTCGATTTATTCCATCTGGACCAAGCTGAACAAATCGAAAAAGCCGTTTGAGGAAATTTATGATTTGTTTGCGGTGCGGATCATCATGGATGTACCCCAGGAGGAAGAAAAAGCAGCCTGCTGGCGGGCATATTCCATCGTAACGGACCATTACAAACCCAATCCCGACCGGCTTAAGGATTGGATAAGTACCCCCCGTACCAACGGGTACGAATCGCTGCACACCACCGTTATGAGTCGGTTTGGCCAATGGGTAGAGGTGCAGATCAGGACGGAGCGGATGAATGAAATTGCCGAAAAAGGGTACGCTGCCCACTGGAAATACAAGGGCAACGATACCAAAACGGGCGAGGGAATCGAAGCCTGGATCAGTCAGGTTCGCGACATGATCGAGTCGGCGGGGAGTGGCGACAAAAAAGCCGCTATCGAGTTTGTCGATGATTTCAGGAGCAATCTGTACAGCGAGGAAGTATTTGTGTTTACGCCCAAGGGTGACCTTCAGGTGCTACAACGGGGGGCCACCGCCCTCGACTTTGCGTTCGACATTCACACCCAGATTGGCGCGCGGTGCATGGCGGCCAAAGTCAATAACACGCTGGTGCCACTCAGTTATGTGCTGCAGAATGGCGATCAGGTTGAGGTTATTACGTCGAACCGGCAGAAGCCCAGCGAAGACTGGCTTCGGTTTGTGGTAACGTCGAAGGCCAAAACCAAGATCAAAGACCTGATAAAAGAAGACAACAAGCGCTTTGTGACGGATGGCCGGGAGTTGGTCCATAAGAAACTGCGGCTCCTGCGCCTGGAAATGACCAATGAGGTTATCAACCAGTTGCGGGCTTACTTCGGCTCAAAAACGACCGACGATTTCTTTTACCGGGTGGGTAAAGGACACGTGGATGTTAGCGAACTAAAGAAATTCAAGGCGGATAAGGAAGCGAAGGAAAACCGCGTTAACAAACTAAATACCGACACCCTGCCCGATGCCAAAGCCTTCGTAAAGGAATTGAAAAAGATTCATGGGGAGCGGGCCGATGCCGATATGCTGCTCATTGGCGAGGACATGGACCGCATCGACTACACCCTGTCCAAATGCTGTAATCCGATTTCAGGCGATGACGTATTTGGCTTTGTAACGATAAACGATGGCATCAAAATCCACCGGGTTACCTGCCCGAATGCCGTTGAATTGATGTCCAACCACGGCAACCGGATTATAAAGGCCAAGTGGACATCCCAGAAAGAACTGGCCTTCCTGGCCGGACTACGGATTACCGGTACCGACCGGGTTGGTTTAATCAACGATGTAACGCGGATTATCAGCAACGAGCTGCACATCAACATGCGCTCGGTAGCGATTGACTCCAAAGACGGTATTTTTGAGGGAAATATCCGGCTCTACGTTCATGACACCGTTCACCTCGATACCCTGATCCAGAAACTTGAACACGTTCAGGGGGTGTTTGAAGTAGTGCGATTCGACTGAATGCATGATGAATGATGAATAAAGCGTTGCGAAGGTTTTCGCCAGATGCCGATTCATCCTTTATAATTCATCATTCATCATTAAATTTGCCCCTATGCAACAGGCCCCTGCTCAAACTAACTTAGAATCTGCCCAGATGATCTTTCGCGCCTACCTGGAGCGAAAGGGGCTTCGGAAAACGCCCGAGCGCTTTGCCATTCTGGAAGAGATTTACAATCGACAGGACCACTTCGACGTGGACGAGTTGTATATCTCCATGAAAAACAAGAAATACCGGGTGAGCCGGGCAACCGTCTACAACACGCTGGACGTGCTGGTGGACTGCGACCTGGTTACCAAACACCAGTTTGGGCGTAACCTGGCGCAGTACGAAAAGTCGTACGGCTTCCGGCAGCATGACCACCTGATCTGCACCGATTGCCATAAAGTGATGGAATTTTGCGACCCCCGCGTTCAGAATATTCAGAATATGGTGGGCGATATGCTGAAATTCAACGTGATGCACCACTCGCTGATTTTTTACGGGTCCTGCGCCCGCGATTACTGCGAGAATAAGGTAGAAACGACAAAAAAATCGCAGTCTGCCGGCGTGCCGGTGAACGAGCAGGCTTAGCGCCAGCGAATCGGTTGCGTTACGGCAAATACCACCGGGCCCTGATGCCTGCCCCTGTTCCGATTGCCCATGTAGCGGTCACCCGGTCAATAACCGCTCTTTTTCGTTAAAAGCGCTCACTCAATTTTATATACGCCAAGCCGTATCAATAGTCAATCAATCAACGAAGTAAATGATCGATGTTTTATTAGGCCTCCAGTGGGGCGACGAAGGAAAAGGTAAAATTGTGGACGTACTGGCCCCCCAGTATCAGGTAGTAGCCCGTTTTCAGGGTGGTCCCAATGCCGGACACACCCTTGAATTCAACGGGTTGAAGCACGTGTTGCATCAGATTCCGTCCGGCATTTTCCGAAACGATATTCTCAATATCATTGGTAACGGGGTCGTACTCGATCCCATCGTGTTTAAGAAAGAGATTGACGGGCTCGCAAAATTTAACCTTTCTCTGACCGATAACCTGCAGATTTCACGCAAGGCCTCCATTATTATCCCAACGCACCGACTGCTGGATGCTGCTTATGAACAGGCTAAAGGCGACTCAAAAATTGGATCAACGCTGCGGGGCATTGGTCCAACGTATCAGGATAAAGTAGCCCGGCAGGGGTTGCGGGTTGGTGATATTCTGTCCCCGAATTTTCAGGAGAAATACAACAAACTGGTAGCTATTCATAAAGTTATTCTTGAGCAGAACAAGTTTGATTATGCCTCAGTGCTGCCTCAGGCCGAAACGGAGTTTTTCGGTGCGGTGGAGTTCATGAAGCAGTTTCAGCTGAACGACAGCGAGTATGCAGTGAACGAGGCCATCCAGTCGGGCAAAAAAGTACTGGCCGAAGGGGCGCAGGGCTCACTGCTCGACATTGATTTTGGCTCCTACCCATTTGTAACCTCCTCCAGCACCATGGCCGCCGGTGCCTGCACGGGACTGGGTGTTGCTCCCAAGCAGATTGGTGAAGTATACGGTATTTTCAAGGCGTACTGCACGCGCGTTGGCAGCGGCCCCTTCCCCACCGAACTGCTGGATGAAACGGGTGAAACGATGCGCCAGGAAGGGCGCGAATTTGGGTCGACAACGGGCCGCCCGCGCCGGTGCGGCTGGCTCGACCTGCCCGCCCTGAAATACGCCATCATGATCAATGGCGTTACGCAACTGGTGATGATGAAGGTAGACGTACTGAACATCTTCGATGAGATTAAGGTCTGCACGCATTACGAACTTCCCGATGGCGACGGCAGTGATTCGGCAGTTCGACCGGGTACGCTCACCGAAAAGATGCCGTATGATTTGTGCGATACCGCGGTAAAGCCTGTTTACAAATCCTTTAAAGGCTGGCAAACCGATTTGACTGACATTCGCTCGTTCAGTGATGTACCGCCGGAACTGGCCACCTACGTTTACTTTCTGGAAGATACCCTGGGCTTACCCATCAACTTCATTTCGACCAGCCCCGACCGCGAAGCGATCATCCACCGGCAGGCTGTCATTGCATAATACCAATTTACACAGGCCGTAAACCGCAATCTGATTGTTTTCAAAAGAACCAGATTGCGGTTTACGGCTTTCCCCCGTTTGTATGGCAGCCAGAGATTTTTATCAGACCCTGTATCAAAACGAATCCCTCTTTCGGCTGGCGGGTGAAACGTGGAACATAGTTACCCCGGCAGCTAAACCTGCCGTTTTGGATAAGCATGCGCTGCTACTGGATACGGCTGATTTGCTGACTGAATTAGATACCTTATCGGCCGGTTCGTTAGCGGATGTGGCACAACCCCTGGCGGTTGACGTAGTCATGGATGAGCACGTCATTGTTGTAGCGATTCCCCAACCGGAGCCGGTGGTGCTGGCAGCCAAACCAGAACCCCTGCCCCAGCCACCCTCCCGGCCGGTGTACGCCTTCTGTGTTGCCCCCCGTTCAGCAACAACCCCGGTTACCCCAACTGAACCATAAAGTATTGCTGCTGGCCGATGAGGCACTAGACCCCAGTAATCTGTTATTCCTCGAAAAAATTCTGAAAGCGGTTAACCTCAACATTAACGGGGTTGATTTGCTGAATCTTCACGGGGTGAGCGATGTAGACTTCCCCGAACTCCTGCGGGGCAAATACATCAATCATTTTATAACTTTTGGCGTACCATTCGAGCGTATTCATCTCGACATTATGATGGATCGGTATGCGCCGGTTCGGTTTGAAGGGATTACGTTCCTGATGGCCGATTCCATTCCAACCATCGAAGCAGATCAGTTGTTGAAAAAGCGGCTTTGGGGTGCGCTCCAGCGCATCTTCTTACAACGGTAGTTTTCGGCGTATTCCCTGCTTCTTTTCCGGAAAAGAATAAACATAACTCTGGGCAGCCAGGATTGGTTGAGGGCCTACAGGAGCAGGCTCACCTACCGCGGTTGCTTTTCTGTATTCGGACTGATTTGTCAATTAAAGCCCGGATAAATTCTTCCGCCGTTCGTCCGCAATCCGTTACATTTGCCCCTCACTATTGGCTTATTTGCATCCGTTTTCGGCGGTACCACGCTGGACCACGCCGGAAAATCGGGTTTCGATGATGACACTTAATAACCGGCTACGGGCCTTTTTCACTTCATATCCTCCAGTATCCGTTTCAGCAGTAACTGCCGTTGCCGAACGAGTGGTTGTACCAGCTTCGTTCCTGCGCGTGGATACCGCAGAACCAGCACCAGTCCCCTCGTTACCCATTCCTGCCCTTGCTCCCCTACCCGCCTGGCTCGCGGATGAAGAATTGCTGCGGGACGAAGGTGTTTTATTCGGTCTTTCCCAGGCTCAGCCCGACACTAAACTAGCGCAGATCAGTGCTGTTTTCGCCAGCCAGGCCGCTCCACTCACCGAAGTGGCAGCGCAGTACACCGGACAAATACACGCCCTTGTGGCCCGCATCGACCAGTGGGAAAAGCAGTTGACCAGCCTGCGGGACCAACTGACCCAGTTGCGCAGCAGCCAACCCGTTCGTACTACACTGGTCAGGCATTTCGTTAGTCTGATACTGTCCACCGCTTTGTGCATTGGCACGTTCTATCTCGTCGATGATACACTGTCCCGTACTTTCCCCAATCGTTGGGTTTCGGTGGGGGTTTTTCTGGCGGGTCTGTTCAACCTGTCCGGACAAACCTCTTTCTTTTATGAAACAAATACCCGGCTAACGGGCCGACGGTTTATTGAGGAGGTAGGGTTACCCGTTGCTGCGGCTGTCTTTGTGCTGGTTCACGCCCTTCCCTATCAGCCGGTGAGCCAGGCGGTTGGTTTATTCATATTCATCCTGTTCGTTTTTTTGCTATCGGGAAAACTCCTGTTAAGCACCTTGAGTAGTTTACACCATGAACTGGGCAACGTTCAGCAAAACCGGCAGCTGATGCACCGTAAACAGGTTGATTTGCCGCTTTTGGAAAGCCATATCAGCCAAATCGAACAGGCTGTTGACCGGCTCAATGAGCAAAAAACACCTGTCGTTACCGCGTCGAATCAGGTTGATGCTACGTTGGCCCAATTGAACACCCAGCGCGAAAAACTTGTTAATTTATTTCTGGGCGAGTTTGACCTCGCCCGTAGTCTGCGTGACCGGCTAACAAAACAACAACGACAACTCATTATGAATGATTAATACGTATTGGCAGGTGTATCGTTTATCATTCATAACTGATTATGGAACCAACTACTAATCCCGACTTTCAGCACGGTTATACCAGTGGCGTGGAAGGTGTAAACCGGGAAACATACGAAGGCTACTTATCGAGTCAGGTTAACACAGACTGGCTTTCGGAGCGCATTCAGGAAAAGCGGGCGGAACTGACTACGGTGGAACGCCAGTTGGCGGAATCTACAGAAGCCAACCGAACCACTTTCGCTTCCTTACAAACCCACGCCTTGTCGGTAGAACGACTGTCTTACCAACTCGGACAGCGGGAAGCAGACCGGCAGGTGCTGGAATCAGACCGGACCAGCCTGCGCGAACGCCGGACTAAAGCGGCCCCCGATTATTCCCTGTTGGCGGGATTGCTGTTTCTGGTGGCCGGCATTTCATTCCTGGCCGGTGATTTGATTATCTCGCACGAAATCGTGGCGTATGCCCTCAACATTCGCGACACAAACGAGGCCTGGGCATTTGCCGTTGGCCTGGCTATGGTATCCATCCTGCTGAAACCTGCTTACGACCGGCTCATCGAGCAACCTTACCAGGAAAACCCGGTGCAGTACGGCCGTCGCTACGGACGGTTTAAAATGGGACTGGCTCTCTTTTCAGTGCTCACGCTGGCCGTGTTAGGCTGGTTTCGGTACGAGGCCTACCGCACCGACCAGCTGAAAGCAGCTATCAATAAGTCCGTTCGGCAGTTGCAACTCAACACTGACCCCACCGCTGCAACGCAGGACCTCAGCGCGGCAACGTTGTACAAGATTGAGAAGCAGCTGAGTGAATCGAGCGAGTTGAATCTAGCCCTCGTCAATAGCCCTTGGGCACTGCTTTCGTTCGTATTGAGCGGTATTTTGTTTGCGCTGGCAGGGGCAGTCTGCCTGGGTATTGCCTTGCCAGTTTTATCGGCATTCTGGTTTCGGTGGTTGCAGGCCGACATAAAGTTATGGAAGCTCCGCCGTCGGCTGAAGCGGCTGGACAAGGAAATCGCCCCAATTCAAGCTGCCTTGTCAGAGCAGCGCGTCCAGCAAAACATACTCCAGCATAACCTCGATTTGCTCCCCGATCTGGACGCGCTAAAAGCCCGGCGCGAAACCGTTTATGCTGAGCTAACTACGCTGTATGCCGAACTAAAACTGGCCCAGACGGACAGCCGCATCAGTAATTTCAATGATGGATACGGCCAGGGTGAAGCCACACTGACAAACCTGAACGGCGATGAGCAGCGGCAGTTACGAAAGGAGATGCTTTCGCTTCATCATGCGAATCGGAATGGTGCCAGCGAGAACCGAACGGCCAACATCTCGCCTGTTAATGGTACCAACGGGAAAACAAATGGGTTGCGGCCCTACCAGAACATCCGGAAGTTCCTGGAAGATGAATTGTAGTGGGTCTATGTATTGACTGGTGAGGTAATTCAACGGCGTAGCCCTTGATCAATCAATACATGGACCGCTGGTTCACTCCCCAAACAAAAACGGCTCCCACTTTCGCAGGAGCCGTTTTGCATTAACAAACAGGATTCTTAACCCAGGTACGTCTTCAACGCCTTCGACCGTGAGGTGTGGCGCAGCCGACGAATGGCTTTTTCCTTTATCTGCCGAACCCGCTCGCGGGTCAGGTTGAATTTTTCACCAATTTCTTCCAGCGTCATGGCGTGCTCACCATTCAACCCGAAGTAAAGCGTGATAACATCGGCCTCACGCTGCGTTAGCGTCGAGAGTGCCCGTTGTACTTCCTTCCGTAGTGAATCATTGATCAGGCCTGAATCTGGTTTGTCTTCGCCGTCGTTTTCGAGTACGTCCAGCAGGCTGTTTTCTTCACCCTGCACAAACGGCGCATCCATAGATACGTGCCGACCCGATATCTTAAGGGTATCAACAACTTCAGCCGCCGAAATCTCCAGCACAGCCGCCAACTCTTCGGGAGATGGCTCACGCTCGAACTTCTGCTCCAGGTCGGAGAACGTCTTGGAAATCTTGTTCAGCGAGCCAACCCGGTTCAAAGGCAGTCGGACAATACGGGACTGTTCGGCCAGCGCCTGTAAAATAGACTGACGAATCCACCAAACGGCGTAGGAAATAAACTTAAAACCACGTGTTTCGTCAAACCGCTGCGCTGCTTTAATAAGACCTAAGTTTCCTTCGTTGATTAGATCGCCTAAGGATAAACCCTGATTCTGGTATTGCTTGGCAACCGAAACCACAAAGCGCAGGTTTGCTTTGGTTAACCGTTCCAGCGATAATTGATCACCTTCCCGGATTTTTTGGGCCAGCGTTACTTCCTCATCGGGCGTAAGCAGGTCTACTTTACCAATCTCCTGCAAGTACTTGTCTAACGACTGACTTTCCCGATTGGTAATCTGTTTTGATATTTTTAGCTGTCTCATAATTTGGTGCCCCCGGTGGTGTGACTATATAACGCTAGGTTCTGACGTTGCATTACACGAAAAAGTAACAATCTATCAGGCGTTTTTGTTCTCTGGCTTCGGTAATAGCACTTTACGGGATAACCGGTACTTTCCGGTCTTTTTATCCACATCAACCAACTTTACCGTTACCTCTTCTCCTACCTGAAACACCCCATCCATGGTTTCCAGACGCTCCCACTTAATCTCGGAAATGTGCAATAATCCATCCTTGCCCGGCATGAACTCGACAAAGGCCCCAAAGGGTTGTATCGTTTTCACTTTGCCGACGTAGGTATCCCCAACTTCCGGTACAGCCACGATTCCTTTGATACGGGATACGGCTTTGTCCATACTCTCTTTGCTGGTCGCAAAAATGCTTACCCAGCCCGCATTATCGTGTTCGTCGATGTTAACGACGGCCCCGGAATCTTTCTGAATATCTTGAACCACCTTACCACCGGGTCCGATAACGGCACCAATCTGGTTCGTATCAATTTTGATTACCGTAGCACGGGGTGCATGAGGTTTCAGGTCCGGACGAACCTCGGCAATGCCTTTCCGCATTTCGCCCAGAATGTGTAACCGTCCCTGACGCGCCTGCTCCAGTGCCTGCGCCAGCACCTCGTACGATAGTCCGTCTACTTTCAGGTCCATCTGGCAAGCTACGATCCCTTTCTCCGTACCCGTAACTTTAAAATCCATATCGCCCAGGTGATCTTCGTCGCCCAGAATATCGGACAGTACCGCGTACTTATCACCGTCGGAAATCAATCCCATGGCAATACCGGCTACGGGTGCCTTGATTTTGATTCCGGCATCCATCAGTGCCATCGTACCGGCACAAACCGTGGCCATGGACGACGAACCATTCGATTCCAGAATATCCGACACAATCCGAATGGTGTACGGGTTATCTTCAGCCGGTGGCAGCACTTTCTTGATCGAGCGGTGAGCCAGATTACCGTGACCCACTTCCCGACGGCCAACGCCCCGGTTAGGCTTTACTTCGCCCGTTGAAAAACCGGGAAAGTTATAGTGCAACAGGAATTTACTGTAGCCCTGATGCATGGTCTGGTCCACAATCTGCTCATCCGTTTTGGTACCGAGCGTAGCCGTCGTTAACGACTGGGTCTCACCCCGCGTAAACAACGCCGAACCGTGGGGACCGGGCAGCAGACCTGCTTCGGCCACAATGGGACGTATCTGGTCTAATTTCCGACCATCCAGACGCACGCGCTCATCGAGTACCAACCGGCGCGACGCTTCCCATTCCAGGTCGTGGAAATAGGTTTTAATCAAACCAACATTTACGTCTGATCCTTCGGGGAAGGAAGCGATGTACTCATCACGAATTGCTTTGGCGGCTTCAGAACGGCCTTTCTTGCTTGGATTCTGCTGGCTGACAGCCGCGTAAATCTTATCGTAGGTAGCCACCCGAACAGCCGCGCGAAGTTCTTCGTCGTGCGTTTCGTGGTTAAACTCCCGTTTCTCGGTCTTGCCTACTTTAGCTTCCAGTTCTTTCTGGGCCTGGCACTGTACTTTTATGGCTTCGTGGGCAATTTTGATCGCTTCCACTACCTCGGCTTCCGAACATTCGTCCATCTCGCCTTCTACCATACAAATATCCTTCTCGGTTGCGGCTACAATCAGGTCGATAGTAGCCCGTTCCAGTGCAGACGTTTTAGGGTTGATATGGTATTGGCCATCAATTTTAGCCACCCGCACTTCCGAAATCGGACCATTGAATGGTATGTTTGATACCGCCAGGGCTGATGAAGCCGCCAAAGCCGCTAAGGCATCGGGTTGTACTTCGGGGTCAGCCGAAATAAGCGTAATCATCACCTGAGTATCGGCGTGATACGTATCGGGGAAGATTGGCCGCAGGGCACGGTCTACCAGACGACTAATCAGAATTTCGTGGTCACCCAGGCGTCCTTCACGCCGTTGGAAGCTACCGGGAATCCGGCCAGCCGAAGCAAATTTCTCTTGATAATCAACGGATAAGGGCAGAAAATCGACGCCTTCTTTAGCATCTTTGCTGGATACGACAGTTGCCAGTAGCATGGCGTCGCCCAGTCTTACAACCACCGCGCCGTCGGCCTGACGGGCCATTTTTCCGGTTTCGATGGTAATTTCCCGCCCGTCGGGCAGCGCAACGGATTGCGTGGTGATTTCAAACATAAAACAGATTTTGAATACGTTCTCTTACAGCTTTAAACAGCACCGTTTTCCGACCTTCGGAACCCGGCATAAATCAACTTTTCATCATTAAAATGGGCAAGCCTGGTCAGGATAGGATAAACAAACCCGTCAGCAACCAGACCAACCCCAAGAATCCTACCTGACGTCTTACATAACATCCATAGAAACCACAAAAATGAGGGAATCTACTACAGAGCAGATTCCCTTTTTTGATGGGTGGCCTGATTACTTTCGTAACCCCAGCGCGGCCAGAATAGCCCGATACCGCATAATGTCCTTTTTCATGAGGTAATTCAGCAACCGCCGACGCTTACCTACTAATTTCAAAAGGCCCAGTTGGGTGCCATAATCGTGCTTGTGTACTTTCAGGTGGGCAGTCAGGTGACTGATCCGGTAGGTGAACAGCGCGATCTGGGATTCGGCCGACCCGGTGTCTTCTGCGCTTTTGGCAAAACCCGAGGTGGAGAATATCTCCTGTTTTTTTTCGGTCGTTAGATACATCTTCAGACAGCTAATTTTATTGAAAAATAATGAATTTGGGTGCAAAGATAGGAAAATAGTCGATCAGTTGGTGAGTCGGTGTCTGGAAAATAGTTGCTCAGTTGAACACGTGGTTAGTATTCAGTAGCGGATCAACTCACCGACTGACCAATGGCCCGGCTGTCTGACCAGTTCTTCCACCTTGCTTTTAATCGCTCCCAGGCAATGATATAAACGTCTTTATCGAACAGGCGGGAGTCGTGACGGGCACGATGCATGATCAACAGACCAAAGGGAAAAAGGACGATGTTAGCCAGCCAGGCACCAATGGGTACCCAAATCAGTCCGTCTTTAGCGTATTTATCCCCAACAATGGTGAGTACATACAGAAAGATAAAGAATACAATGGCAATCAGAACCGGTACGCCAAAGCCCCCTTTTTTGATGATGGCTCCCATGGATGCCCCAATCAGAAACATCACGAAAATTGAAAACGCCTGCGTGAATTTGTGGTGACTTTCTAATTCATACCGCCAGACATGCTTTTCTTTATCGGTCAGGTTTATTACGTTCGACGTGGCATAGGTCAGAATATTCTGGGCCTGACTCAACGCCGACTGCGCCAAATCGGATCCGGTAGCGGCTTTCTTTTTCACAAGCGAATCCACCCATTTCCCTTCCTTTATCGGTTTTTGCTTCGTAACGGCATCTGCCTTGAACTGGTAATTATAGTACTGCCGGGACGTATTGGCTACGCTTAGGCTGGTATTGGTATACTCTTTCCGGAGCGAATCGGTTAAGACAGACAGTTCGCTCAGGTTTTTCATATACTCGTGGTATTCGAACTGGTTTTCGTCAGTGCGCTTGATACCAAACGATTCCAGGCTAATGACCAACCGATAATCCTTAAATCCATTCCGCATAAACTGCGCCCCTGTGGCTGGTGCACCGGCATTGCTATAACTAATGGGGTTGTTGTCTGACTGCTCCTGATAATCATTCCCGTTGAACAGCTGAAAGACAAGGTATGACCGGTCTTTATCGGTGTACATCCGACCGGAATCGGCCAGGATAATTTCGCGATTTCCGGTCTCGACGCCGTTCGCTGGATGCTTATAGATGACAAGTCCTTTCAGCAAATCGCCCGTTTTGCTGTTTTCAGGCGCTTTTACTTTTTGGTCTACCTTGATACTATAGCCCGGCAAATCATTGTAAAATATACCTTCTTTCAGGTTGAGCGTAGCCTTGGCCGTTTTAATATCATACAGCAGACTATATCCTTTTAGATTGGCCCAGGGCGCCACCGAATTATTGAACCAGAAGGAGAATCCGCTGATACCAACGGCTACAACAAGCAGGGGACGCATGGCCCGGGTGAGCGATATACCGGCACTTTTCAGGGCGGTCAGTTCAAAAAACTCCCCCAAATTCCCGAATGTCATCAGGGACGACAGCAGAACGGCCAGCGGTAGCGCCGTTGGTACAGTAAGCAGGGAAAAGTAGAATAACAAACGGCCGAAGGTGGCCAGGTCGAGGTCTTTAGAAACGAAATCGTCAATGTAGAACATCAGCAGTCGCATCAGAAAAATAAAGATGACGACACCGAGGGTCAAAAAAAACGGCCCCCAAAACGAGCCGAGCACTAATTTATCTATCTTTTTCATTCGTCGGTATAATGTACCACGGAGATGGCCTGAAGGCAACGTGGAGGAGTATCATCTATACAACATAAACTACATTGCTCCTTGTTCATTATACCGGCAGGGCCGTCTGTACGGTTCATTAACAAAATTTAACTACCAACAATTTCTTTCAGTTTATCCATCATTCCATCCCACAGGTCCTGGAGTTCTTCTTCGTCGGTGGTATTGGAATAATCAGTGATGCGCAAAAACGTCGATTGGGTCAGTTCGCTCTGGTCGACCCGGAAATCTACATAGTTATTATCTGACCCCTCTTGGTCCGTTTCCAGAAACTCAAAACGGACGCCCTTGTTCTGCCGCATGGACACCTGTTTGGCAATGTGACTTTCGTTATCCCACTGAAAATCGAGCCGCTGTTCGGGCATGGTGTTTACCTTACTGGCAAACCACTGCGACAGGCCTGATGCGGTGCTGATATAAGGAAAGAGCATTTTGGGAGATGCCCGAAGTTCGTATTCAGTAACAAATTTAAATTTCTCCATAAGTCGGTAAACTTTAGAAAAGGGGTCCTTGGCAAAGGTAAACGAATTTTTTTGCGAAAGTCAATGGCTTTTTTTGCCCCTGACTGATTTTTCCTTACTTTTGTGGCACCAAGCCCGGCGGGGTAGCTCAGATGGTTAGAGCGTAGGATTCATAACCCTAAGGTCGGCAGTTCGATCCTGCTCCCCGCTACAAGCTACATGAAATACCTGATAGCCTCACAGAGGGCCTATTGGGTATTTTTTTTGTGCATCGGCGCGAACGTTATTCCTACACCTGTTGACGTGCCCCATCCCTGGTCAATCAAAAGTCAAGGCGTAACTGACCGCCATCCACCACATCACTCGTTTGTAAACTCGACAGGGATATACCCAGCAGCCGTATCCCCTTCCCGGTGGGCAACAGTGCACCCAGGAGTTCAATAGCAATATGCTCCAGAACGGGCCTGTTTGGAACAACATGAAGCGTGGTTTTGCTACGGGTAATTTGCTGAAAGTCATCGTATTTCACTTTGAGATTAACCGTACGCCCCCGGACACCCGTGCGCTCGCAATAGCCCCACACATCATCCAGTAATGGTTGTAACCCTTCGGTTAACTCAGACGGCTCCGTCAGATCCCGTTCAAACGTATTCTCCGAGCCAACCGACTTGCGAATTCGATTGGGTGTGACGGGACGGTTATCGATGGCCCGGGCGATGGAATAATAATGATGTCCCACTTTGCCAAAATGCCGGGTCAGGAAGGATTCGCTCTGCTGCCGCAGATCCAGGCCCGTAAAAATACCCAGTTGATTCATTCTGGCCGCCGTTACCCGGCCAACCCCGTGAAACTGCCCTACCTTCAGTCTCTCCACAAAGGCTGGTCCCTGCTCCGGTTTGATTACGTACAACCCGTCGGGCTTTTTGTAATCGGAGGCCAGCTTGGCCAGGAACTTGTTGTAGGACACGCCCGCCGAAGCCGTCAGGCCGGTTACTTCGTTTATTTGCTCTTTGATCAGCTGCGCAATCCGGGTTGCCGACAGGCCGGTGTGGCAACCAGCGGTTACGTCCAGGTAGGCTTCATCCAGCGAGAGCGGCTCAATCAATTCGGTGTGGCGGGCAAATACGGACCTGATCTGCGCAGAAACGGCTTTGTAGACGTCAAAACGCGGCTTAACGAATAGCAGGTCAGGGCATTTACGGATAGCAACGGATGAGGCCATGGCCGAATGAACCCCAAACTGCCGGGCTTCGTAGCTGGCCGCTGCCACCACCCCCCGCTGCCGGGAGCCACCCACTGCCAGTGGCTTGCCCCGCAGGGCAGGGTCGTCCCGTTGCTCAACGGAGGCATAGAAAGCATCCATGTCGACATGAATTATTTTCCGTTGGACTTCCGTCTCCATTCCCCGTATACGATGTAGTTGTACGTTACTATAGCAAAAGTATACGATAATAACGAATCATACTAATCCGCCAGTTAATACAGCGTCTTTCTTTTCTACGGTTAACACGCCCGCGTCAGGGGGTCATGAACACCCAGGAAATACCAGTGTAGTGGAAGGTAGGGTCAGTGGGGGGTATCCAGGTTCCCGTCAATGTTGCGTTTTGATTCCTGCTCACCGAAAGTCGTGTCCAGGTGTGTTTTCCCCGCTCGTAATCGAACGTGACCCCATCATCGTCGTAAAGTTGCCAGGCACCCGCTGCCTTTCCGTAATGCCGAACAGTTAGCGGGAGTTTTTCTGTTTCTCCGGGTGAGTGAAGCATGGGCGGAATCATGGGGATGAGGCCCCCGTCTTTCACGAATACCGGAATATTAGCCAGGCCGGGCGTTACGTCGATTACTTCGCCCTCGCCCGCTAGTTTGCCCGTGTAAAAGTCGTACCATTTGCCCGCGGGCAGGATTACCTTCCGACTCGTTTCTCCGGCGAACAGGGGCGCTACCAACAGGAAATCCCCCACCATAAACTGATCCTTTATGTCTTTCCGTACGGCCAGGGCGTAGGGGTTATCCGTTGAATTGAGCGTTCCGGCGGTTGTGCGCTCATCGAATGAAAAACCATCGACCAGATTCATGGCCCGAATGGGCGGCTTGCCCTCAAACTGATACTGGGCGAAAGTGGTATACAGGTAAGGCAGCAACTGCATCCGTAGGTTCATGACCGCTTTTACTTCATCGGCCACGTCGGGAAAGGTCCAGGGCTTTGTGCCATCGGCCCAGGCGTTGAGCATGGCCATGGGCGAGAAGCAGACCGTCTGCATCCGGCGCAGCCACTCTTCCGACGTTTTGGACGAGCGGGCTTCGGGCGTCCACAGTACCCCGGCAAAACTGCTGCTGCACAGGGCCGTAATGAAATCGCGGTGGTCGTAATAGTCGTTGTACAGCACGTAGGGAAGGGCCGAGGCACCAGCATTAGACCCCCGCACCAGTCCGTACGTTCGCTGGTTTCGCTCCCGAAACCAGTCGGCGGTCATCTTCTGGAACTGCAAGCCGTACAGTTGCCGCATCTGTTCGGCGCTGATACCGGAGGGGAACGTAGCCACATCGGGCCACAGCCACTGGTCGTAGCCGTCCACCTCATCTACCTTGTACCCCGACACACCGATAGCCAGGTGCTGACGGGTAAACAACTCCTGGTAGAGTTTGCGGGCGGGAGCCATGTTGAAGTCAGGCACGCGGCCCACCCACACCGTATGCGAACCCGTATAAGGCAGCACATTTTTGAAGATGGGGGAATGGGATGATACGTAGGGGTTGATCCATAAATTGGCCCGGATGTTTTCGCGGGCTAACTGCGCCAGAAACCGGGCGGGTTGTGGAAAGCGGGTACTGTCCCACACGAAGCTGTTTGGGTAGGCGTGCGACTGCCAGCCGGGTTCCAGTCCCACAAAACTCAGGGGGTAGCCTTTGGTTTTGAAGTCCGCTACTTCATTCAGGATTTGCCCGTCCGTAAACAGCGTGGGCATGCGGTGGGTGAAACCCAGCCCCCACTTGGGCGGCAACGTACCCCCTCCGCAATACAGGTTGTACCGCTGCATGACTTCCATGGGGGTACGCCCGGCAAAGACGTACACCTCCGTACCCGCAGCGGGTACAACCACATCGACCGCGTCGGAGTAAGGTTGGGCTTTCCAGGCACGATCGGCATTGCGGTTCATTTCGGGGGGTGTTTCCGGCCCCTCGGCCCGCACGGCCGTACCGGCATACACCGTCAGGTACCGGGCCGAATTGATGAGGACGCCGTAGCCCAGGCTGGACACATAAAAGGGGACGGGGGCGTGGGTTCGGCCATTGTCTTTGCCGCCGTAATGATCGACGTGCAGGGTTTTGATGGTACCCCGCTGCTGCACCGCTTTGAAGTTGAGACCCAGGCCAAACAGCTGCTCCCCCTGCTGCAGGGGAAACCGCAAGAACGTTTTATTGTCGGCCCGGCGATGGGCACTGCCCGTCAGCACGGCCGGAAAGGAAACAGCCCCCAGCCTGGTAAGTCCGTCCCGTTTGGGCTGTACAGCCGCCACTGACAGCGGAGTAGGCCCGTCGGCTTGTCCCAACAACCGCTTTCCAGACGCCCGGTGCCACGGGCTGCCAGTTAAACGCCCGTTTGCTGCGCCCGTGCTGAAAAACAGAGCAACAGAAACGCAGCAAAGGTGAGGAATTGACGGGGGCAGGCAGGCATACGACAGGATAAACGGGTGACAATAAGGGAACAGGCAGCGAAGCAACAGCCCTTAAACAACCGGCAACTTCCAGCCATTGTGGTAGTGCGCATTCAGCATCGCGTTAGCCTGCACGTCGTTTTTGAAGCCCTTCGTGGCTGGGTCCCAGTATACTTTTCGGCCCAACTTGTACGCGATGTTACCCATGTGGGCGTTGATGGCGGCAATGCTGCCCGTTTCGATGCCACACTTCAGCAGGCCGGGGTCATTCGCCCTGATGGCCTTGACAAAATTTTTGGTATGCTCGTTCAGGTACTCGCCGTTGCGGGGCTGGTTGGGGATGTTTTCTACTTTATAGACCTTAATGCCGTTTTTTGTTTCGGTTTCCGGTACCAGCGACCAGCCGTCCCGGTTTAGCACCAGGGTGGCGTTGTTGCCAATAAAGGCAATCCCTTCCGTACGGCCGTAGTTGCCGCCATCAATACCCGTGGCATGTTCCCATAGCATATTGAAGCCATCGTACTCGTACACGGCCTGTAGGGTATCCGGGGTTTCGGAGGCATCATCCGGGTAGGCCAGTTTGCCGCCCGAGGCCATTACGGATTTGGGGGCTTTGGCGTTCATGGCATAGAGGGCAATGTCAATTTCGTGCACGCCCCAGTCCGTCATCAGGCCACCGGCATAATCCCAGAACCAGCGAAAATTAAAGTGAAACCGGTTGGGATTGAACGCCCGCTTTGGGGCCGGTCCCAGCCACATGCTATAGTCGACCCCCGCCGGTGGCGCACTGTCGGGCCGCACCGGAACGGGGTTCATCCAGCCCTGATAGGCCCACACTTTCACCAGACGAATATTGCCCAGCTTGCCCGACCGGATGTACTCAATGGCTTTTTCGTAGTGCGAACCACTGCGCTGCCACTGCCCCACCTGCACAATTTTGTTGTATTTTTTGGCGGCTGCCAGCATCAGGTTGCACTCTTCAATGCTGTTGGCCAGCGGCTTCTCCACGTATACGTGCTTATCGGCCGATACGGCATCGATCATGGCCATGCAGTGCCAGTGGTCCGGCGTGCCGATAATGACGGCATCAATGTCTTTGTTTTCCAGCAGCTTCCGGTAGTCTTTATAGAGCTGAGGCTTATTCTGTTGCATGGTCTGCACATCGGCGGCCCGTTTGTCCAGCACGTTCTGATCCACGTCGGCCAGGGCTACGCACTCCACATCGCTCATCAGCAAATGGGAGCGCAAATCCGACCAACCCATGCCATTGGCCCCAATCAGGCCAATCTGGAGTTTATCGTTCGCCGATGTTTTTTTTCGCTGGCTGGCAATAGCTTCCAGCGTGGGTAAGGTAACGAGCCCGGCCCCGGTAGCAGCCAGGGCAGAGTTTTGCAAAAAATGTCGACGGGTAGTTTTCATAGAAATAGCGATTTATACCGAATTGGCCGGCACTACATAGGAAAGTACCGCAGGCCATTTACCTAATCACTTCCGTCGGTTAAAACGTAAATCAGCATGATGCATAAGTGGTGGCTATCAGGCTTATGTTGTTCCCATTGCCATTCTCCTGTCCCGCCCGGTTGGGACCGTTTTGCCTTCGATCCGTACGCCAGCTGCCGATAGGGTTAAATCCGGGTTTGTTCCCGCGCCTGATATGAAAAAAGAGAAACAGCGCAGCGAATTATACAGGCTGCTGGGTAAGCTCCCCGACCGGCACCGGCCCATGAACGTGGTGATCGTGTCCAGGCAGGAAACCGACGAGCTGATTACCGAAAAGCTCCTGATGGACATCAACGGACTGGAAAAGGTACCCGCTTATTTTACCCGGCCCAAAAAGTATACCGGCAAACTACCGGTCGTACTGTTCAATCACTCGCATTTTGGTCAGTATGCCGTGGGTAAAGAAGAGTTTGTGCAGGGCCGAAAAGAAATGCAGAAACCCCCGTATGCCCTGGCACTGGCGCGGGCGGGATATGCCGGATTATGCCTGGACAGCTGGTGTTTTGGGGAGCGGCAGGCCCGCAAAGAAGTGGATACGTTTAAAGAAATGCTCTGGAATGGGCAGGTCCTGTGGGGCATGATGGTGTACGACAACCTGCGGGCGCTGGATTACCTGGAAACCCGCCCGGAGGTTGACATGAAGCGAATTGCCACCATGGGTATGTCCATGGGCAGCACGATGGCGTGGTGGCTGGCGGCTCTGGACGAGCGGATTAAGGTGTGCGTCGATTTATGCTGCCTGACGGATTATCAGGAGCTGATCAAGGCCAACGGACTGGGCCTGCATGGCATTTATTACTACGTGCCTGACTTACTGACGCATTTTACTACCTCCGGCTATAAACGCCCTGATTTCGCCCCGGCCCCATTTTGGCCTGGCTGGTCGGTTCGATCCCCTGACACCCCTGCCCGGCCTGGAGAAAATTGATAAAAACCTCAAAGCGGTGTATCGACAGGAAGGGGCTCCTGATGCGTGGCAGTTGAAAATTTATGACGTTGGCCATCAGGAAACAGAAGCTATGCGGGCCGATATCCTGGCTTTTTACAAGAAGTGGTTGTGAGTTGATTGCCTAAAAAGCCCAATCATCCCGGCAGGGTGATCATAAACGCAGCGCCCTCGCCTTCCACCGACTCCAGGCTCAGAGTACCCCCGTGCCCCTTGGTGATGATGTCGTAGCTCAGCGACAGGCCCAGCCCCGTACCCTCCCCGCTGGGTTTGGTGGTGAAGAAGGGCTGGAAGATCTTGCCCCGCACCGATTCGGCAATGCCGACCCCGTTGTCGCTCACCCGAAGCTGAACGCCCGACTCAGTGCGCTCGGGTGCTGCACGCTCACTCGGGGCTTGTAATCGGCCCCGCCGTCTCTGGCGCTGGGCCACCGCGTAGAAAGCGTTGTTGAGAGATTCAACAACACCCGCCCTATCTCCTGAGGCACCACACTCACCCGCCCCAGCTGCGGGTCAAACGCGGTGATCAGTTCGGCATTAAAGTGTCTGTCTTTAGCCCTTAAGCCCTGATACGCCAGTTTGAGGTACTCCTCGGCCAGGGCGTTCAGGTCGGTGGGCTCCTGCTGGCCGGTGATGGTACGGCTGTGCTCGAGCATGGCCCGTACAATGCTACTGGCCCGCCCACCGTGGTGAGTAATCTTTTGCAGGTTCTGCCGCACATCGGCCAGCAGCTCGCTTTCCAGCCCGGCATCGCGGGTGGGCCGCTGGGCTTCTTCTTCCAGCTCCTGGACCAGTTCGGCCGACACCTCGGCAAAGTTGTTGACGAAGTTCAGCGGGTTCTGGATCTCGTGGGCGATGCCCGCCGTGAGCTCCCCCAGCGAGGCCATCTTCTCGGCCTGCACCAGCTGGACCTGGGTGCGCTGCAACTCGGCCAGGGCCTGGTTGGTCTGGTCGCGCTGGTCCTCGATCACGGTCTTCTGCTTCTGGAGCAGGGCGTTGGCCCGCTGCTTGATGCGGTTGCTGCGCAAAAGGGCAAAAGCCGACAGGCCGATCAGGGCCAGCACCACCAGGGCGCTGATGAGGATGGTTTGCTGGGATTTTTTCTCCTGGTTGAGCTGGGTGATCTGGGCCTGTTTCTTGTCGAGGTCGAAGTTGAACTGCGCCAGGTTGGCCTTGTTGGTGATCTCATTGCTGACCATGCTGTCGCGGTAGGCGATGTAGCGCAGGTGGGCGGGGTAGGCGCTGGCGAAGTCGTTTTTGGCGGCATGGGCGTTGGCCAGGGCCAGGGAGTTGTCGCGCAGGTACTCGATGGTGCCCGCCCGCTGGGCCGCGCCGTAGCCCTGCCGGGCGAAATACAGGGCGGAGTCGGGCATGGCCTTTTTGAGGTAGGCCCGCGAGAGAACGCCATCGACCCAGGCCAGCCCTTCGTCATCGGCCAGTTCGGCGGACAGGGCGCGGGCGTGGAAGCCGTAGCGCAGGGCCAGGGGCAGCTGGCCCAGGCGGGTGTAGACATCGGCCAGGTTGCTTTCGGTAATGGCTATGTTTACCGGATTTTTCTCTGTTTTCAGGGCCACCGTGATGTTTTCGATGGCCTTGGGGTAGTTACCAAGCAGCCTGTATGTCTCACCAATGCCATTGAGCAGAATACCCTCCAGGCTCTTGTTTTGCAGTGTCTTGTTGCCGGCCAGCGCTTTCTGGTAGTAGCCCAGTGCTTTGGGCTGGTCACCCATTATGCCATATGTAGCCCCCAAACCACTCCAGACTCCAGCCAGTCTGCTGGCGCTGTTGAGCTGCCCGGCGGTGGTGCTGGCGGCCAGATAATAGTTGATGGCATTGGGGAAATCACTGAATGAGGTAGAATACAAAATACCTAACAGATTCTGAGCGTCAAACAACAGATTTTTGTTGCCCCGCTGCCGGGCAATCCGTTCGGCTTGCAAGCCCATAGCCAGGGCTGCCTGGTTATCTGTGCCTCGACTATTACGCGCCAGTCTAATCAGTACATACCCGGCCAGGTCCGGATCATCGGTGTTTTTGGCGATGGCATCCGCCTGCTTTAACAGGGCAGCGGCCTGGGGTTTCTTCCCCATCATGGTGTTGGCATAGGCCAGATTCACCAGGGCGTAGCCCGTACCCTGGGTATAGTTCAGCTGGCGGGCCAGCGTCAGGGCCTGGGTGGCGATGGCTTCTCTTAGTTTGGGAAGATAGCCGAAAGCCCCCGCCAGCTCGTTCAGGCGGTTGACGCGGAAGGTGTCTGGCTGGGGGTGGTTGTCGATGCGGGCCTGGATGGCGCGGGTTTCGGCATCCTGCGCCCGGGCCGCACCCGTCAACAGAAGCAGCAGACCGAAAATGCGTAGTGATTTTCTCATGAAGAGGTAGAGGAGGTACGTTGATGAAAGCACATCGTGCTATATACGCAGAATAATCGCCAAAGATGTGTCTGCTACAGTTATTGTTGTTACTCCCAGTCTACAGCGGCTGCCCAACATCCAGTTCACAATCCGGAATATGCGGTGGGTAAATTACCTGGAGATAAAGCACCCGGGATGGCAAACAACCCACTCACTCCGGGTCTCCGGCTACAAAAAGGTCCGGCAGTAAACTACCTTCCGGGCAAGGTTCAACACGTCGCAGATAACAGAAAAGCCCTGATTCACTTTGAATCAGGGCTTTTCTGTTAAAAGTAGCCTTATTGATCTACTTCACTACTACGCTAAAATCCGTATCCAGGTCGGAGGTGCCGGGGGTGGGGGTTCCGTTTTTGGTGCCCGGCTGATGACGCAGCACAACCTTTAGCTTTCCCGTTCCGGCAGCGCCCGTTTTTAGGGTAGTAGTTAGCCCAACGTGATACGGACCCGGTGCGGGATTGGTGTCCATATCCGTTAGGGTGATGGTGAGCAGGCTGACGGGCGTTGGGTATACACAAACAGGTGCTCGTTCGGCTTTTCCTTTATTTCCTCCGTGGCATCGAGGGTGGGCATAATCGCTTTGTTGAGCAGGGTAACTACGCCCGTATACGTTGTGTTGGCTTTCAGATTCAGCGTTGCCTGGGTGAAGTCGGCGGATGTATTCAGGTTTTCGACCGTAGCCGTTACGATGTCCGTAGGCAGGGCCTTGTTGGTCAGGGTGAGGGTGGCCGTTGTAATGGCTTCATTGTCGCCGGTGGGAGCTACGTTTTGCTCATCTTTGGTTACAGGCCACGGCCAGCAGAACAAGGCAAACCAGACCGATGTTTAGTGGTTTATATAGACATTCATTTCCGTGTGTTGACAGGTGTACTTGATTGATTTAGGATTGTTTGCCGAGGGAAAAAGGCAGTTTGAGTTTTAGCATTACGTTACGGCCCGGCTCATCGGCATAGTAGCGGAACCGGTTCAGGTAGTCGCGGTAGGCGACGTTGGCCAGATTCGTGCTGCTCAGAATAACACTCAGCGGATGCCCGCCCACCGGCAGCGGTGAAGCCCAGTTCGGCTCCCAGCAGGAAATACGCGGGTGGCGGTGGGGCAAAATCACCGGTAAAAATAACCTGCCCATTTTCCTGACGGGTCGTTACGACGGGGGCACGATTCTGCCGCGCTACGTACAGGCCCGTTGCCGAAACATACACATTGGCCAGTTTACCCCACTGTGCTCATTTCGTAGCGCAGGCTGTTATCTGACCGATTGGGCGGAATAAACACCAGATAACCGTGATCCGTCTGGTTGTAGGCAAACAGCAGTGAATTTTTCGTGCTGAAGGTGAGTTGCGGGGTGATCTTGTAATTCAGTGTGGCATCGATGCCCCGGAAGGTAGCCCGCACCTGCGTATAGGTATAGACAGGAAACGCGCCCCGCTGGCGAATAAGCGGCACCGAATCGGGTTTCAGGTAAATGTAATTGTTGATCAGGTTGTTATAAACCCCTACTTCGCCACTCAGTCGACTGCCCGGCATACGCCAGTACGGCGTTGCTGTTATAGGCCTGCTCGGGCTTGAGAGTTGGGATTGCCCAGTTCGTAGGCTACGGCGCTCTGGTGCAGGCCATTGGAGTACAGATCGGCCACGTTGGGCGCCCGCCAGGCGGTACTCAGGTTGGCCGTCAGGGTTAAATCGGGACGTAGTTGATAGGCAGCTCCCAATGAACCGTTGGCGTTCTGCCAGTTGTGGGTTGTGAAATAGGGTTGATTCGTGGCTTCGTTGAGGAAATAAGCCCGTAGCCAGCGGTAATCGTAGCGCAATCCGGCTTCCAGGTTATCCGCCCTTTGGCATAACGTTCGATGGCGAAAAGGCCCAGCCCCGTAGCTGCGGAAATTAGGAATCAGAAATAAGTACTGCCGCACGTTTCCCTGCGTGATCCCGTTGAAGCCCACACTACCCGACCACTGCCCACCACCCGGCGTTTTCAAATCCCGATGCTCCCAGACTAAATCGGCGGTATGGGTAACCAATTTAAGGGACAACTCGGGATTAGTTAACTCCACTGAACGACAGTAGTCATACTCCAGACGGGTATTTTGCTGCCGGGCAAAAGTAGCCGTTACGGTGCCGCCCTTCGTGGTGTGGTAGTAGGCCCGTATTTTCAGTAAATCGTGTTTCACGGCCTGGTAAGGGCGATCAAGGGCGTACGAAAAGCCGGGTTGGGCGAGCGGTTCCGGTCGGCTGATGGCCGCGTACAGGTCGGCCAGACTACCCACCTGCGCCCCGGTAAACAAGCCAATTTTGGTATCGAACTGGCTGTAAAAGACTTCGATACCCACAGTTCTTGTGCTGGTAATGCACATCGCCCGAGTAATTGGTTTCGTGGTAGCTGGTATTTTCCAGAAAATAATGGGGCGTTCTGATATAGCCCGACCGCTTGAGGGTGCCCTGCAACCGCCAGCTTAATCCCGTCAGTTTCTTTGAAAAGCGCCTTCCAGCATGCCGGATGCAACGCCCATGCGCCCATTGGTAGCGCCCACCAGATTCACTTCGCCCTGTATACCCGGCTGGGTGGGCATGGCTTTCGGTTCGACCAGAATAACCCCGCCAATGGCGTCGGAGCCGTAGCGGATACTGGCCGCCCCTTTAATCACCGTTAAACGGGAAGCCAGAAACTGGTCTACCTGCGGGGCATGCTCCGTTCCCCACTGCTGGTCTTCCTGCCGAATACCGTTGTTCAGGATAATAATCCGGTTGCTGTACAGCCCGTGAATAACCGGCTTGGAAATGGTAGGACCGGTCTGGATGGAGTATAACCCGGTTATCGTCTTCAAACTCTCGCCCAGCGACTGCCCGCGGGTCTGGTCGAGCACCGCCCCCGATATGCTGCTCTGGGTCTGGAGCAGTTGCTGCGCTTCGGAGCGATGTTCGGTTACCACTACTTCCTGAAGCATCTTATTATCAGGCACCAGTTGAACATCGGGCACGGTAAGGAGCGGCTCCTGAGCTACGACAATGGATAGCGTAACGATTTTGTAGCCAACAAACTGAAAATCGACCGTGTATTTCCCGGGCACAGATTCGCTACCCGAAAGTAGCCGCTGGTATCCGTTACCGCACCGGTGCTGAGCTCACGAATATAGGCGGTCGAGCCAAGCAACGGTTCACGCGAATCCTGCCCCACAATACGCCCTTTGAGTACGGCAGTACAGGTTCCGGACTGCGCCCATCCCGCCGAGAGCGTATGAAGCAGCAGCCAGCCCATTAACCAACCCGTCCCGCATTTACGCATTATCTGTGCAGTTCTACCGCTATATACCACTGAGTGAAGGCCTTATTTATGCAACAACGTTGCAATATTACATAAAAATGCTTAGGTTGTCTAGTCAACAGCCCTACTGTTTTTTTTCTATCCCTGTTTTACCGGAACCAGCCCACCCGCAGATCGCCAACCTACAGCGGCCTTTTGGGGTATTATTCCTTGACTCAGCGGCTCCTAATCAGTGCAGAATATCGAAAATCAGTTCGCGCAGAATATCCGCTTCGGTCATGGTTGGGGTGTCGATTCCTTTGCTCTGTGCATCGGCCCGGCGGATGGCGTGAATGATGGCCGCTACTTTGGGCAGTGGGAAGGTGCGGGCTGCGGAGAGGTAGTCTTTCACAAAATAGGGATTCACACCCAGCAAGGGGGCCAGTCCTTTGTCGGTCTGGTCTTTGGACGCCTGCACCAGCACCACCTTGCTGAAATAGTTGAACAACTGCGCCAGAATGACCACCAGGGGATTATCCTTGGCATTGCGCCCGAAGTAGTCAACAATCTGATTGGCTTTTACCACGTTGCGATCGGTGAGGGCTTTTTGCAATTCGAATACGTTATATTCTTTGCTGATGCCCACCAGCCGCTCCACGGTGCTGGCCGAAATCTCTTCGCCCACGTGCAGGTTAATCAGGATTTTGTCAATCTCGCCGGCCAGCCGTTTCAGGTCGTTGCCAATGTGGTCGGCCAGGAGCTGGCAGGCTTTGGGGCTTACTTTGGCCCCCTGCTCGCGGCAGTACTCCCCTACCCAGTCCGGTATCTTATTGTCGTACAGCTTCTTGACCCCCAGCAGTTTTCCCTTTGGCCCCGAAGGCTTTCACCCACGACTTTACGTTCATCGAGGGCGGGCTTTCCATCTTCCCGGACGTAACACAGCATCAGAATGGTGCTGGAAAGCGGATTCAGGGCGTAATCTTCAAACAGTGTCTGCGTCGATTTATCCCCGATGCCGTTCATCTGCTGGGCTTCTTTTACCAGCACCAGTTGCCGCTCGGCCATGAATGGATACCGGCGGGCGTAGTTCAGCACGGCCCCGGCATCCGTATCTTTCCCGAACAACACAAACTGGTTAAACCCCCGCTCGGCCACGGGTACGGCTACTTTCTCCAGTTCCTCGGCAATCCGGTCGAGGTAAAAGGGCTCATCGCCATGAATCAGGTAAACGGGCGCGATTCGTTTGTTACGAATGTCTTTCAGCAGAGCGTCAACAGCAGCAATCAAGGTATTTTACGATTTACGACCAAACGGCAGGTACGACACATTCGTCGGGCAACCTCATTTGGTCTATGCCGCAAAATTAACGGTTTGGTTGTTACCGGGTGCGTACATTCCCAGGATTTTACCTATCCGAGGCTAAACGCATCCGGCAAACGGGCGGCTGCCCCGTTCTGGATACAACAACAAGAGATTGGGCTACTTTTCTGCTTCCGGGCCTGCTGACCTTTGTATCGTTATTACACACACAAAAACAGGTACACAAATGATGGGTAGTCAACAAACAAAACTGGGTAGTCAGGGTCTCATCGTTCCGGCCGTGGGGCTGGGTTGCATGGGAATGACCAAAATTGCCGGTATGGATATTTATGGGAAAGCGGATGAAACGGAGGCAATCGCTACCATTCATCGTTCGCTGGAACTGGGTGGTAATTTTTTAGATACGGCCGATTTATACGGTCCGCTGGCCAATGAACGACTGGTTGCCAAAGCCATAAAAGGAAACCGAAGCCAATACATTATCGCCACCAAATTCGGGTATGAGATTGATGACAATGAGCAACTGACCTGGCGGATAAACGGCCAGCCGGACTACGTCAAAAAAGCGGTTGAACGCTCGCTGAAGAACCTGGGAACGGATTATATCGACCTGTATTACCTGCACCGGCTGGACCCCAATACACCCATCGAAGAAACCGTTGGAGCCATGGCCGAGTTGGTACAGGCAGGGAAAGTCGGCTACATCGGTCTTTCGGAAGTTTCGTCGGCCACCATCAGGAAGGCGAACCAGGTTCATCCGCTAACAGCCGTACAAACAGAATATTCCCTGTTTGAGCGCAGTGTGGAAGAAGAGGGCATTCTGGACACCCTGCGGGAACTGGGAATAGGGTTCGTAGCGTATTCACCCATAGGCAGGGGATTTCTTTCCGGGCGACATCAAAAATCCGGGCGATTTTCCCGAGAACGACTTCCGACTGAGCATTCCCCGCTTTCAGGGCGAGCAGTTTTACAAAAACATCGAACTGGTGAATGCCATTAAACAACTGGCCGAAACAAAAGGGCTATCGGCTCCGCAACTGGCCATTGCCTGGGTCATTGCCAAAGGGTTCGTTCCTATTCCGGGCACCAAGCGCAGGAAATACGTGGAAGAGAATATAGCAGCCGCCAGCCTAACCCTGACACCCGACGAACTGGCCAAACTGGAAGCAATTGTGCCCCTCGGCGTATCGACGGGTGATCGCTATGATGCAGCGGGCATGTCTATGGTAGGTTTATAACCGTTGAAACAGGAAAGCGGAAGAGCGATTGGTCCCTTTTCCGCTTTCCTACACATCGACTCCCATGAAAAAAACAACAAATCCTCCTTACGTTATCAATTCAATTTCCGAGTTGCACCGGATACTGGGTTTACCTAAACCGGAACACCCCCTGGTGAGCGTCATCAATCTGGCGGACGTAACCTGCCATTTCGATGAAGATTTGACCAGCGTTATTTACAATTTTTACTCGGTCTGTATCAAAAAAGGATTTGCCGGAACAATGAAATACGGGCAGAACTATTACGATTTCGACGAGGGGATAATGACCTTTTTCTCACCCGGCCAGGTCATTTCAACCGTTACGTCGGATGATATAGCCTTATCTGGTTATTGGCTGGTTATCCACCCCGATTTTATCCAGCCCTATCCACTGGCGAAAACGATCAGAGAGCACGGCTACTTTTCCTACGCAGTTAATGAGGCCCTTCACCTTTCCGAAAAAGAGGAAACTTTGACAGCCACTATCTTTCATAATATTGAACAGGAATACCGGTCCAGCATCGACGGCTACACGCAGGATGTAATCGTATCGCACATTGATTTACTGCTCAACTATGCCAACCGGTTTTATAACCGGCAATTTATTACCCGCAAACAGGCGAGCCATGATATACTGACCCGGCTGGAAGCGATTCTGACAGCTTGTTTTGACCTTAAAGAGTGGAAAAAGTAGCAATCAATCCGGACTGGATTGCCCAGGGGTCTTCCCTCGGTTCAGTACGTATCCGATGCCCTGCATGTTTCGCCCAATTACCTGAGCGATATGCTGAGGAAACTAACCGGGCAGAGCACCCAGCAGCATATTCATAACAAACTGATCGAGAAAGCCAAAGAAATACTGGCGACAACCCCGCTGTCTGTCAGCGAAATAGCCTACCAACTCGGCTTCGAACACCCGCAGTCGTTCAATAAATTATTCAAGAGCAAGACCCACCTCTCCCCGCTGGAATTCAGGCAATCGTTCAACTGAAATCACTCCTTTACAAGCGGTCCAGCAGCAACGTGCGTACTTGCTGGCAATGGTCGACCAGGGCGGGCCAGAAAAGCGAGAAATGCCGGGCAATCTGGCCGTGATAGGCCGTGAAATCGATAATAGCCGTATCCAGTCCCGACGGATAAGCCGTTCGGCGGGATACGCCTTTCAGGGAGCGGTCTATGCCTTCGGCAAACTGATAGTTGGTCAGCCAGTCCTGCCGGATCATGTACTCGGCCATGCGCCCGGCAGCGGGGGGCAGCCGGGCGGCATGCACGGTTAGAACGTGGTAGAAGTCCGGCACAAACCCGGACAGGGTCTCGCCGGTTAGTGGGCAGGAAATCGACCGCCAGAAAATGATCGAAGAAAATATCGACAGCGGCACCGGCGTATTTGTGGCAGCGCGGGTGCAACAATTCCCGAACAGCTGCCACCTCGGGATGGGCATCCGTAAACGTGTCGATAGCCCGGTGCAGCCGAACCCCCGCTACCTCTGCCGGGGTAAGCTGATGACGCGGGCTTCTCGGGTTACCCTTGATAAAATCACCCACAAAATTACCGATAACGCAGCCCCGGCTGCCGGTCTGACAGGTACGCATGGGCCAGAATATTCATGGCACCGGTCGGTCTACAGGCGCATCCATGCCCGCCACGTAGCGTTCGACTGTTACCCCAAACCGGCGCAGGAAATCGACGCCTTCGTCAGACGGTATTCCTTTGTACTCCGCGTAGGAGTTCAGGTAAACGACCCGGGCTATTTTCATGCTGTAAATAATTCGGGCGCAGGCAATGCAGGGCGACAGGGTGACGTAAATGGTGGCGCCCTCAATCTCGGAGCCGTTTTTGGCCGCGTATAATATCGCGTTCTGTTCCGCATGCAGGGCCAGCGAGCACGACCCTTTCGAGTCGCGGGGGCAACCTGCTTCGGGAAATTCCTCGTCGCAGTTGTGGGTGCCGGCAGGAGGGCCGTTGTAGCCAATGGAAATGATGCGGGTTTCGCGGGCCAGTACCGCACCGACCTGCGCCTTGATGCAGTGCGAACGCTTGGCCAGATTCACGGCCAGATCCATAAAGATATCATCGAAGCGCGGACGGATTATCGGCGGTTTGGCATTGGAACGAGGTATTGTGGTGGTGGGTATCATAGGGCAAAGGTAACGTCGGGATAATCAATTTAGTCAACTTAGTCAACACACCCTAACCCGGCAGCAAATTGGTGTACAGGGCGGGCAGCAGCGCCAGGGCATTAGCTGTTGTGTGCCGGGCCACCTCGTCCACGCTTACCTGTTTCAGGTCGGCAACACGCTGGGCAATCAGGCGCAGGTAAGCCGGTTCGTTGCGTTTGCCCCGGTACGGTACGGGGGCCAGGTAAGGCGAATCGGTTTCCAGCACCAGATGTTCCAGTCCAATGTACGGCAGCACCTTGTCCAGCCCCCCATTTTTGAACGTGCTAACCCCTCCAATCCCCAATTTGAACCCCATTTCGGTGGCTCGCCTGGCTTCATCGAGGGTGCCGACAAAACAGTGAAAAATACCCGTCAGGTTGGGCAAAGCCAGTTTTTCAATCAGGTTAGCCGCTTCCTGAAACGCGTTTCGGTCGTGGCCGGAGCGGGTGTGCATGGACACGGGCAGTTTTTGTTCAGAGGCCCAGCGCAACTGGGTTTCAAACGCGCTGAACTGCTGGTCGACGTAGGTCATATCCCAGTAAAAATCCAGGCCAATTTCGCCCACGGCCATGAAGGCATGGCGGCTCAGGTTGTCTTCCACCGCTGTCAGTTCATCCTCCACGGTATCCGTCACGTAGGACGGGTGCAGACCCATCATGGGCAGGCAGCGGTCGGGGTACTGATCCGCCAGGGCCATCAGTCCCGGTATGGTTTCGCGGGCGCAGTTGGGCATCCATATCTGGCTGATCTGCTGGGCAGTGGCCCGGTCCAGCCAGTTCTCCCCTTCGGCGCGCGCTACTTCTTCAGCAAACTGCGGGTCGTATATATGAGCGTGGGTGTCAATGAGTATCATGTGTATTTTCGTCCTTTCCAGTCAATTTTTGTGGGTAGCCAGTAATAAACGACGGCTATTGGCCCGATAATGAGTTGGTATACATCGAATAACAACGCGTACGGCCACAGGCTGGTTTGCCGCAGTCGGCTTAATCCCAGCGAAAGAACCATCGTCTGAATCAGTAGCCGACTCAGGTACAGCCCAGTTGCCAGCACGGGAGAAAACCAGCCTATCAGCAACAGCAGGGGTCCGGCCAGGTAATTTCCGTACAACAACCCTACCATCCAGCCGGGCAGGGCCGTAGCGCCCCGCATCCATCGTTTACGCTGCTGCAAAAAGGCCATGAATGTATCAACAGGCTCGGTACGGGCCAGGACCGATTCACTAAGCAGGTTCTGGAAGCCGTATCCTTTCGCCAGAATGGCCCGAAAAAGGACGTAATCTTCCGTTACCGAAAAAGGTAATGATTCGTACCCACCAACAGCATTGTATGCTTCTCTACTGACCGCCATGTTGTTACCCATCGCCGTAACGGGCATACCCACACTACCGACCAGGTGCGTGAGGGTCAGGTTGTACAGCCAGTCCAGGGTTTGTAATTTATGGAATACGGATGTCCCATCTGGCAAGGTAACGCCCGTTACCACCCCCGTATCAGGGGTAAACGAGCGCAGGAATTCAGTCAGCCAGTCCGGTGACACCCGCGTATCGGCGTCCGTAAAAAACAGGTATTGCCCCCTGGCCTGATGGGCCAGTTGTGCCAGCACAGTAGCCTTACCGGGCACCCCATCCGCTGATTCTGTGATGTTAATCAGGCGAAAAGCGGGGTTGTCCCGCACAAACCCGTCAACCAGTGCCGCGGTCTGGTCGGTAGACTGGTCATTGCCGATAAGCACATCAATGGAATCCACCGGGTAGTGGAGCTGGCTGACTGCCCGCAGGCAGGCTAGTATCGTGGCTTCTTCGTTGCGGGCGGCAATCAGGATACTGACCAGCGGGTATTGCTGGTCAGGGGGGCTAATAGCCGGCATAAATGGGTTGTGGAACGGCACGAAACGAGAACCCCCGCTGGGCAAAATGCTCCAGCATGCGGGGCAGCACGTACCGCATGGTTGGCCAGGCTTTCAAACTATCGTGAAAGACCACGATAGAGCCGGGTTTGGTATACTGAATTGTTTTCTTCAGACACACGTCGGGCGCTAGTTTCGTATCAAAATCGCCCGTCAGCACATCCCACATAACGATGGAGTAGTGTTCCATCACCTGAGCCGCCTGGGTCTTTTTAATCCGGCCGTAGGGCGGACGGAATAAGGACGTTTCTACACCCAGCAAATCCTGACACTGCTGAATATTATCCAGATAAACGGCATCCTCCGTTTTCCAGCCATTAAGGTGATTGTAGGTGTGATTCCCGACCATATGCCCCGCTTCGAGCACGCGGTACAACACTTCCCGATGCTTACGGACGTTATCGCCAATGCAAAAAAACGTAGCCTGGGCCGAAAACGTATCCAGCTGTTCCAGCACAAAATCCGTCACGTCGGGAATGGGCCCATCATCAAACGTCAGGTAAATCGTTGGTTCGGACTCATCCACAATCTTCCACCAGCATTCGGGATAGATTGTCCGGAATAGAAAGTTGGACTTGTGAAGAAAAATCATAGGTAAACGGCTACTGGCTGATAATGAACAAAACTTTTCTGATAGGGTTTGCTGACCCAATCCCTATTTCAAAGGTGAGAATAATCTACGTATAAATAAAGACCAGTATACGCAGCAATAAGTTTAATCATCCGACCCAAAACTGACTCCCCTGTCATTGAGCGTACTACGCTGACAGACTACACCGCCCTATTGACACCACCCCGCGAACAGCGCATCCGGGTGTAAAATCGGTGGCATGGACCAACGATCGAGTCGACCAGCCCTTTACCATTTTACTACTTCCGTACCAGTCTCATTAAAAGGTGATTAAATCATAGCTACCCATACCGACAAATCAACGCGTGTACGAACAATTACTCAGAAATAGCGTTAAGTACATTTACTATTCTCATGTATATACATTAAGTTTGCATATCATTCCACATAGTTCACTTTTGCATCATGCAACGTTTCATTTCATCGCTCGATGTAGTCAATACAATCACCTGGTCGACTGTCCTTGCCATTGCCGTACTGTTGGCGATACTGATGAGTAAGGTGCTGTTTTGACAGCTGGTTTGGTGTTCCCGTCAAACAATGTGCCCTACCACCGGTAGTTTTTTACGTAAGCCTGCGCTCTTTCCAGATGTAGCCCTTCCCCTGAGCGGCCAGACCGAAAAAGAGCACGTAAAGCGG
Organism: uncultured Cytophagales bacterium; assembly: GCA_963784335.1. Taxonomy (GTDB): domain Bacteria; phylum Bacteroidota; class Bacteroidia; order Cytophagales; family Spirosomataceae; genus Spirosoma. The sequence goes on along the minus strand of CAWARB010000014.1, from coordinate 91,644 downwards.
GTAAATCAATTGCGTGAACGGGATGCCCCAAACGGCGGACCTTTTTCGTAAAAAAACGAGTATCTGGCGCAGGAACAGCAGTTCGGGTACTACTTTCAGCCCCAGTACCATCAGCACCATACTCCCGGTCAGGTAGCCCCCCATCCACCCAAGTACGCTTATAACGGGAGCGGCATTACTCAGGAAGATAAACACGGCCAGCACCGATGGTCCGTAACTGGCGTACGCCTTCCATTTGCTGGCCCACCGCTTTCGCTGGTTATAGAACGCCCCCCACGACCGATGCGGCCCGGTACGAACAATCGCTTCCGCATGCTTCAAAAAACGCACACCGTCCGGATACCGGGAAGCAATTTTGTGCATCAGGAATTCATCATCGCCCGACGCCAGGTGGTCAACTCCGGCAAACCCACCAACTTCCGTAAAGACCTTTTTTTCGTAACACAGGTTGGCGCCGTTGCACATGGTTGGGTATCCCAGCCCCATCGTACAGGCACCCGAACCAATTAAACTGGCAAATTCTACCGTCTGCAGCGTGTCGAACAGGCTGTGTTCCTCCGTGAAGGTCACCGGCCCCGATATCAGTTTGGCACCCGTTCGGGTATAAAAAGAAGCAATTGTTGCCAGCCAGTCGGGCCCAACCCGACAGTCCCCATCAGTGGTGACGATAAGGTCACCCGTGGCTAGTGCGATACTTTGGGTAATGGCGCGTTTCTTGGGGGATGCGGAACGCTCATCATTAAGCGAAAGCGGATGCAGGGCAAATGATGCCTGTTCGGCATACTGCCGGACAAGTTGCCCGGTGTTATCCGTTGATGCATCATCCGCGATAATCACCTCGAACTGGCGAAACGTCTGCTTATGCAAATCGTCCAGCAGTTTTTCAATGGTTGCCGCTTCATTCCGGACGGGAATGATAACCGTAATACGCACCCCTACCGTGTCGGTAACACCGGGATTGAATGCAGGCATACGAAGCCAGGTTATCCAGAGCAGGCCGGTAAAAAAGGCATACAGCAGGCTAACAGCCAGCAGAAATAACGTCATTCGGCAGTGATTTTAAGTTTCCAGACCCAGTATAGGCCTACCAGCACGGGCATCAGAATATTCGTGAACCAGAGCAGCAGGGTGGCGGTAATCAGCACCGGAACCGATGGGCCAAAAGGGCGAAAATACCCACAGCGCGGCCGCTTCCCGAACGCCCAGATCACTGAGCAGGTTGAAAGCGGGCGTTACGGTTTTTACCAGAAAGACCACCCCGATGGCCGACGCGGCTCCGTACGGTGCCATCGTAATGCCAACAACACGCAGGGCCAGATAAAACTGGATCGCAAATACACCGTATCGGACCGTGGCTACCAGCAGTGCCAGGACTATTTCACGATTTGAGTACAACCCGGCTACGTTCCAGTAGGTGGCAAAGCGCTTTAATCCGGCCCGGCTCGACAACCAATGCACCAGCCGGGTGCGCAAAAGCCCGAATACCACGCCCCCCAGCGATAGCATACCCAGCAGTACCAGCAGCCACCGGCCGGCAATACTGGCGCGGTCGGGCACCAGAACCAGGTGGTGCGCCCAGGCTACGGTTCCCATGACCAGTGCCACGTAAAACTGCATCCCCCCCGACACCAGGGAGGCTCCAATGGCGGAACTTCGTTTGCCATCACGCAGGGACAGCACCCGTCCGGCCGTATCGCCCAGTTGGGCAGGCAGCGCAAATCCCAGCGAAACACCCGCCAGCACCCCGCTGTAGGCCGCCCCGAACGACGTCTTTTCGACCCGCTGGAGCAGTATCCACCATTTCAGGGCTTCAAGGCCCCAGTTTACGGGTGTAAGCACAAGCAAACCAATGGCCCACCGTTCGGGGTGTTCAACGGTGCGTAACTGCGTTTGCAGCCTGGCCCAGTCGAACGGTTGTTGACGCAGCACATAACCGATGTAAACCAGCAGCCCCGCAAAAACGGCAAGTTTAGCCCAGAAAATGATTTTTTTACCCGAATCCCGCGACAAAACAGATGAGAACACGTTACTTTGTAGAAGACCCAACACCGTATACATGATTATAGCGCCCAAGCCCGTTGACACGACCAAAGAGAAAATTATTCTGGGCGTAGACCCCGGCACCATGGTAGCCGGGTATGGCCTCATTTCCGTGTCGGGGGGCGTTATGAGTATGATTCAATACGGCGTGGTTCAATTGAGCAAATATAGCACCTACCAGCTCAAGCTCCAGAAACTCTACGAAACCATTCTGCGGCTGATCGATGAATACCACCCCGATGAGATGTCCATCGAAGACCCTTTCTTCGGTAAGAACGTGCAGGCGATGCTCAAGCTGGGACGGGCGCAGGGCGTTGTGATGGCAGCCGCCCTGTCGCGCAATATTCCCATTGTTGAATACGCCCCCCGTCGAATCAAGCAATCGGTTACGGGCAATGGGAATGCGTCAAAAGAGCAGGTATCGCAGATGGTTAGTCATCTGCTGCGCCAGGACCTTGACCCTAAGTTTTTCGACGCTACGGACGCGCTGGCCATTGCGATCTGTCACCACTTTCACGAAAACGCCCTGCCGGTTGCACCGGGTAAAAAGAACAAGAAAGGTGCCTGGGGTGCTTTCGTCAGCGAGAACTCAGGCCGGGTTATGTAGCACGATTATCTACTTTTTCATTCCAGTGAACGATACCGAAAAAGCCTCCAAAATGGAGGCTTTTTCGGTATCGTTCACTGGTTGACCGTTTATTCTATTCCTGTTTACCCGACTTGGGTGCTTTTTTCTTAGCCTTCACCGATGAAGCACTGGTTCGGGTACTGCTTTGGGCATCCACTTTTGTTGTGCCCGTAGTTGACCCTCTACTAATAGCCTGGTTCTGATCGTTGGTCAAGCCTGTACCAGCGGGAGCCGTTCCCACACCAACCGATGCCCCGGCTGTACCATCGTGGGTATTTTGAGCGGAGGGGTTTGAGCGCATAACATCATTGGTAGTTGGTGCCCCGGCCGTCGATTTCGTCTTGGCCTTGGCTGGTTTTTGTTGGGCACTGACCGTTCCGGCACAAAGCAGAACGACAGCAGCGGCAGCAAGTAAGTTGGTCATGGGTATTATCCGTTTAACGTGAGTGATACCTGTAATAACCGATTCCACCGCAATGAGTTTTGTCTGTAGCTTAAAATAGCCAGGAAAAATGGTTCTAGGCAGCCACCTTAAATTCCGATGTTAGATGGAACGTTACATCCGGATTATTCTGCTGGTTCATGCGTAGCATCCAGTCCGACTCGGCCAGAAACACCGGATTGTGGTCTTTATCGTAAGCGATCTGGTTACCTTTCAGCCGGATAAATTCTGCCAGTTTTAACGGGTCTTCCGCCGTAATCCAGCAGGCTTTGGTGTAGTTGAGCGGCACCCACCGGCACTTGGCCCCGTATTCATTTTCCAGCCGGTACTGAATAACTTCGAACTGAAGCTCCCCTACGGTACCAACAATTTTACGATTACCCAACTCGAGCGTAAATAACTGCGCTACGCCCTCATCCGTCAATTGCTGAATGCCCTTGTCCAGCTGCTTGGATTTCATGGGGTCCAGATTGACAAGTTCCTTGAAAATTTCGGGGAGAAACTGGGTATTCCCTGAAACTGTAAGTTCTTCCCCTTCGGTCAGCGTATCGCCAATTTTGAAGGTACCCGTATCGTAGAGTCCAACCACATCGCCGGGGAAGCCTTCTTCTACCACGCTTTTGCTATCTGCCATAAAACTAAACGGACTGGCAAAGCGCACGTTTTTATCCAGCCGCGTATGGTGGTAGAATTTACCCCGCTCAAACACCCCCGAGCAGATGCGCAAAAACGCAATACGGTCGCGGTGCCGGGGGTCCAGATTCGCGTGGATTTTAAAGACAAAGCCGCTGAAGTTTTTTTCGTCCGGCAGCACCTCACGCTTATCGGTTGGGCGGGCAATGGGCTCGGGGGAAATGTCGCAGAACCCTTCGAGCAGCTCTTTCACCCCAAAGTTATTGACCGCCGATCCAAAGAATACGGGGGCCAGCTGGCCATCCAGATACGCCTGCCGCTCGAAGGAGTCATACACGCCATCAATCAGGTCAACATCTTCCCGGAGCTGAGCCGCATCGCGGGCACCCACTTTCTCGTCGAGCAGATCATCGGCCAGGTCGATGGGCAGTACATCGGCTTCAACTTTCGTTTTGTTGGCTTTGAAGAAATATAACTTTTTCTCGATAAGGCTGTATACCCCCTTAAAGTCAGACCCCATATTGACGGGCCAGGTCATAGGCCGCACCCGGATATTCAGCTTCTCTTCCAGTTCATCCAGCAGGTCAAACGGATTGCGGCCTTCCCGGTCCAGTTTGTTGATAAAAATAATAACCGGCGTATCCCGCATCCGGCACACTTCCATCAGCCGTTCGGTTTGCTCCTCAACGCCTTTCACGCAGTCGATCACCAGAATAACACTGTCAACAGCCGTCAGCGTGCGGTACGTATCTTCCGCAAAGTCTTTGTGACCAGGCGTATCGAGGATATTGATTTTCAGGTTGTCGTAGTCGAACGTCATGACCGACGTAGCCACGGAGATACCCCGCTGCTTCTCGATTTCCATGAAATCGGAGGTGGCGGTCTTCTTGATTTTGTTCGATTTTACCGCCCCGGCCGTCTGGATCGCCCCGCCAAACAGCAGGAGCTTTTCGGTCAGGGTTGTTTTACCGGCATCCGGGTGACTGATGATGGCGAATGTCCGCCGACGGGCGGTTTCAGCCGCTACATTAGTTTGCATTATTCTTAGAATAAAAAGACAAAGATAGGTAAGACTAGTGAAGAGTGAAAAATGAAGAGTGTAGAATAGCAATCGACGGGAGCGACCTATTCTTCATTCTACACTCTTCACTTTATCACTTCACAGGAACGCCCAAAGCACCAGCGCCCAGCCCACAATCAGGGCCAGCCCGCCGATGGGCGTGATGGCACCGAGCCACGTAATACCCGTAAAACAGAGAATATACAGCGAGCCGGAAAAAATAATAACGCCCCCCAGAAATGAATAGCCTGCCCAGTTGAGCAGTTTCACAAGGGTGGGATTGCTTCCAAATGTGTGCAGGAGCAAACCTACCAGCACCAGCGCAAAGGCATGATAAAACTGGTATTTCACCGCCGTTTCGAAGGTATCTCCCCGACCCGTTGTTTCCAGCAAGTTCCTGAGCGCATGGGCACCAAAAGCGCCCAGCGCTACGCCTAGTAAGCCAAGGAAGGCACCAGCCTGAATAAAGAATTTCATAGTTTTTAGTTTCTACTCCCAAAAATAGCACTCCCAACCCGGACCATCGTGCTGCCTTCTTCAACGGCCAGTTGATAATCGCCACTCATGCCCATCGACAACTCGCTGAACTGAATCATGGGCCGCTGAATCTGGGCCAAGTTATCATACAGGGCTTTGAGTCCCCTGAACTCCTGCCGAACCTGCTCCTGGTTTTCGGTATTGGTTGCCAGCCCCATCAACCCAATAATACGAACGTTTGCCAGTTCATCCAGCGCAGCATCCGTGAGCAGAGCTTCGGCTTCATCGGCCGAAAGGCCATACTTGGTTTCTTCGTCGGCAATGTAAATCTGAAGCAAACAATCGATCGTGCGATTGTTTCGGGCTGCCTGCTTATTGATCTCCTGCAACAGCCGGAGGCTATCCACCGATTGGATCAGGGCCACAAAAGGCGCAATATACTTGACCTTGTTGGTTTGCAGGTGACCAATTAAATGCCACTGGACATCGGCAGGCAACTGGGGCTGTTTTTCGGCCATTTCCTGCACTTTATTCTCCCCAAACTGCCGGCAACCGGCGTCGTACGCTTCTTGCAACAGCGCAACGGGCTTCGTTTTTGTGACGGCAATCAGGGCCGCTTTACCGCCTAACTGACGCTCAATCTGTGAATTGGTATCCGCAATCATACTGCCTTCCGTAGCACCTTTATGGCCCTGTTTTAGTATTATTGTGCGAAGTTAGGGGTTACAACTACGCGTTTTGTCGTGTTTTTTGGCCACTAACCAGCTAAAGGGATAATAAATTACCCAGCACTTTAGTTCTGGTAACGATTTCAAGCTTAACCTGTCCGTTTAATTGATGACACCCATGGAACCCCGACCACAACCGCAAAATAATAGTCGTAGTTACTTATTAGCGGCTTTATTCATTCTGGCGGCCCTTAATTTATTACTGCTGTATTTCTACTACCAGGAGAAGCAGGAAAACAACACAAAAGATGCCACGATTGCGGCCAGAACGGAAGAAGTGCTGATTGCCAAAACTAAACTCGACTCCATTTCGGCGCAGCTGGAGACCAAGATCGTTGAAATTAAGCGATTGGGTGGTAACGTCGATTCACTCATGAAAGTGAAAACGCAACTGGAAAAAGACAAGCGTGAACTGAGGAACGTCGGCACATTCGACCAGAAAAAGTACAATCAGAAAATTCGAAATTACCAGGCTATTCTGGTCCAGAAAGACCAGGAAATTGCCCGGCTGAAAGAAGAAAACGGGGTTCTGACGCCAGCAAAACGAAGCACTGGCCGAGGAAAACAGTGGTTTGAAGGCCGAAAGACAATCCCTGAGTGATTCGGTCATGTCGGTCACGACCCGAAATCAGGAACTAGCCGAAAAAGTATCCATAGCCGCTGCACTAAGGGCCGAAGCCGTTACGGTTAACAGTGTTAACGCTCGGGGTAAGGAAGATGATGGGGGCACCTACAAAGCAAAAAAGACGGATAAAATTCACGTATCAATTTTATTAGCCCCCAACGGCCTGGCTAAAAAAGACGAGAAAGTAGTATACATACGTGTGCTGGATCCCAGCGGAGCCGTTATCTCCGATATGGCAACGGGGTCGGGCGAGTTCACCTACAATGGACAGGGTATGGTTTACACGGCTATGCAGCGCTTCAATTTCGACAATAGCCGCCAGCGCATCGACTTCTTTTACGGTCGGGGGGCCAGCGCTTCAACCCGGGCAAGTACAACATCGAAGTCTACAGCGAAGGATTTCGTATTGGTGAGGGCGAATTCGCCATTAAATAGATAGTAGAGGGGCGGGTAAGATTGAGTATCAGTGAGGCATCCAGGTGAATTTTTCTCCTCAACCCTTAGCCAACTATTCATTTTTTTTGTACCTTTGCGCCCTCATTTCAAACCAATTACAAACAATGTTTCCTAATAACTACGAGACGGTGTTCATTTTAACTCCCGTTTTATCTGATGCTCAGATGAAGGACGCCGTTGATAAGTTCCGTGCAGTGCTGACCGACAACGGTGCGGAGCTTATTCATGAAGACCACATGGGCCTTCGCAAACTGGCCTATCCAATACAGCACAAGAACACGGGTTACTACCAACTCTTCGAGTTCAAGGCCCCCGGCACGATCATCGAGAAACTCAACACTGAGTACCTCCGTGATGAGCGCATCATTCGTCACCTGACGATTTCGCTCGACAAGCACGCCGTTGCCTACAACGACAAAAAGCGCAATGGCTTAGTGGGTAAGAAAAAACAAACCGAAAACGCCGGGGAGGCCAAGTAATCATGAGTCTGCAAAACGAATCTGTCTCGAAAACCGAGAATCGCAAAAAATACGACCGCTTCAAGAAAGCCGGCATTAAATACATTGACTACAAGGATGGCAACTTCCTGCTGAAACTGCTGAACGAGCAAGGTAAAATCCTGCCCCGCCGGCTAACAGGAACGACCCTAAAAAACCAGCGCAAAGTGGCCCAGGCTGTCAAACGCGCTCGTCATTTAGCCATCCTGCCTTACGTAGGTGATTCTCTAAAATAGGTTGCCATTTTCTGTTTACAGGGTACGATGCGCTATCGCATCGATAGAACCGCATCGCGCCACTGGAAACCGAAAACAGTAAACCGAAAACCTTTCAAATAATGAATATCATTTTAAAAACCGATATCGCCGGCCTGGGCTATAAGAACGACACCGTAGTGGTGAAGCCCGGTTACGGACGCAACTACCTGATTCCTCAGGGGTATGCGATGATGGCAACCGACTCCAACAAGAAGATCGTTGCTGAGAACATTCGTCAGGCGGCTCACAAAGCCGAAAAACTAAAGACCGACGCCCAGAACATTGCGGATGGTATTGGCGACATGACGCTGACGATTCCGGCGAAAGCGGGTGACAGCGGCAAAATCTTTGGTCGGGTAACCAACACGCAGGTGGCCGAAGCTCTGCGCGAGAAAGGATTTGACATCGACCGGAAGAAAATTACGGTTGAAGATGTCAAGACCCTTGGCACCTACGAGGCTTCCCTGGACCTGCATAAGGAAGTGAAGCACAAAGTGAAATTTGATGTCGTTGCGGCTGAATAAGCAACAACTAGTTTCGATATAAACGACCGGCCGCTGTGAAGCGAAGCCGGTCGTTTTTGTTGTATCTGGGTAAACAAACCGCACGAATCGGGCCCTCATCGGGAAAGGCACACAGGTGTAAGTCCGTTTGGTCAATGGGAAGAAATCGAGTAAAAACAGGGGACGGGCTTGCGCGTTTCTGTGCCGACCTTATTCGATGAAGAAGCCAACAGCATAGCGCAAAATAAACTATGCTCCTGACTCATAATCAACCTTTTACAGGCAGTAATCTTTTCAAAAAGACGGACCCAAATGGCCCGTTTTTTTGTTGATATGGTATGCAGTTTCATACCGAATTTTCACCCGAAGCACTCCCCTGCCGAATCGGCATGAAGAGCCGGATTGTAACCCTTGGCTCCTGCTTTGCCGAGGTAATGGGACAACGGTTAGTTACCCACAAACTCACCGTTCTGAACAATCCTTTCGGCACCATTTTCAATCCGGTCTCCATCGCCAAACTACTGACGATGGCCCTCCAGGGAACGATGCCGGACGAAAACCGATACCTTGAACGCGACGGTATCTGGTTTCACTACGATTTCCATTCGTCCCTGTGGGCAACCAGTCGGGGCGAACTTCAGGAAACCTGAAAGCTACCCTGGCCACTACGGCCAGCGCCGTCAGGCAGGCGGACTTTTTACTGCTCACCCTCGGTTCGGCGGTGGTGTACCGGCACATTGAAACGGGGAAGGTGGTAGCCAATTGCCACAAAATGCCGGGCGCTTTGTTCGAGAAATACCTGTACCAGATCGACCATCTCCGCGATGATATGACCCGGCTGCTGAAAACCCTGCGCAAAGCCAATCCCGGGCTGAAGGTGGTGGTCACAGTCAGTCCTGTTCGGCACACACGGGATACCCTGCCGCTCAACAGCGTGAGCAAATCGACCCTGCGCGTCATTGCGCACGAGCTTACGGTCTGGCACAACGGGGTTCACTACTTCCCGGCCTATGAACTGATGATGGACGACCTGCGCGACTACCGGTTTTATGAAGCGGATATGATTCACCCCAATACCCAGGCGCACGACTATATTTTCAGTAAGTTTGCGGAAAGCGCGTTTGATACCGACCTTCGCGGTTTCATGACTGAGTGGGCGCAAATCCGCCAGTCACTGGCGCATCGTCCGCTGTACGGGGATGATAGTCCGGCGCACCGGTTGTTTCTGTCCAAACTCCTGACCCGACTGGAAACCCTGTCGGAGCGGGTGAACGTTTCGGCGGAACTGACAGTAGTGAGGGGGCGTTTAAATCAATATCTACTGAAAGGTGTAGAATGACTAGTACTGCTGGAGTTCCGTTTGAGATGCACGCCTGTTTTTCACTTTACACCCCTCCCGTTTAATTTTTTATGTCTGATTATCAGTTATCAAAAGAAGCCGTACTTCGGGCACTAAGCACCGTTGAAGAACCCGATTTGAAGCGTGACCTCGTTTCCCTCAACATGGTGAAGGACGTGACGCTGGGCATCAGTTCCGTACGCTTTACGGTGGTGTTGACCACGCCAGCCTGCCCGCTCAAAGAGGTTATCCGCAAACGCTGCGAAGATGCCATTCATACGCATATTGGCGCCAACATTCAGGTTACGATTGATATGACCTCGGACGTGACCTCAACGCGGGCCAACGCCCCTACGTTGCCCGGCGTGAAAAACATCATTGCTGTTTCATCGGGCAAAGGGGGCGTCGGCAAATCGACCGTTACGGCTAATCTGGCCATTGCATTGCACAAATCGGGGGCCAAAGTGGGTATCATCGATGCTGATATTTACGGGCCCTCCATGCCTACCATGTTTGGCGCGGAGAACATTCAACCCCGCATTTTTCAGCAGGATGGACAAACGCGCATGGAGCCAGTCATGCAGTTTGGCATAAAAATACTGTCGATGGGTTTTCTTGTAGCACCCGGTCAGGCTATTATCTGGCGGGGCACCATGGCGGGGCGGGCGTTGCAGCAGTTTTTCTCCGATGCCGACTGGGGTGAACTGGATTACCTGCTTATTGACCTCCCTCCCGGCACGGGCGATATTCACCTGACGCTGGTACAAACCGTTCCGGTTACGGGGGCCATTATCGTTACTACCCCCCAAAAGGTGGCCCTGGCGGATGCAACCAAAGGATTATCTATGTTCCGGCAACCGCAAATCAACGTACCCGTGCTCGGTGTCATTGAGAATATGTCCTTCTTTACGCCGGCCGAACTTCCCGACCATAAGTACTATCTGTTTGGCAAAGGCGGTGGTCAACTGCTGGCCGACAAGTTTGATGTACCCCTGCTGGGTCAGATTCCCCTCGTGCAGAGTATTCGCGAAGCGGGTGACGAAGGTCGTCCGGCTATCAGTGCCGGAGAACCCGTTGCCAGCGAAGCGTTCCGGGCCACGGCAGAAGCCCTGGCGCAGCAGGTTGCCATCCGCAACGCGACCGTTGAGCGTACCGAACGGGTTGAGGTTGCATAAATCACATAAAACGTATAAATTTACCGTAAATCAATTTGTAATGGAAACGGTAGTTACCAACGATCAATTAATCAACCGGATTGAGAAGGCGCTCGACAGTATGCGGCCTTATCTGGCTGCCGATGGCGGGAACGTAAAAATCCTGGAAGTGACGGATGAAAAAGTAGTACGGCTCGAGTTGATGGGGTCGTGTGGTACGTGTCCTATGTCGGCCATGACATTTAAAGGCGGGCTGGAAGAAGCCATTCTGAAAGCAGTACCTGAAATAACCAGAGTAGAAGCGGTAAATATCACCCCCGCGTTCTGATACTTTACGCATATCGCGCATCCCTACTGCACCCCAAACGGTTAGTGGGTACCTGCTTTTTCAGGGGCCGCGGGTAGCCAATTTGCCAATGGAATGAATGTATCCTGGGTTGCCTTAACCGTGACCCAGGTTTGTGAGGTAGCTCCTACGTTAACGTTGTTTACACGCAAACATCCATTCCATTGGCAATCAGCAAGCTCCTGCCCACAGCCATTACCGGACATGCTGTCTATCTTACCGTCTGGCTGTTGGTCATCCCTGCTACACGGACAAACGCTCAATCCAGTCCGAATGACCCCGATCCAACGCGCTGGATTAACTACGCACAACCCTATTACAAACTATCCGTTGCCGAAAACGGGGTGTATCGACTGACCGCAGCCGACCTACAACGGGCGGGCGTGCCGGTTCAGCAGATTACGCCCGGCTCCATACAGGTTTTTCATCGGGGCGTGGAGCAGGCTACGTACGTTGATGGTGAGGCAGACGGGCATTTTGATACCAATGACTTCCTGGAATTTTACGGGCATCGTTCTGATGGAGCACCCGATTCACTGCTTTATCGACCGTACACGGCCCAGCCTCACCGGTACTACAGCCTGTTCAGCGATACGACGGCTTACTTCCTAACGTGGTCCACCGGCGCAGGGCAACCTGCCAAACGCATGGCTGCCTATACCGACACCACCAGCAATCTGGTCCCGGAAACCTACCACTGGGCGGAGGAACTACGCTTATTTACCGACAACTACCCCGGCTGGCCGCTGGTCTGCCCCAAAAGATAGAATACAGTCAGTACGAAGCGGGTGAAGGCTACACGGGGCCAATCCAGCAAAAAGCGAAACCATTCCCCATCCCTTTTCAGCTGGTTAATGCGGTTAGAACTGGTCCAAGCCCGGAAGTCGATGTGCTGCTGGTGGGTCGGGGGGCAACGAATCACCGGGTAGCATGCCTGGTGGGGTCAACGCTCACGAGTCAGCGGGTGTTGGACAGCACCCGGTTTGGGGGATACGATAATGCCCGTATCCAGCGCACAGTCAACTGGTCTGATATAGGGCCCGATGGGCAATTGACTGTTTCGACCGTTTCCGGCGGGGAATCTACCGGTACCGACGATTATTCCGTTTCGTATAGCCGGATCCGGTATCCGCAGCAACTGACAGCGAAGGGTCAAACCCAGATGGTCTTTCAACTCGAACCTACTGCACGGGGCCGTTCCCGCCTGGACATTACGGACGTAGCACCCGGCACCCGTTTCTGGGACATTACAAATCCTGACGCGCCCATTCGGGTAGGCACCACAACGACTGAGAAGCCGGGCGTGGTCCGGGTTGTAGTACGAAATACCGAAACGGCCCGTACCCTGTTCAGCACCGCTGAAGTGCATAAAACCCCTGTCATCCAGCCCGTATCGTTTGTCGATTGGCATACCCGTAAACCAACGTACCTGATTATCACGCATGATTTACTGTTAAAACCCGGCGGAGCGCCGGGCACTGTCAATGCAATTCGGGCGTACGCCAGTTATCGGGCTTCGGTAGCCGGGGGGAGTTACGATACGCTCACGGCCACCATGCAGCAATTGTTCGATCAGTACAGTTACGGGGAGCGGCATCCGCTGGCTATCCGACGATTTGCCCGGCAAATGCTGCAGCAACGGGGTGATGCCGTGCCGTATCTGCTGCTGATTGGGCGTAGCCGCAGCACACCCGGCATCCGGCGCGACCCGGAACAGGCTCAGTTGGATATGGTGATGACCGCTGGTTTCCCCGGCTCTGATGGCCCGTTTACCGCCGGTCTGTCCGACGCAGAACCGGACGTTCCGGCCCTGCCCACGGGTCGAATCAACGCGGGTACCCCGCAGGAAGTACTCGACTACCTCACCAAAGTACAGCAATACGAACATTCATCAGGTGATGCACTCTGGCGTAAAAACATCCTGCACCTGAGCGGAGGTCAGTCGGCGGGGGAACGGGATTTGTTTCGGGGCCTGGTAGACTCCTACCAGAAGCAGGCCGCAGGCCCGGCGCTGGGGGCGCGGGTAATGACCTTTGCGAAAGCAACAGACAAGCTGGTTGAGCCGCTGTCCCTGGCAAAACCCGTGAACGAGGGTGTTGGATTAATCACTTTCTTTGGGCATTCGGGCCTGGACGTGACCGACCTGGACATTGGTTTCAGCTCCAGCGATGCCCTCGGGTACCGCAATACCGGCCGATACCCGCTCCTGTTTGTGAATGGCTGTGCCATCGGGAATTTCTTCTTTGGCCGACCAACGCTGACGACGGATTGGGTCCTTACGCCCAACCGGGGTGCCATTGCGGCTATTGCCCAGAGTCACTTGGGCTACACCGAAGTGATGCACGACTACACTACGCAATTTTACACCCTCCTGACCGATAGTACGCAATTGTACAAATCCATCGGACAACTCCAGCAGGAAACAATCCGGCGGGTGCTGGCCCAAACGCCCGGAGGCCGCGCTTTAGCCAACACCCAGCAAATGGTGTTGCAGGGCGACCCGGCTATTCACCTGTTCCCCGTCCGAACCCCCGACTACGTCCTGACCAGCGGGGGGCTAACCATTCAGGATACCCATGGCGGGCCATTGACAACCCTGAGCGATTCGGTACAAATCAGGGCCGTTGTTCAGAATGCCGGGCAGTTCCGACCGGGGCAGCTTTTAGTCCGGATAACCAGGCGGGTGAACGGGCAGGAGCCGGGTGTAGTCAACCTAACCCTGCCAACGTCTGTTGCCTACCGGGATACCCTGACGATACCCTTCCCCAACGACCGGCGGGCGGAGGGACAAAACCGGTTTGAGGTAACTATCAACCCCGCCGGGTTAGCCAACTCCCAGCCCGAAGCCAACCGGGCCAATAATCAGGCTGCGGTTGACATCAGCGTGGCCCCGCAACAACCTGTTCTGATTTACCCACCCAATGGGGGCGCAGTGAAAACAACATCTGTACGATTGGTTGCGCAGTACATGGGGGATAAAAACCATTTGTTCGAGCTGGAACTGGATAGTACGGGCCAGTTCAACACCCCCTTTAAGCAAACGCAGCGGCTGATTGCGGCCAATAGCCTTAGCTTCCTGATTACCCTAGCCAATCGCCCCAATACCCCCTATTTCTGGCGCGTTCGTCGGGCCGATAACGCCGGCGATTTAGCCGGCTGGTCAACGGCATCGTTCACCTACGCCCCCTCCCACGCCTTGATGGGCCTGCCGGAAGGGCAACTTCAGCGGGCTCTGGCGGGTCCCTTACCGGCCAGCGTAGAGCAGGGTGCCATAATACCCATTCCGGTGGCGTTTACCAACCTGAGTTCCGATGCCTTTGGGGTTGACTCGCTGGTTGTCCGGCAAACGATTTACGGGGCCGGGTTAGCGAATTCACAAACCAGCCAATGGCGGATACCAGCCCCCACCCCTTCCGATACCGTTCGGTTCACCGCCCGTATCGCCACCGAAAAATTACCGGGCCTTAACCGGCTGGTGCTAACGGTGAATCCGCAGCTCCAGCCCGAATATTCGTACCTGAACAATACGCTCGATATTCCCCTGTTTGTACAGCCCGACCTGTTTGGACCGTTGCTGGAAGTGGCGTTCGATGAGGCCCGAATTACGGATGGGGCGGTGGTTTCGGCCCGGCCCCGGATTGATATACTGGTAGCCGATGAAAACCGCTCGCTCATCCGGCACGACACCACGGGGCTTGATCTGTACCTGCAACGACCCGGTAAAAATGCGCTGTTCGAGCGGCTTGGCTGGCAACAGGCAACCATACTGCCGATGGGTCCCGACCGTGTATTCCACCTACGCTATGCCTCCCCGCTTTTATCGGAAGGGACCTACCACCTGCTGGCCACAGCCCGCGATGCCATTGGTAACGGTGCTATCCCCTATCAGATTAGTTTTCGGGTCGTGCCAGAGTCGGCCCTAACGGGTTTGCAGGTTTACCCGAACCCGTTCCACGCCCAGACGCTTTTTTCGTTCACCCTAACCGGCAGTCAGGCTCCCGACGGCTTAACGATTTCCCTTACCGACATGAATGGGCAGGTAGTACGGCAACAGTCGATATCGCCCCGCATCGGGCTGAATGAATGGCGATGGAACGGTCGGTCCGACGCGGGTGCGCTGCTTCCGGCGGGCATCTACACCTACAAACTCACGATAACGAATCCGGTAGCCTGGCCCGTGGCGACAGGCCTGACCGGGCGGCTTGTTCTGACCCGCTGATGGCCATTCCCCCCAAATCAGACCGCTATATCACAGCCCTGACCGGTCTGCGGGCTATTGCTGCCTACCTGGTTTATGTTCATCATGCCAATCCAGCGTCGCCTGGCACCACTGCCCACCGGGTGTTCGAACAAGGGTACGTCGGCGTGGCCGTATTCTTCGTCCTGAGCGGCTTTCTGATTTATCATCGGTATGCCGATGCTTTTTTCAGACGGGAAGACTGGTTGTGGCGACGCTATCTACAAAACCGTTTTGCCCGTATTTATCCGCTGTATGCCCTGCTACTGCTCATAACGGCGGGCGTGACCACCTGGCGGGGGCATCCGATGTCCTTACCCGTATTCGGCCTGAACGTGACGTTGCTGAAGGGATTCTTTACCGACTATAAATTCAGTGGCCTTGCCCAAAGCTGGAGTTTAACCGTAGAGGGCTGTTTCTACCTGATGGCCCCGTTCCTGTTTCTGGGCTTGAAGCGCTGGGGTCCATTCTGGCTGGCAGCCGGGCTGGTTGGCACGGGCGTATTGTTGTGGGCTACGATCGGGCAACTGACGTATTATGGGTTGTTCAGCACGCTCCCTTTCGTGTTTTTCTACACCTTTTTTGGCCGGGGGTTCGAGTTTGTCGTGGGTATGTGGCTGGCCCGGCGGTGGCACCAGAACCGGCTGCCCGCGGTTCGATACCCAATGCTGGCCGGGTTGCTTACCCTGCTTGGCTGCGTGGGTTGGCAGGCCGGACTACCCTGTTTTACAGTAGACCCCGTTCATACTTTTATGGAGTGAAATAGGGATGTACAACATCCTCTTCCCCATGGGCATTGGTCTCTTTTTCCTGGGGCTGCTTACCCAACCGACCTTAGCGGGTCGGTTACTGTCCCACCCTCTGATGCAGGCACTGGGCCGCAGTTCCTACGCCTTCTACCTTATTCATGCAGGCATCGCTGCCGGCGCATTGCAGAAGATAGGTATCACGCACGGCGGGCTTCGGTTCATCCTGTTGGTTATAATAGCCCACGTCTTATACCTCCTGATCGAAAAACCAGCCCAGCAGCTTCTGCGGGCTGATTGAGAAGAGGTTTACACCCAGTGTCTGCCCCGTTCCAGCGATCACTCTACCCCCACCCGCAGCACCGACCGACGGGATTCAGTCGCTATTTCCAGCAGGTAAGCCCCTGCCGGAACGCCATTGAGCGGCCATTCGGCCTGCTTTTTACCCGTAAAAGCCGGTAGCTGAAACTGCCGAACCATCCGACCCGATGCATCCAGCATCTCAACCTGCACACCCGACCGCTCGGGTTGCTCGATTTCCAGCCGCAGGCGGTCGGTTAGGGGGTTGGGCAGTACCCGCACCGATAGCGACTCGACGGGTTCGGTGCGGGCGGTCAAAACAAAATTCAGGGCATCGGACGGGGGCGACGCGCAACCGTTGGCGGTGGTAACTACGTAGTACTGCCCACTGGCAAAGGGCACAAGCGTTGGTCCTGTAGCATTGGGAACCGGCGTACCGGGGCTGGTACCCGTTTGAACGTACCACTGGATACCCGTCGTTTGATTGACGGATAAGGTGCTATTTCCCACCGCCGTTACAATCGGCTTTGGTGGCAACGGGTTCAGCGATTTTATGGCAACGAATACCGTTGGTGCGGTACAGCGGTTACTATCCCGCACACTTACCGTATAGGCTCCCTCGGGCAAAGCCGTTTGTTTAGCCGCGTAATTTTTCAGGGTATCCTGCCGCTCCGTCTGCCAGTAGAAGGTAAATGGTTTTGTACCCCCTTTTACCAAAACAGTTGCCTCACCATCTTTCCCCCCCGCGCAGGAAATATCGTTGACGGTACCGACCGAAAGACTCAGCGGATTCTGGTCGATCACAACGGCAGTGATCGAGTCGCTGCATCCGCCATCATCCACTACCCGCAACCGGTACGTATTGGGTGTCAGTTGACCAATTTGACTGTTCGCCTGCAGGGGTCTGCCAATTACCTGAAACTGGAGACCCGTTCCCGTCCCCCCCGTAGCGGTCAGACTAACGGCCCCGGTAGCGCACGAACAACAGGTTGCCGGTAGGGCACTAGCCTGCACTTTTACCGGATTTACTTTACCCACCGTTGCCGATGCGAGGCTCGTACAACCGTTGGCGTCCACTCCTACAATGGTATAGGTACCCACAGTGACACCGCTGAATACCGCAGCACTCTGGAGCGCTTGTCCGGAAAGCTGATAGGTAAATGCCCCCGTACCGCCGGTAGCGCCAACGGTAATGGAACCGGTGGCTGGTCCCAGGCAGTTGACGGGTGTGGTAGAGGCCGTCAGCACCGGGGCAGCTGGCTGTCCAATAGTGGTACTTTGCTTTCCCTGGCACCCTACATTATCCATCACGGTAAACTCATAGGTACCGGCCGCCAGTCCGGTAAATTGTGTGCCCGTCTGAAACGGGCCACTACCTTGCCTATACTGATACGTGCCCGACCCGCCAGTAACAGCAACGGCCACGCTCCCATCAGCCGAGCCAACGCAGCGGGTTAGCTGAGGGGTTAATTTGATGACAAATGGGGTTGGTTGCCCAACGGTGATGGTTTTATACAGCACACAGGTATTCTTGTCAGAAAGAATAAGCGTGTATTCTGTGTCAGCCTTTAAATTCTGAAACACCCCGCTACTTTGCTGTTCGGTAACATTAGAAAGCGAATACCGATAATTACCTGACCCGCCCGACGCAGTAACTATTATAGCCCCATCTGAACCACCAATGCACTTTGTACTAATAACCGAAACACTGGCCGATAAAGCCGGGGGCTGCGTTAACGTAACGCTCGTTTGGAGCAGACAACCCGCCGTGTCCTTCACGACAATAGGGTACACACCCGCGCGCAAAGCACCAAATGTGTTAAGGGTCTGAAAGGGCTGATTATTGAACTGGTACTGTAAAGCGCCTGCCCCGCCACTGGCATTGATAACGACCATTCCATCTTTACTACCATTGCACACGGGAGGAATCGTGTCGAGCTTCACCGTAATAGGGGGAATGACCCTCACCGTAGCCGTTGCAGTAGTTGTCGTAACAGTTGTTACAATGGCCGTTGTACTGGTTACCTCGCAGGTGGCCGTGTATGAAGTCGTTTGTCGGGGTGCTACGCTGATGACATTCCCGGTTTGGGCAGTTGACCAGCGTAAAGTACCGCCCACCGGGCATCCGGAGGCAGTAAGCAGGCTACTGGTTCCGGCGCAGACAGTTGCCGCGCTGACCCCTATCGTCAGGGCGGCAGGCGCAGCGACCTGTTGCGGACTGGCAGCGTAGGCCCACCCCCAGCCAACGAGTAACCCAATAAAAATAAAGGCAAAACGCCCGTTAATCCGTACAGAAAACAGGCAAAAGGTCGATAAAAAGTTTCTCATATCAGGCAGATGAGGGTCCTAACCCACAAACAAAGATAGTCTGTCCAGGTACGAAACACACATTACCGGTGTAGTATTACAGCGAGACGAACCACCATTTTATCCTGCGGAGGTGATGGCTAACGCCAGTGGACTTTTTTTATCCGGAAGGAAGAGGCAGCGGGACAGGATTAGTAGAACAGGCCCCAGTCGTCGGGGGCGTCGTTATCTTTGTCGAAGCTATTGACCCAGTCAACAAACAACAGTCGGAATTGCTCTATCTCCTCACGGAGTACATTCAAATAGGCAGTAGCCGTCAGTTTCTCCGCTTTACAATAGGATGTTTGAGCGAGTAGCTCGCGGGCGTGCATTTTTATGATGACGGCATTTTCCATCCGCAGGGTATACAGATCGCCCCCTTCGGCACCAACAATTTTCGGTGCCAGCATCATGGCATTAGCCAGCATCTGCTCGTGCATCATCAGCACATCCTCTTCTTTGTCGATGGTTTCAACGATGGCCTGCGTCAGTTCCATCAATTCATTGGCCTTCCGGAGGATGGGCAGATTTTTAATGCGCCGGTTTTCGGCCTCCATTTCGGCACGGGCTTCTTGTGGATCGTAATCCTCATCGAAACCATCCCAGTCCAGGAAGTTGTCGTCGTCGTCCTCGTCGTCAAAGTTCATCGAAACACAATGTATGGAGAATGATCACCTTCTACTTGCCAAAGTAACACAAAGGTTTCCCAAAAACAAACCTTTCAGTGCCAAAATACCTTTCTGCCCCGTTGACTGAATGCGCGTCCGGGACCGGACCAATGTACGGGTATCACCCTGGCTTACTGCTTTTTAGGAATGCCTTTTCCGGGCTTTCCAGCTGACGAATGCCGGTACCTGTTATCCCCATTGCCCTGCGTGTATCTGTTGCCTGATTTCCAGGCTTACCACAGACCTTCCCTAACCAGGACTTTACAGGAGTTTAACCATACGCAATATCATTTTTCGGGAAAACGAGTAGCAAATCAACCAAAAGCGGGGGCAATCTGTATATTTGTCCGCCACAGTACCTGGATGCATTCACTCCTGCGCTGATGGGCCGCTCCTGCATTACCCTTTGTATCGAATGACATATTGTTTAGGCGTAAAAGTTGCTTCGGGCCTGGTTGCCATCGCCGATAGACGGTTAACGTCCGGCACAGAAGTTTCGTCGAACCGGAAGATTTCGGTTCACGAAGTGGAGAATCATTCGCTGTTTATCATGACCTCGGGTTTACGCTCCGTCCGGGACAAGGCCATCACTTACTTTAGCGAAGTGCTGAATGAACAGGACCGCTCCTTCAATAAACTGTACAAAGCAGTCAACGCGTTTGGCGAACAGGTAAAACGCGTTGCTCAGGAGGATAAATCGTCTATTATTGCCAATGGACTGAATTTCAACCTGCACGCCATTGTAGGTGGTCAGCTGGAAGATGATACGGAACACAAACTATACATGCTTTACCCCGAAGGCAACTGGGTGGAGGTGGACCAGGGATCACCGTTCAAGATTATTGGTAACTCCGGCTACGGCAAACCCCTTCTGTTCCGAAACCTGTCCTACGAATCCAGTTTACAGGAAGCGCTCAAAATGGGCTTTCTAGCCTTCGATGCCACCCGGGTTAGTGCCAGCGATGTTGATTACCCGCTGGATGTTGTCATTTACCCCAAAGACAGTTTCCACATGACCGAATATCGGCTTGAGAAAGAAGATATGGACGAGGTATCGCACCAATGGAGTGCGCTACTCAGCAACTCGGTACGGAAAGTGCCCACTGCCTGGATGGACCCCATTTTTGATAAAGTAAAAGCGGTGAAAGAATGATGACCGGGTCGCCGGTGCGATTCTAAATGATGAATGATGAATAGGCTGCCGCAGGGGTCGCTTTTGCCTGCAGTCATCGCTCTGGAAACTCATTTATAATCGCACCGGCGCCCCGGTTATCATGTATCATTATAATCGCACCGGCGACCCGGTCATCATTTACATGAATCTCCACGTTCGGCACGAATCTGAATACACGTACGATATGCCAGTGGCTCTGGGGCCGCAAACGCTTTACCTGTATCCGCGCATGTACCCCTACCAGCGACTGTTGGATTATAAATTATCCATTGACCCGCAGCCGGTTCAGATTGTACGGAACATCGACGTTGAGGGCAACGTGCAGCAACTGGTGTATTTCAGTCAGCCGACGCGTTACCTGAAAGTATGCGTCGAGATTGAACTCTACTCGGAGGAGTTTAACTCGTTCGACTTTGTTTTATTTCCCTTTGAAACGCAAACCATTCCGTTCCGGTACCCCAAGGAAGTGGAGTCCCTGCTTCGCCCCTACCTGGAGCGGGAGGACATATCGGAGCACATAGAAACCTGGTCACGGCGGCTGGCCGCGGGGTCGGGGTGGCAGACAACGTCCTTTTTGACGACGCTCAATCAAACGATTCGGGAGTTCACCTACGAAATCCGGGAAGAAGGGGCGGCTTTCCCGCCCGAACAAACGCTGAGCCAGCGGAAAGGCTCCTGCCGCGATTATGCCACGTTGTTTATTGCCGCCTGCCGGAGCCTGGGTATCGCGTCCCGGTTTGTGAGTGGGTACCTGTTTGGCAATCCCCAGCAGGAGCATGAACTTCATGCCTGGGCAGAAGTATACCTGCCCGGCGCCGGCTGGCGGGGTTTCGACCCCACAGAAGGGTCGGTGGTGGTTAACCGGCACATTTTCCTGGCATCAACGGGCAGACCCGATCTGGTTGCTCCCATCAGCGGCATGTTTACGGGCCAGGCCAAGTCCGTTCTTCGGTCAGAACTAACGTTTCTTTAGCGTCTGCCCCGGGTTGACCGGGTAGGGAATGCGCTGGTCAAAACACCCCGCCCAACTCTCCCCGGCAGGGCCTCTAAAAAAATACACGTGGGAAGACAACCCTGCCATGAAGGGCCGGGTGGGTAAGAACGATGCCTGTCATTACATCTATAGCATTAGTAAACTAGTAAAGCTTTCTGCTGCTTACCGCCACTATTTCCTATCTTTGCAGCCATATCTAACGTATTTATTGAACCCAGCACGTGGCATTAATTAAGTCTATTTCCGGGATTAGAGGAACGATTGGGGGGCGCAGCGGAAGCGGGCTGACACCCCCGGATGTTGTTAAGTTTACAGCTGCCTTTGGCCAATGGCTCAAACAACAAAACCCTGACCGACAAACCATTGTGATTGGGCGGGATGGCCGCTTGTCGGGCGAAATGGTATCCAAACTGGTAGCCGCCACGCTACAGAGCATTGGGTTGAACGTCATTGATTTGGGTTTATCGACAACGCCAACGGTGGAGCTGGCCGTAACGGGCGAAGGGGCAGCGGGGGGAATTATTCTGACCGCCAGCCACAATCCTATCCAATGGAATGCCCTTAAACTACTCAACGAAACTGGTGAGTTTATCTCGGCGCAGGATGGAGCAGATGTCCTGGCCATTGCCGAAGCCGAGTCCTTCGATTTTGTCGAAATCCGTAAACTAGGCAAGTACCGGACCGACTCCACCTGGTTACAGAAACACATTGACCTGATCCTGGATTTACCGCTGGTTGACCGCGATGCGATTGCCGCCCGAAACTTCCGGCTCGTGGTTGATGCCGTTAACTCAACCGGGGGTATTGCCGTACCACTCCTGCTGGAAGCCCTGGGCGTAGAAAAGATCACGAAACTCCACTGCGAACCAACCGGCGACTTTGCCCATAATCCCGAGCCGCTGCCCGAAAACCTGCGCGACATTATCAAGGAAATGCAAAAAGGCAACGCCGACCTGGGTATTGTGGTAGACCCGGATGTGGATCGGTTAGCCCTCATTTGTGAAGATGGCTCTCCCTTTGGGGAAGAATACACCCTGGTTGCGGTCGCGGATTACGTCCTCAAACACCGGTCGGCGATTAGCGAGTTGCCGGGCAATACCGTTTCGAACATGTCGAGTACCGTTGCGCTGCGCGATGTGACCCAACGGTACGGTGGGCAGCATTTTGCCTCGGCCGTGGGAGAAGTCAACGTGGTTGAGATGATGAAGGCAAACCAGGCGGTAATTGGTGGTGAAGGAAACGGCGGTATCATTTACCCCGATTTGCACCATGGCCGCGATGCGCTGGTGGGAATTGCCTTGTTTCTCACCCATCTGGCCAAGTCGGGCCGGTCAGCGTCCATGCTTCGCCGGACCTACCCCAACTATTACATCTCCAAAAACAAGATTGAACTGACCGCCGATATCGACGTGGATGCCGTTCTGGGACGAATTCAAACCAAATACGCCCGTAATCCAATCAGTACCATCGATGGCGTTAAGATCGAGTTCGATAAAGAATGGGTACACCTCCGGAAGTCGAATACGGAACCCATTATCCGCATATACTCCGAATCGGATACCCTCGCCACCGCTGAT
Source organism: uncultured Cytophagales bacterium (assembly GCA_963784335.1). Taxonomy (GTDB): domain Bacteria; phylum Bacteroidota; class Bacteroidia; order Cytophagales; family Spirosomataceae; genus Spirosoma. The sequence goes on along the minus strand of CAWARB010000014.1, from coordinate 68,417 downwards.
TATCTGGCCCGGAAAATAATTGACGATATCCGGGAAGTGATTTCGGAGAACCGCTAATCGCTTCTTTTTTAACTAAATTCTCATCAGGCCGCTACGTACACGTAGCGGCCTTTTTGTGTCGATTCACGCTTACGAATGGCCCCTATCTTGTAGAAGAAAGTACCCACCACTCCTACCGATTTATCAGGCGCAAACGCCAGAACAAACTATAATTTATTGACAATCAAACTATTGGTGATTCACGCTACGTTATGGCATAATTTTCCCTGGGTAGTTACTGATCCCAGGACGAATTAAAAGATATACCATTATGAGCTTTTTGAAAGGAGTATTAACGGGTTTGGCTATCGGCTACCTGACAGCCCCCCGCAGTGGCAAAGACACGCGTGATAAGTTGACGAAAGGTGCCAATGATTTGCAGAACCAGTGGGAAGATGGTTTGAATCAGGTGAAAACCCAGATTGACAACTTTACCGGTAAAGCTGAAAGTCAAGTGAACCGGTACGCTGACAAAGCGGAACAGACATACGACACGTACAAAGATGATTCGCTGGAGACCATCGACTATAACCGCGATCAGGCGAAGACGAACTACAATCAGTCGGTTGATGACACAGCTGCGGCTGCCAAGTCAGGCATAAACGATGCCAAGGACGCCCTGAAGTTTAACTAGAGGCTGTCCCATAACACAACCATTTTTTTCAGTCTGCTGGCTTTCGATGCATTGTATCGGAAGCCAGCAGACTGTTTTGCGGTATATACCAGTCATTTTTCACAATCAATCGTCCATATCGTCCGCCGGTGCCAGGGCCAGTTCGCTCAGCGACTGGTTAAGCCAGCTGGCCAGCACGCTAACAATGACATTATGATCGTCACGCATGGGTAACCCGGATACGGCGATGGTACCGATGCAACCCGTGCCGCGTAACAGGATCGGGAAACATCCGCCCGCCGTAGCGTGGTCCCGTAACGAAAGCCCCGACTGCTCGGTGAGTGTTACTCCTTTTATCCGTAGCGCCAGCCGCACGGCGTAGGAACTCCGGTGGAACCGTTGTACCACGTTGCGCTTCCGCCGAATCCAATCACCGTTATCCGGCGTTGTTCCCGGCATGGCGTAAAAGAACAAGGGGCAATCCGTTAGCTGAATCTCAATGGCAGCTGCTTTACCACGGGCCTCGACCGCTTCTTTCAGGCGCGTGCCCAGTTGCCAGGCCGTATCGGCCGAGAAGGAATCGAACTGTAGCTGTTCTTCCTGAAGCGCCAGTCGCGCCATATCGTCCTCAAGTGTTGCGTTCATGGGGCAAAGCTAGGAAAGCGGGTTAAACATCCATCTGTGCACAAACCGTTTTTTCTACTGACTCCTCCCTTACTCCTCCCATGAGTCGAGACCGAGGAGTTTACGGCCCAGTTCGTTCAGTTCGGCAGTTTGGTAGCGGTCGCGTTCCCAGTTGCGCGGGTCGCCGGGGAAGGCGTACCCTTCGGGGGCTACCCGGTCGCGCCAGGAGGTGATGCGCCATTGCCGCAGGGCTTCATTCTCTTCTTCGGCGGGCATCATGGAAATATACTGCGCTATCCGCACCTTGTTACCGGAGCGGTTGGGCCGGATGCCGTGGGGCTGGGTGCTGTTGAAAATCAGCAGGTCGCCCGCATCCATTTTCACTTTCACCAGCTTGTCTTCCAGCCCGGCAGTGTCGGGTTTGAAGCGATTTCGGTCTTCGGGTTGGGTGAGTTTCCAGGTATCATACGTCCGGTACAGCTCAGGAATGCACTGGAAACCGCCCATATTTTCGTCGTTCTGATCGGCCAGGGCCAGCACGCCCTGCACGTTTTGCGGCCGGGTTTCGGGGTCGTAATCCCAGTGAATAAAGCCGTTGAACGTATCCTCCGGGCGCAGGGGCAGGTTCAGGTTGGCCCGGTCAATGGTGACCCAGAGTTTTTCAGTACCCCAGATGTCGACGAAGGCGTCGTAGACCCGCTGCATCTGCCGGTTATCCCACTCGTACTGGTGGTTATACAGTTCCACCATGCCGCTACCCGCCAGCTCTTTCATTTTCATCTCGGCGCGGGGTGGTGCGTACCAGGTAGATGGGTCATGGGGGTCTTTTTCCTCAAATTCCCACAAGAAGCGGGCGAGCCGGTCGGCCTGCGCGCGGGGAATGGCCTGTTTGATAACGATGTAACCGTTTTCTTTCCAGAACTGCCAGTCGGCTTCCGACAGCACCCGCAGGGGTACATCGGCGTTGGGACCACTACGGTCATTGAGTTTGAGTTTGCTGCTGGTGGCGGTTGACGGGTTTCCCGGTATGTCTTTATGGGCGTTATCGGGTATCATGGTGGGCGTCATTGTCGGCGTTGCTTCCATGTTAATTGTGTTTAGGAGTGATTTTCTTGCAACAAAGGTAGTCGACTACGAAAGGGAGTTGTTACGACAAAACTGGCCACTATTTACATTATATTGCTCTTTCTATCACGTTTCGATCATTATCAGGCCATTTTATGGCAAAACAGACCACCGAATGAGGATAGCGCTGGAACAGATTACCCCCGATGCCGATAGTTCATTCCATCTGCTGGTGACACCCCGGCTGAGCGACGTTTTCCTGTGGCACTACCATCCGGAGTACGAGATTGTGTACATCGAGGGTGCCAACGGCACCCGGCACGTGGGCGACCATATTTCGCGCTATGAGGGTAGCGACCTGGTGTTTATCGGCCCTAATGTACCCCACCTCAATTTCGACTACGGCGTGACCACCGACCACCGCGAGGTGGTGGTGCAGTTAAAGGAAGCATTTTTGGGTGAGCCCTTCTGGCAGGCACCCGAATGTTCGGCGATTGCGGCCCTGTTCGACCGGGCGCGGTCGGGCGTATCGTTTCATGGCGAAACGAAGCGTCGGGTTGGGGAGCAACTCACGCAGTTGGCCGGCCTGCCCGCGTTTGAGCGGCTACTGGCATTACTGCGTATTTTTCAGGAGATGGCCATCAGCTCCGAATATACCCCCCTGCACGGGCAGGCCGTGACCAGCGCGTATAATCTGAAGGAGCAGCAGCGACTGAAACAGGTTAACCAGTTTATCGCGGAGCAATACACCCGCAAGATTGACATCCCCGAAGTAGCCGCCGTGGCCAGCCTGACGGAAGCGGCTTTCTGCCGGTATTTCAAACGAATGACGCATCTCACCTTCACCCAGTTTCTGAACCAGTACCGCATCAGTCAGGCGCAGAAACTCCTGTTGCTCGACCACACGGTGTCGGAAGCCTGTTTTGCCTGCGGGTTCGAGAGCCTGTCGTACTTCAACAAGATCTTCCGGCGGGTAACGAACGAAAACCCACTCCAATTCAGGAAGCGACACCGGGCGTAGTTTTCAACCCAGGCAACCAACCAACCCATGGCGATACAATTCAGCCCGCAGGAATTAGCCGAATTAAGCCGTTACATCGACAGCCTGAAATCGGCAGAAATCCGGCAGCAACCGGAAGTGGACAAGGAATGGAACAGGCTGGTTCTCCTGCTCAGAAAGTTACTCGCTTACGGCGTTCATCAGGGCGTACAAACCGATCCGACACAACCCTCGTATCCGACGCTGCAGAAAAAGAGCCAGAAGCCCAACGACATGCGGGTAACCGTTCGTGCCTGTTTCAGCCAGTTGGATCAGTTGCTGACTTCGTACGTAGCTACCCATCGGGATGAGTCGGACGCGTAACCCAGTTTTTACAGTCCAGTGATTCACCCCGTTTAGACTGACCGTCGTTAAATTACAATGACCAGTTTGCCGATGGTTTTCCCGGATTCCAGTTGCGTATGGGCCTTTTTGACCGTGTCGGCCGATAGGCCATGCAACACCTGATTGACGGGAGAAACCAGCATCCCGGCATCATACAAAGCAGCAACCCGGTTCAGGATACGATGCTGCTCTATCATGTCGTCGGTTTGGTATGTGGACCGGGTAAACATCAGCTCCCAGGAAAACGTCACGCTTTTGCTTTTCAGTTTGTTCAGCATAACCGGCTCGGCACTGCCGGTTATGGAAGCAATATGGCCCTGCGGCTTAATTAGTTCAACCATGGCGTCCCAATACTCGTTGGTATTCACAAAGTCCACGATATAGTCGACGTGCTGCACACCCTGCTGCCGGACTTCATTCACCAGGTCAGTATGATTCACCACCAGGTCGGCACCCATTTTACGACACCAGTCCGTTGTTTCGGGGCGCGATGCCGTTGCAATCACCCGCAAACCCAGCAATTTTTTGGCGAGTTGAATTGCTATCGAACCCACGCCACCGGCCCCACCAATAATCAGGATAGTTTTACCGGCATCCCGTTCGGGACTTAGCCGCATGCGGTCGAAGAACGTCTCCCAGGCCGTCAGGGCAACCAGCGGAATACCGGCGGCTTCTTCGATGGTGAGATTAGCCGGTTTTCTTCCCACCAGCCGTTCATCGATGACCTGGTATTCGGCGTAGCTGCCCGATTTTGTCAGGTCGCCAGCGTAATAGACCACATCCCCAACCTTGAACAGGGTTACGTCTTCACCCACGCTTTCTACCGTACCAACGGCATCCCATCCGATAATTTTGGGGCTGTCCAGCACGGTATCTTTGGCGGAATTCTGACGAACTTTATAATCGACTGGATTGACCGAAATCGCCTTAATCCGCACCAGTAGCTCATGCCCGGCAGGTGTTGGCGTTGTGATATCGACATCCAGGAAACTGTTGGTATCGGTGATGGGTAACGAGGTGTTAAATCCTACTGCTTTCATACTTATTCAGAAATTGATAATAAAAGGATGCTAAAAATGGAAAGGTTATTCTGTCGGGTAAGCTGGTGCAACCGGATTTTTACGTCACTAGCCAGCGGGTGCGTTACGGCTCCGGCACGTACCAGAAGGGAATGGTTGCCAATTCATCGGCCTCTTTCTTGCGGGGGTCTTGCACGGCTACCCGGAGCCGGTTACTGCCCGTTTTAAGATTACCCGGCACTAACACCGTTTGCCAGCCGTGTTGCTCCTGGGAACCGGCTTTGGTGAAAAGCAGATCCGGCTGAACGTAAACCGAATCATTGACTGTAATTTGAATTAGCCGACCGAGTTGCTGCCGACTCCAGACAGCGCGCTGCCGGCGACGTTCCGGCCTCGGCAGTGTGTCGTTCCAGGCGGGTTCGGGGGCTACCTGCGTGAGCAGTGTGTCGAGCGCTTTGGGGTACGCAATGAACAGGCGCAGGTAGGGTTCCCGTACCACATCGGACTGAATAGAAGCCATATCGATATACGCACCCTCGGCACGCTGGTTATCGTAGGCCGTTGGGTTGACGTACAGGCTATCGACACGGGCCGAATAAAGATGTCGGCTGTTCAAAAGCGATGCCCCGCTGGTACGGGATAGATCAGTGGTGTATTCAAGCAGGAATGTTATAAAAAAAACCAACATGAATAGCGCAAAGGTCTGAAAAAGCTTGCCGGGTTTGATGTTGCTCAAAAACGTATTGGTCACGTAGGATGTGTGCTTATACGTACCCATTGACATCAGGCGCATCGTTTTGGTTAGCTGGTAATTGAGTTGAATACCCCTCGGCGTCTCTTTCACCTTTTTCTGACTCAGCACAATAACGGCTATGTAGAACACCGCCACCAGCACACCGGCCGCAATTTTGATTCCACTCCATACATTGACCGGTACGTTGGGTCGAATGAATAAATAGATCAGTAGCCCCAGCACATACAGGAGAGCCACCACGATCATAAAAAATACAAACTGAAAGGCCAGAGCAAACACGATGTTACACCGTTTATCGAGCCAGAGAATATAACGGTCGAGGGTACCAAGTTCGTCGGCAAGGCGTTGCTGCGCATAGGGCGTTGAGAACGGAATATGATCGTAACGGATACCAGACGGAAAAACAGCCAGTAATCCCACCAGACCCACCCAGAAAGCCCGCATCACAAAATTGGCCAGAAAAGCGGCAAACAACACGTAACAAGAGGCCCGAATCAGGCTATAGACTAATGACGGAAGCATAAGCGCTACCCCGTCGGTCTGGGTCATGTAATTAAACCGGATATAGCCGAACGCGGAATCAATCAGGTCGGGCAGTTGTACAATGGCGAACATGGCGACCCCCGAAATGGCTAATTCGAGGTTCCAGCTTTGGGTGGTCAACTCCCGAAGCTTGTCCTGCTCCTCTGGTGTAAGTTGTGAAACAGGTGGCGGATTACTGTCAGACATGAGTTAGTACGGGTATTCGTTATTGGGAGAGAAATGATTGTATTCGTCGCTTCGGCAATGTCGGGAAATTTCGGTTAGGCTACCCTTCCAGCCCCTGAAAAGATTATGAAAGGCAGGGTTACGCCCATTCCCAGGCACTCTGGTAAGCATTCAGACTCTCGGCGTAGGTGATAAAATCCGTGTAGAATGGCAGGCTCGACAGGGTGGCACTGTCGCCGATAACGATTAATTTCTTACGGGCACGGGTCATGGCAACGTTCATCCGGCGAATCTCCGACAGAAAGCCAATCTCCTGTCTGTCGTTGCTGCGGGTCATGGAAATGTACACGATGTCGCGCTCCTGCCCCTGAAAACTGTCGATGGTATTGACCGACATTCTGGCCCGGTACGGCTGTAGTTCGGGGGCGTGGCTGAGTTGCTCGTTCAGCACCGCCAGTTGCTGTTTGTAGGGCGAAATAATGGCGATGCTGGGGAAGTTGGCGGGTGTGTATAGCGTGGCTCAGTTCGGCCACCAGCTGCGTCAGGTGTTTCACCAGCAGGGCAGCTTCTTCGGGATTGGTGGAACTGGTGCCTTCCAGCTTTTCCTCGAACCCACAGCCCGCCGTGTCGATAAAGCGCAGGGCACTGTCGCCGGGAAACAGGGCGTGGGTGGCCACCGACGCGTGCGCCCGCAGCAGATTACCGTAGAACACCTGCGACGAATAGCCCATAATCTGCTCGTGCATCCGGTACTGCTCGTCCAGCAGATTCACCGCTTCGGGGTGCAGGGTGATGCACTTTTCGAGCAGGGTGATGCTCAGCCCCTGCCGGGCGGCTTCCATTGATTTTATGGTGGGCGACAGCTGAAACGGGTCACCGGCCAGCACCAGTTTCTGCGCTTTCAGGATGGGTATCCAGCAGGCCGGTTCGAGGGCCTGCCCGGCTTCGTCAATGACAACGGTATGAAACGTCAGGTTGCGGACCATGTACTGATTCGACCCCACCAGCGTGGCCGTAATGACCTGCGCTTTGCCGATCAGGTCGTCGATGATGTACTGCTCCGTATTGCCCACATCCTTCATAATCCGGTGCGCTTCATCGAACAGGGCTTTCCGCTGGTCGCGCTCGGCCTTGCCAAAACTGCGCTTGTATTTATGGGCCATGTTCTTGAATTCGGCGGCCTGCTTTTTGAGCTTTTTGGCCTCGCGCATCTGAGGGTGCTCGCTCATCTTATGGTCCAGCGTAAGGGCCATCAGTCGCTCCGACACGCGGCTGGGGTTGCCCACCCGCAATACGTTCAGCCCTTCTTCGTGGAGTTTTTCGCTGAGCAGATCAACGGCGGTGTTGCTGGGGGCTACCACCAGAATCTGCTTATGATCCTGCTTATTCAGGGCCTTGATGGCCTGCACCAGCGTGGTGGTTTTGCCGGTGCCGGGGGGGCCATGCACGATCGCCAGTTCATTGGCCGCCAGAATTGTATTGACCGCCCGGTTCTGACTCTCGTTGAGCCGGGGAAGGGTAAGGGGTGGAAGAGCCGGATGACTTGTTGGGGCCGATACGCCCGTCAGGATGTTGACAAGTCGGTTTTTGCCCCCTTCGGCGAGGGTATTGGCCAGCTTGAGGGCATCCTGCATTTCGTCGTAACTCTTATCGTCGAAGAGCATTTCGATGCCCAGTTTCCCATCCCGCGACCAGTCGGGCAGTTCATCCGTCAGCAGGGAGATTTTGAGCCGGTTGCCCTGCTGAAACGAAATCGTACCCTCCACCCGGTCGGTTTTGGGGTCGTGGTTGCTGAACAGCACGGCGGGCATACCGGACCGTAACTGATGGGATAAATCCTGATGGGTAGTACGCTCGACTTCGACGGTGAGGTAATCGCCCCGGCCCATTTCGGAACCCCGGATGGCGATGGGGTACCAGGTCAGGCCGTTGGCCCGGCGCTCGGCAATACTGGTCGACTGGGTGAGGTTCTGGTACTGGATGCGGTCTTCGTCCCGTTCCGCTTTCAGCAGGTCGAGCAGCTTTTTAAAGTAATCCATACCACAAAGGTAATCCAGAAAGCAATCTCGGTTCGGGGTGTTACCCTGATTGACGCGTCCCGACCAGAGTGGTCTTAGTAAGCCCAAAATTCCATTTGGAATTATCACTGCTGAAATCAAATTCGGCCAGTGTCGGTGTGCTGTCTCCGGACGATACCAGCGCGAGTTTCTTTCCTGAATTGGGAACTGTCTTGGGCATTATTCGATAGGTGCCGTCGGTCAATTGGTCGATTCGCCATAGCTGTTCGGGGGTGCCGGTAAATGCCGGTACAGTTATTACTTCGGCATCGGCAGTGGCCGCTAAGGCCCGCTCGGTTCCTGCCAGTACAATTTTATAATAGGGACCGCCTAAATACCCGGTGGAATCAGGCGCATCGGTAATCGTCCACTGCTGATGGGGGCGGGACATGTAGTCGCCTAGCCTCAACGTAATCGTACCCGTTGGCCAGCTTTTGATTACATCGGCTAATTGCTGGGCCGGAACGGGTTTTATCGGGTTCATTGTCGGGCTGGCTAAACCGCCGTGGTGCAACGGGCATTCGGGTAAAATCAACGGCCAGCTCCAATCCATATCCCCTTCTTACAGATTCAATTTCGTACGTACCTTCTTTAAACTTTTCTCCGGCAACAGGCCATCCATCTTTCCAAACCACCGGAAGTATGCCCAATACGCTACGGCCACCCTGCGCTAAATCGGCTTCGTAATGGAGAGACATTTTTTCAACGCCTTTCTCCAGGATGATATGACCAAAATGCCCGGGGCCTATCAAGCCGCCACGGGTAGCCACCACCATTTTACCGCCCCCTTCCAGCATGCTTCTGCCCTACATTATCGAGGTAAGGGCCCGTTATTTGTTTTGACCGGCCGACCACCACATTATAGGTCGAGTTGGCCCCATCGCAACAACTGCCATGCGTGGCCAGCAGATAATACCACCCGTCGCGATAGACTAACGTGCTGGCTTCACATACGATGGCTACATCGACGGGTTTATTACCGGCTTTGAGTTTTCCGGTTTTGGGGTCTAACTCGATCAGGCGGGTGAAGCCAAAATAGGTACCGTAGCTTAACCAAAGGCGTCCGGTAGTGGGGTCCAGCATAACGCCGGGGTCAATGGCGTCATTCTCTTCATAGCCATCCGACGTAGCCACCACAACCGGTTCGGAGTATTTGAAATCAGGCGACTTTGGGTCCAGTGTCTTGTTCCACATGGTCAGAATAGCGCCTTTGTGGTTGCCGGAACCACCGGTTGCTCCGTATATCACGAGGTATCGATTACCCAGTTTGATGACATCCGGAGCCGCTCCACCACCCGGTCTCACCCCGCCACCGTACCAGGTCCAGCCATCGTCGGAAATTAATCCGCCACCGCCCGTGCCAAATGTGTAATACTTACCGTCGCATTCAGCTACGGTTGAGGGGTCATGGATAAAGGGTCTTCCGACCTGGGCTACTACCGTTTGTGTTATCAATAAAGCGAGTACCGTTGTCAGGCGGGATATGTTCATTCTTTTCATGTAAGTGCTCAGGTATAAATAGGGTAGGTTATGTTGAAAAGGCGTTTTTGTCATTCCGACGCAGCGGGGCGGCCCGTGCCGAGGAATCTTTGCTAACAGCAAAACAGACATCACCATAAGATTCCTCGGCACGGGCCGCCCCGTTGCGTCGGAATGACAAAAAAGGGTTTAGTTTGGGCCGAAACAGAAAGGTCAAACAGGCTCTGATTCTTAGCCTTAAAAAGACTACTAAATGTTATTCGTACGTAATACCAAAGCCTTTTATGGGTGATCCTTTTTCATCGATAAAACGAACGCAGAAATTAGCCATTCCCGGTCCATTTATTACCGCCCCGCGGATGATGTTCTTGCCTTTTTTAAGCGTTAAACGGGGCGACGTACCATTATCGGCAATCATATCCCTGTCACCGGAAAGCAGCAGGGCTTCCTGACCGTTCAGCCACCACATGCTGCCGGAATTACACCCGGCCGCCAGCCTGACGTTTTTGATTTCTTCCGGGCAATTGACGACCGTGACCAGCCAAACCAGTATGCCAAATTTCGGCTTGTTGAGGGCGTAGGTGAAATGGTATAGATTAACGTTGAATGCCTTGCTGTCCAACGCGTACCACTTCAGTTGCTGGTTTCCCACGTTTATCGTTTCGCCCTTTTTGGGAACGGTGGTGTAATCGGGGGAAAAATTATCGGTGGAAAAAGCGGTTCTGAGGTAGTTGTCCGTGAATATATTATTCCGGGCAATGTCTTTCTTCACGGGTTCCAGCATCAGCCAACGCTGAATAAATCCCTTGGCATTGGGTGCTTTTTTGGCGGCAGAGGCTGGTGTGAAGTGTTTGGATAAGGTATGGGTCGTATCGCCCTTCAAGGGTATGGGCGGCAGGGGTGGTCGTTGTCCCGGACCCGGCCCCTGTGCCAACGCGGAAAGGCCCCCGAGTTGTAATCCGGCTAAAAGGACAAACGCCATAGCGGGCAACAGGGAGTTGTGTTTTCTGTTCATGGTAGGATTCCTTTTGCAATTAGTACTGTCTCTGACAGTAAGGCTTTTTTAGGCAAACCTACTCAACGAAGCGAACGAGATGGGGTCGGTTTTGTGCGCCTTGAAAGCATGTCAATGCACAAGAAATGTAGCCAGTATTGATGGGCTGAGCGGTATACTGGCAGCGCATAATCCATGATGCACGCCAACGGTCGGGCCCGCTACATTCAGCAGCGTGTAACTCCCCTGAAAACGCAGGGGTTGAACGGTACTACCCACGAACCTCCAGCCGGTAACCCACGCCGTGAACGGCGACGATATGCAGGCTGGGATCGGGTTTCAGGTGTTTGCGGAGTCGGGATATAAACACGTCGACGCTGCGGCCTACGATAATACCTTCGTCCTCCCAGACCGATTTAAGGATAAAGTCGCGGGTCAATAGTTGATTCGGATGGCGAAGAAACAGGTGCAGTAGTTTGGTTTCCCGATAGGTGAGCGGATAGGATTGGTCAGCAACCTCAACCGTTTGGTTAACCGCGTCGAACGTCAGGTTGCCTACCTGAATCAACGGGACGGATTCTGCCCGTGCCGGGTCTGTTGATAGCGGAGGGCGGGTGGTTCGACTGCTTTTCTGCCAGAGTACGTAAGCCCCACCGATTACGACAAAACCAGCTATCCATAGGCCCCAGGGTATGGTTGGCTGGTTTTGAGACGCCCGCCCGGTAAACGAAACCCGGATGGTATAGCATCCTGTTGGCTGGTCGCGGCCCACGCAGGGTACGTCGTTTTGTTGAGTCAGGTCGGTCACGGTGTAGCCCAGCTGCAACGTACCTGCTGCGCAGTCGAGAACCGCTACGTCGTAGGGATCGTCGAGGGCATACAGCGCCAGTGACTGCTGTAACAGGGCCGGTAGCTTTTTGTAGTTAAGCGCGTGATCCAGCCGAATCTGGACTGTAGCGGCATCGACCTGCTGCACCGCCGGAATTCGGGACGTCGTGTCACCGGCGTCGCGCATGAGGTGATGCGCGGTGCGCCGAAGGGCCAGATTCGCTCGCTGCGTAAAGTCAGTCCGGCCCGTAGCGGCTGGTAGCCGGGCAAACTGCGTAAACAGCAGACCGGCAACCAACAGCGACAGAACGAGGACTATCTTTTTCATGCGTACGGGGTGTACCGGTCTGTTAACATCCGTCTTTTGGAGTCCTCAAAAATGAGAATAAATCAGCATTAAATACGGGTCTGACCTTGATTGTCCGTTTGGCGGAGGCATGGCCTGCCTGGGTAGGTTCAATCACCAGGTCATCGCCCATTTTAGCGAGGGCCAGCACAGAAGCCACCTCAATGCGCATCACCGACCGGGTGGTGTCGGAGACGCCCTGCTGAATAACCTGACCGTTCCGGCGCAGATAAACACGAAACGGAATTGGCCCGGCGCATCCCGTTTCTGATTTATTCGGTACAACGGTCACTATGCCCCGACTAATAACCGAGAACGTGGCCTCATTGATTGGTTGGCTGTCCTTCAGCGGATCATGGCAGGAAGTGGCGGGCTGCTTTCGCCCTGTTTGCATCGATACGCCTAACGGAGCGCGATGGGCAAATGTTGCCGCTACGCTCAGTAGCAGCACGACGGGGATGAATGATTTGGCGTTCATGGTTTCTGTTTTTTTAAGGAACGGACCAAAACTAGAGCCACTGCCGTCAGGAATCGAAAAAGCCCGGTAAAACATTGTAAAGGAATTGTAAAACCTTTGTGATAGGCTGAAAACCACCTTTTCTGCTTTGTATTGCCAACGGGCCCGGCAATGACGATGGCCGCGTAATGAGCGTTTCAAAAGCTTTTCAAGCGTCGAGATTAAAGGCAATAAGGCCATCAATAGCGCGGCCTGGTGATTGCTTGTTTTGTGATTTAACACCCTACCAGCCCTCTACCCAGAACGCCAGGCGTTTAAAACGGGCGCTTATGCACCCGACTGAAATCAGTCGGGTACCAGGTTGTGAAAGCAACCAGCGGTGGATGACGGCTGGTTAAGCCTGTTCCAGGGCCGAAATGTCGATTTTAGTCATTTTCAGCATGGCCTGCATTGCCCGCCTGGCTTTCTCCGGGTCTTTATTACCCAGCAGGCTGCCCAGTACCGAGGGAACAATCTGCCAGGAAACGCCGAATTTATCTTTCAGCCAGCCACACGGCCCTTCCTGCCCGCCTTCGGAAAGTTTCGCCCAGTATTCATCGATTTCGGCCTGCGTTTCACAGCTAACGAAGAGTGAAATCCCATTGGCAAAAGTAAAGTTAGGGCCACCGTTCAGCGCCATAAATTCCTGTCCGTCGAGTTGAAACGAAACCGATATTACCGTTCCAGCCGGTACAGGAGCCCCCTCGCCATACCGGCTGGTGCGGGTAATGGACGCATGCTTAAAAAGGGAAACATAGTGGTTGGCAGCCTCTTCGGCCTGGTCATTGAAGGTCAGAAATGTCGTGATTTTCTGCATGGTGTTTACTAATTTGATGTACACAACTATAGGGCAGCAAAGTGCCGAAGGTACGAAACCCTCTGATTGGGTGTTTCGTACCTTCGGCATATCTGGTTTCTACCCACGCGTCGCTACCATGCCCCTAACGGGCGGCCTATTGCGTTACTTCCTCAACCCGTTGGGTGGAGCTTGCGCTGAATGGCCGGTTTCAGGCTCTCCAGTTTCTTTAATTGTTCGGCCAGACTTTTGGCCAGTGCCCTGTACTGTTCACCCTGCTGCTGCGTTGGCCTGGAATCGTCGGACTCGACAAAACCGCTCAGGGCCGTAAACTTCGTATTCAGCCGAACGGGGTGGTTGGTTAAATCCTGGTTGGCTTTGGCCCGGTACTGATACAGTTCATCTTCGATGCGTAACAACTGGTCTTTCAACTCCTTCACCGTTCCATCCTCCTGCGATTTGTACGTACTATCCAACTGCTGGCGCATTTGCCGGATGGCCAGCACGCCCCTGCGCAATTCGTTGAGCCGCTCCCGGATATTGATGAGCATATCGAATTCCTGTTTGAACTCCGCGGGTGTCGTTTCAATGCGGGGGTCTTTAACAATGTCGAATTCCTGGGTGTAAGTCTTGCCCTCTACCGTTAGCTGCACTTTGTATTTTCCCGGCATGGCCAGCGGTCCCCGCGCCCGGCCGTGCGTCACGGAATTGGGCAGGGCAATCGGGTCCGGGTAGCGCATATCGGCCCAGACGAACGCATTACCGCCAGCCTGGGCGGGCAGCATCGTTTCCCGGCGGGCGGGAGCCGTGGGTTGCCGCATTTCGGCCAGACCTGTCGAGTCTTTCCGCGCCGTAGCCGACGTTGATGTAGGAGCGTCGGGCGTACTGCTTTTGAACGACTTGATAACCTGCCCGCTGGCATCCAGGAACGCCAGGGTTATGGGTGTTTTTGGTTTCGAGGGCAGGTGATACACCACCCGCACGCCGTTTGGCGGATTCTTGCCCAGTTCCTCACCGCCACCCGGTACGGGCTTGATGGCCGGGTCAAGACTCGCCCGGAAACGGACGGTGGGGCGGGGTTTGAACAGGTGGACCGCCGTTTTCTGAACCTCGTCGGTCAGTTGGTGCAGGATGGTCAGGTCGTCCAGAATCCAGAACGACCGGCCGTGCGTTGCCGCCACCAGATCATTATCCTGAATGGCCAGGTCATGAATGGGCACGACCGGCAGATTCAACTGGAGCGACTGCCAGTTGGCGCCATCGTTGAACGATACGTACATCCCTTTTTCGCCACCGGCATACAGCAGGCCACGCCGTTTGGGGTCTTCCCGAATTACCCGCATGTAATCATCTTCGGGAATGCCGGCCGTAATTTTTTTCCAGGTTTTACCGTAGTCGCTGGTTTTGTAGAGGTACGGATGAAAATCGTCCTGTTTGTATTTGAGGGCGGCTACGTAGGCCACCGCCGGGTCGTGCGCCGACGCGTCGATGATGCTGATCCGGGCGAAGTCGGGCATTTCTTTCGGCGTCACGTTTTTCCAGGTCTTGCCATTATCCATCGACAGCTGAATGTACCCATCGTCCGAACCCGTCCACAGCACCCCGGCTTTTACCGGCGATTCGACCATGGCAAAAATGGTTCCGTACCACTCTACGCCGGTGTTGTCCCGCTTCACCGGTCCCCAGTCTTTGCCAATGGACTGGTCATCCATCGTTGGGGTGCGCTCGAGGGTGGATGGGTCGGAGCGCGACAGGTTGGGGCTGATCACCTGCCAGCTGGCTCCCTGATCGGTAGAGCGGTGCACGTACTGGGAGGTAGCATACAGTACTTTCGGATTATGCGGAGACACCAGTACCGGGTACGTCCACTGGAACCGGTAGGCCAGATCGGCCGAACCGTAGCCGTACATATCGTCGGGAATGACGGATACGTCCTTAAGTTGGTTTGTTTTCCGGTTCAGGCGGGTGAGCCAGTGGTGGTTGGCCGCAAAAATCAGCGACGGGTCATTTTTGTCAAAGGCAATGTACCCCGACTCTCCCCCACCCACGTCGTAGTTTTCGTCGGGATAAATAGCGCCGTAGTCCGAGCGGCTGGGTACCGAAATGGTCGAGTTGTCCTGCTGGGCACCGTAGGCCCGGTACGGAAATTTGTTGTCCGTAATTACGTGGTACATCTGGGCCGTCGGCTGGTTGTAGATCGTCGACCAGGATTTGCCCCCGTCAAAAGACACCGTTCCGCCCCCATCGTTGGCCTGTACCATCCGGTTGGTATCGTTGGGGTCAATCCAGAGCTGGTGATTATCGCCGTGGGGTGGCGCTACGTCTTTGTACGTTTTGCCGCCATCACTCGATTTCCACATGTTGATGTTCAGCACCCAGAGCGTTTCCGGGTCTTTGGGATCGGCGGTCAGGTGGTGATAGTACCAGGGCCGCTGAAACAGGTCGGCAAACTGGCTGACCACCTGCCAGGTAGCCCCGCCATCGTCGGTACGGTACACGCCGTTCTGTTCGTTTTCGGCCTCAATGATTGCCCAGACCCGGTTGGGTTTCGAGGGCGACAGGGCCAGCCCGATCCGCCCCCGGTTGGTACCGGTGGGTAAGCCAGGGCGCAGGGTAATGTCGGTCCAGGTATCGCCCCCATCGGTGGTTTTAAACATGCCCGCGCCCGGCCCCGAGCTGCGAACGCCCCACGGAAACCGGCGAAACTCGAACATCGATGCGTACATCGTTTTGGGATTCGATGGATCAATGGTCAGGTCGACAGCGCCCACGTTCGGGTTTTTGTAGAGAATCTTCTTCCAGTTTTTGCCGCCGTCGGTCGTTCGGAACACCCCCCGTTCTTCGTTCGGCCCGAACGCATGACCGAGGGCCGCCACGTACACGTTATCAGGATTGGTTGGGTCAATGATGACCTGCCCAATGTGCTGCGTGTCGGTCAGGCCGATGTGCTTCCAGGTCTTGCCCGCATCGGTAGATTTGTACACCCCATCACCGGGCGACAGGTTACCCCGCAGGGTGTGTTCACCCATGCCGACGTAGATAATATTCGGGTTGGATTTGGCGACCGAAATAGCCCCAACGGACCCCATCTTAAAAAAGCCATCGGAGATGTTCTGCCAGGTGATGCCGCCATTCTCCGTTTTCCAGACGCCCCCACCGGTGGTACCCATGTAAAACACCAGCCGCTCCGTCGGGTGACCCGCCACCGCCACTGAACGCCCCCCCCGGAAGGGGCCAATGAGCCGCCACTGCATAGCTTTCATCACCGCAGTTGTGGTGGAATCGGATGTCGGTTTAACGGTTTTCGATTGGGCTGTTGCCGGGCGGTCAGTGAGTAGAATGAGTAACCCAAGAGTGGCGAAAAGCGTATACAGGGGCTTTCGGTCTGATCGGAGTAGTTGATGCATACTAGGTGATAATAATTGGTTAGCAATACAATTCACTGAGAAATTAATGGTTGTTTCGTCATGAAACAGTTAGTACTTTTATTGACTAATCACGCCTAAGCTATTGACACAAAACGAGATTGATTCGCTTCTCGCTAACGCTATACTCCAGCGGGACCGGGCACTCAAAATGATGCAGGAGCATTTTAACGAACTGGAAGCCCGGAACCAGGAAACCTATTGGGTGAAACTTTATCTTCTCAAGAAGGCTGAAGTAGCCTGGTTGGAAAAGCAGAAAGCGGATCCTACCGGTGAACCGGATGAATAACTACGGGAATTTTGCCCCATCACATCTTTCATATACCTAAACGTTATCAATGGTATGTTACAGGAAAAAATTGATTTTGACCGTGAATTAGCCAACGCACAACACGAATCGACCCAGTCGCTCAAACTCTTGCAGAAGAACGGCTTTATTGTCGACACAACCGAATGGCTCACCATAAAACGCTACGCCGAACGCTACAGCCTGACGACACAGGTAGTAACAAATTGGATGGCGCGGGGTGTTATCCCAGCCGACTGCACGATGACCCTACCCGAACTGAATGACCTTAGGCTGGTCAAGAATCAACCTTATCGCTAACCGTTGATGCTGCCTGTACCATCTTTACAATTGACAGTACGGGCCGTGATAATATCCCTACATACCAATGCTCTTGACCGTTTTGGTTTTGAGCAGCGTATCGAGTTCAGCCAGTTCGTGATTCAGTTCCGCCGAGAGTTCGTCGTACACTTTGTACGACCCATCGGTTGGTTTGGCATCCCCGGTTTCAACGCTGCGCCAGAGGGCCGCCAGCCGGTTATTCAGCTTGATGGGAAAGTTCAGCGGATCCTGCCCACTCTGGTTCCTGATCTGATACAGGTTTTCCTCAATAGCCCCCAATTGTTCGAGCATCTTTTTGTTGGCCGGTGTAGTGGGCTGCTTCGCCAGTTTTTCCTTTACCGACCGAATCTGAATCACGGCTTCATTGGCTTTACTGGTCTGGTCGCGGAGTTTCATGGCCAGTTTGAACTGCTCGTCGATATCAGCGGGTGTAACCCCTTTCAGGCGCGGGTCGAGCTTAACGGTAAACGGATGCGTAATGGTTTTACCACCCGCCGTGAGCCGCACCTGATACTGGCCGGGTACCGCCAGCGGACCGTTGATGGGCCGGGCACCCCACATAATCATCCCTTTAAAATCGGTGGAGCCGGGGTAGCGCAGATCCCATTCGTATTTGTTTAGCCCGGCAGCCGTGGTAGGCATTTTTGGTTTTGGCGGACCGTCTTCGTCGTCCTCATCGTCCTTTTTCGGGTACTTCGGCTTGTCTCCCGTGAAGGAGCGAATCAGCGTACCGGCGGCATCCAGAATTTCGATTTTTACGCTGTCGGCCTGTTTGGCGAGATAATACTGGAACACCGCCGGTTGCACCCGCCGAACGGCGTAGTAGGGTTTGAAGAAATGAACGGGTTCTTTTTCCAGCCCGGCCGCGTATTCCCGCACCGGAGCGGCATCGTCCAGCACGTAGATGGATCGCCCGTGGGTACCAATCACGATGTCTTTCTCGGTCACCTGCAAATCGGCGATCTGGGTGTCGGGCAAATTCAGGCGGAAGGGTTCCCAGGCAGCGCCATCGGTAAAGGACACGTAAATCCCGTGTTCGGTACCGGCATACAGCAGGCCGGGACGTGTGATGTCTTCACGAATCGAATGCACGAAGGCGTCAGCGCGGATGCCACTGATGATTTTTTTCCAGGTCTTGCCGTAGTCGTCTGTTTTCCAG
Organism: uncultured Cytophagales bacterium; assembly: GCA_963784335.1. GTDB lineage: Bacteria > Bacteroidota > Bacteroidia > Cytophagales > Spirosomataceae > Spirosoma. Next base: position 50,003 of record CAWARB010000014.1, on the reverse strand, counting down.
ATGTAGGGGGTCCGGTCGTCCATCTGGTAGCGTTTGGCGGCTACGTAAGCCGTGCCGGGCTTGGCGCGGGAAGCCTCAATGAGGCTGATACGGGTGTGTTTGGGCATGTCGGGTGGCGTAATGCGTTGCCAGTTTTTGCCGTGGTCGCGGGTGATGTGCAGCAACCCATCGTCCGAACCGGCCCAGATCGTGTTCACATCGTGGTACGACGGCGCCAAGGCAAATACGGTTCCGTAAATTTCGGGGCCGTTCATATCCATCGTAATCACGCCCCCGGTTTTACCCAGCGTGGCGGTGTCGGCCAGCGTCAGGTCGGGGCTTATTTTTTCCCAGGTCTGCCCTTCATTGGTCGTCATCCAGACGTGCTGCGAACAAACGTACAGCCGGTTGGGGTCTTTGGGCGAAAACACGATGGGGAACGTCCACTGCCACCGTTCGGGCAGCGCACTGGCCGGTTCACCCGAAAAGAAACGGGGATATACCTGCACGTCGCGGGTCTGGCCCGTCATCCGGTTATAGCGCGTGAGCAGTGCCCCCTGGCTACCGGCGTAAAAAATATCGGGATTTTTGGGGTCCTGGGCGATGTAGCCGCTTTCGCCCCCACCTACGTCATACGACCACTCTTTCTTATCGGTACTGTTGCCCCGGGCCTGAAAATTCGTCCAGCCCTCACTCGGCACGGCAATGGTGGAGTTGTCCTGCTGGGCACCGGCCACCTGGTAGGGAAAATCGCTGGTGGTGGTGATGTGGTAGAGCTGGGCAGTCGGATAGTTCTCGTCGGTCCAGGTTTTACCCGCGTTGACCGATACGCAGGCACCCCCATCGTTGGAGGAAATCATACGGGTCGAATCGGTCGGGTCAATCCAGAGATCGTGGTTATCGCCGTGGGGCACGGTGATAGCTTTGCTGAACTTCACCCCGCCGTCGGTCGATTTGTAGAAGTTCACGTTCAAGCCATACACCGTGTTTTTATCGAGCGGGTCGGCATAGATGCGTGAATAGTAAAAAGCCCGCTGGCGCAGTTTCCGCTCGTCGTTGGTTCGTTTCCAGGTCTTCCCCGCATCATCGGAGCGGTACACGCCCCCGTCTTCAGCTTCCACAACGGCCCACACCCGGTTGGGGTCAACGGGCGAAACCGTTACGCCAATTTTACCGACCGTTCCTTTGGGCATGCCCGGATTGCGGGTCAGGTCGGTCCAGGTGTCGCCCCCGTCGGTGGATTTGAACAGGCCGCAGGCCCCGCCCCCGCCCCACATTTTCCAGGGGGTACGGTATACCTGCCAGATGGAGGCATACAACACATTCGGGTTCGTGCGGTCGATGATGAGGTCGGTGGCACCGGCTTTGTCGCCTTTGTACAGGACTTTTTTCCAGGTCGTGCCCCCGTCTTTTGTGCGGAAAATGCCCCGTTCCTCGTTCGGGCCGTAGGGGTGGCCGAGGGCGGCTACGTACACAATATCGGGATTGGTGGGATGCACCCGAACACGGGCGATGGCCTGCGTGTTTTTCAGACCGACGTTCTTCCAGGTCTTCCCGGCATCGGTCGATTTATAGACCCCGTCGCCCTGCATGATGTTGCCCCGGAGCTGGGTTTCGCCGGTGCCGATGTACACCACATCGGGATTTGTTTCCGCTACGGCCACCGCCCCTACCGAGGAGCTGCTTATTTTTCCGTCAGTTACGGGATTCCAGGTTTTACCGCCATCGGTGGTTTTCCAGAGGCCACCGCCCACCGCCCCGAAGTAGTATTCCAGTTTGCGGGACGGGGACCCCGCCGACCCCAGCGACCGACCACCGCGGGTGGGGCCGATGTTGCGCCAGGTCATGCCTTTAAAAACAACGTTGGTGCTTGTATCGGCCAGTGGCACCGGGGCCTGTTGCGCCGGCAGAACATTTAAACAGCCAAAAGCGAGGAGCAATAGAACGGAAAAAAAATGCTTCATATATAAAGTAACGGTTTGTGATGGAGTGTACGATGGGCTGGGTAGAACGGGTATGCACGGGTCAAAAATCAGGATCATGCCTGATTTTGTATGTGTCAATCAGCGTGGTTGATAGCTGGGTCATGGTATCCCACGAAAACGGCAGCCACTGACCACTCAGGCTGTCAAAAACTTCGGTAGCCGCCAGGCAGGGGAATAGTTTATAGTCAAATTTGGGATACTCATACACTACGTAGCCCGGGTAGTAAAACGTCTTTTTCTGCAACAGTGCGTAGTTCATTTTCTGCAGCATCAGGAACTTACCCAGGCTTTGTTTTCGGTAGTCGAAATGATAAAAGTTCATGACCCCCATAATGCTTCGGGGCGCATTGTCGAAGATACCGGCGGCAATAAGCCGGTCACCATCCCGCACCTCAACTACCTGCGTATCGAATACATTCCGGCGCGTTCCGTCCAGCAAACAGGCTTCAATGGAGGGAGGTGCGTCGAAGTCGATAGCCGCCCGGTACTGCGCGTACAGGTCTCGTAGTTCGTCCGTCAGCACAAACGGTTTTACCACCACCGAAAAGCGGGCGTTTATCCGCAGCAGACGGCGCTGCGAAGGGCCATAGCTGACCGTTTCCAGCCTGACACGCAACCATTGAACGGCGTAAATAGTATCGTTGAACTGGACAAACTGGCACGTAAAAACATCCTGTTGCATCCGAAAATAACCCCGATTCAGGTAAAAATCCAGATTATCGCCAATCATTGTTCGTAGCTGATTTTTTTTTAGCGTGAGTCATCAAAAACGGCCCGCGGGACAAACTTAGGCAAGTTCGGGGTCGTTTCACAAAAATAGGCGCAGTAAAATAGTCTGTCTGCACGTGTACACACAGCCAGTTTGTGCTAATTTGTCAGGCATGTTCCAATTAATTATTGCCTGTAGCGGTGTTCGGGCAAAATATATTTGGTCCTGTTAGGCTACTTTTCTGGGAGAATTTGGAACAGGGCTTTAGCTTTGTACCGTTTAGAGCGCTCCTCACGCTATTCCTTCATCATCCTTTCATGAAACAACTCGTTCTTCTTTACAGTATACTGCTTCCTTTATTTGTTTCAGGGCAGTCGGTGGTTGTGAAGACTAAAAGCGCCCTCCAGCCCATTGAAACGGTCGAAATCCGGGGTGTATCGACCGATACCCCCACTCCGCAGTTTACTGACCGTTTTGGCCTGGCCGACCTTAGCCCGCTAGCTGATAGTGAGGAGCTTACTTTTCAGCAAATTGGCTATCAGGCAGCCACCTACACCCGGGCGCAGTTGCGCGCCATGAACTTTATCGTGCTGCTGACCGAAAAGCCGTTCGACCTCAATGAAGCGGTGGTATCGGCTAACCGGACGCTGGAATCGGTGACGCGGGTGGCGCAACCGATTCGGGTGCTGAACCGCAATGAACTGCGGTTTCTGAACCAGCCCACCATGGCCGAGGTATTGCAGCAAAGTGGTCAGGTACTTGTGCAGAAGAGTCAACAGGGGGGTGGCAGTCCGATTTTACGGGGGTTCGAGGCCAACAAAATACTGATGGTGGTGGATGGCGTTCGGATGAACAATGCTATTTTCCGGGGTGGGCATTTGCAGAACATCCTTTCCATCGACAATGCCGTGGCCGAACGCGTCGAGATTGCGCTTGGCCCCGGCTCCGTCGTGTACGGCAGCGATGCCCTGGGGGGCGTTATCTACGTGCAAACGCTGTCGCCCCGGCTGGGTGGTTCGGCAACACCGGTCCTGAACGCCAATGGATTTGTTCGGTACAGCAGCGCCATGCAGGAGAAAACGGCCCACGCCGACTGGAATGTCGGTTTCCGGCGGTGGGCCCTCACCAGCAGCGTAACCGCGTCGGACTTCGGCGATCTGCGGCAGGGCAGACAGCGCAACGCCGACATGGGCACCCTGGGGCTGCGCCCTTTCTACGCCGGGTACGAGAACAAAACCGACATAAAACGGCCCAACGCCAACCCAAACGTGCAGATAGCCTCCGGCTACAAACAGCTGGACCTGCTCCAGAAAGTTTTATTTCAGCCCAATGAGCAGACGCAGCACCTGCTGAACGTCCAGTTGTCCACTACCACCGACATTCCCCGCTACGACCGTCTTACGGAAACCACTGCGCCCGGGAATCTCGTCCATGGCCAGTGGTATTACGGCCCGCAAAAACGCCTGCTGACGGCCTACAGCCTGACCAAACAGTTTTCGTCCGGCATGGCCGATAAGTTGCACCTGATTGCGGGGTACCAGGCCATTGAAGAGAGTCGCCACAACCGCCGGTTCGGGAATTATAACCTGCAGCACCGCACCGAGCGGGTGGGTGTGTGGACGCTGAACGCCGACCTGCAAAAAAAGCTGACCCCGACGCATACCCTGCGTTACGGCCTCGAGGCCACCTACAACACGGTAAACTCCAGTGCTTACCGCGAGAACGTACAGACCGGCAAAATTGACCCGCTGGATACGCGTTACCCCGACGGCGGGTCAAGCACCCAGTCGCTGGCCGGGTACGCGTCCGGTACGGCCGATGTGGGACCCCGCTCGACGCTGACCTATGGTGCCCGGTACGCCTACAACCGGTTGTACGCCCGGTTCAACGACAAGACCTTTTTCCCCTTTCCGTTCAATGACATAACCCAGCAATCCGGTGCCCTGACGGGTAGTCTGGGCTGGGTAACCCGCCTGCCCGCCAAGTGGCAGCTATCGGGCTCGCTGGCATCGGGCTACCGGGTGCCGAATGTGGATGACCTGGCCAAGGTATTCGAGTCCGTAGCCGGTACCCTCATCGTTCCCAACCCGACCCTGAAACCGGAGCGAACGTACACCCTCGATGCGGGTCTCCGCAAGCAGTTTGCCGAGCGGGTAACCCTGGAAGTGGAAGGGTTTTATACCCGCTATACCAACGCCATCACAACCCAGCCCGGCACCCTGAACGGACAGTCGCAGCTCACGTACAATGGTCAGGCAAGTCGGATTGTGACGCAGACCAACGCCCAGCAGGCCCGGCTCTACGGAGCCAACGCCCAGTTGGCCGTTAACCTGACATCCTACTTAACCCTGTTTGGCACGGCCACCTACACCCGGGGCCGTATCCAGACCGACACCACCGGCTACCCGCTCGACCACATCCCCCCCCTGTACGGCAAGACTGGCCTGCGCCTGACGGTCAAGCAGTTTCGGGCCGAAGCCAATGTCCTATTCAACGGATGGAAACGCCTGCGTGAGTACAATCCAGTGGGTGAAGACAACCTGGTGTATGCCACTCCGCAGGGGATGCCTGCCTGGCAAACCATCAACCTGCGGGCCAGCTACCAGGCCAATCAGTACCTGCAGATACAGGCATCGCTGGAGAACATACTGGACCGTAATTACCGGGTTTTTGCGTCGGGTATCAGCGCGCCGGGCCGTAACCTGGTGCTTACGGTACGGGGAACGTTATGACATGACGTGGCTTATGAGAGAACCCTTCCGCAGGCGGCAGCCGGTAACCAAGAACCCCATTATGGGTCAGGATGCCCACTGGGCCCGCCGGGCTAAACACCTCTTTGCAGAGTCGCATGTTGGCTGGGTATCGCCGGTCATGTACAGGCTGCCAACCGGCTGTTTTTTTGCATCCAAGCCGTTCGTTTTACCGCCATCGGGTTAAATTTTGAGTAGTTAATACCCGTTAGTTTGTATTATTTACCTAAATTGGTATCTGGGTCGCGTAAACACCCAATACGTACCAATGGACACCGAATGATTATCATTACCCCGGCCACCGAGGCTCAGTTACCCTTTATTCAAATCATTGCGCACCAGACATGGCCCGATACGTTCGCAGCAATTCTATCGCCGGACCAGATTAGCTACATGCTGGAGATGATGTATAGTACCGATGCCCTGAAAACGCAACTGAATGAAAAAAACCACTTTTTTCTGCTGGCGCAGGAACGTGACGACGGGGAACTACCTGGGGTTTCTGTCGTACGAACTGAACTATAAAGGCGTACCTAAAACCAAGATTCACAAGATTTACCTGTTGCCCGCCAGTCAGGGCAAAGGCGTGGGGAAACAGTTGATCGAAGCGGTAACCGACCGGGCAAAAGCGGAACACAACGATACCCTGTCGCTGAACGTGAACCGACACAATAAAGCCATTCGGTTTTACGAACGACTGGGTTTTACGCACGTTGCCAGCGAAACCATTGACATCGGCAATGGCTTCATCATGGATGATTACGTGATGGAAAAACCGGTGTAACAGTAAGCCTAGTAAACATCATCAGACTCAACAAACACCTTTGAAACCATTCTTTTTCACCCGCATTCAGTACACCTCCGGCGATTGGGAAACCGACCAGCGGATGCCGTCGAACCTGATGCACTCGCTGGTTGAATACACAACCCTACCCGTCGACCAGAAGGAGAAGGTGGTTCAGCTAAGCAGTCCCGACTTGTTCAAAAGCCCTTTCTGCTACCTCAGCGGGCATAAACTGGTCGAGTTTTCGGCAGTGGAGCGGGACCATTTCAAGCGGTATGTTCAAAACGGCGGGTTTGTGTTCGTGGACGATTGCAACCACGACGTGGACGGGCTGTTTGCCAAATCGTTCGAGCAGGAAATGGCCCGGACGTTCGGGCCGAAGGCGTTGCAGAAAATCCCGAATAACCACCCCATTTACACCTGTTTTTTTAAGTTTCCCGAAGGCCCGCCCACTACGACGTTCGAGCTGAATGGCTGGGGGGACGATCTGGTGCACGACTACCTCAAAGGCATCACCGTCAACGGCCGGCTGGGACTTTTGTACAGCAACAAAGACTACGGCTGCGAGTGGGATTATGACTTCCGGAACAAACGCTTCCTGGCCGAAGACAACACCAAGTTCGGCGTTAACATCGTCACTTACGCCCTGACAGCTTAAATGAATGATGAATGATGATTATGAATGACGAAATCAGCAATTCATCATTAAGTAATTACGCAGAACTAAACTGACGTATATTTTTTAGTTGTTTTTGTCATTCTGAGGAACGAAGAATCGTCGGTAAAAGCAAGAAGAGTTAGGCTTACCTGAAGATTCTTCGTTCCTCAGAATGACAAAAACAACTGCCCTAATCTAATTTTGCGTGACTACTTAAATACATACAACCTGAAACTATTTACCCTTGGAATCAACCGAATTAACCCACTACAAAACACTGGTCGGCAAGCTGCCTCAGTTACGAAACGAAATTGGCAAGGTAATTATCGGACAACAGGAAGCCATCAGCGAAGTATTGATTTCGTTGCTGGCGGGCGGGCATTGCCTGCTCGAAGGCGTACCGGGACTAGCCAAAACGCTCATGGTCAGCACGATGGCCCGGGCGCTGTCCATGCGTTTCAAGCGAATCCAGTTCACCCCCGACCTGATGCCCGGCGATATTGTGGGGACGGAGGTGCTGGAAGACGACCACGAAACGGGGCATAAGGTATTCGTTTTTAACCGGGGCCCGCTGTTTGCCAATGTGGTGCTGGCCGACGAAATTAACCGGACACCTCCCAAAACGCAGGCCGCCATGCTCGAAGCCATGCAGGAGTACAAGGTCACCTACAACGGCACCGACTATGAGCTACCCAGTCCGTTCCTGATTATTGCGACCCAGAACCCCATTGAGCAGGCGGGTACCTATCCCCTGCCCGAAGCCCAGCTCGACCGGTTTCTGCTGTACATTAAACTCAGCTATCCGTCGGAACAGGAGGAGCTTACGGTCCTGAAAAGTACTACGGGTACCAACCGTCCCGTGCTGAATACGATTCTCTCCGACCAGGAAATCCTCCAGCTGCAAACGCTGACCCGGCAGGTGCACATCAGCGACGAACTGATTGACTACATCAACCGGCTGGTGCGGGCATCGAGGCCCCAAACCTCCCCTTCGGCGTTCGTGAAGCAGTGGGGCGAGTGGGGTGCCGGCCCCCGCGCCGGACAGGCGCTGGTCCTGTGCGCCAAGGCGCGGGCGGTCCTGAACGAACGGTTCTCGGTTATTCCCGACGACATTCAAACGCTGGCCTATCCCGTTCTGCGCCACCGCATCGCGCTGAACTTCCGCGCCGAAGCCGAAGGCATCACCACGGATAAGGTAATTGAGGAGCTGATTAAAGCCATTAAATGAGTTTGTTAGCTGACGTTTTTGGTTTCGGCCTGTTACCGCCGGAACAACAACCAGCAAACGATAAACCGTAAAAACACCCATGCTCACGGCTGACCTCATCAAACTCAACAACCTCCAGCTGGCCGGGAAACTGGTCAGTGATGAATTGTTTCTGGGTATCCAGACCAGCAAACGGTCGGGCATCGGGACGGAGTTTGAACAGTTCCGCCACTACGTTCCCGGCGACGACCCGAAGCGTATCGACTGGAAGCTGTTCGCCAAAACGAACCACTACCTGGTGCGTGAATCTGCCACGGAAAGCAATCAGCAAATCCGGCTGCTGCTCGACCTGTCGGGGTCGATGAACTATGCCGAAGCGGGTATTGACCGGTTGCAGTACGCTAAAATCCTGCTGGCTTCCCTGGCCTACCTGAGCAACCGGCAGGGCGACCAACTGAGTTTATACGCCCTGCATCAGGGGGCCGTTCAGCCACTGGTTCCGGCGGGGAAAAAGGCTTTTTTAAAAATCGTGTCGACGCTGCAGGCGGCCACCGCGTCGGGTGCGTGGGAAAACCAGGTTTCGGTGCCGGAGTTCAGCCGTAAACAGGCCGAAACGCTCATTATCGCGTCAGATTTTTTGCAGGTGAGCGACGAGTGGGTACGGCTGATTCAGTCCGTAGCGGGACCACGCCGGGAAATTGTCCTTTTCCAGCTACTGGGCGACCAGGAAGTTGACTTCTCATTGCGGGGTTTTTACCGCTTTCAGGACCTGGAAACGGGTGCCGCCATTGAACTACAGGCCGATGCCATTCGGGACACCGTCCGCGAACGGGCCTCGGCCTACCTGGACAATCTCGAAGAAAGCCTGCGCCTACCGCACGTCCGGCTCATTCGCGTTCGGCTAAGCGACCCGATTGCCCTGGTGTTGAAGCAGTTTTTGACATGATTTTACCATGACTATGAGAATCAAAAAAACCATAGTTACCCTATAAGGACACGATTGTCAGATGTTGAACCATGATGCAACGCAAAAAATTTCTGACCGCGTAGGGGCTTACTGTCAATAGAAACAAATGTCATAAAACCTTTCTGCCTCGTCAGGGGCTTACTGTCAATAGAAACCAACGTCACGAAATCAATCATGGCAAACACCTATACCCAACTATATGTACAAATCGTGTTTGCCGTAAAAGGTCGCCACCACCTGATTCCGAAAAGCCGGAAGAAAGAGCTTCACCAATATATCACGGGCATCGTACAGAATAGGGGGCAAAAAATGCTCGCCGTTCACTGCATGACCGACCATACCCATATTTTTATTGGCTTTGGTCCCACGCTCACCATTGCTGATTTAGTACGGGACATCAAACAGGCCACGTCCATTTGGATTAAAGGAAGAGGTATTGCCAAATCAACGTTTAGTTGGCAGGAAGGTTACGGGGCTTTTACCTACGCCCAATCGCAGGTAAAAGACGTGGTTCAATATGTGGTGAATCAGGAAAACACCACCGAACCAAAACCTTTCAGGAGGAGTACATCGCCTTTTTACGAAAGTTTGAGGTGCCTTATGACCCGCGTTATGTGTTTAAATTTTATACTGAACCGTCAGCCCCTAGCGGGGCAGAAAATGGGGATTAAATCGCGTGTTCTATTAACAGTAAGCCCCTACTGGGGCAAGAAGTCACATAACCATCCTGCCCAGGTAGGGGCTTACTGTTAATAGAAACAAGCACCAAAACCATCCTGCCCCGGTAGGGGCTTACTGTCAATAAAAACCATACAAATGCCCTTTATCGAGCCATTATTCTTGTGGGGTGCGGTGGCGGTCGGCATTCCGATTGCCATTCACTTCTGGCACCAGAAGCAGGGAAAACCTCTGCCCTGGGCCGCCATGCAATGGCTTACCGAAGCACGGCAGCAGCAAAGCCGTGGGCTACGGCTGGACAATGTATTACTGCTCCTTATCCGCTGTTTAGTCCTGGTGTTACTGGCCATTTTACTGGCCAAACCGCTGCTGAACTGGTTCACTTCCCCCCCCAGCATTCAGCGCGTGCATCTGGTGCAACCCAGTCAGGCGGTGCTGGATAACTTTCGGTTTGAACTGACCGAAGCCCGAAAAAAAGACGAACGTGTCGTCTGGGCCAATCAGGACCTGTCCCCCGTAACGGCAGAGCCCAACCTACCGGAGTCACGAGCAACCTTCGGGCCGCTATCCCTGCAAACAGCGATCAATCAACTCGATGGGCAGAACATCGTATTGCATCTGTACCTCGCCAATACCCCGGTCCTGAGCGCCGTGCCGGCAATAACGGTTCCCCGCCAGTTTCGGTTACACACGGCGGTCGACTCCACGACGCAACCGCGAGCGTACCTGCCAGCGAAAGGCAATCGAACCCTATTCGTCAACCGCGCGGGTACACTCACCGTTAGCCCGGCCCTGGATGCGACCCTGAAATTTAAACCCGCCCCCGCCCATACCGGACCCATTCGAACGTTGATTCAGTACCGGGATAAAGCGGAGCAGCAAACGGTCGAAGCCGCGTTGACGGCCCTGACCGATGTGTATGGTCTGGACCTGGCCGTGACTAAAACGCCGGTAAAAAATCAGCCGTACGACCTGATCCTCACCGACCAACTACCAACCAAACCGGCTCCCCAAACGCTTTACATCGTTTCGGCGGTGCAGCAGTCGGCCTTACCGAATGTGGTTTTCAGCCACGAAACACTCACGCCCCAAACCTCCGACCGGGTAGCAGGCGGGCAACTGCCAGAGTGGCTGGGCGAACAGCTATTACGGCATTATGGATTGGAAACAAACACGAAACCGCTGAGCAAACAGGCACTGGATACCCTGTTTGTGCCAACCGATACGCCCCCGAAGGCGCAGCACGCGGGTATTCAACAGGTAATACTGCTCCTATTCATCGGTTTATTGATCCTCGAACGCTGGCTGGCACTGACCAAAAACGCATGAACGAACTCAAACGCCTTATCGCATCGGTTACCTACCAGCTGTACGCCAATGCTCTGCTACGCTGCCTGTTGCTGGCCGCCACAGGCTATCTACTGGCCGCCACGTTTCTCGGACAATCCGGATGGACACTCGCGCTGAGTGCTGACCAGTTTTGGCGCGGGTGTTTTCTGGAGCCGATTGTACCAGGATAAAAAGCCGCAGGCCGTTCGGCTGATTCACCAGCGCGTGGGCGATGCCGAATACAGCCTGCCCCTGCTTACCAAACCAACTCTGAACCTGGCCGAGCAGCTCCAGCTCGACCGACTGAACCAGCAAATTCAACACGTACGAACGCCGGTGGTTATCTGGTCGAAGGCGGGACTGTACGGGTTGTTGCTGCTGGCCGCTCTAACCCTCTACATTGGCTATCCGCTGATAGCGAAGACGCCCAAAAACCCTACCCAGAAAAAAGGGTTTCTGGCAGCAATCCTGCCCGACGCAACCCCCGCAGTACCCACATTCGAGCAGGCGACGTTGCAGATTCAGCCCCCGGCCTATACGCGGCTCCCGGTAACGAATTCGACCAACCTGAATGCCGCATCGGTAGTAGGTTCCGGGCTGACCTGGCGGGTACAGTTCAGCGATAACAAGAACCTGACCGTGAAATTAGTGGGTAGCCGGGGACAGGCCTTATCGTTCCGGAATACGGGCGACGGGTTTACGCACCAGGACCGGCTTATCAACTCGGGCCTGTACGCCATCAAAGCCTACTGGCGGACGGAAAACAACCGCGATTCGCTCATCTACCAGTCTGATTTTTACCGGCTCGAAGCCCGGCCCGACCTGGCCCCTAAAATAGAACCGGCCTCGAAAGAACTGTACACCTATCACTACCTGAAAGACCCGAAAACGCTGACCGTTTCGGCCAGAATTTCCGACGATTTCAGCGTATCGCAAGCCTATATCGTCGCTACCGTAGCGCGCGGTTCCGGCGAAAACGTCAAGTTTAGGGAAATGAAATTCCCGCTGGGTCAGGCTAACTTTAAGGAAGCCAAACTCACCAAAATTCTCGACCTGAAAGCGTTGCAATTCGCCCCCGGCGATGAACTGTACTATTACTGGGCCGCATTCGACAACCGCCAGCCGGAACCGAACTTCACCAAGTCAGACTCCTATTTTGTGGTATATAAAGACACGACCCAACTGGAAGAAAGCGAGCTGGCCACGATGGCCGTCAACATCATGCCCGAGTACTTCCGCAGCCAGCGGCAGATTATTATCGACACCGAGAAATTGATTGCAACCCGCAAAAAAGCGGCCGACAAAACGCAGGCGTTCAAGAGCCAGTCGAACGAGATTGGGTTCGACCAGAAAGCCCTGCGGCTACGCTACGGGCAGTTCCTGGGCGAGGAGTTTGAGAAGTCCATCGGGGGCGGTGGTGGCCCGCCCGACGGCGATGCTACAGCGGGACTGGCAGCCACTGTTGATGCCTACTCACACAAGCACGACGAGGGCGAAGGCGACCACGGGGCTCCCGCCCAGCACGAAGACGAACACGGCCACAGCCACGGCGGAGGGTCGCAGGCCGATGATGCGAAAGACCCCATTGCGGCCATGATGGAGCAGTACGTACACAGCCACGACGATGCCGAAACGAACACCTTCCACGAGCAATCGACCAGATCCCTGTTGAAAATGGCGTTGGAGAATATGTGGCAGTCGGAACTGCATTTGCGGCTGTACGAACCCGAGAAAGCCCTGCCTTTTGAACAGGAAGCGCTCAAGTACCTGAAACAGTCGCAGCAGAAAGCCCGCTCCTACGTGAAGAAAACCGGTTTCGACCCGCCCCAGACGAAAGAAAAAGAAACCCGGCTCACCGGTGAGTTCAAGAACGTAACGGACCAGTTCAGTCAGGAGCGCACCTACAGTCAGGAGCGGCTGGCCATGCTGGTATCCCGGGTAATCGGGTATCTGGAGTTACCCCGGCTAACGGCGCAGCAAAAGCAGGAAACGCTGCAACTCGGCAATGTGCTGGCCAATCAGGTCATAAACAGCGGAGTAGCCAACTGGTCGGTGCTGGGAATTTTACAGAAACTGGCCTCGGGCAAACCCATTTCGCCTACCGAAAAAACGGGGCTAAAAACGAAACTGTACGCCCTCACGAACGCTTCGGAACGCACCGGCCCCTCGTACGTAAGTGACCGAACGCTGGAAAAAGCCTTCTGGCGGCATTTGAAATAATCGTTATGCACACAACCATCAACTGGGGCACCCCCTTACCCTGGTTCCTTTTCGCAGCCCTCTTAATCCTGCTGCTCGTTCAGATCTGGTTCGTCATTCGCAATCAATCCCTCACGCCCGCTCGTAAAGGGGTTCGGTTGGGGTTGAACGGGTTGCTCTGGCTCCTGCTGGCCGGGTACTTTGCCAACATCCGCTGGTCTGTCGACCGGCCGGCCACGCATGTTATGCTGGTGGGCAATGACGTACCCTCGGCGGTAGCACGCCAACTCGCGGATAGCCTGCACATTCGGGAGCGGTTTTCCAGCCGCAACCTCGACGCGGTGTACGATTCGGTAACGCTCGTCGGGCAGGACTTCCCGACCGAAACGCTAACGGACCTCAGCCAGTCGGCAGTAAACTGGATCCCGTACAATCAGCCCGGCCAGATGCAGGCTATTCGCTGGAAAGGGCTGGTCCGGCAGGGGGAGATGCAGCGCGTTACGGTGCGACTTCAATCGACGGAGAAACAGTGGCTTCGGCTCCGCTTTGGCCGGCAGACGGTTGACAGCGTATCCCTGCAAAAAGGGGACAACACGGTTGCCCTTCAGTTTCCGGCGTTTGCCCGAGGGCGCAGTCAGGTAACTGTTGCGCTGGGCAACACGGTCCTGGATACCCTCCGGTATTTTGTCCGCCCCACGCAGCCCCTCACGGTGCAGTTTGTGCTGAACAGCCCCGATTTCGAGAGTAAAACCCTGGCTAACTGGTTAGGGAAGCAGGGCCATACGGTGACCGTTTCGGCCACACTCTCCACCAACATCCGCAGTACGCTACGCATCAACAAGGGAGGCAAGCAGGCCCCCGACCTCTACATTACGGAGCCGGCTAATGCGGCCAATGCCACGATCCGAAAGGCCGTGGCCGACGGAAAAGCCGTGCTGTTCATCAACCTGACCAATCCTGAAGTCGACTGCCGGTCTGTCAATCAATCCGTTGGCAGTCGCTTTCAGGTCCGCAAAACGACGAATGAAGCCCTGATTCCAGTTAGCAGCGGATTGAACGCCCTGCCCTACCGGTTCGCCGAAAGTCTGAATCAGCAGCTGGTATCGGGCTATCCGGTGGCGGTTCAGCGGGGCAGCGGGCGCGTGGGGGTCAGCCTGCTGAGCGAGACATTCCCGCTGGCCCTCAGTGGCGACAGCATAGCGTACAATCGCATCTGGACGGCGGTGCTGGCCCGCCTGTCGCCACCCGACCAGAATACCATACGGGCCGACGCGCCGGTATTCAGTCGATTACCGCAGGAAATTACGGTCACCAGTACCCTACCCAACCAATCCTCTACGCTCCCAATTGGGTCCGACACGGTTCAACTAACGCAATCCCCCCTGAACAAAGGAACCGTAACGGGCCGGATGACTTTCCCCACATCGGGCTGGCAGCCCATCCAGGATTCACTGGCGGTATACGTGGACTCACTCCGTGCCGACAGTCCACTGGCCAAACGGGCCGAAGTAAACCAATTCCTGTTGGCTCACGCACAGCATCAGTCGGCGGATAAATTACCCAAGCGGGTCACCACCGCGCAAATCCCCGACTGGCTCTGGCTGTTGCTACTGTTAAGCTGCTTTACCGCGCTTTGGGTAGAGCCTAAAGTGCGGGTTGGGTGAGCCGTTCGGCTATTTTCGAGTGTGTATCGGTGGGCAACGTAACGCTGCCTGCCGGGCAAAAAGGCTACGTGGCCGTATCGAATAAAAATGCGGACGGTATCGTCGTGGCGGATGCGGTGCTGTTTGTGCCGGTGAAGCAGTAGTATAGCAGCCCGTTTATTGTTTATTTTCCCCAAATTCTCATGTCAATGAAATTATTGATCTCCCTATTCACACTGACCATATTAGGCGCGTGGTCTGGTCCGCTGAACCACGTCAACCCAAAAGCCGTCACCCGGACCGCTGATGTCATCATCTACGGGGGTACGTCGGCCGCGGTGACGGCCGCGGTGCAGGTCAAAAAAATGGGCAAGTCCGTCATCGTTGTTTCGCCCGATAAACACCTGGGCGGACTGAGTTCGGGTGGGCTGGGCTTTACCGACACCGGCAATAAATCGGTGATTGGCGGGCTGGCGCGGGCGTTCTACGGACGGCTTTACGATCACTACCAGAAACCGGGCTCCTGGACGTGGGAGAAACGGGAGCAGTTTGGCAACAAAGGCCAGGGAACGCCCGCCCTGGACGGAGCCAACCGCACCATGTGGATTTTTGAACCCCATGCGGCTGAGCAGGTGTTCGAGGATTTTGTCCGGGAAAACAACATCACGGTTTACCGCAACGAATACCTGAATCGGTCGGCGGGTGGGGTGCAGAAAGCGGGGAAACATTATTCAGTCGTTCAAGACGCTGAGTGGCACGCTGTACGTGGGCAAAATGTTCATCGATGTCACGTACGAAGGGCGATTTGATGGCCGCAGCGGGGGTGTCGTACCACGTGGGCCGCGAAGCCAACAGCGTGTATGGGGAGGAGTTCAACGGGGTACAGCCGGGGGTGTTCCAGCACGCGCATTATTTCAAAACCAACGTCAGCCCCTATAAAACGCCGGGCGATCCGAACAGCGGCCTGCTCCCCGAAGTATCGTCGGAACCAATCGCCGAAAAGGGATCGGGCGACAACAAAATTCAGGCGTACTGCTTCCGGATGTGCCTGAGCAATCACCCCGATAACCGCATCCCCTTTGCCAAACCCGCTGGCTACGACCCGGCCCGGTACGAACTGCTGGCGCGCGTATTTGCCAATGGGTACACCGAAACCTTCAACAAATACGACCTCATTCCGAACCGCAAGACGGACACCAACAACCACGGCCCGTTCAGTACCGATTACCTCGGCAAAAACTACGACTACCCCGAGGCTACCTACGAACGCCGGCGCGAGATTATCCGCGACCACGAGTTGTACCAGAAAGGGCTGATGTATTTCCTGCAAAACGACCCCCGCGTGTCGGCGGATGTTCATGAGCGGATGCAGGCGTGGGGGCTGCCCAAAGATGAGTTTACCGACAACGGCGGCTGGCCCCACCAGATTTATGTGCGGGAAGCCCGGCGCATGATTGGGGAGTTTGTCATGAACGAAGCCGATGCACTGGGTAAAACGACCGTGCCCAACTCAATTGGTATGGGTTCGTACTCCCTGGATGCCCACAATGCCCAGCGGTACGTGAAAGCCGATGGCTTCGTGCAGAACGAGGGCGATATTGGCGTGCATCCCAAACAGCCCTACGCCATTGCGTACGGCTCCATTCTGCCCAAAGAAACCGAGTGCGCCAACCTGCTGGTACCCGTTGCCATGTCGGCAAGTCACATTGCGTATGGTTCCATCCGGATGGAGCCGGTCTTTATGATTCTGGGGCAGTCGGCAGCTACGGCGGCCGTGCTGGCCATGCAGAACAAGGTATCGCCCCAGAAACTACCGTACGACAAATTGAAAGGCCGTTCTGCTCAAAGGACGGCCAGCGTCTGACATTGTAGTCGGGCAATTTCCACGCAGACCTGTTCAACGGCAGGCAACCCGTTTAGGCAACCTGTTGGCTATCCCGTCAACAGATGGCTAAACGGGTTGCCCCGTATTTGGTTGCGGGTCGGGCTGGTAAGACCGCTCGTATTTGGGCAGTATTATTTCAAAGTAGGCGCCCTCACCTTGTTTTCCTTCCGCCCGTATCGTCCCGTGGTGCGAATCGATAATTTTTTTGACGATGGATAAGCCAATGCCCGTACCCTCAATCTGGTCCTTGTTGTGCAGGCGACAGAAGATATCAAATATTTTTTCCGACTGGTCAGGCCGGAAGCCAATTCCATTATCCCGGTAGGTTATCGTGACGGCCTCTTTTCCGTGCAGCAGGCTGTCCTCGCTGGTAATCTGAATATGGGGCGGTCTTTGCCCGTGCGAAAACTTCAGGGAATTGCTAATCAGGTTTTGAAATACCTGCTCCATCTGAATGGCCATACCCCGCACGGTTGGGAGATCCTTCCAGTCAATTCGGGCATCCTTTTCCTGGATCGGTAAGTCCAGATTATCAAGTACCTGGTACACTACTTTATTCAAATCAACGTCCTTCACCGGCAGTTCGCTGGTAGAAAGGCGGGAAATGGCGAGTAGACCGTCGATCAACGACACCATCCGGTCGGAGGATTTAATGATTTTCTGCAGATGCGTAACCGATGTTTCATCCACGTTATCCTCCAGCCTTTCCTGCAACATCCGGCTGAAGATGGCTATTTTCCGAACGGGCTCTTTAAGATCGTGCGACGCGATGCTGGTAAAGCGCAACAGCTCAAAGTTGCTCCGCTCCAGGGCTTGTGTTCGCTCTTTTACTTTCTCCTCCAGCATTTGCAGGGTCTGCTTTTCCTTACGGCGCAGAGCCTCTTCAATTCGTTTTTCTTCGGTAGTGTCCCTGGCCTCGATTACGGTCCCAACCGGCACGCCATTATCTATGATGGGACTGGCCGTAAAGGCCACCGGATAGAAACGACCGTCTTTGTGGATAAAAACCCCTTCCCCTTTCGTGTGGGCTTTTGTTGGCAGCGCCCTGTCTATCGGGCAGTCTTCAATGGGAAAGTGGCTTCCGTCCGGATGGGTGTGATGCACATAGTAGTGCAGCGGTTTTTCCCGCACTTCGTCCACTTTAAAACCGGTCATCTGTTCAGCTGCCGGGTTCATGTACGTGCAAACCTGCTGGTCATTCATCAGAAATAAAGCCTGCTGCGTATTGCTCGTGATGGTATTGATCAGGGTATTCTGGCTGGCCAGCTTTTGTTCGGCGGCTCTTCGTTCCGTGGTATCGGAAACAGAACCGGCATAGCCGCTGAACTTGCCATCTTCATTGTAATAGGGACTGCCATTGGACAGACACCACCGTACCTCCCCATTCTTCCGCCGGATGCGAAACTCACACACAAACACCTTTCGGCTCTGGAAGGCATTACCGAATGTGTCCATTACCCGTTCTTTATCTTCAGGCAGGACAGCCATCGACCATCCCTCTTCCAGTTGCGATTTTATGCTGCCCCCCACCCAGTCTACCCACGTTTGGTTGATGTAGTTGGTTTGCCCTTCGCTGTCGGTCATCCATAGGGTCACGGGCAAATTGCGGGTGATGATGTTCGCCAGCGACTCACTTTTCTGCAGGGCTTCTCTGGTTTGCTGTTGTAGAACTGCTTCTCTGGAAACAGACAGTACGTGAGGCTTATCCTTAAAAATAAATCGCAGCCCTTTAAATTCCACCGAAACCAGCCTGCCGTCCTTCTTTATCCGTTCGTGTACCCCGGCATATTCCCGTCCCGATAAAGCAATTTCCTTCAACGCCTGAAAATCGCCCGGTGTTTTAAAAAACAGGCTGGCATTCAATCCGATGAGTTCCTCGTGGGTATAGCCATACAACTGGCAGGCCGTTGGATTGGCCTCTACGATGGTACCGTCTTCGTCGTAAATAATGGCCGAATCGGTGATGGCATTGAAGATACTTTTGTATTGTTCCCGCTGTTCTTTAATCCTGGCTTCGTTGGCTATTTTTTCCTCGAACAGCCGGGCATTGGTAATGGCAATGGCGGCCTGCACGGCAATACCCTCCACTAGTTTTTCCGATTCTTCGGTAAATATGCCGGGCTCCGCATGGCCAAAGAACAGGCCACCGATCGCTTCTTTCGTAAACGGCGACACAACCGGTACTGCCAGATAACTCCTTACGGGCAAATGTCCCTTGGGCATACCCTCATACGGCGAATTTTGTCCGTAATGGGGCTGCCGGGTTACATCATCATACCGTACCGTGCCCCTGGCCGTAAATGTAGGCTCAAAAATTTTGGTGTTGCGGGGCATGGGAAACTTGGAAAAAGCTTCCTTAGCCACTCCCGATATGGTATACAGGAGCAGGGCCTCACCGCTCTGGTTGGTAACACTGTAGAAAAAGGCCCCAAACTGGGCACCGGTCAGTTCAGTAGCAATATCCGTAACTTTTTGAACCACGTTTTGTAGTTCAATTTCAGAGGTGATTGCTTTACTGGCCTCGTAAAGCAGTTCATATACGTTTTTTGTACGCAAAGCAAAATGATTTTTGTTCGGGAGAATTAAGTCGTCAAAAGTACACTAGCCCTATATTTTACCAATGGTTAATGCCCGCATTTTCAAAAGCCTGTATTCGCTACGGTAAACTCGAAAATGGGTGGAACTGTTGCCGGTAGCTGATTATGTTACCGATCGGGAATTGCTTACCGGGGCCAGTAGCCTGGCAGGTGAAGGCTATCGGGTAAACAAAGTCCGGAACGGTAACGTGGCCTTCGGGTAGCTTCAGGCAACCATTGGTTACCTACCCTGACCATGCCCGTGAAAGACGGGGGAAGACCCTGGTGGAGATTAAGGCACCAGTGATTGACCTTATCCTATTTTTTATGTGACTTATACCAGATTTTACGTCTGATGACTGTAGCTTTCCGTTACTTGTCTAATGAAACGCAAGAATATCATTCCCATACCCGGTCCCTGGACGGTAGTGATTTTCATTTCGGCTACGCTGGTGTATCTCCTTGTGCGGGCTATTCTACACTAACATCCGCGATGAAAAACGGGCCAATCTATTTCCTTTCCCGCTTTCTGTTGCTCATCGCGCTGCTCCTCATGGGCTATACCGTTGTGCTACTGTATCAATACGACTTAACCTCGGCTGCTCTTTCCTTTATAGCCTCCGTTAGCTGCTCAGTAGCCGGAACGTTTCTTTCCTCGAAGGAAGTCTGACCAGCGGAAAGTCCACCCAGCTTTTACTATATCCTATAGTTCGCTGTCAATTTCCAGGGCAATCAGTTTCTGTTCGGCCGAAGGCTCCATATGGAACGGGTAGCTGCTTGTCCATTCATTTTCGGCGGTATCATCCCAGTCCGAAATAAACGGCAAATCGCGCCGGTACTGCGCCCGGAGCCGGTTCCGTACCGCTTTTATCAGGTAAAACCGGACCGATGCGGGCTGCGCAAGCCCCTGGCGGTATTGCCACAATTCAATAAATACATCCTGAATACAATCCTCCACCACCGATAACGACCCGTGCAACCCCAGCCCGTAGTTGAGCAGATGCCGGATGTGCTGCTGGTGAATCTGCCGGTGAAAAACCTACCGATTCTACTCCGGCCCGAATAAGTACCAGCGGCTCTACCCATATGTCATGGACCGCTCCGCCTGGCTCCTGTTAAACGACTTCCGCCGTCTCTTCTTTCTTCTCTGCCTTTTCGCCGTTCTTCTTCAGGTTAGCCAGTCCTTTCTTCCCGTAGGCCAGCCGGGTGATGGCCACGTACAGCACCGGCACGACAAAAATAGCGATGGACGTGGCTGCCAGCATACCGCCCAGCACCGTGCGGCCAATGGTGGCCCGCGCTACGCCCCCGGCTCCCGTGGCGATGGCCAGCGGCACTACGCCCAGAATAAATGCCAGGGAGGTCATCAGGATAGGCCGCAGCCGCAGCCGGACCGCTTCCAGGGTGGATTCGAGCAGGTCTTCCCCTTTATCGACGCGCTCTTTGGCAAATTCGACAATCAGAATGGCGTTCTTGGCGGCCAGACCGATGAGGGTGATCAGCCCGATTTGCGCGTACACGTTGTTGCTCAGATACGGAAACAGCGTAAGGGCCAGAATAGCGCCTAATGCCCCAATCGGGCACCGATAGCAACACCGAGAACGGCACCGACCAGCTCTCGTACAGAGCCGCCAGAAACAGGAATACGAAGCCGATGCTCAGGGCAAAAATAAAGATGGAACTGTTGCCCGCGTTGATTTCCTCGCGGCTCAGGCCCCCAAATCGTAGGCATAGCCAGCGGGCAGCACCTTAGCGGCCACCTCCATCAGGGCATCGTTGGCCTGACTGCTGCTGAAACCCGGTTTGGCCGAACCATTGATCTCCACCGACCGGAACAGGTTGAAGTGCGAGATAAGGGGGGCATTCTCGATAACCGTCGTTTTCACTACGCTGCTCAGCGGAATCAACTGCCCGCCCGCGTTACGCACGTAAAACTGATTCAGCTTTTTGATATCGTCCCGGTACATGGTATCCGCCTGCGCCACCACCCGGAATTTGCGCCCGTAAATAATAAAATCATTGACATAGCGACTGCCCAGCAGCGTCTGGATGGTCTGGTACACATTGGCTACATTCAGGCCCAGTTTTTTGGCCTGCTCCCGGTCCAGGTCCACGCGGTACGCGGGCGACTGAGCGGTGAAGTACGAGAAGGCCCGGCCAATTTCGGGGCGCTGGTTAAGTTCGGCGAGGAAGTTTTTCACCACGCCCTCAAACGCCTGTACATCGTCCTGCGTTTCGCGCTGCTGAATCTCGAAAGTAAAGCCCGAACTCTGTCCCAGGCCCGGAATGGCGGGGGGCAGGATGGCCTGTATCTTCGCGTCGGTCAGGCCCGCAAATGCGCGTTGCAGTTTCGGCACCAGGGAGTCGGCCTGCATGCCTTCGCCGGTGCGTTCGTCCCACGGTTTTAACTGGATAAACACCGTACCACTGTTTGATTTGGACGCGAAGGTGATGGCGTTCAACCCGCCCAGCGCCGTGAAGTGCGCCACGTAGGGCTGCTTTTTCAGGATGGCCATCATCTCCTCCAATACCTCCAGACTCCGCGCCGTGGAGGCCGCTTCGGGAATTTCGTAGGTCACAAAAATACGGCCTTCGTCTTCCGTTGGGATAAAGCCGGTGGGTTTGGCCCGAAACAGCAGCCCCGTGCCGATGTACATCACCACCAGCCCGACAATGACCAGCGGGGTAAGTTTAATCAGTCGCTGGACCCCGTTCGAGTACGAATCCGTCATCCGCCCGAACCACTGGTTGAATTTGTAGAAAAACTTGTTCAGCCCGGTTGCTTTTTCGTCGATGTGCATCGGGCGCAGCATCAGCGTACAAAGAGCGGGCGTGAGCGACAGGGCCACAAAGGCCGAAATCAGCACCGATACGGCAATGGTAATGGCAAACTGCTGATACAGTCGGCCCACAATGCCGGGAATAAAGCCCACCGGCACGAATACAGCCGCCAGAATGAGGGCAATGGCAATAACCGGGGCCGTGATTTCGCGCATGGCCGACAGCGTCGCTTCGCGGGGCGACTGTCCTTTGTCGATGTTGGCCTGTACGGCTTCCACCACCACAATGGCATCATCCACCACAATACCGATGGCCAGCACGAAGGCAAAAAGCGTGAGGTTGTTAATGGTAAAACCCAGCGGGATAAACAGGGCGAACGTACCGATGATGGATACCGGAATGGCCAGCAGCGTGATGAGCGTGGCCCGCCAGCTTTGCAGAAACAGAAACACCACCAGAATAACCAGCACCAGCGCTTCGAGCAGCGTGATGATTACCTCTTTGATCGATACCTGAATAACCGACACCGACTCGAACGGTACGACGTAATCGACATCGGGCGGGAAGGTTTTTTTCAGGCGATCCATCGTTTCGTACACGCCTTTGGCCGTTTCCAGCGCGTTGCTGCCGGGGAGTTGATACACCAGCAGGTACGAGGCCCGCTTGCCATCCACAAACGAGTTGCTGGCGTACGAAAACTTACCCAGCTGCACCCGGGCCACATCGCTTAGGTGCACCAATGCCCCCCGCGCCGGGTCGGACCGGACCACGATGTTCCGGAAGTCTTCCTCTTTGTTGAGCTGGCTGTTGGTAAAAACGCTGTACTCGAACGCCTGCGAACTGGGCTGGGGTGGCCCCCCTACCGACCCACCGGCAATCTGCAAATTCTGCTCCTGCAAAGCCGCCAGCACTTCGTCTACGGTCAGGCCAAGCTGGGCCAGGCGGTCGGGCTTGAGCCAGATCCGCATGCTGAAATCGTCGGCCCGGCTAAAAATGTCGCCCACACCCGGTATCCGCAGCAGCGCATCGCGGATGTAAATGTTCGTGTAGTTATCGGTAAAGGATACGTCGTGCGTTCCCTTCGGCGAAAAGATAGCTACCAGCATAAACAGCGACGGGTTCCGCTTCCGCACCGTTACGCCCAGCCGGGTTACGGCTTCAGGCAACTGGGGGGCGGCAATACCGGCGCGGTTCTGCACATCGAGGGCCGCAATATCGACATCGGTGCCTACTTTAAAGGTCACGTTCATCGTCATCCGTCCGTCGTTGGTGGCGTTGGTCTGGATGTAGTCCAGGCCGGGCGTACCGTTCACCTGCGTTTCGATGGGCGTAGCCACGGTTTGCTCCACCGTTTGCGCATCGGCCCCGGTGTAGTTGGCCGTCACCTGCACTACCGGGGGCGTAATGGACGGGTACTGGCTGACGGGCAAATTCAGCAGTGCCAGCACGCCCAGCGCCACAATGACAATGGAAACAACGATGGCCGTAACGGGCCGGTTGATGAATAGTTCTGCGAACATTTCTTTGAGTGAAGAATGAAAAGTGAAGAATACGTGCTGGTGTCAGTCTTGCGTCACCCTATTCTTCATTCATAATTCTTCATTTATCATTAAATTTTACCTTACTTCCGTCCTTAATCTTCTGCGTGCCTTCGGTTACGATGGTTTCTCCTTCGGCCAGGCCGTCTTTTACGACCACGTTGCCGTTGATACGGGCACCGAGGGTTACTTTTTTCTGCGTCACCTTGCTGCTGTCGCCCACCACAAAGACGAAGTATTCGCTCATCTGTTCCGTTACGGCTTTGTAGGGAATCAGCAGCTGCGGTTCATCGGTGCTGTTTTTCACGCGGATGTTGGCATTCAGCCCTACTTTCAGCGCTTTGTCGGGGTTAGGGAATGCCACCCGAACGCGGAGGGTACCGGTCTGGGGGTCCACAGCCCGGTCGATGATGCGTACCGTGCCGGGGTATTTGTATAAACTTCCGTCGGGCATTTGGAGCAGAAGTGTGGAGTCGCGCACCACCCCGGCCTTGCTCTGTAGCTTCGTAAACCGGGCGATATCAGCCGCGTCGGCCTGCACATCAGCGGCAATGGGATTATCTTCCGAGATGGTGTTCATGGGCGTGGGACCGGGGGCTACGGCCGAGCCAAGCCGCACCTGCGAAATGCCGATGGTGCCATTCATGGGCGCGTAAATGGTCGTGTATTTAAGGTTGGTGGACACCTGGCGGATGTTGGCCTGAGCCGCTTCTACCTGCATCTTGGCCGCTTCCAGGGTGGCGTTGGCATTATCCACCAGTTGAGTGGCTACGGCATCCTGCGAAGCCAGCATATTGTAGCGGCTGGCATCTTTCTGGGCGCGGTTGAGGTTGGCCTTCTGCACGTTCAGGTTGGCTACGGCCTGGTCGTAGGTGGCGCGGTACTGCTGCGCGTCGATGGTGTACAGTTTTTGCCCTTTGCTCACTTGCTGCCCATCCTGAAAAAAAATGCCCGTCACATTACCGGACACCTGCGGCTGAATTTCTACTTCGCGCAGGGCCGTTACCGTAGCCGGGTACTCATCGTAGTAGGTAGCATTGCCTTTGGTCACCTTCACAGCCGTTACGGGCGTTGGGGGCGGGGGTCCCTGCTGTTCATTTTTCTTCTCACCACAGGCTGAGAGCAGGGTGAGGGTAATGAGTAAAATGGGTAGTTGTTTCAATGGTTTACTGGTTGACGGTTGCTGGTTATTGTTTGCGGTGGCTACGCTGGCAATTATTGCTTCGCGCCACATCGGACAACAACCGGTGAACAGATTTAATACGTAATTTCTCCCTGTGCCTGCTGCACATCCAGCTTACTGATCAGCACCTGATAGAGGGCGTTGAATACGTTGATACGCGCGGTTCGGAGATCGGCTTCGGCAATAGTCACGTCCAGGTACGTTTTAATCCCGTTCCGGTATTGCAGGTTAATAATCCGGTACACATCCTCTGCCAGCACCAGGTTTTCATTCAGCGCCTGATAAGCCGCCAGATTCCCTTTGTAGTTAGCCAGTGCCTGCGCGTATTCGGCATCGACGGCACTGGTTAGCTCGGCCTCATCCCAGGTTAGCCGCTGCACCTGCAACTCCGCTATTTTGGTCTGCTGGATACGGCGACCGCCCTGAAAAATGGGTAAGGCGACCGACAGCCCAATCAATGAGTTCGGAAACGTCTGGGTAAACAGCTGCCCGAACGCATTATTCTGATACAGCAGGTTATAGTTACCAAAGGCCGACACCGTGGGCAGATACGCCCACCGGTTGTAGCGCACGTTGGCTTCCAGCAGCCGCCCCTGACTAAGCAGCAGCTGGTATTCGATTCGGTTCTTCGGGTTAACCAGCTGATTCGTATCCAGGGCCATTTCGCTGACCAGCTGGAGCGTGTCGTAGGTAACGTTCAGCACGGCGCTGGGCGGGTACCCCATCCGTTGTTTCAGGGTCTGGTACTTTGCCCCGATGAGGTCGCGGTACTGCTTTTGCTGGGCGCGACTGTTGTTAAGCGCAATTTTGGCCCGCTGGGGGTCCGTTTTATCCACAATGCCACTCTGGTACTGGCTGGTAGCATCCTGCAAACTGCGCTGTAGCCGGGTAATATCCTCGGTCAGAATGTCCGCCTGCCGCTGGGTCAACACCAGGTCGTAGAACGCTTTACTGACGTTCACCACTACATCGATTTTGTTTCTGACGGTTGTCTGACTCGCCTGAACCCGGTAGGTATCGGCCGTCCGGCTGGCCAGCAGCAGGTCGCGGCTGAATACACTTTGCGAGAGAGAGAGGGATGCCGTCGACGTGTTCCTGGCGCCAATTACCCGGGGCACGGGTTCGCCGGTGGTGGGGTCGGGAAAAATAGTGACGGGTTGTTTCAGAAAATGCTGCAGGGTATAGCCCGCACCAAGTTGCGGATACCAGGCCGCCAGGGCACTTTGCACGGTGCGTTCGGCAATTTCCTGGTCGATAATCGATTGCCTGATCAGTGGCCGGTGCGCCAAAGCATACTGGATGCAATCGGTCAGGTAGGCTTGCTTAGCCAGTGAATCGGTTGTCTTTTGCGCCAATCCATCCATTGCTACAAACAAACCAGGCAAAAACAGCAGGGATAGTAACGTTTTTTTCATTTGCGATAAGCCCCAAAACGCTGTTGGCTCCTACCCGGTAATGGTATTGGCGGGAAATAGTCAACAGCGTGTACTATCTCACAACTCGTCTGGGGGCCTGTTTTGTTCGCCCCCGGCCAAGATTTTACGAACTGTCACTGAACTACTTAGGTAATTATACACACGCTCCAGTGGTAGTACGACCTGACAAGCGCGGCAGTCAGCCGGAGAATACGCAACTCTTTATTTTTTATGTCCTATTTACGGCGTTGACTGGCCCGTTAGTAAAAAAAAGCACTGGTCTCGGGACTATGCAATTTCCGGTCCCGTTTTCGCTTTGTGGGGAGCCGGTTTGCCAAAGCGGGGCAAAGGCCGTAATTTTCGGTCTGTTTATCTGTTTGCAAGCAACATGACCGACCTACATAACGAATCAGAAGGCGTTAATAGTGACTCTTCCCCCGCCGGTGCGTCCCGCAATTTTATCGAACAACTAGTGGAAGCAGACCTGGCCGCCGGTAAAAACGGGGGGCGTGTCCATACCCGTTTTCCGCCCGAGCCCAACGGCTATCTGCACATTGGTCACGCCAAATCCATCTGCCTCAATTTCGGTCTGGCCGACGAATACGGCGGACAAACCAACCTCCGCTTCGACGATACCAACCCCGTTACGGAAGATACCGAATACGTCGATTCCATCAAGAACGACGTGCGCTGGCTGGGCTTCGACTGGGAAAATGAATTTTATGCGTCGGACTACTTCGACCAGCTGTACACGTTTGCCGAGACCCTGATTCAGAAAGGATTGGCTTACGTGGATGATTCGACGGCGGAGGAGATAGCCGCCCAGAAAGGCACCCCCACCGAGCCGGGTCTGATGAATACCTACCGCGACCGGTCTGTGGATGAGAACCTCGATTTGTTTCGGCGCATGAAAGCCGGGGAGTATCCCGACGGAGCCAGGGTGCTGCGGGCCAAAGTGGACATGGCCTCGCCCAACATGCAGCTCCGCGACCCGATTATCTACCGCATCAAACACGCGCACCACCACCGCACGGGCGACGCCTGGTGCATTTATCCGATGTACGATTTCGCCCACGGGCAGTCGGACAGCATCGAGCATATTACTCATTCGCTCTGTACGCTGGAGTTCGAGGTTCACCGGCCCCTGTACGACTGGTTTATCGACAAACTGGCTATTTTCCCCTCCCGCCAGATCGAGTTTGCCCGGCTCAACCTGACCTATACGGTCATGAGCAAACGGAAGCTCAAGCAGTTGGTAGAGGAAGGCCATGTGAACGGCTGGGACGATCCCCGCATGCCTACCCTGGCCGGTCTCCGGCGCCGGGGCTACACGCCCGCCAGCATCCGCGCCTTTGCCGACCGTATCGGCATTGCCAAGCGGGATAACCTCATTGATGTGGGGCTACTGGAGTTTGGCATCCGCGAGGAACTGAACAAAACGACCCACCGCGTCATGGCCGTTCTGGACGAAAAGCCCCTCAAACTGGTCCTGACGAACTACGAAGTGGGTCGCGAAGAGGTGATGCGGATCGAAAACAACCCCGAAGACCCCACCGCCGGGGAGCGCGACGTACCCTTCAGCCGCGAGGTGTACATCGAGCGGGACGATTTCATGGAAAACCCGCCGAAGAAATTCTTCCGGCTGTTTCCGGGCGGTATGGTGCGGCTGAAAGGCGCGTACATCATCAAGTGCGACGAGGTGGTAAAAGACAACGCGGGCGAAATTATCGAACTCCGCTGCTCGTACATCCCCGAAAGCCGGAGCGGTTCCGACACGTCGGGCATCAACGTGAAAGGCACCATCCACTGGGTATCGGTACCCCACGCCGTGGAAGCGGAAGTGCGGCTGTACGACCGGCTTTTCTCGGTCGAGAACCCGGCCGCCGACGAGCGGGATTTCAAGGACCTACTGAATCCCAACTCGCTGGACGTTGTGCGGGCCTTTGTGGAACCGGCGCTGGTGGAAGCCGCCCGTTCCGGTGCGCAAACCAATTTCCAGTTCATGCGCAAAGGCTACTTCGTCCTGGACCCCGACTCCACCGCCGAGCGACCCGTCTTTAACCGGACCGTTACGCTGAAAGACGCCTGGGCAAAAGAGCAGAAAAAAGGCCGACGGTTGGAAGGGATAGCGTGCCGGCGGGAGTTAGTAAATAGGCTCGTACATTGGGCTTTGTACAGGCACACGACCACACCAACACCATGAAGCTGGAAGACGAAATAATCATCGTTCAATTTGCGCAGGGACACTACCCGGAAGCCGACTTACTGGTTCACTTCAGCCAGCTAACGGAGAAAGATCAACGGAAGAGATTGTTTGATTTATCATACATGCTGAACAATCCAGGCTTACCGACTCCGACATTGAGCAGTTTAATGCCCGGAGTTCACCCGGTAACATGTCGATTCCCTACCTCGTTGTTTTTTCCGGTAAGGCAAAACCGGGTTTACGAATTAATATGGCCGAAGGTGAACTCGACAACTCCTTTGCCACACTCCTGAATTTATTTAAAAAAGCGTACAACCAATACGGCAACCAGGAAAAACCCGAGACGGTGAACTGGTGGTATTGGGATTTATCTGACAGTGAACGTGTAGCGCGCATACGAACGAGCCACCAGGAACGGGTAGACGAACTTTACGCTGCGCCCAGCTTTCGGAGCGAGTTTATCAGTCTGGCCAGGCTATGGCATGACAAGCTTATTCAGGGGCAGTTAGATGGTCAGAAACCCGACAGTCAGGAAGAAGCCCAGACGCGGTTTGATTTTATCAGCTACGATGGACTAATGGAAAAGTCCGTTACGAGTGGAGTCGATAAGATTTCACAGGCGATTTATATACTGCTCAATTCTTTACGCAAAGCCATCGCTAAGCAATACGGGCTGGATACTGACAAGTCGGTGCAGTTAGTGCAGGAAGTGATGGGAAAATATTATCAGGAAAGCTACCACAGTCGGTACGATGACTACTAACTCATACAGGAAGGGCTGCCAGTTCGACTGGCAGCCCTTCCTGTATGAATTTCTACTGTATACCAATTCGACTATCCTATCACTTCTTGAAAGCCTCTCTCAGGGCATCGGCCGCGTAGGCCTGTGCTTCCTTAGCCTCCGGCACGACGGTAGCCATGCCAAAAAACTCGTGGGTTACTCCGTTGTACAGCTTGTAATCAACGGTTACCCCAGCTTCCTTAAGTTTATCGGCCAGCAGTTTACCTTCTGATTGCAGCGGGTCAATTTCGGCTCCGATCAGGGTAGTGGCGGGTAAACCACTCAGGTTGGCATTCACCAGTGCAATACGCGGATCGGCTTCCTGGGCTTTGCCCGAAACGGTTTGTTTCAGAAACCATTCCATCATCGGTTTATCCAGGGGCTTGGCCGCGGCATATTTAGTGTAGGATGCGCTGTTCACATCGTTACTGGCAATGGGATACACCAGCACCTGATGAACGGGCAGGGCCACTTTTTTATCCCGGGCCATGATGCTCATGTTAGCCGCCAGATTCCCCCCGGCACTCTCGCCCACAACGGCCACCCGCTTTGCATCGCCTTTGATAGCGGCTGCGTTGTTGAGCACCCATTGGTAGGCCGCAAATGAATCTTCGTGCTGCACCGGAAACTTGTGTTCCGGTGCCTGTCGGTAGGCAACCGATACCACCACGGCTCCAACCTGCTCACATAATCCCTGGGCGGAAGCATTGTAGGTGTCCAGATCGGCAATCACCCAGCCCCCCCCGTGGTAGTACACAATAACCGGAAAAGGACCCGTTCCTTCTTTAGGCGTGTAAATGCGGGCGTGAATAGTGCCGCCGGAAACCGGAATCTCCTGACCCGACGTGTCTGATTTAGCCACGGGCATGGGAATGTTGTTCTCCGCCATTACGTCCATCACGGCCTTGGTAGGCGTGGGGTTGGTGCGGGCTTCTTTAGCCGTCAGCTGAGGAATGGGCTTGGCCCCGTAACTGACCAGCTTCTCAATAACTACCTGCATTTCAGGCGTAATGGATGGACCCCAGGCCGGTTTCGCTCCGGTTGGCGTTAGGGCTTTGGTGCTGTCAGCAGCCGCCATTTCCGAGGTTTGCGATTGCTCCCCTTCCTTTTTTTCGTTCGAACTACAGGCCGATAAACTAAGTAAAGCTACCCCCAGCAGTATACCGTTAATGTTCATGCTTTTCATCAATGATTAGATGTGTATATAGACGATCATAATCGATCTTCGCTTAGTAGAACCTATTGTCAATGAATTTGTTGGCATTTTTTCTCAATTGCCCCCGGCATACTGCAGGGTCTCCTCTGCCCCAACGACTGAACAAACTACCGGCACAGGCACTTATTGGAGGGTTAGGTTTTTCCTTTTTACTATGCCTGCTGTTGCCAACCACCGACCGGCGCTCAACATCCTCTGGTTCAAACGGGACCTGCGCCTGCGGGACCATGCCCCGCTGAAGGCCGCCATCGATGCCTGCAAGCGAGGCACCCCACTCCTATTGCTGTACTGTTTTGAGCCGTCGGTGCTGGCCGACCCCAATTACGACCAGCGCCACTGGCGGTTCGTGACGGAGTGCCTGGCCGACCTTAACCGCCAACTGGCCGGTGTTACCCTGCTCACCCCCGACGAGCGTCCGCGGCACGTTCCCCTGGTACACGAGTGGCTACCCTTCACGTTTGAGGATGCGTTGATACCCGACGAGCCCGTCTGGGCAGACCTTATACCCGGCCCAACCCAGGTGTGGATCTTCCAGCGCGAAGTGATTGACGTCTTACGCGCTTTGCAGGAGACGTTCACCATCAACACCCTTTTCTCCCACGAAGAAACGGGCCTGCTGGTTACGTATGAGCGGGATAAAGCCGTGGCCCACCTTTGCCGTAGGGAAGGCATTGCCTGGCGGGAATTCCCATCTAACGGGGTTATCCGGCGACTGGCCGACCGCGACGCCTGGGTGGCCCGCTGGCAACAGACCATGCGCGCTCCTCAGGAGCATGCCGACATGACAGCCTGGCTGCCGGCCCTGGTGGATGAACACTGGTTTGCGGCTGAGCGCGGCCCCGACCTACCCGCAGCCTGGCAGCAGCCGGATGCCGCTTTTCAGCCGGGGGGTGAGTACAACGGACACCGGTACATGCAGTCATTTCTGGATGAGCGCATTGCCCTATACGCCAGGAGTATCTCCAAACCACTGGAGAGTCGACGGGGATGCAGCCGGTTATCACCCTACATTGCGTGGGGGTGCCTGAGCATCCGGCAGGCGTTTCAGGCGCAGCTGGAAGCCAAAACCGCCCGGCAGGAACGGGGCGAGAAAGGACTGGCGGGCCAGTATGCGGCTTTTGCCTCGCGGTTGCGGTGGCATTGTCATTTCATCCAGAAATTCGAGAGTGAAGACCGGATGGAGTTCGAGAACGTGAACCGGGCCTTCGACGAAGTACCTAAAAACAATAACCCGGCGCACTACCGGGCCTGGCAAACGGGGCATACCGGTTACCCCATGGTGGATGCCTGCATGCGCTGTTTGAACCAGACGGGTTACATCAACTTCCGGATGCGGGCGATGCTCACCTCGTTCCTGACCCATCACCTGTTCCAGCACTGGCAGGAAGGCGGCTGGCACCTGGCCCGTGTGTACACCGATTTTGAGCCGGGTATTCATTACGCCCAGATTCAGATGCAGGCCGGCATGACCGGAACCAACACGGTACGGGTGTACAACCCCGTCAAGCAATCGCACGACCATGACCCGGACGGTATTTTTATCCGGCAGTGGATTCCCGAATTGGCCAACTGCCCCACGGCTTATATTCACGAACCCTGGACGATGCCCCCGCTGGAGCAGGACCTGTACCATTTTCACCCCGGCACTGACTATCCCGCGCCCATTGTCGACAGTACGCAGACCGGCCGGGAGGCCCAGCGAAAACTTCAGGCACCCCGCCGAACGGAAGCGGGCAAGACCGAGAAGGAACGCATTCTGAAAACGCACAGCATACCGGGCTCGAAGCCACTACGACCGATGAAGAAAGGAACGAAGAAGAGCAAAGAAGTGAATAAACCGTTCAAAGACAACAAACCAGACGGCCCGGCAGAAACCCTGGCGTTGCCATTTGCGTGAAGCGTTCCAGGCAATTGGTCGTATCTTTACGAAATACTGATCATGTTTACCCATGGATATCATCCGTAAATCCAGCAATCCCGCCGACATACCGGCGTACGATAAAGACTACTGGTGGTCAAAAACACCCCAGGAACGGCTGGCGGCTGCCTTGAAACTCATCCGCCGGGCGAAAGCCATCTATTACGCTAACCCCAAAAACCCCCCGTTAGGCAATGGAGGACAGGTACTTAAATCTGATAAGCCTATTCAACGAAGAGGCCGTTGAGTATGTCGTGTTGGGTGGTCACGCGGTCATTGCCCATGGGTACCTGCGCACTACAGCCGATATTGACATTTTTGTAGGATCAAGTAGTGAAAATGCGGATCGACTGCTTCGGGCTCTGTACAGATACGGCTATAAAAATGGCGAATTCGAACAAGAGGACTTTACTCGAGTTCCTAATTATTTGTCGTTCAATCGCTATGATGAATGGATCGATTTGATGACGTTTACCCTGGGCGTTACGTTCGATGAATGTTATCGAAATCGGCTAGTGCTGCTGATTGACAATGTGCCTACCAACGTGATTAGTCTGCCCGATTTGATTCGCAATAAACAGGCACTTGGCCGTCCGCAGGATTTACTCGACCTGGAAAACCTACCGGGTCAGGTCGACTAACTTTCACGCTACTTTCCACAGGCGGTACTGCCGGAGCAGGTTAAACTGACGAACAGTTCAGACCGAATTTTCCAGCCTTCGGCTGTTTTACGCCACATGGACAGGTAAACACCCGTAATAACTTGAATACCGTCGGGCCGGCGAAAACGACCGGTCCAGTGACCATGCTCAGCAGCCAGCTGCCCCACCCTACTCACCTGAATACGATCCGTCTGCCGAACGTACCCCAGAAAATTGGGATCGCTGAATTGCCCGGCTACCGAAGCCAGCACCGAATCCCGGCCCGTTACGTGCGACCCGCTGCCCCGCGTCACCTCAATTTCCGGCAACATCGTTTGGCCAAATCCGGCCAGATCTCGGTTCATAATTGCCTGATTCGACTGCGCCCTGGCGGATTTGATAGCAGCTTTATCGGCAGCATCAGTGGGTGTACGCTGGGCCGACAGGCAGTGGGGAACGGCCAGCAGCATGGCCAGTAGCGGGTAGAGCAGGAGTCGCTTCATCGTGAACAGCGGTACAGGCTGCGTTTAGTTCAGCCGATAAACAGGATAGCGGTTGTGCGTTTTTTCGTAATAAGGCGTCTGGCGGTAAATGAAGTCCAGCTGCGCGTTGGCATTCTCCGCGAAGGCTTTATCCGCCCCCTTTTTCTCGTCCAGCTGTTTCCGTAAGGCCGGGTCTTTTCGCAGGAGTTCGGCGGCCGTATCGTCGAAAATATACCCGGAGAAATACTCTTTCTGATCGAGGATACTATCGAAGAAATTCCAGGCAAAAAACGAATCCACGCCCTGTGGCTCAAGTGTCTCCACGATATACCGATTGGCAGTCTGATTCGTCGAAATCAGGTAGTCGCCTTTGTAGCACTGAATTCGTTGCGACTCCGTTCGGATGTTAACCCCTGTGTGCAGGTAATGCCCTTCGTACGGCCGCTGCGGGCTTTTGTAATCGGTAATGTAATAGACTGACACCGTCATGAGGGTATCTTTCGGGAACGTCTGCATCACCACGCCATTCCGTTTCAGTTCGGCAATCACCGCCGGCCACGCCTGCGGGACGACGTAGTAACGGGGCTTTTCCACCTGCACATCCACCGCAAAGGTATTCAGGTACGGCACCCGTTTCGTGAACGGTTTCGACCGGTCGTAGTAGAGTCGTTTCAGGCCCGACACCTCGCTGGGTTTGTAGGAGGCTTCGTAGCCCAGGAACGTAACGGAGTCGACTTTACCGCGGTCGAGCGAGTAGCTCAGCGGAACCGTTGTTTGCTGGCGGACCGCTTCGTTGGCCCGCTGCTGATTGGCCAGAATGGTTTTGGCTTCCCGCTCGCACAGCCGCATCACCGCTTCATCGAACGCGTAGGACGCCCTGACCCGAGCCGGATAGGCTTTCCACATGTGCGTTTCCAGCGTAAAGCCAAAACAGTTGAATAAAGCTGCGTAGCCCGTTGAATACCGGGGGGAGTCGTTATAGCCAATCAGTCCGTTTTCGGGGGTATCGCCGGGGTGGTTTACGTACGGTGCCGGCGGAAACCCTTTCGCAGCCAGCACCTTATCCAGTTCCGGCTGGAACGTCTGCGTCATAAAGCCCGACACGGCCGGATGAAGCTTATCTTTTTGGGTGGCAAAATAGGTTAGTACGTGTTGATAATCGGCCCCGTTGCTGGTGTGATTGTCGATAAACACCTGCGGTTTCAGCGATTGGTACATCGCCTGAAACGCCTGGGTATTCTGCGCTTCGGCTTTAATAAAATCGCGGTTGAGGTTCAGGTTGCGGGCATTCCCCCGAAAGCCGTAGGCGTCCGGCCCGTTCTGGTTCACCCGCGACACGCCCCGGTTCAGCGCACCGCCCACGTTGTACACGGGCACAATGGCCAGCAACACATTTTTGGGCAGTTTTCCCGCTTTCAGCAAATCCCGCGCCAGCATCATGCAGGCATCAATTCCTTCCGGCTCGCCGGGGTGAATGCCGTTGTTGATGAGCAGGGTGACGCGGTCAGGCCTACTGCTGAACTGCTGGTCGGCAGCCATCAGGAACAGATGCAGCGGCTTTCCCACGTCCGTTTTACCAATCTCCACCAGTTTCGCCTGCGGATACTGCTTGTCCAGTTGCTGATACCAGCTGATAATCTGGGCGTAGGTAGCGGTCTGGTTCGTGTCCCGCTCATACGGAGTCAGGCCCGGCAGTTTCGGTTGCGCGAACACGGACAGGGGTAAAAATAAGCCCAGCGCCGTTCGTCGGAGTAAAGAGAATAGGGTCATAAACTTGGGGAAACGCAAAGGATGCAAATATACCAGCAAAGGGCGCGACGCTTTTCCTAGGGCGGTATACAAATTCTGTAAGTTCCGAATGTTCCGTAAGCGGGTGATTTAAATCACCCGCTTACGGAACATTCGGAACAGCTAAATTTTTCACCCTCTATCCCTTCGCCTTCTTTTTCCGCTTGCCCAACACAGGCGTACTCGCGGGGGGATGCCGGTGGTGGGTAGCCTGCTCGTAGGCATAGCAAAACTTCACGAGGGTTGGCTCGCTGAATGGGCGCCCGAAGAACTGCAACCCAGCCGGTAAGTCATCGTAGGTAAAGCCCATCGGGACGGAAAACGCGGGGAAACCCGTGGGGGGCGAAAGCGCGTTATTGTTCGTACCCGACGGCGTGTTCAGGTCGCCCAGCAGCCGGGGCGGGTAACTGAACGACGGATACACCAGCACATCGACACCGGTTGAATCCATGGCGCGCAGGAGCAGCGTGCGCAACCGCTCCCGCAAGTCCAGGTTTTTTTGCCACCCTTTATGCGCTTCGGGAGCCAGCGTATCGGCGTCCGCTTCCGTCAGTGTTTTTTCAATGCTGGGGTGAAACTGCTTCGACCTGATGATGGAGGTCAGGCTTTTATGCGGGGCGTTCGGCCCCAGGTTAGCCAGGTATAGGTTAAAATCACGCCGTAGCTGCGGGATGGTATCAAAGGATTTATTGATGGTATCCAGTTCCGGCACCCGCACCGAATCAATGATGGTAGCCCCGGCCGCCCGCAGTTCGTCGAGGGCTTTGTTGAACAGGGCGTACACCTGCGGGTCCGAATTCTTCGGCATCACCATCTGCCGGAACACCCCGATCTTAGCCCCTTTTAACCCGTCTTTATCCAGGTATTGCCGGTACGTGGCCGGAATCTTCCCGTTGCTTCGCTGCGTAACGGTGTCAGCCTTATCATATCCGGCCATTACATCGAGTACCCGCACCGCATCCTCCACCGTCCGGCAAATGGGGCCGCCCGTATCGTTCGTCATGGCCAGGGGCGCAATCCCATCCCGGCTCACCAGCCCCAGTGTAGGCCGGAAGCCCACCAGACTCTGGTGCGAAGCTGGCCCGCGAACGGAACTTCCGGTATCGGTGCCCAGGCCAATCGTCCCAAAGTCGGCGGCTACGGCAGCGGCCGTTCCCCCACTCGACCCCGCTGTGGTCCGTTTGGTATCGTAGGGATTGCGCGAATAGCCCGGCAAAATAGAACTCACCGACACCTGCCCCGACGTGGCGAATTCCGCCAGGTTCGACTTGGCTAGGATGATAGCCCCGGCGGCCCGAATTCGCTGAACAACATAGGCATCGTGGGGCGGAATACTTTTTTTCATGGCCAGCGTCCCGTTGGTCGTCGGCATATCGGCGGTGTTGTAATTGTCTTTCACGATAACCGGAATACCGTGCAACGGGCCAACGAATTTACCCGTGGCTTTATACAGCGAATCAAGCCGACGCGCTTCGGCCATCGCCTTTGGGTTTACCATAATGATGGTATTCAGGTAAGGACCCTGCTTGTCGTAGGCAGCAATCCGGTCGAGGTACAGCTGCACCAGCTGAACGGCCGTCAGCTTCCCGGCCTGCATGGCCGTATGCAGTTGGTCGATGGTCGCTTCGCGGAGGTGTTTGGGCTTGAATGACTGACCGTTGCCCATCATCGGTAAACACAGGCAACCAATCAACATACATCGTACTAGTCTATTCATAGGTACAGGAACGCGTAAACAGGATGCAGGAGTTGATGAGAACAGGCCGAATAAACAATTGCACAAAGCGTAATCAACCAATTTTTGCCTATAAACATAGGAATGAATACAGACGAATCAGCAAGTATCGTCAAAAAGTATAACTTTTCACCCGTTCCGTGTCAGCGACGTTAAATTAACGGCCTTCGTTGACCTTACCCCAACAAATACCGTACTTGCAGTTAATCGTTTCCCCTAAAATCCTGACCAATTCTCATGAATCTTAATCGCAGAGATTTCCTTCGGCAACTTGGCTTCGGTGCCGCCGGCCTGACCCTGGCCACTACCCTGCCCGTATCGGCCTGGACCGTACCCGCCAAAACCGGCCAACTCCCCCGCAGCCTGCCCGAAGCACAGGGCGTAGCGCCCGGTGGCCTGCTCGATTTTGCGAACACCATTGATGCCAGGCAACTGAACGTACACAGTATGATGGTACTGCGGCACGGGCAGGTGGTAGCCGAAGGCTGGTGGGCACCCTACGCGCCACAATACAAACACACGCTCTATTCGCTCAGCAAAAGCTTTACCTCGTCGGCGGTGGGCATGGCGGTGGGCGAAAAACGATTGACGGTGGAGGACAAGGTCATCTCGTTTTTCCCGAAAGACCTGCCCGAAACGGTCAGTGAAAACCTGGCGGCCATGCGCGTGAAGGATTTGCTGACGATGAACACCGGGCACGAAAAAGAGCCAACGGCCAGTATTCGGGAGGGCGAAGGGGCCAACTGGGTAAAGGGATTTCTGGCTTTTCCGGTCGAGCATAAACCAGGCACGCTGTTCGTGTACAACAGTGCCGCTACGTACATGCTCTCGGCCATTGTGCAGAAACTGACCGGCCAAACGGTACTGGACTACCTGAAACCGCGCCTGTTCGGGCCGCTGGGCATCGAGGGCATGGACTGGGAAGTGTCGCCACAGGGTATCAATACGGGTGGCTGGGGGCTACGGCTCAAGACGGAAGACATTGCCAAATTCGGGCAGCTGTACCTGCAAAAAGGCCTGTGGAACGGCAAACGACTGTTGTCCGAAGCGTGGATAAACGAAGCCACCAGCAAGCAGGTACCCTCAAAAGGCGGCAAGGGCGATGCCAGCGTGAACGACTGGATTCAGGGCTACGGGTATCAGTTCTGGCGGTGTCGGCACGACGCGTACCGGGGCGATGGTGCTTTTGGTCAGTACTGCATCGTGCTCCCCAAACAGGATGCGGTGGTGGCCATCACCTCCGAAAGTGCCGATATGCAGGGTATTATGAATGCCGTTTGGGACCATATCCTGCCCGCACTCGACGGAACGGGGCTGTCGGCGGCTAAGACTACCCAGGCCGCTTTGACCCAGAAACTAACAACGCTGGCCCTACCCTTCCCGAAAGAAGCCTCCTCCTCCCCCATGGCGGGTACGATTAGCGGCAAAACCTTTACGTTTCCGGATAATGCGATGCACGCTAAATCGGCGTCGCTGAGCTTCGGTAAGGATGGCTGTATCTTCAAACTGACCGACAATCAGGGCGACCATCAGGTGAACTGCGGCCTTAACCGCTGGATTGACACCACCACCACGTTCCCCATCGCCCCGCTGACACTCACGCCCACGGTAGTGCCCGGTGGCGACACCCGGAAAGTAGCCGCTACCGGCACCTGGCAGGACCCGAACACGTTTTTGATGACCTGGCGATTCATTGAAACGGCCCACTACGAAACCGTCACCCTCCAGTTTGGTCCCGACACCATGCAGGTAGCCTTCCAGAAAAGCCTGACTAAAATCAACGGCTCGAAAGATACCCGACCGGTGCTGGCAGGGCGATTGGTAGCGTAGGAGGTAGTGGCTTTACGGTTTATTCTATCCGGTTGGCTGACGCGGGAGTTTATTGATGCGTCAGCCAACCGGATAGGATAAACCTCTACAGCAGCTTATCCAGCGTGATAGGCAGGTTACGGATGCGCTTACCCGTGGCGTGGAAAACGGCGTTGGCAATGGCCGCCGGAACGCCCACCAGGCCAATTTCCCCCAGTCCTTTCACGCCCAGGGGATTCACAATATCGTCGTGTTCTTCCACAAAAATAACATCGAGGTCCTGAACGTCGGCATTGACGGCTATGTGGTATTCGGCCAGCGAGTGATTCATGATGCGGCCAAAGTGGTGGTCCATCATACTTTCCTCTTCCAGTGCTTTACCAATGCCCCACACCATGCCACCCAGTATCTGACTGCGGGCGGTTTTCGGATTCAGAATTCGCCCACCGGCAACGGCACTAACGATTCGGGTTACCCGCACCGTTCCCAGATCTTCATCAACCGTTACTTCCGCAAATACCGCCGAGTGGGCCGAGCGGGTGTATTTCCGGTGCTTTAGCGTGTTCGGCAACCCCGTTGAGGTCTGGCGCACGGCCGCACCACCGTTGTAGTCGACGACCGACTGGAGCGAAACCGCCATCAACGAGTCCTTTTTCAGCTGAATCATTTTATCGACAAAAACGACATCGGCAAATGACGTGCTGGCAAAGGGCGAATCGGGCATCTTACGGGCAATCCTGAACAGTTTTTTCGCCAGCGCTTCGCACACCGTTTTCACCGCCGTACCCACCGTTGCCGCCGTCCAGGAGCCCCCCTGAATGGGCGCAAGGGGCATATCGGTATCTCCCAGTTTAAACGTCACATCGTCCAGCGGCATACCCAGGGTATCCGCAGCAATCTGCGTCATGATGGTGTACGTTCCGGTACCGATATCGGCGGTGGCACTGCTCACGCGTAGTTTACCGTTCACCAGCAGCACGGCTTCGGCCCGGGCGGGCACCTGACTCGCTTCCCAGATGCCGGTAGCCATCCCCCAGCCAATCAGCGTATGACCATCCCGCATGGAGCGTGGCTCCGGGTTTCGCTTCAGCCAGCCAAACCGTTCGGCCCCCTGCCGGAAGCATTCCCGGAGTTCTTTGCTGGAATAGGGAAGGTCGGCCAGTGGGTCCCGGTCGGTATAGTTCTGCAACCTGAATTCGACCGGGTCGATACCGGCTTTATAGGCCAGTTCATCCACGGCGCATTCGAGCGCTGTCATGCCCGTTACCCCGCCCGGTGCCCGCATATCCAGTGGTGTGTTCACATCGAGCGGCACAATCTGGTGTTCCAGCGTCACGTTCTGCGGTGGGTAGAGCATACCGCCGTAGTTGACGACAACTTCCGTGTAATCTTCAAACTGCGAGGTTTCGCCCACGGCACGGTGGTACAGGGCCGTCATGTCCCCGCCGGCCGATGCGCCCAGCGCCACCGTTTGGATGGTAGCGGGGCGGTGACCAAAGGAAAACATCTGCTGGCGATTGAGCACAACCCGCACCGAACGCTTCAGTTCCCGGGCGGCCAGCATGGCCATAAAGAGTTGGTACTGCGGACGGAGTCCAGACCCGAAACCGCCCCCCACGTAGGGTGATATAACCCGGATATCCCTGAAAGGAATGTCGAACACCTGAGCGGCATACAGAATACTATTGGTTACGCCCTGCGTTTTGTCGTACACCGTGTACTTCCCCCCCGACTTATTGCGGCCTTTTTCGTAGACGACGGTGGTGGCAAACAGCTCCATCGGGTTATGGTGCTCCATGCCATGCACATACTCTCCCGTTACCTGATGCGGGGCCGCCTTGAAAGCCCCTTCGAAATCGCCTTTGGGTTTGGGTGGCGGTGGCTTCAGTAGCGTAGCCATCCCCGTAGCGGGTTTGCGCGCCTTGTGTCGGTTGGATTCCAGATCGCTCTGGTGCGCCACCTGCTCGTACTCAACCGTTATCAGTGAGGCCGCGTACCGGGCCAGCTCGAACGTTTCGGCAATGACCAGGGCTATAGGCTGGGCGCTATAGGCAATTTTCGCATCCTGCAACGGTCGAAATGGCGAACCCGGCGGGGAGTCCTGGTCTTTGTAGCTCATATCGAACCAGGCCAGTTTTGGCCGGTTCTCATGCGTGAAGACCTTAATTACACCCGGCAGGCTTAACGCATCCTGCGTGTTGATTTTTTTTATTTTCCCCTTCGCGATGGTACTGTTCACCACGTAGCCGTGCAGCAGGTCCGGCGTATCGAACTCAGCCGCGTACTTTGCCTTACCCGTCACTTTGTCCAGGCCATCGAGTCGGTTTATTGGTTTTCCAATGTATGGTTGTTGGGTCATGGGATTAGTCTAGTTTAGCGGCCTGCGCCAAAGCGCGGACGATGGCGCGTTTGGCCAGGTCAATTTTAAAGGTGTTATGCCCGTACCCCTGCGCCCCATCCAGCAGGGCATCGGCCACGGTTTGAAACACATCGGTACCGGCCGGTTTGCCGCGTAGCATCGCTTCTACTTCGGGTCGTCGCCAGGGTTTATGCGCCACACCCCCCAGCGCGATTCGGGCATCGGTAATGGTATTCCCCTCCATCTCCAGGGCAGCCGCTACCGATACCAGCGCGAAGGCGTAGGAAGCCCGATCCCGCAGTTTCAGGTACGCGTAGTGTTTGGAAAACCCGTTGGCGGGCAAATCGATGGCTGTGATAAGTTCTCCTTTCTGTAACGTGTTGTCCAGTTCGGGGGTATCCCCGGGTAACCGGTGAAATTCGGCGAAGGGAATCGTCCGGTCGCCATCGGGGCCGGTTACCCGCACCGTGGCTTCGAGGGCGGCCAGGGCCACGCACATATCGGATGGATGGGTGGCGATGCACTGCACATCACCCGTTGGCGAACCGGTTCCCAGGATGGCGTGGATCCGGTTGTATCCGTTGATGGCCGAACAGCCGGAACCCGGTTCCCGTTTGTTACAGGGCGTGGCTAAATCGTAGAAATAATAACAGCGTGTCCGCTGCATCAGGTTACCACCATCCGTAGCCATGTTACGAAGCTGAGCCGATGCACCGGCCAGGATAGCCTCCGCCAGTAACGGGTACTGTTCGGCTACTTTTTCATCGTAGGCCGTATCGGCATTGGTCACCAGGGCACCCAGCCGTAATCCGCCATTTTCGGTATCGGTGATCGTAGCCAGGGGTAGCCGGTTAATGTCAATCAGGCGCGTAGGGCGGGCCACATTTTCCTTCATCAGGTCGATGAGGTTAGTGCCCCCCGCAATAAAGGTGGCGGTGGGTTCATCGGCCCGTTCGGCCACGGCATGCGTTACGCCGTCGGCCCGGGTATAGGCAAAACTGTTCATGCTGCGTCGGGTTGAGGGTTCATTACGGATTGAATGGCATCGACAATGTTGGTATAAGCTCCGCAACGGCAGATGTTGCCGCTCATCAGTTCCCGAATATCGTCGGCGGTTCTGGCGTGGCCTTCGTTCATCATCCCCACCGCCGAGCAGATCTGCCCCGGCGTGCAGTAACCACACTGAAACGCATCGTGGTCCATGAAGGCCTGCTGAATAGGATGCAGCCCGCTTTT
This sequence comes from uncultured Cytophagales bacterium, assembly GCA_963784335.1. Taxonomy (GTDB): domain Bacteria; phylum Bacteroidota; class Bacteroidia; order Cytophagales; family Spirosomataceae; genus Spirosoma. The sequence continues at coordinate 7,566 of CAWARB010000014.1, read as the reverse complement.
TCCATCGGCATCCTGCTGCGCCAGCCCTTCAATGGTGGTAATCGCGTTACCTTCCTGCATGATGGCCAGCGTCAGGCAGGCATTGATGCGTTTGCCGTTTACCAGCACCGTACAGGCTCCGCACTGGCCGTGGTCGCAGCCTTTTTTGGTACCGGTGAGGTGCATGTATTCGCGCAGCGCATCGAGCAGGGAGGTCCAGGGAGCCAGTTGCAGGGTGGTTTCGGTGCCGTTGACGGTTAGTGTCACCGTATGCATGGCGGGCAACGAAGGCGGTTGTTTCGCTGGTGGAGCGGCTTTTTCCGTAAGGGTCATAATCAATTGGATTGAGTCTACTGATCTGATATAGTATCAGAACCCAATGAAGCGCGGGATGTTCATAAAAAACGGCTCTGTACCGGTGGCCAAACCCTACCGGCAATCCATAAAAGCCCTACCAGGGACGAACTACAGGCAGTCCGGCCGAAATTTTACGCCACTGCCGTTGGGCTTTAGCTGACGAAGCCGGGTTAACACGCCGAAAATCCAACCTGCATCCGTTAAACGATTGAGTAAGCGGTAGGCAACACACGGATTTTCGGGCGAGTCCGTTATCAGGAAAATCAACGATTCATCCGCATGAAACCCTTCCTGGCCCTTATCGTTTTTACCTGTTTTTCACTTACGGCATCATCCGCCCAAACCCGCACGAACAGTCCCTACAGAGACAGTTTTAACAAAGGAAACTGGCAGGTGGGGATACGCGATGGCCGGGTGGGAGGCAACCTTATCGGGAAACGAAATACCCTCCAGCTGCATTCAGGCTACTACCTGGCCAAACAACTGGCGGTAGGCTTGAGCGGTACGTGGGGCCGGGAAGGCTTCAGAAATTATGCGTTCCATGATATTACCGCCGGGCCTTACCTGCGGTATCAGTTTACGGCTACCCGGCTATCGCCCTTCATTGACCTGTCCTATCAGTTCGGCAAGCGGCTGGCCGGCGAGGGAGTTTACGTTTATGAACCCGGCCATACAATCAACTCAAATCAGCCCTGGAGTGAGCCTTGGCGTTACGCCCTTCCTGCGGGCAGAAATAAACTACCATTTTCAGTGGGTACATTTCGGAAACCGGTCCGAGTACATTGGTCAACCTCAGTTTGGGCTTACGTATCTGCTGGCTAAAAACTAATGCAGAACCTCAAACTACTTGATACACGTTACGGAACGTGTTACATTTGGTAGATGATAAAAAGCAATACCAGCAAGCCTTTACGCCTGTTTTACCAGAAAGATGACGGATCAAAACTCCCCGCATCGCAACTGGGTAAAATCGGTTTAATCATGGGCTTGCTCGATGCGGCCGCGAAGCCGGAGGACATGGATTTCCCCGCTCAGGGCTACATAAATTATCAGGTGAATTAAACGGTTTTTGGGCAGTCAAAGTCAATGCGAATTACCGTATTATATTTAGGTTTGATGATGAAGGCGTTACCGACGTTGATTATTTAGACTACCATTAGAATAAAAAAAACGAACATGGAAGATAACCGCGTTAAAGGCCCGATGAAGAACCCGCCCTACCCCGGCAAGGTTTTAAAGGGGTTATACTTAGATCCGCTCGAACTATCCATAACGGATGCCGCCAAAGGCCTGGGCGTAACCCGTAAAACGTTGTCACAGTTGGTTAACGGCCATCACGGATTTTCGCCTGAAATGGCTTTACGCTTATCAGAAGCGTTTAATACGACCCCGCAACTCTGGCTGAATTTGCAGCAGAATTTCGATTTACGTCAGGCAGAGAAAAAAGAAAAGAAGTACATAGTGCAGCGCTTTTGGCCATCATCTGTTAACGAATTGAAAACAGCCTAATACTAATTTTGTCGGCTTGAAAGAACAGATTTCCCCTCTCAGCCCCCATCAATCCTGATGAAATACCCGTTCCAGCGGTACGACTACCGGCGAGTTATCGGGGTTGGTTTCCATTAGGTCCGCCATGTACAGCCACCACCGCTGCATGACGGGTAGGCCCGGCAACGTATCAGCCGTGTGGGTATCGGTTCGTTTCTGCACCGCAAACAGCGTTCCGGTGGCCCGGTCCAGGTAAATGGAATAATCATGGATGCCCGCGTCGGCCAGTACGTTTGTCAGCTCCGGCCAGATTTCGTCGTGCCGGCGCTGGTACTCAGCCTCCACGCCGGGCTTCAGTTTCATCGTAAAAGCAATTTCTTCCATAGCGTTTCGGGTTTAGTGTTTGTCTACTTCATCTTACACAATTCCGTTCCGGCCAGCAGGAAGCAGCCGAGGCCGTAATCTTCAAAATCGGGCTTGCTGTCGTAGGTGACGGGCTGGCCATCTTTGGGCTCCTTGCCGGTTCCCTGCACGTAGCCCAGGAAACCGTTCGGATGGACGGATTCGGTAGCCATGGCGTTCCAGGCTTTGGCGATGACAGGCCGGTATGTTTTTCCATCGAGCAAACCGTGGTTTACGCCCCAGGCCATTCCGTAGATAAACAAAGCGGTTCCAGTCAGTTCTTTACCGCCAAAATTCGTCGGGTCGTGTAAACTCACGTTCCAGAAACCGTCGGGGCGTTGCAGGGGCGGTAACGCCTGCATCATCTCCCGGTACGTTTTTTCGTACTCGTCCCGGTGGGGAGCATTTTTGGGCATGATGTCCAGCACCCGCACCAGAGCCGCTACGACCCAGCCGTTCCCCCGCGACCAGTAGCAATCCTGCCCGTTTGGTTCCTTGTACGGCGGCACGAAATCCTTATCCCGCCACCACAACCCATCTTTGGGATTATACAGGCCGCTGCCCCCGTGTTTGGTTTTGGCGTACTGATAAATCTGGTACATTTTTTCGTAGTAGGGCGACGTACCGGCGCTATGCGCTGTGTCCATCACGCCCAGTTGCGCAAACACCGGCATGGCCATTTGCAGCGCGTCTACCCAGCTCCAGTCGTCCACTTTATCGCTGTTCACCATCGCGTCGATGGAGGCTTTAATGTCGTGAATGCGTTCCGGCCGGGAGCGACCAACGGCCTGATCAAGTTGAAACAGGTCGATGTACGTTTGCCCGCAGCACTGGTCGTCGGCATTACGGGTATTAACACCGCTCCGCAGGCCCCAGTGGTGTTTTTGGCCCCAGTCGACGGCGTAATCGTAGTACCGCTTCTGCTTGTCGATGCCGTAGAGCGCCATGAGCCCCTCGTAATAAACGGCCCGCGTCCAGATGTTGCTGGGGCGGGTTTTGTTGGTCACGATTTCCTTACCCGGATCGGGCCAGGTTTTCATAAAATAGTCATTCGCCAGGGTCATTTTGGCCATGATTTCTTTTTTGGCAGGGAGCTTCTGCCCCGTTGCCGTGAGGGCAGCCAGGGCACAAAAGAAGAGTACACTGCGGTTGATAAACCGTTTCCGTTTCATGTGTTTTCTGGTGGTTATGGTGTATTCCGGCGCGGCTGGTCAGTGGACTGCCGGGGGAGCCGTGTACTTTTTGAGGGCGACACAGGTATCGGGAATCGGCTGGCTATTCCAGTGCTGGTGAATGGCCAGGGCAGCACCCAGCGCCGATGCCTGCGCTACCGATGCAGCATACACCTCGATGTCCGGAAAGGCGATAGCCAGCAGGTTCATGTAGATGGGATTGTTGCCAAAACCACCGTCAACGAAGATGCGCCGAACGGGCGAGTCGGCCAGTACCAGCGATGTTGAGATGAGTTGCTGCGCCATAATGTCGAGGATCAGCTGGTGATAGGCTTCCCCGTAATCGGCAAATGCAGACAGGTCGCGGTCCCGAAACAGGGAACCATGCATGGAAATAAGCTGGTCGCCTTTCCCTTCCCGCTCTGTAGTCACCTGCGTTACCCGCTGCCTCAACTGACTGATTAACTGCGAATTATACGCTATTTTTTTGTACGTATCCACCGGTACCTGAAAATGAGCAGCCAGCCGTTTTACCTGCTGCTCGTGCTCATTCCCGGCAAACAACCGGGACGCCTTCACGGGCCGGCCTTTGTAGTGCATAAACGTCAGGCAATCGTACTGCAACTCCTCGGGCGTGAGGGGGTTACTGTTGAACGGGTTCATGCTCACGCACCAGGTACCGGTGGAAATGAGTACGAAGGAGCCCGCATCGCCCTCCTCCTGAAACGAAGCCAGATAGGGAATCAAAGCCGCCGAACTATCGTGCAGGCCAACACCCACCTGTACCGAATGACCACCTATTTCGACCAAAACAGCCGAATCGGATGCCGCAATCGGGGCCAGAAACCGGTCCAGATTTTCCCGCCCGACCCACGCATGGTAGGCATGCCGGTCGAAATCCCAGAGCATGGTATGGCACCCGATACTGGTGAGGTCCGAAACGGGTTTGTTGTTTACCAGAAAGCTGATGTACTGCGGCAGGTGCAGGGAAAAAGCCAGTTTTTTCACTACGTCCGGCTGTTCGTATTTCAGCCGGTACAGCTGAAGACCCGAATTCAGGTTGCCCAGCAATGGGGAAGCCGTTTGCCGGGTCATATGGGCTTCGGTCCCGTAGGTGTCGAAAAACTGACGTTGCAACGGAGCCGGAAAAACCTTGAGGTAACTGTACAGCGGAGTGAGGGGTTGCCCCGTCTGGTCGATGTGTACCAGACTGGCGCCGTAGGCCGAAATGTTTACCGCTTTCACGCTAAACCGGGTCAACGCCATTACCTCGGTCAGCGAAGAAGCTACCCAACTTTTCAGCTGGTGAACATCGTCGCAAAAGTCGCCGTCTTCATCCGGTATCTCCACAAAACTCTCCGACTTTTCCCAGACAATCTGATACGATTCATCGAAGAGAAATAGCTTTTTGTTGGTCTTCCCAATATCGAAAATGGCAATTACGGAGGTCATGGTTGTAGAATGTAGCGTGAAGAATGAAGAGTGTAGAATAAAGAATACCCGCTATTTCAGCGTTTACTTATTTTTCATTTTTCACGCTACATTCATCACTAGCTTAACGTTTAAAGTCCCGTGGCTACGGTTTTGGCACCGCGTTCGCCGATGAGTTGCTGCCGGACGTTCAGCTGGCGGTACAAGGCCAGTGGGTTCAGAGCGGCCCCCGCCCGGCGTCGGGCTTCGGCCACCAGTGGGCGAACGTCGGTGCGGAAGGCGTCCTGCAAAATTTCCTGCGCCCGAACCGCGTCATTGGCTTCGCGGGCTTCTTCCAGCGCTTCCCGGTCCACCAGCAACGCCTGGGCGTAGGCCAGCTGAATGGCTTCGACCGATTGCAGCAGGTCTTCGAGCGGGTCTTTTACGTTGTGGCTGGCGTCAATCATCCAGCCGAGGTCTTTGGCGTGGTTCATGCCTTTAGCATCCAGTCCGTCCACCAGTTCGGTAAAAATCAGGAACAGCTGGTAGGGTTTGATACTGCCCGCCGTGAGGTCGTCGTCGCCGTACTTGGAATCGTTGAAGTGGAACCCGCCGAGTTTGCCCTGATGCAGCAGGATGGCCACAATCTGCTCGATGTTGGCGTTGGGCAGGTGGTGGCCCAGATCCACGAGGGTATAGGCTTTTGGGCCGAGTTTGTTGGCGTACAGAAAACTACTGCCCCAGTCGCCCACGGTCATCGAATAGAAATTCGGCTCGAACGCTTTGTACTCGACAAATACTTTCCAGTTGTCGGGCAGGGCGGCATAAATCGCTTCCAGACTCGACAGGGTACGGTCGAAGGCTTTTCTGAAATTAAGCTGACCCGGAAAACACGACCCATCGGACAGCCAGACCGTCAGGGCATCGGACCCCAGGGCTACGCCGTGTTTGATTACCTCGATGTTGTGGTCGATGGCCTGTTGCCGTACGGCGGGGTCAGTGTGTTGCAGGGAACCAAACTTGTAGCTCTGTTCAGCCCCCGGCTGGTCCTGAAACGTGTTGGAGTTTACTGCATCGAAGCGCAGCCCGTACTGGCTGGCCAGTTGTTTGATGGCACCGGCGTCGGTGGGAATGTCCCAGGGAATGTGCAAGGAAATGGCCCCACTGGCCCGGTTCAGGGCGTGGAGCAGGCCCACATCAGCCATTTTCTCTTCCAGGGAACGGGGTTCTCCCCCACCCGGAAAACGGCCAAAGCGGGTACCGCCCGTACCCAGTGCCCAGCTGGGAATGGCAATCTGAAAGTCAATCAGTTTCTCGAATAATGGGTTCGGCAGTCGCTACTTCCTGCGTCCAGTATGATAATTTACGCTGGTGCCTTCCAGCTGACGCTGGTTATAATCGGCAATATAATTGGGGTCGAGATTCATGAAGGGTTTAGAGGTTTATGTATCCACTTTATGGAAATTCCGTCTTACTATCAGCCCACACATTCATGTGTGGGTTTGAAAAACAGGTTTATCTATTTCTTGAACCGTTTAAACGGTTTTCATTCCTATCCAACTATATGAGTCATTCCAAATCGAAAGTCTGGGTCCACGCCGTCTTTGCCACCAAAAACCGAGAACCGATGATTCAATCAGGCAATTCGATCCCATGTGCATGATGAATTACGACGTCAACTTGTTGACATGGACTGCTTTGTCGATTGCATCGGGGGCGTTGCCGACCATGTTCATATCCTGTTCCTTCTTACTCCAAAAAATCAATAGCCGACGTGGTAAAACAACTGAAAGGCGGGAGTTCTCATGCGTTCAACCAGCTTAAGTTGTTACCTATACCATTTGCCTGGCAAACCGGTTACGGTGCTTTCTCCATCAGCGAATCCCACGTTGAGCGCGTTCGAGCCTATATTTCAAATCAGGCAGAGCACCACCGAACCGTTACATTCCAGGATGAATACCGGCGATTTATGAGTCATTATGGATTACCACATGACGATGTTTAAAAACCGTTGAAACGGTTAATCAATACATCATCCGGCTTTTTAAACCCACAAATAAATTTGTGGGCTGATAGAAATTAGGTGTGGGCAATGACAATAAGATTTCAGCCATCACCCACACACGTTTTCTACCGTACAAACGCCATCGCTACCCCCCCATCAACGTTCAGAACGTTGCCGGTGGATTTGGATAACAGGCCGTTTACGAAGGCCAGACAGGCATTGGCAATGTCGTCGGGCAGGATAATTTCGTTTAGCAATGTCCGTTTGGCGTAGTACGCGGGGAGTTCGGCCACTGTAACGCCGTAGGCTTTGGCGCGCCCTTCGGCCCAGGCACCCGCCCATATTTTCGAGTCCGAAATAACGGCATCGGGATTGACGACGTTGACCCGGATGTGGTCTTTCCCCAGCTCGGCCGCGTTCAGGCGACTTAGGTGCAGCTGGGCCGCTTTGGCCGACCCATAGCCCGCGTTGTTCGGGCCGGAAACCAGCCCGTTCTTGCTGACGATGTTCAGGATATCCCCCCCCAGCTTTTGCTTCCGCATCACCTCAACGGCTTTCTGGGTGACAAAAAACTGACCTTTCACCAGCACGTCATACAGCAGATCCCAGTCTTTCTCGGTGTGTTCTTCGATGGGTTTGGAGATACTCAGCCCGGCGCAGTTTACCGCGATATCGACACCGCCGAAAGCCAGTGCCGCCACGTCGAAAGCCGCGTTAATTGTGTCGGCTTTGGTTACGTCAAGAATGGCCGAT